>JAVBLC010000019.1:0-107186 GCA_031553805.1 Rikenellaceae bacterium | reverse complement strand
AGCGCCAAAATATTGAGTTATGAAAAACGACCAGGAACGCATTGCGCTCGGGCGGCTGGCGCTTATCCGGAAATTGATCTCCTTGGCTCACGTCTATGAGCACGACAAAGAGTTGTTCTACAAAAAGTTTGTAGAAACAGTCGACACCTCCACGCTTCGAAAGCACGAAGTCTTCGAGATGGTCTTCCCGAACCAAAACAACCTCCCAACCTCATCCATCGAACAAAAAGATGTCGAACTGTTCTGTCTAAAAGAGCAGGGGTTTACGACAGAAGAATTGTGCGTGATTCTCGGATTGAAAAATCCAAACTCGCTCTATGTAAAACTGCACAAGCTGCGAAAGAAAATGAAGCAGCCGTTGGATGGAAGTATTATGCCGGAAGTCTTGATTCTACTGATAATCTTAATGATTGGATTATATTGGCTCTCCCATCTGCTGATCCTGCATTTTTGAATGGTTTTTCAGGGAGTCTCGACAGAATATTCCAACGACAGGCTCTTTTTCGCAAAGGCCACATAGACTAGGATCAACAAAGAACACTTCAGAATAAGGTTCCCCGTCGATCTTAAGGTCAAGTTTGACCATTTTGCATTCCAGTGGATCAACCAGGGGTGAAATATGTATATGGTTTGGCAGGTTTGCGAGAATTACTCCAGTGTGGTCATAATAAAGCAAGTAAACTCGCAAAATCAGAAGAATTAAGACCAGCTACTTTCAAAAGTGGAAAGGAATATATCTTTAATGCAGAAATGGTTCTGGATATAATGCGCCTTTCAAACCAGCCTAAAACAAAGCGTCCTCCAAGAAAGAAAAACACCCAAAATCAATGATTCTGGGTGTCATTTCGGGTGTTTTTTGTGCAATTGACTGAAAATCAATTGTAATTGTGGAGCTGGAGGGAGTCGAACCCTCGTCCAAACAAGGAACCCGAAGGCTTTCTACACGCTTATCCGCTACTCGGTTGTCGGGAAAGGGGCAGGCGAACGGCAAACGACCCCCGATCCTTAGCCTGTATTTTCTCGCCCGGGGTCACAGACTTCACCCGAACCAGCCCTTCATTGTGATACCCCATATACTTCCCGTCAAAGAGCCGGACATGGAAGCGGGATACTCGTCGCCACACCGCCTGGGGCGCAGCGATTAAGATAATTTACTTGGTAAATTATGCAGCGAGTGCATAGCTATTATTGCCATTTGAAAGTTGAGAGTCGATATTTACGAGCGGGCTCACAGCGCTCGGCGTGCTTACCATCAGACTCTGCCTGCTGTCAAAACCGGTCAGCCCCGAGGTAAAAGTATCTGCAAAGGTAACGCATTTTTGCAGATTATGTTTTGCTACACGACAAAATTTGTACCGTAAGCGTCCTTCCGGGGGAATTTCCGGAAAGGATGGTGCGGATTCGGATAGAATTGCCTAAATTTGTTTTTAAACTCAAACCACCCTGATTCTGTCGGATATGAAGAAAATGATCCTGCTGTTGCTGGCCGCCACGCTTTTTTCCTGCGGCGAGCGTCACGAGAAAATGGCCGAAGGCCCTTACGAAGCCACTTGGGAATCGCTCTCCCAATATGGGGAAGCGCCCGACTGGTTCCGCGACGCGAAATTCGGCATCTGGGCCCATTGGGGGCCGCAATGCCAGCCCGAACAGGGCGACTGGTACGCCCGCAAGATGTACATGGAGGGCAATGCCGACTTTTACGACTGGCACGTGGCGAACTACGGCCATCCGTCGGAGTTCGGATTCAAGGATGTGATCAACCTCTGGAAAGGCGACCGCTGGGATCCCGAGCGCCTGATAGAGCTCTACAAACGCGCCGGCGCCCGCTATTTCTTCACGATGGGCAACCACCACGATAATTTCGACCTGTGGGACAGCCCCTACCAAAACTGGAATTCGACCAATATGGGCCCTAAGCGCAATATCGTCGGTGATTGGGAACGGGTGGCGCGTGCCGCCGGGATGCGTTTTGGGGTGAGCTTCCACTCGGCCCACGCCTGGACGTGGTACGAGGTGACCCAGCGTTCCGACAAGGAGGGACCGCTGGCCGGTGTTCCCTATGACGGCCACCTGACCAAGGCCGACGGCAAGGGCCTGTGGTGGGAAGGCTACGACCCCCAGGAACTTTACGTGCAGAACCACCCGTTGAGCGAAGAGAGCTGGGAGCCCCGCGGCGTGCATAACCATTGGGCGTGGGAAGAGGGTGTCGCCCTGCCGAGCGAAGCCTATTGCCAGAACTTCTTCGACCGGGTGGCCGATGTCGTGAACCGCTACAAACCCGATCTGGTTTATTACGACGACACCGCCGCTCCGCTTTGGCCGGTCAGCGACCAGGGGCTGCGCACCATCGCTCATATCTACAACAAGAGCGTTGCCGCCAACAATGGACAAAACCAGGCTGTCGTTTTCGGCAAGATCCTGACCCCCGAACAGAAAGAGGCCGTGGTGTGGGACGTCGAAAAAGGCATCCCCGAGGGCATTCAGGAGAAACCGTGGCAAACGTGTACCTGCCTGGGCAACTGGCACTATATGCGGTCGCTGTATGACAACGACGGCTACAAGTCTGCGCCTACCGTGGTGAGGATGCTGGTCGATATCGTGAGCAAAAACGGCAATATGCTGCTGAGTGTCCCGATGCGCGGCGACGGCACGATCGACGACAAGGAAGAGGCCATTCTCGAAGGCATTGCCGGTTGGATGGCGGTCAACGGCGAAGGGATCTTCGAGACCCGCCCGTGGAAGATTTTCGGAGAAGGCCCCCTGGCGGCCCAAGCCAACCCGATCCAGCGGCAGGGATTCAACGAGGGGAAGGCTGTCGGTCATACGGCCGAGGACATTCGTTTCGTGACCAAGGGCAACACGCTCTATGCCCACGTGATGGCCTGGCCGGCAGACGGCCGGGTAGTGATCCGTTCACTGGCCGAGGGGGACGACCTCTATCCGGGGACGGTTTCGTCCGTGGCGCTTGTCGGCAGTGCCGAGCCTGTCCGGTTCGAACGGACGGCGGCAGGGTTGGTGGCCGAATTGCCAGCTGGTGTGCGGCCCAACGATATATCGCTCCTACTTCGGATCGATTAGTCCGGACAGACATTCCCGCAAAAATACGTTTGTAAAAATCAATTGCACCCACCGGGTGCGATTGATTTTTCGGCGAAAATTACCATCTTTGTCCAAATTATACGTTTTAAGCACCGCTTATGACCTCGTTATTCTCGTTTCTATCCGTCACCTGGGACGTCAATCCGGTGATCTTCCATATTTTTGGCCGCGGCGTCCGCTGGTACGGCCTGCTGTGGGGGCTGGCCTTCGTGGTCGGCTTCTGGATCTTCGAAAAGATCATCAAGCGCGAGGGGTTGTCTCCGAAGGTACTCGACTCGATCTTCTGGTACACGGTCATCGCCACTGTCTTCGGAGCCAAGCTGGGCCACTACTTGTTCTACGAGCCGGCCGAATTCTTCGACCACCCGTTCCGGGCGCTCTTCCTGGAGTGGCAGGGCGGGTTTGCCAGTCATGGGGCGGCGCTCGGGATTCTGATCGGATTGTGGCTCTTCTCGCGGAAAAACAAATTGCCCTATATCTGGTCGCTCGACCGCATCGGCATCGTAGTGGCCAGCGGCGGGGCGCTGATCCGCCTGGGCAACCTGATGAATTCCGAGATCTACGGCACGGCGACCGACCTGCCCTGGGGATTCATCTTCGTGCGCAACGGCGAAACCGTGCCGATGCACCCCACGCAACTCTATGAGGCGCTGGCCTACCTGGTGCTGTTCGGGGTCTTGTATTACCTCTATTTCAAAAAGGATTTGGCACGCCGGCGTCCGGGGGTGATGTTCGGCATTTTCCTGATCGTGCTTTTTGCGGCGCGTTTCTTCATCGAGTTTGTCAAGAACCCGCAGGTGGCTTTCGAGGAGTCGATGACGCTCGATATGGGCCAATGGCTGAGCATACCGTTTGTCGTGGCCGGGATCGTAATCCTGGTTATTGCGCTCAAGCGCCCGCCGGTACCTGTGCCCGCGCCTAAACCTGCCCCGGTTCAGAAGCCTGCTCCGTCCCACAAGAAAAAATAGCCCGGTGGAAATAATCGAGCAACTCACATTCAACGCCCTGGCCCGGCGCCGGGCGATCACCCTTCCGGGGTTCGGCACGTTGTCGGTGAACGAGGGTGAGGCGTCAATCGACCCCCGGACCAACGAACTTGTTCCGCCCCGTCATACGTTGGCCTTTGCAATGACTTTCGAGGCCGAAACGGTGGTTGACCAAATGATCGACGGTGCCAGCCTGCCGCCCTCCGACGCCGATTCGATCTACAAGCGTTGGCTGGCGGCCCTCAAAAAAGGGGAAGCGGGCGGAGGTTGGTCGATCGACGGGGTGTGCCGGATCGAACCTGCGGGCGAAAGCTACCGTGTGACGGCCGCACCGGCGCTCGACCGGATCCTTAACCCGTTCGACGTGCAGCGCATTCCGCTCGTGGTGCAAAAAGCCGCCCCTGCCCCCAGGAAGGAGAAAAAGAAAAGCGAAAAAACCGTAAAACAGCAAGCATCCGCACCCAAAGCACGTCCGGAAAAACAACCCCGTGCCGGAAGGCAAAAATGGGGGTGGATCATCCTGATCGTCGCCAGCGTTATCCTGCTCGGCATCGGTTGCTGGATGTACTTCTCGCCTGAAAACCTGATCCATCTCTTCCGGCCTTTCCCGAAACAAGAGGCGGTTATCGTGCCCGCCGTTCCCGAAGCGCCCGTGGTTCCTGTGCCTGCCGCACGCGACACGCTGGCAGCCGATTCGGCGGCCGTTGTCGACGTAGCCCTACAATCCCGGACGCAATCGCCCGCAGCTGATATTCCTGCCGACGTCACCCGCTACCACGTGGTGATCGGTGTTTTCAGCACCGAAGAGAATTCCCGTCGCTTTATGGAAGAATCGGGGTTCGCCTCGGCCGGTTGTCGGGTGATCCCCACTTCGAAAGGCCTCTTTATGGCCAGCGTAGGCACTTACCTGTCGGAAGAAGAGGCGGAAACGCAGCTCCGCAAGGTTGCCGGCGCCCATCCCGGGGCGTGGGTGTTCAAGCAACCGCCGTCCCGGAATTAGGGATTTTCCTAATCTATCCAGATAATCGCCTCCTGTTCCGGGTTGGCCGTAGGCGCTTTCCTTGGGGGCTTCAAAATACTTATCCTCAACTGTAGATCAGGTCGCCAGGCAGGTCGATCTGCTGTCCCGCATACGCTTCGCGGATCAGGTCGTCGATGGCCGAGTACGTCCGATTCACGCTCTGCTCCCAACTGTGGGTGGCCGCAAACTCGATCCGGCTGCGGCTGAGGGTTTCGTCACCCGCCTCAGCCACCGCCCGGTCGACGGCGTCGATAAACCCCGCTTCGCTTTCGGTCAGGTGAACCAGTTCGCCAAAGATGCCTGTCCGCGGCGAATCGACTGTCACCACCGGTTTCCCGAGCGCCAGGGATTCGTCGATCTGGCAGGGATAGGTCGCCATCGTCGTTTCGTTCAGCACCTGCGGGTCAATGCACACGTCGAATGCAGCAAGGTAGCCCGCCCGTGAGTTGTCCAACCCATCGATGAAATGGACGTTCGGAAGCTGGTGCAAGGCGTGTTTGCGGAAAATATGATCCTGCGGTCCAACGAGCACAATCGAGTAATCGGGCCGTTGCGAAGCCAGCCGGTAGATCAGGCCGGGCGAAAGGGTGAGCACTTGCAACAACCCCTCATAGCCGACGATCGGACGGGGGAGGGCCCGCAGTTCATAGGGAATCCCGTAGCTCTTTCCCGGGTCATACTCTGAAAGGTCAACCCCGCGGCCGATGTTGAACGCATGGGTGTTGTATTTCCGGGCGCTTTCGGCGGTCCATTCCGAATCGGTCAGTATGAGGTCCGACTTGCGCATCAACAGCGGTTCCATTCGGTTAAAGCTGGGCGATTCGGTGAGCGGGGTCGGTTCCTCCGAGCGGCGGTAGATCGTCAATTCGGGGTCGATCAGCTCCTTGAGGTAAAAACTGTTGTAGATATCGCCGTCGTTGATGTGGATCACGCTGTTCAGTTCCAGATAGTTCAGGGCCCAGAAGATAGCCTTGGCCAGCTTTCGGTTGTTGCGTTTATTGATTGCCACAAAAAGCGCCCAATTGCGCATATGTGCGATCGAGGAAAGCACTACCGGCGGATCGAGTACCCACAGCGTGGGTGAAATCTTGCGGATAATCTGCCGGTTGCCTGCCTCCTTGCGGGCTTGGCGCGAATGGCCCAACAGGGAAGTCATGTCCTGGGGCGGATTGACATACAGCACCTGGTTTTTGCGCGAGACCTCGAGTGCCATGCCGCGGGTCGGGTTTTCCCACGGAGAATCCCACGGGTGTTGGGTGGTGAATAGGAATGTTTTCTCTCGCAACATACTAATAGTCAATTTATTTTTGTTACAGAGTGCCTTGTTGCGACAGGTTCTCCGATCGTATCAGGAACTTTGTCGCAGCGTAAGTTACAAAATTCTTGCCTTTTTTGCTATTTCGGAGCAAAATTTCGAGGTTAAAATTTTGATAATCCGACAATCATGACTACTTTCGTAAAGTGGGGAGATGTGTGATAGAGCTCACTTAAAATAGTAAAGCTATGAAGTGTATGACAATGCTGGTATTCATGCTGTTGTGTGTCTCCGGCGCCGTCTGCGGCCAGGCCCAGGAAGCCGATACGATTCGCGATTTCAGGCTCAGGGTTGTGGACCGCAGGGAGAAACCTTTTCCGGGAGTTGTCGCACAGTTGACCAGGGAGGACAACGCTTACCTGACAGATGCTAAGGGGCGGCTCGATTTCCGGGGAGTGACCGACCGCGATTCGCTGATCATTTTCATCCCGGGTGGGCGTACAGCCGTCATGCCCCTCGATGGGCTCGATTCGGCGATGATTCAGATCCGCAACAGACGCGCCTATGCCGGTAACGGCACCCACCAGGAACGCATGGTCGGTATCGGTTACGGCTCGGTGAGGGAGCGCGACCGGACGACCCCTACGTCGACCATCGACGTTGAAGAGCTGATGAAGACGCAAACGTTCAATTCGCTCTATGAAATCCTCCAGGGCCGTGTGGCCGGGCTGTCGATGACCAGCACCGCTGGCGGTGGTTACGCTACCACGATCCGCGGTCAGAAATCGATTTACGGCAGCAACGAGCCGCTGGTGGTTGTGGACGGCATCCCGATCGGCGACCTCTCGACGGCCAGCGGTATGCTCAACGTGCGCGATATCAAGACGATCGACATCCTGAAAGAGGGTTCTATCTACGGTTCGCGCGGCGCTAACGGGGTGATTCTGATTACGACCAAATAAACGGTTTTCCGTACAAATACAAATCCGGACAGGGTGGGGAAGAGCTCCCGTCCCGTCCGGATTTTTTGTGTTTTTAGGGTGTGAGGATGCTTAAGAAAATCATTCCTGCGGTTTTTTTGCCTGCTCAGTTGTGCCGGTTTGCCTGCCAACGGACAAAACCTTGACTTCAGCGACGAGGTCTACTCGTCGGACGATCCAGACGTGCGCGCCATTGCCTCGATGTGGGAAAGCTGCTTCCGCGCCGCCGTTCATCCCGGCGAGGAGGGACGTCCCGAAACCTATTGGGGCGACGAGAAAACCGACATCGTCAAAAATGCCTTCACGGCAAACTACCCGATCTACAGCTTCGGATTCCACCGGACGTTCAACATTCGCCCCACCGAAGGCGGTTTCTTCGAAATCCACACCCTCAACGAGTGGCCCGGGCCGGAGCAGGGCATCGAGGTGAACGCAATATATACGATTTGTGCAAAGCGGGTGGACGACGAATTCCGGCTGTTCAATTACTTTTCGTTCAGCAAACGGGCGCTCGACAGCTATACCAACCGCTACATCGAATATTATTACCCCTGCTCCTACGCTTTCGACCGGGCGAAGGCCGACAGCACAATCCGCTTCATCGAATGGTTTACCGCCACCTATGACCTGCCCGCCGACACCCCGGTACGGTATGTGGTGGCCAACACGCTCGATGAGTGCAACGCGATCCTCGGTTTTCCGTATAGCTGGCTGCGCAGCCACCTGTCCTATGCCGGGGCTTTTCTTTATCCGGAAACGATTATTTCGCGGCGTCCCGATCACCTTCACGAACTGGTGCACTTCTTTGTGAAGCAAAAATTTCCGCGAGCCACCGATCTGCTTCACGAGGGCATCGCCGCTTACTACGGCGGCAGCTCGGATCGTTCATATGCCGAACATCTCCGGATGTTCCGGGAATACCTCGAAGCGCATCCCGATGTCGATCTGTCGGGCTTCGATTCCTACCGCGTCCTGGTTGATGGTGTTACCAATCCATTTTATACGGTCGGGGCGCTGCTCGTCGACCGTGCGCTGGCTATCGGCGGGCCGGAGCAGGTCTTGCGGTTGTTTGCCTATACCGATCCGGGGAAGATGTTCGAATCGGGTCTTTCCGTCCCGCGCGGGGAGATCGACGCGTATCTGCGTAAGTTGATCGCCGACAAGTGATTCCGCGGATTTTCGTGTATCCGACTGAGGTTTTTTTCGGGATGTTCGTGCAAAAAGAGTTGCGGTTTGGAAAAAATGCGTTATATTTGCACCCACGAAACGGCACCGTAGCTTAATTGAATAGAGCATCTGACTACGGATCAGAAGGTTACAGGTTTGAGTCCTGTCGGTGTCACACGGAGAGTCAAGGGGTTGCGAGTGAATCGCAGCCCCTTTTCTTTTGGGTATATTCCCGTTTTGGGGTGGTTTTCGCGCGGTTTAGGCCTTGTGTGTAAACCAATGTGTAAACCGAAGATCAATGAATACGTCCATTTTCCTCCTCCTCCGTGGCACACACTGTAATTAAACCTTAAATGCAGCGTAATCGTCCTGTGCCGTCGGCTGGGTATTTTTGCACTCGAATTCAAACGAGAAATGAAAATACCGATAAACAATTTGCCCTCCATCTTTTTTTTGCGTGCAGCCTGGCGATCGGTTTTCGAACGAAGCCTACGAGGCGTTGGCCCGGCCACCTATTCGTTCAATTACGGCAAAGTTCATTTCATCGTCGTCGATGGCATCATCCACTCGGTTAACGCGTCGGGCTGTGCCCAATACATCGGCGGCCTGCGCGAAAGCCAGTTGCGGTTTGTCGAGAACGATCTGAAGCAAGTGCCTGCCGACCGTCTGGTGCTGCTGCTGATGCACATCCCGCCGTTCGACGAAGGGGGCGAAACGTTCCACCACACCGGCCGCGACCAGCTGTTTGCCGCCCTGTCTAAATTTCTCCACACGTTTTCGGTTTCGGGACACACGCGCTATAACAAGCAGTACTATTTCGACGGCAGCGAAGGCTGGCGGGGCACGCAACCCCATACCACCTCAACGCGGGCGCCATCTGCGGCGATTTGGTGGAAAGGCGGGGTCGACCAGTATGAGCTGCCCGGCGCGATGATGCGTGACGGCGTTCCGCAAGGTTATTTCGTGGTGAAATTCAGCGGTAATAAGTATGTGTACGATTACCGGACGACCCACTACGCCGCCCCGGAACAGATTTCCCTCTACAAAAAAGACAATGCACTCTACGCCAACTTCTTTTCCGGCAACAAGTTCAGCAAGCTCCAGTACCGCGTCAACGGCGGTGAGTGGCGGCCGATGGAGATGTCGTTCGAAGCAGATCCGCTTTACGTGCCGATCCGCCGACGCTGGGACGACACCCCGGGCCTGCCGGGCAAAATACCCTCGGCCCCGGTGATTTCGGAACACCTGTGGAAAGCTGCGGTCAACCTGTCCCCGAACTGTGTGGTCGAAGTGACGGCTACCGACGAATATGGGCGCATGTTTTTTTGAAAAGAAGGCCATCGAGTAAAATTGAATCCGATTACGTTACACATCATAGAGTTAGATAGTTAGTAGTTAGTTTGGTGGTGAACCGCCGCCCGGGCATCTGCCGGGCGGCGGTTCGCAAAACGGGCGGCCCGCAGCGATGCTTGCCGCTTTCGTGGTGAAAAAAATGGCGGATTGTTTTGTCGCGGGATCTCTTTCAAGACACCGGAATTATATGTACCTTTGTCAATTGAACAAGGAACATTCCGGAATGACCCCTAAAAACATCTATTTCATTGGCATCGGCGGCATCGGCATGAGCGCCCTGGCGCGCTATTTCCGATACAACCGCCACTGCGTAGCCGGATACGACCGCACGCCTTCGCCCCTGACCGGCGAGTTGGAAGCCGAAGGGATTCCGATTCATTACGACGATGACGTGCGAAAAATACCCGTAGAATTTCTGTCAAAGGCCGATACGCTGGTGGTCTACACCCCGGCTGTGTCCGACGACCACGCGGAGCTGAACTATTTCCGGGACAACGGATTTGAGGTCATCAAGCGCTCGCGCAGCCTGGGCCTGGTTGCCCAGGGAAAACAGGTGATGGCGGTGGCCGGGACCCACGGCAAAACGACCACCACCACGATGACCGCCCACTTGAACCGCGCCGTGACCGGCGGTGGAAGCGCATTTCTGGGCGGTATCTCGAAAAACTTCGGAAGCAACCTCGTCTTGGGCGAGGGACAGCGGCTGGCGGTCGAGGCCGACGAGTTCGACCGCTCCTTCCTGCAACTCTTCCCGGATGCGGCCGTCATTACTTCGACCGATGCCGACCACCTCGACATTTACGGCACGCACGAAGCGCTGAAAGAGGCGTTCTCGGCATTTGCCGCGCAGATCAAACCCGGCGGCGCGCTGGTGCTCAAACAGGGCGTCGAGCTGCCGCTGCGGAATCAGAACATCCGTGTCTATCGCTACGCATACGATACCCCGGGAGATTTTTACGGGAAGAACATCACGCTACTGGAGGGCGGTTACTACCGCTTCGACCTGGTGTGTCCCGACCGCGTGGTCGAGGGGGCGACGGTCGGCATCCCGGGCTGGGTCAACGTCGAGAACGCCATCGGTGCCAGCGCCCTGGTGTGGTGCGCCGGACGCACGGACGGCGCCGACACGAGCACGATGGACAGCGAAAAGCTGAAGGCGGGCCTGGCCTCATTCGCCGGCGTGAAGCGCCGTTTCGACTTCTATATCAATACCCCGACGGTAGTCTATATGGACGACTACGCCCACCATACGACCGAGTTGGAGGCCGCGCTGACCTCGCTCCGAAAAATGTTTCCGGGCCGCGAAATCACGGCGCTGTTCCAACCCCACCTCTATACCCGCACCCGCGACTTTGCCGGGGGATTTTCGTCGGCGCTCTCCTTGGCCGACAGAGCATTGCTGCTGCCGATCTACCCGGCGCGTGAGGAGCCGATTCCGGGTGTCGACTCGGAGTTGATCCTGCGGCACATTACTTGCAAGAAAGCGTTGCTGCAAAAGGAAGATATTTATCCTTACGTGGAAACCCAACCGTTGGACGTGCTGGTGACTTTCGGGGCGGGCGACATCGACCGCTTCTGCGAGGGCGTCGCCCAACGGTTGCATAAACGATACGGCGTATGAGGGGGCGGTGGAAGATCATCGCGCTTAACGCCCTGCTTTGGGGCGGACTGGCAGTTTACGTGGTGCTGGCGGCGGGTCATTGCTCTCGCCAGGAACGCGAACTGGTGTGCCGGGGCGTGGAGATCACCGTAACCGACAGCACGGAGCGGGGGTTCGTCACCCCGGCCATTGTGCGCAATATGCTGGTGAACGACGGGATCAAGATTACGGGACAGAAGATGAGCGATCTCAATGCGTTGCAGGTCGAAAAGGCGGTCGCCTCGCGCGGCTATGTGCGCCGGGCGAGGGTTTACTCTTCGCTCGACGGTTTGCTCCATATCGAGGTCGAACAGCGCCGTCCGTCGCTCCGCATCCAGAGCGAAAACGGCTACCGGATCTACCTGACCGACGATGGTTACGCCCTGCCGATCCAGCGTTACGCTTCGGCCGACGTGCCGGTGGTGACGGGTATCGTCAACCTGCCTTTCGCCCGCGATTTTTCGGGCCCGGTCCCTTGCCTGGCCGAACAAACGAAAAGTGTTGAAAAAAAATATACAAAAAGTGAGCTCTTTTTGCAGAATCTGATTAATTTTGTGGGATTCCTGGAAGGGGATTCTTTCTGGAAGGGCCAGGTGGTGCAAATCAATGTGTTGGCGGATGGTGATGTGGAGTTTGTGCCGCGTGTCGGGGCGTGTGTGATCCTGCTGGGGCCGCTCGACGGCTACCGAGAAAAACTCGACAAGCTGATGGCATTTTACCAGAAGGGGCTCGCTTTCGAGGGATGGAACAAATACGCTTATCTGAATATCAAATTTAAGGGACAGGTGGTCTGCTCGAATTGAAGTGCAGGCCGCATTGAAATATAGGAATACGGACATGGGAAATGATTATGTTGTTGCGATAGACTTCGGCACCTCGCAGGTAGTGACCCTCGTCGGGAAAAAAGCCGACAAGGGCAAGATCGAGATCGTAGCCAGCGCAGTGGGCGATTCGATGGGCGGCATGGCCCGCGGCGAGATCAAAAATTCGGAACACATTTCCAAGGCAGTCAAAGAAACCGTTGACACGATTCAGAACGAACTGGGGATCACGATCCGCGAAGCCTACGCCGGCATCTCGGGCCAGCACGTGAAGTGCTCGCGCCAGGCCGGTTACATCTTCATCGAAAACAACGACGGCGAGGTCAAGGCGCGCGACGTGCAACGCCTGAACGAAAGCATGAACCACGTCCACGTGCCGGTGGGCGAGGCGATCATCCACATCCTGCCGCAGAAATACACGGTCGACGGCGAAGGCGACATCAACGACCCGGTAGGCGTGCTCGGCAAAAAGCTCGAAGCGACGTTCAACATTGTGACGGGTGACAAGAGCGCCCTGGTGCGGGTCGAAAACTGCCTGAAAAAGATCGATGTGCGGATGAGTCAGCTGATGCTCAACCCGCTGGCCGCAGCCGAAGCGGTGCTGGTGCCCGACGAAAAGGAACTGGGCGTGGCGGTGGTCGACATCGGCGGCGGCACGACCGACCTGTGTATCTACCACGACAACATCATCCGCCACGTGGCGATCATCCCGCTGGGCGGCAATACGATCAACAAGGACATCCGCTCGTACGGCATTCTCGAACGCCACGTCGAAAGCCTCAAGGTGAAATTCGGCAGTGCGGTCGGTGAAATGGAACGGGCCGACAAATACATCACTATCCCGGGCCTCAACGCCCGCGACCCGAAAGAGATCTCGTTCCGCAACCTGGCTTCGATCATCGAGGCGCGGATGCTGGACATCGTCGATTGTGTGATGGCCGAGATCCGCCGTTCGGGCTACCTCGGCCGCCTGGGGGCAGGCATCGTCCTGACGGGTGGCGTAGCCAACCTGAAAAATCTCGACGTACTTTTCCGCCAGCACACGGGGTGTGAAGTGCGGGTGGCGATTCCAGACCTTTACGTGACACCGGACAGCGTCGAGTTGGTCAACAACCCCCTCTACTCGGCTGCCGTGGGCCTGCTGCTCAAGGCGGTGCGCGACGGGGTAGCCTCGCAGGCCGTGGCCCAACCGGCCGCCACAGGGGCCGCACGAGCCGCACAACCCGGATGGACGCAACCCGCCCCAGTCCAGCCCGGCCCGACGCAACCTCAGCCGCAGGCTGGCCGCGGCGTTCCCCCCATTATGAATCCGATCGGCGAAACGGAAGAAGACGACGATGAACAGGACGAAGATACCGGAAAGACCAAAAAAGGAATTTTCGGCCGCCTGTCCGACCGGTTCACCGGTATGTTCGATGTGATTGACGACGACAAAATTTAGCAAAATATTCCCATGACATACGATCCCATACCCTTTGATATGCCCGAAGCTTCGCCCTCGATCATTATGGTGGCGGGCGTGGGCGGTGGCGGCAGCAATGCCGTGAACCACATGTACCACCTCGGCATTTCGGACGTCGGTTTCATGATCTGCAACACCGACGTGCAGGCGCTCAACCGCAGCCAGATCCCGATCAAGGTGGTGCTCGGCGAGTCGCTGACCCAGGGGCTCGGGGCGGGCAACAAACCCGAGGTCGGGCGTGCCGCCGCCGAGGAGAGCGAACAGGAGATCATCGACATCCTTAAACGCTACAATACCCGGATGGTCTTCGTCACCGCCGGGATGGGCGGGGGAACCGGCACGGGAGCCGCTCCGGTAATTGCCAAAGCCGCGCGCCAGCTCGATATCCTGACGATCGCCATCGTGACGATCCCGTTCAAGACCGAAGGGCCGAAACGCTTTACCCAGGCGATCGAGGGGATTGAAGAGATGCGCAAATACGTCGATTCGCTGCTGGTGATCAACAACGAGAACATTCTCGAGTTGCACGGCGAACTCGGCCTCTCGGAAGCCTTCGGGATGGCCGACGACATCCTGGCCTCGGCTGCCAAGGGGATCGCCGAGATCATCACCGGCGACAACTACATCAACGTCGACTTCCGCGACATCCACACCGTGATGAGCAACAGCGGCGTGGCGCTGATGGGTTCGGGCCGGGCCAGCGGTGAAAACCGCGCCGACAAGGCGGTGCGCGACGCGCTGACTTCGCCGCTGCTCAACCACCGCGACATTTCGGGAGCGAAAAATATCCTGCTCAACATCACCTCGGGGTCGCAGGAAGCCACCCTGAAGGAAACACACTACATTACCGAATTTGTCCAGCGCCAGACCGGCAACATGGCCGAACTGATCTGGGGGGCGGGCAGTGACGAATTGCTGGGCGACGAGATCAAGGTGACGATCATCGCCACTGGTTTCGAAGCGGCGACGATCGACAACATTTTCACCGGGCAACCGATCATGGACCCCGAATCGGCTTTCGATGGCGGGTCTGAAGAAGGAGCGCTTGCCGCCGATGGCCAGGGTGCGGAAGACACCGCGCCGGAAGTTGCCGGGGAGAAACCTTCCGGCCCGTTCCGTATCCACCGCAGCGAAGGGGGCAAGAGCGTGATCGTGGCTTCGACCGATGCCGACGGCTTTCGGATCACGGAATCGGACAAGACGCCTGAGCCCGACCCTACGCCGGCCGTAAACTACGACGAACTGGAACGCAGTCCGGCGTGGTTGCGCCGCAAAACGTCGTTCTCGGACACCCCGGCCGAAGACAAGGCTTCGCGCGTGACCCTCAAAGACGATTCGACCGCCGCCGCCCGCAAGGGAGAAGACCCGAAGAGCAACGCGCTGTTCTGATGCCCGCCCGCGTGCCGGGCCGGAGAACGATCCATACGAGATAAGCCGCGCCCCGGGTGCGGCTTATTTTTATCCGAAAAAACAGAAGCTGAACGATGACAAAGACGAGTGTGCCGGCGCGGCCGGGAGAAGTGTTGCTGGTGCTGTGCCTGGCGTCGTTCCTGGTGCCTTTTATGGGGTCGTCGCTCAACCTGGCCCTGCCCGAGATCAGCGAAGTTTTTTCGTTTAAGGCCGTTACGCTTACCTGGATGGCGACCTCTTATCTGATCGCCTCGGCCATTTTTCAGATTCCCTTTGCCCGGGTCGCAGACCTGGTGGGGCGACGCAAGATCTTTATCTGGGGCGTGGCCGCGTTTTCGGTGTTCACGATCCTGTCGGGGTTCGCTCCCACGGGATGGGCGCTGATCATGCTGCGGGCCTTGTCGGGGGTCAGTAGCGCGATGATGTTCGGCACGAGTATGGCGATCCTTACCTCATCGTTCCCGGCCAACCGACGTGGGTGGGCGATGGGGGTCAATACCGCCGTCGTTTATTCGTCGCTCGCCGCCGGGCCTTTTCTGGGCGGACTGCTGACCCACTACTGGGGGTGGCAGAGCATCTTTTTCGTCTGCGGGGCGGTGGGCGTGGCCGTGGTCATCCTGGCCCGCATCTACCTGCGCCACGAATGGGTCGAAGCCCGGGGCGAAACGTTCGACTGGGTCGGCAGCCTCGTTTATGGCCTTGGACTTTTTGGACTGATCTACGGGTTTACCTGCCTGCCCGAGGCGATGGGCTTCGTCTGGATCGCGGTGGGCATCGCCGCCTTCATCGGATTCGTTACTTATGAAAAACGGTGCAAGGCGCCGGTGTTCGACGTGCGGCTCTTTAGCAGCAACCGGGTCTTTGCCCTCTCGTCGCTTTCGGCACTGATCAATTACGCCTCGAACTCAGCCGTGGCCTTTATGCTGAGCCTCTACCTGCAGTACCTGCGCGGTTTTGACGCCCGTACCGCCGGACTGGTCCTAATTTCGCAGGCTTGCGTCCAGTCGCTGTGTTCGCTCTACTCCGGACGTCTTTCCGACCGCGTCAACGCCGCTTCGCTCGCTACGATCGGGATGGGGGTGAGCGCCTGCGGCTTAGTAGGACTTTTCTTTGTCACCGCCACCACACCCATTTATGCCCTGATCGGGTTGCTTATACTGCTGGGGGCAGGATTCGGCATCTTCTCGTCGCCCAACACCAATGTCATCATGAGCTCGGTTGACATCAAACAATACGGTCAGGCCTCAGCCTCGACCGGCACCATGCGCCTCACCGGACAAGCCATCAGCATGGGCATCGCCGGCATGGCCATTGCCCTCCAGGTCGGAAACAAAAAGATCGTTCCCGACCTATACCCCCAATTCCTGAACAGCATCCACATCACCTTCGGCATCTTCGCCACCCTCTGCCTAATCGGCATCTACGCCTCCTCACGACGTAAGTAATGGTGGATGTGGGCAGCCTCTGACTGCCGTTTTTTATAAAAAGCGGCACCAAAAATTTTACTGAGAAACTTCGTTTCTCCTGACCACCTTGCTTAGTATTAGTAAAGGTTTTGGAGAGAGGGGGCCCTTTCCAAAGCGACGATCGAATGCTCGATCCGCGACAGGAAAGGGCCCCCTCTCTCTAAAACCTTTTTTAAGTCCGAGTAAAGTAAGTCAAGGAAAGCGCAGCTTTCCAGAAAAGTTTTTGAGGCACTTTTTACAAAAAGTGCCAGTCGAAGCCGCACGCACCCATCAATAATACTTCGCCAGGCCGCCTTCGGCGGTTTCTTTGTAGAGGCTGGGGAGATCGCGGCCGGTGTGGCGCATGACTTCGACGACTTTGTCGAAGCTGACGCGGTGTACGCCGTCGGAGAAGGTGGCGTAGGTGTTTGCGTCGAGGGCTCGTGCGGCGGCGAATGCGTTGCGTTCGATGCAGGGGATCTGGACGAGTCCGCAGATGGGGTCGCAGGTGAGCCCGAGGTGGTGTTCGAGCCCCATTTCGGCGGCGTATTCGATCTGTGCTGGCGATCCGCCGAAGAGTTGGCAGGCGGCGGCTCCGGCCATGGCACAGGCGACGCCGACTTCGCCCTGGCAACCGACTTCGGCGCCGGAGATCGAGGCGTTGGTGCGCACCACGTTGCCGAACAGACCGGCGGTGGCGATGGCCTTGAGAATACGTGACTCTCGAAAATCGCGGGTGAGCATCAGGTGGTAGAGGACGGCGGGCAGGATACCGCTCGATCCGCAGGTGGGGGCGGTGACGATTTCGTGGCCAGAGGCGTTTTCTTCGGACACGGCCAGGGCATAGGCGTAGACCATCCCTCGGCTTTGCATGGTCGAGGAGTAGCCTTTGGCGCGGATGAGGTAGTCCGACGCCTTGCGGCGTAGTCCGAGCCCGCCTGGGAGCACCCCCTCGGCTTCGAGCCCGCGCAGAACCGATTGCTTCATCACGTCCCACACGCGGGCGATGTAGTCCCAGATTTCCGCCCCCTCGCACTCCTGCACGTATTCCCAATACGAAGTGCCGTGCTTTTCGCACCAATCCTGAATATCGCGGATGGTCGACATGCCGTAGACCTTTTGCGGTTCTTCGGCCTTCATGTCTTCCGACGCGAGGGCCCCGCCGCCGGTGCTGAACACGGTCCACGATCCGACGACCGCATCCG
Source organism: Rikenellaceae bacterium (assembly GCA_031553805.1). Taxonomy (GTDB): domain Bacteria; phylum Bacteroidota; class Bacteroidia; order Bacteroidales; family Rikenellaceae; genus JAITVB01. Next base: position 89,343 of record JAVBLC010000019.1, on the reverse strand, counting down.
CCTGGTCGAGCGCTTCGAAGAGCATTCCGTTGGGATGGAACGCGAGGACGGTTTCGGGTAGCCAAACGATTTCGACCGGGGCGTATGGAGCGAACACGTCGGTGATCGCCACGTCGGTCATGTGGCCTCGTCCGGTCGCGGCCAGGCTGCCGTAGAGTGTCACGCGGAAAGCCCGCGCGGCCGGATGGCGTTGCAAAAAGATTTCGGCAGCCCGCCGCGGCCCCATGGTGTGGCTGCTCGAGGGGCCGTGCCCGATTCTGAATATTCCTCTGATCGATTCCATACTGGAGATTTTCTGCCAACAAACATAATGAATGTTTGTGGCATTCGGAAAGAAAAAGATGCGCAAAAGAGCGAACAGATCAACTGTCAGTTGACCTGTTCGCTACATTATCTTTTGTACATGTCGTTTATCGTTTTTGCCTCAGGGTCAAAAGGACGTCTATTCGCATATTGAAATTCGTCCCTTAGCGATCGCCGCAATTTTTCTTCTTCGTATATCCGTTCTCGTCTTTTCTTGTCCGTATCCCCCAAACAAGCTAAAATAATAATGGTTACTGCCGGGGTTAAAAATAAAGAGAGGATAAACCACCCAAATTGACTGCGCCCTCGTTTTTTGGCCATCAAACACGGTAATACAATATAGATTACAACGAAAACAATAACAAAAAAGAGAACTATCAATGCGATTAAAAGTGCTCCGTAACTTGCCATATGCATAGAGGGTATTTGTTTCTGTCTTTGGCGAAAGTTATATAAGGCTTGGTGCCATAAAGATATAAAAAAAGCAGACAATTTTCATTGTCTGCTTCCGAGCTCCTCGTCTAGGACTTGAACCTAGGACCCCCTGATTAACAGTCAGGTGCTCTAACCAACTGAGCTAACGAGGAATATTTCTGCAAAAAATCCGCCCGCCTTGCTTTCTAAAGCGTTTCGGCCCGTTTTTCCCGGCCGGGGTTTCCCCTTTTGCGAGTGCAAATATATACGCTCTTTTTTATTTTGCCAAATTTTTTCGGAACATTTCGAAAAAAAGCGGAGCTATAATGCGTCGTCGGGGGCGAAATCAGGCGCTGCGAAATCCGTTTTGCCGTCGAGCCGCAGGCGCAGATAGGTGATCGGTACGCCCAACGAAAGGTAGTGCATCTCGTAGGCAGTCTTGACAGAAAGCACCTCGTCGGCCAACCCCGTCCCATAGATGTCGGTGCACGCCTCTTCGAGCGTCAGGCCGTTGTGCTCCGCCACCGCGCGGGTGTAGTCGTGGAGGTGGCGGCAGTCGGTCTTGAGGTGGATCACGCCGCCGGGCCGCAGAAAACCGGCGTAAAGCGCCAGAAAGTCGGGCGAGGTGAGGCGTTTCTTGGCCCGCTGCTTTTTCAGTTGCGGATCGGGAAAGGTGATCCAGATTTCGTCAACCTCGCCTGGTGCGAAGAATGAATTGATGAACTCGATCCGCGTGCGGAGGAAGCCGACGTTGCCCATTCCGGTTTCGGTAGCGGTCTTGGCCCCGCGCCACATCCGGGCGCCTTTGATGTCGACCCCGAGAAAGTTCATCTCCGGATGGCGGCGGCCCAGCGCCACGGTATATTCGCCCTTGCCGCACCCCAACTCGAGGCACACCGGGCGGTCGTTGCCGAAGAAATCGGCCCGCCAGCGCCCTTTCAGCGGGTGGTCTTTGTGAAAAATATCGTCGAACTCCGGTTGCACCAGGCACCGGAAGGTTTCGTTTTCCTGAAAGCGTTTTATTTTATTCTTACCCATAATTCTATTTTACCACGTCCAGAGCAGGTCGGTCACTTGTTCTATAGAGGTTGTCTGAAGGTGTGTCGAGGCGATCTCCATTTGAATCGAAATGCCATCTGCCGCCAGGTTCATCTGAATGTCCGTTTCATATTCATACCTGAGCGGAAAGTTAGCGCGGACGTCGTGCTGCAACTCGCCTTTGCCCCGGCCCACGGCCTTGAGCGAAAATTCGGTCGGGTTGCTCCGCATCTCATAGGCCTGTTCGACGTCGAAATAGGCGATCGGGCCTGCCACCCGGTTCAGGGTGTAGCGGGTCGTAATATCCATCTCGATCGTGATGTGCGCCACCGGGATCGAAACCGGCGTTTCGACCATGAAACTTTCGCCCGGCGCCAGCGTTTTCTCCGGCACGGCGATCTGGGACATCAGGCTTTGTGTGACGTCGATGATCTGCCGACGGGTCGCTTCGTCGAACCGGGTCGACGAGATCGAGTCAAAAACGATGCTTCCGTCCCGCGCCGTTCCGTGGCCGAAGATCACCATCCCTGCGGGCAAATCCTGGGCGCCTTTCGACCGGACGACCTCGAATTTCACAGGAAAGACGCCCTGCTCGTCCGCTTCGCCCGTCCGGAAAAGGATCTCTTTTTCCGAAGCGAGTTCCATCCTGGCCGGGTTGGTGATGCCCTGGGCCTCGAGCCCCCGGATCAACTCCTTTGACCCGGAGTAGGTCATCGTCATTCGGTGTGTTTCTTTTATTGTCTGTTCGTAGTCCGTCTTCAGTTGGTAGGCCGTTTTGTAAACGATGCTTCCCGCGGATTGACCGAAGCACAAGGCTGGGGCGAGGAACAAAAGGATGAGGATCAGTTTCTTCATTCGAGCGATGGGTATTGTTTTGTTGGGTTACTGTTCGAACGTCCACTCCGGGGGGGCGACGACGGTGACGGTCTGCACCGATTTTAGCGTCAGCTCTGTCCGAACCGAGAACGCATCCTGTTTCTGGCCGATCCGTACCGCTGTTTCGCACGCGTACAGGGGCGAGAAGTGGCCCGTGATATGGTGTTGCCATTCGCCTTTTCCCTCTCCGCTCACCGTGATGGAACGTTGTTTATTATCTTCCTTTTCGCAGGTTTGGATGATGTCGAAATAGGCAATCTCGTCTTCGATGCGGTTCAGCGTGTAGCGGGTGGTGATCTTCACGTTGACCGTGGCGTTGAATACCGCAACCCGAGTCATCGCCACTTCCGTGAAACTCTCGCCCGGGCGGATCGCCTCCCTTTCCTTAGGTTGGACTATGCTCCTGGCCACTTCGAGGAGTTGGCTCCGCGACACCTCGTCAAAGCGGCTGGACGAAACGGAGTCGAGGGTAACGCCGTTCGTCGTCCCGTGGCCGAAGATCAGCAACCCTTCAGGCAGGTCGTCCGGTAGTCCCGGCGACCGGGTCACGAGGAAATTGACCGGGAAAACGCCCGCGGCATCTGCCTTTCCCATGCTGAGGATGATCTCTCTGTGGGTGTTTTTTTCGGATTCCAGCGGGCCTTCGATTATCGCCGATGCGATTTCGTCTCCTGCGGGGGTGGCGAAGGTCACTTTGTCCGTCAACGTTTCTTCGAGGTTGTAGTAGTAATCGGTTTGCGGGCGGTATGCGTTTTTGCACGCGACGCCCCCGTCGCCCTGGCCGAAACACAGCGCCGGGGCAAGGAGCAGGGTAACAACGATCAGCCTTTTCATAGGAACGGATGTTTGATGACAGTTTCCTTAATCGACCTCGATCCCCACACCGGCGACGCCGCGCAGGAGCGTGTCGGGCGAGAGTTGCCGGAAGCGGAAGCGGTAGTTGCCCGCCTCGCCGAGTCGCACGTCGCCCCGGTAAAGCACCCGCAGGTCGTTGAACGTGCCCGGTCGGCCGTCGTTTGCGGGGACGGCGACCGAAACCGTGTCGCACCAGAAAAGGCCGTCGGGCGAAAGCGTTTCGAGTTCCAGCCGGAGGGCGGTGTACGAAAAACGCTCGGTCAGCCGCAGCAACAGGTAAAGTTGCCGCCCGGAAACCGTATCGGCGTTGTCGTAGTAGAGGTAGGCCGGCTCGCCGGCCGCCCATCCCCGGTGATCGACGTCGTGGATGCGGAAATCGCTTCCCCGGCCGACGCACGAAAGGAATAAGGCAGCGGACACGACCAACGTCGCCAGCGTCCTGAGCCTACTGTTCATTCTTGGTCTTGCGGTTGTTGTATCGGTTGTTGCGTTTCGAGGGTGTTTCACCGGATTGCCCGCCCTCGCCCTGTGCCCGGCCGGGGTTTTGGCTACCCCCGCCCTGGTGTGGCGGACGTTGGCCGCCGTTTTTATTGTTTCCGCCGTTGCCGTTGCCACGGCCGTCGTTGCCCGAATTGCTTCTGGGGGTCTGGGGCTGCGACGATTGTTCTCCTGCTGTGCCGTTGCCGTTTCCGGCGCCGTTCGAGCGGCCCCGGCCCCGGCCGCGACCCCGTTGTTCGCGCTTGGCCTTGTCGAAGCGGGTGATGCTCTCTTCGCCCACCGCACTGCGGAAATCGGGTTGCTCTGCCTGTTGCCGGTCGAGGGTGGTCTGGTCTTCTAAGCGGTCGGGTTTCTTGCCCCGCTTGTTCATCGCGATGACCTCCCTGGCCCGTTCGATCGACAGCGGAACGAGCGCCGCCATTGAATGGGGGTCGCTGCTGAACCACATCGTGCGGTCGAAAATATCGATCTTCGAGAGGTAATACAGTCCGTCGAGCGTTTCCAACGGTGCATGGATCCGCGGGAACTCCTTGCGGGCGTCGACATAGGCGTCGAGTTCGTACACCAGGCAGCATTTGAGCTTGCTGCACTGCCCGGCCAACTTTTGCGGATTGAGTGAGATTTCCTGCACCCGCGCCGAGTTGGTCGTTACCGACACGAAACTCGATATCCACGACGCACAGCACAACTCGCGTCCGCACGACCCGATGCCGCCGATGCGTCCCGCTTCCTGGCGCGTACCGATCTGCTTCATCTCGATCCGGATCTTGAACCGGTCGGCCAGGATCTTTATGAGTTCGCGGAAGTCAACGCGCTCATCGGCAATGTAATAGAAGATAGCCTTGAGTTTGTCGCCCTGATACTCGACGTCGCCGATCTTCATGTTGAGGCCCAGGTCGGCCGCGATCTGGCGCGATCGGATCATCGTCGTGTGTTCGAGGCCGATCGCCTCCTGCCACTTTTCGATGTCGTAAGGCTTCGCCTTACGGTATATTTTTTTGAATTCTACGCCGGCCGGGTTGAATCCGGTCCGCCGCATCTGGCGAAAGACCAGGTCGCCGCCGAGCGAAACGATGCCGATGTCGTGTCCCGGCGCGGCTTCGACGGCTACGATGTCGCCCCGCTCAAGCGGCATGCCCGTGGCGTTGAGGTAGTAGCCCTTGCGGGTATTCTTAAACCGGACCTCGAACAGGTTTTCGCCCAGGTTGGCGGGCATGCCCTCCAGCCAGTCGTAGACGTTGAGTTTCGAGCCTCCCTGGCAAATTTCGACCCCGGTTTCGTTATTCTCGTCGGTGCAGAAGCAGCAGCTCCGCCCTATATCTTTGATGCATTTGCGCTTGTCGCAATCCGTGCAACCCATCTCGTTGTGATTAATGTATCACAAATGTACGAGTTTATTTCGGATAATCCCTACCTTTGCCCCGTTTTGGATGGTATGTTATTTGTGAAATAAGGATGTACCTCTAACCGTTTGGATCATGATGAAACAAGATAAAACAACACAAGGCGCTGAGAACAAAAACGTTGAATCGTGCGGCTGCGACGCGGCCGAAGCAGGGTTCGACCCCACGGCCGACGGAGCGGCTGACAACGTGTCAGACGAGAGCTTTGAGGCGGGTGACAATACGGCACAACTGGCAGGCGCCGCTGCGGAGTGGCAAGATCGCTATATGCGGTCGGCTGCCGAATTTGACAACTATCGAAAACGCACGCTGCGCGAGCGGATCGAATTGATCGCCACCGCCAGCGAAGAAGTGGTGCAGGCGATGTTGCCCGTGCTCGACGATATGGAACGTGCGATGGCCGCCCTCGAAAAGTCCGACGACATCGAGTCGGCCCGCGAGGGGATGCGCCTGATCTACCAGAAATTTTGCAGCGTATTGCAGCAGAAAGGGTTAAACGAGATTCCGGCTGTCGGCCATCCGCTCGACACCGACCTCCACGACGCCATCGCCCAACTTCCGGTGATGGGCGCGGACGAAAAAGGCAAGATCGTCGACGTGGTGCAAAAAGGATATAAACTTAAAGAAAAAGTGATCCGCCACTCGAAAGTGGTTGTAGGAGAATAGGCAAATGGCAACGAAACGCGATTATTACGAAGTCCTGGGCGTAGGCAAAGCGGCGACCGAGGAGGAAATCAAAAAAGCCTACCGCAAGGCCGCTATCAAATACCACCCCGACAAAAACCCGGGCGACAAGGAAGCCGAGGAGAAATTCAAGGAAGCGGCCGAGGCCTATGACGTGCTGAGCAACGGCGACAAGCGCGCCCGCTACGACCAGTTCGGCCACGACGGGATGAACGGCGGCTTCGGCGGTGCCGGCGGCGGCGCGGGCGGATTTGCCGGCGGCTTCACGATGGAAGACATCTTCGGCCGCTTCGGCGACATCTTCGGCGGACACTTCGGCGGCGGATTCGAAGGATTCGGCGGGGGGGGAGGCGTGCGCGTCAACCGCGGCTCGGACCTGCGCATCAAGGTCAAACTCAACCTGAAGGAAATCCTTCACGGTGCCGAAAAGAAACTGAAAATCAACAAGCTCGTCGCCTGCGACCAGTGCGGCGGCAACGGCGCCAAGGACAAGGATTCGTTCGCGACCTGTACCACTTGTAACGGTTCGGGCCACGTGACCCAAATAGTGAATACTTTCTTCGGCCGCACCCAGACCACCCAGGTCTGCCCCAACTGCCGCGGCGAAGGCAAGGTGATTACCGCCACCTGTGCCAAGTGCCACGGCGAAGGCACCCAGCGCGGCGAAGAGGTGATCGACATCAAGATCCCCGCCGGCGTCGGCGAAGGGATGCAACTCTCGGTCAGCGGCAAAGGCAACGCCGCCCGCCGCGGCGGCGTCAACGGCGACCTGCTCGTGGTGATCGAGGAAGAACCCGACAAGGACCTCGTGCGCGACGGCAACGATCTGATATACAATCTTAACGTTTCGATTCCTGTCGCCATCCTCGGCGGCGAAGTCGAGATTCCCACCGTCGACAGCAAAGCCAAGATCAAAATCGACCCCGGCACCCAGACCGGCAAGGTTCTCCGTCTCAAAGGCAAAGGCATTCCCTCCGTCCAGGGCTACGGCAAAGGCGACCTGTTGGCCGTAGTCAATGTCTTCGTCCCCAAGAACATCAGCGCCGAAGAGAAAAAAACCTTGGAACAATTAAAAAATTCATCCAACTTCAACCCCCAACCCGGCAAAGAACCCAACATCTTCGAAAAGATGCGTAACTTCTTCCGGTAAGTGGCGAGGTAGGCATAGAACTGCGCCTTTTTATAAAAAGGCGCCCCAAAAATTTCTCTGAGAAACTTCGTTTCTCCTGACTCACTTTACTCGGCCTTACCAAAGGTTTTAGAGAGGGGAAGTTCTTTTTTCGAAGCGACGATCGAAATCTCGATACGTTTGTTGGAAAAAGAACTTCCCCTCTCTAAAACCTTTACTAATACTAAGCAAGGGAGGTCAAGGAAAGCGCAGCTTTCCAGAAAAGTTTTTGGTGCCGCTTTTTACAAAAAGCGGCAGTTCCAGGCGGCCGTGCTACCTGGCCTGGATGGAAGATAGGTCTTTCCAGAAGGTGGGGTAGGATTTTTGGACGGCTTGGGGGGATTGGATGACGATGGGGGCTTGGGCGGTGAGGGCAGCTATGGCGGCGGCCATGGCTATGCGGTGGTCGTTGTGGCTCGAGACTTCGCCGCCGCGGATGGGGCCGCCTGCGATGCGCATGACGTCGGGAGCGGTGAGATCGACAGCGATGCCGAGCTGGCCGAGGACTTCGGCTAAGGTTTTGGCGCGGTCGCTTTCTTTATTGGCTAAGCGGGAGGTGCCTTTTAGCGTGGTTGTTCCGGGGCAGTTGGCGGCTAAGGCGGCCAATGCGGGAAAGAGGTCGGGGCATTGGGTGGCGTCGAACTCGAACGGGCGCAAGTTGCCTTTTGCGACGGTGACTTCGTTACCGGTGATGACGACCTTGGCCCCGGCGCTCCGGAGGGCGTCGACGATGACGCGGTCGGCCTGGAGCGAAGCGGGATTGAGGTTTCGGACGGTGATCTCTCCGGCTACGGCTCCGGCCACGAGCAGGCACGAGGCGCCGCTCCAGTCGCCCTCGATGTTATACGTGGTCGGGGTATACGATTGATTCCCCTGAACAAAAAATGTCTGAAAATCGTCGTGCCGGATCTCGATGCCGAAGGCCCGGGCGACGCCGAGGGTCATCTCGATATACGGTTTGCTGTTGAGTCGGGCGACGCGCAGGATGCTGTCGCGGGCGGCCAACGGGAGTGCCATCAGCAGGCCGGAGAGGAATTGCGAACTGGCGCTGCCGTCGACCTCGGCTTCGCCGCCGAGCAGCGGGCCCCACACCTCGACGGGCAGGAGCCCGTTGTGACTTTGTACCTTAACGCCTAAATCGCGCAACGGTTGTTCTATCATTGTGATGGGACGAGTGAGGATCGAGCCGCGACCGGTGATCGTCACCGGGCGGTCGAGTAGGGCGGCGATGGGCGAAAAAAGCCGGGTCGAAAGACCCGATTCGCCGATGTGCAACGGTTCTGCAGGCGCCCGCAACCCGCCCCGGATGCGGTAGGTGGCTCCGTCGATCTCGACTGCGGCGCCCAGTTTCTGTGCCACGTCGAGGGCGGCCGACGTGTCGTCGCACAACCCCATGTTTTGTAACTCGCTCCATCCCTCGGCAAGCAACGCTGCCGCTACCGCCCGTTGGGCGTAGCTTTTCGAAGCGGGCGCATCGAGCATGCCGCGGATGGCGGAGGAAGAGATCGTTTCTTTCATCGGATCAGAAATTGTCCGGGCGGTTTTGCTAAGGAGAATTATCTCAACTTGAAATCTTTGCCCAAGTAAACGCTACGCACCATTTCGTCGTTGGCCAGGTCTTCGGCCGAGCCTGCTTTGAGGATTTTTCCTTCGAAGAGCAGGTAGGTGCGGTCGGTGATGTTGAGGGTTTCGTGTACGTTATGGTCGGTGATGATCACGCCGATATTCTTTTTTTTCAGTGTGCTGACGATGCTCTGGATGTCCTCGACGGCGATCGGGTCGACCCCGGCGAAAGGTTCGTCCAACAGGATGAACTTGGGGTTGATCGCCACTGCGCGGGCAATCTCAGTACGGCGGCGTTCGCCCCCCGACAGTTGGATACCGAGGCTTTTCCGCACTTTGTTCAGACGGAATTCGTCGATCAGGTTTTCCACGCGTTCACGCTGGTATTCTTTCGAAAAGTCAGTCATCTGCAATACCGCGCGGATATTATCCTCGACGCTCAGCTTGCGGAATACCGACGCCTCCTGGGCGAGGTAGCCCACACCCTTTTGGGCACGCTTATAAACAGGTTCTTTCGTCAGGTTCAGCACCTGGTCGCCGTCTTCGAGGAAAATCTCGCCCTCGTTGGGTTTGATCAGCCCGACGATCATGTAGAACGAGGTGGTTTTCCCCGCCCCGTTGGGGCCGAGCAGCCCGACGATCTCGCCCTGCTCAACTTCGATCGATACGTGATCGACCACAGTACGGCTTTTGTACCTCTTTACCAAGTCTTTTGTGAATAGCCTCATCGCTTGCCCGGGATTTTTTTATATTTATTTTCGACAAATTTAGTTTATTTTCGAAAATAATGCTATCTTTAAATTAGTGTTTTGATTTTTGTGCGGGAGGCGACTTTTGTCTAAAATACGAATAATCAATTTTTTAGCCTTTTAACGAAATCGAAGATGGCAGACCTGGATAGGATTTCTTTGTTGGAAAAGTTGAAAACGCACTTCGGGTTCTCCCAATTCAAGGGGAATCAGGAGGCGGTGATCCGCAACGTAATGGCCGGCAAGGATACTTTCGTACTGATGCCCACCGGCGGCGGCAAGTCGCTGTGTTACCAGTTGCCGTCGCTGCTGATGGAGGGTACGGCCATTATCATCTCGCCCTTGATCGCCTTGATGAAAAACCAGGTCGATGCGATGCGTACCTTTAGCATGGAAGACGGGGTGGCCCACTTCCTGAACTCGTCGCTCAACAAAGCCGCCGTGGCCAAAGTCAAACAGGACGTTCTCTCGGGAAAAACCAAACTCCTGTATTTTGCGCCGGAATCGCTGACCAAGGAAGAAAACGTCGCGTTCCTGCAACAGATAAAGGTCTCGTTCTACGCGATCGACGAGGCGCACTGTATCTCGGAGTGGGGACACGATTTCCGCCCCGAGTACCGCCGTATCCGCCCGATCATCAACGACATCGGCCAGGCGCCGCTGATCGCCCTCACCGCTACCGCCACGCCCAAGGTGCAACTGGATATTCAAAAGAACCTCGGGATGTCGGATGCGGCCGTTTTCAAGTCGTCGTTCAACCGGCCCAACCTCTATTACGAGGTGCGGTCGAAGGTCAACGCTACCAAGGAGATCATCAAGTATATCAAGCAGCACGAGGGCAAATCGGGCATCATCTACTGCCTCAGCCGCAAAAAGGTCGAGGAGTTGGCCGATCTGCTGAAAGTCAACGGCATCAAGGCCCTGCCTTACCACGCCGGGATGGATGCCTCCACGCGCGCCGAGAACCAGGATAAATTCATTATGGAGGACGTCGACGTGATCGTCGCCACCATCGCTTTCGGGATGGGGATCGACAAGCCCGACGTGCGCTATGTGATCCATTACGATATTCCCAAGAGCCTCGAAGGATACTACCAGGAAACGGGCCGCGCTGGCCGCGACGGCGGCGAGGGAAGGTGTATCACTTTCTACAGTTATAAAGACATTCAAAAACTCGAAAAATTCATGCAGGGCAAACCCGTCGCCGAACAGGAAATCGGGAAATTACTGCTGATGGAAACCGTTTCGTATGCCGAGTCGTCGGTGTGCCGACGCAAGTCGCTGCTGCATTACTTCGGCGAGGAATATACCGAGGACAACTGCTGCAACTGCGACAACTGCCTCAATCCTAAACCGCGGATCGACGGGAAAGAGTATATGGTGCTCCTGCTCGAAACCCTGCGCGAGATCGGCGACAAGTTCAAGGCCGAATACCTCGTATCGGTACTTGTCGGCAAGAGTAACTCGCTTATCAAATCCTACAAGCACCACAAAATCGAGAACTTCGGTGCGGGTGCCGAAAAAGACGACCGTTTCTGGAATGCCGTCGTGCGCAACGGTCTGATATCCGGGTTGATCGATAAGAATATCGAAAACTACGGGCTGTTGTCCATCAGCAAGAAAGGCGAAGGATACATCGAAAAGCCTTTCCCGATCATGATTACCCAGGACCATGAGTTCGAAGAGGTAGATGAGGAAGAAGGCGGTGCAGCCCCCAGCGGAAAAGGCGGTGCGGCCGACGAAGAGCTCTTCCAGATGCTTAGCGAACTGCGCAAGAAGACCGCCAAGAAGCACGGCCTGCCGCCTTTCGTGGTCTTTCAGGACCCGTCGCTCGAAGATATGTCGATCCAGTACCCGATCACCCTCGAAGAGATGCAGAACATCACCGGGGTCGGCGCCGGAAAAGCCAAGAAATTCGGGCAGGCGTTCATCGAGCTGATCAAAGCCTACGTCGAGGAAAAAGACATCATCCGCCCACAGGACATGGTGGTCAAAAGCGTGATGAACAAAAGTTCGAACAAAGTCTTCATCATCCAAAGCATCGACCGCAAAATGGAGTTCGAAGACATTGCCGACGCTAAAAACATGACCATCGACGAACTGCTCTCCGAAATCGAAGCCATCGTCAACTCTGGCACGAAACTCAACATCGACTACTTCATCCGCATGGTCATCGATGAGGAAAAAGTCGATGAAATCTACGAATACTTCAAAGACGAAGCACAATCCGACTCGATCGAAGAAGCGCAACAAGAACTCGGCAGCGATTTCACCGAAGAAGAAATCCGAATGGTCCGAATCAAATTCATCAGCGAACAGGGTAATTAGGTCAGTGCGAGTCGGCATAGAACTGCGCCTTTTTATAAAAAGGCGCCCCAACCGAGGTCGTTGCGCAAGCAACGGGCGAGCTCAGCGGAGCTAAAATTTTTACTGGGAACCGTAGCGAAGCGGAGCTCTGCGAAGCAAAACTTCGTTTCTCTTGACTTATTTTACTCGGCCTTACAAAGGTTTTTAGACAGAGCAAGCCCATTTTCCCGTTAGTGGATCTGAATCTCGATCACTACTATGGAAAATGGGCTTGCTCTGTCTAAAAACCTTTACTAGAACTAAGCAAGGTGGGTCAAGGAAAGCGCAGCTTTCCAGAAAAGTTTTTAGCTCCGCTGGGCTCGCCCGCCTTCGGCGACCTCGGTTGGTGCCGCTTTTTACAAAAAGCGGCAGTTTCAAGCGGCCCGCGCTAACCTATTTAATCCGGTCGTAGATGGTTTTGGCTATGATGGTTTGGCCGAGGGGGTTTGGGTGGATGCGGTCGGGGAGGAGTTGGGGTTGTCCGTAGAGGACGGTTTGGAGGTCGATGATACTGACGCCCATTTCGCTGGCTACTTTTTGGATGATGGGAATGATTTGCCCGGCGACGATCTGCTGTCGAATTTGGTTGGGGTCATAGGGCGGTTTGACTTCCGACGTATTGGACCAGATGGGGAAGCAGAGGTAGATACGGGGGTGTGATTCGAGTGCCTGGAAAATGCGGATCATATCGCGCAGGTCGCCTTCGAACTCGACGGCGTGGGTGTCCCAGTTGATGGGTTTCGAGTCGTTGGTGCCGAGTTTGATGGTGACGATGTCTGGTTGGTACTCCTGTGCGGCTTTGAATTCGGGCTCGTTCCAGTAAGGGTAGTTGCCGTTTTTGAGCAGGGTACGGCCGCTGACGCCGAAGTTTTTGACTTCGTAGCGGTTGCCGAGCAGAACGCCGAGGACGGTGGGGTAAGCCTCTTGTTCCGGATTTTTGAGGGCGCGGCCGATGGTGATGCTGTTGCCGATACAGGCCACACGGACCACGTCCTGTGCGATGGCTGTGAGCGAGAGCGCCGCGGCCAGCAGCAGGAAGATGAGTTTCTTCATAGCTTCGCTTGTTATGGGTTACTTGGGGTTGGCCTTGGTGTATTCATCGCCTTTCTGGCGCATCCGGGCAGCACGTTTAACGGCGTCGGGGTGGCTCGAAAAGAGTTGCGACACGGCGTCGGTCGTCGCTGCCGAACCGGCGGCCTGGTTCAGTTTTTCGAGCGCCTGGGCCATGGCGTAGGGGCCGTAGCCGTATTTGACAGCGAAGGCAAACCCGTAATCATCAGCCTGGTTTTCCTGTTTCTGCGAGTACTGGGCCGACACGAGGGAGTTAGCCAGTTGGGCGTACTGCGAGTTCGAGAGGTTTTCCATGAACTTGCCCGTGGCGCCAACAGCGCTGGTGGCCGCTGCGGCCATGTAAGCGGTGCGGGCGGCGTCTTTCACGTCGTTGTTGTTCACGTGGCCGATTTCGTGGCCGATAACAGCGGCCAGCTCGGCGTCGCTCATGATGTCCATCAGGCCCGAGTAGACGCGCACGCTACCGTCGGCGGTGGCAAAGGCATTGATGTCCTTGGTAAGGTAAACCTTGAAGTTGAGGTTCAGGCCGGCTTCGTTGACAAACGGGTCGGTGAGTTTTTTCAGGCGGGTGGCGTAGGCGTTGTTGGCCGCCGGAATTTGGTTCTGGGCGTCGGACTGCACCATGAATTCCTTGGTCATGGCGACGATCTGGGCGTCGCTCAGCGTGAAGGCCGACACGGCGTAACCGGCGGCTTCCAATGCTTTGGTATTGGTGGCCAGGGTCGTGCACGAGGCAAAGACGATCGAGGCGAGAACGGCGGATAAACAAACTATCTTTTTCATTTTCATACAGTTTTTAGACGGGTCAAAAATACGACATTTTTTTGAAACGCCCTCACTTTCTTTTTTTAACGGCCTACGGGATTTTAGCCAAAAAGTGATACCTTTGCTTCCATTAAATCAAAAAATTATGAAAGAAACTCCGTTTACGAAATACCATGTTGCCCGGGGAGCGAAAATGGCCCCTTTCGCAGGATATAATATGCCGATCGAGTTCACCGGCATCAACGACGAACACGCCGCCGTGCGCCGCAGCGCGGGCCTGTTCGACGTGAGCCACATGGGCGAGATCTGGGTCAAAGGGCCCAACGCCCTCTCTTTCCTGCAACACGTGACCACGAACGACGTTTCGACGCTTTTCGACGGGAAAATCCAGTACTCGTGTTTTCCCAACGGCCGGGGCGGAATCGTCGACGACCTGCTCGTATATCGGATCGACGCGGCGACCTACCTGTTGGTGGTCAACGCGGCCAACACGGCCAAGGACTGGGATTTCCTGTGCCAATACGCGCCCAAGTTCGGCCTTACGCCGGGCAAGGAGCTATACAACGCTTCGGACGAAATCGCCCAGTTGGCGCTGCAAGGGCCCAATGCGATGAAAATCGTTCAAAAATTGTGTCCCGCGTCTGTCGTGGATATGGAATATTACACATTCCGCAAGGTCGACATCGCGGGTATTCGCGACGCGATCCTTTCGGCCACAGGTTACACCGGTGCGGGCGGTTGCGAGATCTATGTGGCCAATGAAGATGCCGACAAGCTGTGGGATGCCGTGTGGGCGGCGGGTGAAGAATACGGCTTGCAAGCGATCGGCCTCGGTGCGCGCGACACGCTGCGCCTCGAAATGGGCTACACGCTCTACGGCAACGACATCGACGACACCACTTCGCCCATCGAGGCGGGGCTGGGCTGGATCACGAAATTCGCCGAAGGCAAGGATTTCGTCGACCGCGCCTACATGGAGAAGCTGAAAGCCGAGGGGGTGTCGAAAAAACTGATCGGTTTCGAGATGGTTGACCGCGGCATTCCGCGCCACGGTTACGAGATTGCCGACGCTACCGGCAAGGTGATCGGCGCCGTGACTTCGGGTACGATGTCGCCCTCGCTCAAGATCGGCATCGGGATGGGCTACGTGATCCCCGAATTTTCAAAAGCGGGTAGCGAGATTTTTGTGGTTGTCCGCGAAAAACTGCTCAAGGCGAAGGTCGTGAAAACACCGTTTTACAAAGGATAATCCTATCGAAGAACAAAAGACGCGTGATGCCTCGGCATCGCGCGTCTTTTTATTTAGCGATCGGCTCTAAGTGTAAGCTTCGATTATATCATCCATGTTATGAATTTCTCAATATCAAATTCTTTGATCTTTTCATTATTGCTTTTAGGATAGCCGATGACACAGCCATCCAACGTATATTCGCCTTTTTTCAGGTTAAGCAGTTTCAGAAAATCGGTATTGCAGGACAAGGTACTTGTCGCCGAAATCAGCTGAAATCCCAGGCCCAGTTCCGTTGCCGTCAACCACATATTTTCGAATGCATATGCCATTGATTGCTTTTCTACAGGAGGAAATCCCTTTTTTTCAGCCAATATGATAAAAAATGCAGCGTTGTTCAGTGCAGGCACACCACCTTTGGCTATCCCGTTTACCTTGTTGGCAAAGGTTTGCATTTTCTTTTTAAGGAAAGGGAAAAACATCAACAGGCGGTTTAATTTTTTGGCATTTCTACGTGTCTGTAAAAGAAGAATCTCCCTTGCTTTTGAAATAGCGTCCGTATCCTGCCTGAAAACAAATATTTTACGTAATTCGTCGAGAGGAATTCCCGTAGCGCCGCCATAAGGAGCATAGATCGCGGATTCTATAATCTTCATCAAATCTTCGACAGGCGGAGTTTCTGTTGTAAAATTCCGGTTCGACCGCCGAATTTTAATGACTTGCTCTAACGTTTTGTCATTTATCATAAGTTTTGTTTTGTCTTTACATCCCGCTTGCGGCTTTCATTTTAATCTCAATGTTTTAATGATTATTATCCGTATTTTAATTTCGAAATCCAGCGCTTTTTTGACACTATATCCGATTTGAAAAAAATCAGGCCCTTGGTCGGGAAGAATCTCCCGGCGCGAGGACGCACCGCACTAATGATTCATGATCCGCCACTCTTTCGGAAAGAGGTTGTTCGAGCGGTGGCCGATGCGTTTGATCCACCCGAGCGGCAGGCCCTGGAAGGTGACCAGGTTGATTCCCTCCGCAAACCGGTCGGCCGCCACCTCGTCCTTGCGCAGGTAACGCAGCGCGTCGACCAGTTCGAGGTCGGCCTCGGGCGCCCGTTCGCGCGACACGCCGTGGAACAGCGCCAAGCTCGCTTCCGGTTTTAGTTTGCCGTTCATCAATTGCCCCATCTCGATGCCCGAATGGAGGAGCGATAACCGGTCGGCCAATAAATTGACGTCGTGAATTGTGTCGCCATAATACCCAAATACCCGTCCGTCGGCCAGCGCCCCGAAACGCATATACTCGGGCTGGTCGCACCACGAAGCGACTTCCATCCGCGCCGCTTTCGGCAAATCGGAGAGCGCCGCTTTACGAAAACGGTGGTTTTGTTCTTTATGCGGATTGCCTCCCTTGCGGAAAACGGCGGCAAAGAAGCCTTCGCCGGTAATCCGATGGGGGAAAAACCGGAACGTTTCGATCCCACCCGCTTCGCCGCGCACCACGCCGGGCAGGTCGGCCGTGTCGACGTGCACCGCTTCGCAATTGTGTTCGCCGGCCAGCCAGGCGACGTTTTCTTCGTTTTCGGTGCGGTTGAAGGTGCAGGTGCTGTAAATCAGCACGCCGCCCTTGCGCAGCGCACCCCACGCATCGGTCAGGATGCGCTGTTGCCGCGCGGCGCACAATTGCACGTTGGCGGGCGTCCACTCCGCGCGCGCCTCGGGCGTCTTGCGGAACATCCCCTCGCCCGAGCAGGGCGCATCGACGACGATCAAATCAAAATATTGGGTCAGGGACGAAAAATGCGACGGGTCGTTGCTCGTCACCACCACATTGCCGAGGCCCCATTTCTGCACGTTTTCGGAAAGGATCTTCGCCCGGGGGCGGATCACCTCGTTGGCCACCACCGTGCTCTCCAACCCGGCCAGCGCCGCCAGATGGGTCGTCTTTCCGCCGGGTGCGGCACACAGGTCGAGAATTTTCAGGGATTGCCCCTCCTCCGGAAACGCCGCCCGAAAGATTCTTTCCAAAAACATCGAGCTGGCCTCCTGCACATAGTACGCCCCGCCGTGGAACAGCGGATCGACCGTGAACAGCGGCCGCTCGTCCAGATAAAAACCGTAGCGGCTCCACGGAACGGGATTGCCCTCGGGCCGCTGGCTGATCTTATAGGGGTTGAACCGGATCGAAGTCGGAGCAGGCGTGTCGAACGCAGCCAATAACGCCTGCCGCTCGTCGGCGGGCAGGATGTTCGACAACGAATCGACAAAGGCAGGGGGAAGCGGATAGGTCATCGCGCGCCGGGAGTTTTGATTTTCCGGCTGATTACTTCGACGATCTTTTCGAGCGATTCGGGGTCGAGCACGAAGTCGCATTTACCGACGTCGACCGTCAGCACCTCGCCGTCGTAGATCTCGTCGATCCACCGCGTGTAGCGCTGGTTGAGGCTTTCGAGGTACTCTTCCTGGATCGACATTTCGTAGGCCCGTCCGCGGCGCTGGATCTGGCTGACGAGCGTCGGCACGTCGGCCTTGAGGTAGACCAGCAGGTCGGGCTGCCGGATCAGCCCCGACGAGAGGCGGAACACCTCCATGTAGGTTTCGTAGTCGCGGGTGGCCATCAGCCCCGATTCGTGGAGGTTGGTGGCGAAGATGTGCGCGTCTTCGTAGATCGTCCGGTCCTGCACGATGTCGTCGGTGCCGGCCAGTTCGATGGCCTGCTTGAGCCGCTTGCCCAGGAAATAGATCTGGAGGTTGAACGACCAGCGGCTCATATCCTCATAAAAATCACCGATATAAGGATTGTCGCTGTCTTCGTATTGGGCGGTGTAGCCGAGCCTTTCGGCCAGGATCTGGGTGAGCGAGGTCTTGCCGCTGCCAATGTTCCCTGCGATGGCGATGTACATAACGTTCAAGATGTTAGTCGTTCGTAAAGCGTTTCGAATTGGTCGGCCATCGCATCCCAGCTGAATCGTTTCTTCTCTTCGGCCATATTTTCGGTAAAG
This sequence comes from Rikenellaceae bacterium, assembly GCA_031553805.1. Taxonomy (GTDB): domain Bacteria; phylum Bacteroidota; class Bacteroidia; order Bacteroidales; family Rikenellaceae; genus JAITVB01. The sequence continues at coordinate 71,384 of JAVBLC010000019.1, read as the reverse complement.
GTACTCTTTTTCTCTTCTGCATAAAAACGATCGACGGCATCGGCAATGGCTGCCGGCGTAGGGTCGACCACATAGCCCACGCGGCCGTCGGGCACGATCTCCGCGAGGCCCCCCACGCGGGTGACCACCATCGGCACGTCGAACTGGTAGGCGATCTGCGTCACCCCGCTTTGTGTCGCACTCTTGTAGGGCTGCACCACCAGGTCGGCCGCCGAAAAGTAGTATTTCACCTGGTCGTCGGCGATGAAATGGTCGTGCATCACGATCTCTTCGTCCAAATCGTTTTCGCGTTTCAAAACGTCGTATTTTTCCCGCCCCTCGTAATACTCTCCGGCTACAATCAGGCGGCGTTTTCCCAGGATTCCCCTCCGTTTCATTTCGCCCCACGCTTCGATCAGCCAGTCGAGCCCCTTGTAGGGCCGCACGAAACCGAAGAACAACGAATAGTCATACGCCGGATCGAGTCCCAGTTTTGCACAGGCCTCCCCCCGGGAAACTTTTTCGCCATACATATTGTAGAGCGGGTGAGGAGCAAAGGCCGACGGTTTTCGGGTGGTAAACCGATCGAGGTCGTGTTTAACCTCTTGTGACATATAGACAAACGCATCGGCCGCACCGACGAAATAGCGGGTCAGCAGCCGGTCGCCCGGCCGGTGTTCGTGGGGGATGATGTTGTCGGCCAGGGCGATCACCCGCGTGTGGCCGTTGCTCCGTGCAATCCGGGAAATCATCCCCAACGCCGGGGCCAGCAGTGGGATCCAGTAACGCACCACGACCAGGTCGGGACGCTCGCGCCGGATCTTCCAGCCGACCCGCAGCCAGTTGAACGGATTGACCGAATTGATCCACCGTTCGATCGTTAAATCTGCCGGTGCGGGCGAGTCGGTATATTGGCTCTTGCCCGGGAAAAAGAACGACGGATATTGCACCCGGAACGTAAAGAATTTCACCTGCTTGCCCCTTCGCGCGAAAGTACGCGCCAGCGTTTCGTTGAACGAGGCGATCCCTCCGCGATAGGGGTGGGCCGGGCCCACAAAAAGAATGCTTTTCAGCGGGTGGGTTTTTTCCATCACAGTTTGTATTTCAGCAGTTGGTCGGCATATTTTCGGTCGTTGGCCAGGCGGGGTACCTTGTTCTGGCCGCCCAGTTTGCCGCGTTCGGCCATCCAGTCGTAGAACGCGCCGCGGCGCAGGGGGGTGATGACCGGGGCGTGGAGCGTGGCGCCTTTGTGGCGTTTGGCCTGGTAGTCCGAGTTGACGGCCTGCAATTTTTTGTCCAGCATTTCGGCAAAGAGCATCGGATCGGAGGGCGGGGTCGAAAATTCGATCAGCCACTCGTGGGCTCCCTTTTCGTTGGCGGTCATGTAGACGGGGGCAACGGTGTAATCGGTCACCCGTGCGCCCGTGACCAGACACGCCTCGCGCATCGCCGCTTCGGCGTTGTCGATGATGATCTCCTCGCCGAAGGCGTTGATGAACAGCTTGGTGCGTCCGGTGAAACGGAACTTGTAGGGCGCGAGCGACGTAAACTCGATCGTATCGCCGATACGATATCGCCACAGTCCGCTGCTGGTCGAGATCACCACGGCGTAATTCTCGCCCGTGCGTACCCCTTCGAGCGGCACGGCCAACGAAACGTCGTCGGCGTGGGCGGCCGGGATGAACTCGTAGAAGACGCCGTAGTCGAGCATCAGCAACATATCGGACGTCGCCGGGTCGTCCTGGATGCCGAAAAAGCCTTCCGACGCGTTGTAGGTTTCGACGTATTTCATCTGCGGCGAGGGGATCAGCTGGCGGTACTGCTCGCGGTAAGGATCGAAACTCATCCCGCCGTGGATGAACAGTTCGAGGTCGGGCCACACTTCAAGCAGGTTGCTTTTGCCCGTGTATTGCAGGATCTTGTGGATCATCACTAAGTTCCACGACGGTACGCCGGCAAAGGCCGAAACCTTTTTATCAACCGTCTCCTCGCAGATTTTTAGAATTTTTTCCTCAAAATCCGAGATCAGGGCCGTTTCGCGCTTCGGCAGCCGTTTCCACGCGGCCCATGCCGGGGTATTTTCGATCAGGATCGCCGACAGGTCGCCGCTTTGCGCCCCGCCACCCAGGGGATCAAGGCGGTGGCTGCCGCCCAGGGTGAGGGTTTTGCCGTCTAAGAAATCGGAGTCGGGGTAGAGGCTGGCCACCATCCCGAGCACATCTTTCGGCCCCTGGAGGTGGCATTGCGAGAGGCCGTCGTCGCTCACCGGAATGTATTTGCTCTGGTCGCCCGTGGTGCCCGACGACTTGGCGTACCAACGGATCTCGCCCGGCCACAGGGCCGATTTTTCGCCCGCCCGCGAACGGTTGATCCACACCTTGAACGTTTCGTAATCCGACACCGGCACTTGCCGCTGGAAATCCGCCACACTATGGATCGAATCGAACCGATACTCCTGACCGAAAAGGGTCTGGGTCCCGGCCGCGATCAGCTTTTCGAACTGCGCCTGTTGCACTTCCGCCGGGAAACGGCGGAAACGGTCGATCTCGCGTTCGCGGCTCGAGAAGAAAAAGCTGACCATCTGGGTCGTGAATGACATAAACTTGTTTTTTAGGGATGCAAAATATGATTACTGTGGGGTAAATTTAGTGTTTTTTCCCAAACAAGCGGTCTTTGGGCGGCGATTTCGAAAAAGGATAAAAAATCAGGGAAAAAAATTTGTGCGGCTTGAAAAAAACGTTACCTTTGCCCCGTCTTTTCTGGAAAAGAGAGGCGGAAGTTCTTACGTGTATGGCGAGTTAGCTCAGCTGGTTAGAGCGCATGATTCATAATCATGAGGTCCCGAGTTCAAGTCTCGGACTCGCTACGAGGGATGCCGACAGACGCGACGTCTACCCGGTTTTTCTTAGTTATTAGTTAATAGTTAGTTTTGGGGAAAGGTGCGTTAGCACCTTTTTTCGTTTCTATGTGGGGTGTTTCCGCAGGCTGCGCGTATCGCACGGCAGGCGCCTTCAGAGGGTCCTTCCGATTTTTAACCCTCACGTACTCGGGCACGCTCCGGTTAAAAACCGAAACGATCCTCAGAATCTACCGCACGCTCCGCACAGCGAAGTCGGTGCAGGAGGAAACTTATGCCACCTGTTTCCCCGTCTTCAGTTTGCCGCTCCATAGTTTCCGAAGGGTTATTGCTCAGATGAACAAAAGTAACCCCCAAGGGAGGAATTTACGGCATCTTTTTTCGGAATTATCTCTGACCCGGGGTTTGCCGGCCGTTGACCGGGCCCGAAACAGGGTGGCGACGTCTCGCAATGCCAGACCCCGGATAATTCCGAAATAAATCACCGTTTTCAACTGTTTTACCCTAAACGTGCTTTCCTGGCCGAGAAGCTTACGTTTTCATTTCGTTTTCTTTCGTTTTCAAAAAAATACTTTGAGATTGAAAGAAAAATACGTAACTTGCACAAGCTAATTTCTTACGACAAAGACCAGATGAAATCGATCAAATTTTTCGCAGTGGCCCTTGCCCTCCTTTGCCTGTCACCGACGGGTGGCGTACAGGCCCAGCACAAGAGCCTGTCCGACGACTCGCAAAGCCCCTATGCCAAAGTGTTCAACATTGACCTGCAAGACGTCGCCTGGACGGGCGGTTTCTGGGGCGACCGCTTTAACAACGTGTACCGCGACACGATGATCATGGGCGTGTGGAACACGCTCAACGACCCGAACACGAGCCACGCCTACCGCAACTTCGAGATCGCCTCGGGCAAGGTCGAGGGCGACTGGAACGGCGGCCCGCCGTTCTTTGACGGCGACTTTTACAAATGGTTCGAATCGGTGGCCACGGTTTACGCGATCACCAAAGACCCGAAGCTCGACAAGTTTATGGATGGCATCATTCCGCAGATCGTGGGTTCGCAGCGTGCCGACGGGTACATCCACACCCCGGTAATCATCCGCGAAAAAAAGACGGGCAAGAAGACAGAATTCGAAGACCGCCTCAATTTCGAAACCTACAACCTGGGCCATTTGATGACGGCCGCCTGCGTACACTACCGCGCTACCGGCAAACGCACGTTGCTCGAAGTGGGCATCCGCGCGGCCGACTATCTGTGTGATTTCTACGCCCGCTCGTCGCCCGAACTGGCGCGCAACGCCATCTGCCCGTCGCACTACATGGGCGTGGTCGAAATCTACCGCACTACCCGCAACCCGAAATACCTCGAATTGTCGAAAAACCTGATCGACATCCGCGGCATGGTGGAAAACGGCACCGACGACAACCAGGACCGCGTGCCTTTCCGTGAGCAGCACAAGGCGATGGGTCACTCCGTACGGGCCAACTACCTCTATGCCGGGGTAGCCGACGTCTATGCCGAAACGGGCGACGCGTCGCTGATGGAGTGCCTCAACGACATCTGGGCCGACGTGACGCAGACCAAGATGTATATCACCGGAGCCTGCGGCGCCCTCTACGACGGCACCTCGCCCGACGGGACGAGCTACACCCCCGATTCGATCCAGAAGGTACACCAATCCTACGGCCGCTCATTCCAACTGCCGAGCGAAACCGCGCACAACGAATCGTGCGCCAACATCGGCAACCTGCTGTGGAACTGGCGTATGTTCGACATCACGGCCGACGCCAAATACGTCGATATCGTCGAACAGGTGGCCTACAACAGCTTGCTCGCTTCGATCAGCCTCGACGGCAAACGCTTTTTCTACACCAACCCGTTGCGCGTGACCGAGGAATTCCCCTATACCCTCCGCTGGTCGAAAGAACGCCAGGAATACATCTGGGTGTACTGCTGCCCGCCCAACATCACCCGCACACTGACCCAGGTGAGCGCTTATGCCTACGCCGCTTCGAAAGACGGCCTTTACGTAAACCTCTACGGGTCGAATCGCCTGTCGACCGCGCTTCCGTCGGGCGGCAAGGTGAGCCTTGCGCAGCAGTCCGAATATCCGTGGGACGGCAAGGTATCCATGACCGTCGAAGAAGCGCCCAAGGCCGCTTTCGCGATGTTCATGCGTATCCCGGGCTGGTGTGACGACAACGTTACGCTGACGGTCAACGGTCAGGCGGTCAACACGCCGCTCAAACCGGGCACTTACGCCCGCATCGACCGCACTTGGAAGAAAGGCGACAAGATCGAACTCAACATGCCGATCCGCGCGCGCCTGATCGAATCGAACCCGCTGGTCGAAGAGAGCCGCGGCCAGGTGGCCGTGCAATACGGCCCGGTGGTGTACTGTATGGAAGGGCTTGACATTCCGAAGGGTTTCCGCCTTTCCGACGTCAAGGTACCGGCCGGCATCCAACTGAAGCCGCAGATGACCAAGATCGACGGCGCCCCCGTCATGCTGCTCGAAGGGCAGGCCGTAGCTACGGCCGAACCGTCGTGGCAGGGCACGCTCTACCGCGAAGTGCCGAAGCAGGGCGTACAGAACGTCGCCGTGAAATTCCTCCCCTACTACGCCTGGGGCAACCGTGGCAAGACCGATATGAGCGTGTGGATGCCCCTCACGTTCTAACCGACCGGATTTTATAAAACAAGGGAGGGTGCTTCTTGCACCCTCCCTTGTTTTGGCATTTGCCTTTAATCGGCCAATTGGGAAAGTTTGCCCAGCAGATTAGCCGGAATACTGCCGTCGATGCCTACGATCGATACTTCGTCATTCTCGGTAACAATGATTAGCACGTTGTTCAACTCGCCTTGGACACCGTCCTTGGCGTAGATGCGAACAGTCTCATCCTCTTCCCTGACATCCATCAGCAGTTTGTATCCGGGGGCTGAAGCGATCTTCATCGCGGCATCCCGAAGGTCCTGTATGTCCTTGGTCGAGAAGGAGAGCGAGCGCTCGGCCGAGATAATCATCATCCCGCAATCCAGCGTAATTCCGTTCGCCTTGTCAACACCGTTGACTTTCAGGGCGGAGGAGAGCATTTCAGGGGTCATCATTACGGTCGACACCCCTTTTTTGCCCGAATAGGCATTGTACAGCGAGGTCAGGGTATTGGTTTGTGCTTGGGCCAAGAGGGGCAGCACGGCGAGCAGCAGAAAAATTAATTTTTTCATAATTTACAAGGTTTTTGAAGGTTCATTATTTAAAAAGCATCGATCGATTCGAGTTGAGCGGCGTATTTTTCGAGTTTCCCGAGAACGGCCTGTGCACGGCCGATGGTTTCGAGTTTGTGGAAAACGTGACTGGCTTTGGCCAGTGCAGGATTCCGAGCTCCGGTATTTATGTCGGGGATGTTTATTTTGGCCAGGATGCGGTTGTATTCGGTCAATATCGAATCGGGATCAGTCACCGGTTGACCGTCGATCCAGGCGACGGCCTGTGTCGGATCGGCGGGGCGGTCTGTCGTCACGATGCGCACCGTGCAAACCACCGCCACACACGCGGCTAGGGCTGCAATAATCGCCCAGCGTCGCCGGTGCAAGGGGAGGACGCGTGCGGCCGGGGCCTGCCGCCGAGCTTCATCGCTTAGGTATCCGAACAATGCCCGGGCCTCAGTCCACTCTTCGGCCGCCGCTCGCGGGTCATCCCGAAAGAATTCGCGGAGCGTGCGCTCTTCGTCCAGCGTCGTTTCGCCGGCAAACCAGCGCTCGAGTAAATTTCTTATTTCAATGTCCGTTTTCATCCCTGACGGTATATTTTAAGTCGTTCGCCCACCGTTTTCCGGGCCCGCGAGAGGTAAACCCGCACCGTGGCGACGTCACAATTCATTATTGCTGAGATTTCTTCAAATTCATATTCCTCGATATCGCGCAGGTGGATCGCCGCCCGCTGCTTTTCGGGCAACGCCGCGATTGCGGCCTCCACTGCCCGTCGGATCTCTTCGCGTTCCATCGGGTGGGTTTCCTCGGTGAAATCCGTGCGTTGGGCTATCTGACGGTGCTTCTCGCCGACCATCTGGTCGCGGCGCAGGTAATCGTAACTGCGGTTGCGCGCCGCCTGCATCGCGTAGGCTTCGACGTTCTCGCCCGTCCCCAGCGTGCCGCGCCGCCGCCACATCCGCTCCATCACGTCCTGCACCACGTCGGCTGCCTGCTCGTCGTTGCCCGTCAACCGTGCGGCAAAGCGGAAAACTTTGTCGCGCAGTGCTACGATTCGGTCGTTGAATTCTTCGGTGGTCATCCGGTGGGCGATTGCAGGGTTTTCAGGTGCTCTTTCGTAATGGTAACGCACTACCCACAAAAATATAACAATTCTCTCGAAAAAATCGTATATTTACCGAACCGGCCTGCCGGTGCCACTAACCCTCAACCTCCTGATACGATGAACCGCCGCGAATTTTTGAAATTGATGGGCCTCGTCCCCCTGGTCGGCATGGCCGGAAGCGAACTCTTTGCCGGGAACGGCTCACGAAACCCGTTGTTCGACCTCGCTTCGCCGGGTGGCCCGATTGTCGACCCGCTCGAAAAATATCCGGCCGACGCCATTTCCGATTTCTGTAAAAAGCTGAAACCCGTCGGGCGCATCCTCGAAGAGCAGGGCTATTACGTGTGGTGCAATACGCCGATTTACGATGAAGAGGGGAGGGTGCACGTCTTTTACTCGCGTTGGCTCGAACAGTACGGCATGGGCGGCTGGATCCACAAGTGCGAAGTGGCCCACGCCGTGGCCGACCACCCCGAGGGACCGTACCGCCACGTGGAGGTCGTCCTCGCTCCCCGCGCCGGATATTTCGACGCCACCACGTGCCACAACCCGACGGTGCAACAGGTCGACGGCCGCTACTACATTTTTTATATGGGCACGTCCGACGGCCGGTTCGGCACCAAGCGCATCGGTTATGCCGTCGCCGACTCGCTCTGGGGCCCCTGGACCCGCAGCGACGAACCCCTGCTGGGGCCTGGCCCCCAAGGTGCATGGGACGATTACATCACGACAAACCCCGCCTTCCTGAAGCATCCGGGCGGCCAGTGCTGGATGTACTACAAATCGTGCAACAAAGACGAATACCTCAACCCCGTCGGCCCCATCGCCGGCAACCGCAAATACGGCGTAGCCTTTGCCGATGCCGTCACCGGCCCCTACCGCCGCTACGATAAAAACCCCGTCGTCGACTTTTCGGTCTACGGTGACAACCGCCAGGTCGAAGACGCTTACGTGTGGTACGAGGATCGAAAGTATAAAATGCTGATGCGCGATATGGGTTTCTTCGACCACTACGTCGGCCTCTATTTCGAATCGCCCGACGGACTCGCCTGGAGCAAGCCCCAGATCGGCTGGTTCGGCGCCGACGCCTACATCGACCAGCCCCCGGCACCCCGCCATCTCACCCGTTACGGCCGTTTCGAACGGCCCCAACTACTGATGAAAAACGGCCGCCCAGAATACCTTTTTACCACCGCCCAAGGCGGCCAATGGCAAACCGCTTCCGGCTTCATCTTCCGCTGCTGAGTCGGCTTCGACGACTGCGGGTTATAAAAAACGGCGTCAAAAATTTTTCGAGGAACAGAAACGAAGCGGGGAACCCTAAACAGGGTTCCCCGCTTCGTTATGCAGATTTACACGATATGTGGTCATTGTAGGGTGTCGCTTTTTTGCAATTCCAGCGGGAAATTCCAGTCGTATTGTTTCTTCCCGAGTGATCCCCCGTTGATAAGAATGTCTATGTCTCCTTTCTTCGGAGCATTATAGGAATGCGGATACAGGTCGAAATAGGCGATCACCGTCTTTCCGCTTATTGCTGCACGCCCCCATCGGCAGGGCGGCAGCCAGACACAAAATCATCCTTTTCATCTGAAAAAAAATCAAGTTCTTTCATGATGATATTTCCACCCGGCGAAAGGCTGCACCGGATGGATCTCCAAAGCTGATTTTTACGACGGCGGAGGCCGGTCAATACTTTTTCTTGCGCTTACGCTCGGTCGAAGTCTCTTTTTTCGGGCGGTCGCGGCGGGTGCGGAATTCGGTGTGTTCACCGCCCGGACGGTTCTTTTTGTAAGGACGGTCTGCGGCAGGCTTTTCGCCTTTGGGAGTTCTGGGGCCTTTGCCTCCTTTCCCGGGGCGTTCGCTGCCGGCAACACCGGCTTCCATGCCGGGTTGGGCGATCTCGGCCAACGGACGACCGCCTTTGCTCAGTTTGTTGAGCTGCTTGGTTACGGCTTCGGCCTCGGCATAGGGTACGGTGACAAACGAAAAATTGTCGAGAATGCGCACGTCGTCGATCTTGTGGTCGTTGAGCGCCGTTTCGCGTTTGAGCAGTTCGACGAGTTTGGCCGGAGTGAAGCCGTCGATGCGACCCACGGAAATGAACAGGCGTGCTGTCCCCTTGCGGTCGACCGAGAAGCCACGGATCTCGGGGTAACGGTCGGTTTCGAGTTCGTTCTTGAAGGCCAGTTTCAACAGGGCGGCCAGCGCAACCTCCGGCGGGTACTGGGCCAGAATGTCGCCGGCCATCGCGCGGTAATTCTCGACCGGCACCTCGCGGGCGACGATTTCCTGCAGATCGTCCAGTATCTTCGAACGCTTCATGTCGACGATGTCGGCCGCGGTGGGCAGCGACTCCTTGCGGATGTCGACCTTCACCTGGCGCTTCATCGCCCCGAACTGACGGAATTCGGAACTGGAAATGAACGTGATCGCCGTCCCCTGGTTGCCGGCGCGACCCGTACGGCCGATGCGGTGCACATAGGACTCGCTGTCTTGCGGCAACGAATAATTGATCACATGCGTGAGGTTGTTGATGTCGATCCCGCGAGCGGCGACATCGGTGGCGACCAATATATTGGCTTGTTTTTTCTTGAATTTCCGAAGGATCTTTTCACGCTGGGCTTGCGACACGTCGCCGTGGAGGCCTTCGGCGGCATAGCCCTGTTCAAGGAGTTTGGTGACGATCTCGTCCACACCCAGTTTCGTGCGCGAGAAGACTATGCCGTAAAAGTCGGGCTCGACGTCGATGATGCGGGTCAGGGCGTCGAACTTGTCGCTCTCACGCACTTCGAAATAGATCTGATCGGTCAGGTCGGTGGTGATCTGTTTCGACTCGACGCGCAGCACCTCGGTGTCGTGCATATATTTCTTCGAAAGCGCTTCGATGCGCTGGGGCATCGTGGCCGAGAAAAGCAACGTGCGCTTGGTTTGGTTCGAGTGCGACATGATCTCCTCGACGTCCTCGATAAAACCCATGTCGAGCATTTCGTCGGCTTCGTCCAGGACGAGCCATTCGATCTGCGAGAGGTCGAGCGTGCCGCGGCGCAGGTGGTCGAGCGTGCGGCCCGGCGTACCGACCACAATGTCGATCCCTTTAGCCAAACGGCGCAACTGTTCGCTCATTGATGCGCCGCCGTAGATCGGGGCGATCCATATTTTTTTGGTATGGTTGAAAGAAACCAGTTCTTCATTCACCTGGAGGGCCAACTCACGTGTCGGCACCAGGATCAACGCCCGCGGCGGAGCGCCTTTGCCGGGCTTCATCCGGTCGAGGATCGGAAGGCCGAAAGCGGCGGTTTTGCCCGTGCCGGTCTGGGCCTGGGCGATGATGTCGTGTTCACCCTGCAACGATACAGGGATGGTCAGCGACTGGATGGGCGACGGGGCTTCGAAACCTTTCTCGCGGATGGCCTGCAACATCTCTTCGGAGAGCCCCAATGCCTTAAATTCTTCTAATTGCATCAATCGTTTTTTCGTAAAAATCGAGACAAAGGTAGTGAAAGTAAACCGATTTTCGTGTTTTCGTTCCGGATTAGTTCATTATCTTTGCCCACCGGAAGCGCGCCTGCTTAAGCGCGGGGAGGCACTTATCGAAGCAAAGTCAAATTCCGGGCGCCGGGAGGAACCTGTCAAAATGACAGCACAGGCAGTCCGAATGACAGCCAAAAACTGCCGTTTCGGCCCGAAAATTCCTTTGGCATACATTGTGTGTAAAAGGAGAACACAGACACGAAAACCATTAAATAAATCGAAAACTATGAACATCAAACCGTTAGCAGACCGCGTGCTGATCGAGCCCAAGGCTGCCGAAGAAAAAACCGCCGGGGGGCTCTATATCCCCGACACGGCCAAGGAAAAACCGCTCGAAGGCAAAGTTGTAGCCGTAGGCCCCGGCACCAGCGAAGTGAAAATGGAAGTCAAGAAAGGCGACAACGTGCTCTACGGCAAGTATGCCGGCACCGAAATCCAGGCCGACGGCAAGGATTACCTGATTATGCGCCAGAGCGATATCCTCGCTATCATCTAATTAGTTGAGAACCTAAAAACACACGAAAAATGGCAAAAGAGATCAAATACGACAGCGAAGCCCGCGAGTTGCTCAAGAAAGGCGTCGATGCCCTGGCCGACGCGGTGAAAGTCACCCTCGGCCCGAAAGGCCGCAATGTGGTTATTGACAAGAAATTCGGCGCGCCGCAGATCACCAAGGACGGTGTGACGGTAGCCAAAGAGATCGAACTTGACGACGTTTTCGCCAACATGGGCGCCCAGATGGTCAAAGAGGTAGCCTCGAAAACGGCCGACGACGCCGGTGACGGCACCACCACTGCCACCATCCTGGCCCAGGCCATGGTTGGCGTGGGGATCAAGAACGTCACCGCCGGTGCCAATCCGATGGACCTCAAACGCGGGATCGACAAAGCGGTCGAAGCCGTGGTGGCCAACCTTCGCAAGCAGAGCCAGCCCGTGGGCGACGACATCAGCAAGGTGGAACAAGTAGCCTCAATTTCAGCCAACAACGACCCCTCTATCGGCGCCCTGATCGCCGAAGCGATGAGCAAAGTGAAGAAAGAAGGCGTGATCACCGTCGAAGAGGCGAAAGGCACCGAAACCCACGTGGAAGTGGTCGAAGGGATGCAGTTCGATCGCGGTTACATCTCGGCCTACTTCATCACCGATTCCGAAAAGATGGAAGCCGTGCTTGAAAAGCCGATGATCCTGATCACCGACAAAAAAATCTCGACGATGAAAGAGCTCATGCCCGTGCTCGAACCGGTGGCACAGAACGGCCGTTCGCTGCTGATCATCGCCGAAGACGTCGACGGCGAAGCGTTGGCCGCCCTGGTGGTGAACCGCCTGCGTGGTACGCTGAAAATCGCTGCGGTCAAGGCTCCGGGCTTCGGCGACCGCCGTAAAGAAATGCTCGAAGACATCGCCGTGTTGACAGGTGGCGTCGTAATCTCGGAAGAAAAGGGTTTGCGCCTCGATCAGGCCAAGTTGGAGATGCTCGGCAGCGCCGACAAAGTTTCCATCAATAAGGACAACACGGTGATCGTGGGTGGTAGCGGCAGCAAAGCCAATATCGACAACCGCGTGGCCCAGATCAAGAAGCAGATGCAGTCGTCGACCTCGGATTACGACAAGGAAAAACTTGCCGAACGCCTTGCCAAGCTGGCCGGCGGTGTGGCTGTCCTCTACGTGGGCGCCGCCACCGAAGTCGAAATGAAAGAAAAGAAAGACCGCGTCGACGACGCCCTGGCCGCTACACGTGCCGCCGTTGAGGAAGGGATCATCCCAGGTGGCGGTGTGGCCTACATCCGCGCCAAGGCAGCCCTTGACAAGCTCAAAGGCGAAAACGACGATCAGAACACCGGTATCGCCATCGTGAAACGCGCCATCGAGGAACCCCTGCGCCAGATCGTGACCAACGCCGGCGGCGAAGGTTCGGTCGTGGTTCAGAAGGTCACTGAAGGCAAAGCCGCCTTCGGTTACAACGCCCGCCTCGACCAGTACGAAGACATGCTCAAGGCCGGGATCATCGATCCGACCAAAGTGGCCCGTGTAGCGCTCGAAAACGCCGCTTCGGTCGCCGCCATGTTCCTTACCACCGAGTGCGTACTCGCCGAGAAGAAAGAAGAAAACGCTCCCGCGATGCCCCCGATGGGCGGCGGAATGGGCGGGATGATGTAAAATCGTCCATGCAGACGAAAAAGGGTGCCCACATCGGGGGCACCCTTTTTTCATGCATTATGTTTACCTTTCGAAAAATTTCAACCGCCATGGAAGGAAAAAACCTCATGCAGCTCTTCAGCGAAGAAGCCCCCGAAGTAGCCCGGGCTTTCGGTAATCTCATCCAGACCGTCAGCGCCTTGCCCGCCTTAGAACCCAAGGTCAAACAACTCCTCTACATCGCCATCCGCGCCTCGCAAGGCGAAACCACCGCCGTCACCGCCCACGTCCCTATGGCCAAAGCCGCCGGGGCAACTCGCGATGAACTGAAAGAAACCATTCTCCTGACCACCACCGTTTGCGGCATTAAAGGCATAGCCAGCTGCCTCGCCCAAGCCCTCGAAACCTACGACCGCTGCTAAGCCCGATCGGGGGTGGGCCTGCTTCGACTGCCGCTTTTTATAAAAAGCGGCACCAAAAATTTTTCTGAGAAACTTCGTTTCTCCTGACCTCCCTTGCCTAGTTTTAGTAAAGGTTTTAGAGAGGGGTACCCTTTCCGGATGGCAATCGAGAATTCGACATGCTACTGGAAAGGGTACCCCTCTCTAAAACCTTTTGTAAGGCCGAGTAAAGTAAGTCAAGGAAAGCGCAGCTTTCCAGAAAAGTTTTTGAGGTACTTTTTACAAAAAGTGCCAGTCAGAGGCTGCTCTACCCTCGCTCGACCTTAGTTGAGTGTCATCATTTCGCGGTATTTGGGCAGGGGCCAGAGTTCGTCGTCGACGATGCGTTCGAGGCGGTCGATGTAGGAGCGGATGTCGTTCAGGTAGGGGGTTACCTCCTGCGAGTATCCGCGGGCGCGTTCGACGATGTCGTCGACGTTGTTGTAGATTTTTCGCAGCTGCACCATCGCACGGGTTTTTTCGCGGATGTTTTTCACGTAACCGGCGATCTTGGCGATCGTGCGGATCTCTTCCGAGGCGAGTTCCTGGTAGGTGTCCGGAAAAATTTCTTTCAAGCCGCGCACGTTTCCGATCAATACGTTCTGGTATTTAATGGCGGTCGGCACGATGTGGTTCGTGGCCAGGTCGGCCAGCACACGCGATTCGATCTGGATTTTTTTGGCCAGGATTTCGTTGTTGATTTCATAGCGGGCGTGCAATTCCGACTCGGAGAACACCCCGTGGCGCTTGAACAGGGCCACGCTGTCGGGACGCAGGAAGGTACGGAACGCTTCGGTCACGTCGTTGATGCTTTCCAATCCGCGTTTGCCGGTGGCTTCCTGAATCCATTCGTCGCTATAGCCGTTGCCTTCGAAACGGATCTTTTTCGATGCCTTGATGAAATCGCGGATCACCTGCAGGATGGCCTCGTCTTTCTTCACGCCCTTGTCGATCAGTTTTTCGACCCCGTCTTTGAATAGGATGAGCTGTTCGGTGACGGCGGTGTTGATCACGATGAGCGGCGCGGCGCAGTTGGCCGACGACCCTGTGGCCCGGAACTCGAACCGGTTACCGGTAAAGGCAAACGGCGAAGTGCGGTTGCGGTCGGTGTTGTCCAACAGGATGTTGGGGATCTTGCCGATATCGATCTTGATATCGGTTTTTTCGTCCGGCGACATTTTTTTGTTACTGACCCGTTCTTCCAGCGAATCCAATACGGCGGAGAGCGTCGATCCTGCAAAAACCGACATAATGGCCGGCGGCGCTTCGTTTGCGCCCAGGCGGTGGGTGTTGCTCTGGGTGGCGATCGACGACATGATCAGCATCCCGCGATCGTGGGCCGCCTTGATCGCACTGACGAAAAAGGCCAGGAACTGGGTGTTGTTTTTCGGCGTTTTGCCCGGCGCGAGCAGATTGACCCCCGTGTTGGTGGCCAGCGACCAGTTGCAGTGCTTGCCCGAACCATTCACGCCTGCATAAGGTTTTTCGTGGAACAGTACGCGCAATTTATGCTTCAATGCGACCATTCGCATTGTGCTCATCAATAGTGTGTTATGATCGACGGCGATGTTGCACTCCTCGAAGACCGGGGCGCACTCGAATTGGTTGGGCGCCGCCTCGTTGTGGCGCGTCTTGAGCGGAATCCCGAGGCGGTAGGCCTGTTCTTCGAAATCCTGCATAAAGGCGGTCACGCGCTGCGGAATGGCGCCGAAATAGTGGTCTTCCAGCTGCTGGTCTTTGGCCGCGATGTGGCCCATCAGCGTGCGGCCGGTCTGCGAGAGGTCGGGCCGGGCGTAGAACAGCGCTTCGTCAATCAAAAAATATTCCTGTTCCCAGCCGAGGGTGACGTTGACCTTTTTGACGTCTTTGTCAAAGTATTGGCACACGTCGACGGCCGCCTTCTCCAGTGCCTGCAACGAACGCAGGAGCGGGGTCTTGAAGTCGAGCGCTTCGCCCGTGTAGGCGATAAAGATGCTGGGGATACAAAGCGTTTTGCCGATAATGAAAGCGGGCGACGAGGGGTCCCACGCCGAATAGCCGCGGGCTTCGAACGTGTTGCGCAGACCGCCGTTGGGGAACGACGAGGCATCGGGCTCCTGCTGGATCAGCAGGTCGCCGCGGAACGTTTCAAACGAACCGCCGCCGATCATCGGTTCGAAAAAGGCGTCGTGCTTTTCGGCCGTCAGGTCGTTCAGCGGCTGGAACCAGTGCGAATAGTGGGTCGCGCCGCGTTCGGTCGCCCAGGTTTTCATGCCGATGGCGATTTGGTTGGCTACTTTGCGTTCGATCGTGGTGCCCTCGTCGATCGCCTGGCAAAGGCTTTCGTATACCTCTTTCGAGATGTAGTGGCGCATTTTTTCGCGGTCGAAGACGTCTGCCCCGAAGAGCGACGAAATTCTTTCACCGGACCGTTCGGCTTTCGGGAGTTCGCGCCTGGAGATTTCGTCCAGGGCCTTGAAGCGCAATGTGGCCATATCTATTTTTGATTAATTTCTGCAAAAATAGATATTTTTTTGAAATTATGCCATTTTTTAGGGGGTGTGTGCATGAAAACAGTAAATTTTATTCATATACCCCCTAAAAAGATACGATGTATAGAATAAAATAGCACAAAATAATCATTCCGAGCAGAATCAGCCCCAGGGTGAGCGCTGAGCGGATTTGGTTTTTTCGACCGGGAGTTTCGCCTTGCTGCGAGTTTTCCCGAATCATTTTTTCTTCTTTCGGAGTGAGTTTTTTATACATATATACAAAGGTATGGTTTTTCGTTTAATGAACCGGACTTTGGTTGTGGTAAGATCGCGTTTTTTTTCGCTTCTTCTTTATAGGCGCCCCAAAAGATTTTCTGTCGCTTTTGTGTCCTTGCAAGAGTGGGGCGGGGGATTAAATATAAAAAAGTTCGGGATGCGAAAGCGTCCCGAACCTGTATGGCGGTAAAATAAGAATTACGCCTTGGCGATAATCAAATAGTAGTTCTTCTTCCCTTTTTGGATCAGGAGGTATTTGCCGGAAATGAGCATCGAAGCCGCGACCGGCATCTCGGGATTTTCAACTTTCTCCTTGTTGATCGAGATGCCCCCGCCTTGCACCAGCCGGCGCAACTCGCCTTTCGAGGCAAAAACCGCCGCCGATTCGGCGCACAGCGTCGAGAACGCGATGCCCTCGCCGGCAAAACTCGATGCGGGTACCTCAAACGTCGGCACCCCTTCGAATACCTGCAGGAAAGTTTCTTCTTCCAATCCCCGCAACGCCTCGGAGGTGGCGTTGCCGAACAGGATGCCCGACGCTTCGACCGCCTTGTTGTATTCGGCCTCGGAGTGGATCATGCAGGTCACCTCCCGGGCCAGCGCTTTTTGCAGTGCGCGCTGGTGCGGCGCCTGGCGATGTTCGTTGATAATTGCATCAATCTCCTCGCGACCTAACATTGTAAAAATTTTGATGTAGCTCTCGGCGTCCTCGTCGCTCACGTTGAGCCAGAACTGATAGAATTTGTAGGGCGACGTGTAACGCGGATCGAGCCATACGTTGCCCGATTCGGTCTTGCCGAACTTCACGCCGTCCGATTTCTTGATCAGCGGGCAGGTGATACCCCACGCTTCGGCACCCAGCTTGCGGCGGATCAACTCAGTGCCGGTGGTGATGTTACCCCACTGGTCGGAGCCGCCGAGTTGTATTTTGCAATTCTTCTGTTCGAACAGGGTCAGGAAGTCAAAACCCTGCACCAGTTGGTAGGTGAACTCGGTAAACGACATTCCTTCGCCCTCGCCGCTGAAGCGCTTCTTTACAGAGTCTTTGGCCATCATGTAGTTGACGGTAATCAGCTTGCCGATGTCGCGGATGAAATCGAGGAACGAGATGTCCTTCATCCAGTCGTAGTTGTTGACCATTTCGGCGGCGTTCGGTGCGTCCGAGTCGAAATCGACCCACTTCGACAACTGGGCCTTGATCGCGTGCTGGTTGTGGCGCAGGGTGGGCTCGTCGAGCAGGTTGCGCTCGGCCGATTTGCCCGACGGGTCGCCGATCATTCCGGTGGCACCGCCGATCAGGAAGATCGGTTTGTGTCCGCAATTCTGAAAGTGCTTGAGGATCATCACGCCCACCAGATGTCCGATATGCAGCGAGTCGGCCGTGGGGTCGATCCCCAGGTAGGCGGTCGTCATCTCTTTCTGCAGTTGTTCCTCGGCACCGGGCATCATGTCCTGGACCATGCCGCGCCAGGTGAGTTCCTTTACAAAGTTCATCGTTGTCTTTATTGGGGTGCCTTCCGGCACGCTGAATTTCTACTTGAACGGGCAAAGGTAGTAAAAATCCATCGTCTTTTTCTGCTGAAAATGACAACGAAAGCGAAAAATAGGTAACTTGCGCCTCCAATTTCAATGTTTTTGCCGTGATAAAACGCATTTTTGCATACGTTGTCCTTTTGCTGTCCGTGAGTTGCGGAGGGCTGGATCGCTCGAATCCCGAGTCGGTTGCCGAAGCGTTCCTGGATGCCTACTATGGACAAGATTTGGGGCGGGCGATGGAGTTGGCCACCGAGCGCACGAACGAAGAGTTGCGGATGGTGGTTGATGCCTGGGCCTACGAGGGGATCACGGCGGAAGCAGCCCGGCAGTCGGCTGCCCCGTTCCTGCTCGAAATCCACGGTACACGCCTCGATGGAGATACTGCCTATTGCGATTATACTATCCGCAGTGACCGGGATGATGCGAATGCGATGCCCGAAATGCTTCGGCTTGTGCGAAAAAATAACGTCTGGGAGGCTGATTTTTAACAATAAGGGGTACAATCACTCCGTTTATTCACTACATTTGCGGCTGATTGCACAAATGTAATCCGATTACTTTTACCTAAATTCAACCTAAGTAGCTCAGCCGGATTGTCCCGGGGAAGGCGCGTTACGAGAGATGAAAAACAAATACATCGACCTGATCGAACAAACGTTCGATTTTCCCCAGGAGGAATTTTCTGTGCAGGACAACGAACTGCAGTTCCACGACGTACCGCTGATGGATATCATCAAACAGTATGGAACGCCACTGAAAATCACATATTTGCCCAAGATCACCTCGCAGATCCAGCGGGCCAAACGCCTGTTCAACGTGGCGATGGCCAAGGTCGATTACCAGGGCAAGTATAACTATTGCTACTGCACCAAGAGCTCGCACTTCTCGTTCGTGCTCGAGGAGGCGCTGAAGAACGACATCAACCTCGAAACGTCTTCGGCCTACGACATCCACATCATCAACGCGCTCTACGACGGCGGGGTGATCGACAAGAACATCTATATCGTGTGCAACGGGTTCAAGCGTCCGCAGTATGTCGAGAACATCGCCGGGCTGGTCAACAACGGGTTTGAGAACACGATCCCCATCCTCGACAACAAGCAGGAGATCGACCTGTTGGATGAGGCGATCAGCACCAAATGCAAGATTGGTATCCGCATTGCCTCGGAGGAAGAGCCCAAGTTTGAGTTCTATACCTCGCGCCTGGGTATTCGCTACTACGACATCGTCGACTTCTACAAAGAGGTGATCAAGCCCAAGAAGAAGTTCGAATTCAAGATGCTGCATTTTTTTATCAATACAGGGATTAAAGACACCGCATATTACTGGAGCGAGCTCAACAAGTGCCTCAATGTCTATTGTCAGCTCAAGAAACTGTGTCCCGAACTCGACTCGTTGAACATCGGGGGCGGCTTTCCGATCAAGAACTCGCTCGGTTTCAACTACGACTACGAGTACATGACCGAAGAGATCGTGGCGCAGATCAAGAACACATGTAACGCGGCCGATGTCGAAGAGCCGAACATATTCACCGAGTTCGGATCGTTTACTGTGGGCGAAAGCGGAGCGACCCTCTATTCGATCATCAACCAGAAGCAGCAGAACGACCGCGAGCTGTGGTACATGATCGACAGCTCGTTCATGACGACCTTGCCCGACATCTGGGGCATCAACCAGCGCTATATTCTGTTGCCGGTCAACAACTGGGACAAGGAATACCAGCGGGTATTCCTGGGCGGCCTGAGTTGCGACAGCGAAGACTACTACAATAACGAGTCGCACGCCAATGCGATCTACCTGCCCAAACTCAACGGCGGGGGGACGCAATACATCGGGCTATTCCACACGGGGGCCTACCAGGAGTCGCTGGGCGGCTACGGCGGCATCCAGCACTGCCTGATCCCGGCGCCGAAACACATCATCATCGACCGCGACAGCGACGACTACTACACCCGCCTCTTCGCCAAGGAGCAAAGCCACCGGGCGATGATGCGCATTCTCGGATATTAAAAATGTGTTTTTCCGGAGATCGGGAAGTGCATCTCCGAATATTAAAAACAAAAAGCCCCGGCAATGCGCCGGGGCTTTTCGTTGATAAAGGTAGCCAGATTTGGGACGACCCTGCGAGGTCTCCCGCGCCGGGTTACTTATGGAAAATCTGTTCCATCTCTTCGAGCGTTTTCCCTTTTGTTTCGGGCACGAAGCGCCACATGAAGACGGCCGACAGAATAGCCATTCCGCCGTAAATCCAATAAGCGAACCCGTTATGGAAATGTTCGACGAGGAACGACGATTTGTCGAGCATCGGGAACGTCCACGAAACAAGATAGTTGGCGATCCACTGCGAGGCCACGGCCAGGGCCATCGCCTGTCCGCGGATCTTGTTCGGGAAGATCTCTGCCAACAGCACCCAGGTGATCGGTCCCCACGACATGGCGAACGAAGCCACGTAGCACAGCATGGCCACCAGCGCCAACATCCCTTTCTGTTCGAGGAAGAACGACATCCCGAGGGTGATCATGCTTACCGCCATCCCCAGGCTGCCGATGATCTGCAGCGGTTTCCGGCCGAATTTGTCTACGGTGAATATGGCGATAATCGTAAACGAGATGTTGATGATCCCGACGATGATCGTCTGCAACAGGGCGGCATCGGTGGCGCTGCCCATCGACCGGAAGATTTCCGGAGCGTAGTAAAGTACGACGTTAATCCCGACAAACTGCTGGAAAACAGAGAGCATGATGCCGATAATGACCACCGCTTTGCCATAGGCGAACAGCTTGGCCCGCGGTGCACCCTGGAGCGACTGGCGGATTTCGGCGATTTCGGTGTTGGTCTTGGCTTCGTTGCCGGTGGTGCGCATCACGATCGCGCGGGCATGTTCTTCGCGGCCTTTCATCATCAGCCAACGCGGGCTTTCGGGCACAAGGAAGAGCAGGACGAGGAATAACATGGCCGGAATTGTTTCCGAAAGAAACATCAGCCGCCAGCCGGTCGCCGTGATCCACGCCTCATTGCCCTGCAGGGCGATGGTGTAGTTGACGAAATAGACCACCAGCATCCCGAACACGATGGCAAACTGGTTCCACGAAACCAGTCCGCCGCGTTTTTCGGGCGGCGCCATTTCGGCGATATACATCGGCGAAAGCATCGAAGCCAGGCCGACGCCGATCCCGCCGATGATGCGGTAGATGATGAACGGGGTGAGGAAAGCGGATACCTGTCCGCCGCCAAGTCCCATTTCGGGGTAGGCCGACCCGACCGCCGAGATGAGAAATAGCACGGCGGCCACGATCAGGCTCTTTTTACGCCCGAAAGTAGTGGCCATAAAGCCGCCGATCAGCCCGCCGACGATACACCCGATCAGGGCGCTCGACACGGCGAATCCCTCAAGCGAATTGGCGACGGTTTCGGCCAGTCCGCGCGGGTCGATAAAGTTTATCCGCAGGTACTTGACGGTGCCCGAGATGACGGCCGTATCATACCCGAAGAGTAAGCCCCCGAGGGTGGCGACCAGAGTGAAGAAGAAAAGGTTGGTTGAGGTTTTCTTCATTGGGGTTTTGATTTTAGTTGGTTTGGGGTATTATGCGGCGGAGGCTTTTTCTGCCTCCGCCGCTTGGTTTGGTATTGGCCCGTGCACGGGAGATTTTTATGCATTGGAGGATTACCTCTGCCGGACCGGATCCGGCATAAAAATCTCTGGGAGCGTGGCCACCGCGCTTGGGCTACGCCGAGGGTGCTGTCGCTTTTTATAAAAAGCGACGCAAAAATTTCTCTGGAAAACTTCGTTTTCCTGGACTCCCGTGGCTTAGCTGGGCTAGATATACATGCTCAGGAGCTGCTCGTACTTCTCCTGCTGGCCGCTGGTCGTGGCAGGTTCGCCGCCTCCGACAGCCACCTCGCGCAATTGCTCGAGCGTCAGCTTGCCTTGTTCGAACTCGGCGCCCTTGCCGTTATCGAACGATGCGTAACGCGCTTTGCGCATTGCCTTATACGGCGATTTCTCGAGGATTTCGTTGGCGATCACCAGTGCACGGGCAAACGTATCCATTCCCGCAATGTGGGCAATGAACAGATCCTCGGGATCGGTCGAGTTGCGGCGTACCTTGGCGTCGAAATTGATCCCGCCCAACAGGCCGCCGCCTTGGAGGATGACCAGCATCGCTTCGACGGTTTCCTGCAGGTTGATCGGGAACTGGTCGGTGTCCCAGCCGTTCTGCGCGTCGCCGCGGTTGGCGTCGATCGAACCCAGCATGCCGGCGTCGACGGCGCACTGCAGTTCGTGTTCGAAGGTGTGGCCGGCCAGCGTGGCGTGATTCACTTCGATGTTCAATTTGAAATCTTTGTCGAGGCCGTAGTGGCGCAGGAAACCGATCACCGTTTCGGTGTCGACGTCATACTGGTGCTTGGTCGGTTCCATCGGCTTGGGCTCGATGAAGAACGTGCCCTTGAAGCCCTGTTTGCGGGCATAGTCGCGGGCCATGGTTAGCATCCTGGCCAGGTGGTCCTTCTCGCGTTTCATGTCCGTGTTAAGCAATGACATGTAACCTTCGCGGCCGCCCCAGAAGACGTAATTCTCACCGCCGAGGGCGATTGTGGCGTCGATCGCGTTCTTGATCTGTGCGCCGGCCCAGGCCACGGCCTGAAAATCGGGATTGGTCGCCGCGCCGTTCATGTAGCGCGGGTTGCCAAAGACATTGGCCGTGCCCCAGAGCAGTTTCACGCCCGTTTCGGCTTGCTTCTGCTTGGCATAGGCCACGATAGCCGCCAAGTTCTTTTCGTACTCGGCCAGTGATGCGCCTTCCGAGATGAGGTCAATGTCGTGGAAGCAATAGTAGGGGGCGCCGATCTTCACGATAAATTCGAACGCAGCGTCCATTTTCGCCTTGGCCTGTTCCACCGGATCGGCGATCTTCAGCCACGGATAGAAATGGGTCGGGCCGCCGAACGGGTCGCCGCCGTCGCCGCAGAACGAGTGCCAGTAAGCGATTGCAAAGCGCAGGTGCTCTTTCATAGTTTTGCCGCCGATCTTGCGGTTTTCGTCATACCAACGGAAAGCCAGCGGATTTTTCGAATCGGGGCCTTCGTACTTGATCTTGTCGATCTTTGAAAATAATGTACTCATAATCAATTGATATTAAGTTTGTTTTCGAGTTCTCGTTTCCAGTCGGCATAGGCCGCTTCGAGGGCCGGGCGCAGCGCGGGATCGGGTTCGACGACGCCCACCTTTTCGAGCGAAGCGAACGCCTCATCGCGGTTTTTAAAGAATCCGGCGCCGAGGGCTGCACCGCGGGCCGCGCCGAGGGCGCCGTCGGTGTTATACAGTTCGATCCGTGCGCCGCTGATCGTGGCCAAGGTGTTGCGGAAAATCGGGCTGAGGAAGAGGTTGGCGCGTCCGGCCCGGATCAGCCGGGGTTCGATGCCCGTTTCGCGCATAATCTCCATCCCGTAGTGGAAGGCAAAGGCTATTCCCTCCTGCGTAGCACGCAACAGGTGGGCACGCGTGTGGCGGTTGAGGTCGAGATCGAGCGCGGCGGCACCCGTGAACCGGTTGCCCAGCATCCGTTCGGCCCCGTTGCCGAAAGGCAGCATCCGCACCCCGTCGCTGCCGGCCGGGATGGTTTCACACAGCGCGTTGATCTCGTTGTAGGAGAGGTCGGGGGCCACGGTGCGCTTCATCCACGCGTTGAGGATGCCCGTGCCGTTGATGCATAGCAGCACCCCGTAACGCGGTGCGACGGCAGTGTGGCTCACGTGCAGGAATGCATTCACACGCGAGAGGGGGTCGGGGCGCCGCTGGTCGGTCACCCCATAAACGACGCCCGACGTGCCGCCTGTAGCCGCCACCTCGCCCGGTTCCATCACGTTGAGCGAGAAGGCGTTGTTCGGCTGGTCGCCCGCGCGGTAGGCGATTGGTACTCCGGCCGGGATACCGAACGTGCGTTCGGTGTCGGCGCTGGTGCGGGCCTGGACGCCGATCGAGGGCAGATAATCGGGAATCGTCGCCGGGTCGATCCCGTAGTGGTCGACGACGAACCGCGCCAGCCCGTTCTCCGAAAAATCCCACAGGATTTGCTCCGAAAGGCCGCTGTCGGTCGTCGATAATTCGCCGGAGAGTTTATAGGTGATGAAATCGCCCGGCAGGGCGAATTTCCAGATTTTTTTGAACACGTCCGGTTCGTTTTCCTTGACCCACGCCAGTTTCGACGCCGTAAAATTGCCCGGCGAGTTGAGCGTCGAGTTGAGGCATTTCTCGGGGCCAATGGCTTCGAAGGCGCGCGCGCCGATCTCGACCGCGCGGCTGTCGCACCAGATGATCGACGGGCGTAGCGGGTTGCCGTCGCGGTCGAGGCACACCAATCCGTGCATTTGGTAAGTGATGCCGATCGCCCCGATCTCCGAAGGCTTTATGCCGCCCTCCCGGAAGAGTTCGCGGATGCAGATCGAAACGTGTTCCCACCACATCGCCGGATCCTGCTCGGCCCAGCCCGTGCGGGGGGCCGAGATCGGCAGTTCGGTGGCGGGCGAGGTGAACGACCGCAGGCAAGCGCCCGTGTCGGTGTCGAGGATGGCAGCCTTGACAGAAGAACTGCCGATGTCGATGCCCAGTGATTTCATTCCTTAATATATTAATATTGTAATTTCTGTCTCTTAACTCCTAACTAAATCTACCCTTGCCAGTTAATAAAGTTGAGTTTCGTTTTGCGCCGCGCCTCGCGTTCGAAGCGCGATTTGTTGAACTGGTAGAAGCGGGCCGGTTTGTGGGCCACGCCGCGCTCTTTTTCGTCCAATGGTTCGAGATAGCCCGACGAGAGGAGCTTTTTTCGAAAATTGCGGTTGTCGACCTCTACGCCAAGGATCGCTTCGTAAAGCGTTTGCAACTGACGGATCGTAAAGCGCCGGGGCAACAGTTCGAAGGCGATCGGTTCGTTGACCAGCTGTTTGTTGAGCGTTTCGAGCGCGGTCATCAGGATCAGCTTGTGGTCGAGCGCCAGTTTGCGGATCGACTGTACGTCGTGCCATTCGCCGCGGTTGGCCTCGCACAGGGCGGCCATCTTCGGGGTGAGTTTCACCAGCGAATAGTAGGCCACGGTGACCACCCGCCGCGCCTCGACCCGGTAAGTTTCGTTCAACCACGCCATGTTGTGGGGGTCGAGCCGGCCGGGATCCGAAAAAACGTGGAGCTGTTTGAGGTAGATGTTGTTCGTCTCGATGATTTCGCCCAGGATGCGGTAGGCCGACTGGTTGAGGTCTTCGTCGTCGAAGATCAGGCTGCCGGGCAGTTTATAGTCTTGCTGCTCCTTTGCCTGCCCGCCGGGGTTCGCTTCCCGAAAATGCCGCGGCACGAGCAATACCTTGAGCAGGTTGCCGTCAAAGCCGAAAACCACACAGTCGACTGAAATCGGAGAATACGTCGTCGGTGCCATAGGCTGAATCTATCGTTGTCGCAGCGGAGCGTTTCGATCAAAATTAGGTAAAATGACCGGGAAAAACAAGGTTACGGCAATTTATACGCTAACCCACACAGTCGATCGTTTCTATTCTCCTTGTTTTCAAAGAATTCAGCTGTTATAGAAATGGTTGGGGGCTGTCGGAAACAATTACGGTTACCCCATGCAGGGTAACCGTAAATCATACGTTAAGTCGCGGGGGCTATTTCACCGTGATCGAAAAGTTGCTGTTGTAGCGCACCAGCACCCACTCGGTGTTGACGTGCTTGCCGCCCGCCGTTTCCTCGAAACGGTAGGGTACTTCCAACGGCGTGTTTTCGCTCGCGCCCAGATAATACCCGAAGCGTTCGCCGTAGCGGCTGAGAGCCGAAACGAACAGCTTGCCGGTGTCGTAACCGCGGTAGGCGTAGAGCGTCGGCACCGATCCGAAAGTCAAGATATAGCGGCTGTCGAAAGCGGCGACCTGCGGGTGGCTGCGGTCGGCGTAGTAGGTCGTCAGGAAAGTGACGTTAAGCTTATAAAAAAGCTCCTTGTTGAGCGTCGGGAACCGGGCCCAGCGCGAACCGCCGACCACTTGGATGGGGAAAGAGCGGAGCGTGCGCGACGAAATTTGGTTCTGGATCGAACTCAGGGCGGCCAGGATCGCTTCGGTCGTATTTTCGTTCAAGGTCTCGACGATGATGACATTTTCACGGTCGGTGACCAGATAATTTCGCAACTGGGTGTTCTTGCTCACGTAGACCACGTGTTTCGCGTCGGGAGGCAGCAGCGGGGCGATCTCCTGGCGCAACTCTTCGTCGACGTTGGTCTGTGGGGTGATGACCACGACGTTCTTACCCTCACCGATCACCTCGCGCCATTTGTCGGCACGGGCCGAGGCGGGCGGGGCGATCTGATAGATATGGGGATTGGCGCTGTTCACCTCGCCCAACGGCGAAACGATAGGTATGCCGTAGCGGTCGGCCTGGCGGGCCGCCACCTCGAACGGATCGTTGTAGACTGGACCGATCACCAGATCGGCGTTGGCAAAGGCGTCGCTGCGGGTGATCTGGTCAGTCGTTTCGGCAGAACGGCCGGTGTTGACGACATTCAGGTCGACCGAGATGCCTTCACTTTTGAGGTCGGCCATAGCGACCAACAGCCCGTTGTAAAAATCGGTAAAATTCTTCTCTTCACCGCTCGGCGAGGAGAAAGGAAGCATCACCAGCACGTTGATCGGGGCGTTCGGCGCGATTTGACGTGCGCGGCGGCGTGGGGAGTCCTCTTCCGTCGCGGTGGCCTGCGGCGGGAAAATTGTTGCGGGCGGCGGGGTAGTCGTGATGGCCGGCGTTTCCTGGGTTTCTGCTTCGGTGGTCTGGCGGCGGCGTTCGGCGCGCGACAGGCGTTCGGGGTCTTCCTGTGCCGGCGGAGGCGTTTGGGCAGCCTGCGTCAGGCCGGCCACAGGGATCCGCAGGATCGAGCCCCACTTGAGTCCGTCTTTCAACTCGTCGGCATTATTCGCGCGCAACGCATCGACCGTCGTGTGGTAGTTGTTGGCCAGCGTGTAGAGCGTTTCGCCCTGTTCGACCAGGTGGAAGTCGTAGCCGGGGTATTGTAGCTCCAGTTCTTGCTTCTTTCGCAAAAAATCCTGGTGCACCTCGGTTTGGGTCGATTCGCCCACTTGGTTGCGCGGGATGGTGATCTGCTGGCCGATGCTGAGCCGGGTGATGTCGATCCCGGGGTTCGATTTTTCGAGCGTGGTCAGTGACACGGCATAGCGTTTGGCAATGGCATAGGCCGTTTCGCCGGCGTTGACCGTGTGTGTGATCGCCCGTCGCGAACCAGTGGTCTGGAACGAGGCCGACGGGGTAGGGGCAGCCACGGGCGTCGTCTCCTGCACGGCGCTCGCGGGCGGGGTATTTCCGGCTGGTACGGTCTGTCCGCCGGCGGTGCCGCCCCCGGTCGTGGGGGCAGTCACCGGCGGTTGGTAATGGCGTTCGGGGGTGACAGGAATACGGATGATCTTGCCCGGGTCGAACCCGGTGGCAAAGTTCGAATTGTTGGCGCGCAACTCTTCCAGCGCGATGTCATACGCCCGGGCGACAGCCGCCTCGGTTTCCCCCTGCTTGATCGCGTGGAGGTAATATGACTTTCCGCCGATCGTCACCTGCGAGGTCGATTTGACCACCGTTTGGGCGGCCAGGGTCAGCCCCAGTGCCAGGGCGGCGAGTGTCAGCGCCAGTTTCCGGATTCCTTGCCCCATTATGTTATAGTATGGTGTATTTCAGATTTTTGAATGTTGCCTGGCCTTCGCCCGTGACGAAGAGGGCGGGCAACAGGCTCTGGAATTGGTAGAGCGTGTTGTGGTTGTATCCCGACAGTTCGAGGCCCCACTCTTCTTTTTCCCACGTTTGGCCGTCGTAGCTGTAGTAGCCGGTCACCACTTGGTTGTCGTTGCGGATCTTGAGCCACAGGTGGTCGCCCCCGGTGTGCTTTCCGCGCCCGCTACCGCGGTCGTCTCGGCGGTAACGGAAGCGGTTTTCGCTGTCGAAGCCGGTGCCGCCATAGTAGTTGCCGTCATAGTAGAGGACGATCCCTGCGCGTGCCTCCGGGCTCTTCTCGATTTCGCACGAGATTTCGTAGGCGTGGTTGCCGGCGACGCACATCAGCGGTGACGAAGTGCCCGGACGGTCACCCTGGGCTTTGAGGGTCAGCGTATTGTTGTTGACGGTATAACGCGTCGTGTCGAAATTTTTGTAGAATTTCCAGTCTAGTCCTATGCGGAATTCGCCCAGGTGGCTGCGGCGGTCGGGGCCGGGGGTCGAGGCGATCGGTTTTTTGATCGGTTGGTCGGCCTGGATGCCTTCCGGAATACGGAACCAACCGTCGCCCGTGCCTTCGAGGGGTTCGAGCAGCGTTTGGCGGCCGAGGTTATAGAACCCGTTTTCGTAGGCATGGTAGATTAGCCACCATTCGCCGTCGGGGGTGTCGATCATCGAGGCGTGGCCTTTTGACCACCATCTCTCTTTGGCGTCCCAGGTACGGACTAACGGATTGCCCGGGAAATTTTCCCACGGGCCGTTGACTGATTTCGAGCGGGCCAGCGTAGCCATGTGGCTGGTCGGCGGGCCGGCGGTGCCGCCCTCGGCGTTGATATAGTAGAAATAGCCGTCGATGTAGCGCATTTTCGGGCCTTCGAGACAGAAGCACTCGGCTACCCAGTCGGCCGGGTATTTCCATCCTTCGTAAACGGTTTCGAGGGTTCCCGGTACGACGGCCAGCCCGTCGTCGGTCAGCCGGGCGCGCGTGCCGCGGCTCAGGAATACCCAGCGCGAGCCGTCTTCGCCCACTACGTGGCACGGGTCGATGTTGCCCACTTTCAAGTCGATCGGGTCGCTCCACGGTCCGTAGGGCGAGTCAGCCCAAACGACGAAGTTCGATCCGGTGCCCGAAACGGTGAAGTATATAAAGTATTTGTCTTCGTATTTGCAGATGTCGGGTGCCCACACCGAACCCAGGTATGTTTTCAGCCCGTAGCTGATCGGTTCCCAGTTCACCAGGTCTTTCGAGTGGAACACTACCAGCCCGGGCAGGTAGTCGAACGATGAATGGGTCATATAATAATCGTCGCCGTCGCGCATGATCGTCGGATCGGGGTAGTCGCCGCCCATCACCGGGTTAATATAGGTGCCGTTGCCCAAGTCGCCCTGGAGGTTGGGGTCGAGCGCCGTTTGGGCCTCTTTCTGGTTCTGGCAGCACGCCGTGGCCAACAGGCCGAGGCATACGAAAGCAAAAATTTTCTTCATCACGTTTACCTGTTTTTTTGTTTTGGATTGTTACTGTCGGTGGCAGGCTGGGTTTTATTTTTGGGACAGTTCGCGCAGGCGGATCTCGGTGATTACCTTCTTGGTATAGCGCGGGAAATCGCCGTTCATCATCCACGAGTAGTAACTAGGCTCTTCGCGGAACACGTCGGCCACCGGCCGTCCTTTGTGCTTGCCGAAGTTGAAGACTTCCACGTCTTTCTCATCGTAGACGATGCGTCCGGCAAAGTCCACGTCCCGGGTCCGGGCCGAAAATTCGGCGAGGAATTCGACGTCGTTTTCCACTTCCGGGTAGCGGTCGATCTGGGCCAGCAACACCTCGTAGGTCGCCCGCGTATCAGCCTCGGCCGCGTGGGCGTTGTCGAGCGCTTTTCCGCAGTAGAATTTGTAGGCGGCCACCAGCGTGCGTTGCTCCATCTTATGGAAAATGTTCTGCACGTCGACCAGCTTCTTTTTCTTCAGGTCCACATCGACCTCGGCCCGCAGGAATTCTTCAGCCAGCACCGGTACGTCGAACTTATTCGAATTGTAGCCCGCCAAGTCGCATCCTTCGATGTAGGCAGCCAGCGACTTGGCCACGGATTTGAACGTCGGGCAATCCTTTACGTCTTCATCCGTGATGCCGTGGATGGCCGAGGCCGTTTCCGGGATGTGCATCTCGGGGTTGAGCCGCCGGGTTTTCGTTTCCTCCTTGCCGTCCGGAGAGATTTTGATGAATGAGATCTCCACGATCCGATCCACGGCCGGGTCGACGCCTGTTGTTTCGAGGTCGAAAAAGAGGATGGGGCGTTTCAGGTTAAGCAGCATCCGGTCCTCCTTACGAGTTGATGATCATCGGCATGAGCAGCATCAGGATCTCCTGGTTGCCGGCTTCGGCCTCGATCGGTTTGAATACGCCGGCGCGGGTCGAGTCGGCCAGTTCGATCACGATCTGTTCGGTTTCGAGGTTCGACAGGATTTCGCCCAGGAAAGTCGATTTGAAGCCGATCGTGATCTGGTCGCCCTCATAGCTGCACGCCATCGACTCTTCGGCCGACACCGAGAAGTCGATGTCTTGGGCGGTGAGTTTGATCAGGTCGTTGGTGATGTCGAGTTTGATCAGGTTGGTCGAGGGGTTCGAGCACACGGCCACACGCTTGATGCTGCTGATCAGCTCGGCCCGGTCGACGGTCACCTTGTTGGGGTTGGCCACCGGGATCACGGCGTTGTAGTTGGGGTAGGTGCCCTCGATCAGGCGGCACACCATCGTGTATTTGCTCAAGGTGAAGACCACGTTTTTCTTGTCGAATTCGATCCGGATATCGCCCTCCTCCTTGGGCAGGATGCCTTTGACGAGGTTGGCCGGTTTCTTGGGCAGGATAAACGAGGCAGTGATGTCGCTGCCGATCCCGCTCACCACATTTTTCACCAGTTTGTGGGCGTCGGTGGCCACGAAAGTGAGTTTCTCTCCTTCGATATTCATGTAGATGCCGTTCATCACGGGACGCATTTCGTCGTCGGCCGTGGCGAAGATCGTCTTTTCGATGCCGCCCAGCAGGTTTTCGGCGGCCAGGGTCAGCGCGTGGCTGTCGGTTGCGTCGACCTCGGCCGGTTTCGGATAGCTCAGGCCCGAGGTGCCGGGGATGGTCAGTTTCCCGGATTTCCAGATCACGCTGATCTCCCAGGTCGACTCGTTGGCTTCGATCGTCAGCGGTTGTTCGGGAAATTCGCGCAGGGTGTCGAGCACGCGCTTGGCCGGGACGGCGATCACCCCTTCTTGTTCCACATGGTCGATGGCCAATTTGCCGACGAGGGTGGTTTCGAGGTCCGAAGCGGTGATTTGAAGCATATTGTCACTCAGCTCGAAGAGGAAATAGTCGAGGATGGGCAGCGTGTTCTTGGTGCTGATCACTTTGCCGGTGGCCTGCAACAGGTTGAGCAGGGCGGTGCTGGATACGACGAATTTCATAGTGTGATATGGTTTTTAAGTATTTTTCAAAACAGGGGTCGATTCAATTTTCAAAGGTATGGATTTTCTTACAGACTCACAAGTTTTTCGAGGCACAAATCGATCATCCGGCCGATAAATTTGCCGTAGTCGGTTTGCGCTTGTTGGTTGGCACGCTGGGCGATGGCGGTGCAGACCGTGACGGCTTCGTGGCCCAGCATGGCGGCCATCGCGGCCAGGGCCGAGCCCTCCATTTCGTAGTTGGTGATCCGGCGGCCGCGGTAGCGGTACGCTTCGAGCCGTTGGTTGAGGCCGGGGTCGGCAAGCGGCAGACGCACCTCGCGTCCCTGCGCCCCGTAGAAACCGGGGGCGGAAAGGGTGATGCCCTCCGTAGTGAAATCGTCGTAGAGGTCGCACAGCGCAGCCGATGCGTGTACGGCGTAAGGGGGATTGATTCCTGCCGGCCAGGGCAGGCGCTCGATCAGGTCGCGTTCCATTTCCCGGTCGCGCACGTTTTCGGAATCGGCGTAATAGCGGATCGCGCCGTCCAGCCCGACCGACGTTTTCGAGAGCAGGCAAGTGCCCACTTCGATGTCGGGTTGCAGGGCGCCCGAAGTGCCGAGCCGGGTGATCCACAGCCGTTTGAGGTCAGGGCGCACAGTGCGTGTCGCGAAATCGACGTTGTGCAGCGCGTCGAGCTCGGTCATCACGATGTCGATGTTGTCCGTCCCGATGCCGGTCGACAGGGCGGTGATGCGCTGGCCGCCCACGGTGCCCGTTGCGGTGACGAACTCGCGGCTGGCCGTTTGCACCTCGATGCGGTCAAACCGTTTGGCAATCAGTTCGACGCGACCTGGGTCGCCCACGAGGATGATCTTTTCGGCCGTCTCGCCCGGACGCAGATGGAGGTGGAACACAGAGCCGTCGTCGTTGATGATCAGTTCGGAAGGAGGAATCACATTCGCCATAACACAGATTATTTCCGGCTAAAATTACCGAAAATTTTCCGGTTTTCGTATCTTGGCGCATAAATCCGAACGATCCGTGCAGACTTTTTTACAGGAAGTTGCGGCGCAGTTGTACCGCGAATACGGCGACGAAGTTTCGTCGCTGCGCGTGGTGCTGCCCAGCCGCCGGGCGCGGCTTTTTCTTAACGAGGCGTTGGCTGCGCTGGCCGGGCGGCCGCTGTGGTCGCCCCACTACTTCTCGGTCGACGAGTTGATGGACGCCCTCTCGGGCCTGCACTGCAGCGACCCCGTGCGCCTGATTTGCGAACTTTACAAAGTCTATTCGCGCCACCACGACGAGCCGTTCGACAAGTTCTATTTCTGGGGTGAATCGCTGTTGGCCGACTTCGACCAGGTCGACAAGTACCTGATCGACGCGCCGATGCTTTTTGTGAACATCGCCGACCTGAAGCGGCTCGAGTCCGACCATTCCTACCTCACCCCCCGGCAGATCGAGATCATCCGCGAATTCTGGCAAAATTTCAATGTCGAGGCCGCCGACTCCCCCGAAAAACAACATTTCTCGAAGATTTGGAATACGCTCTTGCCGATCTATAACGGGTATCGCGAATCGCTATCAGCCAGCGGGATGGCCTATCCGGGGATGGTCTACCGGGCGGCGGCCGACCGCTGCCGCGACGACAGTGCGATCTTTCTCCTCGCTCCGGACGAAAAATACATCTTCGTTGGATTCAATGCGCTGAGTGAAAGCGAAATTAAAGTATTTTCCGCCCTCAAAAACCGCGGTATGGCCCGCTTCTTCTGGGACTGGGATACCTACTACGTCGAGAATCGCGAACAGGAAGCCGGACTGTTCCTGCGCGATAATCTAAAACGTTTTCCACCGGCGGAAACCGTGATTCCCCCCGCCCGTTTCACCGAGTCGAAAGAGATCGTGGCCGTGGCCGCCCCGTCGGAAGCGATGCAGTGCAAGTACGTGGCCGATTTCCTGCGGCAGGTCGAGGCCGACGGCCGTCCGGCAGGCAAGGAAACCGCCGTCGTGCTGACCGACGAAAACCTGCTGATGCCGGTACTTTATGCGATTCCCGACGAGGTGGCGGCGGTCAACATCACGATGGGATACCCGCTCAGGCAAACCCCTGCCTACACGTTTCTCGAACGCCTGGCCGAGCTTCAGCGCCGCAAACGCGAACGCGGCGGCCGCACGGCTTTTTATCATAGCGATGTGACTGGTTTGCTGATGCATCCGTATATTGCGGGCGTCGAACCCGAGGCCGCCCGGCGCCTGGCCGCCGAAACGATCAGGCGGGGTCAGATCTCGCTGAGAGAAGACTTCTTTGCGGAGAATGAAACGCTGGCTTCGATCTTTCGCGGGGTCGACGGTTGGGACGCGCTTTGCGATTACTTGACCGGCGTGTTGGCGTCCGTGGGCGGCCGCCTGCGCCTCGAGGACCGGGCCGAAAACGCCCGCCAGCGTGAGTTTTTTGCGCTGATGATCGACCGCATCGGCAAGTTGCAGAATTCGTTGCGCGCCTGCGGCCTCGATATTTCCGACGCCATTCTGCTGTCGCTGCTCCGAAAAATGCTTCAGAATACGCGCATCCCTTACGAGGGCGAGCCGTTGGAAGGGTTGCAGGTGATGGGGATCCTCGAAACGCGTAACCTCGATTTCGAAAACGTGTTGATCCTGTCGGTCAACGAAGACACGTTTCCGGGCAACCTGTCGGGGTCGAATTCGTTCATACCCTATACGTTGCGGTATGCCTACGGGCTGCCTACTCCCCAGCACCACGAGGGGGTTTACGGCTACTATTTCTACCGCCTGCTGCAACGCGCCCGCCGCGTGCACCTCGTTTATTCGGTCAAGGCCGACGACAAGCACACCGGCGAACCGAGCCGCTACATCTACCAACTCGATTACGAATCGCCCCACACGGTCGCGCACCGCAACCTGCAACTCAACGTCCGCTTTACTCCCACAGCCCCGGTCGTGGTCGAAAAGTCAGGGGAAATACAGGCGCAACTCGACGAATTTTTGAAAGACGAGACCCCGCGTTTGCTTACGCCGTCGGACTTTTACGCCTATATCGAGTGTTCGCTGAAATTCTATTTCCAGGCCATCGCCCGGATGCGTGCGCCCGAAGAGATCACCGAGGAGGTCGACGGGGCGATGTTCGGCACGCTGTTCCACAAGGCGGCCGAATTGATCTACAAAGCGTTGATCGGCGACGCCAATCCCGCCCCCCGCATCGCCGCGATCCTCAAGGGAAAACAGATCGAAGACGCGGTCGACGAGGCCGTCCGCACGGAATTTTTCAAGGGTGACACGGCCGTTTCGGAAGAGGATTTCGGCGGCAACCTGTCGCTCGTGCGCGACATTGTGGCCCACTACCTGCGCGGGGTACTGGCCTATGACGCCCGTCGCGGCGGCTTTGCCGTGGACAAGGTCGAAAAATGGGTCGGCGCGCCGTTTGAATTTTTCGTGAACGGCCAATCCTGTCGCGTGCGCCTGGGCGGAAAGGTCGACCGCATCGACTCGCTCGACTCGGGCCCGATCCGCGTGGTCGATTACAAAACCGGCGTCAGCCATCCTGAATTCCCCGGCCTCGACGCCCTCTTCTCGCACCGCCACGGTGACCGCAATCCGGCGGCGCTGCAGACCCTTGTTTACGCTTTGGCGCTACATGCCGAAACGGGTCGCGAAGTGGTTCCGGCGCTTTACTACGTCCGTTCGATGCAGGGGGCGGCAGCCGAAAACTACTCGCCCCTGCTGGTCGACACACAACCGCCGGGCGGCGAAAAACAAAAAAAAGCCGTCGAGGCTTTTTCAGATTATCATTCGACATTGACGGAACGCCTCCGGGCGACGCTCGGCGAGCTGTTCGATCCGGCCGTGGCTTTTGCGCCGTGCGAAGACCTGACCACGTGCGGTTATTGCCCTTACCGGTCGATCTGCAACCGGTAGGCAAACACTATTTCTTGTTGAAAAATGCCATGAATTTATAGGGCAGCGGACTCTCAAAACTCAGCGCCTCTTTCGTGACGGGATGTATGAACGCGAGTTTTCCGGCGTGGAGGGCGACGCGGCCCAAAGGGTTGGTCTTGGCGCCATACTTTTTATCGCCCGCAATGGGGTGGCCGATTGCCGCGAGTTGCACCCGGATCTGGTTCTTGCGCCCGGTTTCGAGTTCGAGTTCCAACAGGGCGTATTCGCCGTTGTCCGTCACGCGGCGGTAACGGGTAATTGCCTGGCGGCCTTCGTCTTCGTTGCGGGTAACGTAGACATGGAACGCTTTGTTCTCGGCAAGTAACGACACGATCGTGTCCTCTTCTTTCGCGGGAACGCCTTCGACCACGGCCTGGTATTTTCGTTCGGAGACCGTTTCCGACCAGTTTTCCTGCATGGCGTGTTGCACGGCTTCGCTTTTGGCGAAGACCATCAGGCCCGACGTTTCGCGGTCGAGGCGGTGGAGGATGAAGATCATCGCCCGCGAGTCGCGCTGCTTGACGTATTGGCTCAGGATGTGGTAGGCCGTCTTTTCGGCCACCTTGGGCGTGGCGATCGAGAGCAGTCCGTATTTTTTGTCGATGACCACCAGGTGGTTGTCTTCGTAAACGATGCGCAGCATCGGGTGGCGAAATTCTTCGTAACCCTTTTCGAAACCGACGGTTATCGTGTCGCCCGGAGCGAGCGGGGCATCGAACCGGGTGGTGACCAGGTGGTTGATCTTGACTTGGCGGTGGGTGAGGAACGAGCGCACGGTGGTGCGGCTCTTGTCGCCCATCCGGGCAAACAGAAATTCGAGCAACGGCGCGGGTTCCGTCACTTCAAATTTTAAAACTTTCCCCTCTTTTTTATTTTTCGGTGCTGCCATCTTTCAGTAATTCGTAATAGTGAAGGTCGATCACCCGGTCGTTTTTGAGGGCGGCCCGGTGCAGGACGCCGACTTTCGAAAAGCCCGCTTTCTCGAGCACGCGCATCGAGGCCGCGTTGAACTCGAATACCGTGGCAAACAGGCGGGTGATCTCCGTGGTTTCAAACACATATCCGGCCAGCGCCCGCAGGGCTTCGGTCGCAATCCCGCGTCCCCAGTAGGCTTCGCCGAGCCAGTAGCCCACCTCGGCGCTGATCCGTTCGACGTCGGTGCCGGGGATAAAGCCCACGCCGCCCACCGCCCGGCCGCCGATCTCGATCGCGAAATCGTAGTACCCGTCCTTGTCCGAAACCATCCGGATAAATTCGTGGGCGTCGATCTCCGTATAGGGGTGCGGAAAATAGTCCCGGACATTGTTCCAGATGCGGATGTTGTTCGCCTGTTCGGCCAACGACGCCACGTCTTCGATCTCCCACGGGCGGATCGCAAACATGTTCCGGTCAATTTTCATCAAAACTCAAAAAGATTTGCACCGACGTTCGTGAGGATGTGCGGAGAGTGCGTCAGATTTAAACGATCTTTCCGACTTTAACCGGAGCGTAATTACCGTACATGAGGATAAAAATCGGGAAGATCATTTAAAGGTGGCGTGCTATACGTGCATCCTAATAGGCTCGGGCGAAGATTACGCGTCGTTTGGAAGGCTTGCCAGTGAGGATGCACCTGCCCTCTTCTTCCGGCGCATCGAAGGGGATGCAGCGGATAGTGGCCTTTGTTTCGTTCTTGATCTGCAGCTCGGTTTTGCCGGTGCCGTCCCAGTGGGCGAGCACGAAGCCGCCTTTTTCGTCCAACACGCGCTTGAATTCGTCGTAGGTGTCGACCGGGGTGGTCATCTCCTGGCGGAATTTCACCGCTTTGGCGAAGATATTTTCCTGGATCTCGCCCAGCAGGTTCTCGAGCAAACCGGCTAACCCTTCCTGTGAAACGGTTTCCTTGGTGAGCGTGTCGCGGCGGGCCACTTCGATCGTGCCGTTCTGCATATCGCGCGGGCCCATCGCCAGGCGCAGGGGCACTCCTTTCAATTCGTATTCGGCGAATTTGAAACCGCTGCGCACGTTGTCTCGGTCGTCGATCTTGAAGCTGATGCCGCGCTTCTTGAGTTCGGCGCCGATGGCTTCGAATTTTTCGACGATCTGCTTCAGTTCGTCTTCGCCTTTGTAGATGGGCACCATCACCACCTGTATCGGGGCGAGCTTCGGCGGCAACACCAAGCCGTTGTTGTCGGAGTGGGCCATGATGAGCGCTCCCATCAGGCGGGTCGACACGCCCCACGAGGTGGCCCACACGTAGTCGAGCTTCCCTTCGCGGTCGGCGAACTGTACGTCGAAGGCTTTCGAAAAGTTTTGTCCCAGGAAATGCGACGTGCCTGCCTGTAAGGCCTTGCCGTCCTGCATCAGCGCTTCGATGCAGAGGGTGTCTTCGGCTCCGGCGAAGCGTTCGTTATCGGTCTTGTGGCCGACGATCACCGGCACCGACATCCATTGCTCGGCAAAGTCGCGGTAGACGTTGACCATTTTATACGTTTCCTCGATCGCTTCCTCGCGGGTGGCGTGGGCCGTGTGGCCTTCCTGCCAGAGGAATTCGGCGGTGCGCAGGAACAGGCGGGTGCGCATCTCCCACCGCACGACGTTGGCCCACTGGTTACACAGGATGGGCAGGTCGCGGTACGACTGGATCCAGTTTTTATACGTATCCCAGATGATCGTTTCCGAGGTGGGGCGCACGATCAGCTCCTCTTCGAGCTTGGCTTCGGGGTCGACCACCACGCCTTTGCCGTCGGGCGAGGTCTTGAGGCGGTAGTGGGTCACCACGGCGCACTCCTTGGCAAAGCCTTCGACGTGGCTCGCTTCGCGGCTGAAGAACGACTTGGGGATAAACAGCGGAAAATAGGCGTTGACGTGGCCCGTCTCCTTGAACATATCGTCGAGGGCGCGTTGCATCTTTTCCCAGATCGCGTAGCCGTAGGGTTTGATGACCATACAGCCGCGCACGGCCGAGTTTTCGGCCAGGCCGGCTTTCACGACCAGGTCGTTGTACCATTGCGAGTAATTTTCTTCGCGCGAGGTGAGTTCCTTGAGTTCTTTTGCCATAAATTTCCGTGTGTTTTCAGGAGCGCAAAGCTAATGCTTTTTGGCTGGATTTCAAAGCGTGCAGCGAAAAAGGGTGCATCGGCATCTATAATTCTAACGGGGTTTTAACCGACGGTACATCAAAAATGATTACCTTTGTGTGGGAAAGTGTTCGGAAAGTGCGGGAGAGGGTGTGACAAGTTGGCCGACACGTAACTTTTCGTGCATTTTTGCGTTATATCTATAGAAAGAAAAAAGAGCGGAGTACGATATATAAATTAAAGAACAAAGGGAGGAAAACATGAAAACTCTTGTCAAGTATGCAATGATGCTGGTGGGCGGAGCACTGATCGCCACCGCTTGCACTGCAGCGATGACCGCCTCGCAAAACGGGGGGGCATCGGATGACCTTTATGTAACGCACGACCGCACAGCGATTGCACGCGCCGAGGCCGATCAGGCCGCCCGTGTAGCCGCCGCTCAGGCTGCCGCCCAGCAGCGCGCTGCCGAGGCCGCCGCCGCCCGCGAACGATACGCGATTGAAGAGATCGAAAACGCAGGCGTCGACGGTTACTATTCCGAAGACATCTTTTCGGACACCTATGAAGAATCTTATGCCCGCCGGTTGCAGGGGTTCAGTTCGCTGACCTACAACCTGCCGGACAGCTATTGGAACTACCGCTACAGCGACGCCTACTTCCAGACGATGGGCTACGATCCGGCGTTCTACAGCGTGATCGTGATGGGTGACCAGGTGTGGGTCGAACCGCGCTACATCACCTCGATGTTCGGCTCGTGGGGACGCCCCGTGAATTATTGCTACGGTTGGAGTGCAGGCAGTTGGTACCGGCCTTACTGGAACTGGTATGATCCCTACTGGGGTTCGCCTTCGTGGTCGTTCTCCATGTCGTGGGGCTATCCTTATTACGGCTACGGCTGGGGTTATCCCTACTACGGTTGGGGCGGCGGCTACTGGAACGGTTATTGGGACGGCTACCACGACGGCAGCTATTATCCCTCCTACGGCCGCTATGACCGCAACGTGGTGGTCGGCGCACGCCGTCCGACGAGCGGCACCGCTGTCTATCCGCGCTCGACCGTGATCAACGGCCGCGGCGGGGGAGCTTCCGGAGGGGCTACTTCGGTGCGCCGGGGCGAAACGACAACCACCGTGCCGGGCACATCGGCTCCGGGCAGCACGACCAATCCGACGCGCCGCAGTGCGGGCAGCAACCTCACCCCCGGCGGCGGAAACCTCGGCCCCGGATCGTCGACCACGACACGTACCGAGAACGGCGTGACTTTCTACCGCCGCGGTAACTCGACCACCGGAACGACCACCGGCACCGGCGGCAGCTACAGCCCGGGCAGCAGCTCGAGCCGCAGCGGCGGGAACTATACCCCGAGTACGCCGAGCCGTTCGAACGATAACAGCGGCAGCAGCTACCAACGCCGTGAGTCTTACACGCCTTCCACACCCTCTTCGTCCTCTTCGCCTTCGAGCAGCGGCAGCGCAGGCAGCCGTTCGGGCGGCGGTTACTCGCCGAGCTCCAGTGGCGGAGGCAGCAGCGGCGGCGGAGGCAGCAGCAGTGGCGGCGGCGCAGGTTCGCACAGACGCTAACCGGTTGGCCGGATTCCAAACAGCAAGAAATCAGAATCGACACACATGAAAAAAATACTATATCTTGCCGCAGCCGCAGCTATGCTCGCGGGCGGCACGGCCTACGGGCAAACGGTGACCGACAACCCGGTATCCGCATCGGACGTCCTCCGGTACTCACAGTTTAACTACGGTTTCGGCACGGCGCGTTCGGCCGCCATGGGCGGGGCGTTCTCCTCGCTGGGGGCCGATATGTCCTCGATGGTAATGAATCCGGCGGGGTTGGGGATGTACCTCCGCTCCGAACTCTCGGTGTCGCCCTCGGTGACGATCAACGCGATGAAGACCACCAACTACGACGAACTGGGCACGTTCAACACCACGGGCAACAAAGCCAAATTCGCTTTCAACAACATCGGTTACGCCGCCAACCTCTATAACGGCTCGGGGGCGCTGACCAGTTTCACGATGGGCTTTTCGTATACCAAGCTGGTCGATTTCAGCGGAGAAACTAACGTGACCGGCAAATCGGGCTGGTCGCTGCTTGACGCTTTCACTACCCAGCTCAACGATTACAACTATTACAATCCCAACGCCCCGATCCTGCCCGATAACATCGGCAATAAGCTCGACTACGGCGACAATTTCCAGCAAACCGGGGCGATGATGGCCTATGACAGCTACCTGATCAACTACGATCCTGATCCCAGCCTGTGGTATAACCTCGACGGAATGTTGAGCCCCAGTGCGACGCTCGATTCGAAGCTCCGCAAGACGACCAAGGGGAGTGTGGGGCAGTATGACATCGCCATGGGTTTCAACTTCGTCAACAAGCTTTACCTGGGCTTCGGCTTCGGCTTCCAGGACGATTACTACTACGAACAGAACGTCTACGACGAAGCGCCGAATCCGCGCGGGGGAGCTTACGATATTCTGAATTTCAGGTATATCCGCACCCTCGAACAGCAGTCTTCGGCTTGGAATTTTAAATTCGGCGCCATTCTGCGCCCGATTCCGGAACTCCGCATCTCGGCGGCGATCCACACTCCGACCTACATCCACACCGAGGACGCCTACTGGGCCGATATGTACGGCTATTTCTCCGACAACACTTACGGCGAAAGCAAGTCGGCGATGTTCCTCGACGAGTACGATATGCGCACCCCGACCCGTTTCCTGGCCGGGATCTCGGGCACGCTGGGCGATCTGGCCATCGTGTCGGTCGACTACGAGCGCGTGTGGTACAACAAGATGAAACTCCTTTGGGACGACGGCGAGGACATGAACGTGACCGACCAGGTGACGGCGACCTACAAACCGGCCGACAACATCCGCGTCGGGATGGAATTCGTCGTGGCGCCCAATGTATTCGTTCGCGGGGGCTACGCCGCCTACGGGTCGATGTACAAGGACAGCGCGCTCGACAAATACGGCGAAAGCTACAACATCTCGGGCGGTTTGGGTTACCGCACCCGCGGGTGGGGGATCGACCTGGCCTATATCTATATGGGCGGGAAGGTGCTGCCGGCGCAGGTGTACAACTACGCCTCACCGATTCCCAATCCCGATGGTTCGATCTACAATCCTCAATCGGGAATATACACATCAAAAATGCAGAGGCATAACGTGACGGTGACTGCCTCGCTGCGATTCTAAGCGGAGAACGGGTTTCCGGGATATAGAAGCCGTGCAAAACGTCGTTTTGCACGGCTTCCCGTTTTGGCCGGTTCTGCTTTTTTTATATCTTTGAAAAAATAATTCCGAGTGCCGGGAGGCACCGCTCCTAACTGACCCGCTATGAAAAGAATCCTTTTGCTGGCCGCTGCGCTTGTGGCCGCCGCCGCTTTGCAGGCCCAGAACTACGTATCGAAGGTGTGGGTTGCCGACCAGGGCAACGGCACCTACAAGAACCCGATCCTTTATGCCGACTATTCCGACCCCGACGTGTGCCGTGCGGGCGACGACTATTATATGACGGCGTCGAGCTTTGTCTGCTCGCCCGGGCTGCCGATCCTCCATTCGAAAGATATGGTCAACTGGACACTGATCAATTATGCCCTCCCGAAGGTGCCCAACGCCAACCTGGCCAACGGTGCGCCGGCCCACGGCAACGCCGTCTGGGCGCCCGCCATCCGCTTTCACAACGGCGAGTTCTACATCTATTACGGCGATCCGGATTACGGGATTTATATGGTCAAAACGAAAGATCCGGCCGGCGTCTGGAACGAACCGGTGCTGGTTCAGGCCGGCAAGGGTTGGATCGACACCGCCCCGCTGTGGGACGACGATGGTAACGCCTATATCGTGCACGGCATCGCGGGCAGCCGTGCAGGCAACAACAGCATGCTCGGCATCGTCCGGATGACCTCCGACGGCACGAAAACCATCGGCGAAACCCGTTTCATCTATGACGGCCACGGCACCAACCCCACGATCGAAGGCCCGAAATTCTACAAACGCAACGGATATTACTACATCTTCGCTCCGGCCGGTGGCGTGAAACCGGGTTGGCAGTTGGTGCTCCGTTCGAAAAACATTTGGGGCCCCTACGAAGAGCGCAAGGTGCTGGCCCAGGGCAGCACTCCGGTCAACGGCCCCCACCAGGGCGCATGGGTCGACACGCCGATGGGCGAAGACTGGTTCTTCCACTTCCAGGACCTGTATAACTACGGCCGCGTGGTGCACCTGCAACCGATGCGCTGGGTCGACGACTGGCCGGTGATGGGCATCAACCAGGACGCCAACGGTTGCGGTGAACCGGTATTGACATACAAAAAACCGAACGTCGGGAAAACCTACCCGATCGCCACCCCGGTCGAAAGCGACGAGTTCGACGGCCGCACGATGGGCCTGCAGTGGCAGTGGAATGCCAATGGCCCGGTGTTGCCCGTGTGGGCTTACTTCGCAGGCGAACGCAGCATGCTGCGCCTGTTTGCCGCCGCACAGCCCCAGGGTTACAAAAACCTGAACGACAGCCCGAACCTCTATCTCCAGAAATTTCCCGCCCCGGTCTTTTCGGCTGTGACCAAGATCGACGCCGAGCTTCGCCAGGGCGAACGTGCCGGGCTGTTGGTGATGGGACAGGATTACGCGATGATCTCGATCGAACCCTCGGCTGGCGGACTTACCCTCACCCAAAACGAGTGCCTCGGTGCGTCGGACGGCAAGGCCGAAACGGTCAACGCGACGGTCAACGTAACCGGCAAGACGGTTTACCTCAAGGTGGTGGTCAAAGAGAAAGGCGTTTGCTCGTTCAGTTACAGCTCCGACGGCAAGAAATTCACGCCGTTCGGCAAGGAGTTCACCGCTAAGGAAGGCCGTTGGATCGGCGCCAAGGTGGGCCTGTTTGCCAACCGCAGCGCAGCCGGCAGCGGCGGATGGGTAGATGTGGACTATTTCCGCATCGAAAAATAGAGCGGTTGCGCGTATTGCACGGCATCTTTGTACGATCATTTCGCTTTTCCGTCCTCACGTGCTAAAGTACGCTGCGGGGGAAAAGCAAAATGATCGCACAAACCTACCGCACACCCGAGAACAGAGCCGGTGTGCGCTTTGCACTCCTGAAATACACTCAGAAATTTATGGCTAAACCAATTCTCGAACCCCGCGAAGGGGACGCATTTGCAATCGTTCATCCGCCGGTCTATTACGGCTCATCGGGCTTGCTGAAGCAGTTGGCGGCGGGCGGACTGGCTCCGGCCGACGCTGTGGCCCGGCTCACAGCCACCCTCGAAAAATATCCGTATCATTTCGAGGCGGCGCTGGCCCTGGCCGCCCTCCACACCGCGGCCGGCGACCTCGAAAAGGCGTGCAACACGCGCTATGGCGCCTGCCAGCACATCCTCGACCTGTTGCCCGATGATGAAAGCGAAGAGGTTAACCTCGTGTGGGAATCGCGCGAAAACCAGGCGGCGATGGAGTTGCTCTACGCTTCGGCCATTGACCACGTGCTGATCGGCGACTTCGAACTCGCCGCCGGACTATTCGAAACACTGCTCGAATTCGACCCCGAAGACCATTTCGACGCGTCGAAAATTCTCGTCTTCTGCTATATCGCGCTGGATGAGGAAGAGCTTTTCGGCCTTACGCTCGGCGACCTTGATGAAAAAGGGGCCGAACGGGCGGTGGCTGGCTTGTGGGGCGCGTTCCGTTTCACCGGAAAAATTGACCCGGAAAAACTTGCCGCCCTGCGCCGCCACTTTCCCGAAGTGTATGCCGAATTCCGTGGCGAAGCGCATGAGCCGGGCGAAACCTACCTGGCCGAAATCGAAAGCGGCCGCCCCTCGCGCGAGGTACAGGCGCGCCGCCTGTGGTTGCAGACCGAACCGTTCTGGACCGAAT
This sequence comes from Rikenellaceae bacterium, assembly GCA_031553805.1. Lineage (GTDB taxonomy): Bacteria > Bacteroidota > Bacteroidia > Bacteroidales > Rikenellaceae > JAITVB01. The sequence goes on along the minus strand of JAVBLC010000019.1, from coordinate 27,751 downwards.
TTTTAGATTTTATTCCGGCACTTAAACAGGCGTAACTTTGCCATAGATTATTCCGCCGCAAAAAATCGAGGGGCCCCGTCAACCGCAGACGGGGCCCCTCTTTCGTACTAAAAAACTCTTCTAAAAACGACAAAATTATTTTGTAACAATGATCTTTCCTTTCATTCCCATACCGACATGGTTTTTACAGACGTAGTAGATCGTTCCCACATCGCTGTCGGTCAGCCAGATCGGCCAACTTCCGGCCGGCAGATCGAATCCGCCGTTCGAAACATTACCGTTATTGGCCCACGTGTCTTCGCTGACCTGGGTGGCGGTGTGGCCCGAGCCGATCTCGAAGAGGATCACCTCGCCCACGCGGGCGGTCACTTCGGCCGGGTCGAACGAAACGTTATTGGCCGTCGTGATCGTGTGTGACGGTGTGACCGCGTCGTCGCTGTTGCACGAGGCAAATAACGCCGACGCGGCCAGGGTCACCATAAACATAACTTTGCGCATAGATGATTGAATAAGGATAGGTGCGTATATTTTATAAAGTGTATGGTAATAACGCTTTATTCAGGACAACTACCGTGCCACGCCCCGGTCTACCGGAGCCAGTTGCTGCCGAAGGTGATGTAATAGCCCCAGCTGTCAGGCCCTTTGGCCAGGTCGACTCCCATTCTCAGGCCGAACTTGCGGGCCAGCAGGTAGCGGAAACCGCCCCCGTAGTTCCACACCCATTTCGAAGAACCGAACTCCGACCACTTGTCAAACGCCTTGCCCGCTCCCGAAAATCCGACCACGCTCCAACGCGGGACGAAATCCCAACGCACTTCGCCCTCGGCCAACAGGTCGGCCATGCCCTGATAGCGCCCCGCCTCGACGCCGCGCAGGTCGATGAAGGGCAGCATATAGAACGGTACGTCGCCGAACGCCTGCTGGCCGTCGAGGCGCAGCCCGCCGATCAGGTTTTTCCGGAAAGGGGTATACATAAAAGCCGAATAGTTGATCCGCTGGAAGTCGAAGTCGCTGCCGATGATGTTGTCGCTGAAGCCGCCGTCGACGTGGAACCTTATTCCCTTGTCCGGGGTGAAGGGGTTGTCTCGGTTGTCGAATTCGATCACTCCGCTGAGTTGGCTGGTGAGTTTATTCACATGCAATTCCTTGGAAAATTCGTCGGGCAGCGGGATGGGCAGATCGCCCACATAACGCACGTTGGCGTTGAGCAACAGGTATTGCAATCCGGCGTGCCAGCGCGAGTATCCGATCCGTTTGATCGCCGACAGGTAGGCGGGAATCATCTGGATATTGAATTTCATTTCGACGTCCTCTTGGCCGATCACAGGCATGTCGCGGTAAAAGGAGAGGTTCATGTTGAGGTAGCCGCCGGCGATGCGGTATTTGATGCCGGGTTTGATGAACGTGCCGCTGCGTGCCGCCATTACGCCCCAACTGTTGTTGGCCGTGTAGAAACCGCCTACCCCCGTGATGTCGGGGGTGGTGGGCACGACCACTTGCCGGCCGTTGTGTTGGCCGATCAGCGGTGGACGTCGTTTGATGAACACCGGGATCAGCGCCCCCCCGAAACCGCCCACGGCCGGTTCCGTGATGATCGTCGGGATCGGGATGAAGCCGTTGGCGTCGATCAGGAAGTCGCTCATGTCGAACGCTCCGTCGAGGCTATCGCGGAATGAGATGTGTTTTTTTTCGGATTTCTGGGCGTGTGCCACCGGTGCGAAAGCCAGTGTCAACACCAAACTCCAAAGTAAAAACCCTGTTTTCATAAATCGTAGGTGGGTTAATCTGATGATTGTGTGTGGTTCAAATAACGGGCCAAGAGTTTTTTTCGTAACGGTATCTTTTTTAAACTCTTCTTGTGACGGATGCCCTGTGCAGGGTTTCATCTGTGGTTGGTTTTCGGGCGTCGACCGGGTTTTCGGCCGGTTTTCGATTCGACGGGCAGGAGTGACGGTTGCGGCCGAAAAAAAAGCCAGTACAAATAAAAAAATAATGATTTCATAGGCGATAAATAAAAGTTTCGGTATGTAAATTGTTGTTTTACAAAAAGCATGCAAAACCCGAATAGGGGGAAGTCGCAGAAAGTATTTGGCCCTCGGAAAAGGGTTGGCCTCCTGTGTTGGACGGGCGAAATACGGGATTTTTTTATTTTAAAAAAACATAAAAAATGAAAAATTCAACACTTGAAAACGTCCGTGGGACGGTTCAGAATTGGTGGTTGTCCCTGATCCTTGGGATATTGTTTATTGTGGTCGGCATTTGGATGATATTCGCTCCGGCCACCACATATGTGGCGTTGAGCATCCTATTCAGCGTGTTTATGTTCGTCAGCGGGATCTTTGAGATCACCTTTGCGGCGACCAACCGCCACCTGCAGGGGTGGGGGTGGTACCTCACCGGCGGGATCATCGACCTGTTGCTCGGCATCCTGCTGATGAGCTATCCGGCGCTGACGATGGCCACCATTCCGTTTATCATCGCGCTGTGGCTGATCTTCCGGGGCTTCTCGGCGATCGGGCTGTCGATCGACTTCAGCCAGATGGGCATCAAAGGTTGGGGATGGTCCCTGTTTCTGGGCATCCTGACGGTAATCTGTGCGCTCCTGGTGATTTTTGAACCGATGGTGGGGGCTGCTTTTGTGGTTTATCTGGCGGCGTTCGCTTTCCTGTTCATCGGGATTTTCCGGCTCTTTATCGCCTTCGGGATGCAACGCCTGAACCGCGAGTTGAATCACAAAAAGAGAGATTGACGGATTTTCTCCACCTCATCCGTAACGGTAACCGGCACCCTCCCAGGGGTGTCGGTTTTTTGTTCCATGATGACCTTGGGGGGGCAAATGTTGCAAAATCCCATAATTTGGGATCAATTATTTACTGATCTATTTTGACTCACGTTGAAAACGAGCGTGACCTTGCCGCTTCTGCAGTGGGTCTGCGGGGGGGATCGACCTTTCGGCTAAGATTGCGCCCCGCGCTTTCGGTGGCCTCGGCATTCAGCATATCGGTACATCCGGCGCCAACGCTACGATGCTCAGCCGGCTGGAAATGACACGTCGAAACCAATCGACGGAAAGCTGGGCAACAGCCCCGCTTCCTGTTGGTTGGAATTTTCGTTCTCTTCTTTCGTTGTGCACAAGGGGGGAGACACATCAAAAAAAACGCCTCCGGAAATATCCGGAGGCGTTTTGAGAATGGATAAGACTATTAATATCCCGGATTCTGGAATTCGTCCTCGTTGGTCTGCAGGTCAGTTTCGATGCTCGACGGCACGGGGCGCAGCCAGTGCGTGTTGATATCGAACTTGCCCTTGGCCTTGATGTTCGGGTTGCTTTCCACGTATTGCGCCATCACGGTTTTGCCCATACGCTTGAGGTCCATGAATCGGGTGTATTCGCCGCAAAGCTCACGGGCGCGTTCGGCCAGGATGAAGTCGACGTTGATCTCTCCAGCCGAGATGTTCATGCTGCCATCGTGCCCTGCACAGGCGCGGTTGCGCACCACGTTGAAGTAGTTTGCGGCGCCTGCGCCGTCGCCCAGGCGGTAAGCAGCCTCAGCCGCCAACAGGTAGGTTTCGGACAGACGGTACATCAACTGGTCAGACCAGCTGTAAGCCTTGCCCAACTCGCCGTTGTACATCCCCGGAGCGTCGAATTTCTTCAGTGCAGGATAGCCGTACTGGGTGTTGCTGTTGTTGACCGTTCCGTCGGCGTTGAAGAGCAGGCTGATGTCAAAGCAGGCGTAGTTCTTCGTTTTGGCATTGGGAACCGATTTCCGGGTGAAGAACATTGCGGTGTCGCCCACGGCGATGTTCTTTTTGCCTACGAATTCGTCTGTATTCTTCAGGAACTTACCGGCGTCACCTGCCGACCAGGTGTAGGCGGCGGTGGCATAGTAAGCTTCGCGGAAGAAGGCTTCGTAACGGTTGTCCTTTGCGCCGTAGAGCTGCAGCAGCGCCTTGGTCGGCATGATGCGGCGGTTCATCCCGACATAGGCCGAGTTGATCGCCCATTTCACACCGCACATCCCGTCCTGGCTCAGCGCACCGAACTGTTTGAACACGCGGTTCCAGTAGTTGCCGCCACGCGGGTTGAGCGAGCTGTTCTTCGAGTGGGTGGCTACCCATACGGCTTCCGTATTGGTCTTGTTGTTGTCCACCTCGAAGATGTCTTTCGGTTCGGCATAGAGTTTCAGCCCGTAAGAGGACTGGTTGTCGATCAGGCTGACGGCTGCGTTCTTGGCTTCGGTCCAATACTTCTGTTTGTCGGTCACGTTGTCGTAGCCGGCATACTGGAGGTTGGTTTTGGCGTAGAGGTGATAAGCAGCTGCGCCGGTAGCGCGGCCGATCTCGGTCTGCTTCTTGGGCAGGTGTTGCATGGCAAACTTCAGGTCGGTGAAGATCAGCGCATAGACGTCGTCGATGCTCGAGATCGGCACATTGGTGATCGGGGTGGTGGTGTAGGTGGTCGGCAGGTATTTTCCGCCCCACTGTTCCACGATCCAGAAGTTGAAGAATGCACGCAAGAAGTAAGCCTCCGCCACTTTGGCGTCGCGTTCGGCCGCGGTTTTAAACCCGGCCCCTTCTGCCAGCTGGATAGCTGCATTACAGTCGTTGATGGCTTCGTAGGCCGATTGCCAGCCTTCTTTCAGGTGGCCTACGGCGCCGTTGAGGCCGTCATAGGTGAACAATTCCTTGAGGAAGTTGTCGCCCTGCGGACAGATCCACAGGTCGGTGCCGGCTTCAGCAAAGGAAACTACATAGTCTTCACCCCCGCCGGTCCATGAACGGGTCAGCGGGAAGTAGCACGAATTGACAAGTTTGCCAAAACCTTCGGGGGTCGAGGCGGTTTCGATCAGCGAAGGCCCGGCGCTCGGGTTGTATTCCTCGAGGGAACACCCGGTCATCAGCAGGGCACTCGCCGTTGCTGCAAGACCGCTCAGTAAAATATGTTTTGCTTTCATATGGTTTTCTGACGATTAGAAGGTAATGTTTACACCGAACACGAGCTGCTTGGCCAGCGGGAATTCATCGGCACCGCCGCGTTCCGGGTCATAGTTTTTCAGGTATTTGCTTTCGGTATAGATCCAGGGATCGGAAGCAGTACCGTAAACACGCAGGCGCGAGAGCCCCACCTTGCCAACCACGCTCTGGGGCAGGGTGTAACCGAGGGTGATGTTACGCAGTTTGATGTACGAACCGTCGATGTAGGTCACGCTGTTCGAGCCTACCGGCAGCTGTGCGAACGAGCCGCGGTCGCTGCCCGGACGCGGGAAGCGGCCGCTCGGGTTTTCGGGTGTCCAGTAGTCGATGATGGCCGGGCCGTTGCCGCCGCCGGTGGGGTTATACCAACCGAGGATGCCGTAGTTCATCATCTGGCCCCAACGGGCGTCGAAGAAGAAGGTGAGGTCGATCCCTTTCCAAAGCAGGGTGTTCGACAGACCGGCCATCCACTTCGGGGTCGGCGAACCGAGCACCTGTCGGTCGTTCTCGTTGTAGTTCTGATCGACAACAACCTCTTCGATCCTCACGTCGCCGGCCTTGCGGCTAAAGGGCTTCGCTTCATCGTTGGTCTGGAAGATACCGGCATATTTGTAGCTGTAGTACGATTTGAGCGGGTAACCCTTAACCAGGTATGAGTCGCCGTTCTGGATCGGAGCGTTCGAGGTGAAAGAGGTGATCTCTTCGTGGTTGCTCGAGAAGGTGAGGGTGGTCGACCAGGTGAAGTCTTTCTTTTGAATATTCACCGAGTTGAGTACCACTTCAATCCCGCGGTTGTTCGTTTCGCAGACGTTTTCCCAAATGCTGAAGGCCGAGGTGTTCGAACCACCGGTCGAAGCGGGCAGGGTACGCTTGAAGAGGATGTCTTTCGTGTCGACGTTATACATGTCAACGCTTACGTTCAGGCGGTTGCGGAACATATTGAGGTCGACCCCGATGTTCGCGCCGTACGATTTTTCCCAGCTCAGCAGCAGGTTGCCGATTTCCGAGCCGAACATATAGTAGGCGGCGGGGGTTTCCTGGAAAGCGAGGTTCGTACCTGCCCTCCCGATGGTCTGGGTGGCGTAGGGATCGGCACCGGCGTTGCCGGTCACCCCGTAGCTGGCGCGCAGCTTGAGGTTATCGATCTTCGTAGCGCCCTTCATGAAGTTTTCGTCGCTGATGCGCCAGCCGATGGCTGCGGCGGGGAAGTTGTCCCAGTTGTGGTCCTGGGCCAGGATCGACGAACCTTCGTAGCGGTTGGAGAGGCTCACCAGGTAGCGGCCCTTGTAGCTGTAGTTGATACGGCCGATGAAAGCCATCGACTGCGAACCGACGTATTCCGAGGAGGTTACGCGGCTCGTAGCGTCGGAAACGCCCAGGTTGTGGAACGAATATTCCGGGGCTACGTTATATCCACGCATGCCCGATTCTTCTCTCTGGTACTTGCTCCAGCTGGTAACGCCGGTCAGGGTCAGGTTGTGGTCTTCGGCAAAGGTGGTGTTGTATGTGATGATGTTTTCCCACTTGTAGTTGTAGTGGTTTTCGTTAATTATTTCAGCCGAGCTTTTACCGAGGCTGTAGCCTTCCGACGACTGAGTGCCCTTATACATGCCCTGGCGCGAGAACTGCAGGTCGCCGCTGAAAAGCGTCTTGAGCGAGAGGCCTTTGACCGGTTTGGCTTCGAGGTAAACGGTAGGGTTGACGCTTAGGATGTGGTAGTTGTTCACATACTGGCCGTCAGCCATATCGGCGATCGGGCTCAGCTGCGAGTCGCCGGCCAGCGGGAAGGGGTTGATCGAACCGTCTTCGTTGAACGGCGTACCCAGCGGCAGCAGGCACAGCACGCGGGTGAAGTATTGGCCGCGGCGTTCGTCGCGGTCGGTGAACGAACTGATCACGTTGATCCCGCCGTCGAGCCACGGGCGGATCTGGTGGTCGACGGTGGCTTTGAACGAGTAGCGTGTGTTCTGGTCGTTGTAAAGGATACCTTGTTCCTGGAAATAGTTGGCCGAGAAGTAGCCCGAGGTGCGGTCGTTGCCGCCCGACATCGAAACCGAATAGTTCTGCAGGGTGCCGTTACGGGTACCCAAGTCGAACCAGTCTACCCATTGGTTGTTTTGCACGGCGTTCCATTCGGCGTTCGAGAAGAGGATCGAGGGATCCGACGGCTCTTTGCCGCTGGGGCCTCCGATATAAGCCTGGCGGCGGAGCTCGATGTAGTCGTCACCCGTGCGTACCGGCGGAAATTCGAGAAACCCGTTTATCCCGTAGTAAGCGTCGAAGTTGACGGTCAGTTTGCCGCCCTTCTTGGCGTTCTTGGTGGTGATAATCACGATACCGTTCGCGCCGGCCGAACCGTAGATCGCGGCCGAAGAGGCGTCTTTCAGTACTTCGATCGACTCCACGTCGTTGGGGTTGAGGTCGGAGTAGTTGCCCGGCACCCCGTCGATGATAAACAGCGGGGTGTTGTCGCCGTTGATCGAGCGGCTACCGCGCAGGGTCATGTTGACGTCCGAACCCGATTTCCCCGACGAGCGGGTGATGTCGAGACCGGCTACGCGGCCTTGGAGTGCCTGCATCACGTTGCCCACAGGGGCCAGGGTGATGTCTTCGTTCTTGATCGACTGCACCGTGCCGGTCAGGTCGCGCTTGCGCACGGCACCGTAACCGATCACCACGAGTTCGTCGAGTTCCTGAGCGTTTTCGTTCATGATCACGTCGATGACGGATTTTGCACCCACCGTCTCCTGGTGGTCGTTATAGCCCAGGTAGTTGTAAACCAGCACGGACTGGGGGCCCGGTACGGAGATCGAATACGTCCCGTTGATTCCGGTCGATACCCCGGCGGTCGAGCCTTGGAGGAGTACGCTGACCCCGACCAGCGGAAGGCCGTTGGCGTCGGTCACCACTCCGGTCACTGTCTTACTCTGCGCCCAAACGGCAGACCCTGTGATGAACAAGGCCACGAGCAGTGTAAAACATCTTTTCAGATAGAGTTTCCACTTCATAAGTAAATGATTTTGGTTAAAGTTAGTTAGTGTATTGAATTGGTAAATGGGGGTAATCTGTATAGGGGGGATTTGCTTTTCTTTTGGGTTCTACGACGAAAAAATAAGAAGTAAACAAAGCAGATTTATTGTAAAAGCGAAAAAACCAGGGGAGCAAAAGTAAAGAAAATAATTAGAAAGTAAAAGAAAAAAATTTATTCCTCGTTTCCTTTGGTTCGTTTTCTTTTGTATGAACAGTCTGTCCCTTAAGGTTTCTCCACGAACTTTGTTACAGATGTAGTATGGCTGTTTTTCTTTTGTTTTTCTTCGAAAGGTTCACCGGCTTGACTGCCGGTGAGGTAGGAAGGGGTGTGCCCGCGCCATGCGAGAGGGGTGATTAAATGTGCCGCGAAAATAGCGCCGAAAATTTTTTTAAAAAAAACAAGCCCGGGGGATTTTCCCCCAGGCTTGCCGGTGTTTCCGTCCGCACGGGGCGGACTATCCGTCGAAGGCGATTAGAACTTCAGACAGACATAATTGTTGTTGCTGATTAGGATGTCGTTGTTTTCGTAATCGGTGTAATAGACTTGCAGGTTTACAATCAGGCGACAGGCCGTGAAAACGGTGTTTTCCTGTCCGGCTTTAGGAACAAGGTTGCCGGCGGCGTCAAATTCCAGTTTGAAATCGGTGGTGATGGTGGTGCTTGTCCCCGGCATCCACGTGCCAACGATCGGCATCTGGTAATTCCCCCATTGTCGTTGTATTACGGGTACGATCTTGATCTTGGCCGGGTTGAGCCCCATCGAGGTCAACTTCGCGTCGATTTGTTGACCAGCGGCGGTTACCTTCAGGCCGCCGGTTCCATCCCAGGCCGCCAGGCCGTTCCACGAGGTGAGCTTGCCGCTCGACAAGGGAACGCTGAGGTGGTCGGCCGGGGTGATCCAGGTGTTATAACCAAGATCGAACGTGGTGCTGTAGGATGTGCGCACTTCCGTCCCGCTACGGAGCGGATCGCCGTTCCCGGAGTATCCTGCCGTAAAGCCTACGCTTGCCAGGGTTAACGGCTGGATGTTTTTGTAGATGGGAATATAGTCCGTCTGGAGGAATTCGTCCGTTCTTTCCGCTATTTCCGCTATTTCCACTTCTAGTCCCCCCGAACCTCGATGAATTTCAAGCGATACGCCGAAAGCGTTAGTTGGCTCGAGTAAGGTTGCCAGGTTGATTTGCCCGTGATTGATCGTTCCGGTCACTGTGATAAAACCGCTGTCGTGGTAGTCCCCGTTACGATCTCCCAGTGTAGCCGAGGTGACGTCGAACCCGTCCATATACCAGGGGCTGCGCGTTTGGGTTTGGTTGACGTCGAGATACAACTCCAGCTCTTCGTTGTCGTAAGCGTCGATCAATTCCTCGGCTAACTCCCAGGGGGTGACCTGGAATGTGAGGCTGATCGGCTGCAGCGGTTCGAGGAGCGTATTGCCGGTGTTCGGGTCGAGGCCGCCGGTCAGCGTCGTTTTCCCGTCTTCATAGTCCGGGACATACACGATGCTCTGGATGCGGCCGAAGAGCAGCTCCAGCTTTTCGTCTACCTCGTCTTTCCACAACTCAAGCGCTTCTACCCGCGCTTCCAATGCGTCGAGGGCGTTGGAGAACGAGTTCCACAGGTTAGAGATCTCGCTGTTTAATTGTTCTCTGCTGATGCCACTCTTGGCCAACTCGTTGATCTTGTCTTCGAGGGCTTTCTTCAGGGCTTCCAATTCAGCGCGCAGGGTAGTGAGCACCTTTTGGTCTTCAGTCGAAATCTGGCCTTTCAGGGCGGTTTCAACAGTCGCAATGTGGTTGTTGATTTCGGTCAATTGCGAGGCTAAAGCATTTTCGATCGTCGTTTTGTTGTCGGCGATTCGCTTTTCGAGGCGCGTAATGTCATCGTCATAGTCCTTGCCGCAACCGGCGAAGGACACCATGGCACCCAGTGCGAGGGCAATGGTCATTCGGGTAAAGAATTTTTTCATGGGGGATAAAATTAATTAGTTTGCACGTGGCTTTTCCGTTCAATTTGCATATCATCTCTCTCCTCCTTGCCGTGCCACATGCCTAATTGAGGCAGGTTGGGACAGAGATGTCCGTAGTCACAGGGAAGTTGTAGTACAAAACTATAAAAAAAAAGCAATAATCCAAAAAAAACAGTAAAAAAGCATCGCAAAAACGGTTTTTTTTTACTTGATTAGCTGGAGTATAAGAAAAGTTATGTCAAAGTCAGTTATTCCGCCCTCAATAAAAATCGTCGCTTTCTCGGATTCGATAAACAGGAGAGGCAGGTTTACGTTTTTTTTCTTAAACAGATTAGGTGCCTTTTTTTGTAAATTATCAAAAAAGTGGTCTGTAAAAATTCGATAGACAGAAACTGGCGGGAGTATTCCAAAAAATCCTATATTTGTAAAACTTCGGAGAGTTCCCCACTCCGGGCCGATTTTTTACTTCGGTAACCAACTAACCCAAAATAACGATGAAGAAGATTGTCCTTTGGCTGGCCCTGCTGGCCTGTGCCGGATCAGCGTGGTCGATGAACGATGGCGACCGCGAGAAATATCTCGATTGGATGCGTAAAACCTTACCCGAGGTGCCCGAGTGGACGGTTTGGCAGCAACGCACCGGCGAGCTGCCGCCCGATTTCGACCGGATGCCCCGCACCAACCTGTTGCCCGATCCGCTGCACTTCCTCGATGGACGCCCCGTAGGCCCCGCTGTGACCGACTGGGAAGCGCGCCGCGCAGAAATAAAAACCTTGTTCGAACGCTGGATGGTGGGTACCTTCCCGCCCAAACCGGCGATCGACCGGGTGGTGGTCTTGGACGAAACCCGCGGGGCGGGCTACACGACGCGCAACGTGCGCCTCGAGTTCGGTCCGGGAGGCAAGGCGAGCGTACGCGTGCGCCTGGTGATCCCCGACGGGGCGGCCGACCAGAAATTCCCTTCGCTCATTTCGACCAGCCTCGACGGGTGGGGGGCGACGGCCGTGCGCCGCGGCTATATCTCGGTAGGCTACGCCGGTAACGACCGGATGGACGACGCTGAACAACTCCGTGATCTCTATCCCGATTACGATTTCGCCACGCTGCCGCGCCGCGCGTGGTTGGTGCGGATGGTGATCGATTACCTCGAAACGGTGCCGCAGGTCGATGTGAAAAAGATCGCGATGTACGGCTACTCACGCGATGGCAAGATGGCGCTGATCGCCGCCGGGTGGGACGAACGCATCTCGGCCCTGATCGCCGGCAGCACGGGCGTGGGCGGCATCCAGCCCTGGCGCCTGCAAGGCGAACGCGGCGGTGGCGAAGGGCTCGAAACGACGACCCGCTCGTTCCCGACGTGGTTTGTGCCCCAGTTACGCTTTTTTGCCGGGAAGGAAGATTACCTGCCTTTCGATGCCAACCTCTTTGCAGCACTGATCGCCCCCCGGGCCGCGATGTACCAATGGGGGCTGAACGACCAGGTTGCCAACGGTTTCGGCATCGAACAAGTCTATAAATCGGTGCAACCGGTCTACACCCGTTTCGGGCAGACCGACCGTCTGAGCGTGATGAACAACCCCGGTTTCCATGGGGCGATCGACGCCGAGCGGTGCTTCGATTGGCTCGATTTTCAGTTCGGGCGTACCAAGAAACGTTGGGAAAACAATTTCGTCTTTGCCTGGGATTTTTCAAAATGGCGTGAACTTACGGGCGAAAACGTCAACTTGTCCGACTACGCCACCCATCCTCCTGTGGGAAAACCGCAGCCGAAAACCAAAGCGGCATGGAGCGCCCGGGCTGCCGAATTGCAGCAAGCCGTCCGCTGGATGCTGGGCGAACGTCCGTTGGCATTGGCCCCCGCTCCGCCTGTTGATCCCGCTGCTCCGAAACGTCCGCTCACGACCGGGCCGCTCGAGGTGTCACAGGGCAAAGTGGGTAATCCCGGCCAGTTGGCTCCCGACGTACCGGCATGGTCGCTGGCCGCGGGCGGGTTCAGTTACGGCTTCGGTGAACCGGGGCGCAGCCAGATGGATTCGCGCCGTTTCCGCTTCGGTTACAACAACAGCATCACCGGCGATTTTTATTTCCCGAAGGATACGCCGGCCGGGAAGAAATTGCCTGTGGTGATCTGGCTTCACGGTTTTCACCATCCGCTGGGCTATATGTGGAACTACCGCACCGACCTGAACCCGGTTGAAGCGTTGGTGATGGCGGGCTATGCCGTGTTGGCCTACGACCAGACGGGCTACGGGACGCGTTACAGCGAGGCCGCTCCGTTCTATGACCGCTACCCCCGCTGGTCGCGCCTGGGCCGGATGGTCGAAGAGGTCAGCGCGGCGGTCGACGCCTTGCAGGACATCGAGATGGCCGACGGTGCGAATATTTCGGTCTACGGTTATGCCCTCGGCGGCACGGTGGGGCTTTACGCTGCGGCGCTCGACCAGCGCATTGCGGGCGTGGTGTCGATCTGCGGCTTTACACCGATGCGCACCGACACGCCCGACCGCGGGATGAGCGGGATGACCCGTTACAGCCACCAGCACGGCGTGTTGCCGCGCGTGGGGCTTTTTGCCGGCCACCAGGACCAATTGCCTTACGACTATGACGACCTGATGGCGCTCGTGGCTCCGCGCCCGGTACTGGTGGTGCAGCCCTTGCGTGACCGCGACGCTTCGGCGGCCGACGTGCGTGCGGCGGTCGACCAGGCCCGGCCCGTCTATGTTTTGCAGGGGGCACCGGACAACCTCGGGTTGCAGCAACCGGACGACTACGGGCGCCTGACCGACGCCACCCAGAACGCTGCGATCGGCTGGATGGCCACCCACATCAAGAAATAGTATTCTTGTCCGAGTGGCTTGTGATGAAAATACCCCTGCTTTTTGCAGGGGCATTTTTGTTGTGAATATTTTTTGCTCCGCTTTTGGTGCCTTTCGGGTGTTTCCCGACACTTGTGATTTTTCCTTTACTGTAGACTATCCTTCGCTCTACTTTTGGAACTTTCTGGTACACGGAATGTTGACTCTGCTCGAACAAAGATGGAAAAAAGAGATACTTTCGTTACCTTTGTACCGCATTAAGACGAAATGAAGAAATGAGATTTGACGAACTCGACCTGAGCGAAGACGTGCTGCAAGGGGTCGAAACCATGAATTACCAAGAGATGACGCCGGTCCAGGAGGAAACGATCCCGGTGATCCTCACCGGCCGCGACCTGATCGGCTGTGCCCAGACCGGCACCGGCAAAACGGCCGCTTACCTGCTCCCGTTGCTTGATAAACTGGCCCGCGAGGGCAATTCCCATAACCAGATCAAAGCGCTGATCGTCGTTCCCACGCGCGAGTTGGCCCAACAGATCGACGTCCAGGTACAGGGCTTTTCGTATTTCTTGCCGGTGTCCACGAACGTGGTCCACGGCAGCGGTACCGGCATCGAATGGGGACGCCAGAAACAGGCCATGGTGATGGGGGCCGACATTGTGATCGCCACCCCGGGCCGCCTCTTGGCCCACCTCGATATCAGCGCGGGGATCGACTTTTCGCACGTCGACTATTTCGTGCTCGACGAGGCCGACCGAATGCTCGATATGGGTTTCTCGGACGACATCATGAAGATCATCGGCCAGCTGCCCGCCCAGCGCCAGACGATAATGTTCTCGGCCACGCTGCCGCCCAAGATCCGTGAGTTTGCGCGGAAAATACTGCGTGATCCCGTCGAGATCAGCATCGCCGTATCCAAACCCAACGAGGCGATCGACCAGTCGGCCTACATTTGTTACGAGGGGCAGAAGAACGGGATCGTCCATTCGCTCTTCTCGAAACCGACCGGGAGCAAGACGATCATCTTTGCTTCTTCGAAGTTGAAAGTCAAAGAATTGGCATTCCAGCTCAAGCGGATGAAACTGAACGTGGCCGCGATGCACTCCGACCTCGACCAGCCCAAGCGCGAGGCAGTGATGCTTGATTTCAAGAACGGCAAGATCGACCTGCTGGTGGCGACCGACATCGTGTCGCGCGGGATCGACATCGAAGACATAGGCACGGTGGTCAACTACGACGTGCCGCGCGATCCCGAAGACTACATTCACCGCATCGGCCGCACGGCCCGGGCCAGCGCCGAGGGTTGTGCTATTACGCTGGTGAGCGAGAAAGACCAGGGGAAATTCCACCAAATCGAAAGTTTTCTCGGTCGCGAAGTGCCGAAAACGCCGCTACCCGAAGGGGTGGGTGAAGGCCCTGCCTATACCGGCACGAGTAGCGGAGGTCGCGCTGACGGCCGCCGTGGCGGCGGGCGCGGAGGCCGTGACGGCGGACGTAAACCGTCCGGCCGCGGTCGTGGATCGAAACCGGGTGGCGCTCATGCCGAGGGTGGAGAAAAGCCCGCCGGTGCAGCCGCGAATGCGTCGGCTGCTGCCTCCTCGGGCGAGGGTGCCGCAAACGTTCCGTCAAAGAAGCGTCGCGATGACCGCCGCCGTTTCCGTGGCCGCAAACCCAATTCCGAGCCGAATAACCAATAAGGTTTTCGATATGAAAAAACACCGGGGCTGACAAGTCCCGGTGTTTTTTATTTTTGCAACAAGTGGCGGATGGCCGCGCAGGGGGCGACAAAGATCAGCCGTGGCCCGGCGAACCGCATCACCTGCCGGATGCGCTCGCGCATCGCGGGCTTGTAGCAGTGCGTGGTGCAACGCTTGCAGGCAGGTTTCTCCGCGCCGTAGGGGCAACGGTCGAGGCGTGCCAAAGCGTAATCGAGCAGCTCGCCGCACGCCGGACAAAGCTCGCGGTTGCCTTCGGCCCGGCGGCAGTATAAGCGGATCATTAGTTCCACGGTATGTTTTTCATCTTCGATCCGGTTTCTCATCGCGTGGGGGTTATTCCGGGGTGTGTTTGGTTTTTGCGGTTTTCCGCGGCATTTTCACGTTAGGCAGGAGCAGGGCCACGATGCCCAATAGCGGCATAAAGGCACAAACCCTGTAGACATATTCGATCCCGCGCGCGTCGGCCACGTCGCCCAGTACCGCCGCCGCAATGCCCGCGATCCCGAACGCCAGTCCGAAAAACAGCCCCGAGATCAGCCCGACCTTCGTCGGCAGCAATTCCTGTGCATAGACCAGGATCGCCGAGAAAGCCGACGAGAGGATCAACCCGATCAAGATGCTCATCACACACGTCCACCCGAGGCCCATATAAGGCATCAGCAGCGAGAAGGGCGCCGTGCCGAGGATCGATACCCAGATCACCCACTTGCGCCCGACGCGGTCGCCGATCGGGCCGCCGACCAGTGTCCCGACCGCGCCGGCAAACAGGTAGGCGAATAGAAAGATCTGCGATTGGGCCGTGGTGACCCCGAATTTCTCGATCAGGTAAAACGTATAAAAACTCGACAGGCTGGCCGTGTAGACATATTTCGAAAAGATGAGCACGAGCAGCAGCACGAGCGAAAAGTAGATCTTCTTTTTCGACAGGCGGACGCGGTGTACGACGGGTGCTTTGGCCGCCGGCCGGTGCATCTTGCGGATGCTGTGGCGTTGCCAGCGCACCAGCGGGCCACGGGTAAACAGCGCCAGAAAAGCCACGACGGCAAAGACGGCGATGTAGCGTTGGCCGAGGGGAGCGACGATCGCCGCAGCCAGCAGCGGCCCGATCGACCCGCCGAGGTACCCCCCGACCTGAAAGATCGACTGTGCCATCCCGTGCCGCCCTTCGGAAGCGAAGTGGGTCAGCCGCGACGCTTCGGGGTGGATGATCGACGACCCGAGCCCGATAAAGGCCACCGCCACGAGCAACATCCACATCGAGGTCGAAAAGCCGAGGACGAGCAGCCCGATCATCGTCGACAGGTTT
The DNA here is from genome assembly GCA_031553805.1 of Rikenellaceae bacterium. Lineage (GTDB taxonomy): Bacteria > Bacteroidota > Bacteroidia > Bacteroidales > Rikenellaceae > JAITVB01. Next base: position 11,938 of record JAVBLC010000019.1, on the reverse strand, counting down.
CCGATAGTCAGGTAGCGCGTGCTTGGATGTTTATCAAAGAAGACCCCGAACATGGGCTGGAATACCGACGCGCACACCTGGTAGGTGAGTGAAAGCAACCCGATCTGCCCGAACGAAAGCGTCATCGTGTCCTTGATCACCGGATAGGACGCTGAGACGATCGACTGCAGCAGGTCGTTCAGGCAATGGACCAGACTGAGCGAAAGGAGGATCGAGAGCGATGCCCCTGCGGCGCGTGTATGGATTTGGTTTTTCATCTGAATCGACAAAGATAATCGAATTCGACGAAACAACGTTTTCGATATGGGGCGGCCAGAAAAAAGCCACCCGGCCGGATGGCTTTAAACAACAGTAGGGTAATGGCTTACCAGGTGACGGCGTCTTCCGGAATTTCACCGTCGCTGACGCCCGGAGCGGTCAGCGATCCTGCATGGAAGATTCACGGCCGACATGCCGGTGCGGTGGTTGCCATTGCTGGTGGTCAATTTCCCGGTTGTGTTTTTTATCCAGATCTTTTTTGCGGGGCCCATTGTTAGGTTTGTCTGCCGGTCGATTTTTTCGCCGGCGATCGGCATAAACGGTTGTCAAAAAGATTGTTCGCGCAGGTTGACGACCGATATTTTTCGTATATTTGAAAAAGTAAAATTCCGGGTGTGGGGACACACCTCCCTGAAAAATATCGGATGATGACAGTCAATTACTGGGAATTTGCAGGGGCCGTCCTTTTGGCGGTGCTGCCTCTTTACGTTACCCACTATTTCGTTTTGCGTCAGATGCGCAGGGAGTCGCGCGAACGGCTCAACCGCGAGCACTACGCCCGCAAACTCGACGCGCTGCACGCCTGCTACAGACTGTTGCGCTACACGTCCAACACCAAGGTGAGGAACAGCTATACCATCATCACGGCCGAAGGGGAGGGCCCGGATCGGAAACATTACTTTTCTCCCGCCCTGATCGATGCCTTCGTCGATGAACTGCCCGAGGTGTTTTACGGCCAGGGTGCGGGCCTCTATCTTTCGTCGCGGGTGAAGAGCCGGCTTTTCGAGTACCGCGATGCCGCCTGCCAACTCCGGCAGGCAGCCGGGGATACCACCGCCGAACGTGTTTTGTTTGCCGACGAACCCACCGGCCGCAAGATGATGGAGCTCCACCGCCAGATCATCGAACTGCTCAAGGAAGAGCTCGACGTGAACCGCCTGATGAAGAAAAAACGCCACAAAGCCCAACTGTGATCATCACTGGTCGCCTTGTGAGCCATTTTTGAATTTAAAGGTATAAAAAAAGACGCCCGCAAGGCGTCTTTTTTGTTTACCCAGCCATTATTTCGGGTCTCGGGGTATCGATATAGGCATACTCCAGGTATTTTATGCACGGAAGTGAGCGCTATCCTGCTTGGGCATCGAATAGGACTCGCCCGAGATAAAGTAGACGATCTACCGGCTGGCTGGCCGATGCGTCTTTCCTCGCCCGGCGGAACGATTGGCTTTTCTGCTTTTTGGGCGTATCTTTGGCGGATGAAAAAACTGGTTATCGTCGGATGCGGCCGCCTGGCCGACATCGTTGTAAACGCCCTGCAGAGCGGGCTTCTTCCTGAATATGAACTGGTCGGCGTCTACTCGCGCACAGCAGCCAAAGCCGCCCATATTGCCGCCCGCATGGAGGCCCACGGCCGACCCTGCGTCGCGTGCGCTTCGCTGGAAGAGTTGCTGGCCCTGCGGCCCGACTACCTGGTCGAATCCGCCTCGCCTGCGGCGATGAAAGCGTTGGCTTTGCCCACGCTTGCCAACGGGACTTCGATCGTGACCCTCTCGATCGGAGCCTTGGCCGATGCCGGGTTTTATCATCAGGTGCTGGACACGGCCCGGGCCAACGGCTCGCGGGTGTATATCGCTTCCGGGGCCACCGGCGGGTTCGACGTGCTTCGCACCGCGGCCCTGATGGGCCATGCCTCGGCCAAGTTTTTCAACGAGAAAGGAGTGGCTGCGCTTCGCTGGTCGTCCGTTTACGATCCGTCGCTCGAAACCGAGCAGCGTGTCGTCTTTTCGGGTACGGCGCGGGAGGCGATCGGGGTATTTCCGACCGGGTTGAATGTCGCTGTCGCCGCTTCGCTGGCCAGCGTCGGTCCCGAGGAGATGGACGTGACGATGCTTGCTACGCCCGGGTTCAGGGGCGACACGCAACGGGTCGAGATCCGTAACGACGAGGTACGCGCCGTGGTCGACGTCTACAGCGCCACACCCGCCATCGCGGGCTGGTCGGTGGTGAGTACGTTACAGAATATCGTTTCGCCGATCGTATTCTGACAGGTTGGCGAGCACTTTCTCGCTCAGCCGGTCAAAAGCCTGGCGCGTGCGCCCGGTCGAAACGTTCATGCAGCGTACCCTCGGGTGGGAGAGCAGCTGCTCGCCGCCCAGCGCTCCCGCCGTGTCGCAGAAACAGAGGTTTTCGTTTTCGAGCCATTGCAGGAAAGGCGACTCGTCCCAGGCGGGGGAGAGGCCGGTGTTGAACAATATCTTTCGGTTGCCCAATTTCGAAAATTCGTCTTCGTGCAGCAGCACGGTGTTGCGGTTCAGGCAGCAACACACCACCTCGCTCCACGCCATCAGTTCGTCCAGCGGCATATATCGAAACCCTTTTTGCTCGGCTTCGGGCTTGGGGCTTCGGGCGAAATAGGCGATCTCGGCGCCGAAGAATTTCAGCGCATCGGCGATCATGCCGCCCGATTTGCCCAATCCGACGATGCCTGCCCGCAGTCCGGTGATCTCGCGGGGCATACCCTCCCACGCCGGTTGGCCGAAGCCGTGCAGGCAGCGCACCAGTTCGCTGACCACATATTCCACCACGCCCTCGTCGCCATAGTCGCGGATGCCGGTCACGGTGATTCCGCGGTTGTTGGCGTAGCGGATGTCGACGTTAGCGCTTTCGGGGGTGTAGAGCGAGCAGCACATGCCGATATATTTCACGTTGGGGCATTTTTCGAGCGCCCCGCGGCCCAGGCGTGAGGTGTAGCTCAGCAGCACCGCGTCGGCGTCCCCGATCCGGGCGGCGATCTGCTCCTCGCAGGAGGGAATGTCGTGATACATCACCACTTCTTCTGCAAACGAATGCAGCGCCGCTTCTGCCGACGGAATCAGGCTCACAGGCTCTATGGCCACCAGTTTTCGAAACATAAGATCCGGTATTTTAGTGGTTAAAGGTAGCAAAAGACCGGGTCAAAGCAAAAAACGCCGCCTATTCGGCTCGACAGGCTGGTTCTGCATATCCGGACCAAGACAAAAAAACGGAGAGGCGTCAGCCTCTCCGTTTTTGTACCTGCCATGGCGGCAAAACGTACCGTGGACCAATTAATACGGTACGTATGAGGGGGTGCCGAACCAACCGTTGTATCGGGTACCGAAGTATTCAAAGTAGGCCGTCCCTCCCCGCACAACGGTAATCGGATAATCACAGATGACATTGTCCATCTCGGCATATACCGTAACCCAGTAATTTCCAGGGCTTAACTCGAAAGATGCCGTGCCTGTCGCGCCACTGTTTAAGACGAAACTGTCATTGCCCATGGATTGTGACCAGTCAGCGGTGTATATTTCAACGCTGAAAGCGCTTATGAATTCCGTGTTGGAATTAAGCACTTCTACAAAAACATTATTCGCAGATGCTTGCGACGATCCCGGACTTTCCGGTTCCGGATAACCGTTCGGAGAGCTGCTGTGAGCCACGAGGGTCATGGCTGCCAAAACGAGAGAACTGAGTACATTCAATGTTTTTTTCATCTTTTCCATAGTTTTAGTTTGCACTAATTTAGAATTGAATAAAAAAAGCTGTTGATTGACGTGTAGAATACCTCATTCCCTTTTGTTTTTATTGGTGTGGAATGTGCGGGAGGTGGTGTGGTAATCTACTGCTGATACAAAATAAAACAAAATTTCATTGTATTTCAACGGCTTTTTTAAAAAAGACGAAAAGATATATATACTTGCCTTTTTGACATGTTTTCCTGCCTATTTTGTTTTATTGCCGATCTGTAAATTTCTGGCGATTGGCCAGTCGGACAAGCGTTTTGGCTATCCTGTTCACTTTCGTCTGCTCGGTCTTGGCCGAATAGATCCAGTTGACATAATTGTGTCGCTGGCTTTCGCTGAGCGAATTGAAAAACCGCAACGCCTCGGCGTCTTCCTGCAGGCACAGCGTCAGCTCTTCGGGAACTTCCAACGGTTCATTCGCGGCATACAAAACGACGTGAACGTAATCGCCCGCCTCTTTCCCGATCTTTTTACGGATATCGGCCTTTACGGAGAGAAACAGCGTCCCCTTGCCCGACGGCATCAAATGGTAGTTTTTGATCTCGACCCCGTCGATGCTGCCCCTGACCCGCACCCAGCTGAACGGAGCGTTCCTGTCGGGTAGTATCTCGGGGATAACCGTGTAGGTCCAACCTCCTTTTCCGGGATATCTTTCCAATAGGTATTCCTTGTCTACCAACGGTCTTTCAGTCATATTCGCGCCACAGGAGATGAGGAGGTCGGGTGAAATCTTCCGACAAGTTAGGATTTCTTCAAAAAACACGTTTTCAGCACGATGCCGCTGCCGTCTATTTTGCAGTCGACCTGCTCGGGGTTTTCCGTAAGCCGGATGTTTTTGACTTTCGTCCCCTGCTTGATCACCATCGAGGAGCCCTTGACATCGAGGTCTTTAATCACGGTAACGGCGTCGCCGTCGGCCAAAAGGTTGCCGTTGCAGTCTTTCGGTCCGTCGGCGGCAGCTTCTTCGTGGGTTTCGCCAGCGGCCCATTCGTGGCCGCAATCGGGGCAAATATATAACGCTCCGTCAAAATAGGTGTTTCCCATTTTGCATACCGGGCAATTTGAGATCTCGCTCATCGCTTCGTAAATTTAATGAACGGCGAAGGTAGGCACTATTTCCCTCAATCCAACGCGCGCCCCGGTGGCGACCTGCCGGGCTATTTCACCGGCAGGCAGATTTTGACGATCCAGGGAGCGTCGGCGCCCTGGGTGTGGTCGATGCAACTCACGTAGAGTTCGAAGTGGTCGCGTTTGTCGTGGGCGTAGCCCTTTTCGTTGAACGCCGCTTCGGCCGCCTGCCACGCCTGCCCGTATTCGGCCATGCGCACTTCGACCGTTGTGACAAAGTATTTGCCCCCGTCGATCGTGTAACGCAGCATGCCTGCACCCGGCTCTGCGCCGCCCAGGTCTTCGAGGCCGGCGAGCGAGCGGAGCTGCGCCTCGGGCGTGGTCGTCGGATCGTCGCAGTACACGCCGGCCATCTTCGGCCCTTTCATCCACAGGTTGTGTTCGCCGGCCCAGGCACCCAGTTTTTCGAAAGCGGCGACAATGCCGGAGTAAGAGCCGGTATGGGGAATGGCGATGGTTGCCATCGGGGAGAGGTTTTCGACCTCCAGGCTGATTATCTTCATGGTTCAATGCTTTTTATGATTTGCTTAATTCGTTTGTTGACCTCCGGAGGAGTGACCACCGAGGTCGTGTCGGCATTCGAGAGTACCCAGCGGGCCATCGACTCGATGCTGTAGGTCATGTAGGTCTGCTCAACGCTTCCGTCGGGCAACTCCCGTTCATCGACCAGGCCCATGAAATAACAGGCGTCGGCCGTGCGACGGGCCAGTTCACGGCTCGTGCGGATCACCACCTCGGTCAGGCAACCGGCGTCGTCCTTTCCGGCAAGCTGTTCCAGGGTCGGATGCTCGCGGGTGTGGGGCTTTCCGGTCGGTGCGACGTTCTCGATGCGGTCCAGGCGGAAGGTGCGGTACTCCCCGCGCAGGTGACACCACGCTTCGAGGTACCAGTAAGGGTGAGAATAGGTTACGCCCACGGCTTCCACCTGGCGGCAGGTGGCGTTTTCGTCGGCATTGATGTAGTTGATTTCGATGATCTTACGTTCGTTTACACTGCCCAGCAAGGTTTGCAGCAGGTTGGGCAGCTTAGGGACCGGTGTACGGCGGGAGCGGTAGACCGCGATCGAATCGCCCACGCCGGCCAGGTAGTCCTTGTCCACGCCCCGCATCACGGTCCGGACTTTATCCACAGCCTGATGGAAAAGGCGGCTGTTGTGGGGGTCGGTCAGCTGTTCGACGAATTTCTCAGCCGTCAGCAGCGCCGTCGCTTCCTCCTTGGAAAACATCAGCGGCGGCAACCGGTAGCCCTCCACGAGCGAGTAGCCCACACCCGCATCGCCGCAGATCGGAACGCCCGCCTCGGAGAGGGTACGCACGTCGCGGTAGATCGTGCGCAGGCTCACCCCGAAGCGCTCGGCCATCTGCGCGGCCGTCACCAGAGGGCGCGACTGCAACTGCACGAGCAATGCCGATATGCGGTCGATCCGGTTCATCTTTCTATTGGCATAGGTCATTCAGGCTGACTAATCTACAGCCTTTGCTTTCATAGTAACGCAGCATTTCGTCAATCTTCCGTTTGTCATAGCTTGTGATGCAATCCGATAGAACGTTAACGCCATAACCTGCTTTGCGTAAGTTGTAGCAGGTCGATTTTACACAAGCAACTGCATCTGCCCCTGTGATGTAGAAATCAGCGATTTCATTTTTATTGATGAACCCCGCGAATTCCTTGCTGCTTAATGCGTTTCCTTTGTATTTCGTGAAAACATTCTTCGACACAATTTTTAAATCCGGAACCAATTCGGCGCCGCGTGTACCGGGTTTAAAAGTTCTTGTGCCGTCCGATAGATTTTCATGCCTTATGTAAACGACATGCATATCGTTTTTGACCGCCCGGTCTATCGATTTATTCAGGTTGTCAATGATATCCTTGTAGTTCTTCGTGGTGTCATTCTGGATATCTATTACGACCAATGCTTTTTTCATTTTGTCGTCTTGTCGGATCATTTATTCTACCATCAACGCCCACAACACCCCGAAGCGGTCATAGACCTCGGCGTAGCGCCTGGCAAAAAACGCTTCGCCCAGCGGGCAGCGGATCTCTTGCGCCCCGGCGGTGAGTTTGGCATAGACGGCTTCGATCTTTGCGATGGAATCGACGTCGATCGTGAGCATATGTCCCAGGCGGCCGAAACCGGCCGGATCGTTGGGCAGGGTGTCGGCCACGCTCATCGAGCCGCCGTCGAAGATCAGGCAGGCATGCAGGATTTTTTGGCGATGTGCTTCGGCGATGTCGGGCATCGACCCGTAGCGGTGCAGGTTTTCGATTTTTCCGTCGAACGCATCGGCGTAAAAATTCAACGCTTCTTCGGCCTGGCCATTGAAGACGAGATAGGGAGTCAGTTTCATAACGCACAAGTTTTGTCGGTTTACACCCCAAATATACTTTCCGCCAATGACAACCCTATGTCAGCAGGGTTGAACAAAGATCGGATTTTTTACGAAAAGCGAGCCTATTTTTGCATCGGGGAGATGCCGATCCGCTCCCGCTCTTTTGCAGGGAGCCCTGCCGCCACCAGGCCGTAAGAGTCCCTGACCAGCGTTTTGAGGAGGCTCTCGGGCAGGTCGTCGTTGAACCGGACACTGATCCAGTATTTCGGATTGCCGTTGTAGGGATCGCCGACCGCCCGGTAGCGCTCTTTGAGTTCGGCGATGCGGGCGGGGTCGCATTTGATCGTGCAGGCGTCGAAACGGTCCATGTCGAAATAGCAGAACATCTTCCCTCCCACAAAGAACACCAGCACGGACTGCGCCGAAGGAAACTTTTCGAAAGGCGTTCCTTCGTTCGTCCCGGGCAATGACAAACAATATTCCCGGAATGCTTCGATGTTCACTTCAGCCGGTATGTTAAGCGGAGTTCGTTCTGTTCGGCTTCGGAGAGGGACGAAAAATATTTCCGCCATCCGGGACAAAAGCCGATGTGCCATCGCCAGAGGCGTCCGATGAGTGAACGGGGCGCTTTGTCGTACCTGGCGCGTATGGGACAGTTGGCGCAGTTGTGCTGTTCTTTTGACATATGAAACACATTTATTTAGACAAATGTAACGATTTAACGCGAATTGGAAACACGGGCTATTGAGCGGAAATTTGGCAAAAAAGAGGTCGTAAGCGGGGAATGGTATTTCGAGGTAAAAGAAAAGCCTCGGAAGATCATTGATTTCCGGTGCTTTGCTTGTAGTTTTTCGATTGATTTGCGTTATAGTTTTTGTTTATTTTCGAAATGTGCAAAAAAATCCGTAATTTCGGTACGTCAAAGCCGCAGTCGATTTTGCATCCCCCCGTTGTAACCCCAACTACCGTCCCATGAAAAAGATCGTCCTTGCCCTGACGGGCCTTTTTGTGTCGCTGTCGCTGTCGGCGCAAACCAAAATCACACAACTCCGGACCGAATACCAATTCACGCCGATCGGCCTGGAGGTGGAAACTCCGCGATTGAGCTGGCAGATGGAGAGCGAACGCTACGGCGCAGCCCAAACGGCCTACCGCGTCGTGGCAGCCCGCACCGGAGCGGAGCTTTCGAAAGGCGCCTTCATCTATGACAGCGGCAAGGTCGCCGGCGACCGCTCCATTTCGATCCCCTACGGGGGCCGGATCGAGCCGATGAGCCGTTACTATTGGAAGGTTTTCGTTTGGGACGAACGGGGCGAAAGCACGGCGTCGTCCGCCACATGGTTCGAAACCGGCCTGATGGGACGCGGCTGGGACGGCGCCCGGTGGATCGGAAGTCACGAAACCGTCCTTTCGAGATACCGCAACGATTTTGTCATTGATTTCGATGTGGCGCTCCCCGGCGGCGAGGCGGTTTTTGTCTTCGGCGCCAAAGACGAGAAGAATTACGTCGCTTTCGGGGTCGACGCCCAAAACAAAGAGATCTTCCTCCGCCACACCTTCGGCGGGATTCAGACCGAAGACGCCCGGGCGAGCATCGCTTCGGCTTGGGATCCGGTCCGGGCGATCCACCACGTTAAGCTGGACGTTACCAGCCGCAGCGGCAAGAATTACCTGGTCGGGGTCGAGATCGACGGGACGGCGGTCACCAGCGGCCGGCCGGACAACCCCGCTTTCGGGGTCAACATCGACAACGGGAACCCTTTCAGTAGCGCCGACCGGCTCGACTACATCGGATACGACCAACCTGCCGGTAAAAAAGCGGAGTTCAGCAACATCACCGTCAGCGAAAAGCGCTGGGGGTCGACCTTCTTCAGCCCGGGCGACAAAGTCGTCGCCGAAGGTTTCAGGATCTGGAGCCCGGCCTACACCTCGGCGCCGATGCTGCGCAAATCGTTTGCGGTCAAAAAGGGAATTGCGCGGGCCCGCCTCTACGCCACCGCGCGCGGCATCTACGAAAGGGAGATCAACGGCCGCAAGGTCGGCAACGACTACTATAATCCCGGCTGGACGGTCTACTCCGACCGGCTCTTCTATAACACGTTCGACATCACCAGCCTCCTCGCCGAAGGAAGCAACGGGATCGGCGCGACGTTGGGATCGGGCTGGTGGAGCGATTTCGTCGGCATGCGCACCGACCCGTTCGGCGTCACACAGTCGATGATGTGCAAGATCGTCGTCGAATACCTCGACGGGAGCGCCGACGTGATCGTTTCGGACGGCAGTTGGCGGGTGTATGACCGCGGGCCGGTGATCAACAACAGCATGCACACCGGCCAGGAGTACGACGCGCGGCGGGAGGTGCCCGGCTGGACCGCCGGCAGTTTCGACGACCGCGCCTGGAAACCGGTGAAACTGTTCGATCCCCCGGCGCCGGAAGTAACGATCCAGGCCTACGTCGGCGAAACGATCAAAAACAACATCACCCTGACGGCAAAGCAGGTTACCGAGGTGGCCAAAGGGGTTTATATCTATGACATGGGGGTTAATATGGTCGGCATTCCCCGGCTCCTCAATCTCAAGGGCCGGGCCGGGCAGGAAGTAAAACTCCGTTTCGCCGAAATGCTCTGGCCGGAAGTGATCCCGACCGACCCGGTGCCGCCCTATACGCAGGAGATGTACCGGAAAAACCGGGGGCAAATGTATATCGACAACTACCGCGGCGCGTTGAGCCGGGATGTATATATCATGAAGGGCGATCCGCGCGGGGAGCGTTTCGAACCCACGCTGACCCAACACGGATACCGTTATGTGGAGGTTTCGGGACTGGATGCCCCCCTGGCCCTGAACGACGTGCAGGGCGTCGTGTTGGAGTCGATCGGCCAACAGTATAGTTGGTATGAAACCTCGAACAAAGAGATCAATCAGCTCTTTGATAACATTGTATGGGGTCAGCGGGGCAATTTCCTCTCGGTGCCCACCGACTGTCCCCAGCGGAACGAGCGGCTGGGCTGGACGGGCGATGCCCAGGTGTTCGCCCTTTCGTCGACCTACAATATGCTGACCGACGCTTTCTTCACCCGCTGGCTCTATTCGTTGCGCGACTCCCAGGGGGCCAACGGCAGCTTCCCCTCCTATGCCCCCGGCGGCGACAAGGGCGGCAGCTCGATGGGTTGGATGGAGGCCGGGATCATCGTCCCGTGGCAGGTCTACCAGCAATACGGCGACATCGGGCTGTTGGAAACACACTACGGCTCGATGGTCCGCTACATGGATTTTCTTGAAAAGCGAGCCAAGGACTTTATCCAGCCCGGCAGCATGTACTCGGACTGGCTGGCGGTGATCCGCACGCCCCCCATGTTGATCAATACGGCCTATTTCGCCTATGACGCGATGATCATGGAGCAGGTGGCCCGGGCGCTCGGAAAAACGGACGAGGCGGCGAAATACGCCCGGCTCTACCGCGACATCAAGGCGGCCTTTAACCGTACCTTCGTCGATAGCGAGGGCTACACGATCGACCCCGGCGATCCGAACGATTATGCGAAGCACGCCGACCGGCTGGGCGACTTTCCGCCGGTCGATCCGCTCCACCCCAACCGGATCAACACCCAGACTTCGTATGCCGTTCCGCTGCAGTTCGGCCTGTTCGAAGAAAAGACCAAGTCGGCGGCGGCCGGCCATCTGGCCCAACTGGTCCGAGAGAACGGCTACCGGCTGACGACCGGTTTCATCGGGACCCCCTACCTGTGTAGCGTTTTGTCCGACAACGGTCACTCTGACGTGGCCTACCGGCTCTTCGAACAGACCGAATTCCCCTCGTGGTTGTTTCCCGTGTTGCAGGGCGCCACGACGATCTGGGAGCGGTGGAATTCCTATACGATCCTCAACGGTTTCGGGCCGGTGTCGATGAACTCCTTCAACCACTACTCCTACGGCGCGATCGAGGAGTGGATGATGCAGCACTCGCTCGGGATCCGGCGTGATCCGGCCGATCCGGGATACAAGCATTTCTTCCTCGAACCCGAGATCGGCGGCAGTTGTTCGTTCATCAAGGGCGGTTTCGAGTCGATGTACGGGAAGATTGTGAGCGGATGGGAGAAGAACACTTCGGGCTATATCTACCGGGCTACCGTTCCTGCTAATTCGACGGCCACACTCGTCCTGCCTGCCGGTGCACCGTCGGATGTTTCGGTCCGAAAAGGAGCGGAGGGGCTCTCGGCGCCCACGTTCAAGGATAATAAAGTGTCCTATACCCTGGAACCGGGTACCTACGAATTTGCAGTGAAATAGAGGTCGTTTAAGGATGGAGTTCCTAACTTAGCCCGCACAAAGAGTTAAGATAATTTAAACATCTTAACTCTTTGTGCGGGCTAAGTTAGGAACTCCACTATTGCGCAAAGATGATCTGGAACTGGGCAATGGCCATCCACCGGCCCACTCCGCTGGGCACGACCGCATTGTAGAAGCCCTGCATCGAAGCGCTGTAAAAGAACTTTCCCATCTTAAAGGTTTTTCCAGCGCCTGCACCTACGGGGACCATCCATTTGTCGCCCGGATCGGCCAGCCAGTTAGACGTTATTGTGGAATTACTCTCCAAGTACCATCCCTTCGGGAAATTGTAATAGGCCACATACTGCGCACTGAACATGTTGACCTTGTTGGCTCCCTCGCCGCCCA
>JAVBLC010000014.1:0-80313 GCA_031553805.1 Rikenellaceae bacterium | reverse complement strand
AATTGCATTGGGGTTCCACCTCTTCCCATTCCGAACAGAGCAGTTAAGCCCAACTGCGCCGATGGTACTGCATCACAAGTGTGGGAGAGTAGGTTGCCGCCACTTCAAGGGGCCGATCATTTGATCGGCCCCTTTCTTTTTGGGGGCTCTCGGATGAGAGCCCCTTTTTGTCATAACGTTGTTCTGCCAACGACCCCCATTATATCTTGTTTTTTCCAGAATTTCAGACTAACAAGAAAAGATCGAATAATTTGCGATCAAAGACAAGCACCCTTTGGTGATTCAAAAAAATTATCCTATCTTTGCAAGCCCATTTATATGGGTTTATCGGATCACATAAACAACAAGTTAAACTAAATCAATCACAAAGTGGAGTCATTAAGCTACAGAACAATCTCCGCCAACGCAGCGACCGTCCAGAAAGAATGGGTGGTAATCGACGCTACGAACGCGGTGTTGGGGCGCCTTGCCTCGCAGGTGGCAAAAATCCTGCGCGGCAAGCACAAGGCGAGCTACACTCCGCACGTTGACTGTGGTGACAACGTCATCATCATCAACTGCGACAAAGTGAGACTGACGGGCAGCAAGATGTCCGACAAGTTCTACGTTCGCCACTCGGGTTACCCCGGTGGGCAAAAACACACCACCCCGGCCCAGTACATGGCCAAACAACCCGAATTCATCATCCGCCATGCAGTCAAGGGTATGTTGCCCAAGAACCGCCTCGGTTCGGCGCTGCTGGTCAATCTGAAAGTCTACGCCGGTGCCGAGCACCCGCACGAGGCTCAGATGCCGAAAACCATCAACGTAAACGAAATTAAGTAAAGACTATGGAAGTTGTAAACACCGTAGGACGTAGAAAAGCGGCTGTTGCCCGCGTATACGTGAAATCCGGCAAAGGTGACATTACGATCAACGACCGTTCGTTGCAGACCTACTTCCCGCTCGAGATCTTTCAATTTATCGTAAAGCAGCCCCTGCTGGTGACCGATAACGCTGAAAGCTACGACATCAAGATTACGCTTGATGGCGGCGGGATTCACGGTCAGGCCGAGGCTGCCCGTCTGGGAATTGCCCGCGCACTCTGCGAAATCAACGCCGAGATGCGCCCGATTCTCAAGAAGAACGGCTTCCTCACCCGCGACCCGCGCGAAGTTGAGCGTAAGAAACCGGGACGCCCGGGTGCACGTGCACGCTTCCAGTTCAGCAAGCGCTAATTCAATCGTCCGATTTGCACGGCGCCGGTTTGCAAATGTGAAAGACTTCGAGGGCGGGAGAGACCCAATTCAGGAATCTCCGCGAACCAGGAACTACTCTCATATTGCCGCGCCGCGGAAAAACCGCCAGGACCGGTCAAGGATCGCTACCGAGGCGGTTGACGTAAGAGAAACAGATTAAAAAACACAAAAAATGCCTAGAACAGATTTTAATCAGTTGTTAGAAGCAGGTGTTCACTTCGGACACCTCAAACGCAAGTGGAACCCCAAGATGGCTCCGTATATCTTCATGGAGAAAAACGGGATCCACATCATCGACCTCCACAAAACCGTCGTGAAACTCGACGAAGCTTCGGCCGCGCTGAAGCAGATCGCCAAGTCGGGACGCCGTGTGCTCTTCGTCGCTACGAAGAAACAGGCCAAGGAGATCGTTGCAGAAAAAGTAGCCGCTGTCAATATGCCGTATGTGACGGAACGTTGGCCGGGCGGTATGCTTACAAACTTCCCCACGATACGTAAAGCCGTCAAGAAAATGGCTACCATCGACAAGATGAACAGCGACGGCACTTATGACAATTTCTCGAAACGCGAACGCCTCCAGATCAGCCGCCAGCGCGCCAAGCTGGAAAAGAACCTGGGTTCGATCGCCGACCTGACCCGCCTGCCGGCCGCTCTCTTCGTGGTCGACGTGCAGAAGGAAACCAACGCCATCAAGGAGGCAAAACGCCTGAGCATTCCCGTATTCGCCATGGTTGACACTTGCTGTGATCCGACAGAAATCGACTATGTGATTCCGGCGAACGACGATGCTTCGAAATCGATTGCCGTCATCCTTGACACCGTGACCGCTGCCATCCAGGAAGGCCTGATGGAACGCAAGATCGAAAAGGAAAAGGACGCTGACGCTGCTCCCGCCGAAGGTGAAAAGGCCGCCAAACCGGCCCGTGCCCGCAAGACGGTGAAAGAAGCGGTTGCCGTTGAAGGCGAACCGGTTGCCGCAGCCGAAGAAGCTGCCCCGGAAGCTGAAGAGGCCCCCAAAGCCGCCAAAGCTCCCAAGGCGAAGGCTGCCAAAGCTGAAGCTGCACCCGCAGAAGAAGCTGCCGAATAATTCAGACTAAAAAGAAAGGATAAGATTATGGAAATCAAAGCTGCTGATGTTGCCAAACTGCGCAAGATGACCGGCGCGGGTATGATGGACTGTAAAAAAGCGCTCGAAGAAGCCAACGGCGACTTCGACCGCGCACAGGAAATCATCCGCGAAAAGGGGAAACTCATCGCCAGCAAGCGTGCCGACCGCGATGCCACCGAAGGGTGTGTACTCGCCAAGGTGAACGGCAAAAAAGCATATATGGTGTGCCTGGCCTGCGAAACCGATTTCGTAGCCAAGAACGCCGACTTCGTAGCCGCTACCCAGGCCATCCTGGACGTAGCTGTGGCGGGTGACGTGGCCAACCTCGACGCCCTCAAGGCTATGCCGATGGGCGGTAAGAACGTGGCTGAAACCGTGACCGAACGTTCGGGCCAGACCGGCGAAAAGATCGAACTCGTTTATTACGCCCGCATCGAAGCCGCTCAGTGCGCCGCTTACGTCCACATGAACAACAAACTCGGTACGCTGGTCGGTTTCAACGCCGAGATCCCGGCCGAAGTTGCCAAGGACGTAGCCATGCAGGCTGCCGCCATGGCTCCCGTTTCGATCAGCAAGGACGACTGCCCGGCTGACATCATCGAAAAGGAACGCCAGATCGGCCGCGAACAGGCCCGCCTCGACGGCAAGCCCGAAGCCATGCTCGACAAAATCGCCGAAGGCAAGGTCAACAAGTACCTCTCCGAAAATACCCTCCTCAACCAATCCCTGGTTAAGGACAACAAGGTAACCGTCGGAGCCTACATCAAAGCCGCCAACCCGGCCGCTACGGTAGTAGAATACAAACGTTTCTCGCTGAACGACTAAACGGTCGCCAGGATGGAACTGCCGCTTTTTATAAAAAGCGGCACCAAAAATTTTTCGGGGAACCGGAGCTCTGCGCAGCAAAACTTCGTTTCCCATGATTAATTTTACTCGGCCTTAAAAAGGTTTTTAGAAAGAGGAAGCCCCCTTTCCTGCATAACGATCGAGGTTTCGATCCGCTACAGGAAAGGGGGCTTCCTCTTTCTAAAAACCTTTGCTAATACTAAGCAAGGTCAGTCATGCGATACGCAGTATCGCCCGAAAGTTTTTGAGGCACTTTTTACAAAAAGTGCCAGTTTTAGCCAGGCAATCGCTTTGTTTTTCAAAAAAAGCGTGTATATTTGCACCTCGTAACTCTCCGGGGTGTAGCACAGTTGGTTAGCGCGCCACGTTCGGGACGTGGAGGTCGGAAGTTCGAGTCTTCTCACCCCGACAAGGGACAGCGGTCTGATTAAAAGACGGTTGTCCCTTGTTCCTTTTTAGGGTCGTGGATATTGGTCGGGAGGAATTGTTTTATGGCATAGGGGAGAATAAAGAAGGCCGGCAATTTGCCGGCCTTCTTCATTCTTATTACTTTTCGATCGCCCAGAACTGCGGGGAGATCTTATTTGTAGAGGAAGCCTCCCCTCGGCCCTACTTATGGCTACCCACCATGCCATAAGATCAGACTTCGGGGAGGTTTCTTTTTACATAACGATTCAAGAGCGTGATTTATTTCTGCAAATATAGATAATTCTGTTGAAATGCACACCCTATGGAGATAATTTTTCTTTTTCGATGAATTTTGCGGGTAGGGGATTATGCCTTGAAGCGTTTCTCGATGGCGTCCCAGTCTACGATCTGCCAGAAGGCGTCGATGTGTTTCGCGCGGTTGTTGCGGTAGTCGATATAATAGGCGTGTTCCCACACGTCGCAAGCCAGCAGGGGATTAAAGCCTTGTTTGAGCGGGTTTCCGGCGTTGCCTTCCTGGGTGATGACCAGCTTGCCGTCTTTGTCCTGGCTCAGCCAGGCCCAACCCGAACCGAAAAGGGTCGTTGCCGCTTTGGTGTAGGCTTCCTTGAATGCGTCGAAGCTGCCGAAATCGCGGTTGATGGCGGTGGCCAAGGCGCCTTCGGGCGCCTGCTTGGGCTTAGGCGAGAACTGGTTGAAATAGAAAGTGTGGTTCCAGGTCTGGGCAGCGTTGTTGAACAGCGGGCCGTCCGACTTTTTCACAATTTCCTCTAAACTCATACTCTCGTAAGGAGTATTTACGATCAGGTTATTCAGGTTGTTGATGTAGGTCTGGAGGTGTTTCCCGTAGTGGTACTCCATTGTTTCGCCGCTGATCTGGGGCGCAAGCGCGTTCAGGGCGTAGAGCAGGATGGGCAATTCGAATTTCATAGCGATAGAATTTTAAGATGAATAATAATCGTGTCTAAAATTCTATAATTGCAAGAAGGGTGCCTAAAATACCGGCGGAATGTCTTTTTACGGAATGTGCATAAATTTATGGGTCTGCACGGAAATGTTCCAGCGCGGATGAGCCTTGGCGTATTCGACCAACAGGGGGGTAACCTCTTCGTAGCGGCTCCACTCGGGTTGGAGGTAGAGCAGGCATTTCTCGGACACTTTTTCCGCATTTTCCTCGGCCCAGGCTAAGTCTGCTTCCGTTTCAACGATGACCTTGAGTTCGTCGGCCAGCGAGAGATTTTCAAGCAGCGGAGGTTGTTGTTTTTTAGGCGAAAGGCAGATCCAGTCGAACGCTCCGCGGATGGGGCAGACGCCCGAGGTTTCCAGGAAAATTTTCACGCCGCGACGGTGTAGTTCCGAAGTGAGGTATTCGAGTGGGTAAAGGGTCGGTTCGCCGCCGGTGATGACGATCGCCTGGGCGGCCATGGCCGTGGCACGGGCCACGATCTCATCGACCGGCACAGGGGGAAACGTCCGGGGGTTCCACGTGAACTTGGCGTCGCACCAGCGGCATCCCACGTCACACCCCCCTAAGCGGATGAAATAAGCGGGTTTCCCGGTGTGAAAACCTTCGCCCTGGATCGTGTAAAAGTCTTCGACCAGGGGCAGCATGGTGCCGTCGGCGGGCAGCTCGGGGTGTGTCGTCATTCTTCGATTACGGTGTAAATGTCTTTCAGGTTGCGCCCCAGGCCGTCATAGTCGAGGCCGTAGCCGACGATGAAATCGTCGCCGATCTCCATGGCGGCATAGCGGATCGGGATCGCTTTTCGATATTTTTCAGGCTTTAAGAACAAAACTGCATAATTGATTCCGGCTGCGCCTTGTTCCCGTAACGTCCGGTCGAGGGCTTCGATCGTTTCGCCGGTTTCGACGATGTCTTCGAGCACGATCACCTGGCGTCCGCGCACGTCCTGGGTCAGGCCGATCAATTCGCGGACTTTTCCGGAGTATTCCATGCCGGTATAAGATGAGAATTTCACGAACGACACCTCGCACGGGAAATCGATCCCTTTGAGCACTTCCGATGCGAACATAAACGCGCCATTGAGGATCACTATGAACAGCGGCAACGGTTTTTCGCGATAATCACGGTTGATCTGCTCGATCAACGCTGCGATTTTCCGCTCGATCTCTTCGCAAGGGATCGACTCTCGAAATTTCTTGCCGTGGAGGGCGATGCACTTCATCGTGGTAAAAAAAATGATTACTTTTGTCCAAACAAAGTTAAAATTCCATGTGCCGGGAGGCGCTTCCGTGTGCGGGGACGCACCTGCAAAAGTAACGAATATTTGTAGAATTGCCCCGCCGTGGGCGAAAAAACGACGACTATATGAATCCCAAAGTAAGCATCATTATGGGCAGCACCTCGGATATGAAGGTGATGGAGGCTGCCGCCAAGTTCCTCGACCAGATGGAGATTCCGTACGAGATCAACGCCTTGTCGGCCCACCGCACCCCGGACCGGGTGATGGCGTTTGCCAAAGAGGCGGCCTCGCGCGGGATCAAGGTGATCATTGCCGGAGCGGGCGGAGCGGCCCATCTGCCGGGGGTGATCGCGGCGATGACCACGCTGCCGGTGATCGGGGTGCCGGTCAAGTCGTCGAACTCGATGGACGGGTGGGACAGCGTGCTGTCGATCCTGCAGATGCCGTCGGGGATCCCGGTGGCGACGGTGGCGCTCGACGGGGCGAACAACGCCGCGATCCTGGCCGCGCAGATCATCGCCACGGGCGAACCTGAATTGGCTGAAAAACTGGTAGCTTTTAAAGCCGAACTGGCGCAGAAGATCGAGAAGGCGAACACGGAACTGGCCGCGATCAAGTTCCCGTTCAAGACCAATTGATGCCTCGTTTGGGAGCGTGCCGATAGACGCGGGGGTGCGTCCCCGCATGGGGGATTGTTTTTTCCTGTGTTGCAACAAGGCCGCTTAGGTTAGCATCCGTAGGCCAGCGGGTTGTGAGACCTGCTCTGCATGTTGGGGTAAGGGTTTCCGTACAAGAGATTTTTATGCAATGGATGGTCTTTTTTCCAAGCCGGATCGGGCATAAAAGTCTCAAGGAAAGCGACCCCCTCGCACTGGAGGGAACGGCTTTGCGAGGGTACTGCCGCTTTTTATAAAAAGCGGCGCAACCAAGGTTGCCGAAGGCAGACGAGCTCAACGCAGTTAAAAATTTTCCCGGAACCGGAACGAGGTGGAGCTCAGCGAAGCTAAAGCTGCGCTTTCTTGGGCTGACTTTGCTGTGAACGGGAGGCTTGGCCTGTCTTTTGCCTCGTAAGCGAAAAAATTCGATAATGACCAGTACATTTTTATTACCCTTCCTTTTAACCCTGCTCGCCGGTCTGGCCACCGGTATCGGCAGCGCCATCGCATTCTTCGCCAAGCGGACCAATAAAAAGTTCCTTTCTTACTCCCTCGGTCTCTCAGCCGGCGTAATGATCTACGTGTCGTTCGTCGAACTGCTGCGCGACGGCAGCGATACCCTCCGGTTCGAACTTGGCGACGTCTGGGGGCAAACTGTAGCCGCTCTGGCGTTCTTCGGTGGCATTGCCCTCGCCGCAGGCATCGACAAACTCGTCCCCGCCGTCGAAAACCCCCACGAGCTGAAAACCGTCGAGGATATGCAAAAATCGCCGCACGGCAAACGCAAACTGATGCGCATGGGGCTGGTTACCGCCATCGCCATCACTATCCATAACTTTCCGGAGGGTATTGCCACCTTTACCGCTGCCATGGCCGATCCCCAGCTAGGGATCGCCATTGCCGTTGCCATTGCCATCCACAACATCCCGGAAGGCATCGCCGTGTCGGTGCCGATCTACTACGCCACCGACAGCAAACGGAAAGCTTTTTTCTGGTCGTTTCTCTCGGGGATGTCCGAACCGCTCGGGGCTGTGATCGGCTGGCTCGTATTGGCTCCGTTCCTGACACCGGTATTGATGAGTTGCGTGTTGGCGGCCGTGGCGGGTATTATGGTCTTTATCTCGCTCGACGAACTGTTGCCCGCCGCCCGCGAATTCGGCGAACACCACATTTCGATCTATGGCCTGATCTCCGGCATGGCGATCATGGCCGTCAGCCTTATCTTGTTATAGCCTATGAAAAAGTGGAAAGAACGCAGCACGATCGAACGGGGGATGATCATCCTGATCATTCTGCTCATCCTCGCCATCTTCTCGCGCTGGGATTTTATCCGGAAAGAGATCGGGCTGACGATTAAGAGCTATTCTCCCTCGGACACGACGATCGTTTACACCCCCAAGTGATATGTACAAAAGCCTGAGCCAATATATCGAGCGCCTTCGTGCGGCGGGTGAACTGATCGAGATCGCCGCTCCGGTCGATCCCGTGTTGGAGATCGCCGAGATCACCGACCGCTTCTCGAAGCAGCCGGGCGGCGGCAAAGCGTTGTTGTTCAAAAATACGGGGACAGGATTCCCCGTGGCGACCAACCTAATGGGTTCGCAGCTGCGGATGGCGATGGCGCTTGGCGTCGACCGGCCCGAAGCGTTAAGCGACCGGTTGGAAAAGATATTCGGTCAGGTAATGGGTCCCCACAGCGGTGGTTTTTCGGAACTTTTGAAAATGTTGCCGTTGGTGAAACAGGCCGGGAGTTGGCTGCCGCGATCGGTGAAAGGCCGCGGGGCGTGTCAACAGGTAATCATGGAAACCCCTGACCTCGAAAAATTGCCCGTTCTGCAATGTTGGCCGGCCGACGGAGGGCGGTTCGTTACCCTGCCGCTCGTCCATACGCGCGATCCGGAAACCGGCGCCCGCAACGTGGGGATGTACCGGATGCAGCTCTTTTCGAAAGACACGACCGGGATGCATTGGCACTTGCACAAAACCGGCGAACGCCACTACCGGGGGTACCAGAAGCAGGGACGGCGGATGCCCATCGCGGTGTGCCTCGGCGGCGATCCGGCATATACCTATGCCGCCACGGCGCCGCTGCCCGACGGCATAGACGAATACTTGCTGGCGGGCTTTATCCGGCAGCGGCCGGTCGAGTTGGTGCGTTGCCTGACGTGTGACTTAGAGGTGCCAGCCGATTGCGACTTTGTGATCGAGGGCTATGTCGATCCGGCCGAGGCGAAGGTGGTCGAAGGTCCTTTTGGCGACCACACGGGCTTTTATTCGTTGGAAGACCTTTATCCGGTGTTCCACGTAACGTGCATCACGCACCGGAAAGATGCCGTTTATCCGGCAACTTTGGTCGGCATCCCCCCGCAGGAGGATCTTTATATAGGAGAGGTCACCGAAAAATTGTTCCTGGCGCCGATCCGGGCGGCGTTGTTGCCCGAGTTGCGCGACCTGCACCTGCCGCTCGAGGGGGTGGCTCACAACCTGGTGTTGCTCAATATCGAAACGAGCTATCCCGGGCAATCGTTCAAGGCGGCCCATTCGCTCTGGGGCGCGGGGCAGATGATGTTTTCGAAGTTTTTTGTGATCTTCGATACCGGGCAGGACATCCGGGATATAGGGTCGTTGGCACGCTATGTCCATGGCCTGAAAGTGTCGAGGGATGTGATTTTTTCGCGCGGGCCGCTCGATGTGCTCGACCACGCGGCTGACGAAATGGGTTTCGGCGGAAAAATGTGCATCGACGCTACACATGCGGCCGATGAAACGACGGTTGTGTCGGTGCCCGATTCGTGGACGTTTGCGCCCGGTGTGTCGGCTATACAGGATCGCTGGGCACGTGACTGGGCGGCGCTTTTTGTGACGCTCGAAGCCGGGGGAGCGATGGCGGATTTGCCGGCGTTGCTTTCGGCGAATGAAGCCTCGGGGATAAAATTCGTTTTTGCCTACGATGCTGGCGTGCCGTTGGAGGACGCTTCGGTGTTGTTGTGGCTGGCCGGCGGCAACTGCGACGCTGTGCGCGACGTGAAGATTTCGGGCGAAATCCTTTGGTTCGACGTCCGGCGGAAAACCCCCGCCATGGGCTTTGCCCGCCGCTGGCCCAATCCGGTGACGGCTTCGGCGGCGACCATCGCCACCATCGATGCCCGCTGGGGCGAATTGTTCGGTGGCGATCCGATTCCCTCGCCGTCCCTGCGTTACCGGCTGCTGGTCGTGGGTGAGGGCGCGGCCAGCGATCCGGAGGGCAAATAACAAAATAAAAACGACTCCATTCACAAAGCGCCGATAGGTGCAGGGCGAAGCCCCGCAAGCCCGTCTATAAGGAAAAAACGTTGAGAAAGACCTTCCGGAATGCGTAAGCGAAGTCCACTGTTTGAGCCCATGGGGCGAGTTGTGGGCGCAGGTGCGTCCCCGCACTGGGAGATTTCTCAAAGCAAAGGAATTCCCCAGTGCGGGGACGCACCTTTTCCCTTAAAGCGGTGACTTTTACCTTCCTCCGGTCGTTGAGCTCCGCTTCGCTCCGGTTCTTTGGTTACTTTCTTTGGGTGGTAGCCAAAGAAAGTGACGGCGCACCGACGATCGAGATACAAAAGTCCGTCGCCAGCGAAAAAGTTTATTGTGCGCAGGGCTTGCGCCCCGCGCGTTGGTGTATTGGCCACCGCACAAGAGATTTTATGCGTTGGAGGGGTATCTTTATCGGGCTGGATATGGCATAAAAATCTTCGGGAAAGCCGCCCATCGCGCAAAAGGGAACGGCTACGCCGAGGGTACTGGTGCTTTTTATAAAAAGCGGCGCAACCAAGGTTGCCGAAGGCAGACGAGCCCAACGCAGTTAAAAATTTTTCTGGACTGACTTTATTTCGCGAGTTTTCGCTGCTACCACAAACAAAAAGCCCCCGGAGCAACTCCGGGGGCTTTTTGTGTCGGTCGGCTCAACGCCTTCCGAAACACAACGGCGAAGCGTTTACTTCTTCGCGAAAAAATCCTTGATACCGTCGTTCGGAACAATCTCCGACTTGAAGGTGTAAGCGCCGGTCTTTTCCGATTTTACCATCTTGATGCATTTGGTAAAAGCCTTACCGGTACCGGTCTTCAGCGTTGCAACTACTTTCTTTGCCATTTTTCCAATGTTTTAATGTTACCTGGTTTCCGCCGGAATTACTTGATCTCGCGGTGGACGGTGACCTTTTTGAGGATGGGGTTGTACTTGCGGCGTTCCATCCGGTCGGGGGTGTTTTTCTTGTTTTTGGTGGTGATGTAGCGCGAAGTGCCCGGCATACCACTTTCCTTATGCTCGGTACATTCGAGAATCACTTGCACCCGATTGCCTTTTTTTGCCATGGTTCAGTGCTTGTTTTTAGTAAATTTTGCTGCTCAGTGCTTTGGCATCTTTCAATGCTGCGCTGAGGCCTTTCTTGTTGATGGTTTTCATACCGTTGGCCGACAGTTTCAGGGTGATCCATCTGCCCTCTTCCTCCAAATAGTAGCGTTTGGTCTTCAGGTTAGGCCAGAAACGCCGCTTGGTCTTGGTGTTGGAGTGCGAGACGTTGTTACCCGTCATCACGCCTTTACCGGTGATTTCACAAACTTTCATTTTTACTTGCGTTTAAGTGATAATTATCCAAAATGGTCTGCAAATGTCGGTCAAATATTCCGAAAAACAAAATCTTTTTACGCTTTTGTTTGACACAGAGGGGAATATTTGTTTCCGAGCAGGGTGTGCAAGAGAAAATCCCCCTTGTAGAGGGCCCGGATTTCCCGGTATGTTGACCCGGGACGACCGCCCGGATCGCTGGGGAAAAGACAGTCAAACAAGAGAGGAGCGGCCCGCGCGGCCTCCCGGGCGGTGGGCCTACGGGAAGCTCTTGGCAAATTTCTCGGCCGCGCGGCGTACCTGTTTCTCGAGCAGGGCGTGGGGTTGCAGCAGGAAGGCATTTACCTTATTGGTCGTTTTGAGCCCCAACTCGGAGGTCGGTAGCGGGTCGTCGTCCGGATTCGAAAAAATAGGTTGTGTAGTCGTCGCGCAGGCCGATCGAAAGCACCCCGCCGCGGAACGGTTTCATCCGGGCCTGGGCGTAACGGGCCGAGTTGAGCACGCTTTGCTTTACGGTCGGATCGTCGATCGGTACCTCGCGGGCGTAGCGGTAAGGCTTATTCTGGCGGAAGGCTTCGAGGCCGCCGTAGTAGAGCCGCCCGTTCATTTTGCTGGTGGCTTTCGAGTTGAGGTGGGTGTACATCAGGACGACCCCGAACGTGTAGTCGACCTTGCGGGTCGAGAAGTAGAGGTTGTCGAGGAACTGTACCACGTTGTTGATGAACAGCTCGGGCAGGTAGCGCTGGCCTCCGAGTTGGAGGTTGGTGCGGTATTCGATGCCGTTGATCACTGAGGTGATGTTTTTGACGATGTCTCAGGGATTGTTACTAAAACGTAATTTTTGTGTAACTTCACGGTGTCCCGCGGGGACGGTTTATTCCCTATTTTACGGTGCAAAAACAAGCTGACAATGAGAAAAATTTTAGTGTATGTCCTGTGGCTGGCCCTTGCGGGGGCAGGTGTGGGCGCAGCGGCACAGCCTGCCGCGGGGCCGGTCAAGAACGTGATCGTGATGATTCCCGACGGGACTTCGAGTCCGGTGGTCGCCCTTTCGCGATGGTATCAACGTTATGTGGAGGGCGGCCCGGACCGGCTGGCCATCGACCCGTGGTTCTGCGGGCTGGTCAAGACCCATTGCTCCGACTCGCCGATCGGCGACTCGGCCCCGACCACCTCGTCTTTCATGACCGGATACTACACACGCACGGGGTATATTAATGTATATCCGCCCGCCAACCCGGGCAACGACCTGGTGGGGGTCGACCCCGCACGCCACTACCAGCCGCTGGCCAACCTGCCCGAAGCGATGCGCATCGTGCAGGGCAAATCGGTGGGGATCGTCGTCACCTGTGAATTTCCCCACGCGACGCCGGCCGACGCTTCAGCGCATTATTACGCCCGCGACAATTACGACGTAATTTCGGAGCAGATCGTCCACAACGCGATCGATGTGATGCTGGGTGGCGGCAACGACATTCTCACCCCGGCCCAGGCCGCGGCGTTGCAAGCCGGAGGGGCGGCCGTGGTGCGCGACGACCTGGCCGCTTTCCGCCGTTACGACGGAGCGAAGCTATGGGCGCTTTTCGGAGCGAAACGCCAGCCCTATGACCTTGACCGCGACACGGCCGCTGTACCGTCGTTGGCTGAAATGACCACCAAGGCACTAACGATGCTATCAAAAAATCCATCCGGTTTTTTCCTGTTGGTCGAAGGAAGCAAGGTAGATATGGCCGCCCACAACAACGACCCGATGGGCATGGTGACCGAATTTTTAGCGTTTGACCGTGCCGTGGCGGCGGCGATCGAATTTGCCAAACAAGATGGAAATACACTGGTCGTCATCCTGCCCGACCACGGCAACAGCGGCATCAGTATCGGCAACCGGACCACTTCCAGCGGCTACGATAAACTGTCGATCGAACGCCTGATGGGCCCTTTTCGCACTTTTCGGATGACGGCGCAGGCCGTGACCGACCGACTCAACGGGAGTGACGATCCCGAACTATTATACGCTCTCTTTCGCGAGGGGTTGGGCATTGAACTGACCGTCGATGAGGCCACCTTCATCCGTGGGGCGCGGGATTACACCCGCAGTCCGACGGCCGATTCGCTGCGCACGAGCCGTCCGCTGATCCAGCGCATCGGCGACGTGATCGGCACCCGCACGTTGATCGGTTTTACCACCAACGGCCACACGGGCGAGGACGTTTTTCTGGCTACTTACCATCCGCGGGGCGGCGGGCCGCATGGGTTGCTCGACGCCACCGAACTAAACCGTTACCTGCTCGGCCAGGTCGGGATGGGGGCTGGGGCGCTCGATTCGCTCACCGCGCAACTCTACGTCGCCCACGACGAGTTGTTCCGTGGCATGAACTATTCGGTCGCCGGCACTGGTGTTTCGCCCCGACTGATTGTCGAGAACAAGGGCAGGCGGTTGGTTGTTTTCGGAAACACCAACCGGGCGACGCTCAACGGCCGCGAGATCGAGCTGCCGTCGCTGGCGGTTTACATCGACCGCAATGGACGGTTTTACCTGCCCCGCACCTTGCTCGACCAGGTAGAATAGGTGCTTTGTTCGTAGCCGGACAGGCTTGAGTTTTGGCTTGATCGTCGGTGCGTCGTCACTTTCTTTGGCTACCACCCAAAGAAAGTAACCAAAGAACCGAAGCTCACCGACCGAAGGGAGGTAACATACCGCAGGCGGGGCGCAAAAAGGATTTTGCCACTTTTGTATCCCTACAAAAGTGGAGCGAAGAACAGTTTACAGCAAAGAAAAAAATCCCGAGTGCCGGGCGACACCCACTTTTGTGTCTCTACAAAAGTGGAGTAGAAAATCTTATCAAAGAAAGTGATAGACAACACAAAATAAAGACAGGCAGGAATAAAAAATCCCTGCCCGTCTTTAAAATATACTGAAAAAAACTACTTCCGGACGATGTCCGAATTATCCTTCATGATCATCGCTTTGTCGACGCGGATCGACACGCCGTTATCGACTTCGAGCAGGATATAGGTTTCTTTCACTTCCTTGATCGTACCGTAGATGCCGCCTGCCGTGATCACCTTGTCTCCCGTCTGCAACCCCTGGCGGAACTTGACCAACTCTTTCTGGCGCTTTTGCTGCGGGCGGATCATCAGGAAATACATCACCGCGAAGATCAGTACCATCATGATGATGAACTGGGTTCCACCGCCGCCCCCGATGCCCGTAGCGGCCTGCAATGCAATAAATAACTGGTTCATTCTTTTTTCGGTTTAAGTAAGATTACAAAGATACGAAAATAAACTGAGTTGCCAAACCATGTCGGGCGGTTAGAACGGATAATTGACCGCGATGTTGAACGCCGTCTGGCGCAGGGTGAGGTTTGAGATCCAGCGCGTGTCGGGCGCTTTGTTGGGGTTGTATAGCCGCACCCCCCAGTCGACGCGGATCAGGAAATAGCCGAAATCGAGCCGTGCCCCGAGCCCGGAGTTGAAGCCGAGTTGTTTATAGAATTTGTCGAAATGGAACACCGCCGCCGGATCGGCATCGGCCGTGTCGGACAGCCAGATGTTCCCCAAGTCGCAGAACACTGCGCCGTTGAGGAAATCATAGACCGGAAAACGGAATTCGAGGTTGGTTTCGAGCTTGATCGTCCCCAGCTGTGAGGGGTAGGTGTCATCGACCGGTTCGGCCGAGTTGCCCGGCCCGAGGGTGCGGGGCGTCCAACCGCGCATGCTGTTCGGCCCCCCGGCATAGAAAAGGCGTTCGAAGGGCAGGGTAGAGTTACCGTAAGGGGCCGCCACCCCGGCGTAAAAACGATAGACGAGTGACGTCTTGGCGCCCAGTGCGAATTTATAGCTCGCGTCGACGTCGGCACGGGCATATTGCGAATATTTGATCCCGAAGAGTTTCATCGTGTCGCCGGCCTCACGCTTCCCGTTTGCCATCCTGGAAACCAAATCCAGGAAATTGCCGTTGATCTCGCCGTTGAGGCGCACGCGTATCGAGTTGCCCCCGGGGTTGCGCGCCTGGTTGTTGTAGGTGTACGAACCCGACATCCCGGCCACGAGCTGCGAGGTGTAGGTGCTGCGCAGGAAGGGGTTTTTGATGCTGTCCAGGAATGCCGGGTCGATCTGGTTCATCTTGACCACGCTGATGTCGATCGGGCGAAAGGTGAACGACGAATATTGGCGGTCGGACCATGAGTAGCCGTAAGTGGCCGAGGAAAGCGTGCGGTCGTAGTAAGGCCGGTTTTGTACGTTGAGCGAGAACTCGACGCGGGTACGGGCGTCGCGCGTCCGGTTGTAGCGGTCGAGTCGGATCGGGGCCACGAAGCGCGGAAAGGTAATAGCGGTCGATCCTCCGATCTCGAAAGCATTCGACTTGCCTTGGGCCCGCATGAATTCGTACCCGCCCGTCAGGTTGACCTCGAACAGCTCGACGCCCCGGGCCAGGTTGCGGTTCATATAGCCGACGGTGAGTAGCATGCCGTAGTAGTCCGAGGTGGTCGTTCCTTCGATGTCGGCTTTGAAACCCTGCAGCTCGCCCGGCGTGCAGTAGATGCGGCACGTGAGGTAACTTTCGCGCGTCTGGTCTTCGCCCGCCCCGGCTTCGTCGCCGATATAGGTCACCAGGTTTTCGCCCGCCGTGGTGTCGGCCGCCTCGGTAAAGAGGATGTTCACATTGCGGAAATAGTTGAGGCGCATCAGGTTGTCATAAGCCCGGCGCACGTCGGTCGCGCTGTACAGGTAGTTCGGATAGATATTCACCGCGCGCAGCAGCACCTCGGGCTTCACGTTGAGCGAACGGCGGTAAATAAAATTCACCCCGCGGTAGACGGTGGTGTCCATCTGCTGGTAATAGGTGTCGTTGCGCACCGCCTCGGCCGGTTCGTGGTCCGGGAAGACGTAGATGTCGCGGATACGGTAGACGGCGTTGTTCTCCATTTCCGGCTGGTCGTCCTCGTCATAGCCCGCCACGTGTTGCTTGACCGTCATCCGGATGTCGACCTTGCGCCCGCCGTCGCGGTTGATCGAGTCGACCGGGAAGAAGAGGTTGTTCACCCCGAAATTATAATAGCCCAGGTCTTTCAGATTGTCCGAGATGCGCTGCTGTTCGGCCCGCAGGTTGTCGACGCTGAAGATGTCGCCCGGGTGCAGGAGTGTTTTACCCTCTTCCTGCCGAATGATCGGCTCGATAAACCGGTCCTGGAAGTCGTAGCTGATGTTTCCGATCCGGTAAGGCTCGCCGGGATGCAAACGATAGGTGACGCGCACCCGCCGTTTGACGGTGTCGATCGAGTAATCAGTCGCCGCCCGGAAGTAACCCCGCCCTTGGGCAAAGAGCGAAAGGGCCTGTGCGCTGCGTTCGGTCAGCACCGAATCGAGGATCACCGGCGGTTGGCCGATGCGTTGGTAGATGCGGTTGATGCCCCGCTTCGCCGTGTCGGCGCGGTTGTAGGCCCACAGGTAAAAGTCGGTCCCCAGGAAACGGCGGTAAGGGGTTTGCTTGACATATTTCTCCGCTTCGTCGGCGGTCAGGCGTTGCGAGCGGGGCAGCTCTTTCGCCGCGTCGATCTCGACCCGGTTGTGCGAGAGCAGGTAAGCGCCTTCGGGCAACCGCTTGGTTACGCCGCACGAAGCCAGCAGCAGGGCGGCTGCGGCAAGGGTTCCGGCTATGCGTTTGTCGAAGGTCATCGATGCGTTAGACTCTAAAGGTACAAGTTACGACAAAAATATCGAAATTTTTCTATCCGGGAGCTCTTCTCCGCGGTAAAACAAACGTGTTTTACCCCTTTCGAAGAATTTCCTGTTGTTGTAAAACGGTCTGGCGGATCTTTTCGAATCCTTTCTTGGCCAACGGCGTGTGTCCGAACCTTTCGGAAAATTCCGCCTCGTCGAGGGCGAGCCACCCTTCCGGGGCGAGGTCGAACGCCGGGTTGGCGGCCGGAGCTTCGGCCAGCCGCCGGGCGTTGTGCGGACACACCACCTGGCAGGCGTCACAGCCGATGATGCGGCCTTCCGATTTTTTGACCACCTCGTCCGGGATCAATTCCCGACTCGAAAGTGTGTGGTAGGAAATGCAGCGGCGCGCGTCCAGCCCGTCTTCTGCCGAGAGGGCGGCGGTGGGGCAGACGTCGAGGCAGCGGCGGCAGGCCCTGCAGCCGTTCTCGGTGTAAGGCATATCGTATGCCGAAAATTCGAGGTCGGTCAGCAGGATGCCAATCCAGTGGTATGATCCCAATTCGGGGTTGATCAGCAGCCGGTTGTGTCCGATCCAGCCCAATCCCGCTTCGGCGGCCCACGCCTTTTCGAGGATCGGGGCGCTGTCGACGCAGGCACGGCCCCGGGCTTCGGGATGGCTTTCGCGCAGGGCGTCGAGCAACTGGTAAAGCCTTGTTTTAATCGCCTTGTGGTAATCGGGTTGCTGGGCATAGGCCGCTACGGGGTGCGGGCGGCCGTCGACGGGCGCTACGGGCGGGTAGGCGGTCAGCGTCACGATCACCGAGCGGCACCCTTCGGCCAGCCGGGCCGGGTCGAGGCGCAAGTCCCAGTTGCGGTTCATGTATTCCATCCCGGCCGATCGTCCCGATCCGATCCACCGGCGCAGGCGAGGTTCCTGTTCGGCCATCGGGCGGCAGCGCGACACCCCGCAGGCGTCGAAACCCAACGCCCGGGCCTTTTCGCGCAACACCGACGAGTCGATCATAAGGTCAGTTTGATTTGTTTCGTACCGGGGTCGAACGTGAGCGGGCTGCGTTCGAACAGGGTGTCGATCACCCCGTTGTGGATCAGTTCTTCGGGCGTGCCTGTGGAAAAATGGCCCGCTGCGATCAGGCACAGGCGGTCGGCCAGCTGCAGGGCTACCTCGAGGTCGTGGGTCGAGTAGAGGATCGTCTTGTCGTGCTCGTGGGCCAGGCGGCGCAACAGCAGCGCAATCTCGTAGCGGTTCGGCACGTCGAGGAAAGCGGTCGGCTCGTCCAAGATCATCACCGGCGTGTCCTGGGCCAGCGCCCGGGCGATCATCACCCGTTGGCGTTCGCCGTCGCTGAGCGAGGAGATCGACTTCCGTTCGAAGCCGCCCATCCCCACCAGTTCGATCGCGCGGGCCACGGCCCGGCTGTCTTCATTGGACAGCCGTCCGACCCAGTTGGTGTACGGCGCGCGGCCGAGGCCCACCACGTCCCACACGGCGAGGTTTTTCGTGTTGACGATCTCAGTCGAAACGAACGACACCACTTCCGAAAGCTCCCGGTCAGTCAGACGCCCCACGGGCTTTCCTCCGATACATATTTCGCCGGCCAGCGGCGTGTGGAGCCTGGCGATCGAACGGAGCAACGTGCTTTTGCCCGTGCCGTTGCGCCCGAGCAGCACGCAGACCGAGCTCGGAGCGATCTCCAGGGCCGCTTCGCGGCAGAGGACACGCACCTCGCCGGGGCCGTTCTTGTAGCCGAGTGTCAGGCCGTGGATGCGAATGCCGGTATCGGTATCGGGCGCTGCCATCAGAAGAATTTATGGTTTTTGACAATGACTACGATCACCACGGGGATGCCTACGAGGGCCGTCACGGTGTTGATCGGCAGCACCAGGTCGACGCCCGGCAACTGCGCAATGATGTCGCAACCGAGCATCACCACTGCCCCGATCAACATCGAGGCGGGCATCAGCACCCGGTGGTCGGCGTTCTGGAAAATCATCCGCGCGATGTGGGGCACGGCGATGCCGATGAAAGCGATCGGGCCGCAAAAGGCGGTTACCGTCCCGGCCAGCAACGTGGTGCTGGCGAAGATCAGCGTGCGCACCCGGCGGGTGTTTTGCCCCAGGGTACGGGCATACGATTCGCCCAATAAAAGCAAATTGAGCGGCTTTATCAGAAAGATTGACAGCAGCAACCCTGCCGCCACGAAAAGGGATAAAATCCAAAGTTGCGACGACGAAACGCCGCTCAGGCTCCCCATTGTCCAGACGACAAAAGACTTGAGGGCTGATTCGGGGCTCAGAAACTGGAGGATTTCGACCAACGCCGTCGCCCCGCTGCCGATCATCATCCCGAGGATGAGGACGGCCATGATTTCCTTGACCCGGGTAGCGGCGGCAAAGACGATCATCAGGATCGCCGCCGATCCGATCCACGCCGCACCCGCCACCCCGAGGTTGCGCAGCCATTCGGCCCCCAGCGGAAGCCCCAGCGCCGGAATGCCCAGCAGGAAAAGCGACACTCCGAGGCTCGCCCCGGAGCTTACCCCCAACAGGTAGGGGCCCGCCAATGGGTTTCGAAAAAGCGTTTGCATCTGCAGCCCGCTGGCCGAGAGCGCTGCGCCTGCCGCCACGGCGACGATCGCTTTGGGCAGGCGGAAGGTGCTGAGCAGCGTGGCGGCCCGAGGGTCTGTTTCTGTCCCGTACAACCAATTCCATACTTCGCCCAGTGGCAATGACACCGACCCCAACGCCAACTCGAGCCCGAAAAAGACCGCCAGCAGCACGCCCAGGAGGACGAAGAGCAGGTTTCGGGTCTTTTTTGTGAGTTGCATCGGGCCGGTGAGGTTTTTATGAGGTGTGTCGTTGGAGGTTATGAAAGATTAGGTAGGCGTGGTCAGTCGAACGATTGCATGCCGACAGAAGCCAGTTGGCGCACGCGGTCGTATTGTTCGGGGTTGAGTTCGTTGAAGAAATAGTGTACCGGGTCGACCCGCATTCCCCGCAGGCGCACCTCGTAGTGGAGGTGTGGGGCGAGCGAGAGGCCGGTGTTGCCGCTCGAAGCGATGATCTCGCCCCGTCGCACTTTCGCTCCTTCTTTCACCAGCGCTTTGGCGAGGTGGTTATAAACCGTTTCGTAGCCGTTGCCGTGCGAAAGGGTAATCGACAGGCCGGTGGCGGCCGTCGTCTCCACGCGGGCCACCGTGCCGTCGGCTGTGGCGAAGACGCGCGTCTCTTCCGGCACCACGTAGTCGACGCCCTGGTGCATGGCCAATGTCTTGTAAAACGGGTGGATGCGCATCCCATAAGAGGTGGCCAGCCGCGTCAGGTCGTTGTTGATCACCGGCTGAATCGACGGGACATGGTTCATCAGCAGGCCGCGCACTTCGATCCGGTCCTGCAGCACGGCCAGGTCTTCGCCCAGCAGGCGGGCGCGGTTCTCGAGGTTTGCCGTGCGGTCGGCAAAGCGCTCGCCCAACTCGCGGTTAGTCAGTTGCAGCAGCGTGTCGTAACGCATCAGCCGTTGCTCGTACTGGTCGTTGTAAAGCGGGTCCGAGTCGAACATCGTGCGGAAGATGTAGCGGTCGCGGTCGGTCACGTTATCCAGCACCCGTTCGAGGGTGTCGTAGCGCAGCGTGAGGGCGCGGTATTCGTCGTCCATGCGGCGGTTCGAGCGTTTCATCTCGCTTTCGAGGGGTGTGTCGACAAAAAACGAAAAGGCGAAATAGTAAAACACGATGAAGCCCATTCCGGCGAGAAAATGCACGACAAAGCGGGCCAGCTTGCGCCGGAAATCAATCGGGTGTTTTTCGCGCTGTCCGCTGCGGACCTCTTTGCGTTTGCTCATTGGTTAGTTGACTTCAAAAGTGGTTTCGCGGGCCGAGGCGATGATGTTCGCAAAATCGGCGTCGCTCATTTCCTTGCTGAAATAGTTGACCGGGTTGACCGGTGTCCCGCGCACGATCACTTCGTAGTGGAGGTGGGGGCCGGTCGATTTGCCCGAGTTGCCCAGCTCGCCGATCTTTTCGCCGCGCTTGACCAATTGGCCGGGGATGACGGTGATCCGGCTCAGGTGGGCATACCGGGTCTTGTAGCCGAACCCATGGTCGACCATGATCTGGCGGCCGTAACCGGCATAGCCCGTCGGGTTGACCATCACCCGGCCGTTGCCGGTGGCGTAGATCGGGGTGCCGACCGGGCCGGAGAAATCCATCCCTTCGTGAAAGGCGCGTCCGCCGTAAACCGGGTCGGTGCGTCCGCCGAAAGCTCCGATGCTACGGATCTTGCGCTTGTCGAGGGGCCAGATGGCGGGTATGCTTTCAGACATTTTCTCTTTGTCGGCGGCCATCGGCTGCAGCTCGTCCAGCGAGCGCGACTCGGCGTAGAGTTGGCGGCCGAAAGCATCGAGGTCGGTCCAGCTGCGGCGGATCATCGGGGCGAAACGGTCCTGCTCGTCGAGCAAGGCGTATTTTGTGTCGGGGTAGGGGGTGTAGATGCCTCGGATGGTCAGCGTGTCGACCGCAAACAATGCCCGGTAGACGCTGTTGTCGCGCCGACGGATGTCGTCGAGGCGCACCGTGGCGGCGTGGATGCGGTTGTTCAATAAGTTATACTGCAAAACCAGTTCCTCGCGCTGTTTGTTGATCCGGTACATCTTGGGCGTATAGAAGAAATAGGAGAACGCCAGGTTGGCCAGCGAAGCGAGGATGAACGCGATCAGGATTTTTCGCAGCAGCCGGTAAAAACGGATTCGCAACGGGATGGAGATCACCTCGTAGGTCAACGTCTGTGGGTTGAATTTATATCGCTTGTGCTCCTTTTTGGCCATCGGTCGGCAGTTGGGTTCCGGGGGCCATCGGCCTGCCCGGAAACAATTTAGCGTGCAAAGATACAAAATTAACGGTTTTTGATTAATTTTGCAACCCAGTCTATACAACGTTTTTGCGCAGCTAATTATTGGACAGATAGATATGAACTCGAACCAGATCCGAAAAATTTTCCTCGATTTCTTTGCCGGCAAGGGCCACCGGATCGTTCCCTCGGCCCCGATGGTGGTTAAGAATGACCCGACACTGATGTTTACCAACGCGGGGATGAACCCCTTCAAAGACCTCTTCCTGGGCAACGCCGTGGTGAAATATCCGCGCGTGGCCGATACCCAGAAGTGCCTTCGCGTGTCGGGCAAGCACAACGACCTTGAGGAGGTGGGCCGCGATACCTACCACCACACGATGTTCGAGATGCTCGGCAACTGGTCGTTCGGCGACTATTTTAAGACGGAAGCGATCGAGTGGGCGTGGGAGCTGTTGCACGGCATTTACGGGATCGACCCCGACCGGATGTATGCCACCTATTTCGAGGGAAGCCCCGCCGACGGGATCGTCAAAGATGAAGAAGCGTATGGCCTCTGGCGGAAATTCCTGCCGGAAAGCCACGTGTTGCCGGGCAACAAGAAAGATAATTTCTGGGAAATGGGCGATACGGGTCCTTGCGGCCCGTGCAGCGAAATCCACGTTGACCTGCGCGACGAGGCCGAACGCGCCAAGGTGCCGGGCGAAAAACTCGTGAACCAGAGCGATCCGCTGGTGATCGAGATCTGGAACCTGGTCTTCATGCAGTTCAACCGCCGGGCCAACGGCACGCTCGAGGCGCTGCCCCACAACCACGTCGACACGGGGATGGGCTTCGAACGCCTTTGCATGGTGTTGCAGGGCAAAAAGAGCAACTACGACACCGACGTGTTCCAGCCGACGATCACCGCGCTGTCGAACCTTTCCGGAAAACCCTACGGCCGGGACGAACAGACCGACATCGCCCTGCGCGTGATCGCCGACCACCTGCGCGCCATCTCGTTCTCGATCGCCGACGGCCAACTGCCGTCGAATGTCAAGGCGGGCTACGTAATCCGCCGCATCCTGCGCCGGGCCGTGCGTTACGGCTATACTTACCTCGGTTTCAACGAACCGTTTATCTGTCGCCTGGTGCCCGTACTCGTGGCTCAGATGGGAGAACAGTTTCCCGAACTAAAGGCCCAGCAGGGGCTGATCGAAAAGGTGATCGCCGAAGAGGAAGCGTCGTTCCTGCGCACGCTCGCCACCGGAATCAACCTGCTGGACAAGGTGATCGCCACAGCCAAAGGCGAAGGCAAAAAAGAGATTGCCGGACGCGATGCCTTTGTATTATACGATACTTACGGCTTCCCGATCGACCTGACCGAGCTGATCGCTTCGGAGCAGGGGATGGGGGTTGACCTGCCCGCGTTCTCGAAGGAACTCGACGCGCAGAAAGAGCGCTCGCGCCAGGCCGCTACTGTCGAAACCGATGACTGGGTCGACGTGCATCCGGTGGCCGAAAGCCACTTCATCGGTTACGACTCGCTCGAAGCTGAAGTGCAGATCGCCAAATACCGCAAGGTAACCTCGAAAGGGAAAACCTATTACCAGGTCGTTTTCGACCAGACGCCGTTCTACGGCAACTCGGGCGGCCAGGCGGGCGACACCGGCGCGATCGAGGCCGAGGGCAAAGTGATCGCCGTGGTCGATACCCAGAAAGAAAACAACCTGACGGTACATATTATAAATGAATTGCCGGCTGATCCGACCGCCACCTTCGTGGCCCGGGTCAATGCCGAAAAGCGCCAGGATTCGGCCAACAACCACACAGCCACCCACCTGCTGCAGGCTGCCCTGCGCCGTGTGCTGGGCGACCACGTCGAACAGAAAGGGTCGCTTGTGACAGCGGAATATCTCCGCTTCGACTTCTCGCACTTTCAAAAGGTGTCTGACGAGGAGATCCGGAAAGTGGAGCAGGATGTGAACGCCGCCATCCGGAAAAACCTGCCGTTGGAAGAGGTGCGCCACTGTCCGATTGAAAAAGCGCAGGAAGCGGGGGCGATGATGCTCTTCGGTGAAAAGTACGGCGAAACGGTACGCGTGATCCGCTTCGGCGACTCGGTCGAACTATGCGGAGGAACCCACACCTCGGCCACGGGCAACATAGGTCTGTTCAAGATCACGTCCGAGAGCGCCATCTCGGCCGGCGTGCGCCGCATCGAGGCGGTCACCGGCGAAGGGGCCGATACCTATATATATGGTATGGAGGCGATGTTGGAAGAAGTGAAGAACTTTTTGAATACCCCGGCCGTGCTGCAGGGTGTCCGGAAACTCGTCGAAGAGAATTCCGACCTGAGCCGCCAACTCGACGACGCCAAAAAACTGCGAGCACAGGCGGCCCGCGAAGAATTTGCGAAAATGATCGAGGAGGAAGCCGACGGCTTCTATTACCTGGTGCGCCAGGTCGACCTGCTGCCCGAACTCATCAAGGACATCGCCTTCGCGATGCGCCAGGAGTTTCCGAGATTGGTATTGGTAGTAGGTAGTGTCATTGACGAAAAACCGACGCTGACCGTGATGCTGGGCGACGAAGTCGTGGCCCGCGGCTTGAACGCAGGCAATATCGTGCGCGAAGCGGCCAAGGAGATCAACGGCGGCGGCGGCGGACAGCCTTTCTTTGCCACGGCGGGCGGGAAAAATCCGGCAGGCGTCGAAGCAGCCATCCTCAAGGCCGAAAAGATAATCAAGGAACAGGTCGCCAAAGGGTAACCCGCTCTCGCATTAAAACGAATTATCCCCTGTCGTTCCTCGCTTTGCGCAGGACGACAGGGGATTTTCATTTAAAAGATCCAGAACAGCAGCCCGGCCACCACTACAGCAATCAAAACGGCGATCAGCCACGAGATCGCAATCTGGCGCCTTCGCTCCTTTGTTAACCGCTCCCTGATCTCGGATTTGATCCTCGCGAGTTCTTCAGGGGGAAGTTCTCCCTCGGGGTGCAACTCTTGCCTGTACGCAATGGCCAGAGAGTACATTCTCCTGATCTCGCCCAATCTTTCTCTCCTGTTTCTCAGGGACCTCCGAATGACGTCATTCCGATCCGCCATGTCGGTAACTTGCCCGATAACACCCATGATTTCCTCGTTTTTTGTAAGAACTATGACGGGGATTCATCCCGATAGTAAATTTAGGAGAAATTTTTGGAAAATCCCTCAAAATCACCGCAAAAAGACAAAAAATCAAGACAATGTGTTGATAGAAAGAAAAAAATAAATATCTTTGCAGTCCGAATTTTGCCCAAGTGTGTGCAATTCCCAGGCAGAATAAGGGGCTGAGTAAGGGGGAAGTCTTTGAGAAAAGCACTCTTCGCAGAGAGGAGGAGCTTGCAAAAAGAGCCCGTTTGCCCGGTCAAAAACAGTTAAAAGCAGTTTAAAAGTTAAAAAGTAGTAGTAAAAATGCCTACGATTCAACAATTGGTGCGTAAAGGACGGACTGCTCCGGTCGACAAGAGCAAGTCGCCCGCCCTTGACGCCTGCCCGCAACGTCGCGGGGTGTGCGTGCGTGTATACACCACCACGCCGAAAAAGCCTAACTCGGCCATGCGCAAAGTGGCCCGTGTGAGATTGACCAACCAGAAAGAGGTGAACGCCTATATCCCGGGCGAAGGCCACAACCTGCAGGAGCACTCGATCGTGCTGGTGCGCGGCGGCCGTGTGAAAGACCTTCCGGGGGTACGTTACCACCTCGTGCGCGGAGCGCTCGACGCCGCCGGCGTCGACGGTCGCAACCAGCGCCGCTCGAAATACGGCACCAAACGGCCCAAGCCCGGTGCTGCACCCGCTAAGAAAAAATAAGAGTATCCGCGAGGAACTTTTCAACAGATAAACCTTAACAAAGCTACAAACGTTAGCACACAATTATGAGAAAAGCGAAGCCTAAAAAGCGAATTCTACTTCCAGATCCCAAATTCGGTGACGTGATGGTTACCCGGTTTGTGAATAGCTTGATGCTGGACGGTAAGAAGAGTATTGCCTACACGATTTTCTATGACGCCATAGACATCGTGAGCGAGAAGATGAAAGATGCAGACAAGGCTCCCCTCGACATCTGGAAAAAAGCGATCGAAAACATCACTCCGCAAGTCGAAGTGAAGTCCCGCCGTGTAGGCGGTGCAACGTTCCAGGTACCGATGGAAGTACGCCCCGAGCGCAAGATTGCATTGAGTATGAAAAACATGGTTCTCTATGCGAGAAAGCGAGCAGGTCGTTCGATGGCAGAAAAACTGGCTGCCGAAATTCAAGCTGCTTATAACGAAGAAGGCGCAGCCTTCAAACGCAAAGAGGAAATGCACCGTATGGCCGATGCCAACAAGGCATTCGCCCACTTCAGGTTCTAAGAGGGAGGTTGAGAAAAAATGGCAAGAGATCTTAAATTGATTCGCAACATCGGCATCATGGCTCACATCGATGCCGGGAAAACAACCACCTCTGAGCGTATCCTTTTCTATACCGGGAAAACACACAAGGTAGGAGAGGTACACGAAGGCGCTGCGACGATGGACTGGATGGTCCAGGAACAGGAACGCGGGATCACCATCACGTCGGCCGCAACGACCACTTTTTGGAATTACAAGGACCAGACATATCAGATCAACGTGATCGATACTCCGGGCCACGTCGACTTCACGGTCGAAGTGGAACGTTCGTTACGTGTGCTCGACGGCGCCGTGGCTACGTTTTGCGCCGTGGGCGGGGTGGAGCCGCAGTCTGAAACCGTGTGGCGCCAGGCCGACAAGTACAACGTACCGCGTATCGGCTATGTCAACAAGATGGACCGCACGGGTGCCGACTTCCAGGGCGTTTGCGCCCAGATCAAGGAACGCTTGGGCGCCAACGCGATACCGGTAGTGCTCCCGATCGGCGCCGAAGACAAGTTCACCGGCCTGGTCGACCTGATCTATAACCACGCGATCGTCTATTTCGACGACAAGAACGTGCGTGACAACTTTACCCTCGAAGAAATCCCGGCCGCGATGAAGGCCGAAGCGGCCGAAGCCCGCGCCCTCCTGATCGAAGAAGTGGCCACGGTCGACGAATCGCTGATGGAGAAATTCTTCGAAGATCCCGATTCGATCACCCCCGATGAGCTGATCGCAGCCATCCGCAAGGCGGCCAACCAGATGAAGATCGTTCCGATGCTCTGCGGTTCGTCGTTCAAGAACAAAGGGGTGCAGAAACTGCTCGACTACATTGCGGCTTTCCTGCCGTCGCCCGTGGATATTGATGCCGTTGTCGGCACCGACCCCCACAGCGACAAGGAAGTGACCCGCAAGCCGAGCGAAACCGATCCGCTTTGCGCGCTGGCGTTCAAGATCGCTACTGACCCGTTCGTAGGCCGCCTGGCTTTCATTCGCGTTTACTCGGGTAAACTCGATGCCGGCTCGTATGTGCTCAACAGTCGCTCGGGCAAAAAGGAACGCATCAGCCGCCTCTATCAGATGCACGCCAACAAACAGAACCCGATGGAAGTGGTGCTGGCCGGCGACATCTGCGGCGCGGTAGGTTTCAAGGACATCCGCACGGGAGATACGCTCTGCGCAGAAAACGCGCCGATCGTGCTCGAATCGATGACTTTCCCCGAACCGGTAATCGGTTTGGCGGTGGAACCGAAAACACAGAAGGACCTCGACAAGCTGGGCATCGCCCTGAACAAACTGTCGGAAGAGGACCCGACCTTCACCGTGAAGACCAACGAAGACACGGGCCAGACCGTGATCAGCGGGATGGGTGAACTCCACCTGGAGATCATCGTTGACCGCCTGCGCCGCGAATTCGGCGTGGAGATCAGCCAGGGCGCCCCGCAGGTGAACTACAAGGAGGCTTTGACCAAGGCCGTTCAGCACCGCGAAGTGTTCAAGAAACAGACCGGTGGTCGCGGGAAGTTCGCCGACATCATCTTCGAACTCGGGCCGGGTGATAATGACAAGACCGGCCTGGAATTCGTAGACGAAGTAAAGGGTGGCAACATCCCGAAAGAGTACATCCCCGCCATTCAGAAAGGTTTCGCTTCGGCGATGACCAACGGCGCGTTGGCTGGTTTCCCGATCGACTCAATCAGGGTGGTGCTCAAGGACGGTTCGTTCCACGCGGTCGACTCCGACTCGCTGTCGTTCGAGATCTGCGCCCGCAACGGTTTCCGCCAGGCTGCCCCCAAGGCCGGCTCGGTGATTATGGAACCGATCATGGCGGTCGAAGTGGTAACGCCCGAAGAAAACATGGGCGATATCATCGGCGACCTGAACAAACGTCGCGGCCAGATCACCGGGATGGAATCGAAAGGCACAGCCCGTGTGGTGAAAGCCAAGGTTCCCCTGAGCGAAATGTTCGGTTATGTAACCGTGCTGCGCACCATCTCTTCGGGTCGTGCGACCTCGTCGATGGAGTTCTTGAACTTTGACGAGCTGCCCACCAACCTGGCTAAGGAGATCATCGAAAAATCAAGCGGTAAATTTAAAGAATTGGAATAATATGAGCCAGAAAATAAGAATCAAGCTCAAATCGTACGATCACAACCTGGTGGATAAATCTGCCGAAAAGATCGTCAAGACGGTCAAGGGTACGGGCGCCGTGGTAAGCGGTCCGATCCCCCTGCCCACCAACAAGAAGATTTTCACAGTCAACCGTTCGACCTTCGTCAACAAGAAGTCGCGCGAACAGTTCCAGTTGTCGACGTTCAAGCGCATCTTGGACATCTACAGCTCGACCCCCAAGACGATCGACGCGCTGATGAAGCTCGAGCTTCCCAGCGGCGTTGAGGTGGAAATCAAGGTGTGACAGGGGCCCGGTAAGGGGGCGACGGGGATGTGACGGGCTGTGAAGCACGGAAGCGAGCCGGCGGTTTTTGAAAAGACAACTCTCCCGGGCCATACAAAAAGCACGAAAATTTCAACTATAACAAACAAACAACAAACAAACGCAAACAGGACAACAAATGTCAGGAATTATCGGAAAAAAAATCGGAATGACATCCGTTTTCAGTGTTGAGGGCAAAAATACGCCATGCACTGTTATCGAAGCTGGCCCCTGTGTAGTTACGCAACTGAGAACGATCGAGAAGGATGGCTACTCGGCGGTTCAGATTGCCTATGACGAAAAGAAAGAAAAGCAGACCAGCAGCAGTTTGTTAGGCCACTTCAAAAAGGCCGGAACTACACCGAAACGCAAAATGGCCGAGTTCAAGAGCTTCGAGCGTGAACTCAACCTGGGCGACCTGATCACTGTAGACCAATTCATTGAAAATGATTGGGTCGACGTGACGGGCGTATCGAAAGGTAAAGGCTTCCAGGGCGTTGTGAAACGCCACGGCTTCGCCGGCGTCGGTGGTCAGACCCACGGTCAGCACAACCGGCAACGTAAGCCGGGTTCGCTGGGCGCATCCTCTTACCCCTCGCGCGTGTTCAAGGGGAAACGACTCCCGGGACAAACCGGAGGTGAACAGGTGAAGGTGATGAACCTCAAAATCCTGAAAATCATTCCCGAAAGCAATCTCCTTCTGGTGAAGGGTTCGATTCCGGGGGCAAAAGGGTCTTACTTATTAATTGAAGATTAGTCATGGAATTAGCAGTATTGAACATTACGGGCAAAGAGACCGGCAAGAAGGTCACCCTGGCCGACGCGGTGTTCGGCATCGAACCCAATGACCACGCGATCTACCTCGACGTGAAACAGTACCTGGCCAACCAACGTCAGGGCACGCATAAGGCGAAGCAGCGCGCCGAAATCAACCGCACCACCAAGAAGCTCAAGAAGCAGAAAGGTACCGGTGGCGCACGCGCAGGCAGTATGAAATCGCCGTTGTTCGTAGGTGGGGGTCGCGTATTTGGTCCCGTGCCCCGCGACTACAGCTTCAAACTCAA
Organism: Rikenellaceae bacterium; assembly: GCA_031553805.1. GTDB lineage: Bacteria > Bacteroidota > Bacteroidia > Bacteroidales > Rikenellaceae > JAITVB01. Next base: position 50,815 of record JAVBLC010000014.1, on the reverse strand, counting down.
CAAGAAGCTCAAACAACTCGCCCGCAAAAGCGCACTTGCTTATAAAGCGAAAAACGAAGCGATCACCGTGGTGGAAGATTTTACCATCGACACTCCGAAGACGAAAGAGTTCATCAAGATCGTAGGCAACCTGAACCTGGGCGACAAGAAGATCCTGGTGATCCTGCCCGAATCGAATCCGGGTGTGGTACTTTCTTCGCGCAACCTCCAGAAAGTGAAAGTTGTGCTGGCAGAAAACGTAAACACGTATGACGTGATGAACGCCGCCGGCCTGCTCGTTACCGAAAAATCGGTGGGCGCGATCAACCAAATGTACGGATTATAGAAAACGAAGCAATGGAAATACTAATTAAGCCGATTTTAACCGAGAAAATGACGATTCAGGGCGAAAAGCTGAACCGTTACGGTTTTGTTGTTGACCCGCGGGCCAACAAGTTGCAGATCAAGTCAGCCGTTGAGGCGATGTACAGCGTGGTGGTGACCGACGTCAACACCGCCAACTACATGGGCAAGCTCAAAAGCCGCTACACCAAGTCGGGCCTGCTGACGGGTCGTTCCAATAACTTCAAAAAAGCGATCGTAACCCTGAAAGAGGGCGATCAGATCGATTTTTACTCTAATATCTAAGGAGAGATGGCAGTAAAAAAGTTTAAACCCATGACGCCGGGTACCCGGCACAAAGTGATCGGTACGTTTGACGATGTGACTTCGTCGACACCTGAAAAATCTTTGCTTCGCCCCCTGAAGAACTCGGGCGGTCGTAACAACTCCGGTAAAATGACCGTGCGCTATCTCGGCGGCGGCCACAAACGGATGTACCGCCTGATCGACTTCAAACGGGAAAAGGACGGGATGGCTGCCGTGGTGAAAACCATCGAGTATGATCCCAACCGTTCGGCACGCATCGCCCTGGTAAGCTACGCCGATGGTGAAAAGCGCTACATCGTGGCCCCCAACGGGCTGCAGGTAGGGCAGACCATCGTCAGCGGCCCGGGCTCGGCCCCCGAAGTGGGCAACACGCTGCTCCTCTCCGAGATTCCCCTCGGGACTGTTGTACACAACATTGAACTCTACCCCGGTCAGGGTGCCGTGATGGCCCGCTCGGCCGGTACCTACGCACAACTTCTGGCGCGTGAAGGTAAATACGCTATCATCAAACTTCCTTCGGGCGAGACCCGAATGGTGTTGGTTACTTGCAAAGCGACGATCGGCGCCGTGTCGAACCCCGACCACAGCCTCGAATCGCATGGTAAGGCCGGCCGCAGACGTTGGATGGGCAAACGCCCGCACAACCGCGGTGTGTCGATGAACCCGGTCGATCACCCGATGGGTGGTGGCGAAGGCCGTTCGTCGGGTGGACACCCCCGTTCGCGCAAAGGCTTGCTGGCTAAAGGTTACAAAACCCGTGACCCGAAAAAGACCAGCGCCAAATTCATCATTCAACGAAGGAAAAAATAATCTAAAACGAGTAGCGTAATGAGCCGTTCATTAAAAAAAGGACCTTACATCGAGCCGAAACTCGAAGGCAGAATTCTGACGATGAATGAATCGAACAAGAAGGCTGTCGTGAAGACCTGGTCGCGTGCAAGTATGATCTCGCCGGACTTCGTCGGCCACACCGTGGCGGTACACAACGGGAATAAATTCATTCCCGTCTATGTCACCGAAAACATGGTGGGCCACAAGCTGGGCGAATTTGCCCCGACGCGCAACTTCCGCGGACACAGCGGGAATAAGAAAAAATAAGTAGGTAAAAAATTGAAATTCCTGAAATAATGGGTGCAAGAAAACACGAAAGAGCCGAGAGACTCAAGGCAGAGAAGAAGCTGAAGGCTATCGCCGTGCTTCGCGATTGCCCGACCTCCCCGCGCAAGATGCGCCTGGTGGCCGACATCATCCGCGGCGTAGAGATCAATAAGGCACTGGGGATTCTCCGTTACAGCAAAAAGGAGGCCTCGATCAGACTGGAAACGTTGCTTCGCAGCGCGATCGCCAACTGGGAAAAGAAAAACGAAGGCCAACGCCTCGAAGACAACCTGTTGTGCGTGAGCGAAATCCGCGTAGACGGCGGCCGGATGCTCAAACGCGTCCAACCCGCTCCGCAGGGCCGTGCCCACCGCGTGCGCAAGCGTTCGAACCACGTGACCATCGTCGTAGATAAACTGATTGTTAAAGAAGATAAAAAAGCCAAGGCAAATGGGACAGAAAGTTAATCCGATAGCAAACCGACTGGGGATCATCCGCGGATGGGACTCGAACTGGTACGGCGGCAAAGATTTTTCTGCCAAGTTGGTGGAAGACGCTAAGATCCGTCAGTATCTGAACGCCCGCCTTGCCAAGGCCAGCATCTCGAAGATCATCATCGAGCGTACACTGAAGCTCGTGACTGTGACCATCAGCACCGCCCGTCCGGGGATCATTATCGGCAAAGGCGGCCAGGAGGTCGACAAACTCAAGGAAGAGCTGAAGAAACTCACCGGCAAAGAGGTACAGATCAACATCTTCGAAGTGAAACGCCCCGAAATCGACTCGGTAATCGTGTCGAACAACGTGGCGCGCCAGATCGAAGGCCGCATCTCGTACCGCCGTGCGATCAAGACCACCATCGCCGCGACCATGCGTATGGGCGCCGAAGGAATCAAGATCCAGGTGTCGGGCCGCGTGGGCGGAGCCGAAATGGCCCGCAGCGAAACCTATAAAGAAGGACGTATTCCGCTCCACACCTTCCGTGCGGACGTAGACTACAACCTGGCCGAAGCGCTGACCAAGGTCGGCATCCTCGGGATCAAGGTGTGGATCTGCAACGGCGAAGTGTATGGCAAGCGCGACCTGTTCGCCATTGCCGGCTCGAACGTAGCCGCTGGCCAGGGCCAGGGCGCTGGTCGCGAAAGCGGCTTCCGTGGCGACCGCGGTGAACGCGGCGACCGTCGTGACCGTCGCGACCGCGGCGATCGCGGAGGAGACCGTGGTGACCGTCGGGGTGGTCCGAGAAAAGACAAACGATAACCTGACTCTAAAAGCGATAAACAATGTTACAGCCAAAAAAGACGAAATTCCGCAGGATGCAGAAAGGCCGGATGAAAGGCCAGGCCCAGCGTGGCAACCAGCTCGCGTTCGGCTCGTTCGGCATCAAAACGATGGAATCGGCCTGGATCACGGGTCGCCAGATAGAGGCAGCGCGCCAGGCCATTGTCCGCCACATGAAACGTGAAGGACAGATCTGGATCAAAGTTTTCCCGGACAAACCGATCACCAAGAAACCCGCCGAAGTGCGTATGGGTAAGGGGAAAGGTGCTCCCGAAGGATTCGTGGCACCGGTTACCCCGGGCCGCATCCTGATCGAAATCGAGGGCGTAGACTTCGCTACCGCACAGGAAGCCCTGCGCCTGGGTGCCCAGAAACTTCCGGTGACGACGAAGTTCATCGTTCGCCGCGACTTTGAAGAAACCGCAATCTAACCGAGTGACCTATGAAAACGACTGAAATCAAAGATCTGACGGTTGCCGACCTGATTGAACGTATCGAAGCGGAAAAGGCGAACCTCAACCGAATGAAACTCAACCACGCCGTCTCTCCCGTGGAGAACCCGGCTGTCCTTAGGAATGCACGACGGAACATCGCCCGGATGCTCACGATCCTGCGTGAAAAGCAAACCATTAAGCAATAACACCCATGGAAGAAAGAAATCTTAGAAAAGAGAGGATCGGGGTAGTGGTGAGCAACAAGATGGAGAAATCCATCACCGTAGCCGTGAAACGGAAGGTGAAACATCCGATCTACGGGAAGTTTGTGAACAAGACCACCAAGTTCGTGGCACACGACGACACCAACGATTGCAATCCTGGCGATACCGTCAAGATTATGGAAACCCGCCCGCTGAGCAAAACCAAGCGCTGGCGTGTAGTAGAAATCATCGAAAGAGCTAAGTAGTCATGATACAACAAGAAAGCAGACTGACCGTAGCGGACAACAGCGGGGCGAAGGAAGTACTTTGCATCCGTGTGTTGGGAGGTACTGGCAAACGCTATGCCTCGATCGGCGATAAAATCGTCGTGACCGTGAAAAGCGCCACCCCGGCGGGTGACGTGAAAAAGGGCACCGTGTCGAAAGCCGTGGTGGTTCGTGTGAAAAAGGAAATACGCCGTGCCAACGGATCGTATATCCGCTTCGACGACAACGCCGTGGTGTTGCTCAACAACCAGGGGGAAATCCGCGGTACCCGCATCTTCGGTCCCGTCGCCCGCGAATTGCGCGACTCGTACATGAAGATCATTTCGCTCGCCCCGGAAGTATTGTAATTGTAAAAAGATCAAACCAATGTCAATTAAATTGCATATCAAAAAGGGTGACACGGTTTATGTGAACTCCGGCGACAACAAGGGCCAGCAAGGCAAGGTCCTCGAAGTGCTGGTGGAAAAGGAACGGGCGATCGTCGAAGGCGTGAACCTCGTTTCGAAACACACCAAACCGAATGCGAAAAACCCGCAGGGCGGCATCGTGAAGCAGGAAGCTCCGATCCACCTGTCGAATCTGCAGCCCCTCGACCCGAAATCGGGCAAGCCTACCCGCGTAGGCCGCAAGAAGAACAGTCAGGGCAAAACCGTTCGTTACGCTAAAAAATCAGGGGAGGAAATCAAGTAATGGCATACGTACCTTCAATGAAAACCAAGTACCGGGAACAGATCGTTCCGGCACTGGTGAAAGAGTTCGGCTACAAAAGCGTGATGCAGGCGCCGCGACTTGAAAAGATCGTAATTAACCAGGGTGTAGGCCAGGCAGTTGCCGACAAGAAATTGCTCGAAACCGCCCAGGAAGAACTCTCGACCATTACCGGTCAGCGTGCCGTCCTCACCCGTTCGAAGAAAGACATCTCGAACTTCAAGTTGCGTAAGGGTATGCCGATCGGCGTGCGCGTGACGCTACGCAAGGAACGGATGTACGAATTCCTCGAACGCCTGATCGTCGTTGCCCTGCCGCGTATCCGCGACTTCAAGGGGATCAACGAAAAATTCGACGGTCGCGGCAACTACTCGCTCGGGATCACCGAACAGATCATCTTCCCGGAAATCGATATCGACAAGATCTCGAAGATCCTCGGGATGGAGATCACTTTCGTGACCTCGGCCGACAAGGACGAAGAAGCCTACGCCCTGTTGCGCGAATTCGGTTTACCTTTCAAAAACGCTAAAAAGAACCAATAGGATATGGCAAAAGAATCAATGAAAGCCCGTGAGGTGAAACGTGCAAAACTCGTTGCCCGTTATGCCGAAAAACGCGCCAAACTGAAAGCCGAAGGCGACCAGGCCGGCCTGGCCAAGCTGCCGCGCAACTCGAACCCGATCCGCCTGCACAACCGTTGCAAGCTGACCGGCCGTCCGAAAGGCTACATCCGCCTGTTCGGCATCAGCCGCATCCAGTTCCGCGAAATGGCCTCGCAAGGGCTGATCCCGGGCGTGAAGAAGGCGAGCTGGTAGCCGCGTGGAGCAGGGAAGGCTCCGATAAAAACAAGAGGCGGGAGGACAAAAGTTCGGCTGATTGCAAAAGAGAAAAACGGGTATTTGACGGAAGAGACGACGGGCTTCTGAAAAAAAGAAGCGGAGTCGATCCATTTCGAAAAATGCGAAAAAGCCAGATTTCCAATGGCAATTTGCTAAATTAAAGGATTTTTGTATCTTTGCGCCGCGATAAAACTCGGATGCGTTACAGTCAGTAAGCCGTAACAGGCTGATTGACTGTGCGCATAAGGAGTTTTTTGTCGCCTCCATCCGGGAGGAAGGGGGCGTGCACAAGACGAAAAGAAGAGAAACAACCCAATTAATTGAAAAAATCATTTTAACAGCTAATTATGACTGATCCTATTGCGGACTTTCTGACCAGAATTAGAAACGCGGTGAAAGCCAACCACAAAGTGGTTGAAGCTCCCGGCTCGAAAATGAAGCAGGCCATCACGGAAATCCTGCACGAACAAGGCTACATCCTGGCCTACAAGTTCGGAACCGACGAAAAAGGCCATCCGAACATCAAGATCGCCCTGAAGTATCATCCCGAAACGAAGATCCCGGCGATCAAGAACCTGAAGCGTGTGAGCCGCCCCGGCCTGCGCCAATACGCCAGCGTCGACGAAATGCCGCGCGTGCTCAACGGACTGGGCATCGCCATCGTGTCGACCTCCAAAGGTATCATGACCGACAAGAAAGCCCGTCAGGAAAACGTGGGCGGCGAGGTCCTCTGCTACATTTACTAAACCAGACGAAGTAAAACTTAATCAATACACAAAATGTCAAGAATAGGAAAAATGCCTGTAAACCTGCCGGCCGGTGTGACCATTACGGTTGCTTCCGATAACACGGTCAGTGTGAAAGGACCGCTCGGTACCCTGTCCCAGCAAGTGCACCCGGACATCAAGGTGACCGTAGAAGGGAACGTGCTCTCCGTCACCCGCCCGACGGACCAGCCGCGCCACCGCTCGATGCACGGGCTCTACCGCGCACTGATCAACAACATGGTCGTAGGCGTGTCGCAGGGCTATGAAATCAAGCAGGAACTCGTGGGCGTCGGTTACAAGGCCGAAGCCGTGGGCCAGACCCTGCAGTTGAGCCTCGGTTATTCGCACGATATTCACCTGATGCTTCCCGCTGAAGTGAAAGTGGAAGCGCTGACCGAACGTAAGGGAAATCCCATCGTGACGCTCAAAAGCATCGACAAGCAGTTGATCGGCCAGGTGGCCGCCAAGATCCGCTCGCTGCGCAAACCCGAACCGTACAAGGGCAAGGGGATCAAGTTCGTGGGTGAACAGCTCCGCCGCAAGTCGGGCAAGTCGGCCAACGCTAAATAATAGGAGGTAAAGACAATGGCACTTAGCAAGATAGAAAGAAGAGAGCGCATCAAGATGCGCATCCGTAAAGTGATCAGCGGCACGGCCGAAGCACCTCGCATGTCGGTGTTCCGCAGCAACAAGCAGATCTATGTTCAACTGATCGACGACCTGAAGGGAGTCACCCTGGCAGCCGCCTCGTCGGCCGACAAGGAAGTGGCCGAAAAAGCCAAAGGCCTCAACAAATCGCAGGTTTCGGCGCTCGTGGGCAAGCTGATCGCGGAACGTTCCCAGGCAAAAGGGATCACCGAAGTGAAATTCGACCGCAACGGCTATCTCTACCACGGACGAGTTAAATGTTTAGCAGACGCCGCCCGCGAAGGTGGACTTAAATTCTAATCGGTATGTCGACAAACGCAAATATCAAAAAGGTCCGCACAAGCGACCTCGAATTGAAAGACCGCCTGGTGAGCATCCAGCGCGTGACCAAAGTGACCAAAGGGGGACGTACCTTCAGCTTTTCGGCCATCGTCGTGGTGGGTAACGAAAACGGCGTGGTAGGCTACGGCCTTGGCAAAGCCAACGAAGTGACCTCGGCCATTTCGAAAGGTGTGGAAGACGCCAAGAAGAATCTGGTGAAGATCCCGGTACTGAAAGGCACCATCCCGCACGCCCAGGAAGCCCGCTTCAGCGGTTCGCTGGTGCTGATCAAACCGGCCGCTCCCGGTACGGGTGTGATCGCCGGCGGTGCTATGCGCGCCGTACTCGAAAGCGTAGGGATCCACAACGTGCTGGCCAAGAGCAAGGGGTCGTCGAACCCCCACAACCTGGTGAAAGCTACGATCGCCGCCCTGCTGGAATTGCGCGACGCTTACAGCGTGGCCCAGGTTCGCGGCATCTCCCTGAACAAAGTGTTTAACGGATAAGCTTCGGAAAAATGGCAAAATTGAATATCAAACAGGTAAAGAGCCGTATCGGCGCTACCGCCAACCAGAAGAAGAACCTCGACGCCCTGGGCCTGAAAAAGCTCAACGCGAGCGTTCAGCACGAAGACTCCGCCATCGTTCTGGGGATGATCAACAAGGTGAAGCACCTGGTCGTGGTAACGGAAGTAAAGTAAGTATTAACCCGATTACTTAAAAAGAAATGAATCTGAGCAATTTGAAACCGGCTGCCGGTTCCACACATAGCGAAAAGCGGATCGGCCGCGGCCAGGGCTCTGGTCATGGCGGCACCTCGACCCGCGGGCACAAAGGGGCGCAATCGCGTTCGGGCTACTCGAAGAAAGTAGGCTTCGAAGGCGGTCAGATGCCGCTCCAGCGCCGCCTGCCGAAATTCGGCTTCAAGAACCACGAACGCGTGGAGTTCAAAGCCGTAAACCTCTCGGTGCTCGAAGAGCTGGCCGCCAAAACCAAGGCGACGGTGATCACCCCCGAGGTGCTTCTCGAAGCAGGCTACGTAGCCAAAAACGACCGGATCAAGATTCTGGGCGACGGTACCCTGAGCGTAAAACTCGAGGTGAAGGCCCACGCATTTTCCAAATCGGCCGCTGCCGCTATCGAAGCCCAGCAGGGAACGGTCATAAAACTGTAGTCCGATGAAAAGACTGATCGAGACTATCCGGAATATTTTCAAGATCGAGGAACTGAGGAAGAGGATACTTTTTACCCTCGGCCTCGTTCTCGTTTTCCGGTTCGGAAGCTACGTTGTGATCCCGGGGATCAACCCCGAGGCACTGTCGAGCCTCCAGAGCCAGATCGAAGGCAACGGCCTGCTCGGGCTGTTGGACATCTTCTCGGGGGGGGCGTTGGGTAACGCCTCGATCTTTGCCCTGGGGATCATGCCCTACATCTCGGCGTCCATCGTGATCCAGCTGCTGGGTATCGTTGTCCCCTATTTCCAGAAACTGCAGAAGGAAGGGGAGAGCGGCCGCCGCAAGATCAACCAGTGGACCCGTTACCTGACCATTATCGTCCTGTTGGTGCAAGCTCCCGCGTATCTTGCCAACCTCCACTCCACGCTTCCCTCGGCGGCTTTCGTCCTGGGCCCGTCGAGTCTCCTGTTTACCCTTACCGCCACGGTCGTGCTCATTGCGGGTACGATGTTCGTGATGTGGCTCGGTGAAAAGATCACCGACAAGGGGATCGGTAACGGGGTTTCTCTGATCATCATGGTGGGTATCATCGCCCGCTTGCCGCACGCGCTTTTAGCAGAAATCAATTCACGTTTTGCAGACCAGACCGGTGGGTTTGTGATGCTGGTTGTCGAGATCTTCGTCCTGTTCCTTATTTTTGCAGCAGTGATCGCCCTCGTACAAGCCGTTCGCAAAATTCCTGTACAGTATGCAAAGCGGATCGTTGGTAACAAGCAGTACGGCGGCGTTCGCCAATACATCCCGCTGAAGATCAATGCAGCAGGGGTTATGCCGATCATCTTCGCCCAGGCGCTGATGTTCGTTCCGTTGTTCTTCGGCCGCTGGGAAGCCACCCGTGGCATCGCAGCCGTGCTGGGCAACAACAACGGGTTCTGGTATAACTTCATCTTTGCAGTACTTGTGATCGCGTTCACTTACTTCTACACCGCCATTACCGTCAACCCCAACTCGATGGCCGACGATATGAAGCGCAACGGAGGGTTCATCCCCGGCATCAAGCCCGGTAAAAAGACCGCGGAATACATTGACATCATTATGACCCGGATCACGTTGCCCGGCTCTATTTTCCTGGCGATGGTGGCTATCCTGCCCGTGTTCGCCCGGATGATGGGGGTCAACAACCAGTTCGCTCAGTTCTACGGCGGTACGTCGTTGCTGATCCTGGTGGGTGTGATCCTGGATACACTCAAACAGATCGAGAGCCACCTGCTGATGCGCCACTACGATGGTCTGATGAAGACCGGACGCATCAAAGGCCGCTCGGGGAACTGATGTTTTGCTCCGAAAGCGAGTTCTGAGTAAAGAATGATAAACTACAAGAGTCCGGAGGAGATCGAGCTGCTGAGGGAAAACAACCTTCTCGTCTCGAAAACACTCGGAGAAGTGGCCAAACATATCCGACCGGGGGTTTCGACCCTGGAACTGGATAAGATCGCGGAGGACTATATCCGTTCGCACGGCGCCATTCCCGGATTCCTCGGCTACAACGGATTCCCCAACACGCTCTGCGTGTCGATCAACGAAGAGGTGGTGCACGGCATCCCCTCGGCCAAACGGATCCTCCGCGAAGGCGACATCGTTTCAATCGACTGCGGCACGCGGATGGGGGGATTCTACGGGGACTCGGCCTTCACGTTTGCGGTGGGCGAGATAGCGCCGGAAGTAAAAAAGCTTCTGGAAGTGACTCGCCAGGCACTGCTCCTCGGAGCGGCGCAGGCCCGCATCGGAAACCGGATCGGCGACATTGCGCACGCGGTGCAATCACACGCCGAAACAAACGGTTTCTCGATCGTGAGGGAATTGGTAGGCCACGGCCTCGGCCGGCAGATGCACGAAGAACCGGAAGTGCCCAACTACGGCGCCCGGGGACACGGCCCGCTGCTTCGCGAAGGCGTGGTGATCTGTATCGAACCGATGGTCAACCAGGGCAGCCGGGCAGTAGTATTTGAAAACGACGGATGGACGGTCCGAACGAAAGACCGGAAACCGTCGGCCCATTTTGAATACGCTGTGGCTGTAACCCAAGCGGGGCCCGACGTACTGACCACTTTTGAGTTTATCGAACAGGCTTTAAACGGTTAAAACCAATGGCAAAACAAGCTGCAATCGAAAAGGACGGGACGATTATCGAAGCCCTCTCCAACGCCATGTTCCGCGTGGAATTGGACAACGGCCACATCATCACCGCCCACATCTCGGGAAAGATGCGGATGCACTACATCAAAATCCTTCCCGGTGATAAAGTAAAAGTTGAAATGTCCCCGTACGATCTGTCTAAGGGACGTATCTCATTCAGGTACAAGTAAAAACATTGAACGATGAAAGTTAGGGCATCCATTAAGAAAAGGAGCGAGGATTGCAAGATCGTCAAACGCAAAGGCCGTTTGTACGTGATCTGCAAAAAAAATCCCAAGTTCAAAATGCGCCAAGGGTAATTTGTAACGAATTGTAAAAAGACAAAATTTTATGGCACGTATTGTCGGTGTAGACTTACCAAAAAATAAAAGGGGCGAGATCGGGCTCACCTATATCTACGGCATTGGCCGCAGCACAGCCCGCGCGATCCTGGAAAAAGCCGGAATTGACTACGACATGAAGGTGAAAGACTGGAGTGACGAACAGGTCAACGCCATCCGCGGGGTCATCGCTAACGAAGGCTTCAAGGTAGAGGGCGAACTCCGCTCGTCGGTCCAGCTCAACATCAAACGTCTGATGGACATCGGTTGCTACCGGGGCATCCGTCACCGCCTCGGCCTGCCCACGCGCGGTCAGAGCACCAAAAACAACGCCCGTACCCGCAAGGGGAGAAAGAAAACCGTGGCTAACAAGAAAAAAGCAACCAAGTAATAGCAGAGTATTATGGCAAAAAAGACTGCAACAGTTAAAAAGCGAGTGGTTAAGGTCGATGCCGTGGGACAGGCCCACGTTCATTCTACCTTCAACAACGTGATCATCACCCTGGCCAACGGCGAAGGGCAGGTAATCAGTTGGAGCTCGGCCGGCAAGATGGGCTTCCGCGGTTCGAAAAAGAACACGCCCTATGCCGCCCAGACCGCAGCGCAGGATTGCGCCAAGGTGGCCTATGATCTTGGTTTGAGAAAAGTGAAAGTATTCGTTAAAGGCCCGGGTGCCGGCCGTGAATCGGCCATCCGCACCATCCACGGCGCCGGGATCGAGGTGATCGAGATCATCGACGTGACCCCGCTGCCCCACAACGGCTGCCGTCCGCCCAACCGTCGCCGCGTATAAAACGGCCGCGACCGGGGGAGAGCGACAAGGATTGAATACAGGATGCCGTAGGGTGTCTGGTTGAATCGGAAACTTGTTCTAATCTCAAAGACCCCCGGGCAAGGACAACGAATCGAACAAACGGAAAAAACGAAAAAATCAAACAACAATGGGAAGATACATAGGACCTAAAACCAAAATCGCCCGTAAATTCGGGGAGGCGATCTACGGGGCTGATAAAGCGTTCGAAAAGAAGAACTACCCTCCCGGACAACACGGTTTGGCCCGCAAGCGCAAGAAAGTTTCGGAATACGGCGTGCAGCTGGCTGAAAAACAAAAGGCGAAAGCGATCTACGGGATGCAGGAGAAACAATTCCGCCGCACCTTCGAAGAAGCTGGCCGCCTGGGTGGCATCCAGGGGGAAAACCTGCTGAAGCTGCTCGAATGCCGCCTCGACAACGTGGTGTTCCGCATGAGCATCGCCCCCACGCGTGCCGCTGCCCGCCAGCTGGTTTCGCACCGCCACATCACCGTTAACGGTGCCGTGGTGAACATCGCCTCGTGCCAACTGCGTCCGGGTGACACGGTGGCCGTTCGCGAAAAGTCGAAATCGCTCGAAGTGATCCAGGAATCGCTGGGTTCGGGCCGTCGCAGCCGCTACCCGTGGATCGAATGGGACAGCGCAACGATGAGCGGTAAGTTCATCCAGCGCCCCGAGCGGAGCGAAATCCCCGAAAACATCAAGGAACAACTCATCGTCGAATTGTACTCCAAATAGTACGCAATAGAGGAGCAAATTATGGCCATATTAGCATTCCAAAAACCTGAAAAGGTGATTATGCTGGAATCGACTTCCAACTTCGGGCGCTTTGAGTTCCGTCCGTTGGAACCCGGTTTCGGTATGACAGTGGGTAACGCACTTCGCCGCATTCTCCTCTCGTCGTTGGAGGGGTATGCCATTACTACGGTCAAGGTGGCCGGGATCAGCCACGAATTTGCGGCTATCCCGGGTGTCATGGAAGGGATGATTGACGTCATCCTCAACCTGAAACAGGTGCGGTTCATGCGTACCGTCGAAAGCACCGATTTCGAAAAGGTGACCGTGAATGTGGCGGGGGTGACTGAACTCACCGCCGGACACATCTCGAACTTCCTTTCCGGATTCAAGGTGTTGAACCCCGAGCTGGTGATCTGCCGCCTGGACAGCGACGTGAAGCTGCAGATGGAGCTCACCATCGCCAAGGGCCGCGGTTACGTACCCGCCGAGGAAAACAAGCCGGCTGAAGCCGAATTCGGGCTGCTCCCGATCGACTCGATCCACACCCCGATCAAGAACGTGAAGTTCACGGTCGACAACTTCCGTGTGGAACAGAAAACCGACTACGAAAAGTTGAACCTGGAGATCACCACCGACGGCTCGATCCACCCGAAGGACGCCCTGAAGGAGGCCGCCAAGGTACTGATCCACCACTTCATGCTTTTCTCGGACGAGAAGATCACGCTCAATATGGAAGAGTCATCCTCGACCGAAGAGTTCGACGAAGACGTACTCCATATGCGTCAGCTGCTCAAAACCAAGCTGTCGGAACAGGATCTTTCGGTGCGCGCGCTCAACTGCCTCAAGGCGGCCGAAGTGGAAACGATCGGCGACCTGGTGCGCTTCCACCGCAACGATCTGCTCAAATTCCGCAACTTCGGCAAGAAGTCGCTCTCCGAACTCGACGAGCTGTTGGCTTCGCTCAACCTCCACTTCGGGATGGACGTTTCGATGTACAAACTTGACAAAGATTAAGATCAATCATGAGACATAACAAAAAATTCAACCACCTGGGCCGGCAGGCAGGCCATCGCAAGGCGATGCTGGCCAATATGGCCTCTTCGTTGATCCTCCACAAGAAGATCAACACCACCGTGGCCAAGGCCAAAGCGCTGCGTATCTACGTCGAGCCGCTGATCACCAAGTCGAAGGAAGACACGACCCACTCGCGCCGTATGGTCTTCAGCTCGCTGAAAGACAAACACGCTGTGACCGAACTCTTCCGCGAAGTGGCGCCGAAGATCGCCGACCGTCCGGGTGGCTACACCCGCATCCTGAAGACCGGGTTCCGTCTGGGTGACGGTGCCGAAATGTGCTTCATCGAGCTGGTCGACTTCAACACGACTTACACCGCCGGCAAGAAGGACGAAGGCAAAGCCAAGACCCGCCGCAGCCGCAGCGGGGCCAAGAAGGACGGCGCAGAAGCCGCTCCGAAAGCTGAAGCTGCACCGAAAGCCGCCCCGAAGGCAAAGGCCGCCAAGGCTGAAGCCGCCCCCGCCGTGGAAGAAGCACCTGTTGCTGAGGCTCCGGTTGTGGAAGAGGTGGCTGTGGAAGCAGCTCCCGCTGCTGAAGAAACTGCCGAAAAGGAGTAATTTTCCGAAATCTTTCCCGGTGTTGCCGGGGTCAGAAAAAGGGTTGTCCCGCAAGGACAGCCCTTTTTGGTGTGTGTCCGTCCGTACAGGGGAATTTTCTTTGTTTTGAAAAATCTTCCCCTACGGTCCGCGCCTTTTGTTGCTCAGCGTGTGGGTTGTTCTGATTTTCACTATTTTTGCAGCGTAAAAGCCATATACGATGAAAAGTTTTGGAAGCGATAATCATTCGGGGGTCCATCCCGCCGTGCTGGACGCGATTGTTGCGGCCAACGCCGCCCACGCGGTGGCTTACGGCGACGATCCGGTGACGGGGCGGGCCGTAGACCTGCTGAAAGCGATGTTCGGCGAGATGGCTGACGTCTATTTTGTGTTCAACGGCACGGGGGCCAACGTGTTGGCGCTGAAAACGCTTACCCGCAGTTACGAGGCGGTGGTGTGCGCGGCGACGGCCCACATCTGGACCGACGAATGCGGCGCTCCCGAGCGGCAGACGGGTTGTAAACTGTTGCCTGTGGCCACGCCCGACGGCAAATTGACGCCCGCCCGGGTACTGCCTCAGTTGCAGGGCTTCGGCTTTCCGCACCATTCTCAGCCGCGGGTGATCTCGATTTCGCAGCCTACGGAATTGGGGACGCTTTACACGGTCGATGAGATCAGGGCGTTGGCCGACCTGGCCCACCAATACGGGATGTACCTCCACGTCGACGGGGCGCGTTTCGGCAATGCGGTAGCGGCGCTGGGCGTTTCGCCGCGCGAAATGATCGTGGATACCGGGGTCGACGTACTGTCGTTCGGCGGCACGAAAAACGGGCTGATGTTGGGCGAGGCGGTGGTTTTCTTCGATCCGATGCTTTCAGAAAATGCGATGTACGAACGCAAGCAGGCGATGCAACTGGCCTCGAAAATGCGTTTCGTGTCGGCCCAATTCGAGGCTTATCTGACCGACGGGCTTTGGCTGAACCTGGCGACGCATTCGAATGCGTTGGCCCGGCGGTTGGCCGAGGGCGTGTCGCGGATCGAGGGCGTCGAGTTGACGCAGCCGACGCAGGTCAACGGCGTTTTTGCCCGCGTGCCACGTGCGGCGATCGAACGGTTGCAACGCGATTATTTTTTCTATGTTTGGGACGAGGCACGCGACGAGGTGCGCTGGATGACTTCGTTCGACACGACCGAAGCCGAGGTTGACGATTTTTTGAATGCCATCAGGCAAGCCCTCAGAATAATTTAGTCGGAGGCAGACAACGGGACTTTGTTCCAGCTCTGGACCCCGTAGGCAGCGGGCCAACGGCCCGCATCCCGCCTATAGAGAAAAAGCGTTAAGAAAAGTTTCGGAAAATCGTCAACGGAGTCCATTGTTTGAAGCCTCGCGCGTTGGGGTATTGGTCCGCACGAGAGATTTTATGCATTGGAGGATTACCTCTGCCGGGCCGGTTCTTGCATAAAAATCTACGGGGAGCGTGCTCCTCGCGCATTTGCCTTTGAGGGAACTGCCGCTTTTTATAAAAGGCGGCACCAAAAATTTTTAGATTGGACTTGGCTGGGAAAAATCCCCCAGTGCGGGCACGCACCTTTTTATAAAAAGCGGTACCCAAAATTTTAGATAGGACTTTGCATTAATCCCCTGTGCGGGGACGCACTTTTTCTGTACCTTTGTGTCTAAAACACAACTATGGCCAAAGTCAAAAAAGCCTATTTCTGCAGCAGTTGCGGGCAGGAGTCGCCCAAGTGGGTCGGCAAATGCCCCTCGTGCGGCGCATGGAACACCTTCGTCGAAGAGGTCATCGCCCGCGAAACACGCAACAGCACCTCGTTCCGCCCGGCGTCGGAACGCAACGTGCCCCAACCCGTAAGCCGCATTGAGCACATCCGCCACAGCCGAGTCGACCTGTGCAGCCCCGAAGTCAACCGCGTGCTGGGCGGTGGCATGGTTCCCGGATCACTAATCCTGCTGGGCGGCGAACCGGGCATCGGAAAATCTACGCTGAGCCTGCAAATTGCGCTAAGGGCCAAAGAATTAAAAACACTTTATGTGTCGGGCGAAGAGTCGCCCCAGCAGATAAAGTTACGGGCCGAACGGCTCGGGGGCGACAACGACAACTGTCTCGTCTACGCCGAAACCGACCTGGGCGAAATCCTGAACCAGATCGGCCAGGCGGCTCCCGACGTGGTGGTCATCGACTCGATCCAAACCATTTACAGCCAGACGATCGACTCGTCGCCGGGCAGCGTGTCGCAGATTCGCGAATGTGCCGCCCTGCTGCTCAAATACGCCAAGGAAACGACCACCTCGATCATCCTGATCGGCCACATCACCAAGGACGGCGTGATCGCCGGGCCCAAGGTGCTCGAACACATCGTCGACGTGGTGATGCAGTTCGAGGGCGACAACAACAACATTTTCCGTGTGTTACGATGTATTAAAAACCGTTTTGGGGCGACGTCCGAGATCGGCGTGTTCGAAATGCGGAGCGAGGGATTGGTCGAGGTCGAGAATCCGTCGGAAATCCTGCTTTCGCACTACGACGAACCGCTGAGCGGCGTGACGGTCGGCGCCTCGATGGACGGCGCGCGGCCCTACCTGATCGAAACCCAAGCGCTGGTCAGCACCGCCGCTTACGGCACGCCTCAGCGTTCGACTACCGGTTTTGACTTCAAACGGCTGAATATGTTGCTCGCCGTGCTTGAGAAGCGGATGAATTTCAAAATGTATTCGAAAGACGTCTTCCTGAATTTTGCGGGCGGGTTCAAGATTGCCGACCCGGGGATGGACCTGGCCGTGGTGGCCTCGATCCTCTCGTCGATGTTAGACCGGCCGATCTCTGAAAAGGCTTGTTTTGCGGGCGAGATCGGGCTTTCGGGCGAGGTGCGCCCGGCTTCGCGCACCGAACAGCGCGTGGCCGAAGCGGCGCGGCTCGGGTTTAAGCGGATCGTCGTGTCGGGCTACGCCCGCAAGGCGCTCGAAAAGACCAAACACAAGATCGATGTGGTTTTCGTCAACCGGGTCGAAGAACTGGGCAAAGTGATTTTTCAATGAACGACGGCATTTTTCAGCAGTTAGTCCGGGCAGAGCTCCGGCCGTTGGTTCAAAAGATCGAAGCGGGTGAACGCATTATGCCCGACGAGGCTTTGGCGCTATATGAACACGCGCCGCTGGCCCTGTTGGGCGGCCTGGCCGTGCAGGCTAAGGAGCGTAAGAGCGGACGCGACGTTTTTTATAACCGCAATTTTCATGTCGAGCCGAGTAATATTTGTATTTTCAACTGTAAATTTTGCTCGTATCGCCAGCCGGCCCACTCGCCCGGGGCGTGGAATCGTCCTTTGGAAGAGATCTTTCAGAAATGCCGCACATATCAGGGCAGTGGGGTGACGGAAGTGCACGTGGTGGGCGGCGTACACCCCGATCATGGGCTCGACTATTACGTGCGGATGATCGAGGGGATTAAAAAAGAGTTGCCCGATGTAGTCGTAAAAGCCTTTTCGGCGGTCGAACTTCACGAAATGATCCGCCGCGCGGGCGTGTCGCTCGAAGCCGGGTTGCAACGCCTCAAAGCGGCGGGGATGGCGGCGATCCCCGGCGGCGGCGCCGAGATCTTCGACGGCGAGGTCAGGCGAAAGATCTGCCCCGAAAAGTGTACGGCCGACGAGTGGCTGGCCCTCCACCGGGCGGCCCACCGACTGGGCATATCGTCGAACGCGACAATGCTCTACGGCCATATCGAAACCCCGGTCCAGCGCATCGACCACCTCGAACGCCTGCGCCGCTTGCAGGACGAAACGGGGGGCTTCAACGCTTTCATCCCGCTCAAATTCCGTAGTGCGAACAACGCTCTTTCCGAGCTGGGTGAAACGAGCATCACGGACGACCTGCGTACGCTGGCCCTTTCGTGCATCTACCTCGACAATTTTCCGCACATCAAAGCCTATTGGCCGATGTATGGCAAAACGACGACGCAACTGGCGCTCGCCTTCGGGGCCGACGACATCGACGGAACGATCGACGACACGACCAAGATCTATTCGATGGCCGGGGCCGACGACCAAAATCCCGCCCTGACGGTCGATGAAATGCGGCGCTGGATCGAAGCGGCCGGCTATCGGGCCGTCGAACGTGACACGTTTTATCGCGCGGTAACGAAATAATCACTATTTTTGTCCGAGCAATAAGCTTTTGAAAAATGGGAATCTGGAAAACAATCCGCATGAATATGTTCCTGCGCAACGCCATATTGGCCGTCTGCACATTGGTCGTCATGGTCTTCCTGACCGGCATGATCCTCAACCTGGTCACCCGCCATGGGCAGGCGATCGCCGTGCCCGACTTCAACGGGATGCCGTTGGCCGAGGCGCAGAAAATCGCCCGTAAAGAAAGCCTGAAACTCGAAATCAACGATTCGCTCTACCTCTCGGCCCGTACCGGGGGAACGGTGCTCGAACAAAACCCGTCGCCCGGATCGAAAGTCAAGTCTGGCCGTCGCATTTTTGTGACCATCAACTCGTTTCAGCCCAAAATGGCAGAGATCCCCTATGTGGCGGGTTACTCGCTGCGCCAGGCCAAGAACAACCTTGAAGTGGCCGGGTTCACGATCAGGGAGTTGATCTATGTCCCCGACTTGGCGACGAATAACGTCCTCGAGCAACGTTATGCTGGCAGTCCGGTTACCCAAGCGAGCCACCTCGAAGCACCGACCGGCAGCGGCATCACCCTGGTGGTGGGCCGGAGCGAGGATGCCGCGGCTGTGCGCATTCCGAAGGTGGTCGGATTTCCGCTGCCCGAGGCCCGCAGCCGCTTGTGGGAGGTGGGCCTGAACGTGGGCGAGGTGGTGCGCGAAGAAGGTGTGACCGAGATCACCCTGAGCGATGCCCGTGTTTATCGCCAAATGCCGAACCAGGGTGGGGCGGCGGCACTCGGTACGCCGGTGACCCTCTACCTGACCCTCGATCCCGACAAAGTAGAAAAGTCGTCGAAAGATTCTGACCGCCAGGCCCGTAATGCAGCCAATGCGGCCACGAATTAATCCCGCCGCCCACCCCGACCCAATGAAAGAGGGATTTGACCCTGACCTGGAAGAAGCCGTCGAAGAGGAGGGTCAACAGGACGAATTGTTCGAGCATTTTGGGTTTGTTGTTGACAAAGGTCAGGCGATGCTCCGGATCGACAAATACCTGGTCGACCGCCTTGAAAAAACATCCCGGAATCGCATCCAGATGGCGGCCGATGCCGGAAATATCCTTGTCAACGGTAAATCTGTAAAATCGAGCTACAAAATAAAACCGCTCGAGAGGATCTCGATCGTGCTGCCCTATCCGCCGAGGCGTCTCGAGATCCTGCCCGAAAACATTCCGCTCACGATCCCTTACGAGGACGACGACCTGATCATTATTGACAAGGCCGCCGGCATGGTCGTACACCCGGGCCACGGGAATTACACCGGGACGCTGGTCAACGCCCTCACGTGGCACCTGAAAGACCTGCCGCTGTTCCAGGAAGGCGACCTGCGTGCGGGCCTCGTCCACCGGATTGACAAGAATACCTCGGGCCTGCTCGTGGTCGCTAAGAACGAGCGGAGCCACGCCCGACTGGCGAAACAGTTTTTCGACCACACGATCCGCCGCGTCTACACGGCCCTGGTGTGGGGCAATCTGCCGGAAGAGGAGGGGACGATCACCGGCAACATCGGCCGTAGCACGCGCGACCGCCTGAAAATGGCGGTCTTCCCCGAGGGCGATCAGGGCAAGCACGCCGTTACCCACTACAAGGTCTTACAACGGCTCGGTTATGTCAACCTGGTCGAGTGCCGTCTCGAAACGGGGCGAACGCACCAGATCCGCGTCCACATGGAGTGGATCGGCCACCCGCTCTTCAACGACGAACGCTACGGCGGCGACCGCATCCTGAAAGGCACGACTTTCTCAAAATACAAGCAGTTCGTCGAAAATTGCTTCGCGCTGATGCCGCGCCACGGGTTGCACGCCCGCAGCCTGGGTTTCACCCATCCCACGACCGGGCAGGAGATGTACTTCGAATCGCCCCTGCCCGCCGACATGGCTTCGGTGATTGCCCGTTGGGAGAACTATCTCCAGTATCGCGAGATGGAGCAGGAATAAATTCCCTCGGTCCAGCGAATTGGTCTATTTCGGGAGAAAGTATCAAAAAAATATAGTTTTTGGCAAGTTTCTTGTTCTCTTATAAATGGGCGCAAAATGCCCTTATTCCGTGAGTTCTTTGATGTATTCGTGCTTTTATGCTTACAATTTATATTTATAAGTTATGAAAAGTAATATTTATATTTTATCGGTTATGGCCGGTCTGGTGGCGGTGGCATGTAGTGAGAGATTTTCGCAGGAAGAACCGCAGCAGACGGCAGAGGGATTTGCCCAAGAAGAGGCTTTTCCCGGAAAGAAAAAAGAGATGGTTACACTGTCGAGCGGATTGGTGCTCGAATACTATGAAGGATGTTATATCCTCGGAGGCGATGTCCTGTTGACGTCCGGGCAGGTTGAGAAATTGAGCCAGATCCCGGCGAAATCCGCTGTGATATCGGAGCGGGTTTTCAATAGTTGGCCTGATAATACGGTCTATTATGCCTTTGCAGAGGGATTCACGAAAGAGCGAGAGGTGATGGAGGCTATTGCCCATTGGGAGGCGTTGACCGATATGGTCTTTCTTCCGCGGGGTTCCCGTCCAAACTATGTCGAGTTTATCAACGGTCAAGGGAATTATTCCTATATGGGCTATTCGGGTTTGGGCCGTCAGAGAATCAGTCTGCTGGAAGGTTCCGGAAGCACGGTTGGGACGGCCATCCATGAAATCGGCCACACCGTCGGGCTGTTCCACGAACAATGCCGGAGGGACAGGGACGATTCGATCACCATACATTGGGACAATATCCGTTCGTCCCGACAGCACAACTATGATATGTTCGGGCCATTGGCCGGATTGAATGTGGGCGCATTCGACTTTCAGTCGGTGATGCTGTATAGTTCGTTCAATTCGTTTGCCGTCGACTATGCGTTGCCGACAATGACCAAAAAAAACGGGGAAGCGTTTGTCGGCCAACGAACGGGGCTCTCTCCTGGCGATATCGAAGGTGTCAGGGAGATTACGAACGACCGGTTTACCTCGACCGAACTCAACGCCTCCCTCGACTTGTTGAAATCACTCGACGTGACGCCCGATTTTAGGAATTGGCCCATCGCCCTTTTCGAACAGGGCAGGGTGCTTCTCCAGATGGCCGACTTTCTCCCGGGCAAGCAGTCGGGGAGCTCCATGACCGGGCCTTTGATGACGGTGTTCGATTATGATGACCGAATCAACGCCCGTGTCTATGTTATGTATTATGATCCCGATTATTTCACCTCTGCCGGGCCGACTGTGGCGGCCAAGATGTGCCTGCTCCATGAGATGTTCCATCTCTATATGGGTTGTGGCGACGTAAAGCATCTGTACGAAGAAATACTTGCAGGACCCGGAAACGAGTACCGGAAGTGGATCGAAGGTGTATTTCCGGACCAATCTTCCGATTTCCACGACAAGATCATCTATACCGGGCTGGTCGGGTCGGAAGTGTTTACCGCTCTTGCGCCGAAACGACAGCAGGAAATCATTGCCTTTATGGAGAAATATCGCATACCGCTATATGAGCGATGAAAAGATGATCGCCGAATGTTTCCCCACAGCGGGATGAAAAACGGGCATGCGGGAGGACTTTTTCCGCATGCCCGTTGTTTCTTCCGCGCGATATCCGGCCGGGCAGACGGCTGTCTTTTTGCCCCGATCGAGCGTTTTTTCTACAATAAACCTGCAATATTTTTTCAAATAGTAACCACCTGTCGTATTTTTTATTACATTTGCATCAATAGTAAAAGTAATAAAAAACACATTAATGCCCGATACCTATGATCAGGTAACGAGAAAACCCCAATGGCTTAAAATACGATTACACAAAGGCTCCGGATTTGCAGAGGTGGCAAAAGTGGTGGACGGGCATGAGCTCCACACCATTTGTCGCAGTGGCCGATGTCCCAACCAGGCGGAATGCTGGAGCCGCCGTACCGCAACCCTGATGATCCTGGGCGATATATGTACCCGATCGTGCAGGTTTTGCGCCACCCAGACAGGTAGACCGTTACCACCGGATCCCGACGAGCCCGTGAGGGTTGCTCGTTCCGTCGCGTTGATGGAGCTGAGGTATTGTGTGCTGACTTCGGTCGACCGTGACGACCTGCCCGACTGCGGCGCCCGACATTGGGCGGCAGTGGTGACCGAGATCCGGAAACAAAATCCCGATACGAAGATTGAACTCCTGATTCCCGACTTTGACGGGAAAGCGGCGTTGTTGGACGAGGTGATCGCCTCGCGTCCCGACGTGCTGGGACACAACATCGAAACCGTGCGGCGACTGACCCCACAGGTGCGGAGCAAGGCCCGCTATGAGACCAGCCTGGAAGTCCTGCGGCACATCGCCGCTTCGGGCACTCCGGCTAAGAGCGGGCTGATGCTCGGGTTGGGCGAAACGCAAGACGAAGTGCTGGAAACGATTGACGACCTCGTGGCCCAGGGATGTCGCTTGTTGACGATCGGGCAATACCTGCAACCTACGCCGGCGCACTTGTCCGTAGCCGAATACATTCATCCCGACCAATTCGAATTTTATAAACAGGAAGCCCTCCGACGGGGCTTTTCGTATGTAGAAAGCGGCCCTTTGGTGCGTTCGTCCTATATGGCCGAACACGCTGCGGAGGCGTTAAATATAAAATAACGACGTGGAGAAAAACGTTACAGTAAAGGATCTCGGAACGATCGAGTACGGAGCGGCGTGGGAAGCGCAGCGCCGGGCTTTTGACCGGGTGGTGGCGGCCAAGGGGGCGGCGACCGGCGAGGACGTGCTGTTGCTGTGCGAACACCCTCACGTCTACACGCTCGGGAAGAGCGGTGTCGCGTCGAACCTGTTGGTCGACGACGCTTTTCTCGAACGGATCGGGGCGACGTTTTACAAGACCGATCGGGGCGGGGATATTACCTATCACGGCTACGGTCAGTTGGTGGGCTATCCGATCCTCGACCTGGAGCGTTTCGGGCTGGGGATTAAGGAATATGTCCACGCTGTCGAAGAGAGCGTGATCCGCACGGTGGCCGACTACGGCATTGCGGCCGGGCGATTGGACGGAGCGACGGGTGTGTGGTTGGAAGCCGATACGGCGCGTGCGCGAAAAATTTGTGCGATCGGAGTGAAGGCGTCGCGCTATGTGACGATGCACGGTTTTGCGCTGAATATCAACACCGATTTGAACTATTTTTCATACATCAACCCCTGTGGATTTGTGGACAAAGGGGTGACCTCGATCGCGAAGGAGCGGGGGCGGGACGTGCCGATGGACGAAGTGAAGGCGTGTTATGTGACCCACTTCCGCGAATTGTTTGGATAGAGGTGCGTCCCCGCACAGGGAATTATTGACCTTGCTTAGCAAGGAGGGCGCAAGCCCCATGGTTTTGGAACAAATAAAAATATATAAAAAACGAAAGTTATGCCTGCAGAAAAAAAATGGGTTCTCAGAGAACAGGCCGATCCCGCAGCTGCCGAACACCTGGCGGCTGAATTGGGCATCGCCCCTGTGCTCGCCAACCTGTTGATCCAACGCGGCATCTCGACTTTCCAGGAGGCAACCCAATTTTTCAACCCGCGACTCGAACTTCTCCATAACCCCTTCCTGATGAAGGATATGGAGCGTGCCGTCCGCCGCGTCGACAAAGCCGTCGCCGAAAGCCAGAAAATCATGGTCTACGGCGATTACGACGTCGACGGGACCACGGCCGTAGCGCTGGTCTACTCGTTCCTCGCCCGGCAGGGCCACGCGAACCTGATGTTTTACATACCGGACCGCTATACAGAGGGTTACGGTGTGTCGATCAAAGGGATCGACTACGCTGCCGAAAACGGAGTGAAGCTGATCATCGCCCTCGACTGCGGGATCAAAGCGACTGAAAAAGTGGAGTATGCCAAAACGAAAGGCATCGATTTCATCATCTGCGACCACCACCTGCCGGGCGACACGATTCCCGACGCGGTGGCGGTGCTTGACCCCAAGCGCGACGACTGCGAATATCCCTTCGGGGAGCTGTCGGGGTGCGGCGTCGGGTTCAAGCTGGTACAGGCTTATTGCCAGTACAAGAATCTGCCTTTCTCGGAAGTCGAACGCCTGTTGGACCTCGTGGTGGTGAGCATCGCCTCGGACATTGTGCCGCTGGTGGGCGAAAACCGCATCCTGGCCCACTATGGCCTCAAAAGGATCAACGAAAAACCGAGCCGCGGACTGCTGTCGATCATCAAGATCTGCGGCCTCGAAAAACACGCGATCACGATCGACGACATCGTCTTCAAGATCGGCCCGCGCATCAACGCCGCCGGCCGTATGGTCGCGGACGTCGAAGACGGGGGACGCTCGGGCGGTTATAACGCCGTGCGCCTGTTAGTGGCCTCGACCGACGAGAAGGCCGAGGCTTACGGCGACTCGATCGACGCGTCGAACAACGACCGCAAGACCATCGACCGATCGATCACCCAGGAGGCCCACGATTACATCGAGGCCAATCCGCACCTCAAGCAACTGAAAAGCACGGTGATCTACAACCCCAAGTGGATGAAGGGCGTGGTGGGGATCGTGGCTTCGCGCCTGATCGAAACCTACTACCGCCCGACGGTGGTGTTGACGATGTCCAACGGTTTTGTGACGGGTTCGGCGCGTAGTGTGCCGGGCTTCGACTTGTACCAGGCCGTCGAGTCGTGCGCCGACATCCTCGAAAACTTCGGGGGGCACACCTATGCCGCCGGCCTGACGATGAAGCCCGAAAACGTGGAGTTGTTCCGGAAACGTTTCCAGGATTATGTCGAGCAGAACATCGATCCGGAGATGTTGATCCCGCAGGTCGACATCGACGCCGAGCTGTTGTTCAGCGACATCACGCCGCAGTTCCGCCACACGCTGTGCAAGTTCCAGCCGCTGGGGCCGGGCAACCTGTCGCCGGTGTTCGCCACCCACGGGGTGAGCGAGCGGGGCGATGCGCGGTTGGTGGGTAATGATCGGGAACACCTGAAGATGGAACTGGTGCAGCGCGAGAAACCGCACACGTCGATTGCCGCGATCGCTTTCGGGCAGCCGCAGCATTTCGAGCATATCCGTGCGGGGGGCGAGATTGACGTTTGCTATTGCGTGGTCGAGAACCACTACCGGGGTGTCGTGACGCCGCAGCTCAGGATCAAGGACATCAAGCCGGTGTTGAAAAAGTAGACCGTCCAGGAGGGTACTGGCTCTTTTTTGCAAAAAAGAGCCGCAAAAAACTCTTTGGCGATACTGCGTATCGCTTGACTACTTTATAGTAAACCGCCGTTGGGCCTTCGAAAGACTTCCGGCGGTTGCGCAAAGCGCAACCCTTTTGAAATGTGGCTTTTTGAAAATTTATTTTCAAACACCACATTTCACATTTCAAAAGTTCGTCAGGCAAAGCCTGACGAGCGGGAGCCGAACGCTGCTCCGATAAAAACACGAACGGACCGTTTAAAACAAGGTCGAAATTAAAAATTTTTGGTGTCGCTTTTTATAAAAAGCGACGATTTGCGCCGCTTTCTAAAAGTGGTATTTATAGCCGATACCAATATGGAACTGAATAAACTGACGGCCATTTCGCCGGTCGACGGACGATACTGGAACAGCGTGGAGTGCCTGGCGGGCTATTTTTCGGAATATGCCCTGATCAAGTACCGGGTGATGGTCGAGATCGAATATTTTATCGCTTTGTGTGAACTGCCGCTGCCCCAGTTGACGGGGGTGAGCGACGACACTTACGAAAAACTCCGCGCGATCTACCGTGAGTTTTCGGAAGAGGACGCCATGGCGGTCAAGGAGATCGAGCGTACGACCAACCACGATGTGAAAGCCGTCGAATATTTCATCAAGAGCAAAATGGAGCCGCTGGGCCTCGGCGAACGAAAAGAGTTCGTCCATTTCGGCCTCACGTCGCAGGACATCAACAACACGGCCACACCGTCGTCGTTGCGCGATGCGTCGGAAGAGGTGTATCACCCGGCGTTGCAGGAGATCATGGATCTGCTCAAGGCGCTGGCCCTCGAATGGGAAGACGTGCCCCTGCTGGCGCGTACCCACGGCCAGCCGGCTTCGCCCACTCGGCTGGGCAAGGAAATAATGGTCTTTGTCGATCGCCTGAACAAACAGATTTCGCTGCTGCGTGCTATTCCCTGTCCGGCCAAGTTCGGCGGGGCGACGGGCAATTTCAATGCCCACGTGGCCGCCTATCCCGAGATCGACTGGATCGAGTTTGCCAACCGTTTCGTCAACGAAACGCTCAAGCTCGACCGCTCGCAGATCACCACCCAGATCGAACATTATGACAATATGTCGGCCATTTTCGACGCCTTCAAACGCATCAACACGATCCTGATCGACCTGAGCCGCGATGTGTGGACCTACGTGTCGATGGACTATTTCAAGCAGAAGATTAAGGCGGGTGAAGTCGGCTCGTCGGCCATGCCCCACAAGGTCAACCCGATCGACTTCGAAAATGCCGAGGGTAACCTCGGGGTGGCCAACGCCATCTTCGAACATCTTTCGGCCAAGTTGCCGGTGTCGCGCCTGCAACGCGATCTGACCGACTCGACCGTGCTGCGCAATGTGGGTGTACCGATGGGACACACGCTGATCGCATTCAAATCGTTGCTGAAAGGCCTGAACAAGCTGATCATCAATCGTGATTCTATCAATGCCGACCTGGAACGCAACTGGGCCGTCGTGGCCGAGGGCATCCAGACCATCCTGCGCCGCGAAAACTACCCGAATCCCTACGAGGCACTGAAAGCCCTGACCCGCACCAACAAACCGATCACCCGCGATGACATTGCCGCCTTCATCGAAACGCTCGACGTCGAGGAACGCGTAAAGGTCGAACTGCGAAAACTTTCGCCGCAAACGTATACCGGAGTAAAATTCGAGTATTGAGCGTTTGTGGCCGTGTTTTTGTAACGAGAGGAGGCAGATCTAACCACATCTAAAAATAGAAAATGATGAAAAAGTACAAATGCATCGTGTGCGGCTGGGTGTATGACCCTGCCGAAGGTGTTCCCGAAAACGGCATCGCTGCCGGAATCGCTTTTGAAGACCTGCCCGACGATTTCGAATGCCCGATGTGCGGGGTCGATAAGTCGGAATTTGAAGCTGTCGACTAAGAACGGTTGTTTTAGTCAATAGCCGATAGAGAAAAGCCTGTCCTTTTTGGGACGGGCTTTTTCTTTGTAAATTCTCTGCTCTACTTTTATAAGGGTGCCTCCCGACACTCGGAGTTTTTTTTCTTGCTTTGTAATGATTCTTCGCTCCACCTTTGTAGGGATATAAAAGTGGCAAAAGATCCTTTTTTGCGCCCCGCCTGCGGGATGTTACCTTCCTCCTGTCGGTGAGCTTCGGTTCTTTGGTTACTTTCTTTGTGTGGAAGACAAAGAAAGTAACGACGCAAAGACGGTCGAGCAAAAACTCAAGCCGATAAAGAGAACAACCTATATAAAATCCAGCATTTTTCTGTATATTCGTGATCGTTAGATCAAAAGAATATGAAGAGAATCATTTTGCTTTTCCTGCTGCTGGGGTCGGCCGGGCTGCACGCCCAACCCTGGATTCCCGATAACGGCGACGGCACGTATAAAAACCCGATCATTTTTGCGGATTACTCCGATCCGGACGTGATCCGCGTAGGCGACGACTACTGGATGGTGGCGTCGAGTTTCGCCGCGATGCCCGGCATCCCGGTGCTGCACTCGAAAGACCTCGTCAACTGGACGATCGTGAATCACGTTTATGACGCGATCCTGCCCGGAAAATACTGGAAACCGGTTCACGGCGAGGCGTCGTGGGCGCCCTCGATCCGCTATCACGAGGGGTTGTTCTACGTCTATTTCTGCACGCCCAACGACGGCCTGTTCGTCGCCCGGACGAAAGATCCGCGTGGACAATGGGACTTGAACCAGGTGCTGGCCGTCGAAAAATGGGAAGACCCGTGTCCCTTCTGGGACGACGACGGGCAGGCCTACCTTGCCCACAGCATCCACCGCGGCGGCCCGGCGATCGTCCATAAGATGTCGCCCGACGGCTTGCGCCTGTTGGATAACGGGCGGGTGGTCTATCACGACGAAGCCGCCAATCCCATTCTCGAAGGGTTGAAAATGAGCAAGCGCAACGGCTGGTACTACATCTTCGCCCCGGCGGGCGGCGTAGCGACCGGTTGGCAAACCGTGCTTCGGTCGCGTGACGTTTACGGACCTTACGAAGCCCGGCGCGTATTGGCCGAGGGCAACGGCATCAACGGTCCCCATCAGGGCGGGTTGGTCGAAACGCAGACGGGCGAGTGGTGGTTTATCCACTTCCAGTCGCGGGGCGTGTACGGCCGGGTGGTGCACCTGCAACCGGCAGTGTGGAAAAGCGACTGGGTGGTCATCGGCGACGACGCGGACGGCGACGGCTGCGGCATCCCGGTGCTGACCCACCGCAAACCGGATGTCGGCAAAACCTATCCGGTCGCGGTGCCGCAAACCACCGACGAGTTTGACGGCCTGGCGCTCGGAAAACAATGGCAGTGGCAGGCGATCGAGCATCCGGCGTGGTATTCGTTCGCAGCCCGGCCGGGGATGGTCCGTCTCCATGCCGTTACCTGCCCCACCGAGCACGGCAATTTATATTATGCCGGAAACCTGTTGCTGCAAAAACTCAGCGCCCCTGCATTTATGGCCACTACCTGTGTCGAAACCCGCCTGACCGACGTTGGCGAACGGGCGGGAGCGATCGTGATGGGCAATGCATATACTTATATCGCGCTGGTCAAGGGTGAGCGGTCGAACCGCATTGCGGTCGTCGCCGGGCGTTACGACCGGTTGGCGGTGATGCCCGAGGAACAGGCGGGCTTGGAGGTGTCCGTCGACAAGGCGTGGTTCCGGATCTCTGTTTACGATGACCAGATGTGCAGTTTTTCGTTCAGCACCGACGGCAGTGCGTTCTTGCCCCTGGGCGGCCGTTATCCGATGACGGCCGGGACGTGGATCGGGAGCAAGGTCGGGATTTTCTGTAGTTCGCCCAATGTCGTGCCGGGACAGGGGTATGCAGACTTCGACTATTTTCGCCTGGAGTGATTGCCTGGCAGAAATTTTAAAAAGAGCGTCCACCGGGGACGCTCTTTTAATTTCTTCAGACCTGAGGATTAAATTCAGCCGGTTTGTGTACATTTGCAGGCAAAATTCGATCCGATGAAATCGCTGCTGACCATCGCCCTGTTGGTGGTTTCGAACATATTTATGACCCTGGCCTGGTACGGACATCTGAAATTCAAAGAGATGCCGTGGTTTTCGAAGTTCGGGCTTCCGGCGATCGTTCTGATCAGCTGGGGGATCGCCCTGTTTGAATACTGTTTCCAGGTGCCGGCCAACCGCATCGGCTTCGACGGCAACGGCGGTCCGTTTACCCTGTGGCAGCTCAAGGTGCTGCAGGAGGTGATCACGCTGGTCGTTTTCACCGTTTTCACCCTGCTCGTGTTCCGCCACGAAACCTTTCGGACGAACCACGCCATAGGGTTTGTCTTTCTTGTGCTGGCGGTCTATTTCATTTTCAAGAAATAGACGTTTTGTCCTGTCCGTAAGGCAAAAGCACAAAGAAAATCGTTGGGAAAAAGCGGGGCAGGGTTCGTCGTTTGAGCGGAGTTGAATGGTGGACGCTGCTGCTTTTCCCAACGATTTATGGTCTTTTACCGGTAGGCGCCGGTTACCAGTACATCACGATGTGGAATGTTTCGGTGCCGGGCCGGAAAGTCGTGCTGAAGTCGGAATAGGTGACGTAGAACCCGATCTCGCCCACGGTGAAATCAAAGTCATAGGTCTGGGTCCAGAGAAACTCCTTGCCGCCCGACGCTTCGCCCAGGTGCAGGACGTAGGGCATCCCGTTCTTCACCCCCGTGTCGGTTTCGATGTAGGCGATCACCGAGCCGTATTCGTAGATGTGTTTCGTGAGCCGGTTCACGGGTTTGTACACGTAGAAGTAAGAGTTCAGGTCGTTGGGGTTTCCTTTCAGTTGCCATTCGTCGGCATTGACCGTGATCGAGATGGTGTACCAGTTGAGGCCTTCGCCGTCTGCGCCGTTGGCTCCTTGGGGCCCCATCGGGCCCATCGGCCCTGCGGGGCCTTCACACGCGATCAGCAGGAAGAGGGGGGCGGCCAGGAATAATAACTTTTTCATATCCGTAGGTTTTTAGTGTGTCGTTATCGGGGAGCGGGGATGATTATCTTCTGCTGCCTGCCTGGCGTTGCGGCTGGGACTGGCTTGCCGTCGGCTGGCTCTGGCTCTGGCTGCGGGACTGTGCCTGGCGGGCCTGGGTTTCTTGCTGGCTGCGGACTTCGGCTGCGCGTTGAGATTCGGCTGCACGGCGGGCTTGTTCCTGCTGTGCTTGCATCTGTGCCTGCGCTTGGGCCTCCTGTTGGCGGCGGGCTTCGGTGGCGTGGCGGGCCTGTTCCTGTTGTGCCTGAGCTTCCTGCTGGCTGCGGAGTTCTGCGGCGCGGCGGGCTTGTTCTTGCTGCGCTTGCGCTTGTGCCTGAGCCTGTGCTTCCTGTTGGCGACGGGCCTCGGTCGAGCGGCGTTCCTGTTCCTGACGGGCCTGTGCTTCTTGCTGGCTGCGGAGTTCGGCTGCTTGGCGGGCTTGTGCCTGCTGTGCTTGCATCTGCACCTGTGTTTGTGCTTCCTGTTGGCGGCGGGCTTCGGTCGAGCGGCGTTCCTGTTCCTGACGAGCCTGTGTTTCCTGTTGGCTGCGGAGTTCAGCGGCGCGGCGGATTTGTTCTTGCTGCATTTGTGCCTGCATTTGCATCTGTGCCTCCTGCTGGCGTCGGGCCTCGGTCGTGCGTCGGGTTTGTTCCTGTTGCGCCTGCATCCGGGCTTCCTGTTGGCTGCGCAGTTCGGCGGTGCGTCGGGCTTCGGTTTCACGGCGGGCCGCTTGTTCCTGCTGCGTCTGGGCTTGTCGTGCCATCATCTGCTGTTGGCTGCTGGTTTCGGTCGAGCGGCGCGTTTGTTCGAGCAGCGTCCGGGCCTGAACCTGGCCCTCTTGTCGACGCTGGGCTTCGGTCGTGCGGCGTTCCTGTGCCTGGCGGATCGGGACTTCTTGCTGTCTCTGCATCTGGGTTGTGCGGCGTTCGGGGGCGATCAGGTTATTGATGTTTGAGCCGGTATTCGGCATCCGGTTTGCCGATGGGCTGGCGGGCGTGCGGCGTGCCGATTCCCTCGTCTGGCTGGCAAATTGCGGGCGCAGGGCGGTGGCAGGCTCCGGGCGCCGTGCATCGCGGCGGGGCTGCGGGACTACCGGCTGCGGGATTACGTGCGGCGGTGCGGGCCGGTGCGGCGGCTTAGGCGGGTGGTAGGCCGGATGCCACGGGCGGTTGTAGCGGTAGCCGTACCAGTAGCCCGGCGAATAACGGTTGTGGTAGTAATGGCCGTAATCGTAGTAATAGTGAGGATAACCGGCGGTATAGTAGTTGCGGTAATAGCCGTAGGAGGGGTAGCGGCCGGCGTAGATCGTCACGTTCACATACTTGTCGGTTTGCGGGGTCGTGTAATAATTGCCGTTGTATCCGGTCGTGTATCCGCTGGCGGCGTAGCTGTTGCCGTAGTTGTAGGCGGTCGAAGAGGTGAGCGGCTGCAACTCGTAGCTCCGGGGCGGTTCGTAGTTCACCGGCGGTTCATAGGCTGGCGTGGCGGCGTTTGCCGTTTCGTTCCATTGGCCGGACGTGTAGTCGTAGTCGGCATACGGGTCGTTGGCGGTCGCATAGACCGGATAGTAGTAGCTGCCTGCACTCGGGGCGGTGGCTACGGGCGGTTCGGCAGTGGGTGGTTCGGTCGTGTTGTATCCGTAATCGTACAGGGCGGCCATTTCGTTCCACAGTCTCGGGGGTTCGGCCTGGGTGTCCCGGTATCCGTTCCGGCAGCCTGGCTGCAGCAGGACGAAGGGAAGCACGATGCTGATGATCAAGATTCGTCTCATGGCTATGCGGTTTAATAGTTTGTCTTTTTACAGAGGAGCCTTCGTCCTTGTAAGTGCAATGGGTGTGCCAAGGAACGCTAATTGATTCATTTTCAGACTGATGACAAAAACAAGAAAGACCGAGGGTGTGAAAACACATTGTGATTTCACACCCTCGGTCGGGTTTTCAGGATAATTTGTGCCGGATGTCTGGAGGATGCCCCTCGTGGGCAGGCGGGCTAATCCGCTCCGTTTTTCAGCAGAGTAGCCAACTGTTCGACCGTCAGGCCGAGCAGTTGGGCGGTCGCTTTCTTGTTGCCGCCGGCGGCTTCGAGGATCCCTTCAAGCAGTACGGCCTTATATTGGTCGAAGTCGGCGATGACCGTCCGCTCTTTCGGGTTTTTCGATTTGATGACGGCGCCGTTTTGCTCGGCCAGTTTCGCGACCAAGGTTTTCAGAGCCGGAAAGAAATCGGGATCGGTGGTCGTACTCGCAGCTCCGGCTTCCATCGCGGGTCCAGCCTGAAAAAGGTTGTCGAGCGCGATCTCGCCGGCCGCGATCTCAAACCCCTTGCAATGCAGCACGGCGCGTTCGATCACGTTTTTCAGCTGGCGCACGTTGCCCGGCCACGCGTAGCTTTCGAGCTTTGCAATCGCCCCCTCCGAGATCGATACGTATTTGTGGAGTTTGCGGTTGCTCTCCTGCATGAATTTTTCGACGAAATGGGGGATGTCGCTCAGCCTTTCGCGCAGGGGCGGCACACGCAGCACATCGAGTATGCGGAAATAAAAATCTTCGCGGATCAATTTTTCGCGCACCAGTTCCTTGATGTCGCGGTTGCCGGCGATCAGGAAACTCACGTTACACCGCTGCACCTCTTCCGACCCCAGGGCGCGGTACTCGCGGCTCTCGATCACCTTGATCAGCATCGCCTGGATCTCGGAACTCACGTGTTGGAACTCGTCGAGCAGCAGCGTGCCGTTCTCGGCCTGCTTGATCAGCCCTTCGTTGCCTTTGTGGTCGGCGCTCAAAAAACCTTTGCGCGAGCCGAAAAGGATGCTTTTCAGGATGTTCTCGTCCGTGCCGACCGGCATGCTGCAGTTGTAGTCGATGAAGACGCCCCCCTGATTACTGATGTTGTGAAAATATTCGGCGATGAGCGATTTGCCGGTACCCGTTTCGCCGTCGATGTAGACGACCGGGTGCTCGATCCGGCTGCAATTTTCGACCTGTTCGAAAAGGACCTGCATCTTGGGGCAGGAACCCATCTGGCGCTCGACTTCAGTGCGGAATTTTCCTAGTTCGCTCCGCTGCGAGATCTTGTGTTGGACGATGATTTTGCGCACTTCTTCGAGCACGTCGACGTTGTCCGACTTGTTGATGTAGCCGTGGATCAGGTATTCGCGCTCGATGCGGGTTTCCGAGTATTCGCCCGGTTGGCCGGTGATGACGATGATTGGCGCGTAGCGGAACTGCTCCTTGCGGCGGATGTATTCGATCAGCGTGACCCCGGCGTGGTCGGTTTCCATGCGGATGTCGATCAGGAAGGCGTCGATCGGGCCCACGCCGGCCGAGATGCGTTCGATGGCTGCCCGGGCGCTGTCGGCCGAGATCGTCCGGTAGCCCGCTTCGCTGTTGAAACGGTTGCGTGCAAACCGCCGCTCGAGGGTTTCCCGAAAAGCGGCCGAGTCGTCGACGATCATAATATTGATGGTGGGGTCGGGAGTGTGCATAGGTTAGGATGGGATGACGCAACCGGGCATAACGACCGTCGCCGTGAGGCCCTGATGCGAGGAGAACGAGATTTCGCCCCTCATATACTGTTCGACGATATTTTTAACGAGCGACAGGCCGAGGCCCAGGTTGCTCTGTTTTTTCGAAACGAATGGCTGGCACAGCTTGTCGAGTTCGTTTTCGGGGATGCCGATCCCGTTGTCGATGCATTGGAGGATCAGATTTTTCCCTGCCGCACGGCACACGATGCGGACCGTGTCGCCCGGCGATTCCGAGTCCGGAAAGGCGTGCTGGTTGGCGTTCGAAACGAGGTTTGTGACCACCTGGCTGAAGAGTAGCGGGAAGCTGCGGATCGCCAGCTCTGGCGGACAGTCGACCTCCAGGTTGATGTTGCTTTTGATGTTGGGACGCAGCACTTTGACGATGTCATCGAGCTTCTGGCTCAGGTTGAATTCGGCCTCGGGGTCGATGATGTTTTCGCGGATCGTGTTGCGGAACGAGTTGACCAGGTCGCTGATCGCATCCTTGCTTTGGGCGATCGTCACCAGGTCGGCCCGCACATTTTTCACGGTCGCGTCGTACTCGTCCCCGGAGAGGGCCGTTTGTCCGGCGCCGAGGCGGTCGACGTCCTTGAACGTGTCGTAGAGGGTCTGGGTAATGCTGCCCAGCGGTTGCGACAACTCGTGCGAAATGCCCCGCACGACGTAGGTGAGCAACTCCATTCGCTTCTGCTCGATCAGTTTTTTCTGGACGAAGCGCAACTCCTGGTACTGCATCGCATTGTCGAGCGCCGCGGCGACGTAGCCCGCGATGATCTCGAACGAGGTGAGCAGCGACGGTCGCTCGAACGCCCGGGGCTCGGTCGTTTGGAATGACAGCACACCGATCTTTTCGCCCGTCTTGTCATAGAGGTTGAGGAAGGCGAGCGAGCGGGTGGGGTAGCCTGAGATCTGGCGGTCGGGGTTGATCCGCGCCGGATCGATGCCCATTATTCGGGCGTAGTCGAGGTACTCGGTCTGCCAGTCGCCGAAGCTGAGCACCTCGCGGCCACAGTTGACAAAACAACCTACCGCCGGTCGGTGGAGGTCGGTCATCGGGTGGAGGCTGATGTCGACCGCCGCCTCATCGCTCTCCTTGCAAAAGCGTTGCAGGCCGTCGTCGTTGTGGATATAAAGGATAAAACTCAGGTCGGGCAGGGCGGCCAGGATATTCAGCTGCCTGATCTCGCGGTAGATGCCGTTGACGAAATCGGTCTTGT
This sequence comes from Rikenellaceae bacterium, assembly GCA_031553805.1. Taxonomy (GTDB): domain Bacteria; phylum Bacteroidota; class Bacteroidia; order Bacteroidales; family Rikenellaceae; genus JAITVB01. Next base: position 15,672 of record JAVBLC010000014.1, on the reverse strand, counting down.
GCGAATCGTCGTCGATTTCGAGGGTCGACACGACGTGTTGGCCGATGCCGACCAGCGATTCGAGGTCGCTTCGGTTCTCTTCCAACTCTTCGTTGCGCAGGGCGAGTGCCGACCGCGCTCGTTTCAGTTTCCGGTTTTGCCGGTTCAGGAAATAGAGCAGCACAATTACCGTAGCGCACACGGCCAGGATCAGGCACGCGAGGATCAGCGAGCGTTTGGCAGCCTCTTCGGCTTCGGCCCGGCCTTTCTGGGCGTTGTAGTCGCGCTTGGTGCTTTCGGCGATCACGGCTGCCTCGCGCGAATAAATGTCATACCACAGCCGGGCCTCGGCGATCGTGTTCCGGGGCGACAGGTTTTGCAGCAGGGTGTTGTAGAGCTGGCGGGTCCAGATGCGGGCTGCTCCGTGGCGGGCGGTGATCGTCGAGTCACACGCGATGCCCCGCTCGTAGCAGCTCCATGCCCGCACGGTGTCGCCCTGCGCAAGGTGATAGTTGCCGATGTGAAGGGTCGACGCCAGGTTCTGGTAGGGGTCGTCATAACGCCGGAAGATCGAGTCGGCCCGCTCTAACAACAACAAAGGCAGGGTGGGCGATTCGACCTCGGCCGCTGTCCAATGATATTTTTCGGAAAGGTATTTCCGATTGAAGTCATCAAGATAAGCCTTCATTCGTGTCGAATCGGCCCCGGTGAGCCAATGTCTGGTGCCGTCATTAAGCAGGATCGTCCCGGTGATCTGGTAAAAATTGGCTAAATGAAAATCGTTCCGCGAGGCGGGATCGGCCAGCAGGTCGAGGCCCGGTTTTATGTTTTCGAACGCCTTGTAGAAATTGTCGATATTGGCGGGGATCGCCTTTTCGTAAGTGCCGGCATACGTATAATACAGCACCGAAAGTTGGGTGGTGTCGACGTGCAGTTTGGGGTTGTTCCGGATCTCGTCCAGTGACTTGAGGATGACGGGCAACTCCGTGTCGCGGTAATAATAGCCCAGCACGGCGTTACCGATCAGGTAATCCGATCGCGCCCAGTGGTAGCGCCCGTGGTCGTATTTCTTCAACGGCAGGACGTCGTTGTAGCGCAGCCGGTTGAATCCGCCCCGGAACAGTGTGAGCGTCGAGTCGTATATCGAAAAGGCTTCGGCGTATTTGCATTCGCGCAGGAACAATCGCGCTTCGGTGATGTAGGTGATCGCCTCTTCGATCTGGCGGTTTTCGTATTCCGGCTCGATGTCGCGGACCTTATGCAGGAAGAGGCGGGTCGAATCGAAACGTGACGTCAGAAAATGAGCGTAGGCGATGTGGTTCCACGCCTTGGCCCGGGCGGCGTAATTGTCCGGCGTGTGGGCTTCGATCAGCGCGAGGGCTTCCGTGGCTTTGGCTTTCGACAGTTCGATGTCTTTGTACCGCAGGTCGAACGCTTCGCGGTTCAGCGTGTCGACAGCCGCGCTCCAGCCGTCGGGCGGGGGGGCGTTCCGGCAGGAAACGCACAGGCACAGGAGTGCGGCGGCAAGGATGTATTTGGCGGCAGTCATCGGCGGCAAGAGATAACGAATGTAAATGTACCATTTTTATCGGTGTGTCCCCGCACTTGGAGAACTTTTTTTCAAACAAAGTCTTCATGGCACGTCCCTGTGCCGGGAGGGATGTCTATTTCTGTTGAGGCCGGGCGGTGACCAGCACTTTGTCGATCCGGGCGCCGTCCATATCGAGGATCTCGAAATCGAACCGGTTCCAGGACAGTTTTTCGCCCACGCGAGGAACGTGTTCGAGCACCTCGAGGATCAGGCCGCTCAGCGTGTTGTAGTCGTGCTCGGCATATAATTCTTCCAAATCGAAGAATTCGAGAAAATTGTAAAACGGGCATTGGCCGTCGACCAGCAGGCTGCCGTCGTCGCGGCGCACAATATCTTTCTCTTCGCCCGCTTCGGCCACCTCGCCGACCAGGCCTTCGAGGATGTCCTTGAGTGTGACGATGCCCGTCACCTCGCCGAATTCGTCGGTCACGAAACCATATTTTTCGCCTTCGTCGCGGAATTGTTCCAGCGCGTCGTAGACGCTTTTGTTCTCGGGCAGGTAGCTTGCCGGACAGACCAGCGCTTCGAGCGAGAAATCAGGCGCGTCGATCCGCCCGAACAGGTCGCGCAGGTGCACCACGCCGGCCATTACTCCGCGCCCGCCCGACGAAACAGGATAGACGTCGTGAATATCGTCCATCACGATCTGGCGTATCTTTTCTTTGGGGTATTCCGTGTCGAGCCACACCAGGTCGGCGCGGTGGGTCATGATCGATTCGACGTTGCGGTCGCCCAGCGTGAAGACGCGGCCCACGATGTCGTGCTCGACCTCCTGCACCTCGCCCGTGTGGACGCCTTCGCGGACGATGGCCTTGATCTCCTCTTCGGTCACTCTTCCCGCCTCGCAGTCCCGGATGCCCAGCACCTTGAGCACGATCGACGTGCTGGCCGAAAGCAGCCACACGATCGGCGTGGCGATGCGCGAAAGGATGACCATCGGCCCGGCCACGGCCTTGGCCATCCGCTCGGCCTTGCCCAGACCGAGGCGTTTGGGGACGAGTTCGCCGAAGACGATCGTCAGGTAGGTCACCACGAAGACGATCGCCGTCGTGGCGATGCCCAACGCATAAGGCGCCAGCCAATCGACGCGGGCGATCACGGCGGCCAGGTCGCGGGCAAACGCTTCGCCCGAATACAACCCGGTCAGGATGCCGATCAGCGTGATGCCAACCTGTATGGTCGAAAGGAAGCGGTCGGGCTCGCCGGCCAGGCGCAGGGCCCGGGCCGCGGCCCTGTTGCCCTTTTTGGCCTCCGTTTCGAGGCGCGAACGGCGGGCCGATACCAGCGCGATCTCTGACATCGCAAAGACGCCGTTGAGCAGGATGAGCAGGGCGATGATGACAATTTCCATAGCTTGGGGATTTCCCACAAAATTAACTGATCCGACAGGGAAAACAATTTGTCGGCGCATAAATCATACCGGTTTCAGTAACAATTTTCTTTACATTAAATCAAAAAAACAAGTATAAGGTCAAATTTTCAATTTGTTTCTTTTGTTTTCAGCCCTAAAAAACAGCCTTTTCCCGCTACCGGTCTGCAAAAAAAGACTATCTTTGGCTGAAACCCAAAGAAACCCAGGTGTTCTTTGCATACGGCATTGTCCAGGACGATCCTCTTTCCGCTCGGAAAGGCGGCGCATCGGCTGCCACATCTTGGCTCTGCCCTGTCTTTCCATCCCCGGTTCACAGCTGCAAGCCTGCTCTTCCCGCTAATCTCTCAAACGCCATATTATGAAATTACGCATTGCCCTCATCACGTTGTTTCTTTTGACAAGTTTCGCGCTTGTCCCCGCTTTTTCGGCGGATCTTACCGTGAATTCGCTCCGTTGCGACTGGGGCGAAAACCCGCTTGGGATCGACTCTAAAACGCCCATGCTGGCGTGGAAGCTCGCGAGCACGGACCGCGGCGCGCTGCAGACCGCCTGGCAGGTGCGCGTCGCCTCATCGCCCGCGTTGCTCGCCGCTGACAAACCCGACATCTGGGACAGCAAACGTACCAATGGTGGCGCGCAGTTCCAAGTTCCGTACGGCGGCCGTCCGCTGGCTACCGGCCAGCAAGTCTTCTGGCAGGTGCGCGTTTGGGACGCTGCGGGCAAAGCTTCGCCGTGGAGCCAAACCGCCACGTGGACGATGGGTATCGTCAACCCTGCGGACTGGAAAGCCCGGTGGATCACCGACCCGGAATTGGTGCGGGTGACCCGCAAACACCTGGGATTCAGCACGCCGCCCGTGCTCAATGAAAACACGCCGCAATGGGTCGTGCTCGATCTGGGCCGCGATTACCCGATCGAACGGGTCGGCCTCTATGCCGTGATGCACACTGTCAACGAACGCCTCGGTTTCCCGCTTTGGTACAAGATCGAGATTGCCAGCAAGCCCGACTTTTCGGATGCTACCGTCATCATGGACCACACCGCCGAGCAGGCCAATATCTGGTTCAACAGCATTATGGCTCCTGCGAAAAACGCTTTGGCCCGTTACGTGCGCGTCACCGTGCCGCGGCTGCGGATGATGTCCGAGGAGGAGGGCGACACCCCGCAGGGCCGATTGGCACTCAGCCAGGTCGACGTGATCTCAGGCGGGAAAAATGTAGCCCTCGGGGCGAAAGTGACCGCCAGCGCCAGTATCGAGGAAGGACCGTGGTCGGCGCAAGCTATCGTGGACGGCCTCGGGCTGCCGGGAGCCAATCCGCGTGCGACGTCGACCACGCTCTTGCGCCGCGAATTCGAGGTGGGGCAGAACCTGCGCCGCGCGACGCTTTTCATTTGCGGGCTCGGTTATTACACGCTTTCGGTCAACGGTACCGAGGTCGGCGCCGAGGATTTGCTCAAACCCGCCTGGACCGAATATTCTAAAACTGTCTTCTACGATACGCGAGACTTGACCGAACAACTCCGCTCCGGGAAGAACGCCATCGGCCTGACGCTGGCCAACGGGATGTATAACGTGCAGTTTGCCGACGGCCGTTACACGAAATTTGTCGGCCCGCCGCGGGTGCAGAAAGCGCTTGCCCAACTTCGCCTCGAATATGCCGACGGACGCGTGGAAACGCTGATCACCGACCCGAATTGGAAAGCGACGGTCGGCCCGGTGACCTTCGAACACGCCTATGGCGGTGAAGACTTCGACGCCAGCGCCGTACCAACGGGATGGGACAAGGTAGGCTTCAACGACTCGAAATGGGTGGCTGCCGTCGAAACGAGCGCCCCCGGCGGATCGCTCAGCGGCTTCTCGACGGCTTCCCCGCCGATCCGTGCCCACGAAACGATCACTCCGGTGGCTGTGCGCGAATTGCGGCCCGGTGTATTTGTATATGATTTCGGACAGAATACCTCGTTGATGCCGGTGCTGCGCGTCAAAGGCCCGGCCGGGAGCACGGTAAAAATGCTGCCGTCGGAACAAGTCAATCCCGACGGGTCGATCAACTGGCGCTCCACCCACGGCAACAACGCCGAAGCCGGGTGGAACTACAAGCTGGCCGGCACACCCGGCGGCGAAACGTGGATGCCCGATTTCTTCTACCACGGTGCCCGTTACCTCCAGGTTGAGGTGGTGGCTCCGACCGGTGGAGGCGCACTGCCCATCGTCGAGCAACTCGACGTGCGCGTGGTGCATTCCGACTCGCCGGCAATCGGGGAGTTCGAGTGCTCGAACGAACTGTTCAACCGCATCCGGATGCTCGTGCGCTGGGCCCAACGCAGCAATTTTGCCCACGTGATGACCGACTGCCCCCACCGCGAACGCCTCGGTTGGTTGGAGCAGACTCACCTTAACGGTCCGGGCCTGCGTTCCGAATTCGACCTGACGCGCCTCTTCACCAAGGCGTTCGGCGACATGGAAGACGCCCAGCTCCCGAACGGGCTCGTGCCTGACATTACGCCCGAATACCTCCGTTTCGAAGGCGCTTACCGCGATTCGCCCGAGTGGGGCAGCGCGATCATCTTGGCTGCTTGGCAGCATTACCTCTTCACGGGCGACGACACGCCGATGCACCTCCATTATCCGGCGATGCAGCGCTATTTCGACTACCTGACCAGCCGCGCCGACGGACACATCGTTTCGCACGGGCTGGGCGACTGGTGCGATATGCGGCCGCGCGGCGCAGACCGCGGCGAGATGACGCCGATCCCGCTCGTAGCCACGGCGACTTATTACGACGACGCGCAGGCGATGGCACGCATCGCCGCTCATCTGGGCCATACCCAGGATGCACAACGGTATGAAAAACTGGCCGGCCAGATCGCCGATGCTTTCAACAAGCGTTTCCTCGACCCGGCCACTGGGAAATACGCCACCGGGTCGCAGGCTTCGCAGACTTTCCCGCTGACGCTCGGTATCGTGCCGGCCGAACAGTATGACGCTACGCTGGCGCTCCTGCTCGAAGCCATCCGCACCAACGACAACGCCATCACCACGGGTGAAATCGCACATCCGTATATGCTGCGCGGCCTGAGTAACGCCGGGTTGGCCGAGGTCGTGTTCGACATTCACAGCCAAACGGAGCGGCCAGGTTACGGCTATCAACTTGCGCACGGCGAAACGTCGCTCACCGAAACGTGGACGGCCGGCGGTTCGCACAACCACTTTATGATGGGCCACATCACCGAGTGGCTTTACCTGAACCTGGCCGGCATTGCGCCCGACCCGTCCGATCCCGGTTTCGGCCGCGTTATCGTGCGGCCTAATCCGGTGGGTGACATCACCTGGGTCGACGCAGGGATCAACACCGTGCGGGGTCAGGTCGATGTGGACTGGAAGCTCGACGGCAATAAATTCATCCTCGACGTGACCGTCCCGGCCAACGCCCGCGCCAGCGTGCAACTGCCCATCGCTTCGCCGGCCGGTGTGACCGAAAGCGGCCGCTCGGTCGCCGGCCGCAAGGACGTTACTTCCGGCGGGATGGTCAAGGGCCGTCCGACTTTCGAAATCGGATCGGGGGTTTATCACTTCGAGATGCCGTTTGCCAAAGCGCTCTGAAAATAGACCGGTTCAATGAAAAAAGCCGTGGGTTTCGACCCACGGCTTTTTTTGTGAACAGCGTTGCGCTACTTGGTAAACACAGCGTCGACCGGATTCAGCAGTTGAACCGGGCCTAACAGCCCCGACTCGATCAGCGGATCGTCTTTGTCGAAGAAATGCCAAGTGAGGAACGTGATGCGTTCGCCCGGTTTTTCGAGGCCCTTTGCAAACCACTCGGGGGTCTGCTTGATGCTGCGGTCCGAAGGGCCGGGGTTGTACTCGTTTTCAGCCGGCAGGTGCTCGTCGCCGATCAGGCGGTTGGGCCACAGTGTGGTCACGTTGATCTCGAGCGTATTATCGCCTGCACGCACGGCGTCGGTGATGTCGAGCAGGTAGGGCTCCTGCCAAACGAGGCCTGCGTCGCGGCCGTTGACCTGCACTTCGGCGATCACTTCTACACGGCCCAGGTCAAGCACCACACGCTTGCCTTTTTCCAGGAAGCTGGCGGGCACATTGACCGTTTTGGTGTAGGTGGCCGTGCCGGAGAAGTATTTGACGCCCGGGTTTTCGTGCTTGTGCAACGAGGTGAGCGCCGGTAGTTCGATTGAAGCAGGAGCACCGCGTTTTTCCTGGAAAGCCACCTGCCACGGCCCGGATACGGCCAACGGTTCGGCGACTTCGACCCGGGCGCTGACGCCGGACGAAAGCGTGTAGTTGCCCGATTTCCAGAACAATCCGCGCACCGAGCCGTTGGGTTCGGCGCTGAGTTCGACAGCAGACGGGGTGGCGATCGGCGGCAAACCACGCTTGGCGATTTCGGCGATGGCGCTTTCGCTCAGCGCTTCCTTGAAAAGCTCGGCCGAGGTCAGGTTGCCTTCGAACAGCAGCGACCGGCCTTGTGAGGGCGTTTGCGGCAGCCCCGAGGAGCGCATCACGGCTGCGAGTCCTGTGAAATGGAACACCACGTCGGGCGCCGGCGGCGGCGAGCCGATGCCGGGGTGTACGGTGTCGCCCGAGGCGAGCCCTTCACGGACAAATTGGCCGTTGATATAGAGGCTCGGTTTGCCGTCGCGGTAAACGACGGCAAAATGGTTCCAGCCCGAAATGGGTTGCCGCACGACGAGCACGGCGGGCGATTTGGTGCGCCCGCGTTCGATCACGTAAGCGCCGTTGCGGCCCACAGCCAAGCCCGCCATCGCGTGGCCTGCGCCGTAAAGCACGTCGCCCTCGGCGGCTGAAATAGCATAGAAAGTCGCCGTTTCATCGATCTGGCCCGTTGCCGATTCACGCGGCATGATGCGCAGATCAATGTCGGGTTTCGCCCAGATTGACATCGTGAAGCTGTTCGTTACGGTCGGAAGTGCGGCGGTTTTCAGGTCGACGCCGGTCATCTGTTCTCCGTTTTTGGAGATCGAGGTTTCGCCGTTGGTTGTCGACGGTTTGCGGAACACGACAAAGACCGATTCGGCCGGACCGAGTTGCAGCGGCACGCAGGTGCGCCCCGTTGCGGCGTCCTGGGTGTAGATCACGGCGGGTTGCATCTCGCCCGTTTGCGGGTTCCACAGTTCGGGCACGCGGCCGGCGACGCGGAAGTCACATAGCACTTCGGCATCGAGGCGTTGGCGGTTGGCGACGAAATAGATGTCGCCGTCGGCCAGTCGGCGGTGTTGCCACGAGAGTTCGGCGTCGGACTTGCGTCCCGCGTATTTGAAGTCGGGTGTGGTGCCCAGTACGGCAAAGACGCTTTCGAGCGTGTTGCCGGGCGTCGCGAAGACACGGCCTTTCAGCGGTGCGCCGCCAGCGCTTTTCCCACTCCAGAGCGCATCGGCGATGCGCCGCATTTCGCGGTCGCTCTCCGGATAACCGCTCAGGGTGGGGGAGTATTCCGGTTTCGGGCCAAGGATCACCGCGCCTTGTTCGACCAGTTCGCTCAGTTTACGCATCAGCGCGGGGGTCATTGACTTGAGGTCGGGCGGCAGCATGAGCAGGCGGTAACGGCCTCCTTCGGGCAGGGTGATGTATCCGTTTTCGACAGACACACGCTGCAACAGCACTTCGGCCGACACGAGGTCGTAGTTGTGCCCGGCCGGAACCGACGGGATCAGGAATTGCGAGCTGTTGGGCGAATTTTCACCGATGAAATACATCACGTCGGCGATGTAAGCGCCCTGCCGCAGCATCTGCTGGCAGCGCGTCAGGTAATCGAGCCAGCCGGTGCTTTGCGCGAACCACGTGTTGGTGCGGTCGAAAGGAATCCCGAACGGCCCCATGGCCACGCCGGGCGCAGCGTCGGGATGCGGTTGGTGGGCGTAGCGGTGGAACACGATGTGATTGACCCCGGCGGCGAACATATCGTCACCGATCACTTTCATCGCATAGGGATACTCGAGCCAGCGCGAAGTCTGGTCTTCGCCGGTGAAGGCTTCGGCGGCCACGACCGGTTTGCCGTAAACGTGGGCCGAAGACGACACCATTTTCACCGCGCGGCTGGGCGTCCACGGCGAACGCACCCAGAATTCGGTCGTCGGCACATCGGGCACCCTGCCCAGGTTGAGTTCGTCGAACACCCCCTGGCCATATCCTTCGACGTAGAACGTCAGTCCGCGTTCGCGGCAGAGGGCTCCCATCCGGGCATAATAGTTTTCGGTCATCACGTCGGCCATCACCCGGCGCACGTCGTAGAGGAAGCGTTCCGAGGTTTCCGGATCGCCCACAAAGCGTCCGAACATCGCCGGCATATATTGGCGGATGTCGTAGCCCGTGCGTTTCGAGAACTCTTCGGGGAATTTTACCGTCCAGTTCTGCATGCCCGTTTCGTAGCTGTCGATGATTACGTCCTTGAAACCGCTGATTGTTCCGGGGGTGGCGCCGGCCATCACGCGGGCGACGGTTTGGTTGAACTGGAAATCGACGGCTTCGGTGCTGAATTTGTCACATTCGAGGCCGGTGCCGGCTTCGGAGGCCGAAACGTTTCGTTTGCCCGTGCTGGTCTGGCCCACGCGCAGGATCGTCCACGAACCTTTGGGGGCGTTCCACCGCAGGCGGCCGTTGGCGTCGACGTATTGCGAGATGTCGATCACCGAGGCGGGGTTAATCGCTGTGGTTACGCCGGATACTTCGGGCATCGTGAACTGAAGCCCCACGCGGTAACCGAAGTCGGCCTTGTAGGTCCAATCCGCGATGCGCGGGGTGCGGTGCAGCCACACTTCCCCGAGTTCGCTCTGTCCGCCCGATGAGAGGCGGAAGAAGCGGGCCTTCCGGGCCGGGAAACTTTCTGCGGCGGGCGCCACGATGCCGTGTGTGGACGGGCCTCTGAGCGTACAGACCGGCGTAAAGTTTACGCCGTCGTCCGACGATTCGAGCGTGAGCCCCGACAGGCGGCGGCCCGTTGCGCCGAATGCCGTGATCGCATAAACGGTCGTGGGTTCGGTCAGTTCGATCAGCAACGCGTTGTTACGTCCGAGGGCGATGCCTTTGTTGTATCTCCCGTCGCACAAGATCGCTTTGTCGACCTCGCCGCCGGTGTCGGTGGACACCTTTTTGATGGTGGCTTCGTAAGATTTTTCTTCGCCGGGCAACGACGGGAAAGCAAGCACGAACGCGTCGCGGTAGTAGCCTTCGTTGCGGTGCGGTTCGGGCAAGACTACGTCGACGCGGCGTCCGCCGGTGACGGTGGTTTCCGCCCACACGAGCTGCTGCATCGAGCGGTCGGGGGTGATCCACGGTCCGCCGCTGCTCGACCAGCCGGGAGCGTTGTGCATCCCGATGTCGACCCCCAGGCGTTTGCCTTCGCTGATCGCATGGGCCATCAGTTCGCTCCACAGGGGCGATTGGTATGCGGCCGGTCCGGCCGGCATATAAGAACTGCCGTCAAAAATGAACACGCCACCCACGCCTGCTTTCTGCATTGCTTCGAGGTCGCGGGTGATGCCGTCTTTGGTGACGTTGGCGTTGATCCAGTGCCAGAAGGTTTTCGGCTCGGCCGAGTGCGGCGGTTGCACAAAGCCTGTGGCAAGCGGATCGGCCGTTTGCGCCGACGCCGCTCCGGGGGTGAGTAAAAACGACGAAACAGCCAACAGGGCCGCAGTAAATCGTAATGCGCGCATAATATTGTTGGTTTAAATGGAGGGAATTATCCCTTTGTGCGTTTGCGCGCACAAAGGGATAATTCCGGAAATGGATACAAAAGCGGTGGGCCGGCGAGGTTAGCGGGCTACCGTAATAATATATTGCGTGGTCGGTGCGTCGAGGGCGACTTCCCAACCGTCTTCGACCATTTTGGCGCGGGCGGGGTTGCCGATCGGGCGGCCCGAGCCGTCGATGGCCGTTACGCTGACGTCGACTGCGCCGTCAAGATCCTGCAACACCAGCCATCCGGCCACCGGCTCGATGAGCGTCGGTCCGGTGCCCCAGAAATCCCAAAGCGTGCGGCGGTCGTTCCACTGCGAACCTGTGTTCTGCCAACGCGAACAAGCGGTAAGCAACATCTTGTTCGAGCGTTGGATCGGATCGGTGGTGAGCGACGAAAGGGTGATCGCGCAGAAGTCGTTCTTGATTTCGGGCATGATGTGGCGCGTGCGTTGCTTGTTGTTGCGCACGAAGCCGACCAGGCCCTGTGTGTTGGGGGTATTGATGGTCACCATCCCGTTCTCGCCGTCGGTCACGTACCAACCCAGTTCGCCCGTGTCGGACAGGTAGGGCGGCTGCGGATCGGCTTCGAACGCCTGGGTGGGTTTGCCGTCGAGGGTTTGGATGCGCGAACCGTGGCGCAGCGGCAACGACAGCGGGAAGCCGGGCGTGAAGTAAGGCCGTTCGGACATCGGCAGGCGCATCGATTCGGTCACCTGGTCGGCCGTGTAGGAACGGGCGACGATCTGTTTGGCCGCTTTCACGTCAGCACGCGAAAAGAGCATCGCGCCGACAGCCATTTGCGACATCTTGACCGGGTCGAGCGTGATGTCGAATTGGTCGGTCACGAAGTTCGACCACTTTTCGCCCACTTTACACTCGAACGTGTAGAAGTAGATGCCGTCCCAGTCCTGGAAGGCCCCGTAGGAGGCGAGGATGGGAATCATTTCGGCTACGTATTCGTTCGGGTTCGGATGGTTGACCTCGCTCACCGTGAACGGGCGGTCGAGGAAAGGCGAACGGGCGAGTTTGATGATCGTCGACTCGGTCGGCTTGTTGACCATTGGGGTGTTGCGCAGCCCCCAGATCGCCGGGTGTTGCCAGTAGACGTGGCCGTCGACGAAGTCCAGCATCGAGTTGGCTCGCATCATCGGTTGGCTCGGGATCCAGTAGGTGTGGTCGGCGTTGCCGATCACGGGCGATTTCACGCCCAGGTCGTTCTTGATGAAATTATACATCCCCATCAGGAACTGCGTTTCAACATAGGTGTAGAAGTCGGCTTCGGCCCGGAACAGATCGGTCGGGGCGACGCTGAAATCACCGCGGCGGATGCGCGGCAGCGGGTCGTTCGGACCTACGCCGGCCAGCTTGCGCAGTTGGGCCAGTTGTTGCGGGCTGCGGTTCGTCTTCAGCCATTCCTGGTACATTTCTGAGAGCTGTTCGCCGTAGAAAGGCGTAAAGTCGAGCTGGTAGTTCGTCCCGCCCGGCGCCAATTCGCCGCGCAGCCAGTTGCGGAACCAGAATTCGAACAGCGAGTTTTCGTTCACGATCTCCACCGTGGCGATAGCCGGTTCGTCACTGTATTTCGATTTCGTATAAGGGTTGTAGTGTGTGAGCAGCTTGCGGGCATAATCCTTTTGGAGCTCGATCAAACGGTCGCCGATGTAGGTGACGCCTTTGGCCACGCCGATCAGGCGGTAGTCGGGCACTTCGTCCCCCTCCTTATAGCGGCGGCCGACGTTGAGGTTGAGGTTGGAATAAACCCCAGCCTTTTTTAATTCGGCGATAAAGTAGTCGAGGCGGTCCAATGCGTCGGGATCGAACGTTTGGGTGTCGTTGCGCGAGCCGTCGATCAGACCGGCGGGCGAAACCGCATAGCTTTGACCGTTGAGTTGGGTCGACCGGACGCGTTCGGCGGCACGGGCTTCCTGTTCGGCGTTGCGCGTGGTCAGGTCGAGGAAGTGGAAACGTACACAGTTGACCCCGATGCGGGCCAGCGTCTTGGCCCAGAATTCGGCTTCTTCCTTGGGCGGTAGCATCGTCGAGCTATAGGTCCATCCGGTCAGGTTCACCCCCCAGATCCGCAGGCGTTCGCCGTTGGGTTTCATCAGGTGGCCGTTCTTGACCGAGATGAACCCGTCGCGCCCGGCCGGGGCGTCGAGTAGGAACGACACGTCGATGGGCGAGTTGAGCAGCCCCTGGTGGTCGATCACAAACGGTTTCATCGGGGGTTCGTCCGCCGACACGGCCGCGCCCATAAACAGCAGGGTGGCTAATAATACAAAAGCGTTTTTCATTATTGTAAGCGTTTTGGGTTAGTCGTTCCAAGCGACCTTGAACGAGATCACGTCTTCGGTCGGCATTTTTTCGGGTTTCTCGATCACGAGCCCCTCTTTGGTTTGTTGCCAGCGGATGGTTTCACCCGAGCCGACCAGTTCGACCGACTTCACCGGGCGGGCAAACTCGGCGCCGGTGGCCAGCGACTTGATGGTGATGGCGCTCTCGGGCTGTCCGAGGATAAAGGCGTAGAGATCGCCGTTCTTGGTGGTGAAGCGGATGTCTTCCTGGGTGTAGGGGATCACCGCATCGCGGCCGCGACCGCGACCGGGCAGGGTCGGGCCTTCGCCGTAAACACTCCACGGGCGTGAAGCGAAGATGCCTTCGCCGTTGGTCTTGGTCCACGCTGTAAAGCCTTTCAGGAAAGCCATCTCCTGGTCGTCGATCGTGCCGTCGCCGCGCATCGGGATACTCAGCAGCATCGTGCCGTTCTTGCTGACCACGTCCACGAACATCTGCACCACCTGGCGCACGCTCTTGTACTCGATGTCTTTCTTGTAGTGCCACTGTCCGATGCAGGTGCCGGTTTCGAAGGGTTGCTCCGAGATAGTTGCGCTGCCGCCGCGTTCGTAGTCAAGGGTGACAGCCCCCACTTTGTCACGCGGCATCCCTTTGGCGGTGAGCACGCCGTCGAGCTTGCCGCCGTGGTCGGCCATGTTCGAGTTATAATAGTGGGCCACGATGTCGAGCCCGGCCTGTCCGAGCGGCAGGTCGCCCGTGTTGTCGAGGTACACGAAATCAGGTTTGTAGGTGTCCACCAGGTCTTTCATGCGGTAGAACCACTCGTTGGCCCAGGTAGGGTCGCCCTCCGGGGCGGCTTCGGTCCACGGCAGGTTGTTTTCGTCGTGCCACTTGCGCACGTCTTTGGCCGTGGTCAGGCCATCCGGCACCACCAGGAGCGGTTTGCCGTACAGGTCCTGCGGATCGAGCCCGTTCCACCACTTGCCTTTGCCGTCTTTTTTTGTCAGGGTGTAGGCATCGTAGCGTACGCCGGCCAGCGGACCTTCGCCGTCGTAACCATACGCGGTTTGGAACCAGTGCCATGCGTGCGAGGAGTGGTTAGAAACGCCGAAACGCATCCCCTGGGCCCGGGCCGCTTCGGCCCAACCGCCGATGATATCTTTTTTCGGGCCGACGTTCACCGAGTTCCACGCCTGGTATTTCGAATTATAGGCGTCGAAATTATCCTCGTGGGTGGCCATCGCTACGAAATAGCCCGCGCCGGTCTCCTTGAAAAGCGCCATCAGCGCCGCCGGATCCCAGTTTTCGGCTTTCCAGAGGTTAATGATCTCCATGAAACCGAATTCCGAAGGATGTCCGTAGTTCGCCACGTGCGAGTCATATTGGCGGTGCCCCTGCATATACATTGAGCGGGCGTACCAGTCGCCTTCCCCGGGTACGCATTGCGGGCCCCAGTGGGCCCAGATGCCGAGTTTCACGTCGCGGAACCATTCCGGGCACTGGTAATTCTGCGTGAGCGATTCCCATGTCGGCTCAAACTTCCCTTCGGCGATCGTGCGGGTTTCGGGCACCGGTTCTGCCTGCTTGATCTGGCCGCTGCATCCGCTGATCGCGACTCCGACGGCCAATAAGCCCAACAGGGCGAGCGACGTCTTTTTTATGGATTTGGGCATCGGCGAAACGTATGGCTTCGCATTGGTTCCCTCTTGCGGACTTGTCCGCTGAAACAATCGGTATCTCATAGCGTTTGGGGTTTTGATGAATATCCTTTTTCGAAACTAATTTCTGTATAACTAAGAAGAATTATTCCGGATGTGGGGATTCATTCGGCGGCAGAACAACAAAACATCGTAAAAAAGCGAAAATTGAATAAATGCAACAGGGGTTCTGATAGTCAGTGGCTTGAGGTGATATGTATTCTTCGTCGGGAGATCGGCTCCAAATGAAAGGCAGAAGCGGCGCGGATCGAAAGTTCCGTTGCCTGTCGCAACCTTTCCGGATGGGCCGACAGCCTCCAGAACAGAGCCATAATCACAAAGACCCCGCTTTTTTAGGTCTTCAGTCAAAGATAATATATTTTTTCTTAGCCTAATGAAAAAAAAAGAAGTTTTTTTTGTTAAAAAAAGGATCGGTTAAAAAATCTGATGGCTGGTATTCGAAAAAAAAAGTCTTATTTTTATGAACTGACTTTCTTCGGTATGTCATGTAAGTCAGTTATTTTCAGTTTGTTTAAAGTGGTTTTGTCTTTCTCTTTTGGGTCGGGTATTCTCTTTTGACTGGAAGAGACGAAAACAGGTATGCTCGTTTTGTGTCGAGAATGGAAATTTATAGAAAGCGAAAAAAAGTCGAAAAGAAAAAATAGAAAGATGAATTTACCGGAAGCGAAGGGTTTTCGGTATCATTTTTTGTGTCGGCCAAAGGGTTGGATTTTTGCTGCAAAATGGGACGGGCTGGAAGCAGAGAGAACCAAACAAAAATCCCGATCGCTGCTTAACTGGCTGCTCACGAAGAAACGATACCGTAGATATAGGGGGGGGGGGGGGGCCGGCGGGCGCCCGCCCCGGGCGCGGGGGGGGGGGGGGGCGGCGGGGGGGGGGGGGGGGGGGGGGGGGGGGGGGGGGGGGGGGGGGGGGGGGGGGGGGGGGGGGGGGGGGGGGGGGGGGGGGGGGGGGGGGGGGGGGGGGGGGGGGGGGGGGGGGGGGGGGGGGGGGGGGGGGG
>JAVBLC010000021.1:0-23003 GCA_031553805.1 Rikenellaceae bacterium | reverse complement strand
AAAGGAGCGCGAACTCGGGGGCCTTTTTTACCCTGTTAAAAAACGCCGTGTGGGGGGACGCCCCGACGGGCCGGGACCTAACGCGGTCCCGGCCGGCGAATTGCGATGCTTTTTTCCGAAACAGCCCGACGGAGTTATTGTGCATCGAATCCCTTAGTTTGTGCAAAGGCGAGGATCGAAGCGTTGATCGCTGCGCCCAGGTCGTCGGCGGCGGTGCCGCTGTTCTTGGCCTGCTCGTCGATATAAGCCTGGCGTTTGACGGCCAATTCGTCGATCTCGCGCTGGATCGCGGCGCGTTCCGTAGCTTTCTGGTCGACCACCTGGCGGACTTCGGCCTCGGTTTTACCCTGCAATTCGGCCGGAAGTTCGGCTTGCGAAATGGAGGCAAGGGCCTTCGAGTCTTCAGCTACTTTGTCGACGAGGTCCCAGCTTTCGTTACGGTAGACCGACGATTTGGATTTCGTGACCACGCGCTCGGCATAGTTGGCGGCCGAAACCGACTCGGCGTTCACGTCCTGCGCAGCCTGCGACTGCTTTTTGGCCACACCCTGCACCCCGTAGCTGATGTAGGTGTCATTCAGGCGCTGGTTGCAACGGGCCAGGGCGTCGTCATAGGGGGTGCTGATGAAAGTCACCCGCGCGTCGTGGTCGATGTTGAAATATTTGCCGCCGCCGGACGTTGCGCCGGCCTGCCACAATTCCTGGATGCCGGCCTGATAGCCGCCGCAGTAGATCGTGTTGATGTAAACGCCACGGGCCTGGGCGGCGGCGCACGATTCCTTATAGCTCACGTGCCCCTGGTTAAACTCTTCGTTGCCGGCGATGTAGACCAGTTTCATATCGGCCTGACCATCGCTCCAGCGCAGATCTTTCAGCGCGTCGGCGATCACCGCGCCACAATATTCCAGTCCACCGTTGGTGCGCAGGCTGAACAGTTTTTCAGAGATCAGGTCGAGGTCGGTGGTTAAGGGTACCACCTGGCGGATATAGCCTGTGCGGGCGTCAAGCCAGTCGTTGCCGTATTCGTAAAGGGCGATCTGCACTTCGGGCGCGGCGCCTTTGTATTTCAGCGTGGAGAGCGTGTTGACGATGTTCCACAGGCGGGCTTTGGCTTGTTCGATCAGGCCGTCCATGCTGTTCGAAGTGTCGAGCAGCAGTGCCACCTGGATGCGGGTGTGGTAAACCACGCCGTCGCGGTTGGCCGAGGTCAGGGTTTGGTCGGGGTTGTTGCCGTTGTTGCGGGCGTTGGACGAGCTGCACCCGAGGGCGACGGTGAGAACGAGGGCGGCGGCAAGGACAAAAATCAACTTTTTCATAAGGCTTTTATTTTAAATGGTTTTTCAGAATTTGTTCCGGTCTTTTCTTATCCAAATGTATTTTCGAAAATCATTCATCTTCGGCAAACTGGGTGAAACGCGGGGTTGACTTGGTGAACCGTGCAAAAAATATGAGGTAAATTGTGTTACTTTGCATCGAAAACCATCCGGTATGGGAAAACAAGCCTACATATTCCTCTTTTTATTGCTTGCACTGGCCTTCGGGGCCGGAGCACAGAGCAAGACCTCGCCTCCTCCGGCCGAGGCGAGCGCGCCCGCGCAGAACAGCGTGAGCAAGGCCGCGTCGAAACTGTCGATCTCGCTCGAAGAGGAATCGGAAGAACAGGTGGCGGCGGGCTACGTGAACCTCGCCCGCGAACTGTTCAACATCGGAGACTATAAGAAAGCGGAAGAAAACCTCAAAAAAGCGCTGGCCCTATACGAAAAGTTGAAAGACCGCAGGCAGATCGCTGCCGTTAACCGCGAACTGGCCCGGGTGCAGGAAGCCCAGCAAAAGATCCCGGAAGCGATCTCTTCCTATGAAGAGGCGAGCGCCGTCGTATCGGACCAGGTGATGAAGCAGCTTAACACCAACGACGCTGATCGCCTGCGCAACGCCGCCAGCCCGATGAAACAGGCCGAACTGATCCAAAGCAACCTCGATCTGATGGGAACCAAATTGGTCGACGAAAAAGAACCGTCATTCGAAAAAGCCGACGCCTACATCCAGATGGCCAGGGCCAACGAGCAGATGGATAAGAAAGATGAGGCGATCGGGAATTACGAGGTCGCCCTCGAAAACGCCCCCACCCCTGCGTCGGAAATCCGCATCAAACAAGACATGGCCGCCTTGCTGGCCACCGAAAACCGCCACGGCGAGGCGATCGATCTGCTGGCCCAAGCCTACGACCAGGCGTTGGCCGAGCACAACACGCTCGATGCCAAGGCATCGTTAGAGTTGCTGGCCACCGAATACGAAAAGGTCAACCAGCCCGACCGCAGCCTCGCCCTCTATAAGGATTTTTTAGAAAAGCTCGAATCGCTAATCCGATCCGACAGTCTGTTGGTCGATGTAAAACTCTTCGAAGCGACCGAGGAAAAAATACAACAGCTCGAGAAAGAGCGTGAACTCAAGGACGCCCTGATCCACTCAAAAAACATCTTTAGTTATTGGCTGATTGGGTTCCTGGCGGTGATGGTGGCGTTGTTGTTCCTCATCGTCAAATCGCTGCAAACGATCAAGCGGCGCAACAAGCGCATCGCCCTCCAGTCGCTGCGGCGCGAGATGAACCCGCACTTCATCTTCAACTCGCTCAACAGCCTCAACCAGTTCATTTCCGAGAACGACGAGTTGCAGGCCAACCGCTACCTTTCGTCCTACTCGGGACTGATGCGCAACGTGATGGAAAATTCGAACCGCGACTTTATCCGCCTCGGCGACGAACTGACCCAGCTGCGGAAATACATGGAACTGGAATACCTGCGGTTCAAGGAAAAGTTTTCGTATGCGGTCGACCTCGATCCGGCGCTCGATCCCGACGCGGTGTGGGTACCCAACATGGTGATCCAACCGTTCCTGGAAAACGCCGTGTGGCACGGGCTGCGGTATAAAGAGGGGGCCGGCTTGCTGCGGTTGGCGGTCACCGAAACCGGCGGACGCATCGTCGTCACGGTCGAGGACAACGGCATCGGCCTCACCCAAAGCCGTGCGATCAAGACCGAGAATCAAAAGCTGCACCGCTCACGCGGCATGGACAACATCCGTGAGCGCATCCGTCTGCTCAACGAGCTATACCACAGCGACATCATCTGGGACGTTTCCGAGAAAGAAGCGCCCGCGACAGGCGTGATCGTCACGATCTCTTTCCCGGCTAATCTAAAACCCTCCGCCCCATGAACCTGCGAAAAATCCGGAGCGTGATCGTCGAAGACGAACAGGCGGCGCGCGAAGTGCTGAAAAAATACCTGGAAAAATATTGTCCGCAGGTTGAACTCGTGGGCCTGGCGGCCGACGGGCGGCAAGCGGTCGAGGTGATCCGTGAATTGCAGCCCGAGTTGGTCTTTCTCGATGTGGAGATGCCGTTCGGCAATGCGTTCGACGTGTTGGACGGGTGCGGCGATCTCCATTTCGAAACGATTTTCGTGACCGCCTTCTCGGAATATTCGCTGCGGGCGCTGAACCAAAGTGCGGCCTACTATCTGTTGAAACCGGTCAGTATCGAGGAACTGATCCTGGCCGTGAACAAAACCGCGGAAATCATTGCCCGCAACGAGATCGTCAACCGCAATCGGATCGTTTCCGAGAATTTCCGGGAACGGACGCCCGAACGACGCCGGATCGTGTTGCCTACGCTCGAAGGCTTCGAGGTCGTCAAACCCGAAGAGATCGTGCGCCTGCAGGGCAACGGCAACTTTACGGACATTTACCTGGCCGACGGTAGCCGACGGATGGTGTGCCGCTTCCTGAAGCATTTTTCGGAGATTTTACCCCTGCCTTTTCTGCGCGTGCACAAATCACACATGATCAACCTTAACCACGTGTGCTCGTACCACAAGGGAGCAGGCGGTTACTGCCTGATGAGCGACGGTTCGGAGGTCGATATCTCCCCCGCCTACAAAGAAGAATTTTTGGTGAATTTCCGGTAAGGATCAGGACGCCGGATCGAGCGAAACGCCGAGTGTCGACTCAAGCCACGCGAGAAATTCGGCAGGCCACCGTGCCGCCTCGACCGCCTGTTTCGGTGGCTTGATCCCAAATCCGTGCCCTCCCTCGTCATAAAGCAAAAAGCGGCAGGGTACGTCCGCGGCGTCAAGCGCTTCGGCCAACCCCGCGCTGTTGCGGTAATCGACCGTGCGGTCGTCGCGGCAGTGAACGAGAAAAACGGGCGACATTCCGTAACACGTGTTTTGTTCGAGCGACAGGGCGAGTTCCATTGCCGACGTGTCGTTACCGTCCAACAGCACCCGGCGCGAACGCTTGTGAGCCAACGGATCGAGCATCGTCACCACCGGATAGATCATCGCCACGAAATCGGGCAACAGCGACACCCGCGGCTCGATGCCCAGCGGGTCCAAAAAATCATTGTCATAAAAAACCATCGACGTCCCGGCCAGGTGTCTCCCGGCCGAAAAGCCCATCACCCCCATCCTGTCGGGGTCGATGCCATACGCGGCATGATTCTCGCGCACAAGGAGGATGGTCTGCTGCAAATCCTCGATCATCGCCGGATGGTGGTTGCCGTGCATCGCCACGCGGTAGCGCAACACGAAAGCCGTAATTCCGTGGGCGTTGAGCTAGCGGGCCACGATCGGTGGGTCGACATCTTGGCCGGCAAGGTGAAGAATCAGGTATACATCGTGCGCAACGACCACATTCGCCAATTCTACAAATCGGTACTTGCCGGCCACACGATCGCCCCCGACAACCGGTCGATGTTCAGCTTGGTGAGATAGCAGTCAGGAGTCCATATGACAACGCCCCCCTGTGATCTTTTGATCACAGGGGGGCGTTGTCGTTGATTGATCATTCCGAGAAATTATCAGGCAAAGGCCAGATGTCAAAATCACTTAAACCCAAAAAGGCAACATCCTGTAACTTGCCACACAAGACACATGTATTTGCCTGATAATGAAACAATCTAATTCGAAGATTCGTGCCATTTTTCAAGACAACATGCATGGCGATAATCAAATTGTGTGCTGAAAATTTAGCCGAAAGGTTTTTTTGCCTATCTTTGTCGCACAGTTTACTCTACTTGAGTGGCTGGCGTATACCGATAATCCCGCAAAAAATCTGGCAAGGTAAAACAGTGGTAATCGGCAGACCCTATTTAAGTCGTTAGCGGCTATCTTCGTATAGCGTGATGTCGTCTGCTACCACTGTACCCATCTTGCCAGAGGGTTTGCGGGTTCGGATTGGTCATCACGCTTTTTCGTCATAATATCACCACCACAAAACGGGGCCATACACGATTCGTCCGGAACTTGAAAACATTCCGCCCGCAGGGCACAATATTAGACAGGAAGGGCTATGACGCGAAGTAATACGACAGGGCAGAACAAGATTGACCCGGGTGGGGAATTTAGTCTCCCGAAAGAAAAAAAACGCTACCGCGCCCAACAGGATATCCCTCCTGAATTGGTCAAGGAATTATCAGACGGGATCCATGAGGCGTTTGACAAATTATGTCTTCACTTTTCATCACGACTTTACAGTTTTGTCTACACGTTGATCCACAACCAGGAGGAGGCTAAGGAAATTGTCCAGGATACGTTTGTGGACATTTTCGAGAAACGTGATTCGATCGACTTTACCAAAGGTGTCAAGGGATTGCTTTACGTGTCTGCAAGAAACAAGGCATTCAGTTACATCCGCCGGATCAAAGCGATGGAACGCTACCAGTCCATGCCCGACAGCAATATCGACAACGTGTCGGCATACGATGAAATAATTATTGAGGAAGAAGAGAAAAAGATCATCTGGGCGACCATCGCCACCATGCCCAATACCACAAGGCAGGTCATGGAAATGAAATACCAGGGCAAAACCACCAAAGAAATTGCCGAAATACTCGGAATAACGGAACGTGCCGTCCTTTATCAATTCAAAAATGCCACGAAGGAACTACGGCAGATGCTTCGAATAGTTCTCTTCTTCGTAGGGGTTTAAAACATCTTTTCCCTCCCCTACGACTTTCTAAATTATTATACGATTATTATAAGATTCTGTCGCCACAATGGCGACAAACCCAAAATTATGCCCGCTTTTAATATTTTTTTACCGCGCACAACACAATGATAATGAAATATATAGAATAAAGATGGTAAAAATAATTAAAAATAATTAACCGAAGTACTTCTGAAATGCCCCCCTACTGCGTTCTTACAGTTGAGAGGATGACTATTCGGCTCGCAAGAATTCTGGCAAGAAGGGAAATAAACGGATAATCTTTCTTAGTCCCATACTAATTGGGCTTTGAAAGAGTTATTATTTAGCACGGTTTTTAAAAAAATATAATTTAATGGGGTGCCCATTGGGCTTTTAATACAAAACAACACCGTTGAATCAGCAACGCAGACCAATAACAGGATTGCCGACTTGAAAAAAAGTCATTATGACAACGAGAAAAATTAAAAGTAGAGTTGAAATAATTCTCAAGAAGTATTTTAACGGAGATTATCCCGAAGACATCCGGGATCTTGTTCAAGAGTGGATTGCTTCTGCAACGGACGAGGAACAGAAAGACGCTTCTTTGAGAAAAATCTTCAACAAGATGGTCAAGTACGATCCTAAGCCAGACAAATTGGCTTTCGAAATACTGGAGGGTTATCACCGCAAACTCGGTGTGACCGGAAGATCGCCAATCGTCAAACGCACTCCGTTGCATCGCAGAACGTTCTTTCGTGTTGCAGCAGCACTCGTACCGACCCTGATCGTCGCCTGCTGGCTTATCTGGAACTACTACCAAACCCCGGAGGTGGAATCGTTGACCGTGCTGGCGCATGTGGATATGCCCAATATGCGGGGCTGCCGGGAACGCGCTACGCTCAATGACGGATCGGACGTATTTATCCGGCCCGGAAGCCTGATCCGCTACGTCAATGAATCCAAGGAAGGAGGCAAGCGCCGGATGATGTTGTCGCAAGGGGAAGTCTACCTGAATGTTGCAAAGGATAGCCTGAAGCCGTTCGTGGTAGAAACAAACCATCTGAACGTGAATGTATTGGGCACGAAATTCAATGTACAGACAATACCTGACAGTCCACACACCATCGTGACGCTTTATGAAGGGAAGATCACCGTGGAAGCAAGAACCGAGGAAGAGGGGCAGATAGCCTTCAATATGACCCCGGGACAGCAGCTTGTCTACAACAACAACACCCACCAATACGCGATCGAACAGATTGCATCGACACTGCCCGAGTGGATGGCGGCCCGCCTGGTTTTCGAAGAGGCGTCTTACGCGAATGTATTCCACACGATCGAATGGTATTATGGAATGACAGTCGAGGTCGAAGGCACTTTCAAGCATGACGGAGACCTCAATTTCCGCTTCATCGGGAAAGAAGACATTGAAACTGCGATGCGGATATTCCAAAGTTTCAGCCGCGAATTCACCTATGAGATCAGCGATAAAACAGTGCACGTAAAAGTAAAGCATTGACCATTTTTTCAGAGAAACTAACTGCAATAGAATACATGGAGTTGAAACACACAAAATCCGGAAAGGCATTGAGAGACATTGTCCTGTTGCTCGCTCTGGTCATCTTTCCTGCGGTCACCTTGACGGCACAAGAAAAACGGGTGACCATTTCCAATAAGAGCATCACCATCCGGGAAGCCATCAAAGAGATTGAAGTCCAAACAGGCTACGCGTTCGGATTCAAGAGCAGAGATTTCGATGCGTCAAGGCGTGTGAACCTTCCGCGCCTGGAGGGAACGACCAAAGAGATGCTCAGATTGATCCTGGACAGTTCCAAACAGACCTGGGAGATGAACGGCAACTATATCATGATTATACCCGCCGTACCCCAACCGCGCCCTGCGGCTATCCTGGCAGATCCCGTACCCTATCAGCCCGAAGTGGTGCAGGGCTATTCCGTTCCCACCGAAACCGTGCTCCTCACCCTGGCCCCGGAGCTTGAACCCACACCCGCCCCGCGCGGAGGGTATGCAACGGCCAGCCGTCTGAGGGAAACGCCCCTGGTGGGAATCAAATCGAACCTGCTTTTCGACGCCACCCTGACCATCAGCCTGGGGGCCGAGGTGCGTCTGGCGCAAAAAACCACCCTCGACATCCCGTTTACACACAACTCTTGGGGGCGGATCAACGACCGCGAATGGGAGAACTTTTCTGTACAACCCGGCATACGTTTCTGGACGTGCGAGGCATTCAACGGTTTTTTCTGGGGAGTTCATGCACACTACGCCAAATATAATGTCAGCAACCTGCCTTCACCGCCGTTCAGCGAATCGATGAGCGACTACCGCTACGAGGGCCAACTGGTGGGTGCGGGCGTAAATGCAGGCTACCAATGGATGCTCGGCAAGCGCTGGGCCATCGAAGCCGAACTGGGGCTGGGTTATGCCTATTTATGGTATGACAAATACCGCTGTGCCACCTGTGCCCCCCTTATCAACTCAGAAACCAAAAATTACTTCGGCCCCACGAAGGCAGGCGTGTCCCTGATCTTTATGATTAAATAAGCGAACGATGAAGAAAATCAACATACTACTGGTACTGTTTACGATAGCTGCGCTCCCCGGATGGAGCCAGGTGCGCAATGCCGTGGAACTGTGGCGCGTAAGCGTGACACAGGACAATTATTACCTGAAAGGCGATTCGGTTTACCTGGACATGACCATCGCCCTGAACAACGTGGAGATAGCCAAACGCGGTTTCTTGCTGCTCACCCCGGAGCTTCGAAACGACACAATGAACGTGTCGATGGATATGCCCCCGGTGATGATAAACGGCAAAAACCGCCAGAGGGCCTACAACCGCATGGTGGCCCTGGGCCGCCAACCGATCGGGGTCGGCCGTGTAATCGACGGGGACGCTGTAAACGCATCGCGGACCTATCGCTATTCGACGGCTGTCGCCTACGAACCGTGGATGCGTTATGCAGCCTTCGGAATCCGCGAAGAGCAGTGCGAATGTGACGGTCCGATCACTCCTGTCGAATTCCGGTTGCTGGGCAATGGCATGGAAAACCGCAATCCGGCCAAGCCCTCTCCCGTAAAGGAGATCGGGCTCAGCTACACGGTCAGCTTCAAACTTCCCAACCCCGAGCCCGTCAAAACACGCAGCGAAAGCGGCAAGGCGTTTCTCGACTTCGCCGTCGGCCGCTCGGAACTGCGCCCTGATTTCATGGGCAACGCCTCGGAACTGACAAAAATTGGGTCACTAATCCAGCGCATCCAGAACAATCCTTACACCACCATTACACAAGTGGTGATCGACGGATACGCTTCGCCTGAAGGCAGTTCGGCCACGAACATGACCCTTTCGAGCCGCCGCGCAATCGCCCTTAAAGATTACATCCACACCGCCTATGGTTTAAACGAGAGTCTATTTCAAGTGACAGGGCGCGGTGAAGACTGGACAGGACTGGAAGATCTGATGGAAGCGTCGAACAAACACTACAAAGACGCCGCCCTTTTGATCATCCGGAGCTCCGAGGCTCTCGACGGCCGGGAGAAAAAGATGAAAAGTCTCCTGGGAGACGGCCCGTACAGAGAAATCCTGACGGAAATGTACCCCAAACTGCGGCGGTCCGACTATGAACTCAAATATACGGTAATCCCCTTTACCATTGAGCAAGGCCGGATAGCCATAGAAGCGAATCCGCAGCTGATGAGCCTGAACGAGATGTTCCTTGTCGCGAAAAGCTATCCTCCGGCAAGCGCCGAATACCACCGCGTGTTCGACATCGCCGCCGGGCAATTTCCCAACAGCGACATCGCCAACCTGAATGCCGCCGCCAACGCCATCTCAGCCAAAAACACGGCCGAAGCCGAGCGTTATCTGGCTAAAGTGGCGACCCACGATGCCGCCTGGGCCAACAACATGGGGGTGATCGCCGCCTTGAAAGGCGACTTCCGGCAAGCCGCCGCATACTTCGAATCCGCCAAAGCGGCCGGAAATCTCGAAGCTGTAAAGAACCTCTCCGAACTCGAGAAACTCGACCAGGTTGCAATGGCCACAAAATAACCGATACTCCAAATTCATACTTTTTTTAATTAAATCTCTACAAAATGAAAAAAATCTTGTTTCTCGCGGCCCTGGCCGCAACCGTAGGCTTCGCCTCCTGCAGCAAGGACGGCAGCGAAAATCCCGCTTCGGGCGACAACGTCCTTTTGGTACAACTCCCCGGCAACGTAGTCACACGCTCCGTACAGGATCAGGTAACGACCAACAGCACGACCGTATTGGCCGACGTGACCGTATTTCTGCTTAACGGCGACGCCGTCGTGGGTACGCCCATCGATTTCGCTGTTGCCGACATTTCTGCGAAATACAAACGTATCGAGCAGGTTCCGTCGACAGTAAACAAGGTGCTCGTCGTAGCCAACATTCCCTCTGCTGAATCAGCAGCTGTTAAAGCCCTGACCAGTGCGACTGCGATCAAGAATTACGCGTTCACCATCGCTAACCAGAACACCGGCAACGGCATCAACAACAAGACCCACATGGGTGACGCTGTTGCCGTTGTGGATACCGACCCGGTTCCGGACGGTCACGTTTACAAGAAAGCGACGGTAACCCTGAATGCACTGACCGCCCGCTTCGAAATCGGCGCTGTGAAAAAAGGCGTAGGTGTGGAGAGCGTGGAACTGGTAGGTGTGTGGATCAACAACTACTACACCGACGGTAAAGCCACCGTGCAGCTCAACAACAACGCTTCGACCTACTGGGACATGAACCCCGCCACCAGCACCAGCCCCGCTACGACGCCTTTCGGCACCGTCACCCCGACCGTACCTTACGTTCCGGCGGCTTACTATGATGCGTACAGCCCTTCGGTGACTGTGGCTGCCGGTAGCAGCGTGTATGCTTACCACGTGTTTGCAGGCTCGAACATCCCTCACGTAGTCATGCTGGTGAAAGGTGAATACACCACTGAACAGACTCCAGGCGCCGGTGACAAGTATTTCCTGGGCTTCGTGACTTTCAACAAGTTTGTTGACGGAGGCTCACCCATCACTTCTATCGTCGCCAACACCATTTACAAGATCGGCGTGGGCTCAACCGGCATAACCATCGATGCGAAAGACATCACTCCCGAACCCGAACTGACGAACTTCGACCTGGGTGTGACCGTGACGATCACCCCGTGGACCGAGAAAGTAGTTACTCCGGGCGTATAATGCCGGGATAGCCGATAGCGATATCGGATAACACAGGCCGGGCGGGGTTGAACGTCCCCTCCCGGTCGCCAACGGGGCCTAAAATGCGCCCTGACTTGAAAAGAAACGAATGAGAAGATATGATATTCAGAATGATTAACAGGATTGTAGCGGCCGCGGGCCTGGCCTTGGCCATGACGAGCTGCATGGGCGTGGGAGAAGACCTGTCGGACTGTGCCTACGAAAATGCGACCATCACGTTCCACTACACGAACGATGCGGGTGCGGATATTTTTTCGCAGAACATCAACTCGGTGGATGCCTTCATTTTTGACAACCTGAATCGGCTGGTGGCACACAAAAGTTTCAACCAGGCGGCCCTAGACGAATTCCGGGGCTGGAAGCTGCAACTGCCCAATGGCGATTACCGCGTTTTATGCTGGGCTGACATCGACCGCAACTCCTGCTTCTCGCCATATACGCCGGGCGTGACCACGCTGGATCAATGTACCGTGCAAATCGACCAGACGGCAACCTCCACGGGCGACCACGTGTACTATGCCCCGAGAAAGACACACCCGGCATCGCGTGCCACCGCTTCACCCGGCACTACCGGTTCACGCGCTGCGGGCGATGCGGACTATGAGTTCTCGATCACTGCCGGCCAGTCGACCGTCAAACAGATGCACTTCGTCCGCGCCTACCGTGCGCTGAACGTCTACGTGCAGGGATTTTCAGACGGCGGCCGGCTGCCCGTGATCGACGTATCGAATCTTTGGGGACAGTACGACTTCCTGTATAACACACTCAGCCAGAAATTCAATTTCAGACAGACTTCGCATGCCGTGACCATGAGCGACGGCCCGGCGGCTCTGTCTACGTTCTTCTTCGCTTTCGGCGATGTGATCGACGACGAGGTAATCACCGTGCGCAAGGCATCGAACAACGCTAACGTCGCAGTAGTCAACCTGAAGGAATTCATTGACCAGAATCCGACAGCTTACAAGAACGACATCGACGTGTTGATCAAGTTCAACGACCTGGGTGTGACGGTCACCATACCCGATTGGAAAGACAAACCGGTAACACCGGGTAGTAATTAAACGATCAAACAGGATTTATGAAACGATACGGATCAATACTATTGACAATTGCGGCGCTCGTGCTGGCCTCCTGCGCCAAGGAGCCGGACGCACCGCTCCCCCAGGAGGGGGAGGATAAATCGGTATGCTTTGAAATGAGCATATCGGCTGCAACCGGGACACGGGGAACAGACACCCGTGCGATGAGCGTCGCCGACGAGGGCACGATCAACACCATCGACGTGCTGGCTTTCCTCCAGGACGGGCAGGGGGTTTATCGCTACGCATACACCGCCACGAACATCCGCCGTGACGACTTGACCGTAACGGCAACGGTAAAAGGATATTCTATCCCCCAGCTGTTCGTCGTACTGGCAAACGCCTCGACCGAGTTCTCCGCAGCGGGCATCACATTAAACGAACCGCTGGCCAATGCCATGCAAAAACTTGTCAGCACGAAAGGCACGGCAGGTCAGTGGAACGCCCGCAACAACGGCGGCGCGGCCTTTGACTATATCCCCATGTATGCCAAAACCACGCCCGTGATCGTGGATACCGACAACAAGCAGATCGGCACGTTCCCGCTGATCCGCATGGTAGCCCGCATCGACCTGAAAATCAAAGCGACCATTTCGAACTTTAAGCTGATCGATGCCCGGTTGTTCAACCAGAAAACGGCAGGTTACGTAGCTTACGACTTCAGCGACTTTTTGATCGACCGTGCCTACGCCGCAGCAGTTCCCGCGGCCAACACCACCACAGGTACCCCGATCCTCGCCGGCACGGTCGCCTACGCCGCCGACTACACAACCGACGCGAAGGGCGAGATCGTCCGATCGATCTATACCTATGAATCGCCCGCCTACGGCGAGTCGGGCAAACTGACCGGCACGGCCATCGTGATAGGCGCCCAATACAACGGGACGCTGGGCTACTACCGCGTCAACCTGAAGACGGCGGACGACATGGACAACACCCATCTCTCAAGCCACATCCTGCGCAACCACAACTATAAAGTCGAGATCCAGTCCGTTGCCGGACCCGGCACCGAAACCCCCGAGGAAGCTTACGAGGGCAAAGTAACGGTAACGGTAAACGTGGTCATTGGCGACTGGGAGGAAGTTACCCAGGGCGGAGGTATCTAACGAACGATTATCCGAAAACTTAAGAATATGAAAAACAGATTGATCCATCTCTTCGTCGTGCTGCTCCTGGCTGGAGCGGCAAGCGGGTGTATTAAAGACCGATACGACGATAAGAAACCGGGCTACGGGGACAACGGAGCCAACCTGACGCTCACCGTGAACGTTCCCGGTCCGTCGAATCCCGCAGGCCGCGCCCTGGGCCAGACAGAAGAGAACTACATTGCCACTCTCGACGTGCTGGCGTTTAAAGACAACGGCATGGGCGGAGAAACGTTCCTCTACGTAGGCCACGGCACCGACATCAACAACAACGCCGGGGCCGTCAATAAAAAGACCTTCAAAGTGCTGCTGCAGCTGACCGGATCGGGCGAACAACACAAGTTCGTGCTCCTGGCCAACCTGCGCGACGAAATCGATGCGGTGAGCTCATCGTTCACCTCTTCAATGAGCAAAGAACAGGTGCTCTCGCTGATCCGTTTCGACAGCGAAGGCAAATGGGATGTCGGCTCATCTTTCACGCCGCTGCCCATGTGGGGCGAAACGGCCTCTTCTTATGCCGTCACCACGACGCTGACCTTTCCCGAGGTGAGCCTGATCCGTTCGGTGGCCCGCATCGACGTAGGGGTTAACGTGGCAGGAGCGATCAACACTCCTTTGGCTGTCGGCCTGGACGATTTGTTCTACATTTCCGACATCAACGTTTATAATACGAATAAGGCAGGATACGCAGCTCCCCTGGCGGCCAATATGGGCACGGGAGCCGATGTCGGCAAAGCTGTATTGCCGACCGTGGCCGCCTCATTCGCCGACCGCAACTCGACAAAATTGAGCTATCCGCTCTCGCCGGCAGGATTCGGTTTATTTCACGACATCTATATCGCCGAGTCCGACAACAAGACTCAGACTGATCCGGTCAAAATCACATGTCTGTTGATCGGGGGCTACTATACCAAACCAGGGGACGCGGTCAACACGACTAAAAAAACCTGGTACCGCATCGATTTCTACGAGCGAGGAACCGGCAGCAACCCCTCGGATGTGAAACTCGACATCCTACGAAATCACCGCTACCTGGTTAACATCACCTCGGTCGACGGACCGGGATACGACACCGAAAACGAAGCTTTCAATTCGCTCCCCGTCAACATGGGCCTGACCATTACCGATTGGGATGAGGGGATGGATGATGGAATTATCGTGGACGGGACGCAATTCGTAATGCTGAAAAAAGACCGCAACGAACAGCGTGATGACCGCACGGCAGTCGTATACCGGAATGCCGGATCGACCGACCAGATCGTGTTCTCAACCAACATCCCACTCGAAAAATTCGAGATGTCGCTCAGCGGCGGAGGAGATTTCCCCGACCCGGAAGACAAAACGGTGATCAGCAACGACCGTTTCCAGGTCGCCATACGCACTGTGAACGGTGTCAACTACTTTGAATTTACCGCCTTGGATGATTACGGCACCGACCTCAACCCGTCAATCCTTACGGTTACGGCCGGCCGGATCCGCTTCCTGATCAACATCGTGCAACGCAATCAGGATTCAAGCGACTGGGAAGACGGCGGAGATATCGAACAGGAATTTTAAAGGCAAATATGCGCAATCTAAAAACCATTCATATGAAAAAATTAACATTGTTAGTCATTGGGCTGATCGGGATCCTGTTTGCCTCGTGCATTAAAGAAGCCAACCATGAGGAAGGCAGAATAGGATCCGGCAACTACCTCCGCATGGTTGTCGACGTACAGAGTATCTCGACACAGATAGCAACGCGCGCTTCCGTGGCCCCCGTGACGGGAGAAGATCAGATAGGCTCGCTTTACTTGCTTTTCTTCCGGCCCGACGCCAATAAAGGAGGCAAATTCGTCGATTACATGAAAGTCGACGGCCCGCTGGTGATGAACACCAACATTGCCCTTGACCTGAGCTCCCACCCGTTGCTCAGCGTCTCGGCAGCCTACAACATTCTGGCGATCGCCAACATCGATGAACATAACTATGTGGGCGACAACGTAGCTAACTGGATACACCAGTGGGACAACAAAACCGAACTTCAGGTGATGACCGATGCGATGGCTCTGGTCAAGGGCGGCGCCAACAACGACGACAACGGCCAGGCCATCGGCCGCAACGCCATCCTGATGAACGGACGGACGGTCAAAAACACCGACCAGTACGACATCAAACTCACCCTGTCGCGCAACGTATCCCGTTTCGACGTGAACAACAGCGCCAGGGAGGAGTATGATCTGGTATCGGTATCGGTATGGAACGCGCATCCCACCTCTTCCATATGGGGTGAAGGGGTAATCGACTATTCCTCTTCAGCCTCGCGCATCCGCCGCTTCTACGGCCTGGACAACTCCGCCAACACGGGCGAGGCAGGCGGCGACGGGAAAGGTCCCATGCTCAACAATATCGCCGGAGGACTTTACGCCTTCGAGAACCGCGTCGCGTCGCCCGTGGGCAACGACAAACTCACCACCTGCCTGATTATCGGTATGCGCGAACGCGCAACCGGAACCGTGAACTACTACCGCGTCAACGTACACCCCGACCAGAGCGCTCAGGTACTCAAACGCAACAACGCCTACCGGGTGACCATCAACCGGGTGACCGGTCCGGGTAAAGGTTCGGAAGAACTGGCCTATACCGGCGCCGGAAACAACCTCGACTACGTGATCAACTACTGGGATCTCGACGACAACGGACTGATCGTCCAGGACGGTACGAGCATCCTCTCGATCCCCTCGAAAACGGTGCGTATCGGACGCAACGGCGGCGAATCGAATTACTCGATCTTCACCTTCTCCGGTTCGACTTCCGCCAGCGGCTTGGCTATCAAAAGCCAGACCTACGATCCGGCGACCAATAAGATTCGTGCTTCGCTGAACGGCAATACACTGGTCATCAATGCCGATCCGCTTGACTTGGGTGAGGACGAACGCCGCGGTGTGGTGATCCTTTCGTTCGCCGGCCTCGAAGCGAGCATCAACATCATCCAGTCTGGCTCGATCGATACCTACCTGCGCGTGGTGATGCCCGATGGAGGCATTCCCAAATTCGCTCCTTTCGCCGGCATCCCCTCCGGTCTGATCCAAGTGCAGGCTTCGGGGCCCTGGACGGCCAAACTGGTGATGCTCAACGGAGGTTTCTCGTTCGCTTCGGCCAGCCACCCCGTATCGGCGACCACCACCATCAATTCGGCCAGCCCGCTTGTGACCGCCAACAAGTTCCAGGTGTGGACACACTCGGCCAACCCGCTTACGGAACCCCGCGAGGCATTCATCGTGGTGTCGCTGGACAGCGACCCCGAGAACTACGCTTCGGTGATCATGCTTACCCAAAAGAACGCGGGCGGCATCGACGTAACCCCCGCCCAAACCAGGGTCACCTTCAATGGAGCCGGAACCGGTTTGGCCGCTATCGCCAACAACACGACCAACGAGTTCCATGTCTATCCCAGCAAACAGGACGACGTGATCGACAGTTGGAGCTACCGCATCGTAGCGTCGGGCGCATCGAATGACACGGATAAATTCAAGGTCGATCCGGCCAAGCTGTTCACCAGCACCAGCAATATCGAAGGCAACAGCCTGACCGTAGAGGCCGTAGGCATCAACACGTCGGGACGCGTCTACAACGCCAAACTGGAGATCTTCCTGACGAACGACGAGAGCAAGAAGACGGTGATCGAACTGGCGCAGCAACCCTACTCGATAGACGTGTCGCCAAACACTTTCACCACTCCGATCTCGGTGATCGGCGGCCAGACCGACCTGATCACCGTACAGGGAGACGCCTCGCTCCAGTGGTCGGCGACGCTGACGATGAATACTGTCGCGGCACCCGACGGACGCAGGCTGGTCAACCATGCGGCGATCCTGGTGGATGAAGACGGCAATGAGATCGCTCCGGGCAGCGCACAGCCGATGAGCAAGAAGTTCCGCGTGAAGTTCCCCCAAGTATACTATCCCAACAGGCAGGTAGGCATCTCGGCCGCCGTAACGGTAACCATCGTAGGCTCGGGCGGCGTATCCAAGACGATCACGGTCAGCCAGGCTGCGCTCATGCCGAAGGCCCTCATTTGCTCTAACCTGCGTCCGGGCTACTGGGGTGCATTCCAGACGGGTGCGTATGTCACCGCCTTCTACAACGCAGTCATTACCAAGCCGTCCTACCAGTATGTCTCCGGTCAGACGGGAAGCAGCGTAGCCTATCTCCATATCGCTACACAAGGCATAGGAAACAACTACAACTGGAGCAGTGTGAAAACCTACATGAGCACGGTCGATGGGGTGACGCTACTTTCGTCCGATACCGGTACGCCCACGGACTACGTCTCCATCAACGGTCTGATGAATCCCGATTATAATATCATCAATCTTGGAACCACAGCCGGAGTCCTCACCGCCAATGCCACCCACACGGCGACCAGGATGTTCCTGTTTATGACTACGAAAGGAACCAGTCCGATCAGTCCGAGCGGTGTGACCACGCACTTCCAATCCATCTCTCCCTCGGCAGCGGCTACGACCTGGCCCGCCACGGCGATCCCGATCATCGTGAAAGAAGCGAACAGCGCACAGGCCGTGCTTACCATCGACCCGAAGAAACGGTTCATATACGCCGGTGAGCTGGAGATGTTCAACTATGATACTTATCTCACAAACGGTCGCGGATCGATCATGAACAACCTGGTGAGCTATATATACAACACCGCCAGGTACGGACACCACTTCTCCGACCTGCTGTGTGATGACTGCCCCCTGCCCGCTCCTTGGGACGATGCTTGGGGAGCCAACAAGGGCGTCACCAACAATTAATCGAAACCGTTGGGTCTGCAATGCGGCAGATATGGCGCCTGCATTGTGACTAAACCGTGAAACACAGCCCTGCGGTCTTTGACCGGACCGCAGGGCACTACCGGAGAGAAACAAAAAATAACACAGTGATTACCAAAGCCTGATAAACGACTTTAAATTAACAGCAGACAGACCGTGAGTGTGGAGTGCTCCACCTCGGGACAGGAATCCCCCCTGACGTGCGTATCTCTGGTTGTGCCGTGCCGATGGCCATACCCCCAACACTGCGAACTAATACCTGAAACAGCCGATTAGAACTCCCCGACAACCATGAATGCACCCCTCAATCATATGCCTGTCACCGACGCCCCGACACAGGAGCGCATCCCGAAGATGCGTCTCTACGACGCAATCCCATCGTTGTGGTGTCCATTGCTGCTCTCGCGCGGTTCGTGCAGCCAGGGGCAAACGGGAAACGAGGGAATGATCGTGGCGGTGATGTCGGGTGAGCTTATCGCCTCCACAAGCAATAATACAGTGACCGTCAAGGGCGGCCGGATGATCCTCATACCGCCCGGAATGGATTATAGGCTCGAAAGCTACAGCCTGGCCCGTGCAATGATCTGCACGTTCACCGACGACACCCTTTTCGGCTGGTTTCCCCAGTCCGATCAGTTGATCGCCACGATCCCGCAAAACCCGTCCCACCCGTTTCGCATGCTGCCGTTCGGAGGGCAAGTAGGCAGCATGTTCGCCCAAACCGAGAATTATATCAACCGCGGCATCGCCACCCAAACACTCTTAGAGATCAAGCAACAAGAGTTTTTTTGCTTGCTGATCGCCATCTACACCCCCAAAGAGCTGGCAGCGTTTCTTGCCCCGATGCTGAGTGGCGAGATTGAGTTTCGCAACCTGGTGTCGGAATATTGGCTCGAAGCGGGCAATGTGATGCGGCTGGCCCAGTTGTCGGGCTATTCCCTGTCGGGCTTTATCAAGAAATTCCAGCGCGTATACGGCCAGCCCCCTTACCAATGGATGCAGCAACGACGGGCAGAGCTTGTGCTGAGCGAAGTAACAATGGGCAGCGATCCGCTCAAGAAGATTGCCCATCGGTACCACTTCCGCTCATACCAGCACTTTTCAACGTTTTGCGTGCGCTATTTCGGCGCACGGCCGACCGACCTGCGAGGAAATCAGGCGGGCAAACCGGTTGTCCGATCTAAAATTCATCGACACAACCCCATACAATCTAAATTACATAATTCAGCATAGCCTGGGCAGTATGTTAATGCTGTTTCGCTCTCGAATTTAGCCCGGTTAGCTTATATAGGGCCGTTTCTCGACACCAGTTAGCACAAATAAAAACCCCTGCAAATATCTAATTTGCAGGGGTTTCGCGTTGTTTCAGCATTTTTGGCGGAGAGAGAGGATTTTGTGCCTTCCCCTAATCGCCTTATAGCCAATATCTCAAAAACCTGGATTCGGGACTGTCACCGATTTTGTCCGGGCGGTCTTGCGGCCGGTTGCGCCGCGATTCATTATCAGCACAAAGGTAGCGATTGCTTCTGAGAAAATGATAATGTAAAAACCTATATTTAAAGTGATTTTTTCGCAGGTTTGACCTGCGGACGTTTAAGTGTCCTTGATGTCGACCGCAAATTCAGGCACTACAGGGTTCTATCTCATATTTTGAATAGAGGGGGGTATGTTTCCCAACCGCAGATGTTTCGAAAAGTCATTCGGGCATTTTATTCCCCCTATGCCATAACCGTTTTATTTAGCTCGGGGGTCGGTCTGAGGTTTAATATTTCGCGTTTGGTCAGGCTTTATATCCAAGGCAAATATAGCTGCATTTTCAGTACGCAACTCTACTCACTGTCTATAGGTAACGGGTCGTGGAATAATAGCACAAACAAGGGATTTTAGAGTATATATGGGTGCCATACTTTTGTGCCGGATTCATTTTATAACCCGGACACATGAAACTCTACATAACGATTTTATTTTCAGCACTTCTTTTAACCCTCCCCCGCGCCGCATTTTGCGATCCCGCGTCCGGACAAAAGGGCAAAGGCTCCCTCACGGGGCGTATCATCAATCAACAAGGCGTACCGGTGGCCGGCGTGACCGTAACTATCAAAGGGCAATACCTGGGCGGTTACACGGACGACCAGGGGCATTACAGGATCGACAACATCCCCGCCGGGGAACAGGAGTTGCTTGTATCGGGCGTTGCCATCGAGCAGACCGGGGCTACCGCCGTCGTTGTCCCGGGCCGGCAGACCGAAGTTCCCGATATTGCGGTAGACGACCTGCACACGCTGGAGGAGGTAACCGTCGTCGGCAAGTCCGAAGCGCGCCGCCAGCAGGAGCAGGCCTATGCCGTTTCGGTGATCGACGTAAAGAAAAATTTCAACCTTTCGACCGACCTGGCCGGGCTGATTAACAAGGCCTCGGGGGTACGCATCCGCGAGGACGGGGGCATGGGTTCGGGCTACTCGTTCTCGCTCAACGGCTTCTCGGGCCGCCAGGTGAAGGTGTTCATAGACGGCATGCCGATGGAGAACTTCGGGGCGGCATACGGGTTGAACAACCTGCCCTCCAATATGGTCGAGCGGGTGGAAGTGTATAAGGGTGTGCTGCCCGTGGGCCTGGGCGCCGACGCGTTAGGCGGTGCTGTGAACATCATTTCGCGCAAAAGCGCCGACTACCTCGACGTTTCCTACTCCTACGGTTCGTTCAACACCAACAGGGCTTCGATAAACGGGTCATTTACAGATAAAAGTACCGGGTTCACCGCCCGGCTGAACACGTTCGGCAACTACTCGGACAACGATTACCGAGTACTGGTGCCGATCATCAACCTCGAAACCAACGAAAAAGGCCCCGAGCAATGGGTGCGGCGCTTCCATGACCGGTACAAATCGGCCGGGGGACGCTTTGAGATGGGGCTGGCCGACCGCTCGTGGGCCGACTACCTGCTGGCGGGGGTCGTCGTGGCCGGCTACGACAAGCAGATCCAGAACGGCGTGGTGATGGACCTGGTCTACGGCGGGCGTACCACTTACGGTTCTTCGCTCATCCCCTCGCTGCGGTATGGCAAGAAAGACCTATTTGTCGACGGTTTGGGACTGACGCTCTACGCCGCTTACAGCGACGTGGAGCAGCACAACATCGACACCCTGGCGCGCCGCTACAACTGGCTGGGCGACTGGGCTGCCTCGGACATCGCCGCCGAGCGTTCGCGCTCGCAGGCCCGGATCGACAGCCGCGAGTGGAGCGGCAACGGCAACCTAGACTACACTTTCAACAATCACCATACGCTTACGCTGAACTATGTCTTTACCGACCTGCGGCGCACGGCTTCGGACGTCGAAGACCCGGCCAACGATACGAACAAAATCCCGCAGACCATCGCCAAACAGATCGCGGGCCTGGGTTGGATGGCCAAATATGAGCGGTGGAACTCGACCCTGTTCAGCAAGATGTACCGCATGAGGGCGGGCAGCTACCAGGCCGTCAGCGGCGGCGACCCTTTGCCGTTGAGCCAGACCTATCAGGAGTACGGCTATGGGGCTGCGGTCACGTATTTCGTCCTGCGCGGACTGCAACTCAAACTCTCGGGCGAGAAGACCTACCGCCTGCCCGAAGCCTCGGAGATGTTCGGCGACGGGCAGGAATACTCGCGCAACGCCGACCTGAAACCCGAAAGCAGCTACAACCTCAATACTGGGCTGATGGCCGAGCTGCATTCCCCGGACCGCAAACACACGTTCAATTTCGAGGTCAGCTACCTGTACCGCGACTCGCGCGACTTCATCCAGAAGGAGCTGCGCCAACCCAGCATGCGCTCGATCAACCTGGGCAAAGTGCGCACGCAGTGCGTCGAGGCGGGCGTGAATTACGCCTGGACCGGCGGACTGCACGCCGGGGGCAACGTCACCTGGCAGGACATCCGCGACAACCGCAAAATGGTCGCATCGCCCACCATCGGGGCCCCTGACATCGAAAATTTCAACTACCGCGCCCGCCTGCCGAACGTGCCCTACCTGTTCGGCAACGCCAACGCGGGATGGAGCCGCCGCAACGTTTTGATGCAAAACACGCTGCTCACGCTGGATTACTATTTCACCTACGTGCACGAATATTTTCTTTCGTGGCCCGGCCTCGGGGCGGCAAGCAGCAAGGAGGTCATCCCCGGCCAGGCAGCCCACAGCGTCGCCCTGGGCTACAACCTCAAAGGGGGGCGCTACAACTTTACCTTCGAGTGCAACAACCTGACCGGCGAGCGGCTGTACGACAACTACCGCCTCCAGAAACCCGGGCGTTCCTTTACCGTGAAATTCCGCTACTTCATCGGCAAATAATTCTAAAAAACCAATATCATGAAAAAAATCGCAACACTGCTGGCCCTCGCGGCCGTCGCCTTCACTTCGTGTGACAAAGGCGAGAAAGAAACTCCCGCCACCAACGGCAAATACCTCTTATGTCTGGGCTTTACGGGCACGAGCGGCACAAGCTACTATGTTGTCGAATCCGAAGACCTGATGAGCGGCACCGTTTCGGCCGTTGGCCAGGGCCTCGAACAGACCGGTTACCGCTCTTTCCAGCAGGGCAACAGCACCATCTTCAGCATCGGCGGGCTGGGCCTGACGGACGCCAACGCCATCACGCGCGCCGCCGACGGCAGCCTGCAACAGAAAGGCACGTTCGTGTTCTCAAGGGCGCTCAACGGCTTCGAGCAGGCCGACGCGTCGACCATGCTCGGCGTGGATATCCCCTCCAAGCCTGCCGAC
>JAVBLC010000008.1:0-21190 GCA_031553805.1 Rikenellaceae bacterium | reverse complement strand
GCCGACCTGCACGATGTACCAGCGTTTTTCGGTCGACGCCGGGACGAAGATCACCACCGGCTCTTTGGTCAGGTCGGTGTAGGCGTAGGCGTCGATGGTCACGTTGTTGGGCGTCACCACAAACCGGTCGGCGGCGGTTTTAAGCTGAGTGTGTTTCACATAGAAATTTACCCCCATCGAATTGCCCCTGACCGCCACGGGGGCGTACAGGGCATACATGCGGAACGGCTCGCCCCACAGGCAAGCCTGGATGGCGGTGGCATAGGCCTGCTCCTCCTTCGCCTGGTCGGGAGTTAGTTTCTGAGTGGATGTCTGCGCCGAAACGCTGACTGAGAAGGCTATCGCCAACAGGATAGCGACTGTTTTGAAATTTATTTTCATAATCGTATTCAATATCGTTGAAATTGACTGTTATGCATGCAACAATCATTCCATGCCGTCCCTCCAAAGGCGGTATGCTTGTCTTCAGGTCACACGAAATGGAACGCTTATTGATATTCATGGCTTAAAAATTACAGCTATGAAAAATACGATCACCATAGAGGCGTTCATCCAAGCCTCCCCTGAGCAGGTATGGCAAAGCCTTACCTCGCCCGAACATATCACCAAATGGAACAACGCGGCGGACGACTGGTATGCGCCCCGTGCCGAGAACGACCTGCGTGACGGCGGGCGGTTCAATTACCGCATGGAAGCCCGGGACCACAGCTCCGGTTTCGATTTCGCGGGAACGTTCGCCCGTGTCGTCCCCGGGCGGTATCTCGATTACATCCTGGACGACGGCCGCAAAGTGACCACGGTGCTCACCCCCGAGGCGGGCGGCACGAAGGTCGTCGAAACGTTCGAGCCGGACGACGTGTACCCGCCCGAACAGCAGCGCCAGGGCTGGCAGGCCATCCTCGACAACCTGAAAAAGCACACGGAATCGCTGAAATAGCAAGGCGGCCGAATTAGCCGGTCGCTACTCGGCCCGACATCCCGAGTTACGAAGAAAGACGACTGGTAAGGGTATGGAAGTAAACAATATAAATTACCGGACATGAAATATTTCAGAACCATTTTGGCAGGGGCATTGACCGCTCTTTCGATACCGTTATTCGCATTTTGCACGGACCAGGATCCGCAGGAAGGGGCTCCCGTGGAAACAAAAAGGCCCAACACGAATTATAAACCGGCATTCGTGGGGCAAACGCGGATCGCCGGGGTAAAAACAGCCACACCTTACCAGGTGACGGCCATCGCCGACGGCCTGAACGCTCCCTGGGCGGTCACGGCCCTTCCCGATGGAAGGCTGGCGATCACCGAAAAGGCAGGGACGATGCGCATCGCCACGACCGGCGGCGTGCTTGGCGATCCCATCGGGGGATTTTCCGAAGTGGACGACAGGTCGCAGGGAGGGCTGCTCGATGTGGCTCCCGCCCCCGATTTCACGACCAGCCGGATGCTCTATTTCACATTCGCCGAAAAAACGCCGCAGGGATCGTTGACCGCCGTGGGAAAGGGACGGCTCTCCGCCGACGAGAAACGAATAGAGGATTTCCAGGTGATATACAGGGCCATACCCTACCACGACAACAGCATGCATTTCGGGAGCCGTATCCTTTTCGACGACGACGGGAATATCTTTATATCGACCGGCGAACGTTCCGACCTGGCGACCCGGCCCAAAGCCCAGCTGCTCGACAACGGGTACGGCAAAGTGATCCACATCACGCCCGACGGACAACCGGTGGCCGGAAACCCGTTTATCAATACCCCAGGGGCATTGCCCGAAATCTATTCCTACGGACACCGCAACCCGCAGGGACTGGCCCTGCATCCCCTCACCCGGGAGCTGTGGCTGTCGGAGATGGGGCCCCGCGGAGGCGATGAGATCAACCTGATCAAGCCCGGCAGGAATTACGGCTGGGCGACGATCACTTACGGGATCGAATACAGCGGGGCGAAGGTCGGCGAGGGGATCACCCAAAAAGAGGGAATGGAACAACCCGTATATTACTGGGACCCGGTCATATCCCCGAGCGGCATGGCCTTTTACAGTTCCGGCGTGATCCCCGAATGGCAGAACAACCTGTTCATCGGAGCGTTAAGCGGTAAACATATCGCCCGTATCGTAATAAAGGATAACAAGGTGGTCGGCGAAGAACGGTTGCTTGCCGGGGAGAACCAGCGTTTCAGGGATGTAGTCGAAGGGAAAGACGGGGCGCTGTATGCCGTGACCGACGAGGGAAGGCTTTACCGAATAGCTAAAAAATAATGAACGTTAATTGCTACAGCAAGAGTCGAACCGTAGCCCGTCAGCCAGAAAATAACGGTGTCCACCTCCGCCTTCGTGCGCCCTTTCCGTTCCGCTTTTTGGATATACAGCGGATAGACGTTGGCGAAGACCATCCTGTATATTTTCGTGTTATCCATTTCTTGTTTTCTCGAACGACAGCATCGTTTTCCCCATTTCCGGCACAGGCGTTTCCCGGGTGATCCTCCAGCCGTTTTTGAGGTAAAAGCGGACGGCCTGCGCGTTCTCTTTGAAGGTTTGCAGGCAGATCGTTTCGTACCGGCCGAACAGAATATTTTCTATATGCGCCAGCAACTTGGCACCGTACCCCCGGTTCTGGCAGGCGGTATCCACCATGATCAGGTGCAGCAGGGAGTCCTTCGTTATGGCAAACCCGACGATCCCCTCGTCGCGGATCATCAACGTACAACTTCCCATCCCGTCGTCGATCTCCTGGTCCGACAGGCCGCTGTCGATAAAACCCCGGACGGCCTCCAATCCCAGGAACGGCGTGTAATTCGACTCGATCACCCGCCGGGCGATCTCTTTGATCGTTTGCGCATCTTCGGGTTCCGCAGGCCGGAGAGAAGGTTCCTCGTACACGGCTACAAAAG
This sequence comes from Rikenellaceae bacterium, assembly GCA_031553805.1. GTDB lineage: Bacteria > Bacteroidota > Bacteroidia > Bacteroidales > Rikenellaceae > JAITVB01. The sequence goes on along the minus strand of JAVBLC010000008.1, from coordinate 18,301 downwards.
GGCGAACAGGATAAATATCATGCCGGCCAGGAAAAGGTAGCCCGCCTCGATGCCACCGGCGCGGACAAAGTCGCCCCAATCGGCAAACTTGTACTTGAGCGTCGCCTTGGTCCATCCGCAGAAGCCCACGAGGGTCAGCACGGCCAGCCAGAACGACACTGCGGTGATCATAAACAGCACCAGCCCCATCAGTGCCGAAGCAACCAGTTGCCCGAACATGGTCAGGAACATATTGGCCGGGGAGGGTTTGGCGGGCATTTCGACCTTGAAGATCTTTATCCATGCCTTGGGGAAAAGGACCGAATACCACAACGCGCCTAACAAATAGACAGCCAGTATAGCCACTACGAACCACAACCAGTTGATCTGTCCGACCAGGGCGCAAAAATTGTTGGAGCATGTTTCCATAATTACAGAGATTTAAGGTTTGATAACGCATACAATGCAAAAATAGTACAAAAAAGCACGCCGCCGCGTGTGCCCGCAATGAAAAACACGGGGGCGGGGGAATGGTTTTTGTATGCTGATTATCTTATGACTAAGAAGATCATATCCATACTGCCCTTGCTGTTGCTCTGCCTGTCCGGCCGGGGGCAGCACGTCCATGACCATTCGGCGCACGGGGTTCGCCGGGATACCGTGGCCCTAAGCGCACCCCGAACGGTGGTGTATCACCTGCATATCTCGGATACGACGGTCAACTACACCGGCAAACTGCGCCGGGCGATCGCCGTCAACGGCCAAATACCAGGCCCGGAACTGCGATTCACCGAGGGCGACACGGCCGAGATCCATGTGCACAACATGCTCCGCACCGAAAGTTCCGTCCACTGGCACGGGCTGATCCTGCCCAACCGCATGGACGGGGTGCCCTACCTGACCACGGCGCCGATCCCGGCCGGGGGGATGGCCATCTACCGCTTTCCGCTCGTGCAGAGCGGCACGTACTGGTATCATTCCCACACGGGTTTACAGGAGCAGATCGGATTGTACGGCCCTCTCGTCATTGAAAAACGGGGAGACGTCCCGATGAAGGAATATACCTTATTGCTTAGCGACTGGACGGATGAGCGCCCCGGGGAAGTCCACCGCAGCCTGCGGGCGATGAACGACTGGTACCTGATCCAAAAGAAAGCCGTGCAAAGCTACGGCGAGGCGCTCGTGACCGGCAATTTCGGCGTGAAACTCGGCAGCGAATGGAAGCGCCAGCACGCCATGGACGTGAGCGACGTCTATTACGGCGCTCTGCTGGCCAACGGGAAGCGAGAAATAGAATTCCCGCAACTTATGTCCGGCGAGAAACTGCGCCTGCGGGTGATCAACGGCAGCTCGTCGACCTATTTCTGGCTGCAATTCGCCGGGGGAAAGATAACGGTCGCTGCCAGTGACGGGAAGGAGGTCGTTCCCGTCGAGGTAGACCGGATGATCGTCGGGGTGGCCGAAACGTACGACCTGATCGTGTCCATCCCCGATGCGATGAGCTACGAGTTCCGCGCCACGGCCGAAGACCGCACGGGCCACGCCTCGCTATGGCTGGGGGAAGGGATGAAGATGCCCGCCCCCGGCCTGCCGCGCCTCGACTATTTCGCGGGGATGCGCATGATGAACGGGATGGTCAAAATGAACGGCCACATAAAGGATATGGGAATGAGCGCCCAGGGCATGGATATGAACGCGGTGATGTATCCCGAATTGAAGAAAACGGCTGCGGCGGATACGTTGAAAGACCACGAACATAACGACCCGCACGCCGGCCACGGCCGGGTGGATATGCCCGCGGATGATCCCCACGCAGCCCACGGCACAAGCGCTACGCCGATGGGCGGCGGCCCGGTCACACTCAACTACACCATGCTGCGCTCCCCCGGGCCGACCGTCCTGCCCGACGCCCTGTGGAAAGAACTCCGCCTGACGCTTGACGGCAACATGGAGCGCTACGTCTGGTCGATGGACGGCCGCGTACTCTCCGAGGCCGACCGGATCCCCATACGCTGGGGCGAGAACGTGTGCCTGATCCTGTTCAATAACAGCATGATGCGCCACCCGATGCACCTGCACGGCCACTATTTCCGGGTGTTGAACGGCCAGGGAGACCACGCGCCGTTGAAAAACGTGGTGGACATCCTGCCCGGCGAGACCGACACGCTGGAGTTCGCCGCCACCGAGCCGGGCGACTGGTTTTTCCATTGCCACATCCTCTATCACATGATGAGCGGCATGGGGCGGGTGTTCTCCTACGAGGATTCGCCGCCCAATCCCGACATAGACCCGACGGCCACGCGCAACCGCCGCCGTTTCCTGCGCGACGACCGCATGGCGCACCTGATGGCTCATGCCGGGGTAGAAAGCAACGGTACCCACGGCGATGCAATGCTCGCCACCACCCGCTACGCCCTGCTCGCCGACTGGCACACGGGCTGGAACGACGAAGACGGTTACAAGGCGACCGTGCGCCTGGGGCGCTACCTGGGCCGGATGCAGCGCTGGTTCCCCTACGCGGCGTGGGATTACCATTACAGAACGGCGCACCGCGACAAAAACCGCAACACGCTCATGTTCGGCCTGGCATACACACTACCGTTATTAATCACGGCCGACCTTCAGGCCGACATCGACGGGCGGGTGAGGTTGGGGTTAAGCCGCCGGGATATTCCCCTGACCACGCGCCTGCGCCTGGACATGGCAGTGAACACCGATTGGGAATACCGCTTCGACATGCGTTACATCCTTACGAAATACCTCTCCCTCGCCGGCAACTACGACAGCGACACGGGCTGGGGCGCAGGAATCGTAATCACCTATTGACAGGTGGTTTCTATGGAAATATAGATCGCTTCAGATCCACCGGGTACCTTTTCAGAAAATAGACGTAGAGCAGAAACAGCGCGATTTCCGCAACGATCAAAACGACAAACCAGATTTCCATAGATTTTCAACGGATAGACTTGTTATCCGCCCTGCAAAAGTAAGAATTTTGGTATAGTTTCCGACAGTTTCCCTTAGTTTCGAGAGTCGCGCGGTTTTGGAATTTGCAACACAAATGCAATACAATAAAAATAAACGCCTGACAGTCAATTGATTATCAGGCATTGAAGCGGTGTGGACGGTGTCGCGACGCCTGCTGCCATCTTGTTAATTATGAGAGAATTAGAATTAGTGATGTGCGACAGGTTACGCACAACTTATATCATTCTGTCGCATTTTGTCGTAATTGCCAATCGTATGGTTTTGCAATTCTGTCGACTGAACTTTATAAAACGACTGTTCCTGATTATTGTACCATTTCCACATCCGTCATCTTCCACGATTTAGTAAAGAAACTCTGATCTATACCATAAAAACGGGCCATCAACTCAAACTCACCGCTCGGATCGGTCGGAACCCAGTTGGTTTCTTTTCCTTCGGGGGCTTTGGGGCCGAAATAAATATCTATCGAATCGTCGGCATTTTTCTGAATGCCGGTGCTTTGTGAAGAACGGCTATATCTGTCAAGATTACGCAAAAGCGTATGGGTTGCACGGTTGTATACAGTTACCGACCAATACTGATGGACGGGAACATTGGCAGGTACGTTTAAACGATAAGTATTACTTCCTTTAAGTGTCTGCCCGTCTTTATCTTTAATGGCCATCAGGTAATACTGTGTTTCACCTATATGTCTTGCACTGAAAAAAGCAAAAGTATAAACCAGACCACGCATATCTACAGGATAACTGTTCGGATCAGTAAAACCTTCCCTGATATCCGTGCCGAATTCCTGAGTGACAGGAAATGTCCAGTTAGTACCTTCATAAAAAGGAGTTCTGAATATCGCTTCATAACGGGCTCCAAACCATATTTTAGCATCGGCAATGGCCTGATTGAGAATTTCTTTTGTTCTGGCATCGGGGTTAAAAGGTTTCCCTTTTTCGATACCGATATACTTCAACGGGTCAATCATAGCTTGGTCTTTGGTCAGCCATATATCGCTCTGTACAGCACGGTCGAGCGATTCATAAAAACGGATATCATAAGGAATAATCGAATTAAACTCCTGTACTGAAGCATCTACCCACTTTGTTTGGGGCGATTTGCCTGCTTCGGAAAGCGGATACAACTGAATGCGTTTGCCATAAGCCACTGCATCCTCGGCACCTGCTTTGTCGGCGGTTTTCATGTTTACCCGTAGAAGTGAGTAACCCGTATAAGTATCGGACTGCATAGGAATGTATCCTGCGGGTATTTTATCTTTGTAACCGGGCGGCAGGAAAAGGTATTTGCCCCCCTTGCCTTTATCAACTCCTCCGGGGCCGACATCTTCAATGGCCATTTGCCAGCGATCCATAATACTGCCCACGATGGTACCGTCAACGTTTGAGGGTATTTCAAGTACCATTGGCCCCACGTCTTTTGTATTAAAAAAAGGTATGATGTAAATTACATCGGGATTTGGCGTGAGGGTTTGATTCTTCCATTCACACAAGCCGGGCCAGATTACAATTTGATTGTAGTCGCCACCAAGTTTTTTTGCCTCCTGATACATCAGATCAAGATTCACGGCCGCCATACCCCAATTGGCCGCTTCGACGGCGCGGCTGTAAACCATCTGTTCGTGCATATTAGCCGCGATAAACGTTTTATCTTGCTCGGCAGTCCCAGTAGTGATATCCGAACCTTTCTTATTTCCGTTGCACGCCGACAGCACCAGCAGCGGAAGAATGTACAAGAATGATTTTTTCATGATTTAAATGATTAAACCACAAAACAAAAAGTATGCCCAATTGTTCCACCCCTAAATAATTTGAGCCGGGCAGTACTTGACCTCGCGACTCATTCTGAAAATCATAAAACAAATCGCAAAAAACATGAAATGGCTAATAATCAGCCATATCAATAATGTCCAAATGAATATTTGTCCTGAACCAATTTGTAACCATATCGCAATTTGTCGTATGATGGTTACGGATTGGTTACAGAGCGGGTGAGAGCAACAAGCATTTATTTCTGCTAATGCATTGATTGTGAATGTATTTTATGATTTTCGGAAGACTGGTGGTACAAAAACAAAAATCACTGACAATCAAATGATTATCAGTGATTTTCTTAGGTGGCGGTATGGACGGGACTCGAACCCGCGACCCCCTGCGTGACAGGCAGGTATTCTAACCAGCTGAACTACCACACCGTTTTTTTGTCGCCACCGTTTCCCTTAGAAACGCTCGGATTTTCATCCTCGCGCCCCGGTTTCCGGTTTTGGTAGGGCAAAGGTAATGACAAGTTTTTTAATATGCAAAAAGTAGGCGAAAAAATCCCCTAATTTTTGAAGAATGAGAAATGGACACTCCCGTAATTTCTTGTTTCTGAAAAATTTGGGTGATTCGAAAAATCGAGATTCCGGGAATGCTCCAGAACGAAGACGCCCTCCGGGAGAAGCAGATTGTGGTCAAAAATCATCTGTGGAAGCGTTTCCGAACCGGCAATGTCGTATGGTGGATCGGCGAAAATCAGCCCGAATTGCTTTTTGCACCCCTTTATATATAGGAATGCGTTGGCCCTGGCGGCATAGAGGTTCGTAATGCCCAATTCGCGCGCTGTGTCCTGAATGAACCGATAGTGTACCGCGTTGATCTCGACCGAGGTCACCGATCGGATGCCGCGTGAGGCCAGTTCATAGCTGATCGATCCCGTGCCCGAAAAAAGGTCGAGCGCATCGACCTCCTCGAAATCCAACACATTATATAATACGTTGAACAGGTTCTCCTTGGCAAAGTCGGTCGTAGGCCGTGCCCGGAGATTTTTCGGGGGATGGAGCATACGCCCTTTGTATTTTCCGCTGACGATCCTCACGCTTCCTCCTTTCCGGCCACGCGGTCGATTTCTACATCGGGGTGGTAGCGGCTCAACTCGCGGCCCGTCGTTTCCCCCGTCGCTCCGAAGCAGCGGATGCACACGCGTCCCGCCTTTCCGGCAACGATGATGCGGTTGACTGCCAGCAGCAGGTCGGCGAATCCGGCGCAGGGAAGTGCTTCGGCCGCCCTCAGGCGTCCGCCCAGGTGCAGGACGAGGAAAGCGTGTCGCGCGGTTTGTTCGACCAGCAGCAAGTTGGATTTTCCGGCGTTGTGGGCCAGAAGCTCGAGTAGGGGATGGCTATAATCCAGTCCCGGGAAATGACGTTCTATGTTGGCTTTCATCTGACGGTCGACGGCGTAAACGAGTTCCGCCTCTTCGCCCCAAGGGTTGTGGATGACGATTTCCGTCGCTTCATCGGCAGGCGTGCCGTTGAGGGCCAGGTAGGTTTCGGTCCGGCTGTGGTCGAATAGTGCGGTCGGAATCAAGCAGGCTTTTCGCGTTTCCCACGAGGCGCAAACCCGGTCAAAGGGCGGTTGCAGCCAGGTGTTCTCTGTCAGTGTCGTCGCGAGTCGGTCCGGGGTTACAAGGCCAGATGTAAGCGGAGTTTCATCCTCCCCGGCGGTGCAAAACGAAAATCCATCCGGGGTGATCCGGATGGATAATCGGTTGTTTTGCAAGTTGTTTTCCTGTTGCATTTGTTTTTTCAGGCTGCAACGGGAATGAGGGCGTGTACGCCCGTTATTCCCAGTTACCGGCGTCGTTGGTGGCTTCGGCCATCGAACCCACTTTCAGGCCGGGATATTTTTCAAAGTTTTTGCGTTCGTCGATCAGGTTGATCAACTGTTGTTGGTTCAGGTCGCTCAGGAACGCTTTATACGGAACCTTGGCTTCGAACACGATCACGGTCACCTTCGATTCGGTGGTCAGCGCCCCGGCGTCCATAATGACCTGCTGGCCGTTCGAATACGGGATAATTTTCAAGTCGCGGATGTACTGGTCGCTATAGCCTTTGCCCGAGAAGATAGTGTCCTTTACAGCCATTTTGAACGATTCACGTTTCACCAGGCCACGGGCCACTGCAATCGAGTCGTCTTCCGATCCGATGGCACGTTCGTAGGTCATTGAGTCGTGGAGCACGAAGTCGATCAGCGTATCCATGCTCGTAGTGTAGCGCTGGTGGGTCTGGCGGTACGCGCGCTGGGCGGTACGGATGTCTTTCAACTGCTCGATGATTACGGCTTCACGGGTTGCCCTTTCGGTGGCGAAGTTCATCGGAGTGGTAAATTGTTTCACCAGAAGCCACGCGAAAAGGAGGATCACGACGGCAAGGCCTAACTTGATTAAGGTTTTCATGTGTTATTTTTTGATTAAGTTTGTGCTGTAATTCGTATGGCCCTCTGCGGGAAGTCCGGCTTGCGACGCTTGTGCCGTCCGGCGTAACCCCCTCACATTCTCAGCCCTACGTGAAAAAGTATAGCCCCGATGCTCAGTGCACATATTTCGACCCAAATTTATGGTAAATTTACGTTCCAACCAACAGTTGGACAAAAAAATTTAATAGAAAAATTATCGGAGTTCGTTTCGGCGCCCGCCCCGGAGTCGATTCTGATGGTCAACGGCTATGCCGGAACGGGCAAAACAACGGTCGTTTCGGCCTTGGTCCGGGCGCTCCGCGAGATGAAGGTGCAATGCGTGTTGCTGGCCCCCACGGGGCGGGCGGCCAAGGTGATGACACAGTTTTCGGGCGCTGCGGCCTACACGATCCATAAGAAGATTTATCGCCAACGGACGCTCGCTTCCGAGAGTTCGCGGTTTGAACTCGACATCAACCGTCACCGCGGGGCGATCTTCGTGGTCGACGAGGCGTCGATGCTGTCTAATTATGGGGGCGATGCGGGGCTTTTCGGGTCGGGGTGTCTGTTGGACGATCTGGTGCGCTATGTGCGCAGCGGTCCTGGATGCAAACTGATCGTGGTGGGCGATCGCGCCCAGTTGCCGCCGGTGGGGCTCGACTACAGCCCGGCGCTCGACCCCCGTGCGATGGGCGTTTACGGCCCCGTCGAAGGAGTGACCCTCGACGAGGTGATGCGCCAGAGCGAGGAGTCGGGCATCCTGTTCAATGCCACGCTTGTGCGCTGCATGATCGAGGAGGAGATCGCCGACATCCCGATGTTCCGTCTCGAAGGATTTCCGGATGTGAAGCGGATCGACGGGGGCGAATTCCTGGAAGAGTTGTCCGAAGCTTACGACCGCTACGGGATGGAGAACACGATCGTGATCACCCGTTCGAATAAGCGGGCCAACCAGTTCAATGAAGGGATTCGCCGCCACATCCTCTGCCGCGAGGAGGAGCTTTCGTCGGGCGATATGCTGATGGTGGTCAAGAACAACTACCACTTCCTCGAGCTGGCGAACCGCGAGCAGGAGGAAGCGGGCACGGCCGAGGGCGACCGCCTCGATTTCATCGCCAACGGCGACATTGCCGAACTGGTCAAGCTCCGCCGGGAAGACGAGCAGTTCGGTTTCCGCTTTGCCGAGGTGTTGCTGCGTTTCCCGGACTACGACGATTTCGAACTCGAATGCCGGATTATCCTCGATACGCTGCAAAGCGCTTCGCCCTCGCTCACTTCGGAGCAGAGCAAACAACTCTTCTACGGCGTCGAGCAGGATTACGCCGAATTGACGACCAAGGCCAAACGCTACAAAGCCATCCGCGAAGACCCCTATTACAACGCGATGCAGGTCAAATTCGCCTACGCCGTCACTTGCCACAAGGCCCAGGGTGGACAGTGGCGGGCGGTATTCATCGACAAAATGTTGTTTGGCGAGGAGGAGATGAACCGGGACCTGCTGCGGTGGCTCTACACCGCCTTGACCCGTGCCACCGATCGGGTCTGGTTTGTCAATTTCGACGAACGTTTTTTTGAGTAGCGGGCTGCGGCTTCGTGCCGTGGAAAACGAAATCCGGGTTGAGCATCTACTCCGGCCTTCCTTGTTGTGCATGTTTTTATCAATCGGCAGGAGATTTTTAAAATTCACCCTAAAATATTGTAAATGGCTACTTTTTACGGGCTATGCGGTGCGTATATATGAGCAAAGTGTTAATATTTTGTTAAATTATTTGCCGATTTTGGTGTGATTAGAGAATTTAATTAGTATATTTACTACGAATTTAATAAATGATAGATACGATGCGGATTGTTATCCGTTGCGACGACAAGTTATTTGGAGAGTTGCTACTCGACCGGGCGCGGCTTTCTGGCCGTGAGACGCTGTGCATTACGCGCCGCGAACTTGATCCGGCGGTGTTGGACCGTGAAAACGACCGGATACTGCTGGTGCTTCACTATCCGTTCACTTCTTCGCCCGAGGCCGTGCGGCTGATCCGTGCGGGCTACGCGGTGGCTATTCTCTCTTCGGTTTATGACGAGCGGGTGATTATGAAGGCACGCCAGATGGGGGTCAAAAACTATGTATCGTTACCCATTGATCTTGAACGTTTTACTCAACGAATTGCGGAATGGATATAATCACAGGATTGACGATTGGACTATTTGGCGGCATCATGTGGCTGTGGGGATATTCGATCTTCGATTTCACCAGGCGCAATCGCGGCCGGGCCAAGTTCGAGGCGGCCGAAGCCCAGTACCGGCGTATCCTGGTCGAATACCTTCGGCCGGGACGGACGCTGCCGTCGTTCCGTTTTCCGGGCATCGAAGAAAGCCAGATCCACGACCGTAGCCAGATCCAGATGACCGCCCGGTTGTCGGGCGTGGTCACCGGCCTTGAAAACCGGCTACTGTTGCTTGCTTTCCGGTCGAACGCCCTCTACGTCGACCTGATCCGCATCTGCAAGAAACGGAATAAGGAGTGGCAGTGCCGGGCGCTGTCGATCTATTCGACCGTCCAGGTTCAGCGCAACACCCTCTACGAATTGGGGCACCTGCTCTACAGTAGGAACCGTAATGTGCGGATGTTTGCCCTGATGGCCCGCATCAAGGCCCACCCCGAACGCATGATGCTCATCCTCAAAAATTACACTTTTCCCCTTTCACCCCGTGCGTGGGCCAATATCCACGGTCTGATCGTGCGCGACGGTATCCCGGTCGACAACCTCGGCCTGCTGTTGCGTTCGAAAAACCGCAGCGTGGCCCTGCTCGGCCTGCGGCTGATCGGGCTTTTCTCGGTGGCGGGCTATGAGGACGAGATCGAAACCCTGCTCTTTGAAACGTCGGCCGCCCGCAGAAAGGGCGGGAAGGCCCCTGCGAAGGAACGTGTTAATATATCAGTTGTCGTATGACCATTTTTGCATTCATCTCCTGGGTGTTGGCTGTCATTACCTTGTTCTATGTGGTGATGCTCATCCGTGCGGCGATGCTGTTGAAGCGCTACCGCAACATTGCCAACGACCTCGACATCGACGTCATTGCCGTCTCGCCCCTCCAGCCGCTGATCACGACTGTCATTCACGGCGACTTGCGCCGGGCCGAGGCCTTGGACAACCTGCGCCTGACCGCTACCCCGAAATACCTGAATTACGAGAGTATCCTCATCTGCGATTCGCAGTTGCAGGAAGAGGCGTTCGACGAGCTGATCGGCTATTACCGCTTCTCGCGCCGCACTGCTTCGCCGCGGATCGGGGGCGACGTGCCGGTGCGCAGCCTCTGGACCTCTCGCGACGAAGTTTACGAGCACCTGGCCGTGGTCGACCTCGAACCCGTCGAGACGAAGACCGCCCGCCAACTGGCCCGGAACCTTTGCCGGCCGGGCTATCTGTTGTTTTTGCCGACAGTGACGATCCGGCTCGAACCCGAGGCGTTGGTCGAACTGGCTTCAGGCATTATGGAATCGCCTGTAGCCCCGGCTACGATTACCGGCCCGGTCGAATATGTGTCAGAATTTGCGCGCGAGGGAAGGGAAGAAAGGCGGGACTACGAACCGTTCTGGATCAAGATGAACAACCTGTTCCAGGGCCGCAACTATTTCCTCTACCGCCAGGGCGGCATCACCGTCACCCAGCAGAAAAAAGAGAACCCGGCCGAGAAAAAGCAAGCGGGAAATAAGAAAAAGAAAAAACCGCTCCACCTGTTTACCCCGCGCACGGTCATTTACGACCATATTCCAAACACGGTGGGTGCCTACGTCCGGCGGTTGGGCATGACCGACGGGTTGAACTGGGAGTTCTGCATCGTCGATTGGGTGCTGGCCTTGATTTTCCTGGGGGCTGTAGCAGGAGCGGTCTGGGTTGATCCGGGCTACGGACGGCTGGCGTTTTCGGCCTACCTGATGGTGGTGCTCCGTAACGCGTGGCTCAACCTGGTGCGGCAATCGCTCCACCGGGCGGACGATACGTCGCTATTTATCGGTTATGCCCTCGTTTCGCTGGTCGAGCCGCTGTTTTATTTTCTGCTGTTGCCGGTAGCGTTGCTGTGCAGGCTGTTCAACCTTCCGCCCTGTCGGGTGATGTAGACGCTTGCAGCACGTCGACCGCTCCCGGCCCCTCACAGCACAGCAGGTCGAGGATACTCAGGTTGGGCGCGAAATCCATTTTTTCAGAGAAAACCTGGTAGTAAGGCGCCGGCGAGAAACCGGGGTCGGGCCTGTGCAACCGCACCTTGTCGGAAAGGCCTTGCCGCAGGTCGGGGACATCGGGACCGTACCCTTTTTCGTACTTTTTGGTGAATGCGATCTGCGGGTTCACGTCCAGCAGGTGTAGTATTTTGGTCTGTAAATCAGCGTTGAGGTCGATCAGGAAAGTCCATCTCTTTTCGTAAAACGGCTTCAGGTCGTCTTCATATTCCGCGAAGTAAGGCGAATTGCGGTAGGCCGAAACGATCGACATCCAGTGTTGGTGCTGCCACGCTTTCAGGTAATCGATCCGCACGTCGCGGATGGGCGTTTTTTCGCCCGAGGTTTTGTGGACCGGCACCGAAAGCATGATCGGCCCGTTGGCCGAAAGGATCGTGCAACGGTTCCGAAAACTTTGCTTCTGAAAATGTTCGTGCAGTTCGATCACCGCTTTTCCAGAGAGTAGTTTTGTATAGTATTGGATGTTGCCCAAGTAGGCCGTCGGGAGAATCACCATAGCGGAAGACTATTTTTTCTGCCGTGATTTCTGGCTTTGCAATTCGTACATCTCATCCCGGAAACGGGCGGCGTTGACGAAATCGAGCTTCTTGGCGGCTTCTTCCATCGCGGCGCGGGCACGGTCGATCGCTTCGTCGATGTTGCCGGTGAAGTAAGTGGCCGTTGGTTCGGCCGCGATGCGTTGTTCGGGGGTGAGGGTATAATCGACTTTTTTGCTGCCGCCGGTGATCGTTTCGGCGCTGAAAATACCCTTTTGGCTCTTGACGATCTGGGTCGGGGTGATGCCGTGGTCGCGGTTGTAGGTTTCCTGCACGGCGCGGCGGCGGGCCGTTTCGTCGATCGTGCGGCGCATCGAGTCGGTGATCTTGTCGGCATACATGATCACCCGGCCGTGGACGTTGCGGGCCGCACGTCCGGCGGTCTGCGTGAGGGAGCGTTCCGACCGCAAAAAGCCTTCCTTGTCGGCGTCCATCACCGCCACGAGCGACACCTCGGGCAGGTCGAGCCCCTCGCGCAACAGGTTGACGCCGATCAGTACGTCGAACAGCCCGGCCCTTAATCCCTCGATGATCTCGATGCGTTCCAGCGTTTCGACGTCGGAGTGAATATACCGGCACCGGATGCCGATTTTTTGAAAGTATTTGTCCAATTCTTCAGCCATCCGTTTGGTGAGGGTCGTTACCAGGATGCGTTCGTCCTGTTCGGCCCGGATGCGGATCTCTTCGATCAGGTCGTCGATCTGGTTTTCGGTCGGACGCACGTCGACCTCGGGGTCGAGCAGCCCCGTGGGGCGGATCAGCTGTTCGACGATCGTCCCCTCGGACTTGATCAGTTCGTAGTCGGCCGGGGTGGCGCTCACGTAGATCACCTGGTCGACGAGCGATTCGAATTCCTCGAATTTCAGGGGCCGGTTGTCGATCGCCGCCGGAAGCCGGAAGCCGTATTCTACGAGGTTCTCCTTGCGGCTGCGGTCGCCGCCGTACATGGCGCGGATTTGGGGCAGGGTAACGTGGCTCTCGTCGATCACCATCAGGAAATCTTTCGGAAAATAGTCCAGCAGGCAGAACGGGCGGGTACCCGGCGCACGTCCGTCGAAGTAGCGCGAATAATTTTCGATGCCCGAACAATAGCCGAGTTCCTTAATCATCTCGATATCATACTCGACGCGCTGTTTTAGACGAGCTGCTTCGGCCGGTTTTCCGATACTATGGAAGAATTCTATCCGTTGGCCGAGGTCGATCTGTATTTGGCGCAGGGCGCTGTTGATGCGCTCCTTGGTCGTGACGAAAATGTTGGCAGGGTAGATCATCACCCGGTCGAAAATGGTGATCCGCTGGCCCGACATCGGTTCGAACGAGTAGATCATCTCCACCTCGTCCTCGTAGAAGACGATGCGGTAGGGGGTGTCGCCATACGCGGGGAAAATATCGACTGTGTCGCCCTTTACCCGGAACGTACCGCGCTTGAATTCAACCTCGTTGCGCGAGTAAAGCGAATCGACCAGGGCGTAGAGGAATTTTTTGCGCGATAGGATCTGTCCGACTTTGATTTCAATCGTGTTGGCCGAAAAATCCTCGGGGTTGCCGATGCCGTAGAGGCACGACACCGACGATACCACGATCACGTCCCTGCGGCCCGAAAGCAACGACGAGGTGGCGCTCAGGCGCAGTTTTTCGAGTTCATCGTTGATCTGCAGGTCTTTTTCGATGTAGGTATCGCTCGATGGGAGGTAAGCCTCGGGCTGGTAATAGTCGTAATACGACACGAAATATTCGACCGCATTCTCCGGAAAAAAGCCTTTGAACTCGCCGTAGAGTTGGGCGGCGAGGGTTTTGTTGTGGCTCAGGATGAGGGTGGGGCGGTTGAGGTTTTTGATGACGTTGGCGATAGTGAACGTCTTTCCGGAACCTGTGACGCCCAGCAGGATGTTGTGGTTGGCGTGTGCGTTCACGGCGTCGGTCAGTTGCCGGATGGCAGCGGGCTGGTCGCCGGTGGGCTGAAAGTCGGAGTGCAGGAGGAAATCCATCGGGGCAAAGATACTTTTTTTCCCGATACGACGGATCGTTTGCCGGTCGTCTGCGGAAAGTCGCCCGGGATTTCTTGTCGGGTTTCAGGTTTTTTTGTTTTGTATTCCATGATTCTGTGCATATATTTTACCAAATATGTTGTGTTTTAGATATTTATTAATTATATTCAAACCATGTTTCACTTTGAAAATCTCCCCCAGATGAAAAAACTGTTTACGATCTTATTCGTGGTTGTGGCTACAGTCACTACCGCTTATGCCCAAACGGGTATTTTAGAACAAGGCGTTGTCGACACGGTGACCTCTGTGCGTGTATGGCAAACATTCGACGGTGCCGCACCGGCCCACGAAGCCTATCAGAAGTGGGCGACCGGCGGTCCCTATTCGATGGAAACCCACCGTTACACGCCCGATGTGTGGCCCGCCTCGGGCCAATTCGTGGAAATGCAGGTGTGGCTGACCAACGACGGGAGCGAGAAGGCCAAGATCGATATGGCCCTCGACGGCGTCAAGGGGTTGCAGTGCAAATTGTTATACGGCAACGGGCAGAGCGCCGACGTCAACGGTTTTCTGATTGCCGGCCTGAGTTACGAAAGGGAGAGATGTCTGGTCACGTCGTGGGAAGGCAATCTTTACTTTACGCTCGAGCCGGGCGAAAAAACGTGGATGATGCTGGTGTTTGACGTGCCGGCGGGGGTTACTTCGGGTCGGTTGCAGATCAGGGAGTATGCGCCGATCCCGGTGACTTTCCAGCAGCAAGCCCTTTAGGAATACGGTAATAAATTAACAGGAAAAGAGAGCGGAGATTGTCCTGTCAGGACAATCTCCGCTTTTCGTTACGCGTAAACGGTTATTTCGCTGAGAAAGTGTAGCTTCCCCCGGCTGCGGTCGCAAAGTCGAACACTTCCGACGGCTGCAACTTGACGTTGGCGGCCGGAGCGGCTTTTGAAACGAGCGGCTTGCGGATCGCTACCTCGTAGTAGTAAGGGTTCGGATTTTTACCCGAAGCTTTTTTCAGCGCGACGCCTTCGCCCGCTACCGGGGTGTGGACGCGCAGACGGCAGTTGCCGCCCAGGGCCGAGCGAACGACGAGTGACGTCAGTTTGCCGTCGGCCCACGTAATGTCGACCTCGAAACCGCCGCGGGCTTTCAGTCCTGTTACTCGGCCGCTCTGCCAACCGGCGGGTAGTGCGGGCAGGATGTGCAGGGTGCCGTCGTGGCTCTGCACGAGCATTTCGGCAATCCCGGCCGTGCAACCGAAGTTGCCGTCGATCTGGAACGGCGGATGGGCGTCGAACATATTGGCATAGGTGCCGCCCGGGCCCATGTTGCCCGTGGTACGGATCAGATTCAACTGGTCGGTGATCAATTTGAAAGCGTGGTCGCCGTCCAGCAGGCGCGCCCACAGGCACACCTTCCAACCCATCGACCAACCGGTCGACACGTCGCCGCGCTGCCGGAGCGTGGTGGCCACGGCACTAAATAGTTCCGGGTTGCGGTAAGGAGAAATCTGGGCCGAAGGGAACATCCCGTAGAGGTGCGACACGTGGCGGTGCTTGTCCTGCGGGTCGTCGATGTCCCACATCCACTCCTGCAACTGGCCGTACTTGCCGACCTGCATCGGCGGCAGCTTGGCGCGTGCATCGGCGATCTGCTTCAGGAATTCTCTTTCGGAAGATGCGAGGCCCAGGGCTTCGGCCGCTTTGGCCGTCATGTCGAAGACGTCGGTCACGATCTGGTTGTCCATTGTCGTGCCGGCGGTCACCGACGAGCTTTC
Organism: Rikenellaceae bacterium; assembly: GCA_031553805.1. Classification (GTDB taxonomy): domain Bacteria; phylum Bacteroidota; class Bacteroidia; order Bacteroidales; family Rikenellaceae; genus JAITVB01. The sequence goes on along the minus strand of JAVBLC010000008.1, from coordinate 2,582 downwards.
ATCGCCAAAGCCTTTCAGCGTGTTTTCCGGCGAGATCGACGGGGCGACGACCAACCAGCCGTGCTCGGGTTCTTTCACCAGGAAGTCAAGGTAAAACTCGGAAAGGCCCTTTAGAACGGGATAGTGCTGTTTCAAAAAGTTCAGGTCGCCCGTATACAGGTAATGTTGCCACAGGTGGGTGGAAAGCCACGCGCCGCCCATCGGCCAGGTGCCGTAAAAACCGCGGTCGATCGCGCCAGAGAATCGCCAGATGTCGGTGTTGTGGTGGGTCACCCAGCCGCGTGCGCCGTACATGTTCTTCGCCGCCTCGGCTCCGGTCACGCTCAGGTCGCGCACGAGCGAGAACAGCGGTTCGTGCAGGTCGGAGAGGTTCGCCACCTCAGCCGGCCAGTAGTTCATTTCGGTGTTGATGTTGATCGTGTATTTGCTGTCCCATGGGGCGGCGAGGTGGTAGTTCCAGATGCCCTGCAGGTTCATCGCCTGGGTGCCGGCACGCGACCCGCTGATCATCAGGTAGCGGCCGAACTGGAAGTAGAGGGCCACCAGTTGCGGGTCGTTGCCCTGTGAAAACTGTTCGATCCGGCGGTCGGTCGGCTGCTGGGCGGCCGAGGTGGTGCCCAGGTCGAGGCTTACACGGTTGAACAACGCCTGATAGTCGGCCACGTGGGCTTTCTTTAAATCGTCGTAACTTTTGGCCGACGCCCGGTCGATCACTTGCTGCACGTCGCCCGGATTGCCCGACAGGTCGTTATATTTCTTAAAATTGGTTTTGATCGACAAGATGATCGTCGCCCCGTCGGCTTCGGTCACTTCGATCACCGATCCCCGGGCGGCAATGCGTCCGCCGTCGCTCGTCACACGAGCCTGGCCGTTGAAATTCACCAGGCCTTTCACGCCCTCCTGATCGGTCGAGGTGCCGTTGATCGTCAACGTGTTTTGGGGCCCGACACCCAGGGTGCATTGCATCGGCGAGTCGAACCCGGCGCGGAAAGCGATCGATTTGGGCTTGTCGGCCGTCAGGCGGATAACGATCACCCCGTCGGGATGCGAAGCGAAGATTTCACGCTTGTATTTCACTCCGTTCGAGGTGTAGGTGACGGTTGCGGTGGCAGTCGCCAGGTCGAGGTCGCGGTAGTAGTCGGTGTAGACCGCGTTGCCCTCCATTTCGAGGTGGAGGTTGCCCACGGTCTGGTACGACATGCCGTTGTCGGTCTGCGAGGCGATATATTGATTACATAATAGTTCCGCCTGTTTGAACTTTTTCTGAAAAATCAGTTCGCGGATTGCGGCCAGGTGCTCTTTGGCTGCCGCGTTGTAGTTGTTGTGCGGCGAACCGGCCCAGACGGTTTCCTCGTTGAGTTGCAGCACTTCGCGGCCGGGTGTACCGTAGATCATCGCCCCGAGCGAACCGTTGCCGATCGGCAGCGCTTCGTTCCACGTGGCGGCAGGAGCTTCGTACCAGAGTTTCAGGTTGCCTTGGGCCGACACGGTGCCTGCAAAGGCCACCGCCAGCAAGGCGAGGGTCAGTTTCTTCATCATCAGCGGGTTTTTGTTTCGGTTTGAAACAAATATACGAAAAAAGGGATTACTTTTCCCAGTCTTTGTTTTCAACGCCCGGGAACGGACCCTATCTGCCGGGGCATCTCCTTTGAAAATCTTTGGGTTGGCTGAGGTGGGCTTTAGGTGTTAATGACTGTAAGTAGGGTCGGTTCTTTATGTTGCCCAACTTTTTTTCTTGACAAAAAAAGTTGCAACCGATGTCGCCACGTTAGTGGCGGGGGAGCCCACGGCGCGTAGCGACGTAACATTAAAAGTCAATCGGCAATATGCGCGTTGCGGGCCGTTGGCCCGCTGGCCTACGGGGGTGGGTGTAACGTTTATGGGACCGGGTCATAGCCGCTCCCGCCCCAAGGATGGCAAGAAAGCAGCCGTTTGGCCGTCAGGTAAAATCCCCGAAAGACCCCGTGCTTGCGGAACGCCTCGACCGCATACTCCGAGCATGTGGGCGTGTAGCGGCAAGCCTTCGGCAGATAAGGCGAAATCGCATACTTGTAGAGCAGCAGCAACCCCACGAAAGGCGCAATCACCACCCGCCTAAAGCGAGAGGGCTTGCCGGAGGGCGGAGATGGCTTTTTTGACCCCGTGTTCGATGTCGCCATAGTCAAGAATCTCTTTGGAGGAATAGAGGAGTGCCAGGTGAATGGTTTTTCCACAGACGTCTTTTAGCGGCTGGGCGTGATGCCGGAACGCCTCGCGCGTGCGCCGTTTGAGCAGGTTGCGTACGATGGCCCGCTTGTGGTGCTTCTTGCCGACCGAGATCAGGACACGCACACCGCCGACGGTTACTTCATCGTGGTTGTTCGCCTCGTCCGCTTCGTTGTGTCCGGCCCCGTCTGTTTCGTTGCGCCCGGCTGCTTCGGCCTGGTTATCGGCTGCTGGCCCGCCACCGTTTCCCCCGGCCGTTTCCACCCGGAAAACCACCCGGAACGGATAGGCAAAAAACGACACGCCGCCCGCAAAAAGGGCGTCGACCGCCGTCGTGCCGCACCGCCGTTGCCGGTTAGGAACACTGTACTCGTGTG
>JAVBLC010000003.1:0-83361 GCA_031553805.1 Rikenellaceae bacterium | reverse complement strand
GGTATATACACACCCACGACCCGGTGGGCGTAGTCCTGGAACAGGAGCAGGTTATCCTCTTTCTGTTTCTTTTGACTGGCGGCTATGTTTTTTCGCATCTGGGGAATATCCGCAGGCTTGCGGGGTGCGGTGGCCGCCGGGATAGGTGCAGGCGTGGGGGCAGGTTCCGGGATTGTTATGGGCGACGGTGCGGCAATAGGCTCCGCAGCGGGAGCGGAGATTGCGGCCGGGGCTTCTCCAGGCTTTGCCTCATCCTCGACCGGGCGAGGCTTAAACCCTAATTTCTTCAACGCCCAAGGTATAACCGTATTAGCCAAGACGCTGACGATGAAAATATACAAAACCGTGCAAGCGGCCAGCGTACCGACAAAAGCCAGATTGGCTGTCCCGACATCCTCACCCGCCCGCAGCACCGCCAACCGCACCAAAACCGCAATGCCGAACGCCACCATCGCCACTAACAGCAGCAGGATCAGGTGGTCGGTGAGTTTGCGGTAGTCCATCATTTTACCAGTTTTTCAACCTGACCGGCATAGTAATAAGGCAAATTATAGAGCGAAAATCCTTTGCCCGAAGCGGTCTGCACCCGATCTATGGAATATGGGTTGGCCCAAAACCTTACGGCTTTATCGTGGGGGGCCTTGTCCATAAACTGATGCAGGGAACGTAGTTTGGCATTGCTGCCCGATTTTACCTCGATAGGAATAACCATATCGTCGATCTGGATCACATAGTCCACCTCGGCATCGGAGCCATTCACGTCGCGCACCCAAAAATAGCGTTTATGCGAAAACCGGTTGTCCGAGGCCAGTAATTCCTGCCCCACGATGTGTTCGGCAATCATTCCGCGCCACGCGTCGCTGATATCCATAACCCCGAACAACTCCTTTTGCAATCCGGCCGAATAGTTTACCAGCCCGGTATCGAGCCATAACAGCTTCGGGGATCGTTTCGGTTCGGGCATGATCGGTATGAACGGCGATGTTGTGGGATAGACCAACTCCAACAGCATTGTCTTTTCCAACGTACGAAACGCCTCGCCCATTTCGCGGGAACGGTAGGCCGAATTGCCGAAACGCTCGAATTTAATACGTTGGGCCGCGAAAGGCCAGCCAACGGTTAGGATATGGCGCAGAACGTTACGCATGGTGTCCGATGTGGAATATTTTTCCACGTCGTCACGATAGCCGTTTAAGAGTGTTTCGTAGAGCGTCCGCAGAGAAACTATATCCTTGTGTTTCGCGTAGTCGGCAACCACTTCGGGCATCCCCCCGATCAGGGTGTATGTATTGAACAGTCCCAGGACTTTGGCGTGTAACGCCTCGGGTATCTCCGCGCGGGCATGATATTCTTTCAGTTCTGTTTCTCCCATCGCTCCCAGAAACTCATTGAACGAGCAGGGACGCAGGGCAAGGTATTCGACCCTGCCGACAGGGAAAGTTATGTGCTTGTCTATCAGGCTTTCCAATAGCGATCCGGCGGCGATAACGTGGATATGGGGAGCTTCCTCGTAAAAATATCTTAGCTGGGCAACGGCTTTGGATGAGTTTTGTATCTCGTCGATGAACAAAAGCGTCGGGACGTCTTTGCGGGGCTGGTTATTGAGCAGGTAAATGGCCGTCAGCAGTTCGTCCGTAACCATCCCCCGCTCGAAAAGTTCTGAGTCGGCTTTGCGCTCAAGATTTAGCTTCAAGTAAACACCGAAGTCCTTGGCAAATTCATTGACGAGGGTGGTTTTACCCACCTGTCGTGCGCCGCGCAGCACCAGCGGCTTGCGGTTGCTTTTTCGCGCCCATTGGCGCAATTCGGTTATTACGTTTCTGCTGAACATCTGCTGTTTGTTATAGAACTACTGTTGCAAAGATAATTATTTGTAATAAAAGCACGGTATATGTTGATAGAATTTGTAGCAAAACTACGGCAAAAGTAGATGGTATTTGTACTAAACATGGAGATACTTCTTCTAATGATGCTTCTACCCGAGCATGTCGATCAACTCTTTTTTCATATCGTCGTCGATGGTACGGTAGCGTGCGAAGGCTTTGCTGCCCTCTTTGTGACCGGAGAGCGCTCCGACCAGGTTGGGGTCTTTGACCTGCTTGTAGATATTGCCGATGAAGCTGCGGCGGGCCATGTGGGACGAGGCCACCTCGTACAGCGGTCGCTGTACCTCCTGGCGCGTCCGCTGGTCGATGGTCGTTACCATGCGGTCGAGTCCGGCGCGGTTGAACGCCTCTTTGATCTTGACGTTGTATTTCTGCTCGGTGTAGAACGGGAACAGCCCCTCGCGGGCGGGGTCTTTATAGCGGGCTATGATCTCCAGGGCCGTCTGGTTCAGGGGAACGCGGACGGTGATCGGCCTGTCCTCTTTCGTCTTGCGGGGGATATACTCTACCGCGCCACCGATGATATTGCGGTGGGTCATCTTCATCAGGTCGCTCACGCGGCAACCGACCAGGCATTGGAATACGAAAATATCCCGCTGGGCGGCCAGTGGCGGATTATCCGACAGGTCGGCTTCGTAGAGGCGGTTGCGCTCTTCATTGCTGATATATATGGGCGTACCGTACACGATCTCGCCGACCTTGTAGCGCTTGAAAGGGTTGTTGGTCGTGTAGTTGTTGTCTATCGCCCACAGGTAGAACGCCCTAAAGCGGGTCATCATATCGGCGATGGAGTTCTGGCCGCGCTCTTTGGGCATCCCTTTCGGCACTTCGTTGCCCTCCTTGTCGAGGATCGGCGGCCGCTTGCGGGGCGCTGTTTTCAGCGGCTCACGGGTAGAGTATGGGATTTGCTCGTATATTTCAGGGTGTTGCTTGAATACCTGCTGCTCGTTGGCAAGGAAGTCTTCTATCTGCATCAGCAGTTCGTGCGAGAGGGTGGCTATGTTCATCTTAAAACCCCGAACACCCGATTTACGTTGGTATAACTCGAACCGCCGCAGGCTACGGGTCAGCACCTTGAAATTTTTAAGGCGCTGCGCCGATAGTTTATGCAGAGCCATGTAATCGTCGATGATGTCGAAGAACGATTTGACGCGCTCTTCTTTGACTTTGGGCGGCTTGTAAAACAGCTTGACCTGCTTCTCTCCCCACTCGCGGTCGATGGCACTCCGGTCGCTGGCGGCATTGACGGCATCTTCAATGTGGCTGGTCAGCCGCTTCAGCGTTTCCTTTTTCTGCAACAGGCTTTCCTGCTCATCGCCGGGCGTGGTCGGGATCGTGATTCCGTTCTTTTTGCCCCATCGTTTGGTATTTACCCAAATCCCGGACTGCACCCGCAGGCGGAAGTCGTGAGTGACGTAAGTGCGCAGGATAATTTGGCTTTCGCCCGCGCTGTTCTGCGATTTTGTTAATAGATAGGTAGTTGATGCCATAGCCATTTCGTTTTGCTATCACAAACTTAGATAACGGATTTGTAATAACCAAATCCCGCGACCGCACCACGACCGCAAGTCGGCCAAATCATCGAAAAATCATCCAAACAAATCCGAGCAAAAACAATCGTTAATATTTAATAATCAATAATATATAACAGTTTTTTGAATTGATAGATTTTGGCAGTTTTTGACATTTCAAAACCGGCTCCGGGTACAAAAAACACCTCCTAATCGATTGATTAGTAGGTGCTTTTATTTCACCGAGGTGCAAATAGGGCGCAAATCTTAACCAAGCATCAGAAAATCGCTATTAAGAGTGTAATATAAAGTATTTGCGTCTAACAAGGCCAGTACTTCAAACCGGAAGTAGTACAACAATTAGAAAACGAAACTCTATCAAGCATATTTACTATCACTACTACAGTTGTAATAGTAATATTTCCCACCATTGCCTTTACAAGCACAACCAGTTAATGCCCCTCCACATACGGGACACGCCAGATACTTTCTAAGAAAAAGGTCGGGGTGAATTTTCTTAGTGAGTTTAGGGTAAGATTTCTTCTTACCGTCTATGATTTCCTGAACGTTATAAAACAGTTCCTTAAATATAGTGATTTATGGAAACATAAATTATTATACGCTTGAAAATCTATCAATTTTTGCATAGATAACGCCACCGGTAATAATATTTTCGCACACCCCAGGCTGCGTTGATTTTCGCCACTTCTTTATGCAGGATAAATACATGAATTTCAGCGCACAAGCAGGGTGGAAGCTGCAGGATATGAAATAAAATATTTCGTTCCGCGTTATTATGCGAGCCGCACCCGACCTTATCGCGGACTACTAGATAATATATATTTATAAAATACATTCATAACACGAAAAAGTATCGGAATATACAAAAACAGTAAAGGTCCGGAAAAAACCGGTTGCTGCTACGGTCGTTATATTTGCAGCCTAAAAATCGGGATCCTGCTTGCGTGATAAATTATGGCGGATATCTTAATCTTATTTAAGACAGCATTTTTCCGCTCCTTGTCCGGAGACCGGAATAGCATTACGTGCGCCCGAAAATCAAAATCAGACTAATAATAAAAGAAAAAAACAAAATATGGCATGTGTAGATGGGTGTAGATTATTATATGCGGAAGAACATTTTTCCTGCAGCAATTACGGCACCGAGGAGAATGCGTTGGTGCGAATTGTGGAGTATACAAAAGGAGAGGTAAGAGACCGGATATTTCTACAATCCGGTGTGGCATTTATACTTAAAGGCAATGTAAGAATAAGTGTAAACGACATAAAAGATTATCCGGTCGGCGAAGAGAAAATACTCATATCCCCCATGGGGGCACGGTTCCGGGTGGAGGCTATGGAAGATACCACGGTTTTAGTGTTCCACATGAAATATTCCACGCAACTTTGCGAAATGTTCCGGTACGACAGCCTTGTTTATGAACAGGTGCCTGACAGGGACAGCGAACTGAAGCCGCTCAGTTTCAATCCGGCGATCCGTAATTTCATCAGCGACCTCATGGCTCGTCTCAACGACGGCCTTATGTGCAGACTTTATCTGGAGCATAAATTATCGGAGCTTTTCTTCCTGCTGCGGGCCTATTATACAAAAGAGGATCTTGCGGCTTTCTTTTGCCGGCTTATGACGAGCGACCTGGCATTTCGGGAACTTGTCGTGCATAATTATTCCAAGGCCAAATCGGTCAAAGATCTTGCCCATATGGCCCATTATTCCGAGGCCGGATTCCACAAGCGTTTCAAAAAAGTATTCGGCGAATCGCCTTCGGATTGGCTCAACAGGGAAAAGGCGAACAAGTTGCGCCGTGAACTCGCCCAGACCCAGACCCCGCTTAAAACCATAAGCGACAATTTCGAATTTTCCTCTGTCTCGCACCTGAATAAATTCTGCAGAAAACACTTTGGGGCAACTCCATTGGAGATACGAAGCGGTAGGAAATAACGCAAAACCACAAAGTTTATCGAAATGTACAATAACCGTAAAAAAATGTAAAAAATAAGGGAAAACAGCGGCCGTTATATTTGCGACGTTAAAAAATTGGATAGTCCTAACGTATGAACAAAAGGTCATCCTTAAACTAAAAAACAATTTAACAAGCAAATGAAAACAGTAAAATTTTTAACCGGTTTGGCCGCAGCTTCCCTTATTTTTGCAAGTTGCAGCAAAGAAAATCCTACCCAGCCTGCGATCGCAGACAACGGTAAACCCACCTATGTACAGGTGAACGTATCCTATCCGCAAATTTCCGTAACCCGCGCAATCAACGACCCGACCGCAACGGCTACCGAAGTTAAACTCAACACCGTAGACGTCTTTATCTTCGATGCCGCCAGCAACGTGTTGGTAAAACGCCAGCAACTCTCCGCCGCTGATTTCAATCCTATTGCTCCCGGCAGCGGCAACAACGACCTGTATTCCGCCATTACCAAGGTAGCCACCACGACCGGCGCAAAGAAGATCTATGTAGGTCTCAACCTGCCGGCTTCGTTTCCCAATGTTACTTCGGTCGGTGAATTGAAAAACAGTTGGGCGACTACGGTGGCCGACCTCGCGACGGCCAACGGCATCGCGATGTTCTCCGCTGCCGAAACCAGCAAGACCCTGGTTGAAACGACAGATCCGGGCTATACCGCCAACAACGTGTTCACCGTCCAGGTCGAACGCATGGTCGCTAAAGTAGCCGTGGAAGATGGCGGAATTGCCAGCGCCGTAACCGGCGGCGTGATTTCGGATGTGCAATTCGCTATCCATACGTCCAATAAGGCGCTTTTCCCGGTGAAGAATGTGGTAGGAGGCGTTATCAAAGATCCGAACTGGGCTTTGGGAAGCTATATGCCGACCGACTTCGAGAACCCCGGCGACTACGCTCCCATCAATCCCGCCGGCACGTCGGGCGTAGGTGGTGCGGCGGCCAACCTGCTGATGGCTAAATATGCGCCCGAGAACACCAGTCAGGCTCACTTGCAAAAGGAAACCACCTACGCATCGATCCGCGTCAAATTTGTTCCCAATCAATTCTCCGACGCCAGCGGAGCTTCCAAAGGAAGCAATGTGGGCCAACCGGCCAAAACTTTCTGGATTGTCACCGATACGGAGGGTTTCCGTAGATTCTTCGATGTTCATGCAGATGCGCAAACATATGCCACGAACAACGGCGTAACGGTCAGCGCACCCTATACCAACGGCTACTGCTACTATCAGGCCTACCTCAACCCCAAAAACAGCTACAATACCATCCGCAACGACTTCTACCATGTCGTGATCAAGAAGATCAGCGGCCCGGGCAAACCCGATCCCGATCCCAAAGATCCGGAGCTGCCGGTTGAGACTCCGACCGATATTACCGTCAGCGTAGAGGTCATCGCGTGGACCTACGTAGCCGATAATTACGAACTCAACTAACAGACAAACGATGCAGGGAGATATCCTGCTATTATTGCGGGTACATTCCGTAAGCCCGGGATACTCCCTGCATCGTTTTCAATTCTTCAATCATTCAGAACGGAACAACCAATGAAAGCCGTTAAGATATCGGGCCTGCCGGGAGCATTGATCATGTGTCTGCTTTCTGTGGTTTCGTGCATCAGGGAAGACATCGGCACCTGCCCGCAACTGCAATTCAAATTTTCGTACGAAGATACTCGTGCCTTGCAGGACGGCGAGCTTAGGGTGGCCAGCATCTATGTGTTCGACCGCAACGACCGTTTCGTTGCCCGGCAGGAAATTACTAATCCGGTTATAGGCGAGGTTTACACCGCCGATCTCAAGCTCGGCCAGGGCGATTACAGTTTCGCCGTATGGGTCAACGGGGTCGACCCGTACTCAATAGCTCCTGATTCCGGCGAATTCGAAATAATGCGCCCTGCGAAAAGAGAAGCCGATATACATCTTAATATGCCGGCAGACCGGTGCGTGCGCTCCATAATCCCCACACAACTATACGGATCGCTGGACTTTAAATCAATGCCCGGCAAAGCCGGCCAGCTATTCACAATACCCTTGGTGGAAAATACCAATATAATAAACCTGACGGTCCGCGGGCTGGACAGAACCGCACACGTTTACACCTATACCATTACCGATAACAACGGGAACTATTACTTTGACAATACGTTCGCTCCCTGCGGGGAGTTCCAATATACCGCAACGGCCCGCTTCGACGATTCCGATGAGCTGAAATCTTCGCTGACCGTCCTGCGCCTGGCCGAAAACCGCCGTCCGAAGCTGGCGCTGCGTGATCTGACCGCCGGAAATACGCTCTATCCCTACCGCCCCGGGCAGACAGACGACCTTATCGAGATGATACTGAACGCTTACGCCAAGGGACCGCGTATAGATTTCGACAGAACTCACGTTTACGACATCATCCTTTCTTTCGATACAAATATGGATGTAACCGTCTCCGTCAACGGATGGAAACTGATATTTGACGAACAGGAACTATAAAGCAGAACGGATAGACATGAAACGATTTTTTAAATATATATTACCCGCCCTGCTTCTGGCGCTCCCCTCTTGTATAAAAGAGGATATTCCGGAATACGCAAGCAATGTGCCCGGCGGGACGATGGCCGATATGAAATTTTCGCTGGTGTTGCCATCCGGAAATGACCATCCCGCCTCGCGTGCCCTGAACGAATTTCAGGAGCAGGAACTCCGGCGGCTCGACCTGCTGGCATTCAGGGTGGACGGTGCACAGGAGAAATTCGCGTACCATTCTTCCTTCACGAATTTCGTTTCTTATCAGGAGAAGGTCAGTTTCACCCTCAAAGTGCTCAAAAGCGGCAGTGTGAGTTACCGTTTCGTATTGCTGTTCAACCTGAGTGAAGTTCAGGGAACCGCTTTGGACGGGATACAGCCCGGAACGGCGAAAGAAGATGTACTTGGCGGAATACAGATCCGGCAAACCGGCAAATGGCCTTCGGATGGATCGAAAGTGCTGCCGATGTGGGGGCAGAGCGATCCGGTCGTAGTGGACGATGCGAGGGTCGCAGCCGGTATCGGCGGTATAAAACTGGTCAGAATGATGTCCCGCATCGACGTGGTTATCGCCACCGCCGAGGCTAAAGCCGACTTTAAACTCCGGTCGGTATATCTCTACAATGCCAACCATAACGGAACGGCGGCCCCTTTCGGGCAGAACTGGGATCCGGCAGGCAATGCGGTTACTGCGCCGAGCCTGCCCGCCGATCCCGGGAAGGACCTCGGCCCGCTCGTTTACACCGAAGCCTCAGATACGAATGAAGCGTTCCGGAGGGTTATCTATACTTTCGAATCGGCCGCCCGGCAGGGACAGCCTCTCAATACTCCGTGTATAGTCGTGGGGGGGGTCTACGGCTCGGAAACGCTGCCCTGCTATTACCGGATCGACTTTATGGGGGCCGATAAAAAGACATACCTCGACTTGCTGCGCAACCATTGCTATACGGCAAATATCACCAAAGTCCTGGGGCACGGCTACGACACCCCTGACGACGCGTTCAAAGGAAATGTCAGGATGATCGCCGATGTAACCCCCTGGAATGAGGCGCCCCAGACGACCGTTTTCGACCGGCAATACAAACTTGCGCTCAGCCGGGACATAATCAGCGCAGGTAAAGAAGCGTTTTCGGCCGGCATGACCCTGACGACGGATTACGCCGGGGCGGACACAGGCCTGCCTGCCGGTATTTTCATCGGCCCCATCGTTTACACCTCCGGTGCAGGCGGATGGCTCGCCATCGCCGATAACGCAGGAACAGAGGGTTCGCTGGCGCGCAGCATACAGATAAGCAGTACGGGCAATGCCACAGGAATCAACCGCACCGCCCAATTTACGGTTAAGGCAGGCAACCTGAATTATGTTGTCAAAATAAACCAGAACAAAGATCCTTGGTTTACTTACAAGTGCGATCCGATCTACATTATGGATGGAAAATATTATTCCATGGAGGCCAGTTCGAATTACGACTGGACGGTGAGTGTTAAAGAGGGAACGAATCTGCAGGGAGGGCTTAACTGGTTGTCGACATTTAATGGAGGTCATGCACAACAAGAGAAAGTACACTTCTTTACCTACAACGATTGGAACGACATGATGGCGGGTGACCCCAGGAAAACCGCCGACACTGCGATATTGACCTTCAAGGATGCGGCAGGCGTCTGCCCCGACGTCGATGTGAAAATATGGCTGGCTTCGGGAGTGCTGCAAAAAGCGTCTAATTGTTATATGAAAGTGCCGGGATCTTTCCCGATTCTGATCCCGGTTTGCAGGGCTAACGAACGGTCGGTTACCGGTACGGCTTCCCTCGGCCGGCAGATAAACTGGGATGACGCGCTCGGCGCCAGTTTCGTCTGGACCGATTCCCCGTCCGGCCTCTCTGCGCAGGGTGCGGTGCGATCCGTGATCCCGGCGGGCGACGGCGATTCGGGATATTTGCTCGTCCGTCCCGGAAGCGGCGAGGGCAATGCGGTGGTGGCCGTGACCACCGGCGGTATAATCCGCTGGAGCTGGCACATCTGGGTAACGGGTTACCTGCCCTCGGGCAACTGGCTCGACCGCAACCTGGGCGCGCTGAGCAACGTGCCCGGGAATCCGGGAACCGGCGGGTTGCTCTATCAATGGGGACGCAAAGATCCCTTCCCCGGCAAAACCGATGCGTGGTATGACCAGAACGGCACGTTCAAACAACCTGCCATCGTAACTATCGACGGGATGTATGACAATCCCGTCCCCGAAATTACCAGTTCGGTAAGAAATCCCCTCGCATTTTTCAAGGCGGGATACAATGCCCGCGGTAGTTCCTGGGGAGGTAGCGCCACACCGGTCAAAGAGATCTACGACCCCTGTCCCGAAGGGTATAAAGTCCCCGTGTATACGGCATGGTCGTCCTTCACCACCGACTTCCCCTGGAACGGCAGCAATGGACGCAACAGCATTTCCGCAGGCGGGTTCTACCCCATAACCGGGGCGCGCAACAATGGCGGCGTCCTGGTGCAGCCCGGCAACGGATACTACTGGAGCGCCACCTCGAACGGCGGTTATGATGTAAGCCCGAGGCTCAACTTTACACCGACAGGAGTAGGTTACAATGCCACCGCCTACACCAGCCATTGCGATGCGTATGCGATACGGTGCGTCGCCATATACCCTCAATAACGAACGGAAATGAGAAAATGCATTAATATAAACGTCTGCCTGTTATGCTGCCTTGCTTTGATGCAAAGCTGCATTCGGGATGACTATGAAACCGCTTCGATACGGGACGCCTCACAGGAAGTGACCATGATCGTGGAAATTCCGGAGCCCCAGGCACCGCCGACCCGGTCGATGGACGGCACGAAAGAGAACTATGTCAATGAGGCGGATATCCTTGTTTTTGATGTGGACGACTCAGACCCGGCCAATGTGGTGGAAACTTTCCGCGAGCATGCACACGGGGATATAATAAGTAACTCCGCCGCGGATCAGGCGTATAGGGTCGAGTTGAAGGCCAAGCTGACCGCCGCCGCCAACAGTCGTGTGGTAATCGTGTCCAATGCCGGCGCACAGGTCGCCTCCGCGCTTTCCGGCATCGCAGCCGGAACCCCAAAAAAAACGGTGCTCGAACGGTTGAAATACTCCTCCGGTCCGTGGGCCGCCAGCGGGGCGATGGAAACTTTCCAGCCCATTCCCATGTATGGAGAAACCGGAAAAGTGGACATCGCGTTCGGGGCAAAATTAACGGGGATACAACTCAGGCGCATAGCCGCCCGGATAGATGTCAATAACATGGCCGACCTGTTTACCATGGAAAGAATATACTTGTGCAATTACAACACCATAGGCTATATCGCTCCGAAATGGCGTACGAACGACGGGCAGATCGTTTCGCTTGCCGCCCCCAACCTGCCCCTCGATCCCGGCAAACAGCCCGGGGCGGCAATATACACTCCCACATCCCGGATCATGGAGGGAGAGATCTACACGCTCGAATCGGCTGCGGCTGACGACGCCGGTGAATCGGCCCGCCGGAATGCGGCATGCCTTGTTGTCGAAGGGACATACGAAGGCGAAAAAAATTTCTACCGGGTGGATTTCACTTACGGCACGGCTGAAGGACAGCCTGTCCGGTATATGCCACTGCTGCGGAATTACAAGTACCAGGTCTGCATCGTCTCGGCCGCAGGCCGCGGATACGCCACGTTTGAAGAGGCGCTGGCCTCCTATACCGTTCCCTCGAACCTGAAGACACGCATCCTGTCATACGATATGAGCGTGATCAAAGATATCAATTTCAACGGGCAATACATGCTCGGAGTATCGCAAAGCACCTGGTCTCTGCCTTCATTGGAAACGCACACGCTTCAGGAAACCTATAAATTATCCGTTTTCACGGACTATCCATTGGGATGGGTAGTGGCAAAGATCGAGGATGCGACAGATGGAGGGCCGGTGAGTTGGCTTACGCTCAGCACGATGAGTGGTCCCGGCGGGGCGATAACTGAAATATATCCGCTCGTAGGCAGCAGTGAAATCTCACCGCGGTCTGTCTACATTACCCTGGAGGCGGGTCGGTTGACCTGTAAAATCAAAGCATCACAACCGGCAACTCCACCTGTCGTCGAATGAAAATATTAAAGTACCATGAAATATAAGATCATAACCTTTTTAACCTGCCTTTCCCCGTTGCTGGGATCAGGTCAGAATATCGGCATCAAGACGAACCTGCTTTACGACGCTACGGCGACGATCAACCTGGGGGCGGAGTTCCGGCTTTCGGACCAGGTGTCGCTCGACGCGCCATTCAACTACAATGGGTGGACATTCGGCGATAACCGCAAGTGGAGGCATTTTATGGTGCAGCCCGAATTGCGATGGTGGACGCGCGAAACTTTTTCCGGTTCGTTTTTCGGACTTCACGGCCATTATGCGTTATATAATGTAGGTGCGCTACCCTCGCCGCCATTCACGGAATATATGGCGCAGCACCGCCTCGAAGGGTGGCTCGTGGGGGCGGGGGTGTCATACGGATACCGCTGGAACTTATCGCCCCGCTGGGACCTGGAAGCCACAGTGGGCGCAGGTTACGCCTACCTTTCCTACGACAAATATCCCTGCTATGCCTGCGGACAGAAGATCGGCAGCGAAACGAAGCATTACTTCGGTCCCACAAAAGCCGGAATTTCACTAATATTCAATATCGGAGGGGGAAAAAAACCTGTCCCTCAGCCCATTCCCGTCTACATCCCGGTGCAACCGGAGCCACGGCCAGAATCCAAAACACCTTACATTCCGCATTACGAGGTAAGCTATGTCACCCCGGAAGTGGAAACGGTCAAAACGCGCAGCGAGTCGGGCCGGGTCTACCTCGACTATGCCGTCGGTAAATCTGCGGTAGACCCTGAATTCCGCAACAACGCCGCAGAATTGGGAAAGATATATGCGACACTGCGTAACGTGCGCGAAAACCCCGATGCGACCATTACGGGAATCTCTATTACCGGATACGCTTCGCCCGAAGGGACTTATGCAGCCAACATGACGCTATCCGAAAAACGTGCGGCAGCGCTCAAAAGGCAGGTTGCGATAATCGCCGGCCTGCCCGAAACGCTGTTTTCCTCGAAAGGCGAAGGCGAGGATTGGGCCATGCTTGATACGCTGGTCGCCCGCTCGGATATGATGGGGAAATACACGATACTGGAGATTATCCGCGGTACGGACGTTTTCGACGGGCGGGAGATAAAATTGATGCAGTTGGACGGAGGTGCTGCGTATCGCAGGATGAAATCCGAGATGTTCCCGCTGTTGCGCCGTTGCGAGTACCGGCTAAATTACACCGTAATTCCCTTCACTGTCGAAAAGGGCAAAGAAGTAATGAAAACAAATCCGGGTCTGCTCTCCCTAAATGAAATGTTCCTCATCGCCCAGACCTACCCTACAGGCTCGGAAGGTTTCCGCGAAACGTTCGAAACCGCTGCCCGCGTCTTCCCGCAGAGCGACGTGGCCAATCTGAACGCTGCGGCCTGCGCGCTGGCAAGAAAAGACGCGGCCTCGGCCCTTGGTTTCCTTTCGAAGATCTCTTCGCAGGGACGCTCGTCCGCTTACCATAACAACATGGGCGTTTACTACGGTCTGACAGGACAGTGGGATAAAGCAAAGGCCGAATTCCCACTGGCCGCCGGATGCCCGGAAGCCGCGCAAAATGCTGCCGAAACCGTTAAAGCATGCGAATGATCCGGAGTAAGCATATACGCAGACGGCTGCAGCCGGCCTCGCTGATCCTGGTTGTGCTTTTAGCGGCTGGCCCGGCGGCCGGTTGCAGGGAGATGCGCACAGGGCGGCAGGCGGAGAAAATGCCTGCGGGTGAAAATAGATTTGTGCCGCCTACCCTCCCCATGACCCTTACCGCCCCCGATGCCCGCGCCGACTACCTGGCCCTGCATCGGTGGGACGGCATCGGCCTGGCCGGCAGTACGCCCCCGCAGACACGGCGATGATCGAGGGCGCCCTGCCGGACTGGCTCGACGTGCTGCGGTATACTTCGGGCGAAGGCCTGAGGAAAACCATAGACCAGATGGCCTGTAACAAGGGGGTGTATTATCTGCTGTACGACCTTAGCGAGCGCTACCTTTACGACCTCAACTCTCCGATGCGCAACGAGGAATTATTCGACCGGATGCTGGCCTGCATCGAAACCTCGCCTTCGCTCGATGAAGCGGACAAGGCGCGCCCCCGCTTCCTGCGCGGCCAACTTGCCATGAACCGCCCCGGGACACCCAACGCCGACTTCGCCTATTTAGCGACCAAATACTTTTCATCTTTTTACTAATTTTCTCCCAAAGGCTACAAGACAAGACAACACGACACAACACAACACATAACTTACTGACTACAAACACACAACAGACGATACAGATTCGTCCCGTCCATACCGCCAAGGGGGCCACCCCGGCAAGAAAAGGTGATTGTTTCCAATCACCTTTTTTCATTTAGTTAGCGCATCAAGATCTTGATTTACAGCCGCTAATCTCAACAAATCATCTTCCGGAATTGTCTTTATTTGTCCTTCAATCCTTCCCCTGGAAAGGATTCCAAAGGACAAACGAAAGACGTGTCATTGTTAACCGGGTTGTTAACTCTTCAGAACGTGGAAATGGCGAGAACCAAACTTCGGTCGTTCTCGCATTAAGCGAAACGGAAGAACCTACAAAAAAAAACAGTTGTTTAACCCGGGCAAAATCATCTCTCTTTAGACCCCGATCCGGACTACAACTTTACACCATTTTGCCGGTGCAACTTTAGGGGGTCATCTTCCCCCGTTTTATAGGGGGCATTTTAGCCGTTTTTTCCAACGATTCTCGGGCGATAATTCATAAAATCCGCCGTAATCCATTTCCAGATGTGCGAGGCCGGCCAGGCAATAGATTTTATCGTTCCAACAAAACAGCTCCCGTACATTCGCAAGCCCCAGGTCTATGCCATTCTTCCCCTCGGCAAAGCCTTCGGGGTAAAATTTCAAGTCCCCGCCAAATTCGCCCAAGTCACGGCCGATCAACAAACCGTCAGCCACCGATAGCCTGCCCCATAAGTGCGACCGTATTGCCGCGCGACCTGCAAAGAATCGTTTACAATGGACAGAACGAAACCGGCAGAGCTGCGTCCAACGCATACCATTCCGGAGTGTAGAGTGCGGGAACGGGAGTTTCCTCAAACTGTTCCGGAACATGGACAAGCCTTTGGGAACGGACCTCGGGAAAAATCATCAAAGGAAACAGAATAAGGAGACACAGGTGTTTTGGCATACGAACTTATCTTTAACGATCCCACAAAAGATGCTCGTCGGAGTAGACGGCATCACTCCTTTTCGCGGACGAGGGATTGCCACTTTTCGCGGATATTCTCCTCGCCGTCGAAATAGGGAACCGCGTCATCCTTGCGGAATATCTCGTAGGTGGGGGCGATGAACAGTTTGCCCGAATCGGGGTATTCGCAAACGTCGACGCCGGTGAACGTCCGTACGTCGAGGTAGACGCAAGGCCCGGCCGTGTGGTTATATAACTGGTGCGCCCCTGTTTCGCCCATCTCGAAGAAGAGCAGATCGCCCGCCTCGACGACCTCCAGCCCGGCTGGGGTACGCAACATCGCCGCCCCGGAAACGATCATAAAAAGCTCTTCGGCGTGGCGATGAAAATGATAAAGACCGGAATATTCGTCCGGGGCAAGTTGCCGCAGGTCGAAATTCAGGTTTTGGGGACGAATGTCCGCCTGTTGCACCGAAACATCCGTAAATATCTTGAACGGATCTATCTTACCGGGAGTTTCCCGAAACTCGCGCTGACTCGCTTTCAGGACGATTGCCATGATTTTCGATTGATTAGGGAGAGTGGGACGGCTATTGCGGGGAGGTAGAAGCACCTCCTCCGCCACCGCTGCCTTCGCCCGATTTGAGGTCGTCGTTCGTGATGCCGCGGCGGGCGCGTTTCACCTGGACCTGGGTCTTGCCGAAGTTGTAGGTGATCCCCAGGCGGGCCTGGCGGATAGGATTATAAGAATCCGTGCGGCGGGAGAACGTTTCGGTATCGTATTCGGTGGTGAAGCGCATTTCTTTCTTAAACGGACTGCTCACCGCGAAGTTGAAAGTCACCTTATCCTTGAACGCCTTTTGGTTGATGCCCAGGCTGTGGATGAAATAACCGCTTCCTTTGCCTTGCAGCATAATGTTGGGCGAGTTGTAAAAAGCCATCGCATTGATCGCGCCGCCTTTCCACAGGCCGAAGCGGAGCGAAAGATTGCCGTTGTAGGTAAACCCGTCGTTATCGAGTTCCGCACCGTTGCCCACATTCACATAGCCGCCCGCGGCGTTGAGGTTGACGCTGAACTTGGCATTGGGGCGATAGGAGTAGTATGCGTTCAACCGGTAGGTGTCGCGGTGGCCGATATTGTAGTAGGTGGTCACGCTCACCCCGTCGTCGCCGACGGTGGTCAGCCGCTCGATCGAGTTGTCGGTGGTCGACATGTTGCCGGTCAGCGAGAGGGTCGTCTTCGGGTTGTAGATGCCGTATGTGGCGCTGAACGAATGCGAAACCTCGGCGTCGAGGGCCGGGTTGCCGAACGAAATGTTCATCGGGTCAACGTCGTTTACATAAGGGTTGAGGTACCAGATGCCGGGACGCGACAGGCGCTGGGTGTACGAAAGCGAGTAGCGGTTCGACGCCTTGGGGGCGTAGGAGAGCGTAGCGTAGGGGATGACGTTGAACTGCTGGTTGTCGAACGGGGTATCTTTGACCGCGTTGCTGAACAGACCGTCGTTCCAGGTGTTTTCGAGGCGGCCGCCCACCTTGGCGCTGAACTTTTTCAGTTTGAACGTGTAGGCGCCGTAAACACCCAGGATATACTGGTCGTAATCGAGGGCGTTCTTCCTCGCCGGGTCGAGCACCCACTCCGATCCGTTCCAATCGTAGGTCTGGGGGTCGCTGCTGTTCTGGCGCAGGATGAATTTGGTCCCGGCCTCGATAGAGTGTTTTTTAGAGAGGGGGTCGACGTAATCGACCTGGATGGTCTGCTGCCGCGAGAGGGTGTTGTCCTCCGAGCGCTGGCGGTAAGAGGCATAGTTGAGTATTCCGACGACATCCGAGCTGTAATCGGTGTCGTCGGGGTTGTTTTCCAATTTATAGGAAACGGTGAAAGTTTTGTCGGGCTTGCGGAATGTGCGTTGGTAGTCAATGTTGCCCGACAAGCCGCCGTAACGGCCCTCGCCGGTGGAGATGTTCTTAAATTCGCGCACGGGAAGGCTGTCGATGTCCATGGTGAGCGAGCGGCTCGTCGTGCCATAATTATACTTTCCGTTATATCCCCACATCGAGAGGGTGATCAGGTTGAAGGTGTCGATTTCGTAACTCGCTTCGATCTGGTAGCTGATGTTGCTTTGTTTCACCTTATCCGATTCGGCGTCGGTATCGATAAAGCGGTTTTCATCGCTCAGAAAGTTTTCCTGGCGGGAGGTGCTGTGGCCTCCGGGGCTTCGGTAAGCACCCGCATAAAGGTTACCCGAAATGCTGAACTTGCCGAACTTGGCGTTGATATAGCCGTTGCCGCCGTAACCGCCGCGCGAGTCGGCGTTCAGCCCCAGGCTGCCGTTATAACCGCTCAGGGTCTTGCGGGCGGTGATGATGTTGATGATGCCCCCTACCCCTTCGGCCTCGTACTTCGACGAGGGGTTGGTGATCACCTCGATGTCCTTGATCGACGAGGCGGGCATCGAGCGGATCACTTCCTTGAAGTTGCGTTCCATGAGCGAGGAACTTTTTCCATTCACCAACACTTTGTAATTGGATTGGCCTTGCAGCAGGACGTTGTCTTCGGCGTCGACCGAGATCAGCGGCACCTTGCGCAGGATGTCGAGCGCGGTGCTGGCCGGGGCTTCGGGATCGGCCTCGACGCTGTAGGCGATCTTGTCGATATCGCTGCGGATCAATGGTTTGGTCGTAGTGACGGCCACGCTCTCGATCTCCACGCCGGGGGACAGGATAAACGGATCGAGTCGGGCCGTGGATTGGTCGATCGTCACCTCACGGTTGAGAGTGGTGTAGCCCACCGACGCAACGGTGGCGCGATAAGTGCCGGCCGATTTGACCGTATATTCGTACTTTCCGTTGGCGTCACAGACCCAGGCCGCCACGGGTTTCGCGGCGGCATCGGTTAAGGTGATCGTGGCAAATTCGACGCCCTTGCGGGTAGCCGAATCGATCACTTCGCCGCTGATTTTGTACTGGTTCTGGGAATTGGCCCCGAGGGGCATCAGGAGAAGCGCCAAGGCACAGAAGCAGGCGGTCCGGAGCGAAACGTTCATTCTTCAGTCGGGTTTAGGAGGGGTTTGATACCGCCGTTGCACGCATCTTCTCTCCGGTCGTATTTAAAATTACAACGAAACAACGCGCAAGATATTGCTTTTTTTAATAACCCTAACGATTTGCGCCCTTTTTCCGACACACAAGCCTTTTCGAGAATGAAAAATCGCATCATTCGGGTAACACAAAAAAAGCGGGTGGAATGGGGCGGAAAAATTGTAGGAAAACGTATCTTTACACCATCTGCCCTCGCCCGGAGCGGGGGCGGCCGGAAGCCCTCACTGCGGTTTCCCCATTGACCAAACTAAAACGAACGGAATGAAAAAGATCATCGCGCTGGCCGCCGCCCTGCTGCTGACAGGCTCGGCAGCCCGGGCGCAACAGGAGTTGTACGTCGCCCCCGACGCCCACAAGGGCGGAAAAGGAACCCTCGCATCACCCTACGCCTCGATCGAGGAGGCGAAACAGGCCGTAAGGAAATTGAATAAGAAAATGACGGGCGACATCACCATCTACCTTCGGGGCGGCACCTACGCCCTCGCCTCGCCCGTCGTCTTCTCGGAAGAAGATTCGGGGATGAACGGCTACCGGGTGATCTATACCGCTTACCCCGGCGAAACCCCCGTCGTCAGCGGCGGGGTACGTGTGACCGGCTGGGAACCCACTGCCCACAAACACATCTACAGCGCCCCGTTCCAGGGCGATCAAAAACTGCGTGCACTCTTCGTCAACGGCCACCGGATGCGGATGGCCGGGATGTCGGCCCCCATCGCCGGGCAAGGCAGTTGGGGACAAATGGAGGTCAAAGGCACTGAGCCCTGGGCCTACGGCGCAGGGACGGTGGTCGAGGGCGTCCGCTTCCTGGCCCGCGACCTGCCCGTGCTGTCGAATCCCGAAGACGTGGAGCTGATCCAGAAAAACGTATGGAACGAGAAGATCCTTTGCGCCTCGGCCGTCGACAAGATCGACCGCGACACACTGGCCATCAAGTTGCAACAGCCCTACGGCGCGATCCTCACCTCGTTGGCCTGGGCCGGGAAGATGAATTACGACAAGGATTTTATTATCCGCAACGCCTTCGAGTTACTCGACAGCCCGGGCGAATTCTATTTCGACCGCCGCAAGCAACGGATTTTTTATTACACCGAGAACGAAGATATGGCCACGGCCGAGGCGATAGCCCCGGTCAGCGAAGGATTGATCCGGATTTACGGTTCGTCGACCGGCAAACGGGCGAAAAACCTATCGTTTCAGGGGATCACCTTTTCGCACGATGCGTGGGAGTTGATGGAGATCGAGGATTCCTACGGTTTCGGCGGCATCCAGAGCCTGGGGCTGGCGATCAAATACGTCCCGAGCGGCAACTGGCACCCGACCAAGTATAACAGCACCGACGTGCCTCCCGGAACGATCGACGTGAAAAATGCTGAGAGCATCGAATTCACCCGCAACCGTTTCATGC
This sequence comes from Rikenellaceae bacterium, assembly GCA_031553805.1. Taxonomy (GTDB): domain Bacteria; phylum Bacteroidota; class Bacteroidia; order Bacteroidales; family Rikenellaceae; genus JAITVB01. Next base: position 63,675 of record JAVBLC010000003.1, on the reverse strand, counting down.
AACTCAACTCGGCCACGGCCGTGAGCTACGTCAACGACGTGGCGGGCGGGCGCATCGAGGGCAACTTCTTCAACGACCTGCTGGGCAACGCGATCTCGCTCGGCCACCCACAGCACTACGAGATCGGCGACGGCGACATTTACGGCCCCGGGATCGAAGGCGTGTGCCGCGACATCCGGGTGACGAACAACTACATCCGCAACATTTCGCTCGATTTCCGGATGGTCGAAGCGATCCTCGCTTTCTTCGTCGAGGGCGTCAACTTCGAACACAACGACATCGCCGGCACGCCTTACGGGGCGATCGCCTGCGGATGGTGGTGGGCCAACGCCGGCATTCCGCCCTCGGCCGTGCCCAAGAACAACTCGATCAATTACAACCGTCTGGGCCGCACCCACCTCGTGCTCCACGACGGAGGGATCATCTACACCCTCGGCCCGCAACCCAACTCGGTCATCATGGGCAACTACCTCTATAACGGCCCGCGCTGCATCTATCCCGACGACGGATCGGCCTACTTCACCATCACCGACAACATGATCAACAGCCTGCACAACCTGTGGCTGCACATCGCCTCGGACCGTTGCCACGACATCGTGATCGACCACAATTTCGTCAAGGACAACGGCACGATCAACAACGGCGTGAACACCCCGCTGACCAACACGACCAATTTCCGCAACCGCCCGTTTGACGACGAGGCCGAAGCGATCATCCGTGCCGCGGGCATCGAAGCGCCGTTCAGCGACATCGTTCCCGCCGAGGAACCGGACGAGGTGACCATTTATCCTTACGTACCCAAGGAGCCCTGGATCAACTGACCGGAGGACCTACGGACACAAAAAAACACCGGGAAGCGTGGCTTCCTGGTGTTTTTTTATATGTAGATACGGAAACTATTTGCTTTCCAGGCCGGCGGCTACCGTTTCCAGCGCTTCGGGGTTGAGTTTCACCTGCACCATCCCCATCGGATGGTAACGGCGGCTGTTGTTGATCGCGGCGTAGATGATCGTGTATACGTCGTCGCCCTCGGGGATCAGACACAGCGGGGTGCGCATCGTGTCCCACCATTTGGCGACTTTCACATCGATCGGGATGTAACGGGCGCGGCTCCAGTGGTAACCGTCTTTCGACAGCGAGTAGGCCAGCTGGTTGGGCAGTTTGAGGTAAGACGGGCCACCGTCGAACACGGCGATATAGAGACCGTTGGGCAAGCGCGAAACGATCGGGTTCTCGACGAACCACGGATGGATCGACGTGGTGGGGTTGACCGTTTCGGGTAGGCGCGTCCAGGGGCCTTCTAGTTTGTCGGATTTGGCCAGGCCGACATACCAGCCCTTGCCGCTTGTGAGCGGGTAGTCGCCCTTGTTCAGGAACGGGAACGCCCCGCTGAAGAAGCCCAACCACTCGCCCTCGCCTACCTGGTAGGGGAAGAACGAGGCGACGCCTTGGCGGCCTTCCCACCATTGCGAGTCGAGGCCGGGTTCCATCACGATGGTTACGTCGCGATAGGGGCCGCCAATGCCTTCGATCCCCTCGACCGTCGATTCGCACCGCCAGATGCGGCCGAACGAGTGGTTCGGGGAAATTTCGCGGTCGGTCGTGTAGGCCAGGTAGTGGCCTTGCCAACGGTTCTTTTCCTTATTGAAAATGGGCATATAGGACCAGATCGCCGAGCGACGGTCGTTCATCGGGTTGTCTTCGTGTACGAGGGCGTAAACGCCGGTGGCCTGGACAATCGTAGACTGGCGCGTCCAGTGGATGGCGTCGGTGCTCGTCCAGTGGCCGATGCGGGTTTTCACGCGGTCATAGACGGCCGGTTTGCCGATCTCGCCCGCGCGTTCGGTCGGGAACATGTGGTAGGTGCCGTCGATCTTGACGATGCAACCGCCTTCAAAACCGCCCTGGATCCCTTCGGTACCGGGCATCCCCTCTTCCACCACGGGTTCGTTCGGGCCGCCGAGCACGGTGAATACTTGCGGGCCTTCGGCGAAACCCTCGATGTAGAACGCTTCGTAATCCATTTCATCCTTGATCCCGGCGTCACGCTGGGCGATGTGCTGGTTGGCCGGCACGGCACCCAAGATCGCCACGTGGAAACCCGGGGCGGCGGGAATCGTCAGTTGCTGTTGCCCCGACGGGTAATTTACGGCATAGACGTCCATCGCGGGCAACTCGGTCACGCTCAATCCGTTGAGCAACACGGGGTCGGCGGTCGGTTTGCCCTTATGGAAATCGATGCGCCCGAGCATCGAAGCGTCAGTCGGCTGGCCCGGTGCGGCGGCGATGCCCACCAGCAGTTTGACCGGGCGGGTGAAGCGCAGGGTGAGCGCGGCGGCTTGCATATTGCCTTTGTCGTCGACTGGCAGGCGCACCCCTTTCAATCCCCTGATCTCGGGTGCGATGTAAAGGATGCTGCGGTAATTGCCCGAGTAGGGGTTACCATACTCGACGGCATCGAAATTCAAAAATCCGGGGGAAACAACCGTGTAGGCTACCGGCGTCGAGGCGGTGCCCTGCGGGGGCTCCGGGGCCGACGCCCGGGCCATGCCCGAAACGATGAGGGCGGCAAGCGTCAGGAACAAACCAATCTTTTTCATAAATCTTTTTGGGTTGGTAAAAGGGGGATTTTCCCGGCCAGTTCGTAATTTAGCCTCGCGTTGCGGCCGGGCAACACTAAGACAATTAACAAATATAGTAAAAGGTGAGCGGAAAGCAAAGGCAAACTTGTTTGCCGACGCTTATCCGAGGCGCATCCTATATGCTGTAAATATACGAAAAAGCCGGACGAAACCGCCCGGATGAAACATTTTTCGATAAAAACGGAAAGAAAGATCCCGGAACTATTTCGCTTCCTTGGGGAACGACCGGTTCATCTGGTGCTTGGCCAACGAGAGCGGGGCCAGCGAGCAGGGGCCGTTGATGCAGCCGCCTTCGCACGCCATCACTTCGACGAATTGGGCCGTCGGCTTTTTGAGCATGCTTCTCAACAGGCCGATATTTTTCTTGTCGAGGCCCTCGACGTTGGCCGAGGTGAATTTGCCGCCAGTGGCCGTGGTGATCGCATTGCGCACGCCGCCCGCCAGGGCGTAGCCCCGGGCGTTGGACGACACCCGCTCGTCGAGCATCATCTCCTCGCATGCCGCCACGTCAATCCCGTAGGCTGAAATGAACGCGCCCAACTCTTCAAAACTCATCACATAGTCGACTTCGGGCACGGAGTCCGATTCGTAGCGTTTAGCCAGGCACGGGCCGATGAACACCACCTCGGCGTCGGGATATTGCTCCTTGACCCGCCGCGCGGCAAAGACCATGGGGCTCGGCGTTTGCGAAACGTAAGGCTTTAGCGTCGGGGCATGTTTGTGTACCCATTCAACGTAGGCGGGGCAGCACGATGAGGTCATAAAAGGTTGGCCGGCGGCCATCCGTTCTTCGAGTTCGGCCGCCTCGTGGCGCGAGGTGTCTTCGGCGCCCAGCGCCACCTCGACCACGGCGTCGAAACCGATCTCCCTGACTGCCGTCAGGATCTGGCCGGGCGTGGCGTCGAACTGGCCGTAGATGGCCGGGGCGACGATCGCCACGAACTGACTTCCGGGACGCCCCGCCGCCTTGTGGATGTCGATGATCTTCGACCGCTCCATCACCGCGCCGTAGGGACACGCCTGCATACAGCGGCCGCAATAGATACACTTCGTGCGATCGATCTCCTCGGTGCCGTCGGCGGTTTTCGAAATCGCCTTGACCGGGCACGATTCTTCGCACGGCACCGGGGTATAGATCACCGCGTGGTAAGGGCACACTTTCTTGCACAGGCCGCAACCTACGCAATCGTCCTGCGAAATGACCGCCTTGCCGCCTTTCATAGACACCGCGCCCTTGGGGCAGTTCATCATGCAGGGGCGGCCTTCGCACCCGCGGCACATATTGGTGATGAAATACTGCGAACGCACGCACGCGCTGCACGCTTCGTGCACCACCGAAAGGATCGTCTCCTTGACGTTGCGGTTGGCCAGCGAGCGGCGGGCGAAATCTTCGAGGGGAACCAGGTCGATCTCTTCATCGGTGATGTCGAAACCGAGGATCGAGATGATCTTGTGTTTGATGATGTAGCGGTCCTTGTGGACACAGCAGGAGTTGCGCTTGTCGCGCGGACGCATTTCGACGGGGATATATTTTATGCCCTCGACGAGTTTCTCGTCAATCAATATCTTGACTAAGCGGATGAACAGCTCGCGTTTGGCGAGCATCGCATAGTTATCGTACAGCATTTTTCAGGACTACTTGGGGATGTTTTTCACTTTTCGAAGCCGCAAAGGTAAGCATTTGCGTTAATTATTTCACAACGCGCCGCGCTTTTTGCAGTAAATCAGGGTAAATTTACCGGAAAAACGCTTTTTAGGATTTGTTTATTGCAAAAGAAAGCCCGGAGCAAGGAACTCCGGGCTTTCTTTACGCTTTCCCGGGGGACGGTTTTTTACGGAAAGTCGCGGTCAGGTCGACCAACGCGCCGCCGTCGACCCGGTAAAAGCGCTGGTTGGTGCCTTCGCAATCGAGGCCGCCCCGCGCCTCGACGTAAGGGCCGAGTTTTATGAAATTGAATGCCCCGAGCGGAAACCCGGAGGGTAACGCCGCGCGGCCCGAATACCAACCGGTCTTCAGCCGGCCGGCCGATGCACCGCGGACAACCGCCGCCAACCGCGCCACCTCGGCGGGATCGGCGTCGCCGCCCATAAAACAGACACACGTGGCCGCCGTACCGTAGCGGTCGAGCAGGCCGGCCAGCAGGTTGTCATCAAACAGTTCGCCGACGTCTTCCTGCAGGTGCGGACTATGGCACCCCGGACAGTGATTGGGACATGCTGAAAAATTGAGCGCAAGCGTCACTTCCCCAGGCACTTCCTGGAAAACTATATCATAACTGGCCAGGCGTAGCATAGTGGCGCACCGCGGCCTCCTTCTGCCGGGCCTGCGAGAAATTGCTCACGCGCTTCATATAACCGATGATGCGGGTCAGGTAGTCTACGTTTTCGCTGTTGCACTCCGGGCAAGCCTTCAAATTGCGCTTGTCGATGTGGCCACAGTCGTTGCAGACCGTGTTCGGAATATTGAACGTGAGGTAGTTGCATCCCTCCTGCGTCGCCACTCGCAGCAGCTGGGCATACTGTTCCTGCGACAGGTGTTCGTCGAGGTTCATGTGCAGGGCCGAGCCGCCGGTCAGGTGTTCGATGTACTTGCGGCCGTGGAGGCGGAACTTATCGACGATGTTGATCTTCTCGTCCTCAACGACATAGAAATAGCTGTTGTAGCAGTCGCGGCTCACCTTGTAGCCGTCGCGCTTGTCCCACTTGGCGTGTTTCACCCCGACGTTTTCGGCCGGGATCATTTCGCAGTTGAACATCACGTCGGCGGTGCGGTACTTCTTGTTGTAGCGTTCGACCGTGCCCAGGATCTGCTGCGTGAATTCGGCGTAGGCCGGGTTGTCGCTGATCTCGATCCCGAGGTATTCGGCCGCTTCGACCAGGCCGTTGACCCCGATAGTCAGGTATTGGCGGCCCATGTTGATGTAGCCCGCATCGAACAGGGGAAGCATCCCTTTCGCATGCATATACTTCAGGTTGTCGTTGTAGGCCATCTGCACCTTATGCACCAGGTCGACCACCTCTTCGAGGAAGAACTGGTAGGCGATCCCCTTGCGCGCCGCATACTGGATGCAGCGGTTGAGGTTGATCGTCAGCACGCTCTTCGAACCGGTCGACACCCCGCCCGCCCCGAGCGTATAACTAAACCCGTTGTCAGTAATCTCGTTGCGCAGGCGGCAGCAACTGCTCAGCGAGTCGGCGTTGTCGCTCAGGTAGGTAAAGAACGAGTGGCCTTCGGCATACATTTGGGCCGTAAAATCGCCCCATTCCTTGTCTTTCGGCTGGCCGTTTTCGGTCAACAGGGCCATTGTTTCGACCGGGAAAGTGAGGACCGTGCGGGTACGCTCCTTGTTAAACCACTTCATAAAACGTTTCTGGAGCCAACTCAATGAATCCCAGTCAGGACGGCTGCCGTCGGGGAAAACAAAATTTTCGAAAAGGCTTTCGAAATAATACCGGTCATAATAGGAGATATTCCAAAAAACAGCCTGGAAATTCCGGGCGCCGGTCGGCTGGTTGATCGTGTAGACGATCTGCTCGAAACAGTCGGTGATCACCTTGTCCAAGGTGCGTTGCTTGAGCGAGAGGTCGACCACGCGGTCCGCCTCCTTATAATACTCCTTGCCGTATTCGAGCCCGACGAAATAGTTCATATACATCAGGAATTCGGGCGTGGCACACGCCCCGGAGAGCATACTCGACACCATAAAGACCATATTCGCAAAGCCGCCGCAGAACGATTTCAGGTTGGTCGGCGCCTTGGAGTTGCCGCCGATCGAGATCGTGCCGCCGATCAGCCAGGGATACATCGTGATGCTGGCGCAGTAGTTGGCCAGCGAGGTTTCGTCGTTCTTATAAATAAAGTGGTTGTTAAGCAGGTCGATGTAGCGGTCGGCCGCCTCCTTGCCGTAGGTTTCCTTGATGCGGTCGGTCAGCATACGGCGGTTGAGCCGGATGAAGTTCGACTTGGGCAACTCGCCGATGAGCGTGGCCATGTTCTTGTTCTCGACGTTGGCGTTGGCGTCGAACTTGCTGCCGGTGGCGGCGTTCGACGCGTCGCAATACTCCATCAGGAATTTCAGCTTGTCACGCACTTCGCGGTCCTCGGTATGCTTTTGACGATAAAGCATATACGCCTTGGCGACGGTGTAATAGCGCTCGGCCATGAGCGCCACCTCGACCTGGTTCTGAATATCCTCGACCGTGGTTTCGCTGGTGATGCTCACCCGGCTCAGTATGTTGGTAATGACGTCCTGGGTGGCAAAGCTCCCCACCGACAGGAACGCCTTGGCAATCGCGCTCTGGATCTTTTCGATCGAGAACGGTTCGCGCGTGCCGTCGCGTTTGATGATGTAAGTTTCCATACTACTATATATATCCCTTTATTAATTTGAATTCGTCTTTTTTACCCGGGGCCGGAGCTGACGGAAAGGGGTAGCGGCACAAGGGGCTTTTCTGCATCGGGGACGTTCCCCCTGTACCGAAAAACCCATCCTGTGGCTTTTCACCCGAAAGCTCGGACGCGCGGACCGATGCCGGCAGGTCTTCTGACTCGTTCCGGGCGGTGCGCCTTCCCGGCCGCAAGGGCCAGTGGCCCGGGATGCACCGCCTTTCGCTGGAACTTACAGCTACGGGGATAGTCCCTGACTTTCACAGGGTTCCCTTTTGATCCCTCGGATCCGTCAAACGAACCGGGGAACCGGCATTAGGAAACAAAGTTATCCAATCTTACCCCTTGGGGAACAGATAACGAAAGAAGTTATCAACATCTTATTGAGGTTTCTAAAAAAAGAAAACAATTCTTTTTTTTGCGATAAGGTATTGGATTGTTTTCTTTTTTTTATTTATCTTTGATAAAATTCGTTTGCTTTTCTATTGCGAATAAGTAAAATTAGCGCCGCGTAATCCACAAGGAACCTAACCCAGCAGCAGACATCCCCCTATTTCAAGTAAAAAACGGCTTACATAATGTAAGTTATACCAACGCAAGAAACAAGCAGGACGAAAAGCGATCTGCCTACTGAGAAACAGGCAGATATGCTAAAAAAGACGGATTTCGGGATAAACACGGAATCGCCCGGCGAACTGTTTCCGCCGAAAAAAACAAAAATTCCCCGCTAATTTTTAACAGGGAGCCGAAATAACGGGTTGATTTTTAACGATTCTGCGGAGTCGGGCGACCTTAGCGGACGGTGATATTATAACTTACATTATGTAAAAACGTAAGTTATTGCGAGCGGTTAACACTGAAAACCAAACATTTTAACCCAAACCTGACCCACTAAATTCTTCCTTATTCTATAACCCTCAAACTAACCAGATGAAACAGATTTCCGAAAAAATCCGAAGGGTAACACGGAGCATACTGACGGTGTGTTTTGTGTTTTCGATGACTTTGCTCGGTGCATCCTCAGCGATGGCCCAGCAAAGACAGATCAGCGGGGTCGTGTATGACGCCAACGGCCCGATGGTGGGCGTCGCAGTGACCCTGAAAGGCGCTGCTACCGGTGTAACAACCGGGGTCGACGGACGCTACACGATCAGTGTTCCGCAAGGAAGCACGCTGAATTTTTCGTTCATGGGATACAACCCGGTCGATGTGGCCGTAGGCACCCAGACAACGATCGACGTGCAGATGGAAGAATCTTCTGAAATCATCGACGAAGTGGTCGTTGTCGGCTACGGTACGGTCCGCAAGCGCGACCTGACCGGTGCGGTGGTCAGCGTGAAGTCGGACGACATTGTCCTGGCCCCGACCTCGAACGTGATGGAAGCTCTTGCAGGGCGCGTCGCCGGGATGGACATCTCGACCTCGAGCGGGAAGATAGGCTCGAACCCCACCGTTCTGCTCCGCGGGAGCCGTTCGATCTACGGTAGCAATACCCCGCTGTACATCATCGACGGAATCCCGGGCAGCTACACCTCGATCAACCCCTCTGACGTGGAAAGCGTGGACGTGCTCAAGGACGCCTCCTCGACCGCCATCTACGGGTCGGCCGGCGCCAACGGCGTGGTGATCGTCAGCACAAAGAAAGGGAAAGCCGGTAAGGCGACCGTCAATTTCGACACCTATTTCGGTTTCAGCGGCGAGCCCGCCTACTCCCACGGGATGATCGGCGACGAATGGACAACCTACCAACGCGAAGCCTATAAATTCGTGAATGGCCAATATCCAGCCGCGATGTCGTCCGTTATCACCGACGCGAGCCACCTCGACGCCTACAACGATGGCAAGTGGATCGACTGGGTGAACGAAGCCGCCGGCCGCACCGCCACCGTACAGCACTACAATATGTCGGTGAGTTCCGGGAATGCCGGAACCCGGGTATTCGCCTCGCTCAACTATGAACGGGAAGAAGGGCTGTTGCGCAACGAAGACCGCGACCGTTACATCGCCCGCCTGAACCTTGACCAGGACATCTTCCCGTGGGCGACGTTCGGCCTCAACACCAACGTCACCTACGCCATCACCAACAACGGGGTGAACAACACCTTTACCAGATCGCTCTCAGCATTCCCGCTGGGCGACGCCTATGATGAAAACGGGGTGCTCAACTTCCAATATGCCGCTAACCAGAATACGCCGCTGGGCGACTTTATTCCCATGCAGTATGTCGACGAGAACCGGGCGACGAACTTCGTGGGGAATGCCTATCTCGAAGTCCGCCCGCTGAAAGGCCTTTCGTTCAGGACGATCATCAGCGCATCGCTCTCGGACTCGCGCACGGGGCAATATTGGGGGGCAGAGTGTACCGCCGGCCGGCCGACCTACGCCGGGACACCCCACGCCGAGGTCCGCAACAATTACGGTTACGGCTATACCTGGGACAACATCCTGAGCTACACCAACACCTTTGCCGAAGACCATAACGTAGGCGTCACCCTGGTTTCCTCCTGGAACAAGAGTCAGAGCGAAATGAATCTGGCCGGGGGTAGCGGACAGACCCTCGACGCGTGGTCGTTCTACCGCCTGCTGGGGGCCACCTCGCAACGCATTGAATCGAATTACGTCCAGAGCCAAAAGATGTCATTCGCGGCGCGTGTCAACTACTCCTACAAAGGCAAGTACCTGTTCACGGCTTCGTTGCGCGAGGACGGTGTATCGTGGTTCTCTTCGGGACACAAATGGGACTACTTCCCCGCTGTGGCCGTCGGATGGCGCATTTACGACGAAAAGTTCATGGAACCGACCTACCACTGGTTGAGCAACCTGAAGCTACGCGCCGGCTACGGGGTGACCGGGAACTCCGGGAACCAGGGAGCGTACGGCACCACCTCGAATGCCCAGGCTTACTCGTCAGCGGGGATCACTATCGACGGTAAGATCGTTCCTTTCACTCAATCTTTCCAAACCTACGGGAATCCCGGCCTCGGTTGGGAAAAATCGTCCAGCACCAACATCGGGCTTGAGCTCGGCTTCATCGACCAGCGCATCACCCTCGATGCCGAGTGGTTCAAGACCAAGACCACCGATCTGCTCTTCAGCCGCAAGATGCCCATTACGGCTGGTGCCAGCGGTTGGGGATCGCCCCTGTCGAGTTGGGAAAACATCGCCGAAACGAGCGGGCACGGACTTGAATTCACCCTCAACACCCGCAACTTCATCAAACCAAACTTTACTTGGAATACCTCGCTGACCTTCGCCTGGAGCAAGGACAAGATCGACGCGCTCCCGGACGGTGACCTGCTCGGAGAAAGCCTTTTCATCGGCCAACCGTTGAGGGTTATCTATGGATACAAATATGCAGGGATCTGGGGCACCGATATCTCGGATGCCGATAAGACAACCTACAATGTGAAACCGGGGTATGTCAAGATCCAGACCATCGAAAAGAATGGTGACGGCGGACGCCACATCTATGGCGAGTCTGACCGTATGATCCTGGGCCACCAGGCCCCCGACTACGTTTTCGGTTTAAACAACAGCTTCACGTTCAGAAACTTTGACCTTTCCGTCTTTGCACTGGCCCGTTACGGACACGTGATCAACAGCGGCCTCCTCGGCTGGTACTCGGGAAGCAGCAGCTACCTGACCAACCAGATCGCCGGGGCCGACTACTGGACCGAAACCAACCAGGGAGCCTATTTCCCGATTCCGGGCATCGCCGGCAAGCAAACCGTATTGAGCGCCCTGCGTGTGAGGGACGGCTCGTTCATCAAAGTGAAGAACATCACCCTGGGCTACACCATCCCGAACGCGATCACCCGCAAGGCCATGATCCAGAAGGTGCGCATCTATGGAACGATGTACAACCCGTTCATCTACGTCAAGGACAAGCAACTCCGCGGTACCGACCCCGAAATGGGGGGTAGCGACTCCTTCCCGCTCTACAAGCAATACGTATTTGGACTCAACATCACTTTCTAAATTAAAAACAGACAATAAGATGAAAAAGATAGTTCATTATATGATGCTCGGGGTGGTGCTCGTTTCATTCGGCACAATCTCTTCCTGTTCGCTGGAAGAGGAGAATCCCAGCGGCTTTACGATGGATGCCATCGCTAAAACCAAAAGCGGATACCAAACTCTGGTCAACCAATGTTATTTCGCATTTGAACGCTTGTTCCACGGCACGAACAACTGGGTAACCCTCACCGAAGGCGACACCGACCTGTGGACCTACGTGGGCAATCAGTCGAATACCTACACCCAATGGTTCTGGTATTTTGGCGGGGGATCCCCGACACTCGACTATATGGCCTCCTGGTGGAATGCCGCCTATGACGGCATCGGATCGTGCAACCTGGTCATCACGCTGGCCCACCTGGCTCCATACTCCGAGTCGGAGCTCAACTACCGGTTGGCCCAGGCCCGGTTTATGCGCGCCTACTATTACTTCATGGCCGTACAGCAGTGGGGCGGGGTCACGCTGACTACCGAACCTCCCTCGGGCGCCCTCGGTTTCGAACCCGAACGCGCCAGCCAGCAACAGATCTACGAAGAGATCATCTTCCCCGACCTGCTCTTTGCCCTCGAACACCTCGAGAAAGGGACCGACGCCCTGAACACCATCCCAACCAAAAAAGCAGCCCTCGGGCTCCTGGCCAAGGCTTATCTCCAGACCTTGGAATGGGACAGTTCGAAAAAATATGTCGCAGAAGCCCTTAAATATGCTGAAATGTTGATCAACGACGCCGAAGCCGGCGGGGCAACCTACGGGGCATATCTCTATCCCACCTACGACGAGGTCTTCGCTCAGGCAAACAACCAGGCCAACAAGGAAGCGTTGTGGAAACACCGCTGGTATGCAGGCCCGGACGGTCACGGGTCGAGCAACGGGAACCAGAACCTCAACCGTAACCACGAGTTCTTCTATTGCCGCTACACCGACTTCGGTGCCCGTGTCGACATCCAGGAATCACGCATCACCTGGGGCGGCAACCAACCCGGTATTTTTATGCCGAGCCAGCACCTGCTGAACCTCTTCGTGCAGAGCGACGGCTCGCTCGACCCGCGTTTCCACAAGTCATTCCAGACCGAATGGAGTGCAAACCAGGACTACACGTGGGATCAGGGAACTGTCGAGAAATATGACCGCGACAACAGCGTAGTAGGCAAAGCACTTAAAAAGGAAACTTCTGACCTGGCCATCAAGTTCATCATGCCCCAGGATGCGAACTATGCTGTCGAATCGGCCAACAAGCTTTCCCGCAGCTACCTGGTGATCGACTACAAAGACGTTTATGACGACACGAAGAAAAACGTCAAGATGAATTACGCTTACCAGAACCCGAGAGGGAACTACAAAGCCGACGGCACGTCGGACAACCTGTTCCGCTACTTCTACCCCTCGCTGACCAAGTTCAACAGCAGCAACTGGTACGTGGTTAACGCCTCCTCGCGCCGTAATGGGAACCTGAACGCGATCCTCATCATGCGCACGGCCGAGATTTACCTGCTGGCCGCCGAAGCCGAATTCTATCTGAACGGCTCGACCAGCAAGGCGTTGGGCTACATCAACAAGGTGCGTACCCGCGCCGGGGCCAAACCGTTCACCGAAGCCGTGAGCCTCCGGATGATCCTCGACGAACGCGCCCGCGAACTTTGTGGCGAAAGCGTACGTTTCTTCGATCTGAAACGTACCGGGATGTTGAAAGACAATGCTTACCTTCAGTCGACCCATCCCGATCTGGCGCAATATTTTAAGCCTGAATATGCGCTGCGTCCCATTCCGAAGTCGTATACCGACATCTTGAAGGGTGGCGGTGCATACTACCAGAACCCGGGATATAATTAATCTTGACAAGGGACGGGAAAACCCTCCCTGTAACAAGAACGTAGGGCGGCCCGGTGGGCCGCCCTACTCTTTTTCGGGGCAAATACACCCGGGGGCGATGAGTTATCCCGCGATCCTTTCTCTTGCACTCAGAAAGCCCGCGAAATAAGATCGATTTTTTGCCTCTTTTTATCCACAATCAAAAAATACTGTATTTTAATGACAAACAGCCTGTTAATCACTCTTATCAACAATGAGACACCCTCAAAGTCCATCTGGATTCGTACTGTTAAAGGGAGCAATAGGATGTTTTTTTGATATTATTTATTTAATTTTGTATACAAATTCTGTTAAAAATGAGTTACAATATCAGCCGCTTCTTCCAGTTCTTCCTTCCTAAGGAGAGCAAATTCCTCCCCCTGCTACGGGGTCAGGTCACAGACATCCTCAAAGCTTCGGACCTGCTCATCGAATTCATCCAGGTCACTACACAGGAAGACCGCAAACGGCTCTATGTCGAAATCAAAAAAACCGAAACCCATTGCGACGACCTGACCAACGAGATCGTCGACGAACTCAATAAGACGTTCATCACTCCGTTCGACCGCGAAGATATCCACACACTGGCCGCGCAACTCGACGACCTGCTCGACCTGATCAACGGATCGGCCAAACGCGCCGTCCTCTACCAGCCCCGCGAAATGCCCCTGAGCGCCGTGCATCTGGCCGAGCACATCCGGGAAGCGACCCTAAGCATTCAGACCGCCGTGGTCGAATTGAGCAAAAAACACCGGAGCGATAACCTGGTACTCACCCAGTGCCGCCGCCTGCACGAAATCGAAAACTCGGCCGACGACGTCTACGAAAACTTCATCATCTCGCTCTTCAAGCAGGAAAAAGACGCGATCGAACTGCTCAAGCAGGTCGAGATCATGCAACTGCTCGAAAGCGCGACCGACAAAGCCTACCGCGTGTCCGAGGTGCTGAAAACGATTGTGGTGAAATATTCCTAACCCTGCCGCCGGATGACTACTTTGCTTATCGTTATTATCGTCCTTTCGCTCATTTTTGATTATATCAACGGTTTTCACGATGCGGCCAACTCGATCGCCACGATCGTATCGACCAAGGTGCTCACGCCGTTCCTGGCTGTGTTGTGGGCGGCGTTGTTCAACTTCGTGGCCTTCTTCATCGCCAAGTATATCATCGGCGAATTCGGCATCGCCAACACTGTCTCGAAAACCGTATCCGAAGACTTCATTACATTGCCCGTTATTCTGGCCGGGGTGATTGCCGCTATTATCTGGAATCTCTTCACCTGGTGGAAAGGGATCCCCTCATCGTCGTCGCACACGCTCATCGGGGGGTTTGCCGGAGCGGCCATCGCCTACGGCGGGATCAACGCCATCCACTCGGCCGTCGTGCTGAAGATCGCCGCTTTTATCCTGCTCGCACCGTTCATCGGGATGTTGATGGCCTCGATCATCACGATCATCATCATGAACATCTGCCGCCGGGCCAATCCCAACCGGGCCGACTGGTGGTTCAAACGGTTGCAACTCGTTTCATCGGGGCTGTTCAGCATCGGCCACGGCCTGAACGACTCGCAGAAAGTGATGGGGATTATCGCCGCCGCGCTCTTCGTGGCCGGGGGCAAGGAGGGTAGCATCACCGACATTCCGGGTTGGGTGCCGGTCGCCTGTTTCTCGATGATCGCCCTGGGGACGATGTCGGGCGGGTGGCGCATCGTCAAGACGATGGGCACCAAGATCACCAAGGTGACCCCGCTGGAAGGCGTCGCAGCCGAAACGGCCGGGGCGATCACCCTCTACCTGACCGAGATCTGGAAAATCCCCGTGAGCACGACCCACACGATCACCGGCGCCATCATCGGCGTGGGGGCGGTCAAACGGATGTCGGCCGTGCGTTGGGGGGTAACCGTCAACCTGCTGTGGGCCTGGATCATCACAATTCCGGTGAGCGCCCTGCTGGCCGCAGCGATCTATTGGGTGCTGATCACCGTCGGTATCCAGTAAGCCCGGACTGAAAAAATTTGGCCGGGAAGCGATTTTTTCATATTTTTAGGGTCGATATCTGCATACGCATCCAATCCCCATGCGTAGCCGCGGAATCGCTTCCCGGGTTTGATTCTCTCAATCGCTTCTCACTATGAAAAACTGCCTTTGGCTGGTATTGTCGTTGATCTTACCGGGGACGCTACTTGCGCAGGAACGGTTCGAAAAGATTCCGCGCGACACATCGTTTACCGTCTGGAGCGCTTACCGGCAGGAAGTGCAGAAATATCCCGCGATCCGGATCGTGCCCCCTGTCATCCAGGCCGGGGTGATCGCCGAGTATAATATCGTCTATTCTTCCCTGCCGGACACGCCTTACGGCCCGCGCAAACTGCACCTCGATATTTTCCGTCCCGCCAACGGCGACACCTGCCCCGCCCTGCTGATGGTCCACGGCGGCGGGTGGAGCTCGGGCGACCGGTCGATGGAAGAGCCGATGGCCGTCGCACTGGCCGCACGGGGCTATGTTTGCATCCCGGTCGAATACCGGTTGTCTCCCGAGGCGTTATATCCCGCGGCTATTTATGACGTGAAGTCCGCTATCCGCTGGGTCCGCGCCCATGCCGCCGACTACGGGATCGACCCGCAGCGTATCGCCATCTCGGGCGAATCGGCGGGGGGACTGCTGGCTGATCTGGCCGGCGCGACGAACGGCAATCCCCATTATGAGGGTGAGGGGGGCTATCCCCACATGCCAAGCACGGTGCAAGCCGTGGTCGATCTCGACGGCGTGGCCGACCTGACTGTCCCTGCGCGCACCGAACGCGCCCGCAAGGCCCGCGAAGCGGGCCAGGAGCTGCCTTCGGACGCCCGTTGGCTGGGCAGCACCTACGAAGAAAATCCCGCCGTGTGGCAGGCCGTTTCGCCCGCGCGGCAACTTTCGCCCGCATCGGCGCCCGTGTGTTTCATTAACAGTTCGAACCGCGACCATCCCGGCCTGGCTGCACAGATCGGGCGGATGAAGGCCCTCAATATCCCCTATGAACTGCACGCGATTCCCGACACGCCCCACCCATTCTGGCTTTTCGACCCGTGGTTCGGGCCGACGGTAGAGTTGATGGGCACTTTCCTCGACAATACATTCAAGGCTCACCACCCTACCGCAAAACAATGACACCCGGACGGCATCAAAAATATTCGATGGCCGACGGCTACGAACGACGCAACAGATACAGCGGATAGGCCCACACAAGCCGCGATCGACCGCTATGACAACCTCAAAAACAACCATAACAATGAAAAAGAATCTCTTTTTAGGCGCCATCGCCGCCCTGCTGTGCACGCTGGCTGCCACTCCGGCCTTGGCCCAGTTCAGTGTTTTCCCGCGTGATACGATCATCGTCGCACAAGACGGTTCGGGCGATTTCAAAACCATCGGTGCCGCTATGGATTGCGTCCGCGGATACCGTCCCGAACCGAGCGTAATGATCGTCAAGGAAGGCGTTTACAACGAGAAAATTATCGTATTCTCCTGGATACAAGACCTGAAGATCGTCGGCGAAGGCCCCGACAAAACCCAGATTGTCTGGGGCGACTACAACGGGCTCAACCAAATGGGTACCTTCAAAACCCATACGATGCTCGTACAAGGAACGCATATCACACTCGAAAACCTCACCATCGAAAATAGTTCCGGGCGGCGCGGACAAGCCGTCGCCCTGCACATCGACGGCGACCGGTGCACCGTCCGAAACTGTCGCCTGCTCGGCAACCAAGACACCCTGCTGACCGGCCTCGGCGGAACACGCAACTACTTCGTAGACTGCTACATCGAAGGTACGACCGACTACATCTTCGGCCCGTCGACCGTCTGGTTCGAAAACTGCACCCTCCACTGCAAAAGCGACTCGTTCATCACTGCAGCCGCCACTCCCGGCAACCAGAGATACGGCTACGTGTTCAACAATTGCAAGGTAACCACTGACGAAGGCGTCACCAAAATGCATCTCGGACGCCCCTGGCGTGCCAACGCCGCAGTGATCTTTATGCATTGCGAACTCCCCGCCGCTATACTCCCCGTCGGCTGGAATAACTGGGGCAACGCCGCCAACGAACAAACCGCACGCTACGCCGAATACAAAAACACCGGCCCCGGAGCAAATACCTCGGAACGAGCTGCATGGACAAAAATCCTAACCGACACCCAAGCCGCCCAAGTCACCCTCAACAACGTCCTCACAGACTGGGACCCAACCAAAGAGTAAGAGCTGTCGGAGCCTGCTCTGACTGGCACTTTTTGTAAAAAGTGCCTCAAAAACTTTTCTGGAAAGCTGCGCTTTCCTTGACTTACTTTACTTAGATTGAGTAAGGGTTTTAGAAAAGGGAAAGACCCATTTCCTGTAACAGGATCGAAATCTCGATCGTTACGTTGGAAATGGGTCTTACCCTTTTCTAAAACCCTTATTGAGTCCGAGCAGAGGAAACCAGGGAAAACGAAGTTTTCCAGTAAAATTTTTGGTGCCGCTTTTTATAAAAAGCGGCAGTCGAAGGCGGCTCCGTCTGCACTAACCCTTGGTGGGTTACAGTTTGGCGACGGCGTCGTGGCGGGGGAGGATGGTGGATTGTGAGAGGTAGTTGCGGTCGTTGGCGTAGATGAATAGGAGTGACCCGTCTTTGATGGCGTCGATGACGTCGTGGTTGACGGCTTCGGGGATGGCAGGGCATCCGAGGCTGCGGCCGAGGCGGCCGGCGCGGGCGACGAAGGCGGGGTTGCAGTAGTCGGCGCCGTGGACGACGATACCGCGGGCAAAAGCGCAGTCGTTGATGCCGCGTTCGAGGCCAGCCAAGCGGAGCGAGTAGCCGGTACGGCTGCTGCGGTAGGTTTCGCCAGTGAGGTAGAAACCGAGCGAGCTTTTGTTCGATCCGCTGGCGTTGGAGAATGCGGTGGCGTAGACGTCGCCGCTGTTTTTGCCGTGGGCCACGACGGTGTGATAGACCATTGTGCGGTTATGCAGGTCGAAGACAAAGAGGCGGTCTTCGGACGATGGCCGTGAGAAGTCGATCAGGGTAAGGATCTCTTTGCGGATGCCTTTGATCGTGTTGTAGCCGTCGATGGCGCGGGCGAAGGCGGTGAAGTTGACTACCCCTTCGAGCTGCATTTCGGCATAGAGCCGGCCGCTGTCGAACGACGACGACGGGCCGGCATCATTCGCCCCGGGGGTCGAATATCCGGCCGGCAGGAGAGCCAGCAAAAGCAGGACGACTAATTTTCGCATCAGGATTATAACGGGTAGAAATACAAAAATAGTATTTTCTTCCGAGATTTCAAAAACGTCCCTATTCGAAAATGAAGACGACCGTTCGTTCGACGGGGCCCCATTCGAAGATGAATTTGGCGTGGGAAGTGGCATTGCGCACACACATATGAGAGCGGGGCGTGGTGCCGAGCGTCCAGATAAATTCGATCAGTTCCTGGCGCGGATAGTTGACCGGCACACCGTGGATGTAAGCCCCGTTACAGATACGGTTGGCAAACGGTGCAAAGCCTTCGACCTCATTGGTGCCGTCTTTCAGAAAAAACATCTTTTCTTTTTTCTCCTGGATCACGAAAGCGCCGAGCGGGGTTTCGCGTTGGTAGGGCGGACGGTGAAGGCCGGTAGTGGCGGGGTTCATGCTGCGCACAAGCCATTTTCCGTCCGATTTTTCGAGCGTGGTGATCGTCTGGTCGCGGCGGTCGACAAAGATCGCGTGGCGGAAAAACGAGGTGCCCGAACCGGCTTTTTTGACATATTGTTTCGGGACGTACCACTCGCCGTCGAGGTGGAACGATTCGACGCGGGCCATCGAGTCGTTGGCCGTGTAGTCGCGGATCTTGACCAGCATCCCATCGTGGGCGTAGCGGGCCGGGAAAAGCGAGTCGGGCGACAGAAAAAGCGGCGACGAGAAAATGCGTTCGACGCCGAACGTGTCCTGAATGTTATTATAAGCGTTGCGTGTAAATTCGCGGGACAGGGGCGCCAAGCCGTTGCGATTGTTGCGGTTCTGGAGGATCGCCCAGCGCGTGGGACGCTGTTGCATCGAGTCGAGCGCGGCAAGCATCGCCTGCATCTTTTCCCAGTGAAAAGCACGGGGCTTCCCGTTGTATGAGAACGAATCGGCCAATGTGTGTTGGTCGTAAAGCAGTTCGCGCTGGATCACCACGGCCGGGGCCGAAGCGGTGGCAGGCCGTTGGAAAACGGCGACCGGGGTCAGCGGATCGGTCTGTTCGGGAGCGGCGCCGCGTGAGCAGGCTGCAAGCAGGCAAAGGGAAACAAGAAAGGTGATCAGGGGAGTGCGCATCATTACTGTTTTTCAAAATCATCCGGTGTTCGCTTCTCTTTCTTCGCACGCCCCTTGCCGGAATTTTCAGCCGCGAAGATATTTCCGATTATCCGAAATTCAAAGGATCGGAGTACAAAAAAGCAAACAGCGGAGGAAATTCCCCTCCGCTGCCTGCTGCGACCAAAGCAATCGCTGTTAATCATCGACGTCCGTGACGCGGATCACCCAGTCGTTAATCCTGACCTGTGCCGACATCCATCCGCTCCGCGGATCGTCGGGGTTGGCCCGCTCCAGCAGGACGAGGATCGAATACCGGTCTTCGCGGTCCATATATTCCTGCAGGGGGATGCTGTTCCACTGCAGCAATTTGAGCGCGTCGATATACTTGGTGAGATTGAGGTTCAGGATATCCTTGCCCGAACGGTTGTCGGTAAGCCTGAATATATTGGCCCGGCCGTCGTTCATCAGGCGGAGCGTGTTCAGCTCGGCGATAGCTCCTACTTCGGGGTCGTTGGCCTCGTAATAGGTCGTGTATTCGATCTGCTGCAATTTATTATCTTCGAGTGCATTGTGGCAATTGTACTTCCCGTTGGCTGAGAAGATGCGCACATCGAAGTTGTTGATGTCAAGCGCCCCATTATCTATGTCATTGAATGTCTGTAGGATGACCCGGAATTTATTGGTATTTTTCATCATCGAAACGGTCTTAACCTCTGTGTCCATCGGCGAAAACTCGATATTCTCGAGGATGCCGTGCCACAGCGGGCAAAGCGCTTCGCTCCGATTGACACAGAACGTTTCGCAACCCCGCACCCGTACCTTCAAGTCATTCATTGTGGAGGTTCCGGGAGTCATCATCGGGAATTGATAGGAATCGGGATCGAGTCCGGCCCAAACCACAAGGGTGAGCTTGCGGCCCTGAAGCTCCATCGGAATCTCCATCTTATAATTCTCCGGGAAGGGATTCTGCTGTTTCTTGATTTCGCTGACCAACACGCCCGTTTCTGCATCGAAGGCGAAAACGCTCAGGAAGGTCACCTGCTTTTCAAACAGGTCCTTGTAGTCCATGTTGTAGTCATAGACAATGCGCAAATAGCCGCCGCAATCGTCGGCGCCGCTCCTCACGCACGAGGTCATGAGCAGAAGCAACCCCGCCAAGCCATAGCCTATCTTTTTCGCGAATCTTTTCATTGTATGTCGTTTTTATCTTTTTATCTTTTTTCTGTCCTGACCGATGACATCCGGCCTATTCATATCTCATCGGAAACTCATACTCGATCCGTTGATCGTTTCGCGAAACACCATTAATGGTGATGTTCAACGAATAGACTGTATTTGGAGTGAGATTATAGCTGTTTATCATAGTCTCATCGACCTCTGGATCCCAATACGAACCTCCCGGGTAGATCCTGAACTTGATGGGCTTTCCGTCCAGTGTGCCCTTCAGGACAATCCTTGTCGCATAGGAATAATAATTATATGTATCGCTCAATTCGAAATAGCTCGGATCGTTAAACCTGGACTTGGCCTGGGTTGTGACATTCGGGCCCACTCCGCGGCGATTGGGGGCAAGATACCAATTCATTTTATTGCCAAACGTCAAACTCTCTTCCGGATAATCCATAAAGTAATCCGAGTAATTCTGCGTACTGCGATAGGATACGGCCGGATACCGTGTCGCACTCTTCATCCCGGCCTTCAGTGGAATCCAGCGCGAAGCGCTCTCGATCTGCACTTTATTCAGCGTCAGCGGATAACCTACAAACTCGCCACTGGTGAGGGTGCTGACAGGGTTCACTGTCACCTCGAGCTTCACGACAGAGCGGAACATATCGATCATCAGGCTGTTTCGGGTAAGTTCCGGATAGGGATTGTCATAGTCGAGCGGAATAGATCCGACATAGTTCCCGGTCATAACAATCCGGTTGTTGGCCGTGACTTCCGCTTCGCTGTTTACCACACGGTCCATCTTCTCCCAAAGGTCGCTCATCGCATAAACACCGGCGAAAAGGTTCGGGTCAGCGGTATTGGCAATCAGCAGCACCTGGGGAGGGTCGACCCCGTGTCTGTAGACATAGTCCACGCGGACCATGGGGACAGAAACTTTATAAGCCGAATAATTGACCCCGTTCAGGGTAACCTGCTGAAGGGCCCCCACCGAGGGGATATAGGAAACACGAAAACTTGTGTTGTCGAGGCATTGCACTACCCAAAGGTCGTTGATGGAACTCTCGTTGCTGAGTTCAGCCGTCTGGCGGGTCGCCGGGGCGGTCCCGTAGGTGATGGTAATCCCGTCGTCGGTCGTAACGGACTTTGTTTCCGTCATACCGGCCGATGAATCAAACTGCTGCATCAGGATCGTCAGTGACATATCCACCAACTCCCCTTCCCGATTCGGCTCTTTGAGATCTTCCTTCACGCAGGAAGAACTCAGCAGGGCCAGACCCAGGATAAGCAGTGATATCAGTTTATATCTTTTCATCGGACACATCAGTTGTAAATCTTAGTTAAACGTGATTTCCTCATCCTGTTTCTCCCATGTAGACATCTTCATGACGGCTTCCATGTCCACCGTTTCATCGTTCGTGTCGATCTGGCCGGTCGAATCCGGGAAGGTCGGCGAGCCGGGCCATTTGATCGCAGTTATCCCGACCCGATAGACATTGTTCCTCACAACGCCGTACTTGCCATATCCGTTGGGAGCCGGCTGGCCGAAATGCTTGATCGGCAGCGTATAGTAACAAACCCCGCTTTTATAGAAATTCAGGTTGTTGGTCGAGAAAGCGGGCGTATTTCCTGGAACCGTTGAAAAATTAGGATATTGAACCTTTGCTGCATTAATAGCATCACTCAGCCCGGGATATGAACCGGGACTCAATGACCCTTCCACATACCTTTGCATCGTAGACAGAGGGATAATCACGCCGTATTTGGTCCCGTTACTGGCCGTATAAATATAGGAGTAGAAGTGGGTTCCCGTACTCGCATTCCAGCCATGAATCTCGCCACCGCTATAGTAAGACGACTCGAAAACACACTTCACGATGATGCGGGTGGCCAGTTTGTGGTATTGCTCGTCGGCTACCATCGTGTTTTCAGGCACATAAGCCGTTGACCAACAGTTGTAATCGGTATTGGCCACAACGCCACGACTGATGTCGGTATCGAAAGTAGCGTACCGGAATTCCGAGGTAAGGAAAGAATTGGTCCAGCTGGCATAACCGGAGAAATTGGGGTCCTCGGCATAGAAATTCTGCCGGTCCGTATCACCATATTGCTCCATCACGCCGTTCCCCTTGGTGGTCATCCGACGCAGCCAGTAGCTTTTCAAGTTAACAGCATCCACTTGCCAGAACATGCCTTTCAAGCCCATGGGAAAAGCGACCGTCATCGGGATTGGCGATGAACGCACATCCGGTGCCGCAGAATTTTTCGTCATCAACGAACCGAGATCGACAACACGGGGTTCCTCAAAAGAAGAGTTGAGCGGCAGGGGAGTAATCGTCGCGCCATAGACTCCGAACGCGATCTTGGCCACAGCACGCTCCGTCCTCACAACCAGGGGATTTGCTTTCGCGTCCTCCTCCTTTTTGTAAAAATGTTGCGTTGCATTGATTTGCACCGGACCTTGCTCGTTAAGCATCAGAAACTCGGTGTAGTTTTCGCCGGTGAAAGATTTTTCAGTGAGGCCCGAAGCAAACCCTTCGATCGACGAAAGAGGATAGTATTTCTCGGTTATTATTTTGAGGGTGTTGGTGGGATTAATAATTACCACCACCTTGTAATTCCCTCTGAGCATCTTATGGGCTACGGTATAAAAACTCGAAGCGGTCGCCGGTTGGTCGGTAGCCACATCGCTACCGGTAAACGTGGACAGAGAGCCTCCCGAAACATTGGTGGCGTTAATATCCCAAAGTTCAGTAACATAACAGCCATAATCAAATGTTTCGTAGAAAACCACGCGCACCGAATGAACCATCTGTTCAGCAGCTTTCCCTGCATTTTCCTCAAAATCGGCTTTGGTGCCGGTTTCGTCCAAAAGACTGATCTTCAACGACACGAATCCAGTCTCCTGCGAGGGCGTCGGCTCAGGCACAGGACCGTCGACATCGTCCCACTTCTCTCCGATGTTACAGGAAAAAAGGAGGCCGGCCAAGAGGCTCAGAAATATGTATCGGTACAGTTTCATCTGTTTTTGTGTCGTTTTGCTTTCGTTGTTTTATTCCGGTCTTTATCTGGGGGGCGAGGGAATATTCTCGCCCAGTTCCTGGTCATTATCGCGTACACCCCAAGGCAGCACTTCGACCTGGATCGCGATGCGGCCGACGATGTCATCGTCCGGTCCTTCGGGGTCGGGATAAGTGGGCGATCCGAAATCCGAGAACTTGGTTACCGTCAACTTATAGTAATTGTTCCGCACCACCCCGTAGCGGCCGTAGCCCATCAGAGACGGACTCTGGGTATCGTCGAAGTGACGGATCTTGGCCGTATAGTAGTTGTTGGTATCTTTGTAAAAACAAAAACCCTTATAACTATACCCAACTGCAGGGCCTAAATCCGGCTCCATTTGATCTGTATAAGTTGCAAGTACGCCTGTAAAATTCAGGTCCTGGAGAATTTTAGTGCCTTCGGTATCGAGCAGTGTCCGCAGGCCGGGCAAAAAATCTGGAACCAGGGTATGATCTTTAAACATCGAGTTCATATCCAGGCGGGTAAATGTGTACCCGCCATAGGTATAATAGGATACTGCAAATCCAGCCGATGTCGGGGTCAGTCCCCGGATACTGGATTGCCCCTTGACCGGACAATACGAACTCGGATTAGGGTTGTAGCCCACGATTGCCACCACGCGTGTGGTCACATCTTCGTATTGTTCGCTAGCCCCCATCGTGTTCTCCATGACATACTCAAAATCCGAACGCGAGGAAGTAGGAGTGGACTGATGAGTGGTACCGGTCGCCCAGGTAAGGGAGAATAGGAAATCCATCCCGAACATCCCCGGGTAGAGCTCTTCCGAGCAATAAGTGGAGCGCATCCTCTTGAGCAGTTCGAAGTGGTTGGTGGGATTATTGCGTTCCTCGCTAGCTGGGTAGGGAACTGTTTGGCCATTATAGGTGTATCTCAAGCGGCTGTGAGAGTAGAAATTGGGATCGATGGCATAACGAACACTCTGGGGATCCGAAGCCTTTTCCATGCTACCCGTAGACGCATAGGTGCGTTGACGCATCGGGTACACCCACATATTCTGGTTTTCCGTCCGCCATAAGAGGTCGGTTATCACGACACCCTGGGGCACCTCCAACGTCGGACTCTTAAACATCGCCACCTTGGCCACGGCGCGTTCCACCCGGATCGTGATCGGGTTGGCCTCAGCCGCAGTCACGGATTCCCGCACTTCCGACGCCGGCAACAGGGTAATCCCGTCGGCATTGCACATAAAGAAACTGGTAGCGCCGTTGGCTTTGTAACCATTATCCTTGGTGACATATATAGACTCGTAGGTACCGGTCAGGGACATGAAAGCAAAATAACGCCAACAATCATCGCCCGAACGGCTATGCATCGGAGTCCCCATTGCCATGTCCTTGAAATTGACCGGCTGGGAATAAACATCGATGCTGTGACCCACATTGGCCGTTTCAGCCAGGAAATCGATCCCCTGCCCTTTCGGGTCGGGACGCGCGGCGTTGACCTGCACCACGACCCGGTAGTTCTGTTTTTTCACTTCCAGCCCATAGGTCTGGTAATCGGGCGCGGGGAGTTTGAGGTCGCTCGGAATGTTGTTGAAATTGAAGATATACTTTGCGATGCCGTCGGTATTGTATAAAATGATCCGAATATCCCTTACACGCTGTTCCCACGACATGCCCACATCCTCTTCGTCCGCACGGGTCTCAAGCTCCGGATCAATCTGCACACAAAAAGAGACATAGGCCTTGGTGTCGGAGCCACCGCCTTCACCGGGCTCAGGTCCGTCCGGAAAAGACTCCGTTATGTTACAGGAATGGAGCATCCCTGCAAGGCATATCAGAATCCATATTTTCAACTCTCTTTTCATCTCTGTCGTCAAATCTTCGTTTCTGTTACCACTTGATTTCCTGGTTGCGGACCGTCCAGGGCACCACGCTCACCTGCACCGAAATAGCCGGGATCGGTTTGTCGTCCGGCCCCGTCGGGTCGGGAATGGTAGGGCTACCCGGCCACGAGATGCTGTTGATCGTCATCATGTAATAGTTATTGCGCACTACCCCCCAGCGGCCATAGCCCATCGGCACCGGGCTCTGGATGTCGTTGAAGTGGCGGATGGGCACACCGTAATACGAGATTCCCCGCTTGTAAAAATTCACCCCGTTGTAACTTCCCGCCTCTGCCGGTTCTGTCACCGCATCTACGATATCCCAAACGTTAGCGGGAAGACCGAAGGCAGCCCGAAGGGCAGCGTTTTGGGTGTTATCCATACATAGATCTTTCAACGGCTGCAACTCAGGATGGGTGTCAGTATCTATGCTCGGCGGATATTTTAAGAAATGGTTCATCGTCTGCAGCGAGAACGCACGGCCGGAATAAGTGTAAAACGATACACCGGCTGCAGGGGGAGGCTGCAGATACGGAGCCCGGGTCGCCGGGGCGTTTCCCGCTTTGGTAGCCAGTTCACCGGTCAATTCGATGCCTTTGTCGATCCCCGGGGCGGCCTCAGCGATCCGGGGACTGAGCAGCGGCGGACGGAAATTGCAGTGGATCAATATACGCGTGGTCACGTCCTCGTATTGCTCTTCGGCCGCCATCGTGTTTTCGGTGGTGTATTCGAAATTGTCACTGCGGATCACCCCGTCTAGCGACCAGGTAAGTTGCGGATTGTAAAAGAACCGCGTGAGGTCGTTCTCCGTCCAGTAGCGGTCGAACAACGTGACTTTCGGCAGTGAAGAATTCCGCTGGTTGCTCAGGTTATCCCAGTTGGGGTCAACGGCATAACGCAGGGCCCGGTCGGTGGTGGCCATTTCATTCGGGCCGGGGGCACTACCGGAGAACGGGGCGGTATTGGTTTGCCGGCGGAGCGGGTACATCACTTTGTTCATAATGTCCACACGCCAGACAAGCGAATTGTCATCAAACTCAGCTCCGGAAAGAATGGAGAAGTTGCTCCCTTTCTTCACTGCAACCTTGGCTACGGAACGTTCCACATTGATCGAAATCGGGTTGGCCTCGGCCTCTGACTTGGTTCCCCAAAGGTTTGTCGAGGTCACGGGTATCGCGCCGTCGGCGTTGCTCATATAGAAACAGCCCGCATCTTCGCTCCATTCCCGGGGATGGTGCGGTGCCGAATTGGTAAAACCGGTCAAGGTAAAGAATGCCCAGTATTTCCAGCTGTTCGCTTCCACCGGAATCCCGTTGAAATCGATCGGCGTGTAGAGCACACTCATCGAATGGCCGACATCACGGGTTCGGTATTCGACATTGTAACTCGGTTGGGGATATGCCTCGGGCGGTTGATTGAAGTTCATATGGTTAACCAAAACCACAGCCATATAATCGCGTTTGACCACTTGGAAAGCCACGGTCTGGTAGCTCGGCGGATTGATCGCCAACAGGTTAGGATCTGAATGGGCTTGATCGACAGTATAATTCCGGATATAGCGGGCCACACCCGTCATATCGTAAAGGATCACACGGAAGTTGTGCACATTCGATTCGCCCGGAAGGCCGTCGTCGGTCGCTTTGGTAGCCATCCCACCCTTGATCGTCACGCCGAAACAGAGCATAGCCGTTTCTCCATCGGTTTCCTCACCCTCGTTGCCCCCTTTATACTCGGGCTCAACCAGGTTGCAGGAGAGCATCAGCATCCCTGCCAGCAAAACCGCCGGAATCAACCATCCTATCTTTTTCGTCGTTTTCATCATTGTTGCGTTGCGCTTCGTTTCCTTTTTGTCGCTGTATTCGGTTTTATTCGGAGTTGAAATGTTATGAAAAACGTTTCCGGGGCCCGGGGTTGCCCTTTTGGGCCCCGGAAACGCTCTTACTTAAGTGATTAAAGGTCTACGCCTTGTTCGCGGATCACCCACCGCAGGATGTCGATCTGAACAGACAACCAAGCGTTGCCCGGTTCGTCCGGACCGTCCGGTTCGGGAATCTCAAAGTTACCCGGGTTGTTTACGTTGTTGATGTGCACCTTGTAAACGTTGTTACGCACAACACCAAAACGGCCCCAAGCCATCGGAGAACCCTGATAAAAATCTTCGTAGTGGCGGATCGGAATACGGTAGTAGTTGATACCGTCGAAGTTGAACTGCAGGCCGGTAGCCACGAGTTTCGAAGCAGATTGCATGGCAGCGTAGTTTACCCAAGTGGTGAAACCGGCGATGCCGCTCGAAGTCGTGTTGAGAAGGGCCTGGAGAGCACCCAGGGTCGGGTAAGCCACCAGGTCAAGACCAGTAGCTGCAATAGCGTCCAGGTCAGTCGGATGGAATACGAAACCAGCGTAAACGAAGTACGGGGTATTGCCGATAGGTTTCGCTGCGGCGGGGGCAAAAGCCACACTCGAGGTGGTGGGAGCGTATTTCAGCTTCACGACCACCGAGGTGGTTACGTCCAGGAACTGTTCTGCGGCACGCATCGTGTTTTCAAGGCAGTATTCGGCACTGGCCCAAGCGTTGGTCACTTCAGTATTAACCACCCTGGTGAACGGCGAGGCGAGCGGAGAAGCACCGCCATAGACAGCGTTGTTCGTGCTGTAGAGGTCGGGGCTGTAGCCCCACATATTCGGGTCTTCAGCATAGAGCTTACCGCGGTCAACCGACGGGAGAGCTGCACCTACAGCTGCGGGATAAGGTTCAACAACTTCAGCGGTACCGTCGTTCATGTTAGCCAGACGGCGCATCCAGTACATCTTCGTGTTGAGCACGTCGAGTTTCCAAACCTGGCCCGAGATCGTAGCTTTGGTCGAAGCAGCAGCACCATCCACAACCACCTTGGCCATCGTACGGTCAACCCATACGCCTACCGGAGCGGCGTTGGCAAGAGCGGCGGTAGCCTTAACAGCGGCAACCGGCACGTCAACCAAACCCTGGAAGTTGGTCATCATGAAGTTGTTCTTGGCAGCACCGGTCAGGTCAGCCGCAGTTGCCGTAGCCACGTCTGCAAATACCGAGTAAGCTTTACCTACTTCGGTAGCAGTCGTTACGGCGGCATTCGGGTTGAGGATCACAACCAGCTTGTAAGCGATTTCGGTCACTTCCCGGGCGTTGAGTTGGAAGTAAGCGCTGGTCGAACCTGCAAGTACGTCAGAACCCCCGGTGATCGGACCGGTACCGTTGCTGGTGAACGAGTACGGGAACTGATACTTCACAGTCATCGACGTGGGGTTGTAGAGCACCACAAGAGCATTGGTAATGATGTTTTCGTTGGCCGTGCCCACTTCGGTGTCACCCGGAGCTTTCGAATCGGGGGCAGCCGTTGCACGGATCTTGAACGAAACGTAACCGTTGCCGGCTTCCGGTCCATCAGGGTTGTCACCGCCCGTGTTCTCCTTCATACAGGAGGCGAACGTCATCCCTACACCCACAACGAGTGCCAGGAAAATTTTGCTGAATTTTTTCATGTTAGAAAAGTTAATTAAGAATTTGTGAAAAGGTTTTGGTTGTTTCTTTGGTTGTTATGTCGTTTGATCATTGTTTCTCGAGATTGCGCTGGAGTTACCTGCTCGCTTTCACCCGTTCAAGTTCGGTGAGGTTCTGGGCGGCGTCGATCGAACCGGCGGCAACACCTCGGCGAAAATTGGCTTCGGCATTCACCAGATCGCCTTTGTGGACATAGGCCACGCCCAGGTTATTCCACGCTTCGGCGGTCGAAAGCCTGCTCAGGCGCTGGATCGCCGCGTCGTAAAGCCCGGCTTCGATTTCAACTGCACCGGCGTTGAGGTTGGCCACCGGATCCTGCGGGAAGAGGCGGGCCGCCACGTCGAATATGTACCGGTAGTTCTCGCTTTCCTTGGGATAGGTATTGGCCACCAGGAACATTTCGTTCAGGCTCAACAGGTGGGGCTTGGTCCGGATGAGGGCCTTAGCCTCTTCGATGTTGAACGCGCGGGCCACGTAAGCCACCCGGTACTCGTTGCGGCGCAGCGGCGGGTAGAGTTCGTCGAGCAACCAGCGGTAGGTGCGGCCGCCCGAAAGCGCCTGAAGGCGTTGTTTGCGCGCAGCAACGTCGATCGTGTTGTCGATGATCGAGAGTACCTGGTCGCGGTCGGGCACGTAGGAAGCCCTCATCACGGCTTCGCGCAGGCCCGGCCAGTCTTCGCCGCGGCCTTCGGAGTGGATGCTGTAGGTGTTCCAGTTATAGCGGTCGCGCAGGTAGTTCAGGAATGCGCGGGCACGGTTTTCGGACAGGGTAATGTTGCTGTTGTAATTCCCCTCGGGTGAGGCATAACCGATCACCGAAGCCGACGTGATCG
The DNA here is from genome assembly GCA_031553805.1 of Rikenellaceae bacterium. GTDB lineage: Bacteria > Bacteroidota > Bacteroidia > Bacteroidales > Rikenellaceae > JAITVB01. The sequence continues at coordinate 34,037 of JAVBLC010000003.1, read as the reverse complement.
TCAGGTCAGGATTCCGTTGCAACTCGGTGATGATGCCGTCGACCTCATTCAGGATGCGGGCGTTGTCTTTGTAATCACGCAACAGTTCGTAGCGGGCCACGACGTAATTCAGGCGGCACACGTATGCTTCGCTGCGTTCCTTGACCGGTTCGACCGGCGGAGTGATATAGCTCAGGCGGTACGTCGGCTGGTAAAGCGTCGGGGAGGCGACAACCGGCTTGGGTTGTTCGACAGCCGGGAAAAGCGGGGTCAGCAGTGCATATTGATTGCCGATATGGCCGCAACCCACGCAACCGCTGGCGTCTTCAAGCAGGATCAAGGAAGCGGTCTGCATCCACTCCTTATAAGGAACGGTCATTGGAACGGTCACCGCCTGATAAGTGTTGTTCTTGCGCACAACGATGGCATAAGGTTTGTTATCAAACCTAACAGTACCGTATTCCATGGCACGGGTCAGCGCACGATGGCGAGCCCGGCCCGTCACAACGACCGGGGCAAAGGCGTAGGAGTCAACGCCGTTGGCCGATTCGAGCACCGGGGTAAGGACCAGCATCTGCTGGCTGCGCAGGCGGATGTCGTCTAACTTGATGTCGACCACTATTTTCAGTTGGTCGCCGGCTTTCTCCACGCGGGGTGTGCATTTGATCGCCCCCTGATATGCCATATCCTGGGCCGAAGCACCAAGAGTGAGGAAAAACAACACGAGAAGTGTGTATATCTTTTTCATATTCATCTACTTATAAGAAAAACACAAAAGAAACGCCCGCTTTCGTGGGGCCAAAGTAGTTTTTGTGACCGTCTTCGAGCAGGGTGGCGCAACCCTCGCAACGGTATTTTTCGTAGTAGACCCGTGCATAACCGAGCCCTACGGTAGCCTCGACGCTCCAACGTTTGCTCAGTATCCACTGGTAACCGACACTGACCCCGCCGCCGGCATACCAGCCTTCGTAACGGTAGTCTTTCAGATCATCGAAAACAGCGAACGGCCAGTTCGTCTTGGCGAAACTGTATTCGCCACCCAGCGCGTGAACGCCCAGGAAGGTGCCATTGAAACGCTCGCAAAACCAATAGCGAAACTCCGGCTGCACGAGCCAGTGTTTCCATTGCTTACCGTCATTGAATTCGAATGGGTTGTAGCCCACACCCAGTTCGAGGGTGGTCTTCATCCCCGTACCCAGCTCGAGGGCCAGGTTGGGGGTGAGCGTTGCGTCGTAGACAAGATTATTCTTCAATGCAACCTGTTGCGCACACAAGGTACCCGAGAACAGTACGGCGGCAAATAACAGAATCAGCTTTCTCATTTCAAACAGTTGCTATTTCCTTTCCTTTTCTTTTACAAATTCTTCCCTTTATATTAACTACAGGATTCAGGGAGTTTTTAACTAGTTGGGCGGGTAATTTTTTTTCTAAAATCATCTAATATCCTGATTTATCAGACTATCGAAGTGTTGTTTTTTTACACTACACTGAAAGAATGGCGCTTTTTTACCAAAAACACACCAATTACATCCATCTTCGGTGAAAATAACGCTACTTTCAAGAAAAAAATATACAAAACTTCAAGAAATTCCCATATAATTACCCATTAGGGATGAGCAAAAGTAATTTCTTTTCGATTTTTACCTCAAATGGTAAATATTTTTACCTAAATCCCGGTATGATTGGTACTTTCTTTTAATATTAAATCATTATCAGTGTCGAAATATGACACGCTTAGCACGATTTTATGGACAGAAAACAACCCTTACGGATTTTGGAGCGCCAGTATAAACACAAATAAATACCCTGCAAATAATAATAAACAACCCTGCAAAACAATCCAAAAACGGGAAAAATCAGCCGGAATTCATCCCCGACGGGCACAAAAAATAATCGTGGAGGGATGTCTATATGGCATCCCTCCACGATTATACGATCACAAAATCAGGAAATCACCGAATCCGACGCTCGATAAACACTCCCTATCACTACGCCAAAAACTATCAAAAACGGTTAAAAAGCCAAACTGTCTAATTCGGCATACAGGGGCAGGGAGGCGTCTTTGTCAGAAACGACAGGGGCGGCTATCCCCCACCCGATGGCCAGGGCGGGATCATTCCAGCGGATGCCGCCTTCGGCGGCCGGATCGTAGTAATTATCGCATTTATACTGAAAAATTGCCTGTTCGGAATGCACCGCAAAACCATGGGCAAAGCCGCGCGGGATCCAGAGCCAGCAGGGCGTTTCGCTATTCAGCAGGACGGCGAGGTGTTGCCCGTAAGTAGGCGAACCGGGCCGCAAGTCGAGAGCCACGTCCAGAACTTCGCCGGCAACGACCCGTACCAACTTGCCCTGGGCCGACGCCCCGCGCTGGAAATGGAGACCGCGGATCACGCCGCGGGACGAGGTCGATTCGTTCTCCTGCACCAGGCGGCAACCGAGCTGCTCTTCGAGAAAGTCGGCGCGGAAAGTTTCCATAAAACGGCCCCGGGCGTCGCTAAACACCTCGGGCTCGAACAGCAGCAGGCCCGGCAGGGCGAGGGGGGTGACTTTCATAAATCAGTGAATTTTCATACAAAGGTAAAATTTTAATGCTTATCTTTGTCCATCTTAAAAACACGGTTATGTCAGAATTCAAATACCAGGAGCCGTTCCCGCTTCAAAAAGACGAAACACAGTACCGTCTGCTGACCAAAGACTACGTATCGGTCACCGAATGCGATGGACGGAAAATCCTCAAAATCGATCCCAAAGGATTGGAGTTGCTCTCGAAAGAAGCGTTTGCAGACGTGTCGTTCTACCTGCGTGCATCGCACCTGCAAAAGGTGGCAGACATTCTAAAAGATCCGGAAGCGAGCGATAACGACAAATTCGTAGCCTACACAATGCTGGTCAACCAGGTGGTGTCGGCCGAGGGCGAACTGCCCACCTGTCAGGACACCGGCACGGCGATCGTCATCGGCAAAAAAGGCGAAAACGTCTACACAGGCGCCAACGACGCCGAAGCATTGAGCCGCGGCGTCTATGAAACCTACCGCGACCGTAACCTGCGCTACTCGCAGGTGGTGCCTTTCACGATGACCGACGAGAAGAACAGCGGCACCAACCTGCCCGCCCAGATCGACCTCTACGCCACGGAAGGCAACAAGTACGAATTCCTGTTCCTGACCAAAGGCGGCGGATCGGGCAACAAAACGTTCCTCTACCAGCAGACCAAGGCGCTGCTGAACGAAGAGTCGCTGAGCAAGTTTATCAAGGAAAAAATTAAAGACCTCGGAACAAGCGCCTGCCCGCCCTACCACCTGGCGGTGGTAATCGGCGGCACCTCGGCCGAAGCGTGTCTGGCGACGGTAAAAAAAGCGTCGGCCGGATACCTCGACCACCTGCCCACGTGCGGCAACGAAGGCGGCCAAGCGTTCCGCGACGTGGAATGGGAAGCCAAGATCCAAAAGATTTGCCAGGAGAGCGGCGTCGGCGAACAGTTCGGCGGCAAGTACCTGGTGCATGACGTGCGGGTGATCCGCCTGCCCCGCCACGCGGCTTCGTGCCCGGTGGGGATTGGCGTCAGTTGCAGCGCCGACCGTAATATTAAAGGTAAAATCACCGAAGAGGGTATTTTCCTCGAACAACTCGAAAAGAATCCCGCGCGTTTCCTCCCGGCAACCGCGCCCAACATGAAACCGGCCGTCGAGATCGACATGGACCTCGGGATGGACCATCTGCTCAAAGAGCTGACCAAATACCCGATCAAGACCCGCCTGAACCTCAAGGGTACGCTGATCGTGGCCCGCGACATCGCCCACGCCCAGATCAAAAAAATGATCGACGAAGGCCAGCCGATGCCCGACTATTTCAAAAAGCATCCGGTCTACTACGCCGGCCCGGCCAAAACCCCGAAAGGGATGCCTTCGGGCAGCTTCGGGCCGACAACCGCAGGCCGCATGGACTCGTATGTAGACCTGTTCCAAAGCCTCGGCGGATCGATGGTGATGGTCGCCAAGGGCAACCGCACCAAAGGCGTCACCGACGCCTGCCAAAAGCACGGGGGCTTCTACCTCGGCTCGATCGGTGGCCCCGCCGCCATTCTGGCCAAGGACAGCATCAAATCGGTCGAAGTGGTCGATTTCCCCGAACTCGGTATGGAAGCCGTCCGCAAGATCTACGTCGAGAATTTCCCCGCATTCATCATCGTCGATGACAAGGGTAACGACTTTTTCGCAGCATTATAAACCGTAAATCGAGATACCATGGGAAGAGCTTTTGAATACCGCAAAGCGACCAAAATGAAAAGGTGGAGCAACATGGCCCGCACCTTCACCAAAATCGGAAAACAAATCGCCATCGCCGTCAAGGCCGGCGGCCCCGACCCCGATAACAACCCCGCCCTGCGCGCCTGCTTCGCCAACGCCAAAGCGGCCAATATGCCCAAAGAAAACGTCGAACGCGCCATCAAAAAGGCGTCGGGACAGGAAGCCGCCGACTACAAGGAGATCACCTACGAAGGCTACGGCCCCTACGGTATCGCCATCGTCGTCGAAGCGGCCACCGACAACAACACCCGCACCGTGGCCAACGTCCGCAGCTACTTTACAAAACACGGCGGATCACTCGGCACCAGCGGCAGCCTCGATTTCCTCTTCGACCGCAAATGCTTCTTCAAAATCACCAAACCCGCCGACCTCGACATCGATGAACTCGAACTCGAACTCATCGACTACGGCGCCGAAGAAGTATTCGCCGAAGAAGACGAAGTCATCATCTATGGCACCTTCGAATCATACGGCAAAATCCAAAAATTTCTCGAGGAAAAAGGATACGAAATTACTACCAGCGAATTCGTCCGACTCCCCCTGGATACCAAAGAGGTCACCGAAGAACAACGAGCCTCAATCGAAAAACTAATCGATAAATTCGAAGACGACGAAGACATAACCAACGTCTTCCATAACATGAAAGAAGCATAACCCGGGATCGGAGCGGCTTCGACTGGCACTTTTTGTAAAAAGTGCCTCAAAAACTTTTCTGAGAAACTTCGTTTCTCTTGACTTACTTTACTTAGATTGAGTAAGGGTTTTAGAAAAGGGAAAGACCCATTTCCGACGTAACGATCGAGATTTCGATCCTGTTACAGGAAATGGGTCTTTCCCTTTTCTAAAACCCTTATTGAGTCCGAGCAAGATAAACCAGGGAAAACGAAGTTTTCCAGAAAAATTTTTGGTGCCGCTTTTTATAAAAAGCGGCAGTCAGAGGCTGCCCCGAACTGAATTACGCTTTCTTCAGGTATGAGGCGACGGTGGTGGCTATGTTGGCTTCGAAGTTGGCGGAGGGGCTCCAATGGAGTTCGGTTTGGAGTTTGGTGGGGTCTATGGCGTAGCGGAGGTCGTGGCCGGGGCGATCGGTGACGTAGGAGATCAGGTCGAGGCTGGCGCCTTCGGGGCGGCCTAATTGACGGTCGACTTCTTTGATGAGGAGGTGGATCAGGTCTATGTTTTTCCATTCGTTCTGGCCGCCTACGTTGTAGCTCTCCCCTGCCCTGCCCCGGTGGAAGATCAGATCTATGGCCCGGGCGTGGTCTTCGACGTAGAGCCAGTCGCGGATGTTTTCGCCTTTCCCGTAGACGGGCAAGGGCTTGCGGTCGACGATGTTCTGGATGAAGAGGGGGATCAGTTTTTCGGGGTATTGTCCGGGACCGAAATTGTTCGAGCAGTTGGAGAGAACGACGGGCAGGCCGTAGGTATTGAAAAACGCGCGGACGAAGTGGTCCGAGGCGGCTTTCGAAGCTGAATAAGGGCTTCGGGGATCGTAGGGTGTGGTTTCAGTAAAGAGGCCGCCGTCGTCGAGCGAACCGTAGACTTCGTCGGTCGAGATGTGGTAAAAGCGTTTCCCGTCCATCGCGCCGGTCCAGGCCTCGCGGGCCGCCTGCAGGAGCGTGAGGGTGCCCATTACGTTGGTTTGGGCGAAGGCGAAGGGTTCTTCGATGCTGCGGTCGACGTGGCTTTCGGCGGCGAGGTGGACAACGCCGTCGATCGCGTGGTCCGAGAAGATGCGGCGCACGAGGCCGTAGTCGCAGATGTCGCCGCGGATGAAGGTGTAATTGGGCGCAGCCTCAACGTCGCGCAGGTTTTCGAGGTTGCCGGCGTAGGTCAGCACATCGAGGTTATAGATATGGTATTCCGGGTATTTATTCACGAAAAGCCTCACCACGTGCGAGCCGATGAAGCCTGCGCCGCCGGTGATCAGTATGTTTCTCGAAATAGACATATTCGCTTTATTTCAGCAGATTAAGAAGATATTGACCATAGCCGTTATTGGCCATCGGGGCAGCGACTTCGCGCAACTTTCCGACGGTGATCCACCCTTTGTTGAATGCAATCTCTTCGAGTGCGGCGATCTTCATTCCCTGGCGTTTTTCGATGGCTTCGATGAAGACCGAGGCTTCGGAGAGCGAGTCGTGGGTGCCGGTGTCGAGCCAGGCAAAACCGCGGCTGAGGGTTTGCACGCGCAGGGCACGCGCCTGCATATACCATTCGTTGACCGAGGTGATTTCCAATTCGCCGCGGGCCGAGGGACGAATACCTTTGGCCACTTCAATCACGTCGTTGGTGTAAAAATACAACCCCGGAATGGCCCAGTTCGATTTGGGTTGCGTGGGTTTTTCCTCGATGCCCACAGGACGGCCGTCGGCGTCGAGTTCGATGATCCCGTAACGTTCGGGATCACGCACGGCGTACGCGAAAACGGAAGAAATTCCATCCTCGACAGCCGACCTCACGCACTCGCCCAACATTTTTTGAAATCCTTGTCCGTAAAAAAGGTTATCGCCCAAAACCAAAGCTACCGGGTCGGCGCCGATAAACTCCTCGCCGATCAAAAAAGCTTGGGCCAGTCCGTCGGGCGAAGGTTGTTCGGCATATTCAAACCGCACCCCGAAGTCGCTCCCGTCGCCCAGCAGGCGGCGAAAAGCCGGCAGGTCGGCCGGGGTCGAGATGACCAGGATCTCGCGGATACCGGCCAGCATCAGCACCGAGATCGGGTAATAGATCATCGGTTTGTCGTAGATGGGCAGCAGTTGCTTCGACACTCCCTTGGTGACGGGATACAGGCGTGTGCCGGCACCGCCCGCCAGGACGATTCCTTTCATTCGGTTGGCGTTTTGAGGGTTTTCATATTTGACAAGATACGCTTTTTTCGGGAATCAGTCCTCTTCGGGCGTAAAACGCAGGGTAATCGTCGTGCCCTTGTTGATCTCGGACTGGATGGAAATCTTGCCGCCGTGGAGGGTGACGATCTTCTGGGTCAAGGCCAGGCCGATGCCCGTGCCTTTGTACGAGGCGGTGTTGCCGGCGCGATAGAACGGGTTGAAGATATGGCGCACCTCGCCCGGAGGTATTCCGATGCCCTGATCGGCCACCCGCACCACGATCCGCTCCTTCTGCGTACCGACCGACACCGACACCGGTTTGCCGGCCGAAAACTTGCACGCATTACCCACCACGTTGAGCAACGAGATCTTGATGAGCGATCCGACACCGGTTAGAATATAACTACGGGGCTCCTCGACCCGGATCTCGATCGTACACGAAGCCGTTTTCGACAGGCTCTCCTTGACCTCGACCAGCAACTTCACCAGGTCGACCCGCTCCTTGGGAATGCGCGAAAAGTCGAAGTCAGTCTGCGCCAGCGTCAGCAAGTCCTTGACCACCGAATCGAGGCGCTCGGTTTCGACCAGCACCGTTTCGAGGGTTTTTATGTATTCGGCCTCGGAGCGGGGCTTGCTCAAAGCGATTTCCGTTTCGCCCAGGATCGCCGTCAGCGGATTTTTGAGTTCGTGCGAGGCGTTACGAATAAAGGCATTCTGCATATCGAACGAGTTACGCAGGCGTTCGATCATCTCGTTGAACGTGCGCGAAAGTTCCGAAAGTTCGTCGTTGCCCCGCGGTTCGCGCAGGCTGCGGCGCAGGTTGTTGGCCGTGATGCGCCGCACGTTCTTGATGATCTCGGCCACGGGCGACATCACCTGCCGGGCATAGAACAGCCCGACCAGGAAAACCAGCAGCGTGCCCACCACCAAGATCGCCAGCAGCAATTCGAGCAGTTGGCGTTGAGCGGTGGCCCCCGCCCGGTTATAAGCCGAAACGAGGAGTATGAAATTCCCCTCGTTGTCGGGGTAATAGATCCCGATGCTCTGACGGCCGTCGTTCTGGAATTCGATCGTGTGGCCGTCGAGCAGTTGGCGCACCTGGTAGTCGCGGCGAATCACTTTTTTCAGCGAATCGGCCACGGCGGGCAACGAGGCGTCAAAGATACAGTCCTGCTCCTCGGGCAGCGGGATCGTATAGGATTCGCGCACGGTGGCATAGGCCGTTTCGACCATCTCGTCGGCCTCGAAATGATATTGGGCGATGGTGACCGCCCGTTGCCACAGGTGGTCGTAAAAGCTCCGGTCGGCCTCGCGCGTGGTCATCACGTAAACGAATGCCAACGCCCCTAACAACACCATAAAGGTGAGCTGGGTGTAGATGATCGCTATTTTGGTGCGGATCCGCATCGGAGACTGGGGTAACAGTTATTCTTCCTTCATCACATAACCCATCCCGATGACCGTATGGATGAGTTTGACCGGGAAGTTTTTGTCCATTTTGTTACGCAGGTAGTTGATGTAGACGTCGACCGTGTTGGTACCCATGTCGAACTCGACGTCCCACACCTTTTCAAGGATCTGCTCGCGCGAGAGTACCCGGCGTTGGTTGGTGATCAGGTAGTGCAGCAGGCGGTATTCCTTTGATGTGAGGTTGATCTGCTGGCCGCCGCGGGTGACGGTTTTCGTGTCGTCGTCGAGTTCGAGGTCGGCGATGCGGTAGACGGCCGTGGGTTGCTCCTGGTGACGGCGGCGGATCAAGGCGTTGGCACGGGCCAACAGTTCCTTGAAATGGAACGGTTTGGTAAGGTAATCGTCGGCGCCCGATTCGAGGCCCGTCACAATATCGTCGGTCGACCCGAGCGCGGTGAGAATGATCACCGGCACCTCGAAGCCATATTTTTCCCGTACCCGGCGGCAGATCTCCAGGCCGTTCATCTCGGGCAGCATCCGGTCGAGGACCATCAGGTCATAGCGGTGGGTCTTGGCCAGGTTCCAGCCCGTGAGCCCGTCCGCCGCCCCCGACACCGAGAAACCTTCCTCCTCGAAACCCCGCTTGATAAACGACAGCACGTTCTTTTCGTCCTCGACGACCAATATTTTTTGCATAACAAACTTTTTGTCAGAATAAGCAAAAGTAATGATTTTCGCTCGTCTTTTGCAAGGTTGCGGAGCAATCTCATTTTTCGCTTTAAAAATAAAGCGGATTTTTCAAACAAAGTCACCCATAGAGAAGGGGCAATCGGAAGATGACTCGGGAAATAACGAAACCGGGCGGCTTTCACAAGCGGCCCGGTTCTACTAACCTAATAAAAAATACTTACACTAAAATAAAAACACCGTTATGAATGGTTATGGTTTGTTCAGAAGGAGCCCGGAGGGGCCGGCCGGCGGGGCAACGTAAGCATCGTCAGCCCTTTCGGCCAGAACCCCGCTTGGCGGCCCCTTCCGGATTTCGGTCAGGTAATCACCGGTGGCTGCGGCTGAAGAGTACGCCGAGGCCTGCGGCCACGAACACCAGCGGGAAAACCAGTTTCTGGAACGGAATGTCGACCCCGAAAACATTGGTCATCAAGAATCCCACCCCGACCGCTGTCAGGATGCCCCCCGCGATCCAGCGGCGCAAGGTGAGCAGGTAAAGTCCGATCACGGTAAGGAGCATCTCCCACGAGAAGAAAACATCGTAGACACGGTAAGAGATCACGTCAAAGTTCTTCAGCAGCCAGACGACCCCCACCAGGATCAGAATTCCGCCCAGGAAAATGTTGCGCGGACTGACCACCCCAGTGTTCCGGCTCGGAGCCGGCGTATTCGTATTATTGTTGATTACTTCCATTGTATGCTTGTTTAAGGGTTATTCGGTAATGTATTCGTCGTAGGGAAGGCCTTGCAGCACCCGGTATTCCACACTGTCGGGCAGGTAGAGATTGAAGTCGATGCGCGTGTGGTGGATCCCGTCGTCGAGCTTTTTGTATGGTGCCACGAAGAGCGTGTCGCCGCGGAGTTCGTAGGGCACATCGATACCCTTGACCTGGTTGCGATCAATGTCTTTGTCGATACCTTCGTAGGACTTCTTGATCCGCAGGGTCGGCGCGTTGTATTCGCTTCCGGCGAGCGGGTGGAATTTGACCGAGTAGAACTGAGTACTTTCTGCCCACGCCGTCGAATCGGCCGGGGCGATGTAAAGCACCTTGCCGGCAAACAGGAAATCGGCGGTTTCCTCCACGCCCGGGCGCGGCTTTTCGTAGTAATTGGGAAGCCCGTCTTTCCATGACGAACGTATTTCATCAAAGTCCTTTATCAGGATGACCGTACCGAAGACCACCACCAGGATCCAAATCACGCCCAGCGTCGACACAAAACTCTTGCTGTTGCGGAAGTCGTAGACCGTGCGGAAAAGCACATAGGCCAGCAGCAGCAGCGGGATCAGTACAGCGACGGCAACCAGTACGCCCAAAGTAACCGGAAGCGGACCATCCAAAAACATCACCGGGAAGCTGTCGGGGCGTATCAAGGTAAGGATGATCCCGACGACGATGCCAATCACACCTAACATCAGGCCAATACCGATAATCGCCGCAATGAATTTCACGAAGAAGAGAACAATACGCCCCATCACGGTGACGATCTCCGAAAAGATCGAGGCGTTGCGGTGGCTGCGTTCGGGGTTCTTGCCCCAGTTACGCACGTTGTCTTCTATGGCCGAAAATTCTTCGCGGAAAGTACGTTCGATCTGCCCGGCGGTGATCTTTTCACCGCGCATTTCGAGTTTCTGGCGCGGGGTTTTCGCTTTAGGAATCGCAATCCAAAGAATGAAATAAAGCATAAAGAATGCGCCGGTCAGCGTACCGAGCAAACTGTGAAAACCCCAGCCGTGGAAGAACGGCGCGACAATCACCTGAATCACGAGCGGGGCGAACATCGCCAGCCGAACCATGGCCGGATCGGTGCCGAAATAGGCGGCCAGCCCGGCGCACACGCCCCCGATCTTCGCATTGTCGGGGTCGCGGTAAAGGCGGCGCGGGAACTTTTCGGTGTCGGGTGCAGTCGATTCGTCGGAATCGGCAGGGACGCCTTCGGCAATATCCTCCGGCCGGCCAAGTTGTTCAAGTGCCTGGTTGATGAGGTCGAGGCCCACAACCGCCGACGATTCCTGTTGCGAAAGGATGATCTCAGCGATCCGCGCTTCGATGTCACCGATGATCTCACCACCATCTAGAGTCGAGGCATAACGCTTCTTCAGTTGGCCCAGGTAGCCGTCGAGTTGGACATAGGCTTCGTCGTCCAAACGGAATGAAATGCCCGCGATGCTTACGTTTACGATTTCTTTCATGGCTATGCTCCTTTACGAATGTGTTCGATCTGTGCTACGAATTCGCCCCAGGCCTGGTCGATCTCGCCCAGGAACTTGCGGCCGGCGTCGGTCAGCGTGTAGTACTTGCGGGGAGGGCCTTGCGGCGATTCTTCCCAGCGGTAGGAAAGCAAACCCTGGTTTTTCTGGCGGGTCAACAGGGGGTAGAGCGTCCCTTCGACCACGATCATCTCGGCCTCCTTCAGTTCGCCGATGATCTCCGATGCGTAGGCGTCGTTGCGCGAGAGGATCGACAGGATGCAATATTCGAGGATCCCTTTGCGCATCTGTGCCTTAATGTTGTCAATATTCATAATTTGTATTTTATGATGTGATTATTCTCTCCGGTTGTCGTAACGGTCGTATCCGCCCACCTGCGGTGCGCGCGGGATCACGATCCACATGATGATATACACCCACAGGCTCAGCCCACCCACGAAAATAAGCAGCGCGAAAACCACCCGCACAAGCGCGATGTCGAGGTCCATGTAGCGGGCCAGGCCCGAGCAGACACCGCCCACGATCTTGTCGTCGGTGTAGCGGTAGAGTTTTCGCGGAGCGTCGCCTTGGGGTTCGTCGCGACGGACGTAGTCGCTCGCCTTATAGCGGCGGTCGCCGAACTCCTCGGGACGGCCGATCACGGCGATCGCCCGGTTGACGGTAGTCACGTCGACCACCTGCGACCGCAGCGAAAGGTTGGCGGCAAAGATCTCGGCCATGCGGCTTTCGACATCTTCCATCACTTCGTCGCGGTCAGCGGTCAGGCGGTCGGCGATGTCGTCCAGATAACCCTTCAGGATGGCGTAAGCGTCCTCGTCTACGATGAACGGCGAGCCCCCCAGGTTGATGTTGATCGTCTTTTTCATATTGCTTACGTTTTTAGTATTGTTTTAAAGACTTGTTCCAGCTTATACCAATTAGTGTTTCTCTTTGCGGTATTTTCATAATGCAAATATATAAAAACATTTAATTACTTTGCAATACATAGTAGTTGTTTTTTTATAGTTATTTTTATTTAAAAATATTTTATCCCTGACAATCAAGATTTTAAGATGCGACATTTTTTTTATATTTTTGAAAAAAATTTCTCCGATCTATGTTTAACAAGCTAAAATCGCTCTTCGAAAACGGTTTGGTGCGGGCCTCATCGCTATTTCCAAATATGTATTTGTTTGTGCCGGTCTACTTGTTGGTGGTGGCGGTACTCTATTTCGGCGCGGTGTGGCTGCCCGGAAAGATATTCGGTTACACGCTCAACGGGCCCGCCGTTGTTTATATCCTGCTGTCTGGGTCGTCGATCATCCTGACGACTTGGGGCGAGGTGATCAGCATCCAACTGCTACGCATCTTCATTCCCGACTTCGAACGCAACCGGGCACAACGAACCCTCAGCGAACGGAAGATCAGGTTTCTGCTGATTATTATCTATTTTGTCATGATTATCGCCTTTTCGCTGGCATCGCTCGTCACGGCACAATCGGTTTTCGGGACCGACAAGATGGACTTTTCGGTGATCCAGTCGTTTGCCACCTACATCGCTTATGACCGGATGATCCGCAACTACGCCACCCTCGACCGAGGGAAGCAGTTGCCGATATAGCGGCCGGGGGGAGGCCCCCCCTACCCTTTGCCGCTGGCTCTATTTGGAGAAAAACAATTATTTGCATACTTTTGCCCCGCCGCCAAGCGTTGGTTTTGCGGCAGGCCGGTCCGGTAGCTCAGCTGGATAGAGCATCAGATTTCTAATCTGACGGTCACAGGTTCGAGTCCTGTCCGGATCACTAAAAAGAGGCAGTTGTCGGTTTGACAACTGCCTCTTTCTTTGTTAGGTCCTTAGCACTCATTGCTACATGGACACTAAAGCGGCACAAAAATCCCCGTGCAGGGGACGCACCTATTTCTTGCGGAAAAGGGAAACGATCGCCAAAAGCAAGATCGCTCCGACCGTCGAAGACACCAGATTGCCAATGATGCTGCCACTCGAAACCCAGATCCCCATCAGCCCGAACAACCAGCCGCCAAGCACCCCGCCGATAATCCCGACAATAAGGTTTACCCAAAAACCAAAACCTTTCCCGCGGGTCAGTTTCCCTGCCACGGAACCGGCCACCAGACCGATCAAAATGTACCAAATAAAATTCATCTTCGTATGTTTTAAGTAAGAAATTGTATAAACCTTTCGTCGCGGGGGCCGTGCATCTTTGGCGCGTATAATAATGTATAAAAACGCCTTATGATGAAATCCAGCCGTTGTTTTCCGAATCTTTCCGACCGCTCTTTCCTCCTCAACCGGCGCAGCGGAGGAATCCACCGCCTATCGACCTGCCAAAAAATGTGCCATATCGAGCGGATCACCGATCCCGACCTCCTTTCGCGCCGGGAAGCCCGCCGGATGATCGCCGCCGGCGACGCCAGGCCGTGCCGCTGGTGTTGGCCCGAAGAGACGAATGCCTCCCTGCATCCGGAACCTCCACTTTGCCTTCGCAATTATAGTAAAAATACGGCAAAGACTGTCTGGAAAAAATCAGGAAAAGAGGGCAAACGCACTCAAATTCAAGGAACATGGCTGCGATTGGGGTGGCGGTTGGCGGTAATTTCGCTGTTGGGGTGCGGGACGTGGATGGCGGCCGGGTGCACGCGGACGGTTTATGTTCCGGTGCGTTCACACGAAACGGTGGTCGACACCGTGACCGCCACCCTGCCCGACAGCGCCCTGTTCCGCGCCCTGTTCGAGTGCGACAGCAACAACCGGGTCATCCTCCGCCGACTTTTCGAATACAAGGGCAAAAACGCCAACCAGGACATACGTGTGGACGGCGGCCGGGTGGAAGTCACTACCCGCTGGCAAACGAAATACGTCGACCGCATCCGCGAGGTGCGCGACACGGTGACCATCGTCAAAAGCCCCCCGGCGGCCAAAGCCGAAAGGTATGTTCCCCGGTTTTTCTGGTGGTGTTTCGGAATCGCGCTCGGCACCGCGTTGTTCGCCGGGTTCCGAATCGTGACGGTCTTTCGAAAGTAACGCAAAAAAATCGCCGATCTTCGTCTCCATTTTTGTATATTTGCGATAGCAAAGTCAAAATCCCGAGTGCCGGGAGGCACCCGGGAGGTATCGATATGTGCTGGGTCTCATCAAAAACAGGATTTATGAGGAAGAGAGATTGGATGATTACCGCCGCCGGGCTGCTGCTGTGCGCCGCGACGGCCTGTTCCGGTAAAACGGACGAAAAACCGGAACGTACCATTTTATTCGTTATCGACGGCATGGTTTCGGGCTTGCATGAGCGGATCGCGATGCCCGCTTTTTCGGCCTTGGCGGCCGAAGGCGTGCTTTACAAAGAGGTTTACCTGCCGCTGCCTGCGCACCCCGATTCGAGCGCCGTCTACCCCTGGAGCTGTTCGATCCCCAACCCGGTGCTGATGTCGGGCACCGTCTTCATCGGCCAACGGGGAGTGCGCGAAAACCTGATCCAGCAATCCTTTACCGAGCGCCCCACGGCGTTTGTTGTCAACTCTCCCTCCTACACCGCCATCCGCGACGGTTTTTCGATTTACCGACAACTGCCAAAGGGGCGGTTCGACCCGGTCTTTCCCGACTCGGCCTCGGTAAACGCGGCCAAGGAGATCATCACAGCCAGCAATCCCGAATTTATCCGCATCCATTGCCAGGGGCTGGGCGGTGCCGGCTCGATCTGCCGCGAAGAGGGAAAGCCCTATACCAATGACATCTGGCACGCCGAATCGCCCTACCGCATCCAGGCCCGCCATGTCGACAGCCTGCTGGGCGCTTTCGTGCAATGGCTCAAGGACGAAAACCTGTGGGAAGGCACCGTGCTGATGGTGATGGGCGACCACGGGCAGGCCGACGACGGATGGCACCCTCCGTATGAACCGGGCGGAAACGTGACCCAGTTGCTGGTCGTGGGGAAAGACATCCAACCCGGACTGACGGTTCCCTATGCCGAGATCATCGACGTGGCCCCGACCATTGCCTGGTTGCAGCGGGTCGCCGCGCCCAAGTTCAGCAACGGGCGCGTGCTGAAAGAGATCCACGGCGGGAAAGCTCCCGTGGTCCCGCGCCGGATGCAGGAGTTGGACAGCGTCCTGGTAGCCGTGCACCGGCTGGGCGCCGACACCCTGGACGACAAAGCGCCGCGCATCGAACTGATCGGCCGTTGGCACGAAGGTTCGTCCGGCAACAACTACCCCACCTTCGTCGAGGCACAGGCCCGGTCTTTAGAACGGCTCGAAGGGAAAAACCAGTAGAGAACATTTCAACGCAAACAAAAAAGGGGAAGCCTGTGGCTTCCCCTTTTTTGATGCATCACTCCGGATTATTGCGGATAACCGGGGTTTTGCTGAATATTAGCCTTGTTACGGTCGATCGCCGACTGCGGGATCGGACGGAGGATCTTATCGTTGCCATCCTGGCCAACGAAACGGTTCGGGTCGTTTTGCAGCTCAAGGTTATACTTGAGCGTGCGGGTTTTCAGCGTACCGGTGCGCTTGAGGTCCTGCCAACGGTCGTAGTGCCCCATCAGTTCGCGGGCGCGCTCGTCGAGCAAGAAGTCGATCGTCGCCTGGTTGGCGGTGATGGTCCGTTTGGCGTCGCCGGCCTTGATGCCGCGTTCACGAATGGCGTTGATGTAGGTAGCCGCCGTCGCCTGGTCGTTCAGTTTGATGCAGGCTTCAGCAACAGTCAGGTAAGCGTCGTTCAAGCGTGCCATGTCGATATCGCGGAAACTGCTGGTGTTACCGAACACGGTCACCCCCGGGCAGTCGAACTTGCGGAAGGTCGGATAGCCATAGTTTACACTACTGTTGCCCGCAAAAGCGACACTTGCAGCCTGGAAAGCCGCCAAATCGGTATCGGGATTACCAGGGTTGTCGATCTTGCGGATCACGGTCTTGCTGCGCTGGGTCGGGTTTTCAGCTACCCAGGCGGGAATGTCGCTATAGGCTTTCGTCCACCAGGGCGGATAGAAGTAGGTAATGGGCACCGAGGCCAATTCGGCTGCAGTCTTGTCATAATAGACCATCGAGTGCTCATAAAGGTTTTCCATGTAGGTCAGGAAGTAGCGGGTGTCGTTGTTGGGATCGGCAACGTCCTTCGCAAAAACGTAGTGGCCGAAGAGCGTGAGCGGGAACATCCCGTCGGTCGACTTGTTGCCGGCCGGCGAACCGTCGAGGTAACCGCCGAAATGGCTCTGCTGGCTGTTGCCGGTAGTCGCTTTTTCGAGGCTTTCGGGACTGTAGATGATGCTCCAGAAAACCTCTTTGTTGCGCCAACCGTAATTCACTGCGCTGTAAGCGCTGCCGAAGTCGGGCATCAGCGATTCGCCCGCGATGGCAGCGATCCCATATTCCTTGGCTTTGGTAAAGTCAGCCTGAGAACCGGTCACCCACCCGCGGGTGAGGTAAGCTTTCGACAGGTAGAAATCGACCGTACGCTGGTCTACATGGCCGTAGTCGGCCCCTGTGGCACGTGCCAGCAGGGCAGGACGAAGGTTGGTCAGCTCGTTGATGATAAATTCATAGACCTCGGTCTCGGTGTTGCGCGGGAAATCGAGCAACGGGCGGTCGGTCATTTCGGTCACGATGGCAACTCCGCCGAAGTGCTGAACCAGCAGGAAATAGTAGTGGGCGCGGATAAACCTCGCTTCGGCCTTCTGCCGTTCGAGGACCGAAGTCTTTTCGGTCATCTCGCCATAGTAGAGGCTAGTGTTGGCCAAACCGATCCCGTAGAAACAGTTGGTATAGAAGTCCTGTACCGTTTTATCGGCGGGATCGAGGGTCTGGTACATGCCCAGGGGACTTTCGGTGTGCCCGCGGGCCCAACCCACGTGGTAGAGGTCGGTCCCGGCAAGCAGGATCGTAGGCGTGTTGCCATAGATTTCCCGCAGGGACGAGTAGGTCGCGTTAAGCAGGGATTTGTATCCGTTCGCCGTGGCGTAGAACTTCGAGGCGGGAACATTCGATTTGTTCTCCTCGTCGAGAAAGCCGTTACACCCGTTCAGTAGTGTGGCCGTCGCAAGAACTATATATATCAATATCCTTTTCATAATCGGGACGGGATTTAAAATTTAACATTAAGGCCTATTTGCCATACTACCGTTGCGGGACCGCCGCTGTAATACTGCACACGCGCACCACCGGCCGTAGTCGCGCTGGGATTTCCGGTCAACGCATCGGCCCATTCCGGGTCGTAGCCCTTGTAGTTGGTGAAGACAAACGGATTGGTCACGTTCACGTAAGCACGCAGGTGTGACATCATCAGTTTGCTGCTATACTTCTTGGGCACGGTGTACCCCAGGGTAATGTTTTTCACCTTGACAAACGACGCATCGGTAAAGCCGTTCTGGTAGTCGGCGTTATCGGCTTTATACATCGGCCCCGCGTTATCGCTGGGCATCGGCAAGGTAGCCGAGGTATTGGGTTTGATCGGAATATCGACCTGAGCCCATCCTGCGGGAACCTGCGGAAGCACTACGTTGCTGGGGATATAATAATCGAGCTTCAATTTAGTGGACGAGCGGGCGCCGTTCGCGCTGTAATAGCCGCTGTAGAACTGACTCCACACGTAACGACCCTGATTGATGTAGATATTGAACCCGAAGTCGAAGTTGTAGAGGGTCAGCGACGAACTGATGTTCCCAATCCAATCGGGGTTGGCGTGGCCGGTAACGGTACGGTCGGCCGAGGTGATGATGCCATCAGGCGTACCGTTCGGGCCGCTGATATCTTTCACCTTGCCGTTACCTTCATAGAGCTTCCAGCTTTTCGCCCAGTCGGTCTTGGCGTCTTCGGCGCTCACGATGCCATCCCAAACGTAGGTATAGGCCACGTTGATCGGTTGGCCGATGAACCAGCGGTTGGCCACGTCGTCTTCCTTGGCGCCGTAGAGCGAAACGATCTCATTCTTGTTTTTGGAATAAGTAAAGGTGGTCGACCAACGGATATTCGGTTTGGAAATATTGACAGTGGTCAGGCCGACCTCGATCCCCGAGTTGCGCACCGACCCTACATTGGCCATCATTTCCGACTTGTAGACACCGGCTTCGTACGGCAGGGCACGTTTCATCAACAGCCCGTCAGAGAGTTTGTTGTAGTAGTCGAACGATCCGCTGATGCGGCCGCGCAGCACGCCGAAGTCGAGGCCAACGTTCACTTCGCGGGTCTTTTCCCAAGCCAGTTCCTGGTTCGAGATGCCGTTGGGGGCATACCCGAGGGCCAGCTGTCGGTCCATGCCGAAACCGTACCACCGCTTAACGTTCGCCAGGGCATCCGATTCATAGGCATCGATATTGTTGTTCCCGGTGTAGCCATAGCTCAGGCGGAGCTTCAGGTTGGTCAGCCAGTGAAGTTCTTTGGCAAAATTCTCTTCCGAAATACGCCACCCGGCAGCCACCGAGGGGAACGACTCCCATTTGTTGGGCAGTTTCGAACTGCCGTCCCAACGGTCGGAAACGGTCAGCAGGTATTTGCCTTTGTAATCGTAATTCAGGCGGAACAGGAACGAAAGCATCGACGAAGACTTGAAGTCGCTCTTCGAGTTGATGATCGTTGAAGCCGAACCGATGTTATAGAAACCGGGGACGGCGAGATCCTGCACCTCGGTGTCAGTGCTTTCGTTGCGCGACTGGTACATGCTGAACACCCCGGTGGCGTCGAAGTTGTGATCGCCTTTGGTGAAAGCGTAAGTCACGTAGTTGTCCCAGGTGTATTCAAAGAATTCGTTCTTGGCTACCTGCGCACGGTCGACCTTGCGTGAACGGCTGGCCTCACTATCCACACCTTCGTAGGTACCGTTGCGGTTGGTACGCAACATCGGCGAGAACTGGGTCTTGAGTTTGAGGCCCGGCATCACCTCCACCTCGGCAAAGAGATTGGTCAGCACGTAGTAGTTACGCCGGTTGTTTTGGACATTCATCAGGTCATACATCGGGTTCATCCCGCTGGTATACTGGGGACCGCTCGACGTGTTGCCCAGGCCGATGGTCGAAGCGGGGTATTGGACCAGGTTGCCGTCGGCGTCATACGGAAGAGCCGTCGGGGCCATCGACAGGGCGCGACCGATATAATCCGACGGGCCGCGGTCGTTGTCGGTAAACGAAAAAGTACTCTGCATCCCGACCGTAGCGATGTTCTTGATCTTGCTGTTGAACCCGCCGCGGATGCTCACGCGTTGGAACTCATCACCCTGGAAGATCCCCTCGTCCTTGAGGTAGGTCATCCCCATCGAGTAGGAGGTGTTCCGCGAGTTACCGGTGATGTTCACCGCGTGGCTTTGTTCGCGCGAGTTCTGGAACCCGGCCGAAATCCAATCGAAATAGTTCTTGTCGGCATAACGCTGCCAGATGTTCTGGTTGATGGCCGCAATAGCGAAATCGCTCGCGCTCAACGAGTAAACCGACTCGTTGGTCGTGGCATTGGTTTGGCGCTTAAGGTAGGCCGCCAGACGGTAAGCCTGGAAGTCGTCGCCGGTCATGAAATCGGGCATGCGCGCCACTTCCTTGATCCCGTAGTAGCCGTCATAGGAGACGACCACCTTGTCGGCTTGCGCTCCCTTGGCCTGCTTGGTGGTCACGAGCACCACCCCGTTCGAGCCACGCGAGCCGTAGATAGCGTTCGACGAGGCGTCCTTCAACACGTCGATCCGTTCGAGGTCGGCCGGATTGAGGAAGTCGATGTTGTCGACCACGATCCCGTCGACCACGTAGAGCGGGCTACCGCCCTTGATCGAGTTCTGGCCACGGATTTCCATGGTGAACCCTCCGCCGGCACGCGAGGAGTTGGTCGTGATATTTACTCCTGGTATCTGGCCCTGGAGGGCTTCCATCACACTGGAAGAACCTTTGGCTAACAAAGCGTCGGACTCGACGCTGCCGACCGATCCGGTCAAATCGGTCTTTTTCTTCACACCGTAACCGATGGCCACCACCGATTCCATCATCACAGCCTCTTCGGCCATCGTCACATCGATCCGGGTGCGGTTGCCCACGGCTTCTTCAGCGCCTTCATACCCCATCAGGGTATAGACCAGGACTGATTCCGGCCGCGCATTGGTGATCGTGTAATTACCTTGGGCATCGGTGCTCACGCCGGTCGTGGTCCCCTTGATCATCACCACGGCTCCGTAAATCGGATTGCCGTTACTGTCGATGACCTTGCCGGTTACTCGCTGTTGTGCATACACCTGGGTTGCACACAACATCACGGCCAAGCCCAGGGATAGCCGCAACCATCCTGACGCTCGGCGGCGTAGTTTTTCGTACAAACTGCTCATAAGAACTTTTTTTAGTTAATAGTTTTGGGTAATATTTGGGAATTGAATGGGTGGGTCTGGGGAAATGACTCAACATAATATAAGTTACATGTTGAATCGGCATTTTTGTATAAACAAAGGTGTAAAGAACCTATTATTCGGGGTGCAAACCCCTATTTTTTTTCCTGGGCAGGGCTGATTTCTCACAAACGCCACCCGATCTTTATCTAAGTTTCCTCTCGCTTGCCGGGGCACAAATGTGCTTCGGCTTTTTAATCCATATAAATCAGAGCATTACGGAATTTGCGAAATAATCGCTCGGCTCCAGCTATAACTTATATTATGTTGAATAAGGACCGCTCCGCAAAGTTAAAAAAAGGGGGCAAAATCCGGATAATCCCTCTATTTTTCACATTTCTAACGAAGAAAAGGAAAAAACGGATAAAAAGCAAGAAAGAAAGAAAGAAAACATTAAAAAGACTTTAATTCCCCATCTTTTACTAAATCACATACCGGTAAGAAAGGAATGAGGCGGGGAAAAGTTGGGATTCCCGAAAAATCCGCTATTTTTGCCAAAATACCAATTTCAGCACGAACCCCTATCCGCCGATGAGAACCTACTTCCGGCTGCTCGGCTTTGCCAAGCCCATCGAGAAATACGCTATTCCTTACTTCTTCTACATCCTCCTCCACGCACTGTTCAACACGTTGATCTTCGTGCTGCTGATTCCTGTGCTGAACACGCTCTTTGAGAAGGATGGAATGATGGTTGCCGTACGCGAAATGCCCCCGTTCGAGTTTTCGATCACCTACGCCGACCAGTTGCTCAACTACTGCATCTATCTGGTATACGGCGATAACTATGACCTGATGAAGGTGCTTACCTTCCTTAGCCTGACGGTCGTGGGGGCCGTACTGCTGAGCAACGGTTTCCGCTACCTGGCCCAGCGCACGATGGAGAGCTTGCGCATCCACACGCTCAAAAACCTGCGTAACGAAGTATTCGATAATGTCATGCGCCTCCACGTCGGTTTCTTCAACAACGAACGGAAAGGGGACATCATATCGAAGATCACTTCCGACGTGCAGGTGGTGCAGTTCTGCATCACCAACACGCTACAGGTGGCTTTCCGCGAACCGTTCCTGATTGCGGGCTACCTGATCATGCTGCTTTCGGTTTCGTGGAAGTTGACCGTTTTTACGGTAGCCGTACTGCCGGTGTCCGCCCTGGTGATCGGGGCGGTGGTCAAGCGCTTGCGGGCCAAGGCCAAGGCAGCCCAGGAGTCGTATGCTGATATGGTCAGCCTCACCGATGAAGCCCTCGGTGGCATCAAAACCATTAAAGGATATAACGCCTCGAACTACATCGTACGAAAATTTTACGAGTTGAACAATCGCTTCTCGCGCATCTCGAAATCAATGGCCAACCGCCAACAGTTGGCTTCGCCAATGTCGGAATTCCTCGGCATCGCCTCAATGGCTATCATCCTGATTTACGGGGGGGGGATGGTGCTCGGCGGCGAAATTTCTAGCGGGGCCTTCATCGGCTACCTGGGGGCCTTTTCTCAACTGACCCGTCCGGCACGCGCACTGGCCGACTCTTTTGCCACGATCCACCAGGGCATCGCCGCGGGCGAACGCGTACTCGGCCTGGTCGATACCAAACCCCAAGTGGTCAGCCCGCCCAACGCAGCGAAACTCGAAACGTTCGAATCGGCGATCGAATTCCGCAACGTCAGTTTTTCGTATGAAGAGCGCGAAATTTTACACAATATCTCTTTCTCGGTAAAGAAGGGCGAAACGGTGGCCCTCGTCGGCCCTTCGGGCGGCGGCAAATCGACCATTTCCGACCTGATCCCGCGCTTCTATGACGTGCAACAGGGCGAGATCCTGATCGACGGCCGCGACCTGCGCGCCTACAACATCGAATCGGTGCGCGACCACATGGGCATCGTGGCCCAGGAGACGATCCTGTTCAACGACACGATCGAGAACAACATCCGCCTGGGCAAACTCGACGCCTCGCACGACGAAGTGGTTCGCGCCGCCCAAATTGCCAACGCCGACAACTTCATCCGGGAAGCCGATCAAGGCTACGAAACCAACACGGGAGACCGCGGGATGAAACTCTCCGGCGGCCAGCGCCAGCGCTTGAGCATTGCGCGCGCGGTGTTGAAAAACCCCGACATCCTGATCCTCGACGAAGCCACCTCGGCCCTCGACACCGAATCGGAAAAACTGGTGCAAGAAGCGTTGAACAACCTGCTCGCCGGCCGCACCTCGCTGGTGATCGCCCACCGCCTGAGCACGATCCAGCACGCCGACAAGATCATCGTCATCGAGCAGGGCCGCATCGTCCAGGAGGGCACCCACCAGCAACTGATGGCCACCGAAGGCGTCTACCGGAAATTGATCGAGATGCAGCAACTGGGCAACGCCTGACGGCCTTACCCGGGGCGAGTATCGCACCAGCGGGCGGCACAGGAAGAATCGAAACCAGACCTCCCCTATGTCGAAAAGCCCCCTGACCCGGAGGGAATCCGGCATTTTTATCGTTTTTCAAGATACGAGGCTTTCGTATTTGAATTTTAATCCGTACTTTCATCGGCGGAAAAGGCATCCCTGACATGAAAATAAGCGGTTTTACCATCATCAAGAATGCGGAGATCTTCGACTTCCCGGTCGTGGAGGCGATCCGGTCGGTACTCGACGCGGTCGATGAATTCGTGGTAGCCGTCGGCCAGAGCGACGACAATACCGAGGCGCTGATCCGCTCGATCGACAGCCCCAAGATCCGCATCGTCAATACCGTTTGGGACACCAAAAAATACAGTGGCGGCGGGGTGATCCTCGCCCAGCAGACCGACGTGGCGCTGCGGGCCTGCACCGGCGACTGGTGCTGCTATATTCAGTCCGACGAGGTGATGCACGAAAGCGGCATCCCGATCGTGCGGGCCGCGTGCGAAAAATACCTCGACGATCCGCGGGTCGACGGCTTCACATTCAATTATGTACACCTGTACGGCGACTACCGCCGGGTGATCGACTTTTTGCATTTTGCCTATCCGAAAGAAATACGCATCGTGCGGAACCGTCCCGACATCCACTCGTGGCGTGATGCACAGTCGTTCCGGATCAACCCCGACTTTGACGGCGATTACCTGACGAAGGATAATACACAAAAGCTGCGGTGCGTGGAACTCGACGCACTGATGTTCCACTACGGCTGGAGCCGCGACCCGCGCCTGCTCACGGGCAAGGTCAACCACATGAAAAAGATCTACGACGGCAAGGAAGAGGCCGTGGCCGAAACATATCACGACTACGGCAACCTCTCCGTCTTCCCCCTCTATAACGGGCCGCAACCGGCGTTGATGCAAGGCCGCATCGAGACCATGTCGTGGGGCGAATACCTGCGCTACGACGGCCCGTGGCCCGAACACCGCAAGATCCGGGGCCGCAAATACCGTTTCCTTCGCTTTGTCGAAAACCACCTGCTCGGGGGGCGCCGCCTCTTCGGGTTTAAAAACTATATTTCCGCCGGACGGTTCAGGTTCCGGCCAAAAACCTGACGCAACAAGATATACGAAGATCCGACAAACTTTCGATCACAAACACATCCCCAACCATGAAAGTTTCCCTGTTGATCACCACCTACAACTGGCCCGAGGCGTTGCACCTGACGCTGGCCAGTACGGCAGCCCAATCGCGGCTGCCCGACGAAATCCTGATCGCCGACGACGGTTCGACCGACGACACCCGCCAGTTGATCAACTTCTGGCGCAAACTGCTGCCGGTGCCGGTACATCACATCTGGCAGGAAGATCAGGGGTTCCGCCTTGCAGCAGTCCGCAACAAAGGCATCTTCGCCGCTACGGGCGATTACCTGGTGCAGGTCGACGGCGACATCATCTTCCGGCGCCATTTTATCCGCGACCATATTCACTTTGCACGCCCGGGCAGTTATGCCAACGGTAGCCGGGTGATGCTCGGGCCCTGCATTACCCGCAGGCTGATCTCCCGGGGGCAGATCGCCATCCCTTACTGGAACAGGGACTTTTCCAACTGGGAAAACGGTTTCCGTATGCCCATATTGAGCAAGCCCGTTTCGTGGTTCGCCCAGAACAAACCGCGAAAAATCCACGGTTGCAACATGGCCTTCTGGACTGAAGACCTGCGGCGGGTCAATGGCTACAACGAAGAGATGACCGGCTGGGGCTATGAAGACAACGAGTTGGCCGTACGCCTGTGGAAAGCGGGGTTGCACAAGCAGACGCTAAAATTTTCGGGCATCGCCTACCACCTCCACCACAACGCCCGCAGCCATGAAAACGTGGAACGCAACCGCCAAATACTACTCCAGGCCATCGGCGAATAAGGTATCTTCATCGCCAGGAAAATGAGCAGGGGCGTTCTCCGGATGGAGAACGCCCCTGGCTGCGTACTACTAAAACTAAACCCTAATTTTCTTTATTTGACTTCCTCGAAGTCGACATCGGTCACGTTGTCGCCGCCGGCCGAACCGTTATCCTGGGCCTGTCCGGCGCCGGGATCGGGCTGGGCCTGCTGGTCGCCCTGGGCGTACATGTCCTGCGAAGCAGCCTGCCAGGCGTTGTTCAGCTCGGCGGTGTAGCGGTCGATGTCAGCCAGGTTCTGCGCCTTGTGAGCTTCCTTGAGGTTACCCAGGGCCGATTCGATCGCGCCTTTCTTGTCGGCCGGGATCTTGTCGCCATACTCCTTCAATTGCTTCTCGGTCGAGAAGATCATGCTGTCGGCGGCGTTGACCTTGTCTACGCGTTCGCGCTCTTCCTTGTCCTGGGCTTCGTTGGCCTTGGCTTCGTCGCGCATCCGCTGGATCTCCTGGTCGGTAAGGCCCGACGAGGCTTCGATACGGATTTTTTGTTCTTTGCCGGTGCCTTTATCCCGAGCTGATACATTCATAATCCCGTTGGCATCGACGTCAAACGTCACTTCGATCTGCGGCACGCCGCGCGGGGCCGACGGAATACCGTCGAGGTGGAAGCGGCCGATCGTCTTGTTGTCGCGGGCCATCGGACGTTCGCCTTGCAGGATATGGATCTCTACCGAAGGCTGGTTGTCCGAAGCGGTCGAGAAGACTTCCGACTTGCGGGTCGGGATCGTGGTATTGGCATCGATCAGGCGGGTAAACACGCCGCCCATCGTTTCGATACCGAGCGAAAGCGGGGTCACGTCGAGCAGCAGCACGTCCTTCACGTCGCCGCTCAGCACACCGCCCTGGATCGCAGCGCCCACGGCCACTACTTCGTCTGGATTCACCCCTTTCGACGGGGTCTTTCCGAAGAAATCCTCAACCACCTTCTGGATGGCGGGAATACGCGTCGAGCCGCCCACGAGGATCACCTCGTCGATCTGGTTGGCCGTCAGGTTGGCGTCTTTCAACGCTTTCTTACACGGTTCGACCGTAGCGCGGATCAGCGCGTCGGCCAGCTGTTCGAACTTGGCACGGGTGAGCGTGGTCACCAGGTGCTGCGGAATGCCGTCGATCGGCATGATATACGGCAGATTGATCTCCGTGGAGGTCGAACTCGACAGTTCGACTTTAGCCTTTTCGGCGGCTTCTTTCAGGCGCTGCAGGGCCATCGGATCTTTGCGGAGGTCAACGTTGTGTTGCTTCTGGAACTCTTCGGCCAGCCAGTCGATCACCACGTGGTCGAAGTCATCGCCCCCGAGGTGGGTGTCGCCGTTGGTCGATTTCACTTCGAACACGCCGTCGCCCAGTTCGAGGATCGAGATGTCGAATGTACCGCCCCCGAGGTCGAAGACGGCGATCTTCATGTCCTTGTCTTTCTTGTCGAGGCCGTAGGCCAGTGCGGCAGCCGTCGGTTCGTTAATGATGCGGCGCACCTTGAGGCCGGCGATTTCGCCCGCTTCCTTGGTGGCCTGGCGCTGAGAGTCCGAGAAGTAGGCCGGCACGGTGATCACCGCCTCATCCACGGTCTGCCCGAGGAAATCTTCAGCGGTTTTCTTCATTTTCTGAAGCACCATCGCCGAAATTTCCTGGGGCGTGTATTGGCGGCCGTCGACCACCACGCGGGGGGTGTTGTTGTCGCCCTTGACCACTTCGTAGGATACGCGCTTGATCTCTTTCTGCACCTGGTCATACGTTTCACCCATAAAACGCTTGATCGACGAGATTGTGCGCTTGGGATTGGTGATGGCCTGGCGTTTGGCCGGTTCGCCCACCTTGCGTTCGCCGTTGTCGGTGAAGGCTACGATCGAGGGGGTGGTGCGGTGTCCCTCACTGTTCTGAATCACGACCGGTTCGTTGCCTTCCATTACGGCTACGCAGGAGTTGGTCGTACCCAGGTCGATGCCAATGATTTTTCCCATAGTTTTTGAATTTTATGATTTTTTGAATTTTGTTCGTTGTTTGCGATACTGAATTTCACAATCTTTATGCCAACGGAATTTTTCGTGATTTTTTGTGACAAAAGCCGGTTTTTTGGCAGCCTTCTGACAAAATGACTGACAAAATGACGGAATCTGCAGCCGGGACACCGCAGGCGGACGGTTTATGCGCAATTTCCGGAGGTTATTCGAAAAATTTTCGCTTTTTTTTGTTTCCTTTGTAAATACGAAAATCTAAAACCTCAGGATATGTATAAAGACTTCAAAGGCGTCGTGGTTCCGATGGTGACCCCGGTGGATGCGAACCATAAAGTGGATCGTACAGCGGTAGACCGCATTATGCAACGCTTTTGCTCCTGCGGCGTGGCCCCGCTGATCATGGGCACCACGGGCGAAGGCAACTCGGTATCGAAAGAACAGGCCGCCGTTTTTGTGGAACAGGCCGTCAAAAGCGCCGCCGGACGGGTGAAAATCTACGTCGGCCTGAACGGATGCTGCACCGAAGAACACATCGAAGCCGCCAACCGCTACCACAAATTGGGTGCCGATGCGATCGTGGCTACCCTGCCGAGCTACTATGCGCTGACTCCCGAGCAGATGTACGCCTACTACGTGCGCCTGGCCGAGGGCATCACCGCGCCGCTGATGATCTATAACATCACCTCGACCACCCACATGTCGATCCCGGTGGAAATCGTCAAGCGCCTGAGCGTGCACCCCAACATCGTGGGGCTCAAGGATTCGGAGCGCGATGAAGAACGGATGCACCAATGCCTCGAGATTTCGAAAGGCAACGAAAAATTTGCCTATTTCCTCGGCTGGGCAGCCAAGAGCGCCGAATGTGTCGGAGCGGGCGGCGACGGCATCGTGCCGAGCACGGGCAACTTCGTGCCCGAAATGTTCGCCGATTTATACAACGCCGCGGCGGCCGGAAAAATGGACGAGGCCATTCGCCTGCAAACCGAAACCGACGCCATCGCCCGCATCTACCAGGAAGGCCGCTCGCTGGGCCAGTCGCTGGCCGCCCTCAAGGTGATGATGCAGACCGTCGGGCTGTGCGAACGCCATATGCTTTCGCCCCTGACCCGCCTGACGACCGAAGAAGAGGCCGAAATCGTCAAACACACCGCAGCCATCAAGCAATAAATACCCCCCAAAGCAAAATAACCCAAACTAAAACCAACCCCAACCCATTATGGAACATTCGATTATCCATTGGATTGACTATGTAATCATCATCGTCTCGGTGGCGGCAGTGGTCGGCATCGGCATTTACTTCGCTCACCGGCAGAAAACCACCGACACCTACTACAAAGCCGGGGGCAAGATCCCGGCCTGGGCCATCGGCCTGTCGATCTTTGCCACGCTGATCAGCAGCGTCACGTTCATCGCCTACCCCGGCGCAGCTTATGCAGGCAACTGGATCCTGCTCGTACAGGGGCTGATGGTGCCCATCGTGCTGGTGGCGCTGATCGGGATCATCGTGCCGCTCTTCCGCCGTGTGATCAAGCTGAGTACTTACGAATATTTCGAACGCCGCTTCGGGTTCTTCGCCCGGATGTACGGCTCGATCGCCTTTGCGTTGACCCATTTTTCGAAGATGGGAACGGTGTTTTACCTCGTGTCGCTAGCCGTTTCGGCCTTTATGGGGATCGACGTCTTCACGATCATTCTCGTGCTGGGCGTGGCCATCACCGTGCTCACATTCCTCGGCGGGATGGAAGCGGTGATCTGGATGGACGTGTTCCAGGGACTGCTGATGATCGTCGGCGGAGTAGTTTGCGCTGTGATCCTGCTCTTTGCACCGACAGGCGGGCCGGGCGAGTTTTTCGACATCGCCAAAGAGTACCACAAGATCGACTTCGGGCCTTATGAATGGGACCTGACGAAACTGACCTTTATCGTGATGGTACTCAACGGTATCTTCTACGCGATCCAGAAATACGGCACCGACCAGACCATCGTGCAGCGCTACCTGACGGCCAAAACCGACAAGGCGGCCAAACGGGCGTCGTTCCTGGGCGTGGGGCTGAGCGTACCCATCTGGGCGTTGTTTATGTTCATCGGCACCGGGCTGTTCGTCTTCTACCACCGCGCCGGGGCACCCGCCCTGCCCGAGGGGATCAAAGCTGATGCCATTTTTCCTTTCTTCATTGGATCGCAACTGCCGGTGGGGGTTGTGGGACTGATCATCGCCGCGCTGCTGGCGGCGGCCATTTCGTCGCTGGCGGCCGACATGAACTGCCTTTCGGCGATCGGCGTACAGGACTTTTACGCCCGGTTCCGCCCCAAAAGCACGGATAAGAAACGCCTGGGCATCGGCCGCTGGATCGTGGTCGGCACCGGTGCCGGAGCGGTAGCCATCGCCCTGATCTATGCTCACATGGGGGGCGAGGGAGTGCTCGGTATCGTCTTCGAACTCTACGCCATCTTCTCGGCCGGGATCGTGGGTCTGTTCCTGCTCGGGCTGCTGAGCCGGCGGGCCAATAAGCAGGGGCTGTTCATCGGGATCGTCGCCGCGGTGCTCTTCACCGCCTGGGCAATGTTGACCTCGACCAAGGTCAACGGCAAGCTAATCCTCGACCTCGGGTTCAACTACACCCACCACAAGTATATGCTGGGCGTTTACAGCCATGTGGTGTTGTTCATCGTGGCGTGGATTGCCAGCTTCTTCTTCAAAAGCGAACTGGCTCCCGACGACCTGACCATCTACGGCTACCTGAAAGAACGGAAAGAGAAAAAACAAAACGCATAACCCCCCTATGAAATCCACCACATGGTATGCCTTGCTGGCCGTTCTGTTCCTGGGACTGGCCGGCGCACCGCGGGCCCAGGCACAAACCTCGCCGGAGCCGGGTTCGGAAGTGGTCACCAGTCGCCAATTCACGACCAAGGAGGGCATGACGTTCGTCGTGCTCTCGGTCAACTCACACCGCGAAGGCGCACCCAACGACCCCGCGGGTTACGACCAGGTGTGGTTCGGCGCCCTGACCTCGGACAAACCGCTGGACGAGATGAGTTTTTTCCGCGTCGACAAGATTGTTTTCGAACAGAAGAACCCCAAACTGCGGTTCATCACGCTGTTTTTCAACATCGAGAACGGCACGCCCAAGGGCAGCCTCAACCTCCCGAAAACGTTCGACGTGGTCACCTACTTCGAGGGAATGCGCAACGACCCAAACAACAAAAGGGCTTTTACGGTTAATAACGAATAAAGAGATATGAGAGAGATCACGCTGTTACAACCCCCGAAGATCGTTTTTGGCAGCGGTTGTACCAACCGATTTGCCGACGATTTTCTGACATTGGGCTTTTCGAAATTGTTTCTATTGACAGCTCCTCCGATCCTGCCGCTGATTGCCCCGCTGATGGCGCGGTTACAGCAGGCCGGGGTGACAGTCGAGGTCTATGACGGCATCCGCCAGGAGCCAACCGTGACCGATTTCAAAGGCATCCTCGAAATCGCCCGCCGTTTCGGCGCCGACAGCGTGGTGGGCATCGGGGGCGGCAGTGTGTTGGACACCGCCAAGTTGGTGGCGGCACTCGTGAACAGCGACCAGCCGGTCGAAACGTGCTTTGGGCAGGGCAACCTGCGCGCACGCGGAGTGTGGTTCGCCTGCCTCCCGACGACGGCCGGGACGGGGAGCGAGGTTTCCCCGAACTCGATCCTGCTCGACGAAACGGACAACCTGAAAAAGGGGATCGTCAGCCCCCACCTGGTGGCCGACGCCGCCTACATCGACCCGCGGCTGACGCTCACCGTACCGGCCAAATTCACGGCCGAAACGGGGATGGACGCCCTCTCGCACTGCATCGAGGCCTACACCAACAAGTTCGCCCACCCGGTGATCGACAGCTATGCCCTGGCGGGCATCCGGCTGATCGCGGCCAACCTGCTGCGGGCGGTCAAAAACGGGGCCGACCTCGAGGCACGCGAAGCGCTGGCGCTGGGCAGCCTCTACGGCGGCTTTTGCCTCGGGCCGGTCAATACGGCGGCGGTCCACGCGCTCTCCTACCCGCTCGGTGGAGAGTTCCACGTATCGCACGGGCTGGCCAACGCCATTCTGCTGCCGCCCGTGATGCAATTCAACCTGGCGTCCGATCCGCAAAAGTATGCCGATATCGCCATCGCTTGCGGCATCGAGCCGAAAGCGACCTTGGAAGAAACGGCGTTGGCCGGGATCAAATTCGTCGACCAATTGGCCAAAGATTGCGGCATCCCCTGTTCGCTCGACGCGCTGGGGGTTCCCCGCTCGGCGGTCGAAGGGATGGCCACCGCAGCGATGGAGGTACAACGTCTGCTGAAAAACAACCCGCGCGAGGTGACCCGCGAAGACGCATTGAAAATCTATTACCAGTTATATTGATTTCCTGTAACGACATGACCTTACCGATCATAGCCATCACGATGGGCGATCCCGCGGGGATCGGGCCCGAAATCGCCGCCAAAGCATTTTTCGAAAAAGAGGTTTACAGTAAATGTAGGCCGTTGATCACAGGCGACGCCGCAGTGATCGAACGCGCTGTAAAGCTATTAAACCTGCCGCTGACCGTGCGCCCGATCAACGCGGTAGCCGACGCCCGGTTCGAATTCGGCACGATCGACGTTTTCGACCTGAAAAACGTCGACCTCGCCACGCTCGAAACCGGAAAGGTGTCGGCCCAAGCGGGCAACGCCGCTTTCGAAGCTGTGCGCACGGCGATCGAGCTGGCGATGAAGAACGACGTCGACGCCACCGTCACCGGCCCGATCAACAAGGAGGCGATCAACCTGGCCGGCCACCACTACGACGGTCACACCGAGATCTACGCCCACTTCACAGGCACGAAAAAATACGCGATGCTGCTGGCCGACGCCGTCATGCGGGTGATCCACGTGTCGACCCACGTGCCGCTGCGCCAGGCGTGCAACCTGGTCAAGAAAGAGCGGATCATCGCCGTCACCGAACTGTTGGACGACGCCTGCCGCCAATTCGGCATCGCCAACCCCCGCATCGGCATCGCCGGCCTCAATCCTCACTCCTCAGACGGCGGCCTGTTCGGCTGGGAAGAGGAGAAGGAGATCATCCCGGCGGTCGAAGAGCTCAAGGGACGCGGCTTCAACGTCGACGGCCCGGTGCCGCCCGACACGCTTTTTGCCAAGGCCAAGTGCGGCCAATATGACGGCTGTGTGGCGATGTACCACGACCAGGGGCACATCCCGTTCAAGGTGGTGGGATTCAACTGGAACCCGGCTACGGGCCGGATGTCGAGCGTCGAGGGGGTCAACATCACCCTCGGGCTGCCGATCATCCGCGTGTCGGTCGACCACGGGACGGCGTTCGACGTAGCGGGGCAGGGCATTGCCAGTCCCGACGCACTGCTGCTTTCGATCGACTACGCAGCCCGGATGGCTGCCAACCGCAAACGATAACCACACCGATAGCGATGATTGCGCTCATTGCCGACGACATCACCGGCGCTGCCGAACTGGCAGGCGTGGGGTTGCGTTTCGGGCTCCGGGTGGCCCTCGCCACCGAAGCCGTCGAACCGGCTCGATTGGCGGGCTACGACCTGTTGGTCGTGGCGACCGACACCCGGTCGATGGGGCGAGCGGAGGCAGTCAACGTTTCGCACCGCATAGGATGCGACTTATTCGCGATGGGGTTTCGAAATTTTTTCAAGAAAACCGACTCTGTATTGCGGGGGCACGTTGCCGCCGAACTCCACGCGCTGATGGCCGAAACAGGTTTCGGGCAGGCGCTCTATCTCCCCGAAAACCCTTCGCGGGGGCGGGTGATTCAGGGCGGCCGATATTTCATCAACAACATTCCCCTTGACCAGACCGAATTCCGCAACGACCCCGAATTCCCGGCCCGCACGGCTTCGGTCACCGAAATCCTCGGCGAGGGGCAAGTGATCGACGCCAATGCGCCGATCAAAGGGAAAGGCATCTTTATCGGAAATGCCGCTTCGTCCGACGACCTTTCCGTCTACGCCCGCCGGATCGGATCAGGTATATTGCCCGCCGGAGGAGCCGACTTTTTTGCCGCTTGCCTCGCCTCACTGGGCCATTCCGAAAAAGCGGCGGCGAAATTCGAAGGATTGCAAGGCGCACCCGTAATCGTAGCCTGTGGCAGCACAGCCGACCACGGGATCGCTGAGTTCCCCTACGTCAAACAACACACCATCCCTGTCTGCCCGATGCCCCGCGACCTGTTCGAAGGTCGGGTCGAAGCCGACCGCTGGGTCGCACAATTAACTGAAAACTACCGCGAAGCCGGATCGATCGTCATCGCCGTCGGACACCCCTCGGAAGGCGGAAAAGCCTTCGCCGAGCGCCTGCGCGGCACCATGGCCCAAGCCATAGTCAACCTGATGGCCGCCCGTCAACCCGCCGAACTGATCGTCGAAGGCGGCGCAACAGCCTTCGAAACCATGCGCCGTCTGGGTTGGAACCGCTTCGAAGTAGTCAACGAAATCACCCCCGGCGTAGTCCGCCTCGCCCCCGCCGCCAACCCAACCATCCACTTCACCATCAAGCCCGGCAGCTACCCCTGGGGAGATAACCTTTTCAGATAGAGAGTCGACAAGTTCCGACTGGCACTTCTTCTAAAAAGTACCTCAAAAACTTTACTGCGGACCGCAGCGAAGCGAAATTTCGTTTCTCCTGATTTACGTTATTCGGCCTTACCAAAAGTTTTAGAGAGGAGAAGCTCTTTTCCTGTAACGCATCGAGTTCTCGATCGTTGCTTCGGAAAAGAGCTTCTCCTCTCTAAAACCTTTACTAAACCTAAGCAAGGCAGATCAAGGAATACATAATTTAGCGGCACCAACCAAACCCCGTGCGGAAGTAACGGGGTAGGTTGGTGCCGCATTTTATAAAAATGGGCCGTTGAAGCCGGCCCCATGCACCAATAGCGCCAGGAAAGCAT
>JAVBLC010000015.1:0-80365 GCA_031553805.1 Rikenellaceae bacterium | reverse complement strand
TCCGGGGAGCGAGGCCACCATGCATTTGCCTTTGAGAGTACTGGCGCTTTTTATAAAAAGCGCCGCAAAAATTTTTCTGAAAAACTTCGTTTTTCTGGGGTTTACGTTGCTGTAAATCCGTTCCGAGGTCCTTTGCCGGCTCTTGCTTTCCACCCGCAAAAACCTATCTTTGCATAATGTCTAAACCAAACGTTATGAAAAAGCTTCTCCCCGCATTGTTTCTGCTTTGTTGGCTGCCGGCAGCCGCCCAGCTCCCAGAACGCACCCCGGCCAACGTCGAAAAATACACGAAAATCTGCCGCGACCATATCCACAAGGAGATGAAAGGGATGTACCGCGAACCGGGCGGCGCCCTCCAATATCCTTTCCTCGCCCCGGGCAGCAGCCAGTACCTCGATATGCTCTGGGACTGGGATTCGTGGCTGAGTGACATCGCCCTGCGCCAGAATCTGCTCGAAAACGGCACCGATAAGGACCGCGAAGAAGCCCTCAAATATGAACAAGGTTGCGTGCTTAATGCCCTGAGCTACGGTGCGATGGACGGTTGGATCCCCATCTGGATCGAACGCAACGCCCCCTCGCGCGAGGAGATGCTCAAAACGCGCAATCCGTGGAAAAGCAATATGCACAAGCCCACCATCGCCCAGCACGCCGCCTTTATCGTTCAACAAATGGATGGCGACGCCGCATGGCTGCGTGAACCGTTTTACTACCTGCAAACGTTTGTTGACAACTACCTCAATCACCACCGTCACCGCCCGACCGGCCTGGTCTATTGGGAAACCGACGAAGCGATCGGCGTCGATACCGATCCGAGCACCTACTACCGTCCCGACGCCAGCTCCGGCTCGATCTACCTGAACGCCTTTATGTATAAAGAGCTGCTGGCTATGGTTTACCTGGCCGAGCAACTCGATCTGCCCGATATCGCAAGCACTTACGACCAGGCGGCCGAAGAGCTGCTGGCGGCCATCCGCGAGCATTGCTGGGACCCGCGCGACGGTTTTTATTACAGCGTCGACCTCAACCTCAAACCGATCGTCAAGCCCGACGTGACCGGCGTCAACCCGGGCGACCTGTTCCTGCACGTGGGCAAGCAACGTACCTACGACTGCCTGATCCAACGCCTCGACGTGTGGAGCGGCTTCCTCTCCATGTGGGCCGGCATCGCCACCCCCGAGCAGGCCGAGCTGATCGTCGAACGCCACTATCGCGACGAAACCCGTTTCAACGCCCCGGCCGGCATCCGCACCCTGTCGCCCTTGGAAAAGATGTATGACACACGTGCATCCGGAAACCCCTCCTCGTGGAACGGCCCGGTGTGGATCTGCGTCAATTACCTCGTCTTCCGGGGCCTGGTCGATTACGGTTACGAAGCCGAGGCCCGCGAACTGGCAGAAAAAACCATCGTATTGCTCGGCCGCGACTTCGAGCGCTTCGGCGCCCTCCACGAATACTACCTTCCCGACAACGGCGAACCCGTTCTTAACAAAGGATTCCAGAATTGGAACCTGCTTGTCCTAAACATGGCAGCCTGGCTCGAAGGAAAACCCTTCATTACCGAATTTTAAGCTGGCTCTGACTGCCGCTTTTTATAAAAAGCGGCAGTCAGAGCCAGCTCAAAGTTTGCGTATTGAAAAGGATTTTTGTAACTTCGCGGCTTAAAATAACAAGGAGTTAAAAAACATAAAAAGAAGAAAAAATGGGACAGATTATCAGCGTACATGCTCGTGAGATCCTCGATTCGCGTGGCAACCCGACCCTCGAGGTAGAAGTATTGACCGCCAGCGGTGCCTTTGGCCGTGCAGCCGTTCCCTCGGGAGCGTCGACCGGCGAAAACGAAGCGCTCGAACTGCGCGACGGCGACAAAGGCCGTTACCTGGGCAAGGGTGTGCTGAAAGCCGTACAGAACGTAAACGAAACCATCGCTCCGGCCGTGCTCGGCATGCTGGCGACCGACCAGGCCGGCATCGACAAGACGATGATCGAACTCGACGGCACCGCCACCAAGAGCAACCTGGGCGCCAACGCCATCCTCGGCGTGTCGCTGGCTGTGGCCAAAGCGGGCGCTGCCCTCTGCGGGATGCCCCTGTATCGTTATATCGGCGGCACGAACGCCAAGACGCTCCCCGTGCCGATGATGAACATCATCAACGGCGGGTCGCACTCTGACGCTCCGATCGCGTTCCAGGAATTCATGATCCGTCCGGTAGGCGCTACTTCGTTCCGCGAAGGGCTGCGCATGGGCGCTGAAGTGTTCCATTCGCTGAAAAAAGTGTTGCACGACCGTGGTCTGAGCACTGCCGTAGGTGACGAAGGCGGTTTCGCACCGACCCTCAAGGGCACCGAAGACGCCCTCGAATCGATTATCGAAGCGATCAAGAAAGCCGGTTACAAACCCGGTCGCAAGAGCGAAGGCGGCGACGTGGCTATCGGCCTCGACTGCGCTGCATCGGAATTCTTCAAGGACGGCATCTACAACTACGCCAAATTCGAAGGTGAAACGGGCGCCAAACGCAACTCGGCCGAACAGGCTGCTTACCTCGAAAGCCTCGTAGCCAAATACCCGATCGACTCGATCGAAGACGGGATGGGCGAAAACGACTGGGACGGCTGGAAGATGCTTACCGACAAGATCGGCGACAAGTGCCAGCTGGTGGGTGACGACTTGTTCGTGACCAACGTCGAGTTCCTCCGCAAGGGGATTGAGATGGGTTGTGGCAACTCGATCCTGATCAAGGTAAACCAGATCGGCTCGCTGACCGAAACGCTCGACGCGATCGAAATGGCCCACCGTGCCGGTTACACCAGCGTGACCTCGCACCGCTCGGGCGAAACCGAAGATTCGACCATCGCCGACATCGCCGTGGCTACGAACTCGGGCCAGATCAAAACCGGTTCGCTCTCGCGTTCGGACCGCATGGCCAAGTACAACCAGCTGCTCCGTATCGAAGAGGAACTGGGCGACGAAGCCATCTACGGCTTCACGAAGATCTATCGTAAATAATTGCGACGTTCCTTTATAAAAAAGGGCGGCCTTGCGAGGCCGCCCTTTTTGGTATTTGATATTTATTGGCCTGCGCACAAGAGATTTTTATGCATTGGAGGGTTGCCTCTACCTGGCCGGATCTGGCATAAAAATCTCTGGGGAGCGTAGGTGCGTGCCCGCACGGGGAGATTCACTTTGCTTTAAAAACTCCCAGTGCGGGCACGCACCTTTTTATAAAAAGCGCCGCAAAAATTTCTCGGGAAAGCTTCGCTTTCCTTGGGTTACTTAGGTGCGAGTACTATGAACGGCACAATCATCTCCTCCATCGAAATCCCACCGTGCTGGAACGTGTTCTTGTAATACCGCACGTAGTGGTTATAGTTGTTGGGATAAACCAAAAAATCACGTTCGCAGGCAAAAACATAGGTCGACGTCAGGTTCGATTTCGGCAGATGGATCTCTTCGGGCTTCGTTACCGCAAACACCTCTTTCGCATTATAGTTGAGGCTGCGCCCGGTCTTGTAGCGCAGGTTGGGCGAAGTTTCGCGGTCGCCCTGCACCCGCACCGGGTTTTCGACGCAAATCGTTCCGTGGTCGGAAGTGATGATGACCGTGTGTCCTTTCTCGGCCAACATCTTCATAATGACCAATAGATCGGAGTGCTCGAACCACGACCGCGTGAGCGACCGGAAAGCCGACTCGTCGGACGACAGCTCGCGGATCACCTCGGTTTCGGTGCGTGCGTGCGACAGGATATCGAGGAAGTTGTAGACGATCACCGAGAAATCGGCGTTGTAGACTTTTTGAATGTTCTCGATCAGCCGTTTGCCCGACTCGGCCCGCACGATCTTTTCGAAGAAATATTTATAGTTTTTCCCGTAGGTCGAGAGTTGGCGCTTCAGGAATTCTTCTTCATACATGTTCTTGCCGCCCTCTTCGCTGTCGTTGAGCCAGCGGTCGGGCATCAGTTTGTCGATCGCGGCGGGCATCAGCCCCGCAAAAATGGCGTTGCGTGCATATTGGGTCGCCGTGGGCAGAATACTGCAATAAAAGTCTTCGCTTTCGACTTCATAAAGGTGGTGCAGCACCGGCGCAATGGC
This sequence comes from Rikenellaceae bacterium, assembly GCA_031553805.1. GTDB lineage: Bacteria > Bacteroidota > Bacteroidia > Bacteroidales > Rikenellaceae > JAITVB01. Next base: position 76,276 of record JAVBLC010000015.1, on the reverse strand, counting down.
TTTCCACTGGTCATACCGAAAATTGTCGATCAGCAGCAGCGTGGTTTTTTTGCCGCGGTCGGCCACCGGGAAGATCTTGTTGCGCATCAGCGTGTGCGACATCACGGGCATTTCATCGGAGTTCTTGTTGAACCAGCCGACGTATTGGTTGCGGACAAAACGGCCGAACTGGTTGTTGGCCTCGTTTTTCTGGTAGGTGAGGATTTCGCCGATGCTCTGGTCTTCCGACTCGCTGAGCTGCATATCCCAATTGACGATCTTTTTGTAGACGTTGATCCAGTCGGCGAATGTGCGGGCGTCGGAGATCGAGGTGCTGATTTGGCCGAATTCCGAACGGTAATCGGCCGTGGTGCGCTCGGTAACGAGCTGTTGCTGGTGGACGTTTTTCTTGATCGAGAGCAACACCTGGTTGGGGTTGACCGGCTTGATCAGGTAGTCGGCGATGTTCGAGCCTACGGCGCGATCCATGATATTTTCCTCTTCGCTCTTGGTGACCATAATGACAGGCGTCATCGGCCGTATTTCTTTGATTTTCGGCAGGGTTTCGAGTCCCGTCATCCCGGGCATCATTTCGTCGAGGATAATCAGGTCGAAGGGGCGCGTGCGCACCAATTCGACTGCGTCGTAGCCGTTGTTGCACTCTTCGACGTCATAGCCTTTTCCGCGCAGGAAAAGCAGGTGGGGTTTCAGTAGTTCGATCTCGTCATCGACCCAGAGGATGCGGACATTGCTCATAAAAGGAGTGATTAAGGTAGTTAAATTTTAACGCAAAAAAAGGGCCGATATTGTTAAAAACGCCTACCTTTGTAAGAAACCGCTTTCGCGGTACGTTAAGGGATAAGACAAACGTACGAAAAATTATGCATAAGAAGCGACTGATTGTGATTTTGTGTGTGGTGGCAGGGCTTTTCGTCCTGTGGCTTTACTGGCAGAAAAAGGCATCGGTCGCCGATGAGGCAGGGGTTTCGTTTGCGGTGCCGAAAATGGAATACGGGATCGACACGGCCGGCTATGCACGCACCGAAGGAACGATCACCTCGGGCGACAACCTCTCGCTAATCCTGGCCCGTTACGGTGTTTCGGCCGGGCGGGTCGACTCGCTCACCCGTTGCTGCGAGGGCATCTTTGACGTGCGCTCGATCCGTGCGGGCGATTCCTATGAAGTTTTTGTTTCCAGAGATAGTTTGCGCCGGTTGTGCCACCTGGTCTACCGCCGGTCGCCGGTCGAATTTTTTGTGTTTTCGGTCGCTGATACGCTTTCGGTCGTGCCGTTTGTGAAAGAAGTGCGCATCGAGCGGCGGGTGATTGAAGCTTCCATTGAGAGTTCGCTTTATAATGCCGTTGCGGGCCAGAACCTTCCGATCTCGCTGGCGATGGACCTTTCTGATATTTACGCCTGGACGGTCGACTTTTTCGGCCTGCAAAAGGGCGACGCTTTCCGGGTGATCTATGACGAGCGCTGGGTCGACTCGACACTGCTCGGCACGGGCCGCATCTGGGGCGCGTGGTTCGACAGCGGCGGCAAACGTTATTACGCCATTCCTTTCGATCAAAACGATAAGATCAGCTATTGGGACGAAAACGGCAACAGCCTGCGGAAAAACCTGCTGAAGGCGCCGTTGCAATTTTCGCGTGTTTCGTCGAAGTTCTCGAGTGGACGGCTCCATCCTGTGCTGCGCATCGTGCGCCCGCACTACGGGGTCGACTATGCCGCACCCTCGGGGACGCCGGTTCACGCTATTGCCGATGGGGTGGTCATCTCCAAAGGCTGGGGCGGCGGCGGGGGCAACACCGTAAAAATCCGCCACCCGTTCAATGGGCTTGAGTCGGGCTATCTCCATCTGCGGGGCTATGCGCCGGGGTTGGCTGTGGGCAAACGGGTGTCGCAGGGCGAACTGATCGGTTACGTCGGTTCGACCGGTCTGTCAACCGGTCCCCACCTCGACTTCCGCGTGTGGCAGCACGGCAAGCCGATCGACCCGCTGAAAATTCCATCGGAACCGGCCGAACCCATCGCCGAGAGCAACCGCGAACGCTTTGGCGTGATCCGCGATATGGTGGTCGGCGGCCTCGATGCGACCTATCCCATCGAACGGATTGCACTTGGACAGGATGACGTTATGCCCAGCGTCGTGTCTCCTTCCGCTCCCACTTCCGCTTATGCCTACGACCCGATCTTCCGCCTCCCCTGATTCGGCGGCGCCCCATCCGGAAACCGTTCGTTTCCTGAAGGCCCACCACGTGCTGACGCTGGCCACGGCCCGCGACGGTGCGCCCTATTGTGCCAATCTGTTCTACGCCTGGCTGGAGTCGGAAGGCATGTTTGTCTTCACGTCTGAAGACCACACGCGCCACGCGTCCGAAGCGGCCGCCAATCCCCGGGTGGCCGGGTCGGTTGTGCTGGAAACGCGAATCGTGGGTAAGATCCAGGGCGTGCAACTTTGCGGCCGGATGTTCCGCCCCGAAGGCGACCTGCTGAAGCGGGCGCGGGTACGTTACCTGAAACGGTTTCCTTATGCCGCTTTCGCCGACCTCGACCTGTGGGTACTCGAACCCGATTTTTTGAAACTGACCGACAACCGCCTGGGATTCGGCAAGAAACTGATATGGAGCAAAGCGAAATAACGGGCCGAATGGCCGGCCGTCGCGTCTGTGTGACGGGCGCTACGGGCATGATCGGCGGCGAACTCGTCCGGCAACTGCTCGGCGCCGGGGCGCAAGTACGGGTAGTGGTGCGCGATAAGGCAAAATTCGAAAAGCTTTTTTCGGGTGGCACGGTCGAGGCCGTCGAGGCTCCGTTGAACGCCACCCCTGAATTGCTCGCGGCATTCCGGGGGATGGAGGTCGTGTACCATTGCGCGGCCAAAGTGTCGTTCCAACAGCGGGGCGACGAGGAGCTGGTCGGCCCGAATGTAGAGATTGCCCAAGCGGTGGTCGATGCCTGCCTCGACGCAGGCGTAGGACTGCTCGTACACATCAGCTCGATCGCCGCCCTCGGCCCGGCAGGGCCCGACGGAACGATCACCGAAACGTGCTGGCCCGAAACGCTTGCGGGTTGGTCGGCTTACGGACTCAGTAAATACTTCTCTGAAAATGAGGTTTGGCGGGGAATTAAGACCGGGTTGAGGGCGGTGATCGTCAACCCGTCGATCGTGCTTGGCCCGGGACTCTGGCGCGGAAGCGGCAGCGCAGCCCTCTTCGCGGCGCTTGCCCAGGGGTTGCCGGTTTATCCGCCCGGGGTGGTCGGCTATGTTGACGTGCGCGACGTGGCGGGGGCGATGATCGCTCTTTCGCTTACGCCGGAAGCTGTCGGGAAGCGGTTTATTCTCTCCGGCGCCAATCTTTCGTATAAAGAATTGATGACAGCCGCCGCCCGTTCGGTCGGAAAACCTGCCCCGCGGTGGGAGGTCGGCCTGCGGACGCTCTATGCGGTTGGTTTTTTCGAAAAGATCGCTTCCTGGTTTACTGGCCGGACGCCGAAATTCACCCCGGGCGCTGCCCGCACCGCTTGCGAAAAAACATACTATGACGGCACTCCGGTCACCCTCATGGCCGGATTCCAATACCGCCCCATGCCCGAAACGATTCGCTGGATGGGCCAACGCTACCTCGCCGATAAAAAACAAACATGAACGACACAGCCATCATCATCGTCGCCGGCGGAAGCGGTACCCGGATGAGTGCCGCCGTCCCGAAACAATTTTTAGCATTGGGAGGAAAACCCTTGCTGATGCATACCGTCGAGCGCTTCTCGAAAACCTTGCCCGGGGCGCGGTTGATCGTCGTGCTGCCTGAATCCCAGATCGCTTATTGGAACGCATTGTGTGAAGAGCACGGTTTTGCGGTGCCGGTCGAGGTGGTAACGGGGGGCGACAGCCGCTTTGCGTCGGTGTCCAACGGGTTGGCCAAGGCAGGCGATGCGGCTTTCGTCGGGGTGCACGACGGGGTACGCCCGTTGGCCTCCCGCGAGTTGATTCTATCGGTACTGGCCCAGGCGCAGCTTACTGGGGCGGCGATCCCGACGGTCGAAGTAACCGACTCGCTCCGCCAGATTTTTTTAGAGGAGGGAAGTGCCGTAGTCGATCGTAACCACTACAGGGCCGTGCAGACCCCGCAATTTTTCGAAGCGGGACTTTTGCGGCAAGCCTATGCCGCAGCGGGCGACGGTGCGGCGTTTACCGACGACGCGAGCGTGGTTGAAGCTTTCGGACACCCCGTTTCGCTTTGCCCCGGCGATCGACGCAACCTCAAGGTAACCACTCCGGAAGACCTCGCTCTGGCTGAAATTTTTCTGAAAAGGGAGAAATAACCTTGCCGCCCGGACGCCGTCTGTTCTGGGTTCATCCCGGCCTGTGGCCGATCAGTAAATCTTTTCGCGTGTCGCCCCCGGATAGTAGTGGGTGAGGATTTTTCCGTAGGATTTTCCCCGACGGGCCATCACGGCCGCGCCGATCTGGCACAGCCCCACGCCGTGGCCCCAGCCTGCGCCGTGCAGGATGAAAACGGGTTCCGTGCCTTGCATTTCCATATCCACCACGAAGGCCGAACTGTAGAGGTGTGATTCCGACAGTGCGCGCCGGATCATCAACTCTTTGCCGATAACCGTCGTCCGTCGTTCGCCGACGATCCGCAATTTTACGAGCCGGGCCGACACGCCGCGCTCCACAGGTTCGAGGGCGCAGACGGTGCCGAAATCGATGCCTGTGCGTCGCCGGATCAACTCCGAAAGGGCGGATTGCGTATATTCGACCCGCCAGCGGAAGAAATCGGGGGTCTCCTGGTCGTAATTGTTCAACACGGAGTGCAGGGTGTCGGGGTCGGACGTGTTGCAAAACGCTTCGGGGCGGGCCAGGATCCAGGCGCGGGCGGCCGTTTCCTGTGTAAGGTCGGGTACTGTCGGCGGATTTTCGGCGTCGATCACGCGCTTCAGATAGGCGTGGGGTTCGGCGGCCCAGACGTGTTCGAACGCCTCGGTCGCCCCGCCGCAACATTTGCCGTAGCGGGCGTCGCAGACTTTGCCGTCAGTGGTCAATACTTCGCCCCGGGTAGCGTCGACCGCTGCATCGACCGCTGGGTTCGAAACGCGTGTAATTCCCTGGTAACGTTGGCAGTGGTCGTCGGCGCATACGTCGAAATCCGCGTGTTCCTCGCGGTCGAACCAACGGATCAGTTCATCTTCGGCTTGGGGTTGAGGAACGGTTTCGGCTCCTTTTCCGGCCAGTTGTGCCAATAGCCAACTGCGCGAGATCACCGCGTGGGCTTTTAGTAGTTCGGGGGGCGAGGCAGCGCTCATTTCCGACGAGATCACGCTCCGCAGATAGGCTTCGATGCCGACCACGTTCACGGCCGTCAATCCACCGGCCTGGCGAATGATCCGCAGGCCGCCCCGGAACGATTGGTTTTCGCGCCGCTCCCAATGGAACTCCTTGCCGATGACCACGTCGCACAATTCGAAAAAGCCTGTGTCCGGGTCGATCGGAAAGAATTCCCGGCCTGCGGCCGTGTCGTCGGCAGCATCGAAGATGGCGTCACCGCTCACGATACGGCCCGTGGCCACATCCGAAAAATCACCTGCGAATCGGACGGTGATCCGCCCGGCGGTGACGATGCCGACGCTGATTACGGGTTCCTGTCGAGCCATCGCTTGCTATTTTCTGTCATTTTCAGCCAGTCGGCGTCCGAGGGGACGACATCAGCAAACATCTCCTGAAGCCAGCCCGCGCCGGTGCTTAATTTCTGAAGGTCTTCGGGACGGACGGTGATTACGAGGCCCGCCATATCGATCGCTCCGGGACTGAATAACACCTGCCCGTCATCCTCGCGGAAAAAGCGGGCCGGGCGATGCTTTTCGCGGGGCAGGAGCAGCACCCTCAGGTGAGTCGTGTCGGCCCAGGCCAGGGCGTTGACCTTGGCTTCCGGTTCGCCGGGTTGGCATTCGGCGAGGGCCGACAAAAGGGTTTCCGTCAGCTCGGCCGCTTTTTTAGCCGCAATTTCGCGCGCGTTCTCGGCGATTCCTGCAAACTTGACTTCGATGCCGATCACGCGCCGCAGGCCGTCGGCGAGGTTCCATACCGCCGCTTCGCCTGCCGGATCGTTCCACCACAGGGTTCGTCCTTCGCCCGTTTTTGCTTTTTGTTCGAGGGGCAGACTTTCTTGCGGAACAGCCTGGAAGTGTTGGTGATCCGGCGCCGAAGCCCCGCATTTGGCCCCGTTGTAAAGCACCGTGTAACCGTCCAGTTCGACAGCCAGCGCTGTAAAGTCAGCCGCCCGGCCAGCGATCCGTTGGTCGCGGTGTTCGCCGTTGGCGACGGTCAGGTGACGATCCAACACGGGATAGGGATTTATGAGGATTTGGTACAAGTGCCACCCGACGGCCTGTTGCAGGGGCGGCCGGTTGGCCGTGCACAGGAAACAAGGCCGCTGCCGGATGCTCTCCGCGTCCAGCGGAGCGGCGGTCGACCGGGCCCGTTCGGGGTTGAAGAGCAGTACGATCCGCTCGCCCCCGGCCTCGGTTTCACGCCGGGCCAGCCGTGAAAGGGCGCGGCGGTTGGCCCGCAGCAGGGGCCAGACGGCCAGCTGGTCGTTGAACAATTTGTCGATTTGCGTCCTCAAATCGGTCATCGCTTCAGCAGATTTTGGCGGGCGGCGAGTTCGATAGTTCGCAGGGTGTCCTTGTAGCGGTTGTTGGCGTTGACGCGGTCGACGGAGAGGGCGGCGTCGGAATTGCCCTCCCAGCGGCGGCAGAGGTAGAGCGGCTCCCAGATGCGTCCGACCCGGTAGCGGCGGCTCAAGGCCAGCCCTGCGGCGTAATCCTCTCCGTAAGAAGTGTTTGGCAGCAGGTTTTCCCGCAGAACGGGAGTGTAAAAAGCGCGGGGTGCGCCCAGGCCGTTGATGCGCAAGGCGTTGTTCGGCCCGTTTTCGGGTGTCCACTCGCGGTGGTCGATCACCCCGGGCGGAATCTCGCGCAGGTCGACGTCGACCATCCGGTAGCTGCCGATCACCATGGCGCAGCGTTCGGCGTAAAACGCGTTGACGATCGTTTGAACCACGTCGTTATTGCTGTAAAGGTCGTCGCTGTCGAGCTGGATCGAAAATCGGCCGCAGCGGGGATCGGTTACGGCGGCGTTCCAACAGCCGCCGATGTTGAGGTCGCGACGGTCGGGAACGATGTGGACGATCCGGGGATCGGCGGCGGCCAGTTCCCGGAGAATATTGGTCGTGCCGTCGGTTGAATGGTTATCGACCACCAGGATGTTGTATGGTTTTTCCGTGATTTGTGCCGCGGCCGAGCGGATGGCGTCGGCAATGGTTTTCGCCCGGTTACGCACGGGGATAATGACGGAGGCTTCGACAGGGAAACGGCCCCGGGCGACATCGACCGCTTCGAACGGCGGACATAGCAACGCGCCGACGGCCCGCAGGTGGACGGTGCAGATGCCCTCCATTTCGATCTGTACGGCCCGGTTGCGCGGATCGACATAGTCAAATTGTTTTTCGCCCGAAGCGCGGCGGTCGGTCAAGTCCTGCACGTAAAGGTTTTCGGGAATGTGCAGGAGGCTCCCCAGCCGCGAAAGGCGCAACCGCAGGTCGTACAGTGCCCCGTATTGTAACCCGGCGTCCATCCGCCGCACGGCCTGCTTGAACAGGCGGGCGTTCAAAAAGAGCACTCCGCCGAAATCGAAATCGTCGCGCAGCGCACCGGGCTGGTAATCGAGCGTGGGGTGGGGGGTGAGGCGTTCGCCGTCCTGGTCGGTGTAGTCGCTGTAGGCCATTGCCGCGCCTGTGGCCGAAGCCACCGCAAGGAAGCGTTCGAGCGCACCGGCCCCCAGGCGCAGCGCCGTCGAACGGGTATGGATCAGCAGGTAAGGCGTGCGGCACCACCGGGCGATCAGCCGCAGCGTCCCGGCCGCGTGCAATGGCTCTTCCATCACTTCCACCCCCGTCACGGCCGGGCATTCCGACAGCGTGGCGCGGGTCTGTTCGACCTGTTCCGCCGGGCCGCCCGCGACGAAGCACGATATTTGTTTTTTCATGGTCAATTCTCGCTTTTGCGATTCAAATGTAACAATAAATCTTTACATTTGTTGGCATATAACACATCCTCCATCCCCCGACCCCAGATGAAAAAACACAAAAAATGGACCCTGGTGGCCGACAGCGGTTCGACCAAGACCGACTGGCGTTTTCTGACCGACGGCGAAACAGTGGCCGCACAGACTGCCGGGATCAACCCCGTTTACCAGTCGCCCGAAGAGATCACCGACGCGATCCGCAGCGGCCTCGGCGATGTGCCCGAGGCGGTCGGGGCGATCTATTTCTATGGCGCGGGTTGCCTGCCGGTCACCAAGCGGGCGGTCGAAACAGCCCTGCGGAAAGTGTGGCGCTGGGCCGAGGTTGAGGTTGAAAGCGACCTGCTGGGCGCTGCCCGCGGCTTGTGTGGCGACGGGCGGGGGATTGTGTCGATTCTTGGCACGGGTTCCAATTCGTGCTATTACAACGGGTTTCAGATCGTCCACAATACGCCCCCGATGGGTTTTATTTTGGGCGACGAAGGAAGCGGCGCCCATCTCGGAAAATTGCTGATCAATGGGATTTTCAAAAATCAGCTGCCGCGCGAAATCGCCGATGATCTGTTCGAAGAGTATCGCCTCGACCGCAACCTGATCATCGAGGCAGTCTATCGAAAACCGTTCCCCAATCGGTTTTTGGCGCAGTTTGCCCGCTACATCCGGGTACATATCGAAAATCCGTATCTGGAACAATTGGTTAAAGGCGCCTTTGCGGAATTTCTCGAAAAGAACCTGGCCGGGTATCCTGATGTGGAGCAGGTTGAATTGGCCTTTACAGGCAGTGTCGCCTACCACTTCGCTGCCCAGTTGCAGGAAGCGGTTTTCGAAAAGGGGTGGCACTCCGGATTGATTGTTGATACGCCCATCGACGGGCTGGTCGCTTACCATTTGACGCATGACAATGATTAATTATACCGAACAACCGTCGTACCACGACGGCCTCGAAACGCTCTCCACCGCCGAGTTGCTCGAACGGATCAACGGCGAGGACGCTACCGTGCCGGCCGCTGTGGCGCGGGCCATTCCGCAGATCGAAGCGCTGGTTGACCGCGTGGTCGAACGGATGAAACGCGGGGGGCGTGTTTTTTATATCGGCGCCGGGACGAGCGGAAGGCTCGGGGTGGTCGATGCGTCGGAAATTCCGCCGACGTATGGGGTACACGATGCTTTCGTCGGGCTGATTGCCGGGGGTGACGGTGCGATCCGGAAGGCGGTCGAGGGGGCGGAGGACAATAAGGAATTGGCCTGGGAAGACCTTTTAGTATATCAGGCCGGCTCGCTGGATGCGGTCATCGGGATTGCCGCTTCGGGCACTACGCCTTATGTGTTGGGTGGTTTGGAGGCGGCTCGCAGCCGGGGGCTGCTGACCGGGGCGGTGGTTTGTAATGCGGGCAGTCCGGTGGCCGCTGCGGCCGAGTGTCCGGTCGAGGTGGTGGTGGGGCCTGAATTTGTGACGGGCAGTACGCGGATGAAAGCAGGGACCGCGCAGAAGCTCGTGCTCAATATGATTTCGACGACGGTGATGATCCGCCTGGGGCGGGTCGAGGGGAACCGGATGGTGAATATGCAGCTGACGAATCGGAAGTTGGTGGGGCGTGGGACGCGGATGATTATGGAGGCTACGGGGTTGGATGTGGATACGGCGGGCGAACTGCTGCTGCGCTTCGGCTCGGTAAAACGCGCTTTGGGACATTATTTTAACGAAGTAAAGTAAGTCTCAGCGATGCAAAGCATCGCCGAAAAATTTTTGCGGCGCTTTTTATAAAAAGCGCCAGTTCTCTCGGCGCAGCCCAATGCGCGTGGGCCAGTTTTCCAGGCAGATTTATGCCTGGGCGGTTCTGAAACGTGACCCTTCCTGTGCATAAATCTGCCCCGTGCGGTGGGCGATCTTTAAGACAGGCGCGGCGGGCTTTTGCCCGCCGCGTTATATTTATTGGCCCGCGCACAAGAGATTTTTATGCAATGGAAGGTAACCGCCGCCAGGCCAGGTTCCGCATATAAATCTCTGGGAAGCGTGGCCCTCGCGCATTTTCCTTTGAGAGAACGACTGCTTTTTATAAAAAGCGGCACCAACCGAGGTTGCCGAAGGCAGGCGAGCTCAACGCAGTTAAAGATTTTTCTGGAAAGCTGCGCTTTCCTTGATCTTCGTTATTTTGCGAACGAGTAGAGCAGCTTGATCTCTTCGGGCCACTTCTCCTCATTCGGCGTTTCCAGGATCAACGGCATATCGTCAAACCGCGGATCCTTGGCGATATATTCAAAAACCGTAAGTTTCAAAAATCCATCGCCCAGGCTTTGATGCCGGTCCACCCGGCTACCCGTGGGTTTCATCGCATCGTTCAGGTGCATTCCGCGCAGGTACTTAAACCCGATCACCCGTTCCAACTCCGCGAATGTACCCGCGCAAGCCGCCTCGGTCGTCAGGTCATATCCCGCCGCCTCGGCGTGGCACGTGTCGATGCAGAACCCCACGCGGCTTTTGTCCTCCACCCGGTCAATGATGTAGGCCAGGTGCTCAAACCGGAACCCGACGTTGGTTCCCTGTCCGGCCGTGTTCTCGACCACCGCCGTCACCCCGCGCGTCTTGTCCAGCGCGATATTGACCGACTCGGCGATCCGGTTGAGGCACTCCTCGGTCGTGATCTGCCCCAGCGACCCGCCGGGATGGAAATTCAATCGGTCTAAGCCCAACTGTTCGCACCGCTGCATCTCATCGAGGAACGCCGCCCGCGATTTTTCCAACGCCTCGCGTTCGGGGTGCCCCAAGTTGATCAGGTAACTGTCGTGGGGTAAGATCTGGAACGGCGCGTAACCCAGCCGCTCGCAGTTGGCCTTGAAAGCCGCGATCGAGCTTTCTGTCAACGGCGCAGCCGCCCACTGCCGCTGGTTTTTCGTAAAAAGGGCAAAAGCCCCAGCCCCGATGGTGTGGGCGTTCAGCGGGGCGTTTTCGACCCCGCCCGCAGCGCTGACGTGCGCCCCGAAATACTTTTTCATATGTTTCCTGCGTTAAATGAATAAACGGACGTTCACCGACGCCCCTTTTTCGCACACCCTCTTCGCATCCCCTTACAAATTTACAAAAAATTTGAGAAAAGCGTTTAATGCGCTATCTTTGCAAAGAGTGTACCTACTTTCGGAGTTATGAGGAGTTTTTACCGTTGGATTTTCGCGCTGTTGCTGGTGTTTGGGGGGAATGCTGCCTTTGGGCAGCTCACGATCGAGCGCGACACCGATCCCGAAGTGGTCGACATCCCCCAAAAGCCCGACCAGCGGTTTGCCAACCCCGATCTGAGGGGGCTTTCCTACAGCACCGATGCCATGATCGCCGCCGAGCGCCGCCGCTTGCGTAAGGAGCGCAATACGGTGCAACTCGACTGGATGCTCAGCGCCTCGCAGGCCGGTTTTTCGAACTGGTCGAAAGGGGGCGACAATACCTTTACGGGGCGTTCGACCCTGCTGTTCAAACACGTTTACAACCGCGAGAGATACAACATCGAAACCCGTTTCGACGCCGTCTACGGCCTCAACGTGATCGACACGGTCGTCTTCAAAAATGAAGATAAATTCATCTTTACCAATACGTTCGGGTGGAAGATCAACCCCAAGTGGTCGTATACGCTGACCGCCCTGTTGCAGTCGCAATTCTCGGACGGGTATAAATCGCGCACGAACCACACCCTCGTGTCGGGCTTCATGTCGCCCGGGACGCTCAACATCGGGGCGGGGTTCCGGTTCAATCCGCCCAAGTCGCCGCTGAACATCAACTTTTCCCCCATTTCGGGTAATATCCTCTTTGTGTTCGACCAGGAGCTTTCCGACAAGGGAACGGCCGGGATCGACACCGGACGCCACGTGAAACCGACCGTCGGCCCGGCGCTCGAAGTGCTTTTCGACAAGAAATTCGGCAAGAAAGAGAAAGTACGCTTCCGCACCTATTTCAACGGTTTTTATAATTACAGCGGGGCGATTCCGCCGCAGGTGCGGTGGGACAATTCGCTGATGCTCAAGTTGACGAAGGTGTTCGCCCTCAGCGGCTACTGCAACCTGATCTACGACAAGACGATGGTTACCCCCAACCCCGACCAGGACTTGCAATGGAGCTACGGGGGCGGATTGACCATCACGTTCAACTATAAGAACAAGTAGGGAGGCTGTCCGGCCAAAGGTGCGTCCGGGCCGTTCGCGCATTGCACGACAAATACTACCGGACAAACAAATCTGAAAATTCGCATTCGGGAATGGCGCTGCCGAGCAACTGGCTCACGGCACGACGCCCCTCATCGCCAAAATCAAGCGAAAAATCGTTGACAAACAGTTTGATGTGATTCCACAACACATCGTCGCTCAATTCGCGGGCGTGGGCTTTCACGAAAGGATAGGAGTCCTGCGGATGGGCTAATGCATGGGCTACGCTACGGCGCAGCACCCGGTCGACGGTCGCTTGCACCTCGTCCGGCAGTTCGCGCGAGACGGCGATCATGCCCAGCGGCAGCGGCAGGTTGCACCACCGTTCCCATTCCATGCCCAGGTCGGCCACCAATTGCAATCCTTTTTCTTTGTAGGTGAAGCGCCCCTCATGGATCAGCACGCCCGCGTCGGCTTCGCCGTCCATCACCGCGTCGGCGATGTCCGAAAAAAGGTAGGCGCGTTTTTGTTCCAGCGCCGGAAACAGGCGGCCCAACAGCAGATTGGCCGTGGTGTGTTCGCCCGGGATGGCGACGCGTACTTCGCGATTCAGTTCGTCGGGATAGATTTTGCGGCGGCTCACCAGCAGCGGGCCGTTGCCGCGCCCCAGGGCGCCGCCGCTGTTCAATACCGCATAGTGTTGACGAACCAGGGGCAATACCGAAAAACTGGCCTTGGTGATTTGCGCCTCGCCGCGTTGGGCGGCAAGGTTTAATTCTTCGATATCCATCAACCGGTAGTCAAACGAAAACCCTTCGGTGTCGATGCGGCGATGGAGCAGCGCGTCGAACATGAACGTGTCGTTCGGACAGGGCGAAATGTGCAGGGTCAGGTTCACGGCGCCGATGGGAGGGATTCGGCAACCGAGTGCATGATGATCTCTGTGGCGCCCCGGTTGTTTTTCACGTAGTCGCGGCAGGTCGCGGCGGCCGAGTCGTATTCGACGCTGTTGTCGAGCAGGCGGAGCCACGCTTCGAGTTGTTCGCCGCCGTTGATGCTCACCGCGCCGCCCAGGGCGACGAGGTTGCGCGCTTCTTTGAATTTTTCGTAATTGGGGCCGAAGACCAGCGGCAGGCCGTAGGTCGCCGCTTCGAGGATGTTGTGGATGCCCACGCCGAATCCGCCGCCGATATAGGCCAGGTGGCCGTAGCGGTAGACCGACGACAGGATGCCGATCGTGTCGATGACCAGGATCTCGGCCCCGGCCAGGTCGCTTGCCGGTGTGAGTTGCGTGTAACGCAGGGCCGGGCGGCGGGCGGCGGCGATAAAGCGGTCGATCCGTTCCGGTTCGATTTCATGGGGGGCGATGATGAATTTCATGTCCGCATGTTTCCGCACCAGTTCGAGCAGCAGCTCTTCGTCGGGGGACCAGGTGCTGCCTGCCACCAGCACTTTTTTGCAGGAAGTGGCGAAAACCGCGATTTCCGGAATTTCGCGCGCCTGCGAGGCGATCGAGTAGACCCGGTCGAAACGGGTGTCGCCCGCGGCGGCGGCGGTGTGTATGCCGATCTTTTCCAGCAGTTCGACCGACTTCTTGTCCTGTACGAAAATGCGGTCGAAACAACCCAGCAGTCGCCGGTAGAAGCCGCCCCAGGGTTTGAAGAAGATAGACTCCTTAAAGAAAACGGCCGAGATGATAAACACCCGTGCGTTGCTCTTTCTCAGCAGGCGCAGGTAGTTGGCCCAGAATTCATATTTGATGAAGACCGCCACGCGCGGCTGTACGATTTTCATAAACCGCCGGGCGTTGCGCGGCGTGTCGGCCGGCAGGTAGAAGATATAGTCGGCTCCGGCGAAGTTTTTTCGGACTTCGTAGCCCGAGGGCGAAAAAAACGTAATCAGGATTTTGTATTCCGGATGCTGTTGTCGAAAAGCGTCGATCACCGGGCGCCCTTGTTCGAACTCGCCGAGCGAGGCGGCGTGAAACCAGGCTGTCGGGGCGTTCGGGTCGATGCGCGAGGCCATGTCCCTGAAAATGCCTTTCCTGCCCCGGCACCACAGGCGTGCCTTGTGGCTGAAGAGTGCGGCGATGCGGATGCCCAGCGTCATCAGCTGGATGCCAATGTTATAGAAGAATTGCATATCCGGCGAGTCGTTTTGGCAAAGGTATGTTTTTTCTTTAAAATCTGCGCCGGTTTTCTTATCTTTGTCTAAGCAAAATAAGAAACTCCGAGTGCGGGGATGTAGGAGGCACTATAATGACACGGATAGGGATCATATCGGACACCCACGGGTGGTTTGACGACACGTTGCGCGAATTTCTCGCCGGGGTTGACGTCATTTGGCACGCGGGCGACATCGGCAACCTGTCGACGGCCGATGCGATTGCCTCGTTCCGTCCGCTGACGGCCGTTTACGGCAATATCGATGGGGCCGAGGTGCGGTTGTGCTATCCCCGGTTCCAACATTTTTCGTGCGAGGGGGTGAGTGTGTTGATGACCCATATCGGGGGCTATCCGGGGCATTACGATGTCGAGGCCCTGAGCCGGATCATGGAGTTTAAACCGCGTATCTTTATCAGCGGGCATTCGCACATTCTGCGGGTGATGCCTGACCGCAAGCATGACCTGCTGCATATTAATCCGGGTGCGGCGGGGATCTCTGGCTTCCATCGGGTGCGGACGGCTATCCGGATGGAGATCGACGGAGAGAAGATCCAGAACCTTGAGGTCGGCGAGTGGCCGCGCGGGTAATTTTTTCCAAAGCAAAGTACGTCAAGCGATGAAAAGCATCGCAGAAAAATTTTTGCGGCGCTTTTTATAAAAAGCGCCAGTACCCTCGAAGAAAAAATGCGTGGTGGCCACGCTCCTGGAGATTTTTATGCACAGGAAGGATCACATAGCTGAACCGGGTCGGGCATAAATCTGTCTGGAAAGCAGGCCTTCGCGCGGGAGAAAACGGCTTCGCGCAGGAACTGCCGCTTTTTATAAAAAGCGGCACTAAAAATTTTCTGGAAAGCGAAGCTTTCCCGGGGGCTTTGCTTTGAAAGGCTTAGGCTTTCAGTTTGAGAATCGCCTCGCGGAACGCGGCGATAGTCTCCGGCCCATAGATTCCGGTGAGGATCGTCACGTCAGTCTGCGAACCCTTGCTCACCCGGTAGAACGGATTGTCACCGTGTTTGCCGCTCGAATAGCCCTTTTCGACCTCGAACCTTGCATAGTCCTGGAATGTGTCGAGTAGCTTGAACGAATAGTCTTCGCCCTGGCTGGTGAAGAAAATGCTGTCGCGGCTGGGAGCGGTGCTGTTGTTCGAGGTGAGCATATTGGCCACCTTGGTCACGTTGCCCTCGGGACGGATGTCGACGCCCGTCAGGTTTTCGAGTTTCCACGCGTCGTGCGAAACGACCATTTTGCCGCTTGTCTGCATCAGGTGGAGTTCGCCGCCCGCCAAGGCGAAGAAGTAGAGGCTCATGTCGAATGTCTGGCGGGCGGTCAACACTTCGACGCCGCCCTTGAGCACCGATTTGGCGAAACTCTTCTTGGGCTGGCAGGGACAAAGCGATTCGATTTTGTCTTCGCCCACGGCATCCTGCAGCATTTTGAACCGGTCGGGGTTCGAGAACATTTCGGCGATCACGCCTTCCTTGTCGTCGGCCCAGGCCTTGTTGGCCTCATCGTAGGCTTTCATGTACTTGCCGGTGAATTTGTCTTTGAACAGGTAGAAAACTACCAGGAAGCCTCCGATGCACACGATCGGAATAAGTACGGTCCACATAGTAAAATAGGTTTAAAAAGGATTATAGCGTTTTTAAAGATTGTTTTTTTCTACCCGGCCGGTTTCGGGGTCGACGTATATGGTGCGGGTGCGTACCCGGTCGCCGGCCCAGGCGAGCCCGCCGCAAAGCGCCAGCCCCACGACCCATATCCACCGTGGGACCCCGCCGATATTCGCGAATAGGCAGGCTGCCAGCAACAGCGCCAACCCGACGGCGGCGCTGATCATTACGTTGCCCGCAATACTGCGCAGCCATCCCCGGGAGTGGCTTATCTTGCGGTGCGGTCGATATTTTCCGGACATAATATTTGGCTTTAAAAGCACGACAAAAATATAAAAAACAATATTTTCCCGGCACTGATTCTAAATAATTTCAGATTTGGGTATATTGTGTTGAACGATTATTTAAAAAAGATTGCCGTGTGTGTTGTTCGTCCGGTCGGCCGTTCCGCCCGTTGCTTGTTCTGTTTCCATGCCGATGGCTCCCTTACCGTAATTTTCAGGGAAAACATAAAAAATTCTTGACCGATTGCCGGAAAAAAGTTAGCTTTGGGGTTAACTAACTTTAACTGACCCAAACACCCGCGACTTGTTATGAAACAGAAAACCCCGATGGTCTCGCGCAACATCCTGTTGCCGTTCATCCTGATCACCTCGCTGTTCTTTGCCTGGGGGCTGGCCAACAACATGACCGACACGCTGCTGGCCGCTTTTAAGAAAATCATGAGCATGACCGACTTGCAGACGTCGTGGGTGCAAATGGCTTTCTACGGGGCCTATTTCTGCCTGGCGCTGCCGGCGGCGCTGATCATCCGGCGCTATACCTACAAACGGGGCATCCTGATCGGGCTGGCGATGTTCATCGGCGGGTCGCTGCTCTTTTTCCCGGCGAGTCGGACGATGGTCTACGGGCATTTCCTGGTTGCGCTTTACATCCTGGCCGGAGGGCTGTCGATCCTCGAAACGGCGTGTAACCCTTACGTGGTTGAAATGGGCGACCCGGCTACCGGCACCCGCCGCCTCAACCTGGCCCAGTCGTTCAACCCGATCGGGTCGATCACCGGGGTGTTGCTGAGCAAATATTTTATATTATCGGAACTCAATGTGGCCGACGCCGCTGACCGGGCCGGGATGTCGGCCGGGGAGCTGGCGGCCGTGCAGTCGGCCGAACTCAATGCGATGATGGGCCCCTATGTCGGGGTGGCGCTGGTGCTGCTGGTGATCTGGATCGCCATCCTGTTGACGAAGATGCCGAAAACGATGTCGGAATTGCCCGAAAACCGCACGGACAAGCTTGGTGAAACGTTCCGTAAACTATTGAAAAACAAACAATACATCAAGGGTGTGCTGGCCCAGTTCGTTTACGTGGGAGCCCAGATCGGAGTGTGGTCGTTCACGATCCGTTATGTGATGCAGGAAATCGGGGTGAACGAGGCCGGGGCGTCGTCTTATTACCTGGCGGCGATCGTGCTGCTGACCTGTTGCCGCTTTGTGTTCACGGCGCTGATGAGGCGTTTTTCGCCCCGGTCGCTGTTGATGTTTGCGGCGGTGTGCGCGGTGCTGTGTACTTTCGGCGTGATCTACCTGCCGGGCTATGCCGGGGTGGTTTGCCTGGTGATGATCTCGGGCTTTATGTCGCTGATGTTCCCGACGATCTACGGGATATCGGTCGAAGGGCTCGGGGCGCAAACCAAAGTCGCCTCTTCGGGCCTGATCATGGCCATCCTCGGCGGGGCGCTCTTTACCACGATCCAGGGGCAGGTGTCGGATATGACCGGAAGCATTAATCTTTCTTATTACGTACCTTTGTGCTGTTTCGCGCTGATTGCTTTCTATGCGCTGACCATTCGCAAGAAAACCGCTTAAATACGATAATATATGACAACGATTACCGGGGTTGACCCCAAGAAAGTTCCGCTGAAGAGATTATATACGGGTGCCGAGATTCCGGTCGTCGGGCTGGGTACTTTCGGTTCGGACAATTACAGTAACGCGACGGTCGCCGCTGCGGTCAAGGATGCTATCCGCAAGGGTTACCGCCATATCGACTGCGCCGCTGTTTACGGCAATGAGAAAGAGATCGGCATTGCGCTGGCCGAAGTGATCGCCGAGGGGACCGTTACCCGAGATGAACTTTGGATCACGTCAAAGGTATGGAATGATATGCACCACGATGTGGCGGGCGCTTGCCGCCGGTCGATGGCCGATTTGCAACTCGACTACCTCGACCTGTATCTGGTGCACTGGCCGTTCCCGAACTTTCACGCCCCGAAGGTGAGCGTCGAATCGCGCGACCCGAATGCCAAGCCCTATATCCACGCGGACTATATGAAAACGTGGCGGGAGATGGAAAAACTTGTCGACCAGGGGCTGGTGCGCAACATCGGCACGTCGAATATGACGATCCCGAAGATGGAACTCTTGTTGCGCGACTGCCGGATCCGCCCGTCGACGAACGAAATGGAGATGCATCCCCATTTCCAGCAGCCCGAGCTGTTTGATTATATGGTCGGAAAAGGCATCCAGCCGATCGGGTTCTGTCCGGTGGGATCGCCGGGGCGTCCCGAGCGCGACCGCACGGCGGAGGATACCAATCCGTTGGAAGACCCGGTGATCGTGCGCATCGCCGAGGCCCACGGGGTGCATCCGGCGATTGTGTGCATCAAGTGGGCCGCCCAGCACGGGCAGGTGCCGATTCCGTTCTCGACCAAGCCGGAGAAATATACGGCCAACCTGCGTTGTGTGACCGAAGACCCGCTGACGGACGAAGAGATGGCTGCGATCAAAACCATCGACCGCAATAATCGGTTGGTCAAGGGGCAGGTTTTCCTGTGGGCCGGGGCTGATTCGTGGCGTGACTTATGGGATGAAGATGGGGTGATTAAGGGATAGCGGGCCTATTCACAAAGTGCCGATAGGCGCAGGCCGGAGGCCTGCATGCGCCATATAGCCGTAGGTTGGGGCCCCACTTAGGTTTTCGAGAGGGGTGTATTGGCCCGCGCACAAGAGATTTTATGCAACAAAGCGTTACCTTTGCCGGGCCGGATCGGGCGTAAAAATCTCTGAAGAGCGTGGCCGCCGCGCTTTTTCAAATGTTACCTCCCTTCGCTTGATCCGCCCACGCCCTTCGGGCGACGGCGGGCTCTGGTCGGTGAGCTTGACCGTTGCGTTGCAACTACCTCGGTTGAGGGAACTGCCGCTTTTTATATAAAGCGGCACCAAAAATTTTTCTGGAAAGCTGCGCTTTCCTTGACTTACTTTGATTTGAACGATTTAAAATAGTGCATTTATGAGCAAGAAAATGAAGGCAGCCTATCTGCCCGGCAACAGCACCGTCGTGCTGAAAGACGTCGACGTACCCGTCCCCGGCCACGGCGAAGTCCTTATCAAAATGAAATCCTCAACCATCTGCGGCAGCGACATCCGGGCCATCTACCGCGAACATCTCGGCAAAGGCCCCGAAGGATACCAAAACATGATCTGCGGACACGAGCCTTCGGGCCAGATCGTCGCCTGCGGCCCCGGCCTGCGCCGTTTCAAGGAGGGCGACCGTGTGATCATTTACCACATCTCGGGTTGCGGTGTGTGCAACGACTGCCGCCGCGGGTACATGATTTCCTGCACCAGCCCCTTCCGCCGCGCCTACGGCTGGCAACGCGACGGCGGGATGGCCGAATACCTGCTGGCCGAAGAAAAAGACCTCGTCCTGCTGCCCGATTCGCTCACTTACACCGACGGCGCACAGGTCGCCTGCGGCTTCGGGACCGTTTATGAGGGCATTGAAAAGATCGGGATAAGCGGCAATGACGCCGTTCTCGTGGTGGGCCTCGGCCCGGTGGGGCTGGCCGCTGCGATGCTTGCCAAAGCGATGGGCGCCACGCAGGTGATCGGCGTCGACACAGTCGCCGAACGCCGCCAGATCGCCCTCGAAAAAGGGTTGGTCGACCACGCCCTGGCCTCGGACGACACCACGCTCCAAAAGATCCTCGACCTGACCGGCGGCAACGGCGTCGAACGCAGCATCGAGTGTTCGGGCCACACCCTGGGCCGCCAATTGGCCATTCGAGGCGCACGGAAGTGGGGAAAGATCGTCTTCATCGGCGAAGGCGGTACGGTCGAGTTCAACCCCAGTCCCGACATCATCCACGACCAAAAAACGATCTACGGCTCGTGGGTGACTAACATCTGGCGGATGGAAGAGCTCGTCGAACGCATCGTCCGCTGGGGCATCCATCCCGAAGACCTGGTGACCCACCGTTTCCCGCTGGAGGAAGCGTCGGACGCCTTCGCGCTGATGGCCGAAGGCAAGTGCGGCAAGGTGGCCGTAGTGTTTGACGAGGAGTTGAAGTAATGGGTGCCGTTGGATTTTCTGTGGTCGGCAGCGCACGGAAAGCGCTTCTCGTCACTACCCTGTTCCTCATGGCGTTGCCCGTTGCGGCGCAATACCGCCGGAGCAACCTCGAGGTCGGAGGGACGATCGGCTTCGGGCTTAGCGATACGTATAGTATGGTCAACATTTCGCCGCAGGTGGGCTACCGCTTCAACCAGTATTTTTCTGCAGGCGGCGGGATTGGCTATATCTACTATGGCTACAAAGGCGGCTATTCGGATTACACATACAACTACCTTGGCGCCAATCTGTATGCACGGGTCAATCCAATCCGCTACATCGCTCTGCAGGTGCAGCCCGAACTCTACCGGGTGTGGGGAAAAGGCTTGGAATCGCGCGTTGTTCCGACATTTTTGGTCGGCGCGGGCGGCACTATTCCTATCGGATATAACGGCGGGGTGAATGTGATGGTCTTTTACGACGTGGTGCAGAACGATTATAGCCCTTACAGCATCGAGCCGTTCCTGTCGGTCGGCTACGTCTTCGGATTTTAAAAACGGATAGCGATGAAAAACTATAAAACAGACAAGGAATTTCTGGAAAAATACCTCAAGGTGGTCGAATTGCAGGAGGGCGACGCACGCGTATTGCTCGCCCCCGGCCTCCAGGGACGGGTGATGACCTCGACCGGCAGCGGCGAGGCCGGCCCCAGTTTCGGCTGGCTCAATTACGACTTGATCTCTTCCGGGAAAACGTTGCCCCACTGCAACAACTGGGGCGGTGAAGACCGTTACTGGCTCGGCCCCGAGGGCGGCCAATTCTCGATCTTCTTCCCGCAAGGCACCGACTTCGGCTTCGCCGACTGGCAGACGCCGGCCGTAATCGACACCGACGGGTGGGAAGTGACCGGTGCCGATCGCCGTTCGGCTTCGTTCTCCAAACGGTTTTCGCTGAAAAACACTTCGGGCCACGACCTTGATGTGCAGACCGACCGCACGGTGATGGTGCTGCCCTCCGCCGAAATCGGGGAACGCCTGGGGGTGAAAATCCCGGCCGGGGTGACTCCCGTAGGGTTCGTGTCCGAAAACCGGTTGAAGAACGCGGGTACCCAGCCGTGGAACCGCGAGCGGGGCATGCTTTCGGTTTGGATCTTGGGGCAATTCGTTCCCTCGGACAAAAACACCATCATCATTCCCTTCCGCAAAGCGGCGGGCGAAGCGATCAACGACAGCTACTTCGGTAAGATCGACGCCGACCGCCTGCGCACGGTCGACGACGTGCTGCTCTTCACCGGCGACGGCCGCAAGCGCGGAAAGATCGGGACGCCGCCTGCAATGACCCTGCCGCTGGTGGGGGCTTACGACGCCGAGAACAAGGTGCTGACCGTGGTCACGTTCAACTTCGACCCGAAAAACACCACCTACGTCAACTCGATGTGGGAACAGCAGGCCGAACCTTTCCGGGGCGACGTGGTCAACTCCTACAACGACGGCCCGCTCGAAGACGGTTCGATCATGGGCCCCTTCTACGAAATCGAAACTTCTTCGCCCGCGGCTGAGTTGGCCCCCGGCGAAAGTTTGACGCATAGCCACGCCACTTTCCACTTCACCGGCCCGGAAGAGGCGTTGGACGGGCTTTGTGAGAACCTGTTCGGATTGAAGATCGCCGAGTTATAATAGAATGGTTGCACAAAAGAAAAGCTTCGGACAACTCCGAAGCTTTTCTTTTGTGGTATGATTACAGCAACCTCCGCAGGGTTGACGCCGGGGTGAGCGTGTGGCGCTCCCAGTCGATGGCGTCGATCAGGGCGATGCCGCAAGCTTCTCCCACGGGGAGGTCGTCGAGCCAATTTGTAATCCCGGTGATGGGGACTTCAAGCAGGGCCTCTCGGGTGGCGAAATCTTCGATCGACATACCGGGATGTGTCACGCCGCAGGGGAGGGCGCCGGGCAGCGGTTTCCCGTCCGGGATGCAGGGGATCAACACCCCGGCGAAGAACTCGACCCCTTGCAGCGAATCCATCTTCGCCACCTCGGTTTCGATGGCCGCCAGTACCGCGCCGTCAAAGACCAGCACGGCCCGCCGTATCCAGCCGGAGCGGGGAGAGTAAGTGAAGTGTGCTGCTATCTTGCGCATGGAGAGTGTCTTTTATCGAAAAACGGACGATCGAATCGAACTTCGACCATCGGTTGAACGCTTCGTTCCGCACCGAGTCGGGCAGCGGAATGTGGATCACCACCACCCGGTCGACGGTGATGTTCGGCCGTTTGGCCTGGGTCGAGTAGTCGTCAAAGATGATCGTCAGCGTGCGGATCGAGGTGTCGCGTGCCGCCGTCTTTATTGTGGCCGAATCCAGGACGCCTTTTTTTAGCGTGCTGTAGTTCGATTGCACCTGGTTTTTCCGGCTGTTGGTGAAGTAGCTCCGTCCGCTGTGATACGGGGCGTCGTCGAGCGAGTCGATCCGGTAGCGGTAGCCGACCTCGTACTCCCCCAGCTGGGCCGGCAGGGTGAGGGTCAGCCGCTTCAGGTCGTCGCGGTTGCGTACGCGGATCACCGTGTCGCCGCTCGAGTAGACGGTG
This sequence comes from Rikenellaceae bacterium, assembly GCA_031553805.1. Taxonomy (GTDB): domain Bacteria; phylum Bacteroidota; class Bacteroidia; order Bacteroidales; family Rikenellaceae; genus JAITVB01. The sequence continues at coordinate 53,399 of JAVBLC010000015.1, read as the reverse complement.
TCGCGGTATAATCCCCGGATCGCGTCGTCGATCCGCCGGGCGATCTCGGCGCGTCCCTGGTAGAACGAGTCGGCCTTGAGGATACCCACCATGGCCGAGTCGACGATGTCGGTGATGCGCGAACTCTTGCGCATGGCCATCTTGCTGAGCGAGTATTTGAAATCTTTTTCCGTGTATCCGTACTTTTTAAGCACCGGAGTGTAAAAATCGATCGAATCGCCGTTAAGTTTCTGGGCGAATTGGCTGTAATAGGAGTTGGTCAGGAGCAGTTCCCGGACGATTTGTTCCAGTTTGCCATCGGGGATGGTGCGCGGCCTCCCGCACGAGGCGGAAAGCAGCGGAAGCAGGAAGAACAAACAAACGATCAGTTTTCTCATCGCGCGAAATTACGAAAAAGTTTGGTTTTTCGGGATCATCCGGTTTACGGTAAGGTGCGTCATGACAAAATTGACCGCGCCCACGCTGACGATCACGCCCACGACGTCCCACGCCTGGATCTCGATCGGGTAGGTGTCGAACAGGAACGACGTGCCGGCCATCTTCACCCAGCCGAAGTGTTGTTGCAGCAGGCACAGCACGATGCCGGCCACCAGGCCCGCCGCTGCCCCGATGCCTGAGATCAGCATCCCCTCGTTGGTAAAAATGCGCCGGACCATCGGTCGCGGGGCCCCCATCGCCCCGAGTGTGGCGATGTCGCCGCGCTTGTCGATGATGATCATCACGAGCGACCCTACGATGCTGAACGAGGCGATCACCAGCACCAGCAGGATGATGAAATAAATGCCCCATTTCTCGTATTGCATGATCCGGTAAAAGCTCTCTTTCTGTTGATAACGGTTCAGTACCGAGAAATCTTGCCCGGCGATCCGGGCCACCTCTTTCTGGACGGTTGCCGGGGTGCCGTCGGCCAGTTTGACGATGGCGGCCGACACCCGTGTCGAATCGTAGTCGAGCAACTCGCGGGCAAAGCCGATCGGGACGATCACGTATTGCCCATCGGTTTCGTGGTCGAGGGCAAATACCGCCCCCGGAGCGATCTCCATCTGCTTGTAGAGGCTCATCGGCAACAGCGGCGAAGCGGCTCCCCGCGACGGCATATAGATTGACAACGGGTCGACCAGGTGGAGGGCGACCCCTAATTCATAGGACACCCCCAGTCCCAGGGTGGCCTGCGGTGCGCCGTCGAGGGTGAGGGCATAGGTGCCCTGCACGATCATGCTGTCGATCGGGACGATCGTTTCGTATCGGTTGTCGACGCCCAATAGAGTGCCCAGGAATTGCTGCCCGCGGTATTCGAACAGCGCGTTCTCCTCCAGTTCGAACGACAGCCCCTCGACCCCTTTTACGGCCAGTATCGCGGCCGACGGGAACCCTTCGCTGTCAAACGTTTTTCCTTCGACGGCGGAGATTTTCAGGTCGGGGTCGAAGTTTTTATACATCGACCGGATCAGGCCGTCGAACCCGTTGAAGACCGACAGCAGCACCACCATCGCCATCACGGGAATGGCCACCGTGAACGCGCTGATCCCCGTAATGAGGTTGATCACCGAGAACGATTTCCGGGAGAGGAGGTAGCGTTTGGCCAGGAGTAGCGGCAATCGGGGCATCGCACGGGGAGATTTTTCCGCCAGGGCGGAGTTTATTTCAACAGGTCGTCGATGTGGGCGATGTATTCGAGCGAGTCGTCGATATAAAAGGCGATCTCGGGGGTGATCCGCAGCTGGAGGTGGGTGCGGTTGCCCAGCGCCCGGCGGATTTGCGGCAGGTTGTCGTTGAGCGTTTTCAGTTTTTCCTCGCTTTTGTCAAAGGGGAACACGCTCAGGTAGACCTTGGCCAGCGCCAGGTCGGGGCTCATCCGCACCACCGTCACCGACACCATCGCCCCGCGCACCAGGCCGGCGGCTTCTTTCATGAAGATGTCGCTGATGTCTTTTTGTATCTGGCGGGCTACTTTTTGTTGTCTTGTGCTTTCCATCGTTTTTCGGGATTATGGCCGGGAGGGGGTGAGCGTCGGTTTGGAAGCCGGGGCCGAAGCGGGCGCCGGACTGTTGAAGTCCGAGTCTAAATTCTTCGGTTTTTTCCGCAACGGCGGTTCGATAATGCCCCCCTTGCCGAGGCGGTAATAAAGGCCCACCGTCACATCGAGCTGGTCGATAGGCGAGCGTGTCGGGTTGGTGGGATATTTGTTGGGGTTGCGGTAGAGGTCGGAGTAGCCGTAGTTATACCGCGCCTCGACCAGCAGATCCCAGCGTCCCATCAGCACGCTGAAACCCAGCCCACCCGTCAGCCCGTAGCCCCATTGGGCGTCTTTCACTTTCTGGAGCGGATAGTCGCCTTGGTAGAGTACGCCGCGGGCTTTCGATACGGTGGCCGTGTCGGCCGAGAGCATATAGGAGGCGTAGACCCCCAGGTTCAGGAAGACGCGGGCGTTGCGGTTAAACAGGTAGAGGTGGGGTTGCCAGATGAGCGGCACCTGGATGTTCTGGGTGCGGGTCTGGTATGAGGTGTCGGAATGGGCCCAGGGGAGTATCTTGAACCCTTTTTCGATGTATTCGACGTCGAGTTGGATGGCGCCGGCTACCGGTACTGCGCTGTAGTATTTCCAGGAAACCCCGCCCGAGGGCATATTGCCCAGAAAACGGGTTTCGCGCGTCGGTTCGAAGCGGGCCGTCCCGGCCCCTACGCCCCCTCGCACGCCGATGTAGTGCTGCGCCTCCGCCGGTGTGGCGGTGACCAGTAGCGCCGAGGCGGCGGTCAAGATCAATATGCGGTTGAGGATCTTCATCGTCGGGAAGTGTTATTCGTTGTGGTTGTGTTCGTGCGGGGCCTCTTCCTGCAGGATGCGTTCGGTTTCCGCCTCCTCTTGCAGAATGCGTTCGGCTTCGGGGGCGTTTTCGGTTTCGACGGCCGCTTCTTCTTTCTCCAGTTGTTCGCGGACGATCCTCTCTTCATCCGACTCGGGCGTGCCCGGCGCCAGTTCAGGGTGTCCGGGCAATTTTGGCTCGAAGAAAGTCGAAGCGTCGATGTTGATCTCGATCTCCCAGTTGACCCGGGCGAGCATTGTTCGTTTCATCATCAGCGGGTCGAAATAGAATTCGGTACGCTCGGGCTGGCGCCCGAGCACCATGTCGCCCGTGTCCCATCGGCCGTTGGCGTTGCGGTCTTCGGTCACGCGCACCTGTAGGTTGCCCGCGGGGACGAAATCGATCGTATTCTTCCCCATGCGGGCGTCGACCATCTCGCGGACCACACGTTTTTCTTTTTCGCTGATAACTTGTATGATATAGCCATACCCAGGAGGCGCTCCGGTCAGGTTGACCGTGATGCTGGCGTATTTGTCAGCCTCGGCCACCGTGAACTCCTGCCGGATGGTGTCGCTGACCAGCCCTGTGATGTCGCGGAAAGCCCCGGCAGGGATCATCAGGGTGTATTTTTCACCCCGCCGCCAGTCGGATGCCAGGACGTACTTGCGGATCTGCATCGTGTCGCGCTCGATGGTAAACGGGGCCGTGTATTTCGTGTTGCGGGCGTCGGTACGGGTCAGGGTAATGCCCGACAGGTTGGTTTCCGCCAGTGGCAGATCGAATGAGATGTTTACCTTGTCGTAAGGCATCATCGGCGCTCCCGCATTGATATTCACCGTGAGTTTCTCCGGCGGGGCCGTACCGGTTGTGTCTGCCGCGGCGCCGAGGGACACAGGGCCTGCGGTCGCCACCGTATCGGCCGCCAATATGGTCGCGGCTGTCGAATCGGCCATCGGCAGGGGTGTGGCGAGGCTGTCTGCAACGCCCGGAGTTTCCGTTGTTTCGGTTGCCGATCTTTTGCCTTTCCCCCAATTCCAGGGCCAGAAACGGCAGCTCCCCTGGCGGGGCGGACGGGCGGCTTGCGCCTGGCTGGCGCGGGCCTTGGTCTCTTCTTTGGTCGGGGTGTAGATGAATTTCAGCTCCTGGGTGCGCGGAGAGAGCACGCCCAGGCTGTCGTGCGCCAGGTAGGTGATCTGGCCGGTGATCGTATCGGGCAACGACTCCTTGGGCAGGTTGATCCAGTAGAAGATCGAGTCGTGTGTCGGCTTGACGTATTCGCGGATCAGCGCCGAGGAGTCGATTCCGTTGAGGTGCAGGGTTTTGATCACCGGATATTCGGCCGTGAAGTTCAACATTAGTTGTTGGGCCCCGGGCCGTTTGTGGTCGGCGAGCGAGTTGCGCCGGAAAGCCCTTTCGGTAAAGGTTTTCAGGTAAATCTGGGGTTCGGCTACCGTGTACATCAGCGTCGAGTCGTACCACATCCGGAACGAGGGCATCCGCGACGGATTATACACGCTGTCGAGGAAACCGACCCGGTCCACGCCCGGGTCGTAGGTTTCGTTGTTGTTGTTATCGATCATCGCGTAGACACGGTAGTCGATCGGCTTGAGGTTTTCGTGCACGAAGGTGCCGTTGGGCATCGTCCTGCCCACGGCCGCCGCCCGCGACTTGAAAATCGTCGAGTCATAGCCGTCGCCCCTGGCCAGTTGGCGCGCGTCGAAGAAGAAGAGGAAGGCGTTTTTGACCGTGTCGGCCGTCTTGGCATCAGCCACCGTCCCCGACATCAGCATCGAGTCGAGCGTCGGTCCGGTCGAGAACGTATAGGTAAAGCCCGTCGCCGGATTCCCTTCGTGGTGGTCGGCGATGCTTTTCCCGAAGTTGAGGACGTAGGTCGTGTTCGTGTCGAGGGGCGAGGTGATTTCGACCAGCACCCCTTTTTTCTTGATGCTCAACGTCGGCTTCTTGGGCAAAAACGGTGAAGTGAAAAACTCGTTTTGCTGGTCTTTGAGCTGGACGTATTCGTCGAATTCGATGAATACCGAGCCGGCTTTGAAGTTAGTCGTTCCCGGCCGGGGCGTGGCACGCACCATCCTGGGCGGGATCGAGTCCTTAGGCCCCCCCTGCGGCCCGGTGGGCGAGATGTTGGCGCAACGCCAGAAAAGCCCGCTGCAGAAAAAGAGCGTGGCTGCGATCAAGAAGATGTATCTCAGGGTGTTATTCTTCATCCGGAATTTTATGGACGTGGCGTGAGTGTTTCGCGCCCGCGCCTGACCGACAAAGTTAGGGATTTTTTTGGATTTTATGCCATGCAGCTCCGTCGCCGGCCGCATCTTCCGCGGGTTACGTTCATGCCGGATCGTCGATCGGGACAAAATGAGGCGTTCTCAGGGGCGTTTTTTTGCACAAAATGAACGGGTAATGCAAGAAAATCATTCATTTGTGATAAAAAAAACAGAAATTAAAAAAGATTAAGAATATTAACGATTGTAATTTAGAATCTAAAAAATGGTTGAATATCGAAATAATTGGTTTCTCCCTGAAACGAAACTGTAAACTGATGCAACGTACCGGATTTTTATTTAGTATGCCGGAAAGTAATAAATTCTAAAAAAATCGTATCTTTGTTAATCAGAGTTGGTTCAGATGCTGCTTGGGGCTGTTTTTTTTTCGACAAAACAGCGGCGTGAGATGCTGAAATAACAAAACCGCCCGACTTTGTGGGTTATTCCTTGCAAAAAAGAAGGCGAATTGCCGTATAATCTACATTATGTTATGCGGCAAAAAACAGTTTTAAAGATCGTCTGAAATCGGACGTTTTTGTGAAAAAATGTTTTTTTAAGAACGGCCTAATGCAGATTTTTTTTGCCAACAGGGCGTCGTTTTTGGGCTTTGAATAATAAAAATAACTACTACGAAAGACTATTTTACTAACTACAAAAAAACGCGTATGAAAAAATTTACACTATTGTTAGCCTTGCTTTTTATAAGTATGGGGTTGGCAGTCGCACAACAGACCCGCGTGGTGGGTACCGTTGTCGATGAAAGTGGCGTGCCCGTTGCGGGCGCCAGCGTAACGGTAAGGGGTACGCCCATCGGCGTGGCCACCGACCCGGACGGGAGATTCGTTCTCGACGTACCTGCCGGGACGAAGACCCTTTCGGTCAGCTTTATCGGCTATCAGCCGGTAGATGTTGCCGTAGCATCGACGATGAACATCCGGCTGCTTGAAGACGCCAAGATGATCGAAGACGTCGTGGTGACTGGTTACGGCACCCAGAAACGGCCTGACTTTACCGGGTCGGCAACTACGGTGAGCATGGGTAAGTTGGCCGAAGTGCCGACGATGTCGGTGGGGGCCAAACTGGCCGGTGCAGCTGCCGGGGTGCAGGTGACTTCGACCTCGGGTCAGCCGGGAGCCGTTGAATCGATCCGTATCCGCGGGATGGGTTCGATCAACGCTTCGAACCAGCCGCTGTTCGTGATCGACGGTGTGCCGATGTTGGCGGGTAACGCCAACGCCGGTGGGTTCACTTATTCTGCAGCAGGGAACAGCCTGTTGTCGACGATCAACGTCGCCGACATCGAATCGATGACCGTGATCAAGGACGCCGCTTCGGCTTCGCTCTACGGTTCGCGTGCCGCCAACGGGGTGATCGTGATCACGACCAAGAAAGGTTCGGCAGGCAAAACTCTGTTTACGTTTAGCGCCGATGCCGGGGTTTCGGATATGGCTATCAACTATCGCCCGATGAAAGGCGGTCAGGATCGCCGCGACTTTATCTACCTGGCCCGTTACAACCAGCGCCTCGACGCCGGTGACACGGATGCTGCCGCAACCGCTTCGGCAACGACGTGGGCCAATACCTATGCCAGTCAACCGGCGACCGGTTGGACCGATTGGCGCAAAGCCCTGATCAAGCAAGGGTCGTTCCAGAACTACCGTTTTGCCGTTCAGGGTGGTAACCAGAGCACCCAGGTGTATGGTTCGCTCTCCTACGGCAAGAACGAAGGGATCACCCTCCAGCAGGGATACGAACGCTATACCGGTAACCTGAATGTGACCCACAAGGCCAAGAATTTCACCTTCCTGGGCAGCTCGCTGTTCACCCAGGTAAACCAGGACGTGAACAGCGAAGGTACGTCGTACTCGAGCCCGATCATGGCGATCTCGATGACCACTTCGCCGTCGGACTTTCCGTATAACGCAGACGGCACATGGAATACCACACAAGGTTTCCGCGCGCTGAACCGCCCGCTCGCTAATCCGCTCTACACCGCCTCGATCAACTGGGACCACAGCAACATCACCCGTTCGCTGAACTCGATCACGGCCGGTTATGAATTTATCCCGGGCCTGAGCCTGAAAGAAACGCTGAGCTATGACTACTCCTTCTCGCAGGAACGCGTTTGGTGGGACCCGCGCTCGAGCGACGGTCTGACCGCGATCGGTAACTACCAGATCTACGAAACGACCCGCACCCGCCTGATTTCGCAGTCGATGCTTTCGTATTCGAAGACGTTTAATGACGTGCACAACCTCAATGCGTTGGTTTCGTATGAAACGGAAGCCAACGACGAACGTTGGACGTATGCCAGAGGTTCAAACTTCAGTACCTTCAAACTGTTCGAACTTTCCAACGCCGGTACGACGTCGGCCCAGGGAGCTACCGACCAGAATCGTATGATCTCCTATGTGAGCCGCGTGAACTACAACTATAACAACCTCTATTACCTCGGCGGTAGTTTCCGTCGTGACGGTACTTCCCGCCTGGCGCCCAGCGGTCGTTGGGGGAACTTCTGGTCGGTGTCGGGCTCATGGCGTTTCACCGAAGAATCGTTCATGGAACCGTTCCGCCACATTCTCACTGACGGTAAGCTGCGCGCTTCCTACGGGGTGAACGGAACCCTGCCTACCGACAACTATCCCTATATGGGGTTGTACGGCCTGGGCTACAAGTATGACGGTATTTCGGGGATGGCGATGGAAAATATCGAAAACGAATCGCTCTCGTGGGAAAAGAACTACTCGACCGACATCGGGCTTGAAGTCAGCCTGTGGAACCGCATCGCGCTGACTTTCGACTGGTATAACCGTGATACGAAAGACCTGCTCTACAACCAAGACCTTTCGCGCACCTCGGGCTTCACCAGCCAGCTGAGCAACGTGGCCTCGATGAACAACCGCGGGTATGAAATCGAGATTCGCACGACGAACGTTCAGCATCCGAATCTGCGCTGGATAACCGGCTTCACGTTCACGCACAACAAGAACAAATTGACCGGCCTCAGCTATGAAGGACAGACCGAAAAGATCGACGGCGTGCTGATCTACCGCATCGGCAACCCCTACTTTTCGTACTACCTCTATGAATATGCCGGTGTGGACCCCAAAACGGGTAAAGAATCGTGGTATATCAACAAGGAAGGCTCGGGTCGCGAAGCGACTACCGATGTCACCAAGGCCAACCGAATCCTGGCCGGTTCCTATAACCCGAAACTGGCAGGGGGCTTCACCAGCGACCTGACCTGGAAATGGTTCGACCTGAACCTGACCTTCACCTACACCCTGGGTGGCCATATCCTCGACCGCGCCACCTGGCTGCAGTCCAACGGGGGGATCAATCCGGCGTTCAACGTTCCGTCGTTCTACGACTTGGACAAGACCTGGAAAAAAGAAGGCGACATCGCCGAGCTTCCCCGTATCGTTTACGGTTCGGTTGTTCAGCCCTCGACCCGCTGGATGATCTCGAGCGACCACCTGCGTCTGAAGAGCGCCACCCTGGGCTTTACGCTGCCCCAGGAATGGACGAGAAAAGTCACTCTCGAGCGCGCACGCATCTATGCTGCTGCAAGCAACCTCTTTACGATCAAGAGCAAAGATCTGTATGTAGACCCGGAAGCTCCGATTGACGGTTTGGTGACCTATCAGACTCCGGCCATCCGCACGATCACTTTTGGTGTCGAAGTCAGTTTTTAATTGATATCCCACAGGATTCTTAAAATAAGAAGGATAATATGAAAAAGATAAAAATAGTTACTGTAGCACTCGTGGCGTTATTCGCCGCTTCGTGCTCGGACAGCTGGCTCGACACCGTTCCCACGGATGCCATCGGGTCGCCTGTCGCCATTCTGAACTTTGACGACATCCAGACCGCCATGACAGGTGCTTATGACGGCTTGCAAGGTAATTCCGGCAATATTACTTACTACGGCGCCCGTATGATCTACTACGGCGATGTGCGTGGCGACGACATGCAGGCCCGCACGACCGGGATGCGTACCTCGGGTTGCTATGAGATGAACTACACCGCGCTGAACGTGCCCGATATGTGGGCCCGCCCGTATACGGTAATCTTCCGCGCCAACGATGTGCTCCGCGCCCTTGAAGATCCGAAAAAAACGGAAGATGCCTCGCCGGCAGAGATCAACGATGTAAAAGGACAGATGCTTACGATGCGTGCCCTGGCCCACTTCGACCTGGTGCGCGTTTACGGCAAACCTTACACGATGAGCGGCGCTCCGGCGTCTTACGGGGTGCCTATCATGGACCACATGTATCCGAGCAGTTATATGCCCTCGCGCAACACGGTGGAAGAGGTGTATGCCCAGGTGATCAAGGACCTGACCACTGCTATTCCGCTGTTGCCGACTGCCAAGTCGACCGGTTATTTCAACCAATGGGCCGCCAAGGCACTGTTGGCTCGCGTTTACCTCTATAAAGGCGACTTCGACAACGCTTATACGACGGCTACCGAGGTTATCTCGAACAGCCCCTATAAACTGTGGACCAATGCAGGGTATGTTGATGCTTGGAGCAACGCGGGTACCTCGGAAGTGATCTTCGAAATCATCAACAAGAGCGTTGACGACTACACCGACCGCGAAGGTCTTCCTTACCTCTACAGTGAGGACGGCTACGCCGACGCCATTGTGACCAAGGATTTTGTGGATCTGCTCGGTGCTGATCCGGACGACGTGCGCCTGAAGATGTTCCACAAGCCGACCCTGGCAGCTTTCGCGGGCGACGCTTTCTGGGGACAACCGGTGTTCATCGACAAATATCCCGGCCGTTTGGACAACACGCCGCGTGATATGCGCGTGAACAACCTGCCGATCCTGCGCTTGTCGGAAACCTACCTGATCGCTTCGGAAGCTGCTCTGCGCAAGTCATCGCCGGACAATGCCAAGGCTGCCGAATTCGTGAACGCTATCGCCCTGCGTGCTAACCCGGCGGCTACGGCTGTCACCGCGGCCAATGTGAGCCTGGACCGCATCCTGACCGAACGCCGCAAGGAGTTGGTCGGCGAAGGACACCGTTTCTTCGACGCGATGCGTTGCAACAAAACCATCACCCGCACCGGTGGCTGGCACCTTCCGTTGGTGACAGAATCGGAATCGTTTACGAATACCTATTTTCGGACTATTCTTGCGATCCCGTCGACCGAAATGGATTCCAACCCGAATATTAAGGGAGAACAGAACCCCGGTTATTAATCGTTACCGATGAAAAAAGAACGGCTGCCCTATGAGGGGCAGCCGTTCTTTTTTCATTATGGCACGACATTATGGAATCGGCGGCGGAGTGGCGATCGGATTGTTGGCGTTTTCGGGGATTCCCTGGTTGACGTTGATTTCGGCAAGCGGAATACGCAGCAGGAAAAGCCCGTGCTCGGCCGGCAGGTCATACTTGATCGTCCCGTCGAAATTGGTGCCGGGGAACTGGCGGATCGACGGTTTCTTCAGGCGCTTGAGGTCGAACCAGGCAAAGCCTTCGCCCCACAGTTCGATGCGGCGTTGAAGCCACACGGCGTCCTGCACCTCTTGGGCCGTCGTAGCGGTGGTGGTGTAAGCCGGGTTGCGATAGGTCTTTACAAACTCCTCAAGCAGGGTTTTTCCCTGGGCCGGATTGCCGCCCATAGCCGTGGCTTCGGCTTCGATCAGGTACATCTCCTCGACGCGCATCAACGGGAAGTCATTGGCGTTGGTCGAGGTGAGGAACGTCCCCTGATAAGGCCTGAACTTCAAGTTGGCATACGGAGAAAGAATCTTTGTATATCCGCCGGCATCTGCCCAGTCGGGCCCATTGAACGCGTTCTTGCGAAAGTCGGTGTCCGGAATCTGGTTGTACAGGTAGGACGAAATGCACTTGAACATATTGCCGGCTAACACGTAACCGTCCGCGGTCGAGCAAAGGAACGAAGGATAGTTACAGATCCCCGTCAAGACCACATCGTTCGTCTCGGTTACGTCGATCCCCCACATCCAGGCGGTGTTGCGGATCTCGTTAAATCCGGTAATCTCGTTGTTGTAGGTGGCTGCGTCCATCGGGTAATAGCCCTGGTGGGCTTCCCGCGCCAGTTTGGCAGCTTCGCTCCAGTTTTCCGTCGTCAGGTAAACGCGGGCCAGGATGCCCTTGGCCACCTGTTGGTCGACCTCGTGTTTGCCCACGCGGTTGTAACCTTCCAATTTGGCGACGGCATCTTTCAGATCGGCCACAATCAGATCGTAAACCTGCTGTACCGAAGCGCGGGGATTGTTCCCTGCCTCAATCGCAGTGGTGTTCTCCAGGATGATCGGCACACCGGCCGCCGTTTCATGGCCCTTGTAGGTATGCTGGTAAAGCTGGACCAGGTTGAAGTAGGCAAACGCACGGATCGCCTTGGCAGCGCCCTGGTAGGCTTCAGCCCCCTCGAGCGCGGGATCGATCTTGCGTAACGCCTCGTTGGCCTTATCGACCATCTGGTAGAAGAAATTCCAGTGGAAGAACATATCCTGCTGGTTGTATCCGCGGTTGGTGTAAGCCAAATCGCCCCAGTTCCAGTTATAACCCTGCGAATATTGCGTCATATCCTGTCCCCAGAGTTCGGAAGCAAGGGTGAACGCCGGATAACCATAGTCGGAGTGTTGGAGCGAAGTCAAATTCATCGTATTCGAAGCGGTAAACCAGGCATACATCCCGTTGACGACGGCCGCCATGTTCCCTTCGGGGTCGAGGCCGTTGATTTCGTCATACTGGTCGTCGATCACCGTTCCCCCTTCGGGTTGGGCGGTGAGCTGGTCTTCCGTGCAACTGTTGAACAACAGCGCGGCGCCTGCCAGTACCAAAAATATTTTATTTGTCATTTTCATAGTTTACAACAATTACAATTAAGACCATTAAAACTTAAGCGACACACCGCCCGACACAACGCGGATCGGTGAATAGTTCTGACCGCTGATCCCGGTGAAGGCCTGGCGCGGGTCGAAGCCCTCGCGTTGTGAGAAGAGCGCCACGTTGTCGGCCACGCCGTAGATGCGGAGGTTCGAGAGACCCAATTTGTTGGCGATCGATTCAGGGAACGTATAGCCGAGCGTGATGTTCTGCAGACACAGGTAGTCGAGTCCGATCAGGAAACGGGTCGACTGGCCATTGGTGTACGAGTCGCCGTACATCACCTTCGGGATCTGGCTGGTCGGATTTTCGGCCGACCACGAGTTGAGGATGTCCGTGTGCCAGTTGCGGCCGCGGTTTGACGAGTTACCGCCGTGCATCAGCCAGGCGTAGGCCTGGTCGTAACCGGTACCGCCGATCTGGTAGGAGAAGTTTGCCGCCAGGTCAAATCCCTTGTAGGTGAGCGATGTTCCGAAACCACCGTAGAGGTCGGGCATGGCCGAAGCCCCGCACATCACCAGGGTGCCGTTCTGATAACTTGTAGTTGTCGTCTTGGTCCCGTCGTTGTTTACAACGTACCATTGCGACTGGCCAGTGTCTTCCTTCACGCCTGCCCATTCGCGCAGGTAGAAGTCGTACATCGAACCGCCTTCGGTATATTTAAAGGGGTTGTTCACGATCCCCGCTTCCCGGCTTTCTTCCGGCAGGCGGAGGATTTTGTTCTTGTTGTGGGTGGCATTCAGGTTGATGCTCCAGTGGAAATCGCGGGTCGAGATCAGCGTGCCGTTCAGCGTCACTTCGACACCGGTGTTGCGCATGTCGCCAACGTTGTCCGGATAGCTTTCATAACCGAGCGACGGGGCCACCGGACGATACATCAGCAGATCTTTGGTGGTGCGGACATAGAAATCGACCATCCCGTCCAGCCGGTTGTTGAACAGGCTGAATTCCACCCCGGTGTTGAAGGCGTAGTTGGTTTCCCAGGAGATGTTGCGGTTGCCCACATAGGTACGCATCAGCGCGGGTTCGTTGGCGTTGTTCACCAGGTCATACTGGTTGGCATAGGGGTAAAAGCTCAATACGCCGTTTCTCAACAGGGCGTCGTTCCCCTGAACACCATAGCTGGCTTTTACTTTCAGCATATTCAGCCACGAGGAAGCGTTCTGCAGGAAGTCTTCCCGGCTCATCAACCATGAGCCGCTGGCCGACCAGAAGTTACCCCAGCGGTTGCCCGGAGCGAACTTCGAAGAGGCGTCGCGACGGTAGCTCCCCGAGAAGAAATATTTCATGTTGTAGTCGTAGTTCACGCGGCCCAGATACCCTTCGTTGTAGTATTTGTCAGTGCTCGAGAAGCCGTGCGGGTCAAGGATCGCATTGTCGACCTCGGCGATGTCCGGATTGTAGAGATAGGTGCGGTCGGCAGACAGGTCGGACAGCGTACGTTGATAGTAGGTGTGCCCCACCAGGACGTCCACATTGTGCTTGCCGTATGCGTGTTTCCAGGTAATCATCTGGTCGAGGGAGAGGGCGGCGTTGCGGTCCTGCGATACCTGGATGTAACCGCCCGAGGAGGCATACTGGCCGTAGAACGGGTTACGCATATCCTGCGAACGGACGTTGTCAACGTCGGTACCGGCTACGATTTGCAGGCGGAAATCCTTCAGGAATGAAATTTCGGCAAACGCACGGCCGCTAAACATATCCATCAAGTGCGATTCCTTGTTCAGCCCCTGTGCGCTGACAGGGTTGGCCTGGCCCATGAAGGGACGGGCGATCCCGCCGGTGGCGCTGTCGCCATAGTCATATACCTGCTGTCCGCGCACGTCGATGCGGATCGAACCGTCGGTGTTGCGCACATAGAGCGGATAGATCGGGGCGATGTTGCGGGTCAGGTAGAACATATTCACCGAGCTGGTCTGCGTGTAGGTCGGGTAGTTCTGGTCGCTGTTGGCATACATTGCGTTAGCGCCGATCTTCAGCCACGGTTTGGCCTGGTAGTCGGTCTTCAGACGGAAAGTGATGCGATCGTAGTAGGAGTTCACCACATACCCTTTATCGTTGAGGTAACCGGCCGAGAAGAAGTAGTTCATCTTGTCGGTAGCGCCGCTCACGCTGGCGTTGTATTCCTGGCGCATGGCGTTGTTGTAGGCTGCGTCGGTCCAGTCGTCGGCCAGGTAGTAACGGTTGTTGGCCGCGTAACCGGGCGTAGCGTTGGGGTTCAGCTTACCGTCCACCATCAGCGTTTCGCCGGCGGGAACCGAGTAGACCTGGTAACCCAACATCGGGATCAGGTTCGCGTTGGCCCTAGCGGCATCGTACTGGTTTTTAATCCCTTCCCAAAATTTTTCATAATAGGTACCCGGGTTGGTCAGCACGTCGTATTCCGGCACGCTGCGCGAGTTGGCCCCCCACTTGGCGTCGATGCTAACGACAGCGTCGCCCGAGCGGCCGCGACGGGTGGTGATCATCACCACACCGTTGGCACCACGGGCCCCGTAGAGGGCGCTCGATGCGGCGTCCTTGAGGACGGACATCGACTCGATGTCGTTCGGGTTGATGGTCGAGAGGTCACCGTCAAACGGTACGCCGTCGACCACGTAGAGCGGACTGTTCGAGGCGTTGATCGAAGTAAACCCGCGTACGCGGATCGTACCGGCTACCCCCGGCTGGCCGGTGCTGGTGGTCATCTGCACCCCGGCCACCTGGCCGTCGAGCGCCTTGGAAATGTTCGACACCTGGCGTCGCTGGATGTCTTCGGCTTTGATCACCGAAGCCGCCCCCGTGTAAGCTTCGCGTTTTGCGGTACCGAAAGCCACGACGATTACGTTTTCGATCGTTTCCACGTCGATGGGCAGGATCGCGTCGATCTGCGTACGGCCGTTGATGGCTTCCTCCTGCGAAACATACCCGATAAACGAGAACGTGAGCGTTCCGTTAGCCGGGGCCAGGATATTATAACGGCCTTGATTGTCGGTCGTAGCGCCCCGCTGGGTGCCACCGACCAATACGGCCGCACCGACGAGCGGTTCGCCCGAATCGGTCCTTACCGTACCCGTTATGCTTATGTTCTGAGCGAACGCCTGTGCGCACGCCAGAAGCATAACCAAAAAAGTTAATGTAAATTTTTTCATAAGCGTTTTTTGTAGTTAGTAAATCAGTTTGTGGCGTTTTTTAAGTTTATTTTCGATCCCTCCTGTTTAGGCGCTAAAAAATATAAACCCCATCCTTTGTTATCATTAAATATGTGAAATGTATCGTTATTTTTGAAGTCAAGCGACCTCCCTGGTCGTTTTATATTAAAAACATCCGGTTTTTTACGAAATGTTAAAAAAACATTTAATTAAACATAATGTAGATTATATTTCAACAAAATAAGTTGTTTTTTAAAATACATAATGTAGATTATACTGTGGGCAACGGTTTTAAAAGATTGGTCGGGGCCATGCTGGGGGATAAAAAAACGGCGAATCGCATGATTCGCCGTTTTCCAGGGCAGGGGAAATTATTTCCGGATATGGGGCAGGGGATCAGTAGCGGTAATGATCCGGTTTATACGGTCCTTCGGGTTTGACGCCGATATAGTCGGCTTGTGCCGTGGAGAGTTCGGTCAGGCGCACTCCCAGCGCGTCGAGGTGCAGGCGGGCCACTTCTTCGTCCAACTCCTTGGGCAGGCGGTAGACGTCGATCGCCGGTCGTTTCGTCCACAGTTCGATCTGGGCCAGTACCTGGTTGGTGAACGAGTTGCTCATCACGAACGACGGGTGGCCGGTGGCGCAACCCAGGTTGACGAGCCGCCCTTCGGCCAGCAGGAAGATCGCACGGCCGTCGGCGAAGGTGTATTGGTCTACTTGCGGCTTGATCGTGGTTTTTACCGCACCCGAGGTTTCGAGGCGGTCGACCTGGATCTCGTTGTCGAAGTGGCCGATGTTGCACACGATCGTCTGGTCGCGCATCGCCGCCAAGTGTTCGAGGGTGATGATGTCTCGGTTGCCGGTGGCGGTGACGAAGATGTTGCCCTCGGAGAGGGTCTCCTCGATCCGTTTCACTTCGAAGCCCTCCATCGCGGCCTGCAGCGCGCAGATCGGGTCGATCTCGGTGACGATCACCCGGGCGCCGTAGGCACGCATACTGCGGGCACATCCTTTACCGACGTCGCCGTAGCCGCACACTACGACCACCTTGCCGGCGATCATCACGTCCGTAGCGCGCTTGATCCCGTCGGCCAGCGACTCGCGGCAGCCGTAGAGGTTGTCGAATTTGCTCTTGGTGACCGAGTCGTTGACGTTGATCGCCGGGAAAAGCAGTTTTCCGGCGTCCTTCATCTGGTAGAGGCGATGTACGCCGGTCGTGGTTTCCTCCGACACGCCGCGGCATTCGGCCACCGTGTTGTGCCACTGGCGGGGCGAGTGCTTCAGGATTTTTCGTAAAGTATCCAGGACGACGCCCTCTTCGTGGCTGCCGGGGGTGTAGTCGAGCGATGCCGCGTTGTTTTCGGCTTCGTAGCCTTTGTGAATGAGCAGCGTGGCGTCGCCTCCGTCGTCGACGATCAGGTTCGGGCCTTTGCCTTCGGGGAAGGTGAGGGCCTGGTAGGTGCACCACCAATACTCTTCGAGCGTTTCGCCTTTCCAGGCGAAAACGGGGACGCCGGCTTCAGCGATAGCAGCCGCGGCGTGGTCCTGGGTCGAAAAAATATTGCAGCTGCACCACCGCACTTGGGCGCCCAGCGCCGTGAGGGTTTCGATCAGCACCGCGGTCTGGATCGTCATGTGGAGCGATCCGGTGATGCGGGTGCCGGCGAGCGGTTTCGTCGCGGCATATTTGCGACGCAGGGCCATCAGCCCGGGCATCTCTTTTTCGGCGATCGTAATTTCTTTGCGGCCCCAGCCGGCGAGCGCCAGGTCGGCGACGCGGTAGGGCAGGTCAGGATTAAATTCCATAGCGGTCAAAATAGTCAAGTATGGTCGTTTTGTCGTTTTCGATAGCTTGTTTGAGTTCGTTGAGCGAACTGAATTTCACTTCGGGGCGGATAAATTCGTGGAGGGCGACGCGGAGGGTCTGTCCGTAGAGGTCGCCGCTGAATCCGAACAGGTGTACTTCGAGCAGGCGTTCGGGCGAGCGGCTCACCGTAGGGCGCGTCCCCACGTTGGCCATCGCTCGGAAAGTTCCGGCGGGCGTAGTAACCGTGGCCGCGTAGACTCCGTCGGCCAATCCGTCGACCGGCCCGGCCGCGGCGTCGAGCGCGACGTTGGCCGTGGGAAAACCCAGCGAGTTCCCGATGCGGTTGCCCGCGATGACGGTGCCTGTGATTTCGATGTTCATGCTAAACGGAGCTTGCCAGGCAAAAGTACGGATTATTTTTGCAACTTTTCGGCGGGGGGTTGTTTGACGTACAGATTTTTTGTACTTTAGCGTTTCCTTTGACGGGCATTTTTCGTCGAAGATCTTTTTCGTCAGAGCCAAAATCACATTAGATAATACCCATAATACCTCCTGAATAGTGAAAGCGCGCGAGGAAAACCCCGAAAAAATGTTCTATACGATGGGCGAGGTGGCCGAGATGTTCGACGTCAACCAATCGCTCATCCGTTTCTGGGAGCAACGTTTCGACGTGCTCAAACCGAAGAAGAACAAAAAGGGGAACCGCCTTTTCACCCCGGCCGATATTAAAAATCTCGGAATCATCTACCACTTGGTCAAGGAACGGGGGATGACGCTGGCCGGCGCCGAAAAGCGTCTGAAAGAGAATCCGGGAGGGGCCGAGCGCGATACCGAGATCATTAAACACCTACAGGAAGTCCGCGCCGTGTTGCAGGAAATCCGCGAGGAGTTGAAAGATGTGTCTGCTGGGCCGGTGCGCCCGGCGATGCCCGACTATGCGGAGGTGGCGCTTGAACAACGTTTCCCGGAAGCTGTTCCGGGGGCGGATTTTGAGGCGGTCCCCGGACCGGTGAATGCCGTGGTTCCCGGGGTGGAGCCGGAGTTTGTCCCCGGTGCCGAAACCGCCTTTGTCGTCGAATCCGAATCTGGTCCGCTTGACGAAACCCTCCAGTGGGGCGAACAGGTACATGATCTGTGGCAGGAGACGGCAGAAGAAGAGGCGGCCGAAGTTGTCGCCGAACGAGTCGCCGGACAATTTTCAGAACAGCACCCCGAACCGTTTGCCGGACTCACCTACGAGTCATACGCCGAACAACCGGAGGCCGTTGCCGAACCGTCGGTCGCCGAGCTGACGGTAGTCCCCCGGCGTGTGGAAGTGCTCGACGAAGTCGAAGCCGTGTGGGCCCCCGGCGAGATGGACGAAACAGAGGTGATCCCTGGCGAACTGCTCGACGAGATCGAGGAAGAAGCCGACCCAGAAGAGGTCATCGACCTTGAACAAGCCATTGCTCCCGAAGAGGAAGTCTTTGTCGGGACACCGGCCGAGGAGGTTTATGACGAGGTCGATTCCGTCACCGACGATTTCCCGGAAGAGTTGGAAGAACCCGAAATCGCCAGCGTCCCGTTCTACGCCCAGCAACTTTTCGACACCGATTCGCTGATGGATGAAGCAGGACAGGATTCGCCGCCCCAGGAAAAACCCGCTGCCACTCAGCAATCGCTGTTCTAACGCATGCCAATGAAAATAGACGAAATAATCCGCATTATCGAAGATTTTGCGCCGCTCAGTTATCAGGAATCCTACGATAACGCGGGGTTGCTGGTGGGCGACCGCACGCGCGAGGCGACGGGCGTGGTGCTGTGTGTCGATGTGACCCGGGCGGTGTTGGACGAGGCGGTGGCCTGCGGGGCGAACCTGGTGGTTTCGCACCATCCGGTGATTTTCCATCCGCTCAAACGCCTGACCGGCGCCACCCATCCCGAACGGATGGTGCAGACGGCTATAGAACGGGGCATTGCCCTCTATGCCGCTCACACCAACCTCGACTCGTGCGCGGGCGGGATCAATTTTTGCATGGCGGAAATGCTCGGGTTGCAATCGGTAGAGGTGCTGGCCCCGCGTGGCTCGAATTTTCTGAAAGTGGTCGTTTTCGCGCCCGAGGCCCATGCCGAAAAAGTACGGCAGGCGATGTTCGACGCCGGTGCCGGGGCGATCGGCGGCTACGATCGATGCAGTTATAACGCCCACGGCGAAGGCACTTTCCGGCCGGGCGAGGGAACGGATCCCTTTGTCGGCGAACGCGGAACGATGCACACCGAGGCCGAAACACGCATCGAGGTCATCGCTCCCCGCCACCGCAGCGGCGCCGTCGTGCGGGCCTTGCTGGCGGCACATCCTTACGAGGCACCGGCCTACGACTTGATCCCGTTGGAAAACCGCGACCTGCATTCGGGTTTCGGTACTGTCGGGATGCTGCCGGAGGCTGTGCCGGCCGAGAAATACCTGGCCCGGCTTAAAACGACGTTCGGTACGGGAGCCGTGCGACATACCGCTGCCGAGGGCCGCACCGTGCGCAGGGTGGCCATATCGAGCGGTTCGGGCGGTTCGATGATCGGCGACGCCCTGCGTTCGGGAGCCGATGTGTTCATCACGGCCGACCTGCGTTACGACGCTTTCCTCGAAGCCGATCCGCGGATGATCCTGGCCGACGTGGGACATTTCGAAAGCGAATATTGCGCGATCGATATTTTATATGATGTGATTACGAAAAAATTCCCTACCTTTGCCGTCCGGAAAAGTGTCAATTCCGCCAATCCCGTCAATTATTTAGCATAGCATACTATGGCAACAAACAGCACCAAGGCGGCCGAAATCGACTACTCGATCGAGGAAAAGATCGTCGCCCTGTATGACCTGCAGAAGATCGACTCGAAAATCGACGAGATCGACCGCCTTAAGGGCGAGCTGCCCCTCGAAGTGCAAGACCTCGAAGACGAGATCGCCGGCCTCGAGACCCGCATCGCCAACATTACCGAGGAGATGGACGAGCTGAACAAGACCTCGAAGGCCCGCAAGGAGGAGATCGAACTGTCCAAAGCTCAGATCGCCAAATACGAAGAGCAGCAGAACAACGTGCGCAACAATCGCGAGTTCGATTCGCTCTCGAAGGAGATCGAGTTTCAGAAACTCGAGATCGAACTTTGCGAAAAGAAGATCAAGGAAGCTTCGGCCGAGGCCAAGATCCAGAAAAAGCAGATCGAAGACGCCCGCGAAATCCTCGACGGCCGTCAGGTCGATCTGAAGAACAAGAAAGAAGAGCTCGAAAGCATCGACCAGGAAACCGCCAAGGAAATCGCTGCGCTCGAAGTCAAGTCGAAAGAGGCTTCGGTGAAGATCGACGAACGCCTGCTCGCGGCCTACAAGCGCATCCGCAGCAATATGCTCAACGGCCTGGCTGTGGTGACGGTTAAACGTGACGCTTGCGGCGGTTGCTTCAACCGCATCCCGCCCCAGCGCCAGTTCGACATCCGCACGAGCAAGAAGATCATTGTCTGCGAATATTGCGGACGTATCCTGGTTTCCGACCTCCTCGACCAATAGGGGCGTTGCGCGTATAGCACGCCGTCTTTGAAAGATCGTTCGGGCTTTTAACCGGAGCGTACTTAAGGTACGTAAGGATTAAAAAGCCCAAACGATCTTTTAAATCTGACGCATTCTCTGCACAATGCGGCGACCGTTGGTTCGCTAATCTAAACAAAAAGAGGCTTTTGCCTCTTTTTTGTTTAGTGTATTTGTAGTATCTCAGTTCCAAGCTGGGCCACAGGTGCCGCGCAAAGCGGGCCGAAGGCCCGCATCTAAGAAAAATGCATTAAGAAAAGTTTTGGGAAAATCGTCATGTAGTCCACTGTCTGAGCCCGCAGGGCGAGTTGTGGACGGAGATGCGTCCCCGCACTGGGAGATTTCTCAAAGCAAAGGAATTCCCCAGTGCGGGGACACACCTTTTTTCTTAAAGCGGTGACTTTTACCTTCCTCCGGTCGGTGAGCTTCGGTTCTTTGGTTACTCTCTTTGGGTGGCCGCCAACCGAGGTCGCTGCCCGCCCGCAGGGCGGGAACTTGCGCTAAGCAAGTAAGGCGGGCGAGCTCACCGACCAAAGGGAGGTAACATAAGAAAGTGACGCCTCATTGACAATCGAGTCAAAACTCCAACCGTTGCGCCAACGCAAACAAAACCCCCAGTGCGGGGACGCACCGCAGGGCTTGCAGCCCCGCGCATTGGGGTAGGGACCACCACACAAGAGATTTTATGCATTGGACCGTAGCCTCTGCCGGGCCGGAGCGGGCATAAAAATCTCGGGAGAGCTTGGCCACCGCGCTTTGGGTTGTGCCGAGGGAGGCTCCGCGAGGGTACCGCCGCTTTTTATAAAAAGCGGCACCAACCGAGGTCGTTGCGCAAGCAACGGGCGAGCTCAGCGGAGCTAAAAATTTTTCCGGAACCGGAACGAAGAGGAGCTCAGCGAAGCTAAAACTTCGTTTTCCTGAGGGAGTTTGCTTTGAAAAAATCATGATACGGGCACGCACTTAGCTGAAAAAAACGTACATTTGGTCATTCGAAACCAACTAACCTAAACCTATGAAAACCATTCAATCGCTCCTTCTGGCCGCTGCACTGCTTATCGGCGTTTCGCTCCAGGCCCAGACGCCCATCGAAATCAAAGTGTGGCCCGACGGCGCTCCCGAGGCTAACGGCCTTACCGGCCCTGAAACCGAACCCGCCGAAGGACGCGTGGGCAACGTGAGCGACCCCATTCTTTACGTCTATCCCGCGAACAAAGCCAAAAACACCGGTGCAGCCGTGATCATCGCCCCGGGCGGCGCCTACATTCGCCTGGCGATCCAGCACGAAGGACACCAGATCGCCCAGTGGTTGTCGGAAAACGGCATCACGGGCATCGTTCTCAAATACCGTATGCCCAACGGTCACCCCGAGGTGCCGCTCGATGACGCCAAGGAATCGATGCGCATCGTCCGCCAACGCGCGGTAGAGTGGGGCGTGAATCCGGCCAAGGTCGGTTTCTCCGGCAACTCGGCCGGCGGTCACCTCGCTTCGTCGATCAGTACGCTCTACACCGAAGGTACGCGCCCCGACTTCGCCATCCTCTTCTATCCGGCGATTCAGTCGACCGGGATGCTGGCTGCGGGTGCCGATCCCGACCGTTTCTCGGCCGACAAGAAAGTGACCGAAGACACCCCGCCGTCGCTGATCTTTGTCTGTGCCGACGACCGCCTGGCCCCGCAAAGTGCGATCTATTTTCAAGCGCTCAACGCCAAGAAAGTGCCCTCGGCCCTTTATATCTTCCCGAGAGGCGGCCATGGTTTTGGCTTTAATTCCGATTTCGAATACCACGAAGAGTGGAAACATCTCTACCTGAAGTGGCTGAAAGACATTAAGATCATCGAATAAAACCGCTCGCCAATGTCCCTGAAAGAGATCGTAACCCGAAACCGAAGCTACCGCCGCTTTCACCAGGAGCGGCGGGTGAGCGGCGAAATGTTGACTTCACTCGTCGAACTGGCGCGGCTGACCGCTTCGGGCCGCAACCTGCAAGTGCTGAAATACGCCGTGGTCAACGATCCGATGGGATGTGCCGCGCTGTATCCGGCGCTGGCCTGGGCGGGGTACCTCAAAGAGTGGGACGGCCCGGCGGAGGGCGAACGCCCGTCGGCCTACATCGTGTTGTGTTGCGACACGGCGATCGGGCCCGAGAACAAGTGGGACGAAGGCATCGCCGCCCAAACGATCCTGTTGGGCGCGGTCGAAGCGGGCTTGGGCGGTTGCATGATCGGCTCGATCCGCCGCGAGGAGATTGTCCGGACGCTCGGGTTGCCGGAAAACCTTACCCCGGTGCTGGTCGTCGCGCTCGGCGTGCCGAAAGAGGGGGTGGTGATCGTTCCTGTCCGTGACGGCGATGTCAAATACTACCGCGACGAAGCCGGCGTACATTACGTCCCGAAACGCTCGCTCGACGATATCCTGATCAAATAACGCCTGTCGGCGGTTTAAAATCCGACAAATTGTAAAAAAGGGGAATAATTTCCCCTTTTTTGCGTTACATAACCGTTTTCTCTGTATCTTTGCCCACGCAAAGTCAAAAACACGGGATGCTGGAAGGCGTCTCAGGCTAAGCAAAGTCAAACACCGGGTGCCGGGAGGCGCTCAGGCTAAGCAAAGTCAAACACCGGGTGCCGGGAGGCACTCAGGCTAAGCAAAGTCAAAATACCGGGTGCCGGGAGGCACCGTTAAACAGGCCCGAAAATGTACCACAACGGATCGATCCTCATTTCTGCGAACAGTGCGACCTCTTGCGCTGCCGTTGTCGCGCGGGCCTACCAACGCTCGATCGAAAGACGACGACGATAGTTTTTCGGCTACGTGCCGGAAGATTTCTCGTGATGGCCTGTGATAGGCGTGTTTTCGTAGTTTTCGTTTTCGTTTTTCAATTTATCCATTTTTAGAGCAATGACAATCAACGATTTCGATGTATTGGTCGCTTCCGAAGCACATGTAAAGTTTGCCGAAGAGATCTGTGACGAAATGGCATCTTCGGCCCAGGCCCGCGGTACGGGTATTGCCCGCCGCAGCCCGGAATACGTGGCCGGCAAAATGCGCGAGGGCAAGGCGGTAATCGCCTTCCACAAAGACGGCCGCTGGGCGGGTTTTTCGTATATCGAAACCTGGGGCCACGGCCACTATGTCGCCAACTCGGGGCTGATCATCAACCCGGAATTTCGCAAGGTGGGCCTTGCCCGGGCGATCAAGACCAAGACCTTCGAACTTTCACTGCAAAAATATCCGGGGGCGAAGCTCTTCGGGCTGACGACCGGCCTGGCCGTGATGAAGATCAATTCGGAACTGGGCTATCGGCCGGTCACCTATTCGGAGTTGACCGACGACGAGGCGTTTTGGAAAGGGTGCGAGAGTTGCGTGAACTACGCGATCCTCCAAAGCAAAGAACGCAAAAATTGCCTTTGCACCGCGATGTTGTTCGATCCGGAGGTCGACGAAAGAAAACAGAAAAAATAAGACTCAAACGATATGAAGAAAAAAGTTGTTTTGGCGTTCAGTGGCGGGCTCGATACGTCGTATTGCGCCATCTACCTGTCGAAAGAGATGGGCCTCGAAGTCCATTCGGTGATCGTCAACACCGGCGGATTCTCGAAAGATGAACTCGCGGCGATTGAAAAACGTGCCCTGGCTTTAGGGGTGGCTACACACAAGTGCATCGACGTGACCCGGGAATACTACGACACGTGCATCAAATATATGGTCTTCGGCAACGTGCTCAAGAACGGCACCTACCCGCTGTCGGTGAGTGCCGAGCGCATTTCGCAGGCCACCGCCATCGCCAACCACGCGCGGGCGATGAAAGCCGACTACATCTGCCACGGGTCGACCGGCGCGGGCAACGACCAGGTGCGTTTCGATATGATCTTCAACACGCTCGCTCCGGGCATCGAGATCATTGCTCTGGTACGCGAGAAGAAACTGAGCCGCGAGGAGGAGATTGAGTACTTGCGTGCAAACGGTGTAGACATGGATTTCAAAAAGGCCGAATACTCGATCAACCAGGGGATCTGGGGTACGTCGGTAGGGGGCAAGGAAACCCTCACCTCGTCGAAAACCCTGCCCGAAGAGGCCTATCCGTCGCAACTTACGCGCACGGACGAGGAAGAGGTGATCCTCACTTTCGACCGGGGCGAACTGGTGGCAGTGAACGGCAAAAAGTACGGCCACCCGACCGAAGCGATCCAGGCCCTGCAGGCGTTGGCGGCTCCATTTGCCATCGGCCGCGATATGCACGTGGGCGACACGATCATCGGCATCAAGGGCCGCGTGGGCTTCGAAGCCGCCGCCCCGATGGTGATCATCAAGGCCCACCACATGCTCGAAAAACACACGCTCACCAAGTGGCAGCTGTTCTGGAAAGACCAGATCGCCGCATTCTACGGCAATCACTTGCACGAAGGCCAATACTACGATCCCGTGATGCGTGACATCGAAGCGATGCTCGGCAGTAGCCAGCGTACGGTGACCGGCGACGTGTTCGTGAAATTATTGCCGTACCGCTTCGTGGTGGTGGGCATCAGCTCGAAACACGACCTGATGTCGAACGCTTTCGGCAGCTACGGCGAAATCATGAACAACGCCTGGACCGGCCAGGACGTGATCGGTTTCGGTAAAATTTTCGGCAACCAGACGATGATCTACCACAAAGTGAATCAAGACCTCGAAGAAAAATAACGCGCTATGAAAAAGATCAAGGCAGGCATCATCGGCGGCGCCGGCTACACGGGCGGCGAAGCGATCCGGTTGCTGATCCACCATCCCGACGTGGAGTTGGCGTTCGTGCACAGCAACAGCAATGCGGGCAAGTATCTCTATGAGGTACACACCGACCTGCTGGGCGATACCACGATGCGGTTTGCCGAGGCGTTTTCGGCAGATGTCGACGTGCTTTTCCTGTGTGTGGGCCACGGCGATGCGCGGAAATTTTTGGAGGTGAACCCGGTTCCCGCGTCTGTACGGATCATTGACCTTAGCCAGGATTTCCGTCTGACGCCGGGCAACGAGATCGATGGACGAGCGTTTGTTTACGGCCTGCCGGAGGCGAACCGCGAGGCGATCGCGGCGGCGAAAAACATTGCGAATCCGGGGTGTTTCGCCACTTGCCTGCAACTGGGGCTGTTGCCGCTGGCGGCCAAAGGGTTGCTCACGACCGACGTGCACATGACCGCCACTACCGGTTCGACCGGCGCGGGACAGTCGCTCTCGTCGACGTCGCACTTCAGCTGGCGGGCCAATAACCTGTCGGTCTACAAGGCGTTCGAACACCAGCATCTGCGCGAAATCGGACAAACCGTCCGAAGATTGTCGCCCGGTTTTGACGAGGCGATCAACTTCGTCCCCTACCGCGGTGACTTCACCCGGGGCATCATCGCCTCGATCTACACCGACTGTCCGCTCTCGATCGACGAAGCCCGCGCCTTGTACAAGGAATATTACAGGGACGCCACTTTCACCTGGGTGAGCGACACGAACATCAGCCTCAAACAGGTGGTCAACACCAACAAGTGCTTTTTGTATCTCGAAAAGCACGGCGACAAACTGTTGGTCGTCAGCTGTATCGACAACCTGCTGAAAGGCGCGAGTGGCCAGGCCGTGCAGAACCTTAACCTGATGTTCGGACTAAATGAAAGAGCCGGTTTGAACCTGAAGCCGGTGGCATTTTAAAGACAAAAATGATGAAACTTTTTGATGTATACCCCCTCAATAATGTAGAAATTGTGCAGGCCGAGGGCTCGTACGTATGGGATTCGGTCGGCACGAAATACCTCGATATGTATGGCGGCCACGCTGTGATCTCGATCGGCCACACCCATCCCCACAGCGTGAAATTGCTCACCGAGCAGCTGAACCGCATCGGGTTTTACTCCAACTCGGTCATCATTCCGCAACAGCGCGTGCTGGCCGAAAAACTCGGCAAGCTTTCCGGGAAAGACGATTATCAATTGTTTCTTTGCAATTCGGGGGCGGAGGCCAATGAAAATGCGCTGAAACTCGCCTCGTTCCACAACGGGCGCAAAAAAGTGATCGCTTTCAAAGGGGCGTTCCACGGGCGGACGTCGCTGGCGGTGGCCGTGACCGACAACCCGTCGATCGTGGCCCCGGTTAACCAGACGCCGAACGTGATCTTCCTGCCGCTCAACGATGAAGCCGCCCTCGAACAATGTTTCGCCGAGCAGGGCAGCGAGATCTCGTCGGTGATTATCGAGGGGATTCAGGGTGTGGGCGGCATTAAGGTTGCTACCCCCGAATTTTTGCGGAAAATCCGGACGCTCTGCGATCAGCATGGCGCGGTCTACGTCGCCGACAGCATCCAGTGTGGCTGTGGCCGTTCGGGAAAATATTTCTCGCACGACTGGGCAGGGGTGAACGCCGATATTTACAGCATGGCCAAGGGCATCGGCAACGGTTTCCCGATCGGCGCCATTGCCATCGCTCCCCATATTGCACCGAAATACGGAATGCTGGGCACTACTTTCGGCGGCAACCAGCTGGCCTGTGTGGCGGCCGAAGCGGTGGCCGACGTGATAGCGGCCGATCGCCTGATGGATAACGCCGCCGCGATGGGCGACTACCTGATGACCGAACTGAAGAAATTGCCCGGCATCGTCGAGGTACGCGGCCGCGGCCTGATGATCGGCATCGAGCTGCCCGGCGACACGGACGAACTGCGGAAGAAGCTGCTTTTCGACGAAAAAATATTCGTCGGGGCTTCGGGCAAAACGGTTGTCCGCCTGCTGCCTGCGCTCAATATCACGCGCGAACACGCCGACCGTTTCCTCGCTTCTTTTGCAAAGTTGTTGCAACAGGCATAGTTCTTGGATATAAGGATTTAGATTAAGTAACCTCTGAAATTAAAAAAAACATGAAAAAAATCTTCTTTTTGTTGGCCGGTGCGCTGCTATTGTCTTTATCGGCCCAGGCTCAAAGTATGAGTACGAACGCTATCGGGTTGAAATTCGGTGGCACGGCCGGCGATTTCTCGGGCGGCGGGGTGGCTTTCAGCTACCAGCGTGCATTGGGTGGCATCAACCGGTTTGAAGGCAACCTGGCCTTTGGCGGCAATGATAAACACAGCTCGTTTGGCATTGACGGCTACTACCAGTGGGTGTGGAACATCCAGGGCGGCTTTAATTGGTTTGCGGCGCCGGGCGTAAGTTTTGCCGGGGTCAACGTCAAGGACGGCGACAACTATTTCGCGATGGGTATCGGCGGACAGGTTGGTCTCGAATATCGCTTCCCGATTCCGTTGCAGCTGACCCTCGAGTTCAATCCGACATTCGGGCTGCTGAACGACCAGGGATATTATTCCGGATTCGCCCTTGGCGTTCGCTATATGTTCTAACCGTTTCGACGAAAATGAAAAGGTCGCCTTCGCAAGAAGGCGGCCTTTTTTGTGGTCGAAGGGGCCGGTTTCCGGTGTTTTTTTCGTAAGTTTGGCCGACGGAAACGGGGGAAGTATCGTTGTTCATAACCCGATGAAAAGTTGTTCATAACCTTGTGGTATGTCAAAAACCTGTCGAAAAGCTGCTGAAAAGATGTTGAAAATTGTGAAAATAGGGGGAAATGTTGTCGATAACCCCGAAAAGCTG
The DNA here is from genome assembly GCA_031553805.1 of Rikenellaceae bacterium. GTDB lineage: Bacteria > Bacteroidota > Bacteroidia > Bacteroidales > Rikenellaceae > JAITVB01. The sequence goes on along the minus strand of JAVBLC010000015.1, from coordinate 25,351 downwards.
GATAGCTTCCTGGCCGACTTCGCGGCGCTCGAGGGCCCGAAAATCCTCGTCCACGGCGGAGGCAAGATCGCTACCGCCGTCTCGAAAGGACTGGGCATCGAGGCTCAAATGATCGACGGCCGCCGGGTGACCGACGCCGAAACGCTCAAAGTGGTGACGATGGTCTACGCCGGGCTGGTCAACAAGACAATCGTCGCCAAATTGCAAGCCTTAGGGTGCAACGCCTTCGGACTGTGCGGCGCCGACGGCAACCTGATCCCGTCGGCAAAACGCAATCCCGTGCCGATCGATTTTGGTTACGTGGGCGATCCCGTGGCCGGGCGCTTTGGCGCTGCCACGGCCCGGACGCTGATCGATGCCGGCTTTACCCCGGTCGTGGCTCCGATCACCCACACCGGCGACGGGGTGTTGCTCAACACCAACGCCGACACTGTAGCCCAGACCGTGGCTGTGGGCCTCGCCCTGTACTACGACGTCGAACTGGTTTATTGCTTTGAAAAACCGGGCGTACTGGCCGATGTAAACGACGAGGGGTCAGTCATTCCGCGCATCACCCCGGCCTCATTCGCCGACCTGCGTGTCCAGGGTATCGTGTCGGACGGGATGATCCCCAAACTCGAAAACGCTTTCGCGGCCATCGCCGGTGGCGTGCGTGCCGTGGTCATCTGCGGATCCGACAGCCTGTCAACCCCCGGTTACGGCGGAACGACTTGTGTCGGATAAATTTGTAAAACCGGAAAAAAGATTTACCTTTGCAACCTCCTACGAGTTAGGAAAATCAGGTTTAACCACTAAAAATTAAACAATGTCTGTAAAAATCAGATTATCTCGGCACGGGAAGAAGGATTACGCCTTCTATCATATCATCGTAGCCGACAGCAGGGCGCCGCGCGACGGCAAGTTCATCGAAAAGATTGGCACATACAATCCGAACACCAATCCTGCCACGATCGACCTCCAGTTTGACAAAGCGCTGAACTGGCTCGAAAAAGGTGCACAACCGACCGACACCTGCCGTGCGATCCTGTCGTACAAAGGCGTGCTCTACAAGAAGCACCTGCTGGGCGGTGTCAAGAAAGGCGCTTTCTCGCTCGAAGTAGCCGAAGACCGCTTTGACAAGTGGCTGGCCGGCAAAGAAGGCCAGATCGCCAAGAAGAGCAGCCAGTTGGCCGACGACGCCCGCAGCGCCGCCAAAGCCCGCATGGCTGAAGAGACCAAGGTGAAAGAAGCCAAGGCCCAGGCCGTTGCCGCCAAAGCCGCCGCAGCCGTGGTGACCGAGCCCGAAGTGCTCGAAGAGTCAGCTGAAGCGATCGAAGCCATGGAAGCCGCTATCGAAACGGCCGAAGTGAAGGAAGCCGCCGCTGTTGCCGAAGCCGTTGTGGCTGAAGAAGCTGCTGCCGCTGTTGCCGAAGAGGCTCCTGCCGCAGAAGAAGCCCCGGCTGCTGAAGAAACTCCGGCCGCTGAAGAAGAAAAGGCTGCCGAGTAACCCTCGCGACGTATGTCCGGGAGTAAAGGGAGAGCAGCCCAAGAGATCGCCACAGGCCGCATTGCCAAAACATTCGGTCAGGGCGGCGAACTGGTAGCCAACCTTTACGACACCTTTCCATACGAAAACCCTACAGGGGAGTGCGTGTATGTCCGTCTGGACAACATGGCCACTCCCCTGTTTTTTCATGCCTTCCGCCGAATGGGCCGATCGAAAGCAGTGGTCGTTTTCGACGACCTGCGGGACGAATTTCGCGCTTCAGAACTTGTCGGCCGCGAATTCTTCGTACTCGAAACCCCGCAGAAGAAACGCCGCGCAGACGCGGACGAATCGGACGACGAACTTTACCTCGAAGACCTGGTCGGCTACACCGTGCGCTTTGCCGGGGCCGGCGAGGGACGTATCACCGGCTTTGTCGAAAGCGAATTCAACCCGCTTTTCGAAGTGGAATATGCTGAACGAGAAGTATTAGTCCCTGCTGTTGACGACTTTATCATAAAGATCGGCCAGCGGAAAAAGATCGTCGAGATGGAGCTGCCCGACGGCTTGCTCGACCTCCAATAGGGCGCGTTTTTTGCTGCCCGTTTCCAGTAAACCCTACAGCTATGAAAATTGTGTTTCTCGATACCCTGTCGCTGGGTGGCGATGCCGACCTGTCGCCCATCGCCTCGCAGGGAGAGTTTATTGCATATGACGGCACGACGCAAGAAAAAGTTGTAAGTCGTGCCGCCGGAGCCGAAGTTGTGATCGCCAACAAGGTGCGTCTGTTTCAGAAAGAGATCGATGCGCTGCCTGCGTTGCGCCTGATCTGCATTGCCGCCACGGGGATGAACAACGTCGACGTCGAATATGCCCGCAGCCGCGGCGTAGAGGTCAAGAATGTCGCGGGTTATGCGACCGAAAGCGTGGCCGAGGCGACCTTTGCGATGGTACTCGCCTTGTTGCGCAACGTGGTTTACTATGACCGCTACGTGAAAAGCGGCGCTTACACCTCTAGCGGCCGATGGTTTCACCTCGGGGCTTCCGTGGGCGAGATCGGAGGCCGGCGTTGGGGCATTATAGGACTCGGGGCGATCGGGCGCCGGGTGGCCGAAATCGCCCGGATATTCGGGGCCGAAGTGGCTTACCATTCTACTTCGGGCGCCAATCTTTCGGCGCCGTATCCTCACCGCACGCTCGAACAACTGCTTAGCGAGTCGGACATCGTGTCGATCCACGCCCCGCTCAACGACGCCACGCGCGGGTTGATCGGTGCCCGCGAACTGGCTTGGATGAAACCCTCGTCCGTGTTGGTCAACGTGGGCCGGGGCAAGATCATCGATGAAACGGCCCTGGCCGCTGCGCTCGAAGCCGGGAAATTGGCCGGTGCAGGTCTCGATGTCTTCGCCCGCGAACCGTTGGAGGCCGACAGCCCGCTGCTGAAGATCAGCTGTCCCGACCGGTTGGTGTTGGCTCCCCACAGCGCCTGGTCGTCGGCCGAAGCCCGGCAGGCGCTTATTGTCGCTATCGCAGGGAATATTATGTCAATATTCGGTGAAAAATAACACAAACACACACAAATCTATTTAATTTTATTTTGAAGATATAATATTTTATATTATATTTGAGTGGATATGTGGGATCGGATGACATTTAAAATATCAATCCGTGATGAAAAAAAATCGGCTATTTCTTCTTGTTGTTCTTTTGTCGGCTTGTGCGAAAGAACAAGGTTCGGTGGCCGAATCCCAACCGGTCGATTACGAAAAACTGACTACGCTGACAGCCGATGAGTTCCGGGCCCTGACGGCACAAAAATCATCGTTTGCCATCACCGAAGAACAGGCCGTTGAGAATTTTCTCAACTGGAACCTGGCCTCGCCCAACACCAAGGGCTACAATCCGTCGGAAACCGACCGCGTGACGAAGGTTTCGACCCAGACGGTTTCGGTCAACACGATGTCAAAGTCCGGGGCAAAGCGCGAGAATGTTAATCTGTATGTGCTTGAAATCGAACGCGGCTCGGGCGAGAACGGTTTCTCGCTCGTCTCGGGCGACGAGCGGCTGCCCGAGGTGCTGGCCGATGTGGAGCGCGGGTCGCTGGCCGATACGGCGATCAATCCCAATTTCAATTTCTACATCAACTGCCTGTTGCCGGAATTCATCCAGATTGAACTCGCCGACTTTCAGTTGAATGCCGACACGCTGCTTGAGCCGACACTCGAAAAACTGCAGGCAATGGGTGTTTCGACGACCCTTCCCGACCGTCGCAGCTCCGCTCCGCAAACAAAAGGATATAACCCGCTTCCGGGAGAAACCTATACGGAGTTTTATGAAACACAGGAGATAGAACATGATTATCAATGTAAGCTTTATACGACGTGGAATCAGGAATATCCATATAATAACTTAATGCCTCTGTTGTCATGTACTATCTCTGGGCGAGCCTATGCCGGATGCGTGCAAGTAGCCATTGCCCAGATTATGGCTTATCACAGACGACCGTCTTCCACAATTGGCAGTTATTCGATTGATTGGAACCAGATGCTAACTAATCCATACGGCTATTATCTTTCATCTACAGGACAAAACATGGTTGCTTCGTTATTTAAGGTTCTTTTTGATCAAATAACGACATCGTATGATTGTAGTGGGACAGGGTCAAATGTCAACAAGGCGCGCGATTTCTATGTAGCCCACGGGTATACATGTGATAATCCGCAAGCTATGAATGTTTCAAAAGTTCAGAGTTCTTTGGGGAATAATAGGCCCGTTCAGATAGGCGGAGTGGATCCGATTAAAGATGAGGGACACTCGTTCGTCATAGATGCTTGCCGCGAATATGTGACTTACTATAATTGGAAAACGTATTATCATTCGATGGATCCGTTTGATGATGAGAATTACTCCATATTGACCATAGTTGCTTCGCGTAATAATCAGTTCCATCTTAATATGGGGTTGGGGGGATTGGATGATGGTACTTATTTGTTCCTCCCTAATTCAGGATACTTCTCAGGACTTAAGTATACGAACAATTTGATGGTAATAACCAATATTAGACCCATATAGTATGAAAAAGCTGATTTTATTTGCTGTGGTGTTAGCAATGGTAGCATGCAGCAGGAAACAGGACGTGGGAGATATTGAGGTTGGACGTAATCAGTTCCTCTTCAGGATAGTTGCAATTGACGGTGAAGGAAATAATCTGATCGGTTGGGGAGATGGGAGTGTCATCGATTGCCAAAGGATAACGATAACTTGTCCGATCGGGTTCGGCGATAGGCAATTAGCTCCCTTTTCCACCGGTTTAGGTGGAATCTCTATTATCAATTATGGCTATGACGGCCCCGTGGGACGACTTATCATCGACTGGGGTAATGGGATGGAGCGAGATACTGTCGATTTTGAACGTCGTTATTCCGCAGCCGACAAATCGTCCTACTACTATCTCGTTCAAGTAAATGGAGGAGCGGAGGAGGCGATTTCTCCTGGCCACGGGCTTCAGATCGTAAAGTAGTTTTATGAGAAGAGGTTGATTTTACTGACATTTATCTTACTCGGGATTTCTTGCGGAAAAGAGGATCCCGCGACCGATCCGGATCCTGATCCGGCTCCGCAGGTACTGACTCCTGAGGAAGAACATGCTACATTTAAGGAGGCCGGTTTCTTTGATTACGTGTTCGGGATTTTCGTGGTCGACGCCGAGGGGCATGACCTGCTTGACCAGCGTCCGCTTAACGACCCCACGTTGACCGATTACGGTTCATTCTTTTACCGGAACGTTACCGTGAAATCAAGATTCCCGCTTGACAGGCAATTACTACCTGCCGGCGTGGAGCCATTTCCGCCGACCATCGGCACTAAATCGATATACCGGCTCGTGCTTATGCCCAAGCTTTACTGCGAAGAGGAGATTGTCATCGATTGGGGGCGTAACGACACCGATTGGGGACGCAACGGGGTGAAAAAAGATACGATCGGATACACCCGGATTCATATTCCTGCGGTGCCCCATATTCGGGAGAATTCAAAGTATTGCCGCGACAGTGTCACCCTTTGGCTTAACGGCGTTAGGCTGGAGCAGGATCGGCATGCGCAAAAGATGATTGTCATTGTGAAATAAAGAAAAAAAGCGAGCGGCGGAAGTTTTCTTCCGCCGCTCGCTTTTATGTCGGGTTATTTCCCGATTTTGATCTGATCGGTCGTGGTGGTCAGCACCACGTTGTCCTCGTTGGTATAGGTGATCGTGAAGCGGTGGCTGCCGGTTTGGTCGGGCCCTTTTACGAAGGTCGCCTTGAATTCGAATGCAATCAACCGGCGTTGTTTGCTAACAAAAACATCGAGTGGTTCGACATACGATCCATCCGGCCGGTTCCCTGTGCCGACGTATGAAAAGCCGTTGGCGATGAATTCATCCGCCGCCCAGAATTCGATCATCAGGATGTCATTCAGAGAAGTGCCGGCCGGGTGGGCGGTGTCGTAATCGGCGTCGGACACCATCTCCATGTTCGTCATTCTGCGGTGGTTTGAGATGCCTGCGAAATCATATATCCCTCCATAGCCAATATCACCATTAGCTAGGGCAATCGAATCGAACATCCGGTTTTTATCCACGTACCCGCCCTTATAGATTGTGCTCGCTCTGTATTCGGTGGATGACAAACTTTGTGTATCTGTTCCGAATGTAATCCAGAACTTATTAGAAGCATATGTTTTTACAGGATCGATCGAAGTATTTCCTTCGCCCCATAGCATGCTACTCATGGCCTTCGGCTCAATATAACGCCGGACGAAATTCTCATAGGTAGGCATATCGGGCCGAAATTCGGTATCTTTACCACAACTTACCGCAAAACAGGAAAGTGCAGTAACAAAAATGATGCGTTTCATAGGTTTGATTTTTATTAAACATTAAAGAGGATGAATCTTATTTAGCATCCATCGACTCTCAGTATAGTTTCTGTATGAGACGCTTGGTGTGTCTGGATCGAGCATAACGGTTCCCAGGTAATCAGGAGCACCCGGACCGAAGAATCCTTCAATATAGTAACCGTTGCTATATCCATCCCATCCCCAGTTGCAGTGGAGAAAAACTGTCGTTGAACTATATTTCATATATCCGTCGATCACCCATGCATGGCCTTTCCCGTCAGTAGCTTTAAAACCTTGTATATACATTGGCTCTCCTCGGTCCAGATTACCTTCCACCCAAGGCCAGTTATAGCCTCCTCCATTTTCCACCCAATAGCCGACTTCCCGGAAAGCCCCCATCACTGATCCGATATTTGCACCACTTCCTTCGCATCCGAAATTCATCTTTACATCATGTTGGACCATCCCGAACAAATTGGCGACCTGCTGCCGGTAGGTTTGATTACCATAGATGAATCCATCATACTTAGTAACAGACCTTACAGCATCCCAGTCAATAGGGGTTGTTATGTAGGGCGATGGAGTTGAAGAAGTGGTATATATCCTGATAGAAGCAGGGAATTTATGATAGGCCATGATTTGTGCTACGGCGGTAGCCGCACAACCGGCAGGCATCTTCTCTTGGGTAGAGGGACATATCGGGGCATAGTCATTAAAGGGCGTGCCTTGTCCCCATTTTGTTGTCAGCATAGGCGACCGCCCCGTCCCTTTCGTTTGCACAGTCTCTCCCCGGTCGATGCCGTCGTTGGCATAGATGTACTCCACAAATCCAGGCAGCACTTCGAGAATCATCTTAAAGCCCGGATTGTCGATGTCATCGGTAATGTTTCCAAAGTCGGAATAACAGAAAACCTCAGGGAGCAACGGATCGGTCGAAACGATAGCATAGCCTTCGTCATTATCGTAATTGATTGCATAGACGCTTGAAAGGTCAGCCTGGGACGCATTCTTGGTCGCTGTATAAACATTGTAGCCTAACCCGGCAAATTCGGTGATCGGGACGATTTCCTTTACTGTTTTCGACCCGGCGCGGGTTTCGGGTAATTCACTGAAAACGCCCGGCAGTTTTTGGGCCAACGCATACAGCGGGTCGTTTTCAATAGGATTCAAAGGAACTTCACTGTTCTTGTCAGAACATGAGACAACCAGTAGAATCAGCAAGAATAAGAATAAGATTTTCTTCATAATGATAAGTTTAGGTATGTTTGATCTTGGAGTATTTCAAGATCAAATATATATAATATTCTACACTTAAAAATAAAATAATATGTTTTTTAACATCAAACAAGGGGCTTTGAGAGAACAGTACCTAATAAATATAGCAAAAATTTCCAAGATAACAAAAAATAAGCGGGGCTGCATTGAGCAGCCCCGCTACCGTTTCGTCCGTAGTCCGTTTATTCGCCTTCTTTTTCTCGCCCGAATGCTTCCCGGAGCAAGAGGTCTATGCCCAGAAGGCTTAAATCATCACCAATGACGTGGTCCATAAACAGGGATCCATCGTCGGATTCGGACGGATTGGCATCAATGTCGGAAAGGTTTTCCATAGGCGCGTTTTTGTGGGTGGGTATTACTTGTAGTAATACAACGCGCGTGCCAAACGGAATATTGTGCCGTTAGTCCAAAACCAGCTGTTTTTCTTCCATCAATTTGCGCAGGTTGATCAGCGCGTAGCGCATACGCCCGAGTGCGGTGTTGATACTGACCCCTGTTTTTTCGGCGATCTCTTTGAAACTCAGCTCTTGATAGTAGCGCATCTGCACCACTTCGCGCTGCTCGTCCGAGAGCAGGTCGACCAGCCGGCGCACGTCTTCCTGGATCTGGTTCGTGATCATGTGGTCTTCGACGTTGCCGTCGGCGTAGAGCCGGTTGTTGAGCAGATCGTAGCCCGCGTCTTCGTTCGTGATCTTGTTCTGCTGCTTCTGGCGGCGGAAGTGGTCGATCACCTGGTTGTGGGCAATACGCATCAGCCACGCCGAAAACTTCCCGTGATCGGCATAGCGGTTCTCCCGAAGAGAACGCACGGCTTTGATAAATGTTTCCTGGAAGAGGTCGTCCGCCAGATCGCGGTTGCGGACGAGCATCATAATGTAGTCGAATACCTTTTTTCTGTTCCTGTCGATCAGGACCGAAATCGCTTCATCATTACCCCCGGAGTATGCCTGCAGCAACTCCTGGTCATTCAATTTCTGCAAATTCATTCTACTCAATTTTTTGTTATTATTCAGAGTAGATTTTGGTCGATAGGCAATTCGCTTTTTTGGGTTAGGCATTCGCAAGATACTGTTTTTTTCAATAAACTGCAAACTTCCGGCCGCTTTTTTTTTTCTGACATCCTGTCAGTTTAGGGGTTTTCCCTGATTTTATCATATAACTGACGAGCGGCCGAAAAGTTACAATGCAGAGCGTCTTTTTTTTTGCAGATTCATTTAATTAGCTAATAATCAATGGATAGATAATTTGATGGCAAACGGAGATAGAGTCCGAACGCTGCCTTCTAACGTGTCAGGCGTCACCCGTCATTGTCCGAAACTCCGGTCCGATCGCGGATGATCCGGTGGCGGTAAAGGAGGACGCAGCCGACCAAATAGACCAGCGTTTGGGCACAAAGCGTAAAATATTCCGTCCGCACTTGCGACAAATTGGCGCCCATCGAGCTGATTTTCAGAAATCCCCGTACGCCCTGCGTCGAAGACAGCAACCATGCGATCCCGCGCCAGAAGCCGGGCATATTCTGCAACGGCCAGGCTACCCCCGACAGGAAGAGCAGCGGCACCGACAAGAACAGCATCAGCAACGTCTGGTGGATGGCCAGCACCAACACCGCCGGGATCAGGAACCCGGCGTAGCTTCCGCCCTATCTCTGAAAAAAGAGTAGTGCGGACCCAAACAGGCCCGCACCACTCCAACTAAAAAAAACGCGCTATGAAAAGTTACTTGGTTACGACATGCATCGTATTCGTCGCCTTGTCGAAATCCATGCTTTTGATCTGTTTCGGGGCAAACTTAGCAAATTCTTCCATTGTCGAGGGTTGGCCGTTGATGAAGATCTTCGTAGTTTGGTTGGCGGCGGCCGCCTTGGTGGTGATCAGGACCACCCCGTTTTCGCCCCGTTGGCCGTAGACGGCTGTCGAGGAGGCGTCTTTCAGAACATCGATCTGTTGAATGCTTTCGGCCGGGATGTTCTTGATACTCGACACCTCTGCACCGTCGACGATGAAGAGCGGTTGTCCTTCGCCGCTACCGATGATCGTGGCGCCTGACGCCCGGCCCGTAATCCGGATCGCTTGTGCTGTAGCCTGAGGGTCTATCGCGGCTTTCTGCGCAGTGCCGTACCCGACCACTGTAATCTCGTCCGTCATCGAAGAGGGCTGGACGAGGGCAGTGGTGAGCGTTTTCCCTTCTTTCAACTGGATCTTGATAACCGCCGTAGTATCGCCGCTCAGCTTTTCTTTCAGTACATCAACGCGCTGAATGGCTGCCGCGTCGATTTTATTCATCATTTCACGATTGACCTCTTTGCCGTTGACATAGATCACCACGTTCTCCGGGATGTCGCTTGAAGTCACGTTTTTCTGCACTTTGATTACGCTTCCTTGCATGCCTTCAACCCGTAGCGAGTCGGCTTTTCGGATTATATTGACCACAGTGCCCGATAAATTTTCCGGCTGGCCAAGAATCGTGACTTCGTTGGTAAGCGTATTGGCGGTGACGTTTATCCGCTCGATCAGGTCGGGCTTGAGGGTATTGAGTTCTTCGAGGGTCACCTCGCGGCCGTCGACGGTGTAAGCGGCTTGCACATTCCCGTTTTGGTCGACGCTTTTTTTAATGGTGATGACTTGTTTCTGTTGTGCCTGCGGCGGTTCGTCGGTGGCCGGGCGTTCGGTGAACGAGAAGAGGGCCAGTGAACCGGCCAGGGCCGGCAGGGCGAGCAGTATCCGGAAATGCTCCAGTTTGCTCCGTTTTTGTTTCGAGATCATAATCAGTCGATTTTTAAGCAGTGAATAACTGAACCCGCTGACGAACTCCGGATGTAGGTCGGTCAGGTTCTGGAGAATAAGCGATATGTATTGATTCGAGTCGAATCCGTTGCGCAGCACGTGGCGGTCGGCCTGGAACTCGTGGACCTCCTTGAGCGATCGGCTCCAGAGCCACACGAAAGGATTCCACCACAGGGCGATGGTCATCGCCTCGCACAGCAGCGAGTCGAGACTGTGGCGCAGGCGCACGTGGGCCATTTCGTGGGCGATCACGTGGGGCAACCCGGCGTCGCCGATCCGCTCACGGTTGACAAAGATGCGGTTGAAGAACGAAAAAGCGGTGTCGACCTTATCGGTGTAGTAGACCACCCCGTTCTCGGGCAGTACGATCCGCTGGCCGCCGCGCATCCGCCGCCACAGGCGGACCGACTGGAAAACCAGCGCGCCGAACAGCAGCAGCGCGCCTGTCGCGTAAACGATCCACGCCACGTCAGCCATACCGACCGTCGGTGAAGCGGCTTCGGTCACGGCTACCCCGGCCGGAAGCACGAGTTCGCCCGTGAAGACCGGCACCGCCACCTGCGCCGCCGGGTAGACCGGGATCGAGAGCAGCGGCACCACGAATGACACCGCCACCGATCCCAACAGGTAGGCCCGATTGTGGCCGAACTGGCCGCTGTGTTGCAGCACGACCCGGTAAAGCACCCACAGCAGGGCGAAGCAGATTTGGGTTTGGAGGATATACGGCAGTTCCATAAGTATCGTTTTTACCGGTTGACCTTACTTTTGTGCTTTGGTAATCAGTTCGGCGATGCGGCGGATCTCTTCGATCTCGGCGGTCGAAAGGTCTTCGCGGGCCGAGAAGAACGAAAAGAGTTGCGTGAACGAGTTGTCGAAAAAGTTGTGCATCACGCCCTGCATAAAATTCTGGGTATATTCTTCCTTGCCGATCAGCGGGTGGTAGCGGTGGCTTTTTCCGAAGGCTTTGTGGCCCACGACCCCTTTCTTCTCCAGGATGCGCACGATGGTCGACACCGTGTTGTAGGCCGGCCGCGGGGCAGGCATCTCTTCGAGGATGTCATTCACGAAAGCGTTCTCCTTTTTCCAAAGGATCTGCATCACTTCCAGTTCGGCGCGGGTCAGTTCCTGTTTCATCGTGGGTTCGGTCTTCATTTCCCGGAATCATTTCATTGTGTAATGCAAACATAAAACTAATTTTTTAGTTTTCAAACTAATTTTTTAGTTTTTGTAGAAATATTTTTCAATTCATTTGATTGTCAGTGATATAAAAACCCCCAAAGCAGGTTGTGCTTCGGGGTATAGGAATGGGTAGAGAGGGGCCAGTGGGAGAGTTATGCTTCCTTTTTCTGCGGCGAATGGCACATCTCGCCGAGCGGGCAGTCGTCGCAGGGGCCGACGGGGATGCCTGCCCCGTCCTTGCCTTGCGTGCGGTTGGCCGGACAGTCGCTCCCGGCACCGCAGCCGCAGTCGCAGTCGACCGTCGCACCCCGCCGGAAATATTTCCAGAGGCGCCAGCCCAGCGCCGCAACGCAGGCGGCAACGATGAGTATGACCAGGACGGTTTGCATGCTCCTACGTCAGGCAAATATCATTCCGATCCGATAGACGGCAAAGGCCAGCAGCCACGCTATCCCCGTGGTGTAAAAGACCGAAAAGAGCGCCCAACGCCATCCCGCCTCGCGCCAGATAGCCACGATCACCGCGATGCACGGCACGTAGATCAGGATGAAGATCATCAGTGCATAGGCCACCAGCGGACTGAATACCGCCTCACCCGCCCGGGGACCATACGTATAGGTACGGGTTTTGAGGTTTTCTTTCAGGGTCGAGAATTGGGCCGCTTCGTCCGCCTCATCGTCGCCGGTGGCTTCTGTCTGAGCCTGGTCGTTGCTGGCCAGCACGGCCATCGTGCTCACGACCACCTCTTTGGCGGCAAACCCGGTGACGAGCGCCACCCCGACCTGCCAGTCGAAACCCAGCGGGCGGATTACCGGTTCGATCCCCTTGCCGATGCGGCCGATGTAAGAGTTCTCCTGTTGCTCGGCGGGGCTCATTCCCGGTTTAGCCAACGGATAGTGGCCCAGCACCCAGATCAGTACCGAAGCGATGAGGATCACATTCCCCATTTTTTTGAGGTATTGCACCCCCTTGCCCCACATATGGCGCACCACATTGCGACCGGTCGGAATGCGGTAAGGGGGAAGTTCCATCACGAACGGCGCCTCCTCCTTGCTGAAGAACACCCGTTTCAGGAGCAGCGACGAAAGCACAGCAATCCCGATCCCGATCAGGTAGATCGACGCCAGCACCAACCCCCCGTTCTTCACAAAGAAGGCGGAGATCAGCAGTACATAGACCGGCAACCGTGCGCTGCACGAAATAAACGGAATGATGAGCATTGTCAGCAGCCGGTCTTTCTTGCTTTCGAGCGTGCGGGTGGCCATGATGGCGGGCACGTTACACCCGAAACCCATCAGCAGCGGGATAAACGACTTGCCGTGCAAGCCGATGCGGTGCATCAGCCGGTCCATGATGAACGACGCGCGGGCCATATAACCGGTGTCCTCCATCAGCGAAATGAAGAAAAACAGCAGCAGGATGTTGGGCAGGAAGACGATCACGCCCCCCACGCCGGCGATCACCCCGTCGACCAGCAGGTCGCGTAGCGGGCCTTCGTTCATAATGCCGGACACCCAATTGCCGAGCCAGGCGACGCCGTCTTCTAACCACCCGGCGGGATATCCCCCAAGCGAAAAGGTGATCTGGAACATCGCCCACATCAGGAAAATAAAGATCGGAAAGCCGAACCATTTGTGGGTCAGGATGGCGTCGATGCGCCCTGTGCGGGCGTGCTTGTCCAACGGGCCGGGTCGGAACGTTTCGCCCAATGCGCCGTCGATGAAGCCGTATTTGGCGTTGGCGATCAGCGTTTCGGGCCGGTCGCCGTGGTTTCTTTCGAGGTGGCTCCGCTCGTGAGCCGCCAGGTCGATGATCTCCTGGCGGTTGGGACAACCCGTGAGCAACCATTCGGTGCTTTTGTCGCCCTCCAACAGTTTGATGGCGATGTAGCGCGACGAGTAGCGCACTACCACGTCCCTGTTCTTCCAGATTTCGGTCTGCAACAGCGAGATGCTGCGCTCGATGTCTTCGCCGTAGTGGATGTGGACGTGGCGCACGAGGGGCTCGTTGTCCTCGAAGACGTCGATCACGGTGCGGAACAGCTCGTCCATCCCCTGTCCCCGCGAGGCGACCGTCGGCACGATCGGGATCCCGATCATCCGGCCCAGGGCGGCGTAGTCGAACGTCGCCCCGGTGGCCGTCAGCTCATCGTACATATTGAGGGCGATCACCACTTTCAGGTTCATGTCGATCAGCTGGGTGGTGAGGTAGAGGTTGCGCTCGAGGTTCGAGGCGTCGACCACGTTGATCACCACGTCGGGCATCCGTTCGAGGATGTGGCTGCGCACGTATAATTCTTCGGGCGTGTATTCGGTAATGGAATAGGTGCCGGGCAGATCCGACAGATTGAAGCGAAATCCCTGGCGTGAGAACGAAACGGTCTTTGCGTCGACCGTCACCCCGCTGTAGTTGCCCACCCGCTCGTTGGCGCCCGAAACGACGTTGAACAGCGACGTCTTCCCGCTGTTCGGATTGCCGACCAGGGCCACGTTAATGGTATTGCCCGACTCGTGCAGGAAACGGTTGGGGCTTTCGCGGTCGAACGTGGCCTTTTCGTTCAGCACCGGCGGTTCGTTCCCGGTCGTGTCGTCGGCGACCGGGATCACTTCGATCATCTCAGCCTCGGCCCGCCGGAGCGCCACACGGTAACCCATCACCTCATACTCGACCGGGTCCTGCAACGGAGCGTTCTTAATCACCCGCACCCGCTTGCCGCGGATAAATCCCATTTCGGTGATCCGCTTGCGGAACGACCCTGCCCCGAAAACGCGCGTAATTACCCCCGTTTCCAACGAGTTCAATGCTGACAACCGAACAGGCCTGCTTTCTTCCATCAAATTAATCCCCTGATTTTTATGCAAAGATAGGATTAATCGCCGGAATTTGCGATATTGCACCCCGGCTTTCACGGCCGAAAGGCCGCTCTTACAGGGCTTTTTACTGCATAGTAGGTATCATCTATCGCTAAAATCACACGTTATGGGGAGTTTTGACTGGAGTCACCTCTCGGGCCTGGCTATCGGTGCAGCGGCGTTTCTAATTATCGGCCTGTTCCACCCTGTCGTCATCAAAGCCGAATACTACTGGGGCAAACGCTGCTGGTGGATTTTTTTAGTGTTGGGTCTTCTCGGTGGCGCCGCTTCCGTGTGGATCGTTCATCCCCTCTGGTCACCCATTCTCGGCGTCTTTGCCTTCTCCTCCTTCTGGACTATCCACGAACTCATCGAACAGGAACAACGCGTTAAAAAAGGCTGGTTCCCAGCCAATCCCCGAAGGAAGAAATAATGCCCGCCTCTGACTGCCGCTTTTTATAAAAAGCGGCACCAAAAATTTTACTGGGATACTGCGTATCCTTTGATCTCCCTTGCTTAGTATTAGTAAAGGTTTTAGAGGGGGGCCACTGTCGAGTAACACATCGAGTTTTCGATCGCCGTTCGGACAGTGGCCCCCCTCTAAAACCTTTTTTAAGGCCGAGTAAAGTGAGTCAAGGAAAGCGCAGCTTTCCAGAAAAGTTTTTGAGGCACTTTTTACAAAAAGTGCCAGTCGAAGCCTGCAAAATTTCTACCTTTGCGAAATGCAGGACTTTGCGGCTATTGACTTTGAGACGGCGAATTATCGTCCGACGAGCATTTGTTCGGTCGGGTTGGTGATTGTGCGCGAGGGCGAGATCGTGGCCCGCGAACACCGGCTGATCCGCCCGACGCCGAATTACTATATCCGCCGTTTTTCGGAAGAGATCCACGGGATTTTTTATGCTGATACGCTCGATGCACCCGTATTTCCCGAAGTCTGGGCCGAACTGTCCCCCCTGGTGGGGGGGCTGCCGCTGGTCGCCCACAACAAGAATTTTGACGAAAGCGTCTTGAAAGCCACTTGTGCCAGTTACGGGATGGATTACCCCGATTACCAATTCTACTGCACCCTCGTCGCCGCCCGCCGCCATTTTCCCAAACAACTCATCGGCAACCATCGTCTCCCCACCGTCTGCGCCCACCTCGGCATCGACTTCACCAACCACCACCACGCCCTCGCCGACGCCGAAGGCTGCGCCCGAATCGCCCTGGTCATACTCTGATTTTGCAGGGCTTCACGCAGGCATAGAACTGCGCCTTTTTATAAAAAGGCGCCCCCAAAATTTTTCGAGGAAACTCCGTTTCCCTTGACCTCCCTTGCTTAGTATTATTAGTAAAGGTTTTAGAAGAGGGGGCCCCTTCCCGTAGCACTTCGAATTTTGAGCGTTACGACAAAAGGGGCCCCCTCTTCTATAACCTTTTATAAGGCCGAGTAAAGTAAGTCATGCGATACGCAGTATCGCCCAAAAGTTTTTGGTGCCGCTTTTTACAAAAAGCGGCAGTTCCAGGCGGCGCGACATCCTTCAAAACAGGGTAGGTTCAGAGGTGGTTTGGTTGAAGGTTAGGCGGTGGTGGGGGGTTAGGCCTTGGTCGAGGATGACGCGGCGGTGTTGGGCGGTGGGGTAGCCTTTGTTTTGTTGCCAGTTGTATTGGGGGTGATGGATGGCGAGGCTTTCCATGTATTCGTCGCGGTAGGTCTTGGCGAGGATGGAAGCGGCGGCGATGGCGGTGTAGGTGGCGTCGCCTTTGACGATGCAGTGATAGGGGATGTCGAGGGTCGATCGGAAGCGGTTGCCGTCGATCAGCAGGCGGTCGGGACGCATTCCGAGGCGCCGGACGGCGCGGCTCATGGCGAGGAATGAGGCGTTGAGGATATTGATCCTGTCGATCTCTTCGGCGGTGACGCTTTCGACGGCCCAGACCGTGGCTTCGCGTTCGATTACGGGGCGCAACAGGGCGCGTTGTCGTTCGGTAAGCTGTTTTGAATCGTTGAGCAACGGATGGTGAAAATCATCGGGCAGGATAACGGCGGCGGCAAACACAGGCCCCGCAAGGCAACCGCGCCCGGCTTCGTCGCAGCCGCATTCAAAACCCCCGTCGGCAAACCTGTTTTGCAGGCTCACCGATGGTTTTTTTTCATTTTTTTTCGGCGTCACGGCTCCGATGATCGCGGGTTTATCCGACCAGTCCCAACGCTTTAAAATATTCGTCGAGTTCGCGAACGATCTCCATCTGTCCGTTTTCGCCGGCCACGTTATAGAGTTCGAAGAGTTCCGACGCTTTGCGGCGGATTTCGGGGGAGACGAGGTCGCGCTTGGCGGTGGGGAAGCCCATCATGTACGTGACGTGCTCTTTGAGCAGCCCGGCGTAGGCATTCAGAATGTCGTTGGCCGTCTCCAGGTCGCCCACCGCGTAATAGGCTTCGATGATGGGGATGGTCGACAGGTAGGAATAGGGGATTTGGTCGAACGGAATCTCCCGCAACCCGTATTCCAGCACCTCGCGGGCACGGATCGTGTCGCCTTCGGCTACCAACGCTTTGGCCAGGCGCCCGTAGGCGTCGCGTGCGTGGGTGGCTTCGAACGAGTTGGTGATCGTGTTGTCTATGTAAACGCGCGGGTCTTTCACATTGCCGTATTTAAAGGTCTTCATCAGGCGTTCGTAGAGGTATTCGGTGTCGATGCGTCCCGGATCGGAATAGGTGAACGGGGTGCGGATCGGCACGATACGGTAGGCAAACCCGTCGAACTGGAGGTAATTTTCCAGGCCGAAGGCGGTCACCAGCGAGGGTGAAGTCAGGTAAAGCGGCCGTTTCCAGTCGAAATTGGCCAGCATATCGAGCACCATCAGCTCACTGCGGTCGAGCGAACGGTTTTTGAGCTGAATCACGACGGTATCTTCGATCAGCGCTTCGTCCCGGGGGGTGACGATGCCGCTGGCCAGGACATTGGCCTTGTTGACCGGCAACAGGATCGTGCGGGCGGGGATGAAGTCCGAGTCCATACCGGCAAACGAGGCTTTTGTCCGCTTGTCGTCGCTCATGATCCAGCCCATGATCTGGGCGATGGGCACCGGTTCCTTGAAGACCTCCTCGACAGGCACCAGGTCGTCGCGGCCGTAGTATTTGGCCCGTGGGAGCGAGAAAGGCACCGGCTCGGATTCGTAGGATTTGACGCGCATCTGGTCAATATACCATTCGCCGCCGAGGTAGCTGGTGTTCATCACGCGCACGTCCGTGCGGACGTTCTCGACCTCTTGGTTATACCACAGCGGGAAAGTGTCATTGTCGCCGTAGTCCATGATGATGGCGTTGGGCAGACACGCCTCGAGGTAATTGTGCCCGAAGTCGCGGGCCACATAGCGGTGCGAACGGTCGTGGTCGTCCCAGTTCTGGGCCGCCATCAACACCGGCACTCCGACGCAGAGCACCGTGGCGACCACACCGGCCACCGCCGGTTTCCGGAGCGCTTTGGACAGCAATTCCCATATCCACAGCACGCCCAACCCGATCCAGATCGCAAAGGCATAGAACGACCCGGCATAAGCATAGTCGCGCTCGCGCGGCTCGCTCGGCGTCTGGTTGAGGTAGAGCACGATCGCCAACCCGGTCATAAAGAACAACCACATCACCACCGAAAAGTCTTTGCCGTCGCGATTCAGGTGGTAGAGCAGTCCGACCAGGCCGAGCAGGAAAGGCAGGAAGTAGTATTTGTTCCGTCCCTTATTGGCGGCGGTGTCGGATGGCAGGTCTTTTTGCGGGCCGAGGTAGATTTCGTCGATCGGGGTGATGCCCGAGAGCCAGTTGCCGTCGGTGATCGAACCGGTCGATTGCAGGTCGCTCTGGCGTCCGACGAAGTTCCACAGGAAGTAGCGCCAGTACATGAAATTGACCTGGTAAGCGAAAAAGAAACGCAGGTTTTCGCCAAAAGTAGGCACCACTACCGTCTGATCGTAGACCTTTACGGGGCGGCCGTCGACCTGGCCCCAGACCTTGTATTCCTCGACGTGCCCTTCGCGGTTGCTGTGCATCCGGGGGAAGAACGACGTCGGTTCGAATTTGTAGCCTGCGATGCGTTGAATGGGTTGGTATTTCCCGTCATCGCCCACATAATACGTGGTTTTCATGTCGTAATCGACGATCAGCGACGCATAGTTTTGTCCGTGTACCAGCGGGCGCTGGCCATACTGGTCGCGGGCCAACAGCGAGTAGAGGCCGTAGGGGTTGCTCGGGCCGTTGCTGTTCATCGGCGGGTTGGCTGCCGAACGGATGATCACCGATGCATAGGAGCTGTAGCCCAGCAGCACGACCGTGGTCATCAACAGGAACGTATTCCAAAGCACTTTCCCTTTTTTGTGGGTATACCAGACCGCAAAGCCAAGCACGGCAAAGAGCAGTAAGGCATAGATCGCCATCCCCGCATTGACCGGGAAACCGAGTCCGTTGACAAACATCCGGTCGACGAACGCCCCGATCTGCACCGTCCAAGGGATGAGCACATAGAGCACATAGATCACCACGGCCCCGGCGGCGAGGGTGGCGTAAATCACCCCTTTGCGCGTGGTCTGCGGATATTTTTTGAAGTAATAGATGAATATCATCGCGGGGAAAGCCAGCAGGTTGAGCAGATGCACCCCGATCGAAAGCCCCATCAGGTAGGCGATCAGCACCAGCCAGCGGTTGGCGTGGGGTTGGTCGGCCACATTCTCCCACTGGAGCATCGCCCAGAAGACAATAGCCGTGAAGAACGACGAAAGGCCGTAAACCTCGCCTTCGACCGCCGAAAACCAGAACGTATCCGAAAACGTATAGGCCAACGCTCCCACCAGCCCGGCGCCCATGATGGCGATGATCTGCCCCTGCGAGAGCTCTTCGCGGCTCTTCTTAAAACATTTGCGGGCCAGGTGGGTGATCGTCCAGCAGAGGAACAGGATCGTAAACGCGCTCGCCAGGGCCGACATCGCGTTGACCATCATCGCCACGTGGGCCGTGTCGGCGGCAAACAGCGTGAAGAAGCGCGAGATCATCATAAAGAGGGGCGCTCCGGGGGGATGTCCCACCTCGAGTTTGTAGGAAGTGGCGATAAATTCGCTGCAGTCCCACAGGCTCGCCGTCGGTTCGATCGTCATCAGGTAGGTGATGGCCGCAATCGCAAACGCGAGCCAACCGGTGATCAGGTTGTATTTTTTGTACGTATCCATAACTGAAATTTCGGTCTTTTGCCGCCGGGTATCCCCCGCCGTTTCCCGGCAAAGGTATAAAATACACGGGAACTGTGCGAATAAATCGGGCAACTTTTTGTGGAAACGGAAATATTTTCGGATTTTTGTAGCTCTTATTCCACAATTGATTATGGATTCACCGTTTTTCATCTATAATTCGCTTTCGCGGCAGAAGGAGGAGTTCCGGCCGCTCAACCCGCCTTTCGTTGGGGTTTACGTCTGCGGGCCAACGGTCTACGGCGACCCCCACCTGGGCCATGCACGCTCTGCGGTGACCTTTGACCTGCTCTTCCGGTGGCTGCTGGCTTCGGGCTGCAAGGTGCGCTATGTGCGCAACATCACCGACGTGGGCCACCTGGCCAACGATGCCGACGAGGGCGAAGACAAAATCCAGAAAAAAGCGCGGCTCGAACAGCTTGAACCGATGGAGGTGGCGCAATATTACACCAACCGCTACCACGACATGATGCGGATGATGGGCGCCCTGCCCCCGAGCATCGAACCCCACGCTTCGGGCCACATCATCGAGCAGATCGAACTGGTGAAAGAGATACTGAAGAGCGGCTATGCTTATGAAAGCAACGGCTCGGTCTACTTCGACGTCGAAAAATACCACCGCGACCACCGCTATGGAAAACTCTCGGGCCGCGTGCTCGACGATTTGCAGACGGGTACCCGCGAAACGGAAGGGCAGGGCGACAAGCGCCATCCCTACGATTTCGCCCTGTGGAAAAAAGCGTCGCCCGAGCACATCATGCGCTGGCCCTCGCCCTGGAGCGAAGGGTTTCCGGGCTGGCACCTCGAGTGTTCGGCGATGAGCACCAAGTACCTGGGCGAACACTTCGACATCCACGGCGGAGGGATGGACCTCCTTTTCCCCCACCACGAGTGCGAGATCGCGCAAAACACCGCCGCCCACGGCAGCGACTCGGCCCGCTACTGGATGCACAACAACATGATCACCATCAACGGCCAGAAGATGGGCAAATCGCTCGGGAACTCGATCTCGCTCGAAGAATTTTTCACGGGCGCACATCCGTTGCTCACGCAGGCCTACGCTCCGATGACGATCCGCTTTTTCATCCTGCAGGCCCACTACCGTTCGACGCTCGATTTTTCGAACGAGGCGTTGCAGGCGGCCGAAAAGGGCTTGGAGCGATTGATGAAAGGCGTGGCGGCGCTCGGCAAGATAAAGCCGTCGGCTGGGTCAACCGTAGATGTAAGCGAGTTCGACAAGGCGTGGCGTGCGGCGATGAACGACGACCTCAACAGCCCGGTCGCCATTTCCGTCCTGTTCGACTGGGTGCGCACCATCAACCAGCTCAACGACGGCCAGCAGCAGATCACCGCCGCCGACCTTGACGCATTGACGGCGAGCGTCCGCACGCTGGTCTTCGACGTGCTCGGCCTCTCGGACGAAGCGTCGGGCGACCGGATGGAGCTCGTCGGCGGACTGATGGGCCTAGTGCTCGACATTCGCTCAGTTGCGAAGGCCAACAAGGACTGGCCCACCTCGGATAAGATCCGCGACGCCCTCACCGCCTTGGGCATCAAAGTAAAAGACGGCAAAGAGGGTTCGGATTGGGAACTCGGTTAAACGACTGTTTTACGAAAGCATAAATATGAAAAGATTCTTTTTGATCGTTGCCCTCTGTGCGCTTTGCACGACGCTGTTCGCACAGATGCCCGACCCCGTTTCGTGGCGGGTCGAGGCGAAGGCTACCCAGATCGCCAACGAATATGATGTGACGCTGACCGCCACGATCCGGCATCCGTGGCATATGTACGACACGGGCCCCTACAAGGGTGGCCCCAACCCCACGGCCTTTACGTTCAACCCGGGAGCGGGCGTGGTGCTGGTCGACGGCGTGCGCCAGGTGACCAAGCCCAGCAAGGCTTACGACAATACGTTCCGGATGGAGGTGGGCACCTTTGCCGGGACAGCCGTTTTTGCCCAACGGGTGCGGGTGAGTGTCGCCGGACCGGTGCAGATGCGGGGTTCGGTCGAGTACCAGGTGTGCGACGACCAGAGTTGCCTCGCCCCGACCGAATGGGATTTTTCGGTCGAACTGAAAGGGGCCGCCGCCTCGGCAGAATCGGCTGCCGTCGATGAAACCGCCCCGGCCGACAGCGGCGAAACCGTTACTGAAACCGAAATTCCATCAGATGAAACTACGGGCGCCGCCGCCTTCGAACGCGCAGTCGAAACGGTAGGCGAGGAACTTGCCCCCGAAGCTTCCGCTCCGATCGGCAGCGGCTCGCTCTGGAGCGTGATCCTCGAGGCGATCCTGTGGGGCTTTGCGGCGCTGCTCACCCCGTGTGTCTTCCCGATGGTGCCGATGACCGTGTCGTTCTTTATCAAGAGCAACGAGGAAAAGCGGAAAGGGCGCTTTATGGCGCTGCTTTATGGCATTTCGATCGTTGCGCTTTACACGTTACCGATCGCCATTATTATCCTGGTAACCTATTTTGCGGGAGGGGAAACCGTGACGGCCGATATTTTCAACTGGCTGGCCACGCACTGGATCCCGAACCTGCTGTTCTTCCTGGTGTTTATGGTCTTTGCCGCGTCGTTCTTCGGGGCGTTCGAGATCCGGATGCCGAGCAAACTGGTCAACCAGAGCGACGCCAAGGCCGACAAAGGCGGGCTGGTGGGCGTCTTCTTCATGGCGCTGACGCTGGTGCTGGTGTCGTTCTCGTGCACGGGACCCATCGTCGGGTCGATCCTCATCAAATCTACGCAGGGCGACGTCTGGGAGCCGATCATCACGATGCTCGCTTTCTCGATCGCCTTTGCGCTGCCGTTCACGATCTTCGCCTTCTTCCCGTCGATGTTGAAGAACCTGCCCAAGTCAGGCGGATGGTTGAATGCCGTCAAGGTAACCCTCGGTTTCCTCGAAGTGGCCCTCGGGCTGAAATTCCTGAGCGTGGCCGACCAGACCTACCATTGGGGCATCCTCGACCGCGAGGTCTACCTGGCGATTTGGATCGTCGTGTTTACGTTGTTAGGCATCTACCTGTTGGGCAAACTGAAATTTGCCCACGATAGCGAGGTGAAACACGTGGGCGTAGGCCGCCTGTTCCTGGCGATCATCACGCTCTCGTTCGTGGTTTACCTGGTGCCGGGCATGTGGGGGGCGCCGCTCAAGGGGCTTTCGGGCTACCTGCCGCCGCGACATACCCAGGACTTTGTGCTCGGCTCCGACCGCAGCAGCTCGTCGGGCGAGGGCAAGGCCGCCGGTGCGGTTTCCGAGTTTGGATTTGCGCCCAAGTATAGCGATTTCCTGCACCTGGAACACGGCCTGCAAGGATTCTTCGATTACGATGAAGCGCTGGCTTACTCCCGCAAGGTGCAAAAACCGCTGTTTGTCGATTTTACCGGCCACGGTTGTGTCAACTGCCGCGAGATGGAGATGAAGGTGTGGTCCGATCCGCGCGTGCTGAAACTGTTACGCGAGGAATATGTGATCGTCGCCCTCTATTCCGATGACAAGAAAGAAGTTTCTCAGTCGCAATGGGTCGCCACCGAATCCGGGAAGGTGCTGAAAAGTTTAGGAAAAATCAACTCTTACCTGGCCAATAAGAAATTCGGCGTCAACGCCCAACCCTACTACATTTTGCTCGGTCCGGACGAAAAACCGCTCGCTCCGCCCCGGGGCTATGACCTTGACGTGGCGGCGTTCGTGCGTTTCCTCGAAACGGGGGTGAGTAATTATTCAACAGGCTACGCGCGACTTGAGTAAAGCCGTTCGCCGATAAAAAGCATCCGGGCATCTTTCATTGCGAAAGATGCCCGGATGCTTTTTTGGCGTGGCCCCTAATTCTTAGGTGTCACCACTTCGTAGGCGTTCTGGTTGCCTTGCTGGATCGGCTGGTAATACGTCCCCTGGTATTCGAGGATCTTGTTGCCGTTTACGTCGACCTCCTGTGCGCCTTGGGGCAACTGGGTGATCACTGCTCCGGCCGGGGCTTTCACTACCTGGTATCCACCCGACTTGCTCACGTAGAACACCCCGCCGTAGTAGTAGAATGTTTTTCCGGATACGTTCACGGTCGTGTAGCCCGAGGGCAGCGAAGCGATCTTGGCGCCTTCCGGGGCGGCTACAGCTACGTAACCGCTGCCAGAGGGGGCGTAGAAGACCCCGTTGTCATAATAATAGTCCGGATATTTCTGGCTGTTGCTGGACGAATCGGCAATCGTCACAACTACGGCCGTCACGGCCAGCGTCGCCGTAAACCATCCCACCGGATGCCAATACGGTCCCCAGGCATACGGTACATAGGGGTGATAGAAATAAGGATGAAACCCCCAGTAGCCCGGAATCGGCACAGGCACAGGCACCGGTACCGGCACGGGCACCGGGCGCGGAGGCGGCATGGGCCGCGGATAAGGCCGCGGATAGGGTGCCGGATGAGGTCCGGGGTAAGGTGCCGGATAAGGATAAGGAGTCGGACGCGGATAAGGCCGCGGTGCAGGACGTGGCGGTGCGGCGTGACGGGGCGTCCGGGCCGGCCGGCGGTCGGGTTGCCCCTGCATCTGGACGGCGCACAGCGACAGGGCGAGGAATAAGATAATGATACGTTTCATAAGAGATTATGGGATAAGTTATTCGAAAACTCCGGTATTGTGCAAGAAATGTATCAACAAACGTACCACTCGCGCCACAAAACATTCCGGCCGCCGAAAATTTACGTTCCCACCTCGGAAAGAACAGAGTGAAACAGCAGTTTTTTTGTATATTTGTAAAACACCAGGATACGCCCCGGACAAATTCAGGCAAGCTCGATTTGCCTGTTGCTTATTTTATTTCGCTTAAAAATTACAGAACTGTGATGCAAAAGATAGACCCCAAGCAGATTACAGATAACGTGATTGACCTGATCGGCCGCCAATGGATGCTCGTCACCGCCGGCGTGCCCGAAAAATTCAACACGATGACCGCTTCGTGGGGCGGAGTCGGATTCCTGTGGAACAAACCCGTCGTGTTCGCTTTTGTCCGCCCCGAGCGCTATACCGACGAGTTTATGATCCATTGCGAAGAATTTACCCTCAGCTTTCCCGGTCAGGCCTACCGCAAGGCACTGAACATCTGCGGATCGACCTCAGGGCGCGATACCGACAAAATCGCCGCCTCGGGCCTAACCCCCCGCACCACATCGCGCGGTAACGTCACTTTCGAAGAGTCGCGCCTCACCCTCGAATGCCGCAAGCTCTACACCGGCAGCTTCCGCGAAGGCGGATTCATCGACCGCTCGATCCTCGAACAGTGGTACACCACCCACGGCAACCTGCACCACATCTACATCGCCGAAATCGTCGAAGCCTGGGTTGCCCCCGAAATACTCTAAAAACCCACACCTATGAAAGCAAAAATGTGCCAAAGCTGCGGCATGCCCATGCAGCACGATCCCCAGGGCGGCGGAACAAATGCCGACGGCTCGGTAAACGAAAAATACTGCAGCTACTGCTACCAAAACGGCGCCTTCACCTTCAACGGCACCGCCAAAGAAATGCAAGCCCTCTGCCGCAAAATGATGCAGGAACAAGGCATGGGCAAATTCAAAGCCTGGATATTCACCCTCTCCATCCCCGGCCTCGAACGCTGGCGCCCCCGCTAAATCACCGAGCGTCACGGCGGGCATAGAACTGCGCCTTTTTATAAAACGGCGCAGTTCTATGCCCGCCGTGACGCTTTGTT
>JAVBLC010000010.1:0-68768 GCA_031553805.1 Rikenellaceae bacterium | reverse complement strand
AATTGCATTGGGGTTCCACCTCTTCCCATTCCGAACAGAGCAGTTAAGCCCAACTGCGCCGATGGTACTGCATCACAAGTGTGGGAGAGTAGGTTGCCGCCACTTCAAGGGGCCGATCATTTGATCGGCCCCTTTCTTTTTTAATGCTTCTTCAAACCGCGATTCGAAAGCGTCGCGGCTTTTTTGTCGTTAACCCCCTCAGGCTTGACATATTAAGAGATAATTCTTCGCCCCACATTTTGCGCATCCTGGTGTCTTCCGGCACTTGGGGATGTTGTCCCCTGCAGGAGTAATTATTTATCGCTCCACTTTTGTAGGGATACAAAAGTGGTAAAAAATCCTTTTTGCGCCCCGCCTGAGCTATCCAGCCTCCCTTTCATCTTTTATTCCATTTCATTAGGGTCCTGACTCCGAATTCCTTTGGTCGATTCGGAGAAATGACACTTTATATTAGATTGCTCGGAATATTCTCTTCCTGATATTTTTTCGTGTGAATGTTTCTTTAAACACAAGATTCTACATGGTCTTATTGGTTAGTATGTTGGGGCTGCCTTTAAGTCTTGATGCCAATACACATAAATTATTAATAACCCGTTGTGCATTTAGAATAAAAGCATAAAAAAGTTGTTCATGCCGGATAACAGCCGTATATTTATTTGACTACTAATCAGACAAATGTCATGAACAACTTAGGTGTAAGTTACGAAAAGATTTTGGGAATATTACAAACCATCGAGCATAAAGCGAACTTTCGCAATCAGCATCGTCGTCCGCGCATATCCGCAGGCTCCAGTGTTCCGCCGTTGCCGAAAGCGGATCGAAACACTGTTCTCGCAACTGTGTGACCAGTTCATAATCAGACGAAATTATGCCCAATCATTCGACGGCTTCAGAACCAGAATGCTGGCTAAAATAATGGCTATTAGCGTAGTACGACTCATCAATAAACTCAATGACCGAAAAATTAACAACTTAAAAACTGCTGTCGCTTAAATGCACAACGGATTATTAATAATATTTATTAAATCCAGGTTTTGTTATTCGATAAAAAATCTATAACTTTATCAATTAATTATGCGTAAGTTGACAGCATAATACAACTGACAGTTCTTGCATTTCTAGTGTGCAATCTGTAGTTGCAGATTATTTTAAAACATAATGTAGATTATACCAGACGGTATAAAATGGGATTTTACCGGAATGATTCTTATTGATAGACAGAAAGATAAAAAAGAACAGACCTAGAGGGTCTGTCTTTTTACAGAAACAAGAAAGAGAAATAAAAAAACCAGGACGAAGCCTGGGATTAGACGGAGTTGTAGATTAAAGAGTTGGCAGAGGAAAGGATGATGTGCGCGTAGAAAAGGTTAATCTACATTATGTTCATTAGACCCACAATTTACGCAATACTAACCTTAATATCTAATGTTTATGAAGTGTAAGATTTACCTACACAAGTGTTTAACCCTGCTTTCGGTGATGATGCTTACTAGTGTTGTCGCCTTTGCGCAGAACGTGACAGTGCAAGGTACTGTTACGGGGATGAACGGTGAACCGCTGGTCGGCGTGAGTGTCCTGGTTCAGGGCACGACCATGGGGGTAACCACAGATGCTGGAGGGAATTATGTTCTCCGCAATCTGGCTTCCCAAAATGTCCTCAACTTCACCATGCTCGGTTACCAGAATGTCTTGGTGACTGTCGGGGCGCAAACTACGATCAACGTGGTTCTGGAAGAAGAAGCCACGCAGATGGACGAAGTGGTCGTGATCGGTTACGGTACGGTTAAGCGCCGCGACATCACGGGTGCGGTCGCTTCTGTGAGCGGCAGTGACTTGGCCGCCGTTCCGGTGTCCAACGTAGCCCAAGCTCTCCAGGGTAAAATGGCCGGTGTGTCGATCGCAGCGGTCGACGGCCGTCCCGGTGCCAGTGTGACCGTGCGTGTGCGCGGCGGTGGCTCGATCACCCAGAGCAATGATCCGCTCTTCATCGTCGATGGTTTTCCGGTGAGCAACATGAGCGACATCCCTGCCTCCCAGATCGAAACGATCGACGTGCTGAAAGATGCTTCGTCGACTGCGATCTACGGTGCCCGCGGTGCCAACGGTGTGGTTATCATTACCACGAAGTCGCCCAAGACCGAAAAGTTGACAGTTTCCTACAGTGGCTATGTGCAGTTGAAGACTCCGACCAAGACCATCGACGTGTTGGACCCGTACGAGTTCGCTCTGATCAACTGGGAATACGCCTCGTTGAATAGCCAAGGTGAAGCAGCCCAGAAAGCGCTGGCTATCGGTGCATACACCAATGTAACTGATGCGGCCGGGAACGTTTATAACAATCCGGGCGGCATCAACAGCTACAAAACAGCCAAGAATTACAACTGGATGGACGAGATGACCGAAAATGCATTCTCTCAATCCCACAACGTGAACCTCAGCGGTGGTTCGGCCAAGAGCAAATATTCGGTTGATTACACTTACGTCAATGACCCGGGGATCCGCATCAACTCTGGTTACACCCGTTCGAATGTGATTGCCAAACTGTCGCAGAGCCTGCTCAAGAACCTGACCCTCGACCTGACAGCCCGTTACGTAACCTCCGGAACTGAAGGAAACCTGGGTGGTGGCCGCCTGACTGATATGATGAAGTTTACTCCGGTTGAACCTCTGGGTGCCGCCGATGATCAGACCAATTCCAGTCTTCTTGGCGTGACGAGCAGTAATATGCAGTGGCGCAAGAATCCGGTTGCCGTAATAAATGACACCTACGAGCTCCGTACTCGAAATAGCCTGCGCGCCAACGGTTCGCTAGCCTGGGAAATCATCAAGGGCCTGACTGCCCGCACTGAATTTTCGTTGGGTACCAACTGGAACGACACCCGCACCTGGAGTGGTCCGGATGCCAAAGATAGCCGTAACTCCGGTCGTGGTGGTGATGCGTCGATTACAAGGACGTTCGGAGACAACTACACCTGGACCAATACGATCAACTGGCAGGTACAGGGTCTGCCGCGCATCCATTCTCTTAACCTCCTTGCCGGTCAGGAAATCACAGGTAGCGATTCCAATTATATTACCGTGCGAGGCTATGATTACCCCATCTCGTTCGACTATAAGCGTGCGTTTGCCATGATGGATCAGTATACCCCCTCTTCGACGAGCAAACCGTCGGAATCGGGCATGGATGACCCGGGCCGTATGTCTTCGTTCTTCGGTCGTGTAATCTATACGCTCAAAGATCGTTATACGATCAATGCCACGTTCCGTGCTGACGGTTCGAGTAATTTCGCTCCAAGCAACCGTTGGGGGTATTTCCCCTCGGCCGCTATTGCCTGGCGTATTTCGGAAGAGAGTTTCATGAAGAACTTCCACAACCTCGACAACCTGAAACTCCGCCTGAGCTACGGTACAGCCGGTAACGACCGCATTGATGCCAGCCTTTGGAACTTCTTGTGGGCCTCAAAATCTGACGGTTATCCTCTTGCCGGCAGCCAGCAATCGATTTACAACTACGCGTCTTCGCTGATGACTAACCCCAATCTGAAATGGGAAACCACGATCACCCGCAACATCGGTGTTGACTGGAGTCTCTTCCGCAGTCGCATTTTTGGGACAGTTGAACTCTACAAGAACACGACCAAGGACCTGTTGGTGCGCAACTCGCTCCCGGGCTACACCGGCTATAGTGAAATTATGGATAACGTGGGCCAGACCAGCAACAAGGGGATTGAAATTTCGGTCGGCGGCGACATCATCCGCAAACAGGATTTTCGTTTTTCGGCCAATATCAACATCTCTTTCAATAAGAGTAACGTAGACGAACTGTCGAGTTCGATGTCCTATAAGAACTACTCTTCGGGTATCGGAACTTCCTCGGCAGCTCCGACGAACGACTATGTCTTCAAGGTCGGTCAGCCTGTGGGTCTGATCCGAGGGTATGTATCGGACGGTTTTTATACCACGGCCGATTTCGACCACGCAGTCGTTGCTGGTAAGGATGTTTATACACTCAAGGCCGGTGTCCCGAATTCACTCCCTATCCTGGCTACTGTCCCCGGCATGGGAGCGGCCTATCCCGGTATGATGAAGTTGAAGAAAATGGGAACCACCAACAATGCAAACACGATCAACGAGGCTGACGACTGCGTGATCATCGGCGACACCAACCCGATACACATCGGCGGTTTTAACCTCAACCTGGTTTGGAAGCAGTTCGACGCAATGGCCAACTTTACATGGTCTTACGGCAACGACGTGTATAACTACACTCCTTCGGTACTCCAGACCGGTGGTAAAGACTGGTACCGTAACTTCGCCGCTGCTTCGGCCGGCCGTTACAAAATCTTTGAATTGTCGGGCGACGGGAGCACCCTGACCCGCATCACCGACCCGACGAAACTGGATGCCATGAACGCCAACGCTACGACCTACTATCCCTACCACGAGTTCCGCGTACTCACCTCGGAATTTATAGAAGACGGCTCTTTCCTGCGCCTGAATAACCTGACGCTGGGTTACACCATGTCTGAAAAGGTGGCCAAGAAGATCTGCCTGTCGCGCCTGCGTGTTTATGTGACCGGTTCCAACCTGTTCACGATTACCAATTACTCGGGCCTCGACCCCGAAGTAAACTCTGGTTACAACCGCAACACGAGCTACCCGATTACTGGTATGGATTACGGTACTTATCCTCCTGCACGTACCTATACGCTTGGGCTCAACCTTACGTTCTAATATCTTAAATGACGAAATCAATGAAACGAAAAATCTTATATATATCCTTGATTGTCACCGCACTTTTCGTGTCGTGTAACGATTATCTGGATACGGTGAATTATTCGAAGGTTGACAACACGTTCGTGTTCCAGTCCGACTTTGAAGCCAACAAGGCTGTGTTGGGCGCATACGAATACCTTCGCGGCAGCACGGGGGTCCACTCGAACGGCCTCTACTACGACTGGATGCAGGCTAACTCGGATATCGAGATCATGCCTGAAAAGACGACCTCTAATGCTCGTTACAATGCGTCGAATTTTTGGCCGCAGCCGGTAAACATTGCTTCAGGTACTGCGAGCCTCGGTGTCTGGGACGCTCTCTATAACCTGGTCAACCGGTGTAACATCATTCTCGAGAGCTTCGATGCTTCTCCGTCCTATCAGACTCAGAAGGCTGCCGGTGTAGCCACAGCCCTGACTACGATGTACGGTGAGATTTCGACACTCCGTGCGATGTGCTATTATGACCTGACCCGCATTTGGGGCGACTGCTTCTACTCAACAGAACCGATTCGTTCCCAGGAAGCTGCTTTCACCATGCAAATGGTTGACCGCAATGATGTTCAGGCAGCTGAAGTTGCCCACCTGAAAGAAGTGATTCCGCTGATGTATAAGCTCGGTCAAGGTGGTTATACAGCCCAGCGTCTGACCCAGGGAGCTGCATACGGGATGATTGCCCGCCTGTCACTGCTCCGTGGGGGGTATGCTCTTCGCCCGGCCGATTGGGATATGTCGAAGTTCGAAAACCCGATCCAAACCGACGGAACCTGGGGGAAAATGGCTCGCCGCAACGACTGGAAAGAGTGGTACAAAGAGGCCAACACTGCATTGAAGCAAGTACGTGACAACAGTGGTGCTACACTGATCACCGGCGGTGATAATCCTTTCCAGCAGGTCTTCCAGGCGATGATGAATCTCACAATATCTCCGGAAATGCTTTTTGAAGTACCCGAAATGCCGGGTATCACCACTTGCGAACGTCCGTATGCTTTCGGTCGTCCGTCGAGCGGTGCCGATGGCGGCTTCCCTCCGAAGGCTTACGGCCAGACCCGTT
The DNA here is from genome assembly GCA_031553805.1 of Rikenellaceae bacterium. Taxonomy (GTDB): domain Bacteria; phylum Bacteroidota; class Bacteroidia; order Bacteroidales; family Rikenellaceae; genus JAITVB01. Next base: position 62,939 of record JAVBLC010000010.1, on the reverse strand, counting down.
TTGTGCCTTCGTTTTATTGGGGCGATTTCGATGCAAAAGACCTTCGTCGTGACGTTTCTGTAACTGTTTCCGGTCTGTCCGGCAGTGGAGGCGAGCTTCTTATTCCCTGGTCAAAAGGTAATGTTGCCAGTGGTGGAGGCCCCGCTTTGAACAAGTGGGATTATTCCCGTCAGAAACCGGCCAGTTTTGCGATTACCGCCAAGTCTCAGCGTAAAGCGGGGATCAGTGCGCCGTATATGCGTTTGGGCGACATGATCTTGCTGTTGGCCGAAACCGAAGCCGTTCTTGCAAAAGAAGGCGTTGCCGGTTACTCGACCGCTAATGCGATCGCAGAGTTACGCCGCATCCGTTCTCGTGCATTTACTTCGGACTATCAGGCGACCAAAGTTGATGCTTATCTTAACTCGTTGACAACTGCCGACCAAGTAGTTAAGGCGGTTCAGAACGAGCGCAAGTACGAACTTGCTGGCGAAGGTGCGCGCAAGTACGATCTGGTGCGCTGGGGGCTTTTGGCCGAACAGACCAACTGGTTTCAAAAAGAGATCATTCGCACCATCGAAGAACTCAACACCAAGGGCTATGTTCAGTATGATAACGGCAACCAGTTCCCTTCTTATGTTTATGTTAAGTTCTTTACCAAAGCGGAAGCTACCGCTTTGGGGCTGACATCGACACTGACGGGCAATATGCCGCTCAACGTCGATCCGGCCAAGGATAAGCTGACCGACCTGCAGGCGATGCAGATCCCGGGTTGGCGAGGCAATGCCGATTGGTCGTCCTATGCCGGCACGAAGGTTGTCGACTACAAGTGTATGGCTGTCCAGGGCTTGTTCCGCTACATCGACCCCGCCTCGCAGGAGGCCAAGGATTTGGTAGCCAAGGGGTATACCCGCACGGCATACGGTGCTGTCATGGTAACCAACCAAGTTGACTGGCTTCCCACGACATCAGCTGGTGTTTTCGCAGGTTACACGCTGTCGGACTACTCCGCCAATAAGCCGCCGCGCTACATCGCTCCGTATCCTAACACAACGATCAGCTATTCGGGGGGGCTTGTACAGAACAAATACGGCTATCCGCAGGAATAAGCGAGAGTCATGCAATAAAGAACGAAGCTGCCTAACAAGGGCAGCTTCGTTTTCTTTATGTGCCTGACAGCGTTATTCGTGATGCCTAAAGTTAGGTGTAATTGTTTGGTTGTCAGATTCTGAGGTGATTATAATGAGATTTTAATCCCATAGATTTGGCAAACCCCGTTAATTTTAATAAAATTGTAAATTAATCCCTGAAAACCAACAACCAGATAAATTTAAATTCAAATGTTAAAAAAAACATTTAGTGGAAAGCCCCTCTTGTTTTTGGTCCTTTCCCTGTCGCTTTCTTTCGGCGCCGTTGCCCAGAAGAAAGGAGCTAACCTGAATGACCAGGTGTTGGCGACAATGAAGCGCGCGACCCAGTTTATGATGGATACCGTGAGCTATAACGGTGGATTTGTGTGGCAATATCTTCCTGATTTTTCCCGTTCGTGGGGTGAACTGGAAGCCAAGCGGACGATGGTTTGGGTGCAACCTCCGGGAACGCCTGCAGTAGGACACCTGCTTCTTGACGCATACCACGCCACGGGTGACGAATTTTATTACGAAGCCGCCAAAAAGGTTGCCAACGCCTTGATCTGGGGTCAACTTCCGTGCGGCGGCTGGAATTACATCTTCGACTTCGCCGGCGAGGCTTCGCTCAAAGACTGGTATGCTACGATCGGCGCCAACGGCTGGCGCCTGGAAGAGTTCCAGCACTATTACGGCAACGCGACCTTCGATGACTCGGGTACCGCCATGTCGGCGAAGTTTCTGCTGCGGATGTACGTTGAGAAATACGACCCCGTCTTCAGACCGGCCCTCGACCGTGCAATCCAATTCGTCCTTGACAGCCAGTATCCGATCGGCGGCTGGCCGCAGCGTTACCCGCTGATGTACGACTTCTCGCACCACGGCAAACCCGACTACTCCTCGTTCATCACGCTCAACGATGACGTGGCCGGCGAAAACATCGAATTCCTGATAATGTGTTACCAGACGCTGGGCGAACAACGTATTATGGATCCGATCAACCGCGCGATGCACAGCCTGTTGTTGCTGCAACAAGGTCCGCCGCGTCCGGGTTTTGCCGACCAGTACACGCTCGACCTGAAACCTTCGGGCGCACGTACCTACGAACCCGCGGGGCTGACTACCGCCGGTACGGTAGGCAACATCCGCAAACTGATCGAATATTACAAGTTGTCAGGCGATACCAAATACCTGGTGGGCATCCCGGCGGCGATCGACTGGCTCGAATCGCTGAAGTTGCCGGATAGCGAAGTGCAGCGCTCGGGCAAACGCCTCCAGCCGGGCCAAATCATGGTTCCGCGCTTCATCGACCCGAACGATGGCAAACCGTTGTACGTACACCGCACCGGTTCGAACATCGTGAGCGGTTACTACTACATCGACCAGGACATTTCCAACACAATCGGCCACTATTCGTCGCAAGCGATGATCAACATCAGCGACCTGCGCAAGGAGTACGAAGCCGCCAAGGCCCTTTCACCCGAAGAGGCGTCGAAAGGTTCTCCCTTGCAGGAAAAGGGGCTGGTTCCGCTCGACAAGTATTTCACGACGACCCGCGGTGGTGGCGATGCCGCAGCCATTCAGGATCTGGTGAAGAACCTGAATACGCGAGGTTACTGGCCGACGCCGCTCAGCACCACGTCCAATCCTTATGCCGGTCCTGCTCCGAAGGAAGCCACTCCGGGCAACTACGTGTCGACCAACGTGGGCGACAAATGGGACACTTCGCCTTACCGTGCCGAAAACCCGGTGATGGGCATCTCGACCACGTCTTACGTGCAGAATATGATGCGCCTGATCAAATTCCTTGACCCCGACGGTCAGTAATTTCTTTGGTGGATCTATCCGATAACTATAGGGAACGGCTGTCGCAAACAGCCGTTCCCCTTTTCACTCCAAACATCCCTAAAAGAGAAGAAATGAATGGAAGAATGATTGCCTGCAAACGCTGGGTGTTAACGCTGGCTTTTTTGTTGATTGGTTTTCATGGATTTGCACAAAAGGCTCCCTCGCGCGATGAAGTGTTGCGTGCGATGAAACGCGCCACCGCCTTTATGGTCGATACGGTGAGCTACCGCGGCGGCTTTTTGTGGAACTATGCACCCGATTTTTCGCGCGTGTGGGGCGAGTTGGAAGCCAAACCGACGATGATGTGGATGGACGCCCCGGGCGGCAGCTCGATCATGGGCCACACATTCCTGGATGCTTACCACGCCACGGGCGACGAATTTTATTATCAGGCGGCCGTGCGCACAGCACGGGCGATCATCTGGGCCCAACACCCCGATGGCGGTTGGCACTACCTGGCCGACTTTGCGGGCGAAGCCTCGGTGAAGGATTGGTATAAACGGGTCTACGACGGATACGATTGGCCCGCCTACGAACACCAATACTACTACGGCAACTGCACGTACGACGATGGGGCGACGATCCTCGCCGCCAATTTCCTGTTGCGGATGTACGTCGAGAAGTACGATCCCGAATTCAGACCGGCGCTTGACCGGGCGATCGATTTCGTACTCAACAGCCAATACCCGATCGGCGGCTGGCCCCAACGCTACCCGCTGCGTTACGACCATCCCGATGGGGGGCCGGACGACTACACCTCGTTCATCACGATCAACGACGGTGTGCACACGGGCAATATCAATTTCCTGATCACGTGTTACCAGACGCTGGGCGAACAACGCGTACTCGATCCGATCACCCGGGCGATGACTTGCATCCTGGCCTTGCAAGGGGGCAACCCGCAAGCAGGGTGGGGGCTTCAGCACCGCCTTGACCTCGACCTGTTGCCGGCCCACGCGCGCCCGTTCGAACCCGACGGCTACGCCTCGCACGGCACCCAGGAGATGATCGAAGACCTCTTCTATTTCTACCGCCTGACGGGCAACACGAAATACTTGGCCCGCATTCCTGATGCCTTCGCGTGGTTGGAATCGATCCGTATCCCTGAGTCGGATTATCACTATTTCGAAGCGCGCCGCCTGCCGCGCGAGGGCGAGATCATCTGTCCGACCTTCGTCGAGATCGGCACCAACAAGGGCCTGTATCTCCACCGCGAGCCGGGTGACATCCGCACGGCCGATTATTGGGTCGATTACAACCCGACCAACCTGATCACCCACTACAGCTCGATCCGCACGATCCGCATCGACGCGCTGAAGAAGGAATACGAATACCTGATCTCTGCCCCGGTCGAAGAGGTGACTAAGGATTCGCCGCTCAAGAACACCGGCTTGGTTCCTGCACCGAAATATTTCATTGACGTCCCGGCACCTGCTTCTACGGAACAGGTGGCCAGGATGCTGACCGAGGTGCGCCAGAAGAGCTATTGGGGCGGTCCGCTTCCCGGCGTGTCGAGCGAATATGTGGGTTTCGGCCCGGACCGTTTGCCGTCGGAAGTGATCTCGACCAATATCTATTCTCGTAATATGATGAGTCTCATCTCGTTCCTCGACGCAAGAAAATAAACAGACCATTTTTACTCTCAACATGTTATATGCAAAATTGATTCGCCTGGCCGTGATTTGCGCCCTGGCGGTCCTGCTGGCCCAACCGGCCTTTTCACAAACCAAGGGTGCACCGTCGCGGGCCGACATCCTCAAGGTGATGAAGCGTGCGACGACCTACATGACCGACACGGTGAGCTACCGCGGCGGCTTTGTGTGGAACTACGCTCCCGACCTTTCGCGCCGCTGGGGCGAGTTCGAAGCCAAATCGACGATGATCTGGATGGAACCGCCGGGCACTCCGGCGATGGGGCACCTGTTCCTCGACGCCTACCACGCCACGGGCGACGAATTCTACTATAAAGCCGCCGAACGCACGGCCCAGGCGCTGATCTGGGCCCAGCTGCCCTGCGGCGGTTGGAACTACAACGCCGACTTTGCGGGCGAAGCCTCGCTTAAGGACTGGTACCGGATCGAGAACGAAGGCTATAACTGGCCCGCGCGCGAATATATGTATTACTACGGCAACGCCACCTTCGACGACGGCGGCACGATCCAGGCGGCAGAGCTGTTGCTGCGGATGTACATCGAGAAGTACGATCCGAAGTTTAAACCGGCGCTCGATCGGGCGATCGACTTCGTGCTCGAAAGCCAATACCCGATTGGCGGCTGGCCCCAGCGCTATCCGCTGCGCTACGACCACCCCGACGGCGGCCCGGACGACTATTCGTCGTTCATCACGATTAACGATGGCGTGCATACGAATAATATCGACTTCCTGATCCTCTGCTACCAGACGCTGGGCGAACAGCGGGTAATAGAACCGATAACCCGGGCGATGACCTGCATTCTGGCCCTCCAAGGGGGCGATCCGCAAGCGGGGTGGGGGCTTCAGCACAGCCTCGACCTCGACCTGTCGCCGGCCCACGCGCGTCCGTTCGAACCGGCGGGTTACGCCTCGCACGGCACCCAGGAGATGATCCGCGACCTCTTTTACTTCTACCGCCTGACGGGCAATACGAAGTATATCGCGCGCATACCCGAGGCTTTTGCGTGGCTGGAGTCGATCCGCATTCCGGAGTCGGATTACCATTACTTCGAACCCCGCCGCCTGCCGCAGGGTCCCGCCGACATCCTCTGCCCGAGTTTCGTCGAGATTGGCACGAACCGGGGACTTTACCTTCACCTGACCGATCCGCCCAAAGCAACGCGCCACTACTACGTCGATTATGACATGACGCAGAACATCCTGGCCCACTACAGCTCGGTGCGGGTGATCCAACTGGCGAAGATGAAGCGCGAGTACGAGGAACTGCTCTCGACCCCGGTCGAAGAGTTGCTCAAGGATTCGCCGCTCAAGAACACGGGCCTGGTCAAACCGCCGAAATATTTTAGCCAGTACCGCCCGTTGCGTACCCCGACGCCCGAGCAGCTTTCGGCCCTCTTCACCGAGCTCAACGCTAAGGGTTATTGGGCGGGCCGTGTACCCGACCCGGCCAGCGAATACATCGGTCTGGGTCCCAACCGGGTGCCGACCGAGGTGATCTCATCGATGGTCTACATCCGCAACATGATGACCCTGATCGCGCTTCTCGATCCCGAGGCCAACTGATCCGGGTACGGTTCTTCTGAGCCCGGTCCCCTGCAGGGGCCGGGCTTTTTCAGTAAAAATGGTTACATTTGCCGGACGAAAAATGACAGGGAAAATGAAAAACTGGCTTCGGAACGACGTGATGACCCTGCTCCTGCGCCTTGCGTTGGTCTATGGGGTGCTGATGGTCTGCCGCGTGGTGTTTTATGCGATGAATGCCGACCTGCTGGGGCCGGTCGTGTGGAGCGAAGTGCCCACGCTGCTCCACGGAGCGCTGGTTTTCGACACGGTTTCGATGCTCTATGCCAATGTGCTGTTCATCGTCCTGTCGCTGCTCCCGCTGCGTTTGCGGGCCAAACGGTGGTACCAGCGCGCGCTCCGGTGGATTTTTGTCACGGTCAATGCCGTGGCTGTCATTGCCCTCAACCTGGCCGACAGCGTCTATTTCCATTATGCAAAAAAACGCTTCACCGCCGAGGAATTACACTTCACCCAGGAGAACACGAACAACCTCACCCTGCTCGAAAAATTCGCCGCCGAGAACTGGCTCTTGCTCGTGCTGGCGGGTGTGCTGATCTGGGGGCTTTGGTGGGCCTACGGCCGGATCAAATACCACCCGACCCGCCTGAAGCGCTGGTGGAGCTACTACCCCGCTTCGCTGGCTATCCTGGCCGCGGCGGCCCTGTTGTCGGTCGGCGCGATCCGGGGCGGTTTCACGCGGATGACGCGCCCCATCGCGATGAGCAACGCGGCGCAATACACATCAGACCATCAAAAGGCCTCGCTCATCCTGAGCAATCCTTTCTGCCTGATCCGCACCTGGGGCAACGAACAACTTTCCGTCCCGGCCTATTTCCCGGAAGCGGAACTCGACTCGATCTACACGCCCTACCATTATCCGGCGGGCGAGGCCCCGTTCACCCGTAAAAACGTGGTGATCTTCGCCCTCGAAAGTTTTTCGGCAGAACACTCGGCGTTACTTAATCCTGACCTTTACCCCGACGGACAAGGCTTTACCCCGTTTCTCGATTCGTTGATGCGACAGGGCTATACATTTACCGATGCCCATGCTACGGGTTTCAAGTCGATCGAAGCGCTGCCTTCGGTCTTAGCGTCGATCCCTTCCTATAAAAAGTCGTTCGTGCTGCTGCCGCAGTCATTGGGCGAGATGCGGGCCCTGCCGAAGTTGTTGGCCGAAGAGGGCTACGAAACAGCGTTTTTCTGCGGCTCCGACCGCGGCTCGATGGGGTTCTCCGCATTTGGGACACTCGCCGGCATTCGTAAAACATTCGCCCGCGAAGACTACGAAGCCGCCCGTGGCACGGCCGATTTCGACAACGCCTGGGGCATCTGGGACGAACCGTTCCTCGACTATATGGCCCATACGCTCAGCACGTTCCCTGAACCGTTCTTTGCCAATGTCTTCACGCTGTCGTCGCATCACCCGTTTCTAGTCCCGGCCCAATACGCCGATACTTTCCCCAAGGGGTATACCCGCAACCACCAGCCGGTGGCGTACGTCGATCATGCGTTGCGCCGTTTCTTCGACTACGCCGCCCGACAGGCGTGGTACGAAAACACGCTCTTCGTCTTCGTCGCCGACCACGTTTCGTCCGAGGTCTACGGCGATAAGACCCGTACCCCGTCGGGAAACACGGCGATCGTGATGTTCCTCTACGCTCCCGACGGCGGGCACGTGGCCTTCGACGACCGCGTGGCGCAACAGACCGACCTGATGCCCACGATTCTGGGGATGCTGAACTACGAAAAGCCCTATTTTGCCTTCGGGCGCGATGCGATCCGCGAACCGCAGCGTATACCGGTGGCCGTCAGCTACCAGGGCGGGGTGTTCGAATGCCTGACTGACTCGCTGGCTTTCTCGTTCAACGGCGACCGTCGCCTCGGCGTCTATGGCCGCAGCGATGTTTTTCAGACCCACGACATCAACCGCCCGGACGATCCGGTGCAGGACTCGGCCGAAACCCTGCTGAAAGCGATGATCGAACAATATTACCGCCACGTGGTCGACAAAAGCTACGTCGTCCCCGTCGCGCCACCGTTACCCTAAAAAAACAGCCGCCTGAAAAGGCGGCTGTTTTTTATATTCTGTCCCGGTCATTCCGGAAAAGCCTCCCGCAGGCTTTCGAGCACGCTTTCCCCGACCGTAAATGCGCTGCCGTGGCGCGTCCCTTGCGGAAAAGAGACACTCTCGGAAACGTCGTCCCAATGCACGAGATCTTTCGACCGCACGGCGCCGTATTTATGCTCGCGGTATTTGTCGAAATAGACATAAACCGAATCCCGAACCCGCAACGGCGAAGGCCCCTCGGCCCAATAATCGCCCGTAATGGGAGCCGAAACTTCGGTCGGAAAGGCCAACACCGACCCGTCGCTGATCGTCACCCGAATGTTTTTCTCGGCCGGTGCGGGGTTTTCATTCTTGAGGAACATCACCGCCCGGCTGCCGTCGCTCATCACCGCGGCATCGATCACGCTGAAATCGGGATTGAAAAACATCGCCGTTTCCGAAAACGTTTCGAAATCGCGCGTAGTGACGTAATACATCCGGTGGTTGTGGCTCTTCCCGTCGCCCGCTTGCTGAATTTCCGAATGGCGTCCGGGAATGGTCGTCGCCCAGAAAATATAATAGAGATTCTCCTGCTTGTCGTGATAAATCTCTGGCGCCCAGCAATTACGTGCTTCGGGCTCGTGTTCCATCACCCGGATCAGCCGTTGGGGCGACCAATGGATCAAATCGCGCGAGGCGGCATAACCGATATACTGATCGGTCCATCCCGTCGTCCAAACCATATGGTAGTATCCGTCGTTCCCGCGCAGGATCATCGGGTCGCGCATCAGCGAATCTTTTCCGACCGCCGGGCGCAAAATCGTCCGCCCGCCATTGATTGCTTCCCAGCGCAACCCGTCGTAACTGTAAGCCAGGTGCAACCCGTCCTGCCCATTGTCCGTGAAATAAGAAAAGAGAAAAACATCCTTCTCGCGCCTGCCGCACGAAACGGCTAACAGCACCAACATTATCCCTGTAAAAATTCGTTTCATAGGCCCTCGATTTATCTCGAAAGGTACATTTTTTAGACCAAAAAACAAAAAGCCGCCCCACGATCGGGACGGCTTTTCATTCGGTCACAAGGCATCAGGTGTTCATCGCCCCGCAGACGTTGATCACTTGCCCGCTGACATACGACGACAGGTCGCTGGCCAGGAACAGCGCGGCGTTGGCCACGTCCTCGGGCGTACCGCCGCGGCGCAACGGGATCTTTTCTTCCCAGCCCTTGCGCACGTCTTCGGGCAACTGGCCGGTCATTTCGGTGATGATGAAACCCGGGGCGATGGCGTTGCAACGAATGTTGCGCGAACCGAGCTCCTGGGCGATCGACTTGGTGAAACCGATCATCCCCGCTTTCGAAGCGGCGTAGTTCGACTGCCCGGCATTGCCCGAGACGCCGACCACCGAGCTCATGTTGACGATCGAGCCCGATTTCTGCTTGAGCATATATTTCTGTACCCCTTTGGTGAGGTTGAAAGCCGATTTGAGGTTGATGTTGATCACCAAGTCCCATTGCTCCTCGGTCATGCGCATCAGCAGCCCGTCGCGGGTGATGCCTGCGTTGTTGACCAGCACGTCGATGCGTCCGAAGTCGGCAGCCACCTGGTCGACCATCGTGATCGACTCTTCGTAGTTGCTGGCGTTCGAGGCATATCCTTTGGCTTTCACGCCGAAAGCCTGGAGCTCTTTTTCGGTATTCAGAAAGTTTTCGTCGGCCCGAATGTCGGTGAACGCCACGTTGGCGCCTTCCTGCGCGAAGCGGATGGCGATCGCCTTACCGATGCCGCGTGCGGCGCCGGTGATCAGGGCTACTTTTCCTTCAAGAAGTTTCATAACGGTTTGTTTTGAAATTTGGTTGCCGCAAAGGTAGTACTTTTTGGCGGGATCGCCATGCCCCTCTCTTTAAAAGCATTTTCTTCCTTACTCTATCCCCACTTTTTTCTTGATAAAAAAGTGGGCAAAAAATCAAGCGCTCAAGGAAATGGCTAAAAATCTTCCGCAAAGCTATACTCCGTCCACAACTCGCCCTGCGGGCTCAAACACTGGACTTCGCAGACGCTTTGCTACATCTTTTTCTTCACGCCATTTCCTTAAAGCGGTGATTTTTACCCCCTCCGGTCGGTGAACTTCGGTTCTTTGGCTACTTTCTTTTGATGGCAGCAAAAGAAAGTAGCTGACACAAACGGTCGAGCAAAACTCAACCAGCCAAAAGAAAACAGAAATATTTCTTATTCAATAAAAAAATATCCCCCAAAGCATTACCTTTGTTGCTCCAAAAGAACGACATCAAAAACCACACATATGAAAAAAGACACGAAGCTGTTTGACCTGATCGAACAGGAAAAGCAACGTCAGCAGCACGGGATCGAGTTGATCGCCTCGGAAAACTTCGTCAGCGACCAGGTGATGCAAGCCATGGGCTCGGTACTGACCAACAAGTACGCCGAAGGTTACCCCAACGCCCGTTACTACGGCGGTTGCCAAATCGTCGACCAGGTCGAACAACTGGCCATCGACCGCTTGTGCGAGCTCTATGGCGCCGAATTCGCCAACGTGCAACCCCATTCGGGTGCTCAGGCCAATATGGCGGTTTTCCTGACCGTGATGAAACCGGGCGAGACCTTTCTCGGCCTCGATTTGGCCCACGGCGGACACCTGACCCACGGTTCGCCGGTCAACTTTTCAGGTCTGCTTTATAATGCCGTAGCCTATCACGTGAAGGAAGAGACCGGCATGGTCGACTACGATGAAATGGAACGCGTGGCCCTCGAACACAAACCGAAGATGATCGTCGGCGGCGCTTCGGCCTACAGCCGCGAATGGGACTACGCCCGGATGCGTCAGATTGCCGACAAGATCGGCGCCATTCTCTGGATCGACATGGCCCACACCGCCGGCCTGATCGCCGCCGGTCTGCTCAACAACCCGGTGCAGCACGCCCACGTGGTGACCTCGACCACCCACAAAACCCTGCGCGGTCCGCGCGGCGGTATCATCCTCGTCGGCAAGGATTTTGATAATCCGTGGGGCGTTACTACCCCCAAAGGCGAAATCAAAAAGTTCTCGGCCATGATCAATTCGTCGGTTTTTCCCGGCGTACAAGGCGGCCCGCTCGAACACATCATCGCTGCCAAGGCCGTGTCTTTCGGCGAGGCTCTCGATCCGTCGTACAAAGAGTATCAGAAACAAGTAATCAAAAACGCTCAGGCCATGGCCGCCGCTTTCGTCAAACGAGGCTATAAGATCATCTCGAACGGCACCGACAACCACCTGATGCTGATCGATCTGCGCACCAAATTCCCCGAACTCTCGGGCAAAAAAGCCGAGCAGGTACTCGTTGCTGCAGACATTACTACCAACAAGAACATGGTGCCCTTCGACACCCGTTCGCCTTTCCTTACCTCGGGTTTCCGCGTCGGCACACCCGCCGTCACCACCCGCGGCCTCAAGGAAGCCGATATGGACACCGTAGTAGGCCTGATCGACCGCGTCCTCTCCGATCCCGAAAACGAAGCCACCATCACCGCCGTCCGCAAAGAGGTCAACGCCTTGATGTCCCTCCGCCCACTGTTTGCGTGGTAGGCTCTGACTGGCACTTTTTGTAAAAAGTGCCTCAAAAACTTTCGTGAGAACCGTAGCGAAGCGGAGCTCTGCGAAGCAAAACTTCGTTTCTCCTGACTTACTTTACTCGGCCTTGCAAAAGGTTTTTAGAAAGAGGAAGCCCCTTTTCCCGTGAGCCGATCGGAATCTCGATCGCCACTAAAGAAAAGGGCTTCCTCTTTCTAAAAACCGTTACTAAAACTAAGCAAGGTAGGTCAAGGGATACGTAGTATCCCAGAAAAATTTTTAGCTCTGCGGAGCTCACCCGTTGCTTACGCAACGACCTCGGTTGGTGCCGCTTTTTACAAAAAGCGGCAGTCGAAGCTTTCTCGCAACCGGAGCAGCGGGGAGGTTTCGGCTTTGCCGATTTTTCTGTTGGGTGGTCAGGCGAAGGAGCTGCCGATGATGTCGAGGAGTTCGGTGGTGATGTTTTGTTGGCGAAGTTTGTTGTAGGTCAGGTTGAGCTGGTCGAGCAGGTCGTCGGCGTTCTCGGTGGCGAGTTGCATCGCGATCATCCGGGTGGCGTGTTCCGAGGCGCGGTGGCTGGCGATGTCGGCGCAGAAGCGGGCGGTGACGAGCATCTTGGCAAGCTCGCCGGCGAAAGCCGCAAGCGAAGGTTCGACGATGTATTCGTCAGCGGATTTGCTCTCCGTGGGAACTTCGAGGGGGAGGAGTACGTCGCGGCGCAGGGGCTGTGATCCGACGGTGCGGAAATCGGCATAGATGATCTCGACGCGTTTCCATTTGCCCTGCGTGAATTCTTCGGCCAGATGGATGATCGTGGCGGCAGTTTCAGTGCAGGAGGCCTTGTCCATCAGTTTATTGTCGCCCGCGACAGCAGGGTATCCGGCAGCCGCGACGGCTTCCGACACCTTTTGCCCGATGGGGAAAAAGACCTTGTGCTCGGTGCGGGGCTCGCGGGCGATTTGGTGCAATTCCTTGATCGTGCGGGCGTTGAACGATCCACACATGCCGCCGTTGGCCGAGAGGATCACCACGGCCACATCGCCCGCCGGGCGCACTTCACAAAAGGGTAGCTCGGCCGCGACCTCCCCGGCCGTGCGCGCCCACAACGCCGCCAACGCGTCGCGGTAGTTGCGGGCTGCTGCCAACGCTCCCTGCGCATGGTGCAACTGGGCCGACGACACCATCTGCCGCGCCTGGGTAATCTTGCGCGTGGTGCGGACCGAGGTGATCCGGTTCTTTACCTCCTTGAGCGATGCCATTTTTTATGAAGCCTTGAGTTGTCCTGCAACCTGGGCGGCCAGATCGGTGATTCCTTTTTCAATTTTCGCGTCGAGAGGGCCCTCGGCAAGCGGTTTGATGATGGTTTCAGCGGCGGTTTGCCGCAGCTGTTCGAGAAAGGTGCGTTCGAATTCATCGACCTTTTCGAGCGGTACGTCTATCAGCAAGCCGTGAGTGCCGCAATAGAGCAGGGCGATCTGTTCGCCCACTTCGAGCGGTTGGTATTGGGGTTGCACGAGCAGGCGGCTGTTCTTGCGTCCGCGGTCGAGGGCGGCGGCCGTCACGGTGTCGATCTCGCCCCCGAGGCGGGTGAATGCTTCGAGTTCGCGGTATTGGGCCAGGTCGATCTTCATCCCGCCGGCCACTTGCTTCATCGCCTTGATCTGTGCTTTCCCGCCAACGCGCGACACCGAGATGCCGATGTTGATGGCCGGCCGCACGCCCTGGTTAAAGAGGTCGGTCTCCAAAAAAATCTGGCCGTCGGTGATCGAGATGACGTTGGTTGGAATGTAGGCCGACACATCACCCGCCAGGGTTTCGACCATCGGCAGGGCGGTGAGTGATCCGCCGCCTTTCACCCGGCCCTTGAGGCTTTCGGGCAGGTCGTTCATCCGGGCGGCGATGTCGTCGCGTTCGATGATCTTGGCGGCGCGTTCCAGCAGCCGCGAATGCAAGTAAAAAATGTCGCCGGGATAAGCCTCGCGCCCCGACGGGCGGCGCAGGATGAGCGATACTTCGCGGTACGCCACAGCCTGCTTCGACAAGTCGTCGTAAACCACAAGTGCGTGCCGCCCTGTATCGCGAAAATATTCGCCCAGCGCCGCACCGGCAAAGGGAGCGAAATATTGCATCGCGGCCGGGTCGGACGAGGTGGCGACGATAAACGTCGTGTAATCCATCGCTCCTTTTTCGCGCAGGGTTTCGACCATCGACGCCACGGTCGAGGCTTTTTGGCCCACTGCTACATAGATGCAATATACAGGTTGCCCATTCTGAAAGTTCTTGCGCTGGTTGATGATCGTGTCCATCGCAATGGCGGTTTTGCCTGTCTGGCGGTCGCCGATGATCAGTTCGCGCTGGCCGCGGCCGATGGGGATCATGGCATCGATCGCCTTGATGCCCGTCTGCATCGGCTGGCTCACCGGCTGACGGAAGATCACGCCGGGGGCCTTGCGTTCGAGCGGCATCTCGATGCGTTTGCCTGCGATTTCGCCCGCCCCGTCGATCGGTTCGCCCAGGGCGTTGACCACGCGGCCTAGCATGCCTTCGCCGACCTGGATCGAGGCGATGCGGCCCGTCAGACGCACCGTGTCGTTCTCGCGCACCAGATCGGTTGGGCCTAACAGCACCGCACCCACGTTGTCTTCTTCGAGGTTCATCACCACGGCTTTTTCGCCGCTGTCGAACTCAAGTAACTCGTTGGCCCGGGCGTTGTTGAGTCCGAATATGCGCGCCACCCCGTCGCTTACCTGCACCACCGTGCCCACCTCTTCCAGGGTGGCTGCGGGGTCTAACTGATCGAGCATCTGCGCCAGCAGGTCGGGAATTTCGCTTACCTTGATGTTTTCCGTCATAGCTTGATTTGTGTCAGTGTCTTTTTAATCCGCCGGAGGGCGGTGCGGGCGCTGGCGTCGAATCGGAAAGTGTCCCAGCGGAACACGTAGCCGCCGATCAGGGTGGGGTCGGTGTGCAGGTGCATCGTCACAGTTTTGCCCGTGCGCCGGACGAGCTCATTTTTCAATACCTCGCGTGTCGATTCGTCGACCTTGGCCGCCGTGGTCACTTCGACGTCCATCACCCCCCGTTCGCGGCGAACCAGCTGAATATAGCTCAGGCAGATCATCTGTAAAAACTCCTCGCGCCGCTCGTCGAGTACCAGGCGGATGAAGTGTGAAAACTGCTCGCTGATCGCCGGGGAAAGCTTATCGTCGGTCCCTCCGCCGCTGCACCGGGCAATCACCTCGGCCTTTTTTTCGATTGGCAGCAGGCGGTTGTCGAGCACCCGCCGCAATGCGGGATAACGCGTAAAACTTGCGACCAGGGTTGAAACTTCGGCATAGACCTGTTGCTCCGCCCCATGCGCCGAGGCGTACCGAAACAGCGCTTCGGCATACCGCCGCGAGAGCATGCCGCTATCCACGGGGTTGCTCCTCCTTGAGCAGGCGTTCGATATAGCTCGTTTGCTCGGCGTCTGTGCGCAGGTTGTCGCCCACGACTTTCTCGGCCACCTTTACCGAGAGGGCGGCGATCTGGCTGGCGGCGTCACTCAAGGCCTTGCGGCGCAACTCGTCGGCCTCGGCCCGCGCCTTTTCGAGGTGCAGGGCCGTCTGGGCCTGGGCTTCGCTCCGGGCCTGGCCGATCAGGGCCTCGCGTGTGGCTTGCGCTTCCTTGAGCATCGCGCCGCGTTCGGCGTTGGCCTTATCGAGGATGGCCGCAGCCTGGACGTCGATGTCGGCCAGTCTTGCCTCGGCGTCCTTAGCCGCTTGCAATGCCTGTTCGATGCGCGTGCGCCGCGCGTCGATCGCCCGCAGCACGACCGGGAACCCGTAGCGCGCCAGCACAACGAGCACTATCCCGAAGGAGAGCGCCATCCAGAACAATAAACCCGTATCGGGAACAAGCAGGGACATAGTGTCGTGAATTTTTTAGGCCGTAGCCAGGAAACAGACCACCACGGCAAATAGCGCCACCCCTTCGATCAGGGCGGCGGCGATAATCATCGTCATCCGGATATTGTTGGCCGCTTCGGGTTGTCGGGCGATAGCCTCCATCGACGAGGCGCCGATCTTGCCGATGCCGAGACCGGCGCCGATGGCCACCAGGCCTGCGCCGATGGCCGCGCCCAGGATGCCCAGGTTGGCGCCGGCCGCTGCGGCCAAAAAAGTTGTTAGTAGCATAATGTGTGTTTTTTAAGGTTTTATTTATGTTCGTGTTTTACTCTTGCCATGCCGATAAATACCCCTGAAAGCAGGGTGAAAACATAAGCCTGGATAAAGGCCACCAACAATTCGAGGCACAGCATGAAGACCCCGAAAACGACTGCCACCACGCTCATCCCCGTTTGGATCGCCGCCCCGAGCGCTGCCGAGGTGAAGATCACGCATACCAGCGCCAGGATCACCGCGTGGCCCGCAAACATATTGGCGAACAGACGCACCATCAGCGCAAACGGTTTCGTAAAAACCCCGAAAATCTCGATCACGGGCATGAGCGGCGCCGGCACCTTCAACCACATCGGCACGTCGGGCCAGAGAATGTCTTTCCAGTAGGCCTTCGTCCCCGAAAGGTTGACAGCCAGGAAGGTCGTCACGGCCAGCACAAGCGTCACCGCAATGTTGCCCGTCACGTTGGCCCCGCCCGGAAAGATCGGGATCAGCCCCATCAGGTTGTTGACCAGAATAAAAAAGAACATCGTCAGCAGCAGCGGGGCGTAGCGCCGCGCCTCGGGCCCGACGCAGGGCTCGATCACCTCTCGGTTGATATACTCGGCCACCAGTTCGACCGCCCCGGCGATCCCGCGCGGGGGGAGTTCGCGTCCCCGCCGGTACCATCGCGCGAGCGGCAGCACAAGCAGCAGCATCACAGCGCTGTTTATGAGCAGCGCCAACGCATTTTTCGTGAGGGACAGGTCGAGTTTCGGGCGAACGCCCGCTTCGACCAGTTTTCCGTCATATTTTCCGTCTGTGGCAATTGAAAATCCCTTGTAAACAGCGCCTTCGCGCAATCGGGCCGACGAAAAGAGGTGCCACACCCCGTCGCTTCCCCGCACGATCACCGGCAGCGGTACCGACACCTCGCGGTGGCCGAGCGTGGTGATGTGCCACTCGTAGCTGTCGGCCAGGTGGCCCAGCACGATGCCCTGCACGTCGATCCCGGGGGGGGCTTCCTGCGGCGTAGCCTCCTGTGTCCGCCCCGCAAAGGGAGCCAGCAAGAGCAGCAAAAACGCTATGTGTTTCGAAAGGTTCACTTCTTTTGTTGCAACTGTTTGTTGAACCGGTAATAGATGTAAAGTTCCAAGCCGGAGTATATGAGGTAGTTACACATCATTGAAATCGTAAACGTCACCCGGTCGAGCCCGATCCCCCGGATGCCGAGGATCAGGAAAGCGATAATCAGGAACAACTTCACGGCGCGGCACATCATGAAGACGTTCAGCAATCTGTCAGGATGCTGCACCCGGCTGCGGTCGAGGAAATAGGTCAGCACCATCCCGAATGCCCAGTAAAAGACGTCGACCGAGGGGTAAATCCCGAAGTAGCGCTGCGGTGTGACGATATAAAAAAGCAGTAGGCTCAGCGATCCCACCACCAGGTAGATCGCCGTCAGCATCAGGTAGATCTTCGGCCGCAGTTTTTCGATTTTCCGCATCGTGCTCAGATATAAACGGTGATGATGTTGTCCTTGACCTCGACGATGCCGCGCCTGATCGCGTAGCCCCCGGGAATGTCGTCGTAGGTGACTGTGCCCTCGGCCAACACGGAAAGCAAGGGAGCGTGATTATGCAACACGGAGAAGCTGCCTTCGGCGCCGGGCAGGGTGACGCTCGACGTTTCGCGCTGGAACAGAATGCCTTCAGGAGAGATGATTTGCAGGGTCATGGCTGTCGATTTTTATGGTTATAATCAGTTATTTTGTAGTTTGCGCTACGAGGTTTTTGCCTTTTTCGATCGCGTCTTCCAACTTTCCCACATTCATAAAGGCCTGTTCGGGCAGGTCGTCGACCTTGCCGTCGATGATTTGTTGGAATCCGTGGATCGTGTCGGCGATGTCGACCGTCACGCCCGGGATCCCGGAATATTGCTCGGCAACCGTAAACGGTTGCGATAAAAAACGTTGCACTTTTCGGGCGCGGTTTACCAACAGGCGGTCTTCGTCCGAGAGCTCTTCCATGCCGAGGATCGAGATGATGTCTTGTAGCTCCTGGTTGCGCTGGAGCATCTGCAACACGCGCTGGGCGGTATCGTAATGCTCCTGGCCCACGACCAGCGGGTCGAGCGACCGCGAGGTCGATTCCAGCGGATCGACCGCCGGATAAATGCCCATTTCCGTAATTTTTCGACTCAAGACCGTCGTTGCGTCCAGGTGTGAAAAAGTCGTGGCCGGTGCCGGGTCGGTCAGGTCGTCGGCCGGGACGTAAACCGCCTGTACCGAAGTGATCGAACCGCGTTTGGTCGAGGCGATGCGCTCCTGCATCGCTCCCATTTCCGACGCCAGCGTCGGTTGGTAACCCACCGCCGAAGGCATACGCCCGAGCAACGCCGAGACTTCCGCGCCGGCTTGCGTAAACCGAAAAATGTTGTCGATGAAAAAGAGGATATCGCGCGGCGCCTCCTCCGTCCCCGCGTCGCGGAACGACTCGGCGATCGTCAATCCCGACAGGGCCACCGCCTGGCGTGCGCCGGGAGGCTCGTTCATCTGGCCGAAGACGAGCGTGGCTTGTGATTTGGCCACTTCGTCGTAGTCGATTTTCGACAAATCCCAATCCCCCTCCTCCATGTTCTTCCGGAACGCGTCGCCGTAACGGATCACACCGCTTTCGATCATCTCGCGCAGCAGATCGTTCCCCTCACGGGTGCGTTCGCCCACGCCGGCGAATACCGAGAAACCGTTGTGCTTTTTGGCGATGTTGTTGATCAATTCCATGATGAGCACCGTTTTGCCCACGCCTGCGCCGCCGAAAAGGCCGATCTTGCCGCCTTTGGCGTAGGGGGTCAGCAGGTCGACTACCTTGATGCCGGTGAACAACACTTCGCGACGGGTGCTGAGTTCGTCGAAACGCGGGGGTTCGCGATGAATCGGCAAGTTTTCTTTCGTTTCGACCGGTTTCATCCCGTCGATCGTGTGGCCGGTGACGTTCATCAGGCGGCCCTTTACCCCGTCGCCCGCCGGTATCCGGATGGGCGAACCGGTCGCTGTGACTGTCATTCCGCGCTGCAGGCCGTCGGTGGTGTCCATGGCGATCGTGCGCACGGTGTTTTCGCCGATGTGCTGCTGCACTTCGAGCACCAGTCCGCCCTCGTCGGCTTCGAGTGCATCGTGGATATTGGGCAGCGCCACGCGGCCCTCGCGACCGAAACGCACGTCGACCACCGGGCCGATGATCTGGGTGATCTTTCCTTTGACAGTCATTGCAGTTTCTGTTTTATGCAAAGTTCCGGCGGAGAACCGGACTTTGAAAGGCTTGAAAGGCGGATAAAGTGTTCTGATATGCCTTTCAGGATGCAATTAGTCTGCCAATAGCGGTTTTGGACTTTTTAAAAAGCGGACAAACTCCGTCCTTATTCTTTATTCTGTCCGGCTTTTTTGGGACGGCAGCCAAACAAAGCAAAGACGCACTAACGGTTGAGCCAAAACTCAAACCGTCGCGCCAGCGAAAAATCCCCTGGTGCGGAGATGTGCATCACAATCTTATTGATCCATGTGTAGGCCGTTTCACCCGTGGTGCGACGCACGGCCTCAGTCAGGTACTTGGTGCTCACCCAAAGTTTTCCGGCATGGAACGCAGGCGACCTGCTTTATTACAAAGAAAGCAGACGCATATCATAAACCTGCCCGGTCGAAAAGACCAGGATCCGACCCCGCAGGTCTTCGC
This sequence comes from Rikenellaceae bacterium, assembly GCA_031553805.1. Lineage (GTDB taxonomy): Bacteria > Bacteroidota > Bacteroidia > Bacteroidales > Rikenellaceae > JAITVB01. The sequence continues at coordinate 43,285 of JAVBLC010000010.1, read as the reverse complement.
TCCGTTCAACGGGTTCGACGATGTGGCCCGCTTCGCCCGAATAAGGCAGTGCGTCGAAATGTTCCAGGCAATGAATAAACATGATGCCCATCAGGGCCAGCCCGCGCAGGGCATCGATCACTTCGATCCGTTTTTTTGGCAGGGTAGGGGTTGTCGTCATGTCAGATTGGGGGTTAGCGTCATAATAGGATGGTGTTTTTAAATGATTTTTCAAAATCGCCAATCGTTTTTAAAATATTGAAACAGATGAGCAGGACATTTTGCCGGGACTGACTTTTTGCTATATTTGCATAAAACAAAGTCAAAATCTCCCTGTGCGGGGACGCACCGGGGACGTACCATCGACTAATCCAAACCTGAACGATGAGCCCAAACCGAGCTTCGACGATACTTCCTTCGCGGGGAAGTTCGCAGACCTACATTGTGGTGACGGCGTTCCTGTCGCTGTTTGCCATCGTGGGGATCGCCCTTTACGGGTTGCCTTTCTTTTATGATTTTATGACAACCGAATACGGTTGGTCGCGCACGACGGTCACCTCGGGCAATGCGCTCGGCAAACTGATCGTCGCGCCGCTGTTCGGTTTCATCGCCGGATGGTTGATCGACCGCTACGGGCCGCGGCGGCTGATGATCGTCGGATCGCTGATCGCCGGAGCGGCACTCGTGGGGCTGGGTTATTTCCGGTCGCTGCCGATGTTTTACCTGTTCTATGTGTTCAATGCGCTAGGTTACGTCTGTGCCGGGCCGCTGCCTTGCCAGGTGCTGATCTCGCGTTGGTTTGACAAGAACCGGGGCAAGGCGATGGGCATCGCTTACCTCGGCATCGGGACAGGCGGTGCGCTGGTGCCGCTGCTGGCCAACAAGCTCGAAGCCAGCTTCGGGTGGCACACCGCACTGATGACGCTCGGGGTACTGATCGTGCTGATTTCGCTGCCGATGGCCTACTTTGTCCGCCAACCGTGCGGAGCTCAGGCCGCCCCCGAAAAACCGGTGGAGCAACCGTCCGCTGTGTCGATCAAGAGCATTCTCACAAACCGCAATTTTTACCTGTTGGGCTTCGGGAGTATGTGTGCGATCGGGGTCGTGGGCGGCGTCAACCAACACTTGAAACTTTACCTGCGTGACCTGAATTTCACGCAGGCCGATGCGGCGCAGATCATTTCGCTCGTACTGCTCACCAGCCTCGTGGGACGCGTATTGATGGGGTGGCTGGCCGATTTGATTTCGCGTAAATATGTGATGATCCTTATTTACCTGATGGTGGCGGCGGCGATCCCGCTGTTGCTGATGCCGGAATTTCCGGGCAAGATTTACCTTTTTGCCGTGATCTTCGGGATAGGTCTGGGGGGCGATTATATGATCATTCCGCTGATGGCGGGCGACCTGTTCGGGGTGCGGGCGCTGGGGCGCACGATGGGGATCATCCTGGTGGCCGACGGCATTGCCGAGTCGGTGTTCCCGATGATGGTCGGGGCGATGTACGACGGGACGGGGCATAACTATACGATTGCGTTTTGCGTGCTGATCGCCGTGGCGCTCGTCGGGGCGGTCATCGTGTCGTTCCTGCCGAAGAAGGCGGTGGCGAAATAAATATCGAAGATATTTGCAAAGCGCCGATAGGCGCAGGGCGCAGGTCTGCAATGCGCCTCCAAGGAAATGGCGTGAAAAAAATGTTGCGAAAAGCGTAGCGTAGTCCACTGTCTGAGGCCCGCAGGGCCGAGTTGTGGATGGAGTAGCTTTTTGGAATATTTTTTAGCTATTTCCTTGAAGCGCTTGATTTTTTACCCACTTTTGTATCAAGACAAAAGTGGGATATAGAAATAACAGACGTTGATCCGATAATTTATTGATATGGAACACACCCGTTTCCTTTATAAGCATATCGACCAGCTGCGCGAAGACATCGTCCGTGCCGGCGTCGACCTGCCCATCGCCGAAAACCTTGCCGCATTGAAACAACCGTTAGACCTTTACGGCAAAACGTTGTCCAACAGACTGATCGTCCACCCGATGGAAGGTTGCGACGGCAACCCCGACGGCAGCCCTGGCCCCCTGACCCTACGCCGCTACGACCGTTTCGCCCGCGGCGGAGCCGGCCTCCTCTGGGTCGAAGCCTGCGCTGTCAACAGCGAAGCCCGTGCTAATCCCCTTCAAATCTGGATCAACCGCGAAACCTTGCCCGCTTTTCGCCAAATGATGGACGATGCCTACGCTGCCGCTGAGGAAAGCATGGGCTCCGGATTCCGACCCTATACCGTGCTGCAACTCACCCATTCGGGCCGCTACAGCAAGTCGTTCGTGGGTGCCGAAGCCATCGTCGCCGTGGCCGAGAATCCGGTTCTCGATCCGTGCTCGAACCCCAAGCGCCGCCTGATCACCGACGAAGAACTGGAGGCTCTCGAAGACCAATACGTCGAAGCCGCCCGCCTGGCCAAAGAAGCCGGTTTCGACGCGGTCGACATTAAAGGCTGTCACCGCTACCTGATCAACGAACTCTTTTCAGCACGCACGCGCGAAGGCCGCTACGGCGGCCCGTTTGAAAACAGGATCCGTTTTCTGCTGAACATCATCGACAAGACGAAAGCGGCAGTAGATGTCGACATCACGCTAAGAATCAACGCCTACGATGCCATTCCTGCCCCCTACGGCTGGGGTTGCGACGCCGATGGGCAGCCCGACCTTACCGAGCCGAAACAACTGATGAACGTCCTCGAATCGCGAGGCATCCGACTGGTCAACCTCAGCACGGGCAACCCCTACTACAACCCCCACGTCGGTCGTCCGGCCGATACCGGTCCCTACGTTCCGCCCGAACATCCGGTCGAATCGGCGGCCCGTATGCTGGGCATCATCCGCCAGATGAAAGCGGCCGCTCCGTCCGTGAACGTGATCGGCACGGGTTTCAGTTGGTTCCGCGAATACGGTGCCCATATCGCTGCCGGTTGCATCGAGAAAGGTTGGTTCGACCTGGCGGGCTTCGGGCGGCAATCGTTTGCCTACCCCGATTTTGCGAAAGACATCGTGCTGCACGGCGCGATGGACCGCAAAAAATGCTGCATCGCCTGCACGAAATGCACCGAACTGATGCGCTTCGGCCGTGAGGCGGGCTGCGTGATCCGCGACGCCGATCCCTACCTCGAAATCTGGCGTGAAGCCACGGCCGGCCGCACGATGATGAGCAAACGAATCGCCACACACATATAGCTATGGCACGAAAAACAGCATTGATCACCGGCGGCGCGCGGGGCATCGGCCTCGGCGTAGCGCGGCAACTGGCCGCTGCCGGTTTCGATTTGGCGCTCACCGGCACACGCTCTGAAGAGGCGGTGCGCGAAACCCTCGACGAATTGGGGGCCACGGGCGCCGAAATCTTCTATATGCAAGGCAATGTGGCCCGCAAGGAAGATTGCCAATCCTGGGTCACGAAAACCATTGAAGAATTGGGTAGACTCGACGTGCTGGTCAACAACGCGGGCATCGCTCCGCGAGTACGCGCCGACCTGCTGGAAACCACCGAGGAGAGCATCGACGAAGTTTTCGCGGTCAACGTCAAAGGCACGTTTTTCATGTCGCAAGCCGCCGCCCGGCAAATGGTGTCGCAGGGCGAAGGGGTGATTGTCAACATTTCGTCGGTTTCGGCCACTGTGTCGTCGCCCAACCGCCCGGAATACTGTATGTCGAAAGCGGCGGTGGGGATGATGACCACCCTGTTTGCCGACCGCCTGGCGGCCGACGGCGTACGGGTGTACGAGATCCGGCCGGGGGTGATCCGCACCGACATGACGGCCGGGGTAACGGAGAAATACGACCGGTTACTGGCCGGCGGCGAATTTCCGATTGCGCGATGGGGCCTGCCGGACGATATTGGGAAGGCCGTTGTCGCTTTTGCCACCGGGGCATTCCCTTATTCGACCGGGGAGGTGATTAATATTGACGGTGGATTTCACATCCGACGCTTGTAATTTTGTTTTGGTCCGCACAGGGAGATTCACTATGCATTGAAAAACTCCTGGTGCGGGCACGCACCCTTTTATAGAAAGCGGCGCCAAAAATTTCTATGAAAAACTTCGTTTTTCTTGACCGACATTATTTTGTGATATGCGACAGGGGAAGATCTTTTTGAACGGATACACCATTGATGTGTACTCCTTAAACACCGTCGTCGTAGGCAGTGGCGCGGCCGGCTTCAACGCCGCCGACTCACTCCACAACCTGGGCCGGCACGACGTCGCCCTGCTCACCGAAGGCATCGCCATGGGCACCAGCCGCAATACCGGGTCCGACAAACAAACCTACTACAAACTGACCCTCGCCGGCAGCGCCCCGGACAGCATCGCTGATCTTGCCGCCACCCTCTTTGCCGGCGGTGCGATGCATGGCGACCTCGCTCTGTGCGAAGCCGCAGGCAGCGTCCCCTCGTTCGCCAAACTGGCCGCTATCGGCGTTCCGTTCCCGCACGACCGCTACGGCGAGTACATCGGCTACAAGACTGACCACGATCCCCGCCAACGCGCCACCAGCGCGGGGCCCCTCACCTCGCGCTTTATGACCGAATGCCTCGAACGACAGATCAACGCCCGCGGGATCCCCGTTTTCGACGGCTACAAAGTGATCGGCATCATCACCGACGGCAGTGCCTGCCGCGGTTTGCTCACACTCAACAAAGCGGGCCTCGACGCGCCCGAAACGCGTTTTGCCCTGTTCAATTGCACCAACGTGGTGTGGGCTACAGGGGGGCCGGCCGGACTGTATGCCTGCAGTGTCTACCCCGAAAGCCAGACCGGGGCGTCGGGCGTCGCTTTCGAAGCGGGCGTCCGTGGCCGGAACCTCACCGAGTGGCAGTACGGCCTCGCTTCGACCCTTTTCCGTTGGAACCTTTCGGGCAGCTACCAGCAGGTGTTGCCGCGTTACGTGTCGACCGACGCCGGGGGCAACGACCCCCGCGAGTTCCTCGACGCACATTTTCCGGATGCCACGCGAATGCTGACGGCCATATTTCTAAAAGGTTACCAGTGGCCGTTCGATTCGCGCAAGGTCGATGCCTGGGGCTCGTCATTGATCGACATTCTTGTCCATAAGGAGATGCAGGAGCGTGGCCGCCGTGTTTTCCTCGATTTTACGAAAAGTCCGTCGGCGTTGGCCCCCGATTTTTCGAACCTGGGCGAAGAGGCGCTGGCCTATCTCAAAAACTCGGGCGCCCTGCAACCGACGCCGATCGAACGCCTGGCCCACCTGAACCACCCGGCGATCGACCTCTATCAAAACAACGGCATCGACCTGACGCGCGAACGGTTGGAAATCGCCGTCTGCGCCCAGCACAACAACGGCGGACTGGCGGTCAACTGTTGGTGGGAAACCGATGTGCGCCACCTGTTTGCTGTCGGCGAAGCGGCCGGTACGCACGGCGTCTACCGTCCCGGCGGCAGCGCCCTCAATTCGGGGCAGGTGGGCAGTTCGCGGGCAGCGCTCTACATCGCCAAACGTTACAGCGAAGCCCCCCTGGCTGACGCTGAATTCGCCGCCTGTGCCGAAAAGCTGGTCGCAGAAAAGATCACCCTTGCCGAAAATTTCCTGTACAACAAAACCGGTCATACTCCCTCGGAAATCCGCACCGAGATCGGCAACCGGATGTCGAAGCACGCTGCCCACATCCGCCGTTCGGAGGGTGTGCGGCAGGTGATGCACGAAGCCGCCGTCCAGCTGAAAACCTTAGCCGGAAAACAAGCGGCCCGAAGCCCGCAAGATTTAGTGGCTGCTTTCGAAAACCACGACCTGCTCCTCGCACAGCAAACCTATGCCGCGGCCATGGGCGATTACATCGCCCGCGGAGGCGGAAGCCGGGGCTCCTATCTCGTTTACGATCCCGACGGAGCGGTCGTGCCCGCCGCCGAGGCGATGATGGCTTCGGTGCAGGAGGTGGACTATGCCGCCGGTGCTTGCCGTGTCGCCTGGGCCCCCGTGCGCCCGATCCCCGAACCCGAAGGCTGGTTCGAAAACGTGTGGCGCGAATTCCGTGACGATAGCATTGTCAAATAATCAATTTTAAACATAACGGTTATGAGAAAGTCCCTTTTCGTTTTGGCAGCGCTGCTTTTCTCGGGCGCGGTTTCGGCCCATTCCGGCCATCGACATGCCCAAACGGCTCTGGCTGCGGGCAACGATTATCCGATCCATCCCGTGTCGTTCACGGCGGTACGCCTGACCGACGCTTTCTGGGCCCCGCGCCTGACCGTCAACCAACAGGTGACCATCCCGATCGCCCTCGACCAGTGCTACAGCACAGGCCGGGTTGACAATTTTCTGAAGGCGGCCGGGGTGATGCCGGGCTATTTCAATACCGGCTACACGTTCGACGATACCGACATCTATAAGATCATCGAAGGGGCGTCCTACTCGATCCGGATGCTGCCCAACGCCGCCCTCGAAGCGCGCATCGATACCCTGATCACCTACATTCAGCAAGCCCAGGAGCCCGACGGTTACCTCTATACCGCCCGCACGGCCGGCGAACCGGGCAATATGCACAAGTGGGTCGGCCTCCAGCGATGGGAGTGGGATCCCGACCTGAGCCACGAACTCTACAACTGCGGCCACCTCTACGAAGCAGCCGTAGCCCATTACCAGTCGACCGGCAAACGCACCCTGCTCGACGTGGCGATCAAAAACGCCGACCTGCTCGTGCGTGACTTCGGTCCGGGCAAGCTGGCTTACGAGCCGGGTCACCAGATTGTCGAAATGGGGCTGGCCAAGATGTACCGCGTGACGGGCAAAAAGGAATACCTCGATCTGGCTAAATTCTTCCTCGACGTCAAGGGCAACGGTGTGCGCGGCGCCTACTGCCAGAGCCACAAACCGGTTATTGAACAGGACGAAGCTGTGGGCCATGCCGTGCGTGCCGGTTATATGTACTCGGGGATGGCCGACGTGGCCGCCCTGACCGGCGACGCGAGCTATCTCAACGCCATCGACAAGATATGGGAAAACGTGGTCGGCAAAAAACTCTACCTCACCGGCGGCATCGGCGCCACGAACAAGGGCGAGGCGTTCGGCGAAAACTACGAGCTGCCCAACGCCACCGCCTACTGCGAGACCTGCGCCGCGATCTCGAACGTCTACTGGAACCACCGCCTCTTCCTGCTCCACGGCGAGGCGAAATACTACGACGTGCTCGAACGCACCCTCTACAACGGCCTCATCTCGGGCATCAGCCTGGCGGGCAACACGTTCTTTTATCCCAACCCGTTGCAATCTACCGGGAAATACAAACGCAGCGAATGGTTCGGCTGCGCCTGTTGCCCGAGCAACCTGTGCCGTTTTATTCCTTCGGTACCGGGCTATTTCTACGCCGTGCGCGACGACAAGATCTACGTAAACCTCTTTGCCGAAAGCGACGCGACGATCGACCTGACGGGCAAGCGCGTCGCCCTCGTCCAGAAAACCCAATATCCGTGGGACGGCAACGTAGCCCTCACTGTCAATCCCGAAAAATCCGGACGATTCGACCTGAAAATCCGTATCCCCGGCTGGGCCCGCAATACCCCCGTCCCGAGCGACCTATACACTTACCACGGCACCGCACAGAGCCCTGTCACCGTTAAGGTCAACGGCCAGGCCATCGACGCCACCCCCGGCCCTGACGGATACCTCACCCTCGACCGCACGTGGAACAAGGCCGACCGTGTCGAAATCGTTCTTCCGATGACCCCCCGTTACGTGGCAGCCAATCCCCGCGTAGCCGAAGACGCCGGAAAAACGGCCATTGAACGCGGCCCCATCGTTTACTGCTTCGAGGGTGTCGACAATGCCGGCGAGGTGCTCAGCGCCTCTCTTCCCAGCCTGGCAATACCCATCAACGAATCCTTCCAGCCTCAAACCTTAGGCGGTATCGTCCAGCTAAGCCTCCAAGGCTCGATCAAAACCGAAACCGCCGCCCCCCAAACCCAAGCCAAACCGCTGATTGCCATCCCATACTACGCCTGGGCCAACCGAACCATGGCCACAATGACCGTCTGGCTGCCTGTGGAGTAGGGCATCATACAAGCGCACCCCCGGTTTTATAAAAAGCGCTGGTCCTATCTGCGTAGTGTTTACAAAAAAGGCGGACTGTGAAGTCCGCCTTTTTTGGGTATTTGGGTTTAGTCCAACTCTTTTAGGATTTTCAGCGCATGATCTAGAATTGTTCGGTCATCTAACGTTACTATGCCGCCATCCGGGCCTTTTTCGATATGGAATCCGACTGCGCTACCGTCTTTGTAGTGTGTGCCGCCGAAGTAGTTCCGGACGGTATCTACGTTCATGTTGAGATCATCGGCGATCCGCTGCATACTTCCCGACGGCAAGCTGTCCTTGATGCGGCGCAGCTCGTTAAATGTTATCACCTCCATAGCTGTAAATATTTAGTTAATGTTAGGATTGTGTGTGGTTAAGAAACTGTTTAAAGATAAATCTTATTTTCGGACTTGTCAAGTTTTTCGGGCAATTTTTTTTCGATTTTTTCTTTTTTGCAGGGAGGAGTCTGTGGCTGGTGGTTTTCGGGGTGTTGATGCATCTGTCGAAAATCAAACGTGCTGATTGAGAAGCACTTTTTTCGGCGTAAAACGCTGTTTTTTTGTGAAAAAGAGCGGCGCGGGTAAGTGGATTAAAATAAAAGTCTTATATTTGCAGACAATTACTCAAAAACCAAATATTACAAATACCTTAAAATTTACTGAAATGACTAAGGCAGACATTGTGAATGAGATCGCGAAAAGCACCGGAGTGGAGAAGGTGCAGGTGCAGCAGATTGTGGAATCTTTCATGGAGAGCATCAAAGATTCGTTGACAGAAAAGAATAACGTGTATCTCCGTGGCTTTGGCAGCTTTATCGTGAAGACCCGCGCCCAGAAAGTGGCCCGCAACATTTCCAAGAATACAACCATCACCATCCCCGCCCACAACAGTCCCGCGTTCAAGCCGTCGAAGAGCTTCGTGGTGAAGGTAAAAGACGCGAAATAACCAACTTAAACAACGAACAATATGCCGAGCGGTAAAAAAAGGAAAGGCCACAAAATGGCCACCCACAAGCGGAAAAAACGCCTCCGCAAGAACAGACATAAAAAGAAAAAATAGGTAGCCTTTTTTTCTTGTCTTGAATACGCCAATAAACCTAAAGAGACTACTACCTCTTTAGGTTTATTGCTTAAAATGCAATACACAAAATGAACAAAGAGTTAATCATTAATGTAACTCCTAACGAAATCCACATCGCCCTGCTCGAAGACAAAGTACTTGTCGAGTATAGCAAGGAACGGTGCCAGACCGGGTTTTCGGTAGGTGACATTTACCTGGGCAAGGTCAAGAAGATCATGCCGGGGCTCAATGCCGCCTTCGTCAACATCGGCCATGAGAAAGACGCTTTTATACATTACCTCGACCTGGGCCCTCAGTTTCTGTCGTTGCAGAAGAGCCTAGCTGCCGCCGCTAAGAAACAGCAGGCGCAACCGGCTAACGCAGGCAGAAACCAGCAACGCACTTCGCAGAAAGGCACACCTGCCGGTGAGAAAGGGAAACAACCCGCCGCTGCCGAAGCCGCCCCCGCTGGAGCCGACAATCCGCCCGCCGGAAAAGGCCAGCGCGGCCGTGGCCAAAAAGGCCAGCAACAACCCCAGGAACAACAGCAACCCGCCCCTGCAGAACAACAGGCCCCCGTTACGACCTTGAAAAAGGACGGCAAGATCAGCCAAGTGCTGACCCAGGGCCAGTCGATCATGGTGCAGATCGCCAAGGAAGCGATCTCGACCAAAGGTCCGCGGCTGACGGCCGACATTTCGCTCGCCGGACGCCACCTGGTGCTGCTGCCGTTGATGAACAAGATCTCGATCTCGCAAAAGATCCGGTCGAACGAGGAGAAGAAACGGTTGAAAAAAATGGCAGAGAGCGTCCTGCCGAAGAATTACGGGGTGATCATCCGCACGGCTGCTGTGGGCAAAGAGACCGAGGACCTGCAACAAGAGATCGTTGCCTTGGTTAAAAAATGGGAGGGTGCTTTCCAGAAAGCGAAGCACGAAACCCCGCCTGCGCTGCTGGCCAGCGAGATGAACCGCACCAACGCCATCCTGCGCGACTTGTTGAACGTATCGTTCTCAAGTATTCACGTCAACGACGAGGCGCTGTATGAGGAGATCAAGGAGTACATCCGGACCATTGAACCGGAAAAGGAGAAAATCGTCAAGTTGTACAAAGGCTCTACGGCCATTTTCGACAACTTCGACGTAACGAAACAGATCAAGTCTTCTTTCGGACGCACGATTTCGTTCAAGAAGGGAGCCTACATCATCATCGAGCACACTGAGGCCCTGCATGTGGTTGACGTCAACAGCGGCAAACGCGCCAAGGTGGCCGACACCCAGGAGGAGACGGCCCTCGAGGTCAACATCAACGCCGCCAAGGAGATCGCCCGCCAATTGCGCCTGCGCGATATGGGCGGCATTATTGTGATCGACTTCATCGACATGCACTCGGGTGCCCACCGCCAGGAAATCTTCGACAAGATGAAGGAGGCGATGGCCCTGGACCGCGCCAAGCACACGATCCTGCCGCTGACCAAATTCGGTCTGATGCAGATCACCCGCCAACGCGTGCGCCCCGAAACGCAGATCGAAACGGGCGAAGTGTGTCCCACTTGCGGAGGCACGGGTGAGATCACCCCGTCGATCCTGTTCGAGGAGAAACTCGAAGAGATGGTGGCCATGCACGCCCGCGATGAGCACCACAAGGAGTTGGTGATGCACCTCCATCCGTTTGTGGCCGCTTACCTCGAAAAGGGGCTTTTCTGTACGATCCGCGGCCGCTGGGCCCGCAAGTACAAGTGTAAGATCAAGATCATTCCCGACCTGTCGGTCGGCTACATCGACGCCAAGTTCTTCGACCGTAACAATGAGGAGATCCAGTGATCGGGAGGGGGCGCCCACAAGCACATCTCCCCTGATCCCTTAAACAGACAAAACGAGCCCGGGCATTTGCCCGGGCTCGTTTTGTCTATGGAATAGATTCCTGCTTAGCTTTTTTACAGCGGTGGCTCCCTCCTCCTTGGGGCCGGCGAGTGCCGCTTCGCCCCGGCTCTTAGGTCTTTTTTCGGATGGCAGCGAGGCAGCGACAATCAGAACCCTTGGAGATCAATACCGAGGAACTCGAAGGATTTCAAAAAATAAACCCGGACTGACAAGCCCGGGTTTATTTTATTTAGAAAAATCTCCCTGTGTGGGGATGCACCACCTATTTGGCGTAGCTGATCGAGCGGGTTTCGCGGATGACGGTGATCTTCACCTGACCCGGATAAGTCATCTCGTCCTGGATTTTCTTGGCGATGTCGTGCGACAGTTCGTCGGCCTCCTGGTCCGAAATCTTCTCCGAACCTACGATCACGCGCAACTCACGGCCTGCCTGAATGGCATAGGTCTTCATTACGCCGGGATAAGACATGGCCATATCTTCCATCTCTTTCAGTCGCTTGATATACGATTCGACCACTTCGCGGCGCGCACCGGGACGTGCCCCCGAAATAGCGTCGCACACCTGCACGATCGGGGCGATGAGCGAGGTCATTTCGAATTCGTCGTGGTGGGCGCCGATGGCGTTGACCACGTCGGGTTTCTCCTTGTACTTCTCGGCAAGTTTCATCCCGATGATTGCGTGCGGCAGTTCCGGTTCGTCGTCGGGCACCTTGCCGATGTCGTGCAGTAACCCCGCGCGGCGGGCCGACTTGGCGTTGAGGCCCAGCTCGGCGGCCATGATGCCGCACAGGTTGGCCGTTTCGCGAGAGTGCTGCAAGAGGTTCTGGCCGTATGACGAACGGTATTTCATCTTCCCGATCAGACGGATCAGTTCGGGGTGCAGACCGTGAATACCCAGGTCGATGGTCGTGCGTTTGCCGACCTCGATGATCTCTTCTTCGATCTGTTTCTGGACTTTGGCCACGACTTCCTCGATGCGTGCCGGGTGGATGCGTCCATCGGTCACCAGTTGGTGCAGGGCCAGGCGGGCCACTTCGCGGCGCACCGGGTCGAAGCCCGAAAGGATGATCGCATCGGGCGTGTCGTCAACGATGATCTCAACGCCCGTAGCAGCTTCCAGCGCCCGGATGTTGCGTCCTTCGCGGCCGATGATACGGCCTTTTACTTCGTCGCCTTCGATGTTGAAAACGGTCACCGAGTTTTCGATGGCTGTTTCGGTGGCCACACGCTGAATCGACTGAACAACAATGCGTTTTGCCTCCTTGTTGGCCGTCATTTTGGCCTCTTCGACCGCTTCGCTGATGTAGGCCATCGCCTCGCTTTTGGCTTCGGCCTTCATCGATTCCATCAGGATATTCTTGGCTTCATCGGAATTCATTCCGCTGATCTGTTCCAGCAGGACGAGTTGTTCCTTGAATTTCTTTTCCAGTTCTTCCTTGCGGGTGTCCATCACCTGGAGTTTGTTCTCCATCAGGCTCTTCTGGGCCGAGAGGTCGTTGCCTTTCTTTTCCAGTTCGTCGAGTTTCTGGGCGATGGCCCGTTCGTTCTCTTTCAGTTTGTTCTCGGTCTGTACGATGCGTGAATTGCGTTCGTTGACCTGTTTTTCGTGTTCCGCTTTCAGTTGGATAAAGCGTTCCTTGGCTTGAAGGATCTTTTCTTTTTTGATCATCTCGCCTTCGGCTTCCGCGTCTTTGAGCAATGTGTTCTTCCGTTTTTCGATGGTTTTCGTAACGATCAGATATGCTGCGGCGGCCCCGAGGGCTGAGGTGATGATTGTGATGATCACAATGGTTATCACCGCCATAATTTTCTGTGTTTTTCGTTTTTGTTGACTATTCTCGTTAGTTGTAAATCTCAGGTTAGTAGTATATAAAAAAACTCGCACTGCGCCTTTGTGGTTTGACGAATCTCCAGAAACGTCAAGAATGGGGACTCCAGTCAATCGCAAACGTCCAACGCCCCCCGGAGGGAGATCCGGCCGCGGGGCCGGAGTAAGGCCTGTTTTTGAAAGCCCGAGTGATCCCCGGATTGATTGGTGTTAAGTTTCGCAAAGCAAAAGGCTACAGTGCGAGAAGGGTTCGGGTTGCCCGTGGGCTGCGCGTATGGCACGCCACTTTTGAAAGACACTTCCGCTTTTCAATGCTCACGTACTCGAGTACGCTCCGCTTGAAAAACGCAACGATCTTCCAAAATTGCCGCACCCTCCGCACAGCGAAGTGGGCGAGGGGAGAGTTTTCATCCCCTATTTTGGTTTATCCGTAATCAAAGAACTATACTCCCTGCATTTATAACGCCAGGAGCCTGTTTTTTATTTGAAGGATACGGGATGCGCCCCGGACAAATTCAAGCAAGCTTGATTCGCCTTTCGGTTTTCTCCATTCTCTACAAAAGATCGGATTCGAGGCGTTTGAGCTCTTCGATGATGGGTGCGATGTCGGGATTCATCTCCCGCTGTACGTTCATCAGCGCCATCTGCAGGGCCACCATCGCCAGATAATTCTCCATATCGGCGCTGTAGCGCTTGCTGTACATCGTCACCAACTCATTGATCTCCTTAGCCGCACGACGATATTTCTCCTCGTCGGCGCGGTTAATGGTCAGCGGATATTCGCGACCGGCTATTTTCAGGATGATCCTCAGTTCGTTGGCCATGCCTCAGTTTCCTTTCTTTTTGCTCCTCCTTTTCCTTTCCACTTTTGTTTCGGCGTCCTGCTGCCTGTTTGATACTACAGCGGTTTCGGCCTCTTTTCGTCTTCGTGTTTCTCTCTTCAGGCACTCCCGGCCTTCTCTTCATTTCCCTTCTTCGCACCCTCCTCTTTTTCGCACCCCCTCTTTTTCGCACCCCCTCTTCTTCGCACCCCCCTTCTCTTCGCACCTTGCTTTTTCCTTCACCAGCGCCCGGCTTCTTCGGCCCGGTTACTCGCGGTTCATCAGGGAGATGCACTTGTCGACCTCGCGGATCAGGCGGTTGACCCGTTTGCGGGCGGCTTCGGCGTCGCCCGACGCACCCACCATCCCTTTGGTCAGCTCCAACACCCGCACCCGCTCCTGCAATTCAGCCACCCGGGCCTCGAGCGATTCTTTTTCACGAACCAGTTTTTCGCGGGCTGCGTCCGACTTTTCGCGGTCGGCTACCGCACGGTTTCGCTCGGCGACTTTTTCGGCCACCTTGGTGCGCAAACGTTCGATGATCGCTCTGGCTTCGTCCATTTCTCCGGCGGTTGGTTTCGTTCTACAAATATACGAAAAGATCGAAACACCCGCAATTATTTCGAGTGAATCTTTCCGTAAAGGTCGTAATCGTCTGCAGATTCGATGAATACGTCATAGAACTCGCCGATTTTCAATCCTTTGCCCCCTTCGATCAAGACTTCCTGGTCGACTTCGGGCGAATCGTATTGCGTGCGGCCGACGAAGTAGGGCGCTTCCTCGCGGTCGATCACCACACGTTCCACTGTGCCTACCCGCCGGTCGTTGTTTTCGGACGAAATGCGCTGCTGGAGTTTCATCACACGGTCGGCCCGGCGTTCTTTCTCTTCGGCCGGCACGTCGTCCTGCAATTTTTCAGCGGAATAGGTGCCTTCCTCTTCCGAGTAGGGGAAAACACCCAACCGGTCGAATTGAAATTCCTTGACAAAATCGAGCAACTCTTTGAAATCGGCCTCCGTCTCTCCCGGGTAACCCACCAACAACGTGGTGCGCAGGGCAATCCCCGGGATCTCGTGCCGCAGCCGTTCCAACAGCGCGCGCGTTTCGGCTCCGGTCACTCCGCGGCGCATGGCTTTGAGCTGCGCGTCGCTGATGTGCTGGATCGGCATATCGAGGTATTTGCAGATCTTGGGCTCGCGCGCCATCACGCCGATCACATCTTCGGGAAACTGCGCCGGATAGGCGTAGTGGAGCCGGATCCACTCGATCCCCCCGATGCGGCACAGTTGCGTGAGCAACTCGCCCAACCGCCGTTCGCCGTACAGGTCCATGCCGTAGTAGGTCGTGTCCTGGGCAATGACGATCAGCTCTTTCACCCCCTTGGCGGCCAGCCCCTCGGCTTCGGCCACCACCTTTTCGACCGGTACCGAAATGTGCCGTCCGCGGATCAACGGAATCGCACAGTAGCCGCACCCCCAGTTACATCCTTCTGAGATTTTCAGATAGGCATAATGTTTCGGGGTGGTAAGGAAGCGTTCTCCGGTCTTTTCTGAAAAGAATTCGCCTCCGACCCGGCGCGCGATATCGGCCAGGTTATTTACCCCGAAGAATTCGTCGACTTCGGGCAGTTCGTCGATCAGCTCTTGTTTGTAACGTTCCGACAGGCATCCCATTACGAACAGCTGGTCGATCAGTCCGACCTCCTTCGCGCGGGCAAAAGAGAGGATCGTTTCCACCGATTCTTCTTTGGCGTCACCGATGAATCCGCAGGTGTTTACCACCACAATGCGGGCGTCGGGATCGTTCGAGTCGAAGACCACCTCGAATCCCCCGGCGGCCAGTTGAGCCATCAGGTACTCCGAATCGACCAGGTTTTTTGAGCAACCCAGCGTAACGACGTTGATCTTGTGTGCCATCTCCGTGCAGTAAAAGAAAGAGGCCGTCGTCGACAGCCTCCTTGGTTCAACAGGTTTCCCTCGTGGGGGGCCTGGTTAATTCTTGATCTTGAGCTCGGTCTTCACCAGCGGCAGGATGTCGGTCATCGACGTCGAGTCGTAGTAGAGCAGCGAGCCGGCGGCCAGGTCGAACACAGCGACAAAGCCGTTGGCTTTCGCTACTTTCTGGATCGCTTCGTTAGCCTTTTCGATCACCGGGCGCATCAGCGACTGTTCCATTTCGTCGAGGTCTTGCTGGGCAGCCTGGCGGAATTCGTTCACACGGGTGCTGAGATCGTTCAGTTCTTTTTCTTTCGTGGCGCGTACAGATTCACTGTAAGTGTTCACTTCTTTCTGGTATTTCTGGAGTTTGGTCCCCATTTCGGTTTCGAGCCCTTCGAGTTGATCCTGAAGTTCCAAAGCAAAGGCTTGGTACTTGGTTTGGGCCGAATCGCGCTCGGGCATCACCGAGATCAGCATAGACGAATTGATATATCCGAACTTCAGTTGTTGTGCGTTCCCGGTTGATCCGCACAGGATGAGCGCAGCGAAAAGGGCCAGCCCAAGAATCTTTTTCATAAAGTATGGTTTAGGTCTTAGTTAAAAACTTGTTTTCAGCCGGCGCGGGTTTGCCGGCGAGGGACAAAGGTATAAATTATTTGGTAATTCCCAAGCGTCTCAGCACCTGTGTACTCAGATCGAGTGCCGGATTGTAGTAGACAAGCGCGGTGTTGCTGGCGATGTCGACCACCATGTCATACCCGCCTGCCTTGGCCAGCTGGTCGATGGCTGCAAAAACCTTGTCCTGAATGGGTTTTAACATTTCCACCCGTTTCTTCATCATTTCACCGTCCTGGCCGAATATCTTGCGCTGGTTTTCACCGGCGGCCTTTTCGCGGCTGATGATCTGGTCTTCGATCTGTTTGCGGGCCACTTCCGAAAGGTTCGCTTTCTGGTATTGGTAGCGTTCATACATTTCGGCGATCGCGTTATACTCGGCGTCGATCTGGGCCTGGTAGTCCTGGGCCATCTTGTCGACTTTCTCGAGGGTTGAGGTATATTCGGGCATCGCTTTGAAGATGCTTTCGGTGTTGACGAAAGCGTATTTCTGTGCATAGGCTCCGCTGCAGAGCAGCACGGCGAAAAGGGCTAACAGGATCTTTTTCATATCGGTAAGGTTTTTCGGGTCAATTTCGTTTAAAAGTTCAGTCTGTCAAAGGCCTGATCATTAGAAATTCTGGCCCATGGAGAAGTGGAGTTGCGAGCCCCCGCGCTTTCCGTAGACGTCGCGGTCGAATCCGTATCCCCAGTCGAAGCCGATCGTCCCCACCACGCTCAGGTAGAGCCTAACCCCGAGGCCCGCCGAGCGGCGGAGCTTGAACGGGTCGATCTGCTTGAGGTTGTCGAACGCGTTGCCCGCTTCGAGGAACGCCAACCCGAAAATGGTCGATGCCGGCCGGTTTACAAAAGGATAACGCATTTCGAGGGTGAATTTATTATATGCGCCCGAGTATTCGCCCGAGGGGGTGAGGCTGGCGTTCTCGTAACCGCGCATCCCGATGATGTCGACGCCGTAGAGGGTGTAGCCCGACATCCCGTCGCCGCCGACCTGGTAGCCCTCGAAGGGCGAGGGCTTGTCGGGGTTGTAGCTGCCGATCATCCCCAACTCGGCCTTGGCCATCAGCACCAGGTTGTCGTTGTTCGAGAGCGGGGCGAACCACCGGGCCGAGAAATTCCATTTGTGGTATTCGATCCAGCGGTAGCGGTCGTTTTCGCTCATGTCGGGGTCGGCGTAGTCTTTCCCGTCGAAAAGCGAATAGGGCGGGGTGACGGTGAGCGACATCGAGAATTCGGTCCCCCGGCGCGGGTAGATCGGTTGGTCGACCGTGCTGCGGCTCAGCACAGCCTGCAGGGCGATGATGTTCGAGGTGCCGTTCTTGACGATGAAGTTGTCCCAGTCTTTCAGGTTATAGGCCTGGTACGAAAGCGAGGTGTAGAACGTGAAGTTGTGGTCGGGCCATTTGAGGCGGCTCCCGAAGCCGACCGATCCCCCGATGGTGCGGAAGTGTTTGTCGCCCGTCTGCCACAGGTAGTAGGCGTTGGTCTGGTCCGAATAGTAGAAGCCGAGGGTGAGCTGTCGGGGTTTTTTGCCGCCCAGCCAGGGCTCGGTAAAGTTCAGCGAAAGGGCTTTGTAGTATTGTCCGTTGGTTTGTCCGCGGATGGCCAGCTGCTGGTTGTCGCCCGCGGGGTAGGGGCGCCAGGCGTGGCGGTTGAAGACGTTGCGCACCGAGATGTTGTTCAGCACTACCCCGACCGAGCCGACGAACATCCCGCTGCCCCAGCCGCCCGATATGTCGAACTTGTCGCTCGCCATCTCTTCGAGGGGGAACGAAATGTTGACCAGGTCAACCGATCCCGGTAGGGGTTGGATGTCGGGGCTGAGGGTTTCGGGGTTGAAGTGGCCCATCGTGTTGATGCGCTGGATGGTGCTCATCATCAGGGCGCGGCTGTAGAGTTCGCCCGGGCGCATATCGATCTCGCGGCGGATCACCCGGTCGTTGACGCGTGTGTTGCCCGTGAATTCGATCTTGTTGACGGTGGCCGGTTTTCCTTCGATGATCTTGATCTCGAGGTCGAGCGAGTCGGCGGCCACAACGGTTTCCTGGATCTCGACCTGCGAGAAGAGATAGCCCTCGTTCTGGTATAGCGACGACACGCTCATGTCATACGGCAGGGCGTCCTTGCCGATCCCGAGCTGTTTGTTCATCGTCTTGCTGTCATAGACGTCGCCTGGCTTGATGCCCAGCGTGTTCGACAGGGTTTCGGTGGTGTATTTGCTGTTGCCCAGCCACGAGATGTTGCGGTAGTAGAATTTGTTGCCCTCTTCCACTTTGAAGTCGATCCCGATGCGGTTCGAACTGATCGCGTAGATCGAGTCGGCGAGGATGGCGGCGTTGCGGTAGCCTTTCGAGTTGTAGAAGTCGATCAGGTTTTCCTTGTCTTCGTCGTACTTGGCCTGGTTGAATTTCGAGCTGGCGAATATGTTGATGCTCCGCTGTTTGGTCTTCTTGAGCGGACGCCTCAGCCGGTTGTCGGTAAAGACCTCGTTGCCGTCGAAGGTGATCTTTCCGATTTTCACCTTGTCGCCTTTCGTTACGACGAATGTCACGTCGATCCCGTTGGCCATCACCGGGTCGGTGACCTGCTGCACGTCGACCTCGACGTTCAGGAAACTTTTGTCGCGGAAGTAGCGCTTGATCACTTCGGTCGAGGTGGCGATGCTGAAGTCCGAGAGTTCGGCCCCGCGGCGCAGTTTCAGTTTTTCAAGCAGTTCAGTCTGCTCGGCTTTGCGGACGCCTTCGAACGACCATTTGTAGACACGGGGGCGCTCCTGGAGGAAAAATTGCAGGACTGCGCTGTCGCCCTCGGGTTCAAGCACCACCTTGATGTCGGCGAAATAGCGCTGGCTCCAGAGTTTGCGCACGGCGTCCGACACGTATTCGCCCGGGACGTAGATCGTGTCGCCACGGCTCATCCCGGCGGTCGAGATGAGGATCTCGTGGTCGAGGTACTTGACCCCGTTCATTTTTACGTCTTTGAGGATGTATTGCCGGGGGGCGTTGAAGTTGGCGAAGGGATAGTCGACCGTCAGCGAATCCTGTGCGCTGAGTCCCGTTGCCGCAAACAGCGCGAGAAGCAATATGGTAAAAAACTTGAGGTTGCCGAACTTCATTTTTTGGGTTCTTATAGTGTAGTACCTATGTCTTTCTGTGTTGCCGGTTTCGCCCCGCCGAACCGTCGTTCGCGCCGGCCGTAGGCTTCGATGGCCCGGGCCAGCTCCCGCTCGTCGAAATCGGGCCAGAGGCATTCTGTAAAATAAAACTCCGCATAGGCGCTTTGCCACAGCAGGAAGTTGCTCAGCCGCTGCTCGCCGCTGGTGCGGATCACCAGGTCGGGGTCGGGCATCGAGCGGGTGTAGAGGTGTTCGGAAACAGTCGTTTCGTCAATCGTTTCCGGGTTCTGAAGACCCTCTGCCGCCCGGCGGGCGATCTCGCGGACAGCAGCCGTAATCTCACTGCGTGAGCTGTAGTTCAGCGCGATCACCAAATGCAACCGGTCATTGCCTGCCGTTTCACAGCGACAGGACTCGATCGCCTCGTTGATCTCGTCGGAGAGCCCTTCGAGGGCGCCGATGAACTCGAGCCGCACTCCCTGCCGTTTCAGTTCGGGGGTTTCGCTCACGGCATACCGGCCGATAAGGTCCATCAGGCCGCTCACTTCGTCTGCGGGCCGCGTCCAGTTTTCGGTCGAAAAAGCGTAGAGCGTCAGGTATTTCACCCCTTGCTCGACAGCTCCCCGCACCACTTTGCGGATCGCTTCCACGCCCTGCAGGTGTCCGAAGAGCCTTTCCTGTCCCCTGGCTTTCGCCCAACGGCCGTTTCCGTCCATAATAATGGCGATGTGTTGCGGCACGTTCGTTTGTTGGCTCATTGTGCAGGGGCGCCTTCCGGCACGCGTTATTTTTTACGTTACTCGTCCCAGGGTGCCTTCCGACGTCTTGGGTTTTAATTTTTTCCGGACAAAGATATGAAAAATCTTTTAATCCGAGTCTTTTGTTTGTCCCTTCCTTTCGGGTGCGGCAATGCGCGGGTGTACCGAGGGCGCGTCAATTTTAAAAGGTCGTTTCGGTTTTCAACCGGGGCGTACTCGGGTACGTGGGGATTGGAAATCGGAAGGACCTTTTAAAAGAGGCGTGCCATACGTGCAGCCTAAATTAGCTTTTTGAGCGGGTGTCAATGCCCCACATCATCTTTTCTCTTAACGTTCTGTAGAACGAAATAGTATGGAGCTTGACCAAAAAGACCGGTTTTTTCGACTTTTCGACCGAAAAAACGGTTTCGTCGGGCACCTCGTAGTTGCGGTTGTCGAGCGTGGCCCACGATGGATGGCCGCTGCGCGAACGCACCCGGAAACTCAACCGGCACGAGTCGGGTACCACCAGCGGACGGATGGTCAGGTTGTGCGAGGCGATGGGCGAAATCACCAGACATTGCGCGTCGGGTGCCACGATCGGGCCGCCCACGCTCAGCGAGTAGGCGGTCGAACCGGTCGGCGTACTCAGGATCAGTCCGTCGCCCATGTAGGTGGTCACCAGCTCGCCGTCGATATAGACGTCGACCGACACCATCGTCGGCCCCTTCTTTTGTATGGTAAATTCGTTGATCGCGTGGGGAAATCCCATTTTTTCGGGAAACCCTTCGGTTACGTTGAGGATCGAACGTTCCTCGACGCTGTATTTTTCGGCGGCCAGTTCGGTGACGGCGGCCTCGATTTCCTCTTCGGCCACGTTGGCAAGGAAGCCGAGGTGCCCTGCGTTGATCCCGAGCATCGGCACCGTGCTGTGGTTGAGCAGGCGCACCCCGTCGAGAAACGTTCCGTCGCCTCCGTAGCAGATCATCAGGTCGGCGTCCGCCGGAAAAGGGACCGTGGTCTCGTCATACCGCGCCCCGTCCGGCAGCGTTTTTCCGGTGGTTTCTTCCCACCGGTCGGCTGTGGCCGTGGAAAGCATATAACTGATCCCGTGTTTTTCGAGTGCTTCCACCAGGCGCTCCAGGGCGTTCGGGCGCGAGAATATTTCGGGACGGCTGTAGACGACTGCCTTCATTTCTTAAAAATTATGTACCTTTGCCTTGCAAATGCAGTGAAACCCGGGAGCAATCACGAAAGCTTGCTTTCAGAGATTGCCGAGGCGCATCCTGCATTTTACAAATGTAGTGTTTTCCGATGACAAAATTGAGTGTAAATATAAATAAGATCGCCACGCTGCGCAACTCGCGCGGGGGCAACGTGCCCAACGTGGTGCAGGTGGCGCTCGACTGCGAGCGTTTCGGTGCCGAGGGCATCACGGTCCACCCGCGTCCCGACGGCCGCCACATCCGCTACAGCGACGTGCGCGACCTGAAAAAAGTGGTGGCCACCGAACTCAATATAGAGGGTTATCCGTCGCCCGATTTCATCGCCTTGGTGCTTGAAGTGGTGCCGGAGCAAGTGACACTTGTGCCCGATCCGCCCGAGGCGTTGACCTCGAACAATGGTTGGGATACACTGGCCAACCGTGAGTTCCTGCAGGACGTGGTGGCCCGTTTCCACGCGAAAGGCATCCGCACCTCGATCTTCGTCAACCCCGATCCCGCGATGGTGGCCGGGGCAAAAGCATGCGGCACCGACCGGATCGAACTTTATAC
The DNA here is from genome assembly GCA_031553805.1 of Rikenellaceae bacterium. GTDB lineage: Bacteria > Bacteroidota > Bacteroidia > Bacteroidales > Rikenellaceae > JAITVB01. Next base: position 21,466 of record JAVBLC010000010.1, on the reverse strand, counting down.
CGAGTCCTACGCCTCAGCCTTTCCCGCGGGACCTGAAGCGGCCGTAGCTCCTTTTGCCGCCGCCGCCGAAGAAGCGGTCCGTTGCGGTTTGGAGATCAATGCCGGCCACGACCTGAGTCTGGTTAACCTGGCCTATTTCGCACAGCACATTCCGCAACTGAAAGAAGTGTCGATCGGCCATGCGCTGATCTGCGACGCACTCTACCTGGGGCTCGAAAACACGATCCAACTCTATAAACGCGCCCTCAAGCACGCATGACGACAATTCCCGAAGCCCTCGCCGATCCTATTTTCCGGCAGATCGGCCGCATCGGCGACGCCGCGGGCCGCCGCCTCTATGTGGTGGGGGGGTATGTGCGCGACTATTTTCTGTGCCGTCCCAATAAGGATATCGACGTGGTGGTAGTGGGCAGTGGCATCGAGATCGCCAAAGCCCTCGCAGCCGAACTGCGCACGAACGTTTCCGTATTTAAAACGTTCGGTACGGCGATGCTGCGTGCGGGTGACATCGAGATCGAATTCGTCGGCGCCCGCCGCGAATCCTACAGCCCCGACTCGCGCAAACCGGTGGTCGAAGACGGCACGATCGAGGAAGACCAACTCCGCCGCGATTTTACGATCAACGCGATGGCGCTTGGTCTGAACGAAGACAATTTCGGAGAATTGGTCGACCCTTTCGGCGGCATACAGGACCTCGAAGCTTTGAAAATAAAAACGCCGACCGATCCCGACCGGACGTTCTCGGACGACCCGTTGCGGATGATTCGTGCCGTGCGCTTCGCCACCCAACTCGGTTTCGACATCGACCCCGACACGTTCGACGCCATCACCCGCAACCGCGAGCGCATCCGCATTGTGTCCAAGGAGCGCATCGCCACCGAACTCAACAAAATCATGGCGTCGCCCGTCCCCTCGATCGGCTTCGATCTGTTCGACAGATGCGGCCTGCTCCCGTTGATCTTTCCGGAGTTGGCCGCCCTGAAGGGCGTTGAAGTAATCAACGGCCGCGGCCACAAAGACAATTTTATCCATACGCTCAAGGTGTTGGATAACGTTGCCCACAAGTCAGATAATCTCTGGCTGCGCTGGGCTGCGCTGTTGCACGACATCGCCAAACCCGCCACCAAGGCTTATGACGCCCGCCAGGGTTGGACTTTTCACGGTCACGAAACGCTGGGCAGCAAGATGGTCCCCCGTATTTTCCGCGAGTTGAAACTGCCGCTCAACGAAAAGATGAAATACGTCCAGAAGCTGGTTTTCCTGCACCTGCGCCCGATCATCCTTTCGGAAGAGGAGGTGACTGATTCGGCTGTGCGCCGGTTGCTGTTCGAGGCGGGCGACGACATCGACGACCTGATGACCCTGTGCGAGGCCGACATCACTTCGGGCATCGAAAGCAAGGTCAAACGCTACCTGCGCAACTTCGAAACCGTCCGTTGCAAATTGCGCGAGATCGAGGAGAAAGACCGCATCCGCAACTTCCAGCCGCCGATCACCGGCGAACTGATCATGCAGGTCTACGGCATCGAACCCTGTCGTGAAGTCGGCCTGATCAAGGAGGTGGTCAAAAACGCCATCCTCGACGGCGAAATCGAGAACGACTACGACCAGGCCTACGCTCTGATGGAGCGCGTAGCTGCCGATATGGGGTTGCACAAACCGACCAATGTTGCCGAGGTCCCGGCAAAATAACCGCTCTCTGGCCGTTGGGCGGGCACACAAGGCAATAACAAAATTCCGGAGGACATCATATGAAGTAAAGTTAACGTTCCGGGTGTGAGCTTTCGTTCGAAGCAAGGTCAACACTCCGTGTGCCGGGAGGCGCTGTCGGGAGCGTTACCAAATAAAAAGGCCGCCCCTCGGGCGGCCTTCTTCACTTCTTCCGTAGTAATCTGATTACTGGGCTTTCTTCGTCGTGTCGGCAGCGCAAGCGGTACCCTTGCAGGTCGAATCGGCAGGACAGCAAGTCGAGTCGGCGCAGCAAGCCACGTTTTCAGCTACGATCACTTCTTCTTCAGCAACGGGAGCGGCATTGCGGCCACCGCACGATGCTGCGAAGATAGCCACAACGGCCACGATAGCGAGCAAAGTCTTTTTCATAATAATCTTCCTCCTAGTTTAAATGTAAAAATCAGGCGCAAAAGTAATGGTTTTTTGGATCTTGCACAACAATTGCCGAAAATTATTTAAAAATTTCGAGTGTTTTTACAATCACATTATCGACGGGTTGGATAAAGTAGATAAACCCGCTGTCTTCCAGCGCCGTATTCCGGGCGATATAGGCCTTGATTTCGGTAAGGAGCAACTGGCGCGAAGCGGGGTCGAGTTCGCCCTCCTTGGGGGTGATCCCGTTGCGCGAGGCGAAGGCGGTAAAGTCCGCCACCAGGTTGTCCATCGGGCGGAAATAAGCGTCTAATTCGGCCGTGGTCTTGATCCGGTTGAGCTGGCTGCGGTGGCGGTCTGAAAAGTCGAACGAGTAACGCAGCAGGATGTTGCGCCCGAACACTTCGCGCAGGAAAGGGTTGACCCCCGCCGTGTCGATCGGCACGAAAACGTCGGGCATGATGCCGCCCCCGCCGTAGACCGTGCGGCCTTTCGGGGTGGTGAACTTCATCGACTCGTCGAATTTGATGCTGTCGGCCGAGAACAATTCGCTGTGGTTATAGCGGTTGAGCAGGTCTTGCTGGTACGATTCGAGTCCGTCGTCATAGGGCTTCTGGATGCAGCGTCCCACCGGCGTGTAGTAACGGGCCGTGGTCAGGCGGATGGCCGAGCCGTCGCCCAGCGGGATCTGCAACTGCACCAGCCCCTTGCCGAACGAACGCCGGCCGACGATCGTTCCCCGGTCGTTGTCCTGGATGGCGCCGGCGACGATTTCGCTGGCCGAGGCCGAATTTTCGTCGATCAGGATGGCCAGTTCCACGTCCTGCAGCGTGCCTTTTCCGTTGCTGTGCTGGTCGTCGCGCGGGCTGGCCTTGCCCTCGGTGTAGACGATCAGCGTGTTGGCCGGCAGGAATTCGTTGGCGATCAGGATCGCCTGGTCGAGGAACCCGCCCGTGTTTTCGCGCAGGTCGAAGACGAGTTTTTTCATTCCCTGCTTGCGCAGTTCGGCCGTGGCGTCGAGGATTTCCTTATGGGAAGTGCGCGAAAAGCGCGAAAGTTTGATGTAACCCACCCCCGGCGTGAGCATCAGCGAAGCGTCGAGGCTCTTGACGGGAATCACCCCGCGGGTGATCGTGATCGGGGTCAGTCCGCTGATTCCGACGCGTTGTACGCCAAGCCGTACTTTCGACCCGCGTGTGCCGCGCAGGCGTTTGACGATGTCGTCCTGGCGGATCTTGCGCCCGGCCACCAGGCTGTCGTCGATGGTCATGATGCGGTCGCCGGGCAGCACGCCGGCCTTGGCGCTGGGGCCGCCCGAGATGACGCTGAGTACCAGCGCCGTGTCGGTCATCATGTTGAACGTCACTCCGATGCCATCGAAGTGTCCTTCGAGGGGCTCGTTGACGTCGGCCAGGTCTTTGGCCGAGATGTAGGCCGAGTGGGGGTCGAGGCTTTCGAGCAGGGTGGGGAGGATGCGCTCGGTGAGCGTGTCCATATTGACGTCTTCGACATACTCTGCGCGGATGAGCGAGAGCACGTTGTCGAGCTTGGTATTCTGCGGCGGTGCGGCAACGGTGCGCATCCGTTCGAAGAGGTTGCCCATATCGACGCGGCCGATGGCGATGCCGGCCAGGATGCCCACGATGATCGCCACGGCGGCGATGGCCGGGATCAGGGCGTTGCGGTTTGAATTGCGGGTTTCCATTTTTTTCCGTATAATTGTAGAATAGTAGGATGTGCCTCGGCCATCAGTGAGCAAGCTCACATGGCGCTCGACTTTCTCTGCATATGTCCGAGCAAAGTCAAAATTCCGAGTGCCGGGAGGCACCTTTCACTATATTTGAGGGCAAATTTAATCATTAACCCCGGATATCCGATGCCTTTGCCGAAAATATCGGTCATTACCGTCACCTATAACGATGCGGCGGGTTTGCGCCGCACGCTCGAGAACCTCTCGCGGGTCGATTACCCGGCGTTGGAGGTGGTGGTGGTCGATGGTGCCTCGACTGACGGTACGCGGGTGGTGATCGACCGTTTCGCCCACCGCCTCGACCACTGGGTAAGCGAACCCGACCGGGGCATCTACGATGCGATGAACAAGGGGATGGCCCTGGCCACGGGCGACTATTTCTGGTTTGTCAACGCCGGGGATACGCTTTTTGACCCCGCCGAAGTTTTTGAGATTTTCGGTCGTGGCGAACCTTGGGCCGATATCTATTATGGCGAAACGGTAGTGACGGCTCCTTCCGGAAAAATCCTCGGGCTGCGCAAGAAAAAATTACCGGCCGAAATGACCTGGCGCGATTTCCGTCGCGGCATGGTGGTGTGCCACCAGTCGGTGATCGTCTCGCGTGAGGTGGCCCCGGCCTATGACCTGCGCTACCGCTACGCGGCTGACGTGGCGTGGGTGCTCGAATCGCTCAAACGCGCCCGCACGGTGGTCAACACGGGCCGTGTGCTGTCGGTTTTCGAAGCGGGCGGCACCTCGACCCGCCGCCGCCGCGAAAGCCTTGCGGAGCGTTTTTCGATTATGCGCGAGTATTTCGGGTGGTGGCCCACGATCTGGGCCCACATCGGTTTCGTGTTCGATGCTTTCCGGCCCGCTTACCGCAAATTTTCTGGGACGATTCCCGCCTCTTCGGCCGAATAAACTGGCAACTTCACACCATTCCTCCCTGTTTTTCCCCGGATATTTCGTTATCTTTGGCGGGTATGACGACTAACACCGAACTCGATCTGGCCCGCGGCTTTCTGGAATTTACCGGGACGAATGTTTTTCTGACCGGAAAAGCGGGCACGGGCAAGACCACCTTTTTACATAACCTCCGTAAAAATTCACCCAAGCGGATGATCGTGGTCGCGCCGACGGGCGTGGCGGCGATCCAGGCGGGCGGGGTGACGATGCACTCCTTTTTCCAACTTCCGTTCGGTCCCTACCTGCCCGGTGCGAAACGCACCACCGACGAGAAAAACCGCTTCGCCAACCGCTTCAGCAAGGAGAAGATCAACATCATCCGCAGCATCGACCTGCTGGTGATCGACGAGGTGAGCATGGTGCGGGCTGATATGCTGGACGCAGTAAGCGACGTGTTAGTGCGCTACCGGAATTCGCGGAAACCGTTTGGAGGCGTACAACTGCTGATGATCGGCGACCTGCAGCAGCTCGCCCCTGTGGTCAAGGACGACGAGTGGGCGCTGCTGCGCGACCACTACCCGTCGCCCTATTTCTTCGACAGCAAAGCCTTGCAGGCTACTCCATACATTCCGATCGAACTCCGGCAGATTTTTCGGCAAAACGATCCCGCATTTATAGACCTGTTGAACCGGGTGCGCGACAACGCGGTCGACGCTCCGACGCTCGACGCGCTGAACCGCCGCTGCATCCCCGGTTTTTCGCCGCCCGACGGCGAGGGCTACATCATCCTGACGACCCACAACAACACCGCCCGATCGGTCAACGACCGCAAACTCGACGACCTCGACAGCGTGCAATTCACCTACGAAGCGACGATCGAGGGCGAATTTCCGGAATTTTCGTATCCCACAGACCGAGCGCTTGTACTTAAAGAGGGCGCCCAGGTGATGTTTCTCAAGAACGATCCGTCGCCCGAGAAACGCTATTTCAACGGCAAGATCGGCACGGTCACCTACCTCGACGACGACGGCATCGAAGTGCTGCCCAACGGCGGGGGCGACCCGATCCACGTCGAACCCGCCGAGTGGACCAACACCCGCTACACGATCAACAAAGACAACAACGAAATCACCGAAGTGGTCGACGGCCGCTTCCTGCAATACCCCTTAAAAACAGCCTGGGCGATCACCATCCACAAGAGCCAGGGGCTGACGTTCGAACGTGCGGTGATCGACGCCTCGGCCTCGTTCAGCCACGGCCAGGTCTATGTGGCGCTGAGCCGTTGCCGTTCGCTGGAGGGGATGGTGCTCAGCACGCCGCTGTCGGCCACGGCGATCATCAACGACACGCTGGTCAAACGCTATACCGATGGGGTCGAAGCCGCCCAACCCGACGAGTCTACCCTCGCCGCCCAACGCCGGGTCTATGTCGGCGACTTGCTGACGGATTTGTTCGACTACCGTCCGTTGGAAACCCGCCTAGGTGCGCTACAGCGCTTGGTGGTTGAACACCTCTCGCGCCTCTATCCGGCGTTGATCGAGCGTTGGCAAGGCTTTTCGGACGTTTTTTCGCGTGAGATCGTGTCGGTGGGTGAAACGTTCCAAAACCAACTGCGCCGCTTGGTAGCTGCCGCCGCCGATCCCGAAAACGATCCGGCGCTGACCGACCGCGTGACGAAAGGGACGGCTTATTTCCGGGCGAAAAATGCAGAACTCCTGATCCCCCTGTTTGCGGCGAACGACGTGGAGATCGACAACAAGGAAACCCGCAAGGCCGTGTCCGAGGCGCTCGATCGCGTCCGCGAGTTTCTCGCCGTGAAAGAAGCCACGTTGTCGGCCGCTGCCGAGTATTTTACGATCGCCGCCCACCTCAAGGCCCGCGCCGAAGCCCTGCTTGAAAAGCACCCTTTCGCCACGCCCAAGGAGGCGAAGAAAAAGGTGTCGGCCTCGGACGACATCGCCAACCCCGAACTGTTCGAGATCCTGCGGATCTGGCGCAAGGCGACGGCCGACGAGCTGGAAGTCCCTGCTTTTGTCGTGCTGCACCAAAAGGGGCTGATCGGCATCTGCAACGAACTGCCCTCGACCGAAAAAGAGTTGTTGAAGATTCCCAGTGTCGGCAAAGCGTTCCTTACAAAGTACGGCACTCAGGTGCTGCAAATCATCGAAGACTACCGAATGGGTCGTATCGGCGAGGAAGCTTGATCGCATTGTCATCACTAACCCCAATACCCCACAATGACTACCTCTCAAACCACTCCGATTCAAAAAAAGTCCCGCATCGAAGCTGTCGATGCGCTGCGGGGGTTTGCCGTGCTGGCGATCCTGGTGCTGCATTGCACGGAGCATTTTTTCATGTTCGAAAAATTCGACCAACCGTCGTGGCTTGCCACCCTCGACCAGGCGGTGAACGCTACGCTGACCGCCCTGATCGGCGGGAAGGCTTATGCGATCTTTGCCCTGCTGTTCGGTTTTACGTTCTATATTCAACAGAGCGCACAGCGGGCCAAAGGTACGGATTTCGGTCCGCGTTTCCTGTGGCGGTTGTTGTTGCTGGGGGGCTTTGCGATGCTCAATTCGTTGTTTTTTCCGGGGGGCGACGTGCTGCTGATGCTGGCCACGTCGGGTGTCGTGCTGTTCATCGTCCGCAATTGGAGCGACCGCTGGTTGGTCGTAGCGGCGGTTTTCCTGCTGCTGCAACCCGAGCATTGGTACCGGCTGCTTTTTCCCGAAGCTCCCTGGCCTGACCTCCATGCGGGTGAAGCCTTTCAACAGATCAAGGCTTATATAGATGAGGGCGGCCCGGCCGAATATTTCCGGGGCAACCTCACGGTGGGCGTCCGTGCCGCCTTGGTTTGGGCTTTCGAAGTGGGCCGGTCGGCCCAGTCGGCGGGGTTGTTCATCCTGGGCTTGCTGCTCGGGCGCAAGGGACTTTTCGTGGATTCCGAGCAGAGCCGCCGTTTCTGGATGTGGGCGCTGGTGGTGTCTGCGCTGGCTTATGCCCCGCTGGCCGCACTCCGGGGCGTGACGTGGACCGGGTTTCCGGACACGTCGTGGCTCCTGCGCCAAACATTCGATATGTGGCAGAAAGTGACCTTTATGGCCGTGCTCGTGTCGTCGTTTATGCTGTTGTACGCCCAGAAGGAGTGGTTCCGCCGGGTGACGGCTCCACTGCGCCCCTATGGGCGGATGAGCCTGACTAATTATATTACCCAGGGGATCATCGGCGCGCTGATTTTCCTGCCGATCGGGTTGCACCTCGCACCGGTGTGCGGGATCACGGTGAGCGTGCTGATCGGGATGCTGATCTTCGGTGTGCAACTGGCGTTCTCGATTTTCTGGCTGCGCCGCCACCGTCAGGGACCGCTCGAATGGTTGTGGCATAAACTCACTTGGATCGGAGGCCGGAAAACCCCAGGCAGGGAGACTCAAAGTAAATCGTAAAAACACAGGTTATTCTCGCCTGTTCAAGGCTGGGCCACAGGCCGAGGGTACTGGCGCTTTTTATAAAAAGCGCCGCTTATAAAAAGCGCCGCAAAAATTTTTCTGAGAAACTTCGTTTCTCTGTGGGGATTTTGTGTTGAAAAGAAAAATCCCCCGGTGCGGGGACGCACCACCCGAAAAATTACTACCTTCGCCCTATCTAAACAGTTAAAAACCAAAAAAGCTATGGAAAAAGGTCCCATTTCAAAATTCATCACCCACCCCTACCGCCACTTCAACGCCGCTACACTGGTCGACGCCGCACAAGGCTACGAAAAACACCTGACCGAAGGCGGTAAAATGATGGTCACCCTGGCCGGAGCGATGAGCACCGCCGAACTGGGCATCTCGCTCGCCGAAATGATCCGCCAGGGCAAGGTCGACATCATCTCCTGCACTGGGGCCAACCTCGAGGAGGACTTGATGAACCTCGTCGCCCACTCGCACTACAAACGCGTGCCCCACTACCGCGACCTCACCCCCCAGGACGAATACGCCCTGCTCGAAAAGGGGCTCAACCGCGTCACCGACACCTGCATCCCCGAGGAAGAGGCGTTCCGGGTGTTGCAGAAATATATCTCGGGAATCTGGAAAGAGGCCGAGCAGAAAGGCGAACGGTACCTGCCTCACCAATATATGTACAAACTGCTGCTGAGCGGCCTACTCGAACCCCACTACGAGATCGACCCCAAGAACAGCTGGATGCTGGCCGCCGCCGAGCGCAACCTGCCGATCATCGTCCCGGGCTGGGAAGACAGCACGATGGGCAATATCTTCACCTCCTATGTGATCAAAGGCGAATTGAAAGCCTCGACCGTGAAAACGGGGATCGAATATATGGTCTACCTGACCGAGTGGTATCGCGCTAATTCAGGCGGCAAGGGCGTGGGCTTCTTCCAGATCGGCGGCGGCATCTCGGGCGACTTCCCGATCTGTGTCGTGCCGATGATGTACCAGGACCTCGAATGGCATGACGTTCCCTTCTGGTCGTATTTCTGCCAGATTTCGGACTCGACCACCTCTTATGGATCGTACTCGGGCGCCGTGCCCAACGAAAAGATCACCTGGGGCAAACTCGATATCGACACCCCGAAGTATATCGTTGAGTCGGACGCTACGATCGTCGCCCCGCTGATCTTCGCCTACATCCTCGGCTGGTAAACATTTTCGAAACATGGACATCGAAACCACGCGCGAATTTTGCCTCTCGCTTCCTGGCGTGACCGAGGAGACGCCTTTTGACGAGTTGACGCTCGTCTATAAAGTGGGCGGCAAGATGTTCAGCCTGACCTCGATGGACGACACCGAGCACCAGTCGATCAACGTCAAGTGCGATCCCGAACGGGCCGTCGTCCTGCGCGAAGCGTATCCCGACACAGTGTTGCCGGGCTATCATATGAACAAGACGCATTGGAACACGCTCTATTCGATCGGCTTGCCCGACAGGCTGGTGCGCGAATGGCTTCGCGATTCCTACGACTTAGTGGTAGCCAGCCTCCCGAACAAAATCCGAAAAACCCTCGGCTGATCGGCATTGCATAAAAACAGCGCCCGGACGAAAGTCCGGGCGCTGTTTTTATGCCATGCCGCCTATTTTCGCTGGAATTTCCGCGGTTGCACCATATTCTCAGGCAGCAGGATGTTGTCGAGTTCCTCTTTCGACATCAGCTCCCACTCGAGTACCAACTCATAAATCCCTTTGCCGGTTTTCATGGCTTCCTGCGCCAACTCGGTCGACTTCTCGTAGCCGATGTAGGGGTTGAGGGCGGTCACCAACCCGATGCTGTTCATCACCATCCGGCGGCAAATTTCTTCATTGGCCGTAATGCCTACAATACATTTTTCCCGGAGGGTGTTCATCCCGTTGATCAGCATTTCGATCGACTCGAACAGGCTGTATACGATGATTGGCTCCATTACGTTGAGTTCCAGTTGCCCCGCTTCGACGGCCATCGTTACGGTCAGGTCGTTGCCCACGACCTTGAACGCGATTTGGTTGACCACCTCGGGAATTACCGGGTTGACCTTGCCCGGCATGATCGACGACCCGGGCTGCATCGGCGGCAGGTTGATCTCGTTGATCCCGGTCCGCGGCCCCGAGGATAACAGGCGTAAGTCGCTGCAAATCTTCGACAGCTTGACCGCCAGTCGCTTGACGGCCGAAGAATACATGATGAATGCCCCCGTGTCGCTCGTCGCTTCGATCATATTGGGCGCCGCCACGATCGGCAACTGCGTGATCTTGCGCAGGTGCTTGATGCAAAGGCCCGTGTATTCCGGGTCGGAGTTGATGCCGGTGCCGATGGCCGTGGCCCCCATATTGACCTCGAGGAAAAGGCTGACGTTGCTCTCCAGGCGGGCGATCTCTTCGTTGAGGTTAGCCGCATAGGCGTCGAACTCCTGCCCGAGGGTCATCGGCACGGCGTCCTGCAACTGCGTGCGCCCCATTTTGATGATGTGGGCAAACTCCTTGCCCTTGGCCCGGAACGCTTCGACAAGCAGCTTGAGCGAAGCGATCAGCTTGGGCGTGGTGTTGAGCAACGCGATCTTGACCGCCGTCGGGTAAGCATCGTTGGTCGATTGCGACAGGTTGACGTGGTTGTTCGGGTGGCAATATTTATACTCGCCCCGTTCGTGGCCCAGCAGTTCGAGGGCGCGGTTGGCGATCACCTCGTTGGCGTTCATGTTGGTCGAAGTGCCGGCGCCGCCCTGCACCATATCGACCACGAAATGCTCGCACAGCGCTCCCCCTTCGATCTCGCGGCACGCCTTGATGATCGCCTCGGCGACGGGTTTTTCGAGCATACCCAGGTCGAGGTTGGCCTCGGCGGCCGCTTCCTTGACCACGGACAGTCCCCGGATGAATTCCGGAAAAAAATGGAGCCGCACCCGGCTGATGTTGAAATTTTCGAGGGCACGCATTGTCTGCACGCCAAAATAATATTCGACCGGGACATCTTTGTCGCCCAGCAGGTCGTGTTCGCGGCGGGTCAGGCCCGATAATTCCTGTTTCGTGATATCCATAACGCTGTCATTTGTTAATCAAAACCAAAACGAACCACAGGCAAATATAATTAAATTTGCACAAAACACGCATAAATTGTAATTAATTTTAAATCATGCGTTGTTGCGCTTTCGAAGGGCGTTTTTTATACCTTGAATTCTGTTCCCAGTTTTCTGTCCCCACTTTTTTCTTGATAAAAAAGTGGGCAAAAAATCAAGCGCGTTAAACAAATGGCTAAAAAATATTCCGAAAAGCTGCTGCGTCCAAAACTCGCCCCTATAGGGCTCAGGTAGTGGACTTTGCTTGCGATTTTCTCCATGTTTTTCTTAACGCTTTTTCTTTAAAGCGGTGACTTTTACCTCCTTCCGGTCGGTGAGCTCCGCTTCGCTCCGGTTCTTTGGTTACTTTCTTTGGGTGGTAGCCAAAGAAAATGATAACGCAACGACGGTCGAATAAAACTTAAACAGAAGAGAAAGCACTAATCAAGTTAAATAGCGAAAGGGAAGAATACAATTCTTCCCTTTCGCCATAAGTGCAGATACCTGCTATTAAATCGAAAGTATCCGCAACGTATTGAGCAGGTTGCGATTAATCTCTTTTTCGTTTTTGATCGCTTTGACAAAGGGCACATAAACGACCTGGTCGTTGATGATCCCCATCATGACGTTGCGCTGTCCTTCGAGCAGGGCGTCGACGGCGGCGTTGCCCAGGCGGCTGGCCAGGATGCGGTCGAAAGCCGTCGGCGAACCCCCGCGCTGAATGTGGCCCAGGATCGTCACCCGCACATCGTACTGCGGATAACGCGATTTCACCAACTCGGCCATCCCCATCGCGCCGCCCGTGATTTCGCTTTCGGCGACGAGCACGATGCTGCTGTTCTTTGACTTGCGCAGCCCGTTCTGGATCATCTCCATCAACTGGTCGGGCCCGGTCGAGATCTCGGGAATGATCGCCGCTTCGGCCCCTACGGCCAATGCGCCGTTCAGGGCCAGGAAGCCGGCGTCGCGCCCCATCACTTCGATGAAGAAAAGGCGCTCGTGTGAGTTGGCCGTGTCGCGGATCTTGTCGACCGCTTCCATAATGGTGTTCAGCGCGGTATCATACCCGATCGTCGAGTCGGTGCCGTAGAGGTCGTTGTCGATCGTCCCGGGCAAGCCCACGATGGGCACGTCGTATTCCTCGGCAAAGATGCGGGCCCCGGTCAGCGAACCGTCGCCCCCGATCACCACCAGGGCGTCGATGCCGGCGGCAATCATATTGTCATAAGCTGTCTTGCGTCCTTCGGGCGTCAAAAATTCCTGGCAACGGGCGGTTTTGAGGATCGTCCCCCCGTGTTGGATGATGTTGCTGACATTTGAGGTTTTGAAGGATTCGATTTCATTAAAAACCAGCCCTTTGTATCCACGGTACACACCCCGGACCTCGAGCCCGTTATAGATGGCCGAGCGGGTCACCGCCCGGATGGCTGCGTTCATGCCCGGAGCGTCGCCTCCGGAGGTAAGGATCCCAATGCACTTGATCGTTCTCATTTTCTTCGTTTATAAAATCCGGCACAAATGTAATGCATTTTTCGCCTCGGTGTTACAGGTGCGGTTCGACCCGTTCGAGGTGGATCCCGCGCGAGCCTTTGATCAGCACCTGTGCGTGATCGACCGGCACCGTTTGCAGAAAGGCGCACAGGTCGTCGACCGTCCCGAAAGCCTCGAACCCGCTCGGAGGCGGGGCTATCCGCAGCAGCGCCGACCGGAATGCGTTGCCCACGAGATAGACCCGGTCAAACTGCAATTCCTGCGCCAAAGCCAAAATGGCGTCGTGCTCCGCGTCCGAATATTCTCCCAATTCAAGCATATCGCCCAGGATGAGCACCGGTTCGTAGCCCGCCTGCCCGATCCCCGAAAAATTGAGGATCGAAGCTCGCATACTCGACGGATTGGCGTTGTAAGAATCGATGTAAAGGATGTTACGGGCCGTCACTTTGCGTTGCGACCGGGCGTTGTCGGGCACGTAGCTTTCGATGGCCCGCAGGGCGAGGGGAGTGGCTACCCCGAAATAAGCGGCCAACGCCAGCGCTGCCGCTACGTTGAAGATGTTATAGTCGCCCACCAGATGCGAATCGACGGTTTCCGATTTGCAACAGAGGCCGCGCTCACCCTGCCTGATCGCCAGTCGCAACGTCCCGTCTTCGCCCGGGGGCAAGGGTTGCAACCCGGCGGTCGAATAGGGGACGGTTTTTAACCCGGGTCGTTCGGCGGCCATGTCGTGGAGCGTGTCGCTTTCTTCGAGATAAAACGCCGTTCGGCCGTGTGCGGCCAGGTAGTCGAACATTTCGCCCTTGCCTTTCCTTACGCCTGCCTCGCCGCCGAAACCCTCGAGGTGTGATTTTCCGACGTTGGTGATCAGGCCGTAATCGGGTTCGGCGATCGAGCAAAGCAGCGCAATCTCGCCCTGGTGGTTGGCGCCCATCTCGACGATGCCCAATTCGGTCTGCCGCGTCATGGCCAGCAGGGTCAGCGGCACACCGATGTGGTTGTTGAGGTTGCCCTGGGTGACCGAAAGGTGGTATTTGCAGGCCAGCACGCGTGCAGCCAACTCTTTGGTCGTCGTTTTTCCGTTCGACCCGGTGATGGCCAAAATGGGAATGGCTAATGTCCGCCGGTGGTGGCGGGCCAGCGCCTGCAACGCTTCGAGCGAGTCGTCGACCAACACGCAGCGGTCGTCCGTAGCGGCCTCTGCCCGGTCGACAACACACAGCGCAGCCCCCGTTGCCAGGGCCTGCGCTGCATAGTCGTTGCCGTCGAAATTGTCACCCCGCAGGGCGAAAAAGATCACCCCGGGCGTGATCCGCCGGCTGTCGGTGGTGACCACCCCTGCGGCGGTGTAAGCGTCGTATAGGCGGGTCAGCGTGGCATCAGTCAGCGGCATAGGCGTTCTGTTTTATTTCTTTTTCTTCGGGGCGGGCACCTTGGTGTAGGTCATCTCCACCTTGCGGCAAATATCGAAAAATTCGTGGCTGTCGCGGTTGTTGTAGTAAATGAAGAAATACTGGTAGTCGCCTGCCCAGTCGATCTCTTCCCACTCGCTGCCGTTCCAGTCGTAGAACACCGCGGTGGCCGTGTTGCCGTTCGCGTCGTAGGTGTAGAGGCGGCGGTCGTCGTCGAGCCAATGGCCTTCGCCGCGCGGCTCGTCATAGTCGCTGTACTCCCGCTCCTGGCAACCGCAGGTGCACGACGAGCAGCATTCGCAATATTCGCCGCAGCAGCTATCCGCTTCCTCATCCGCTTCTTCGTCATATCCGTCGATCATGACCGTGGGTTCTTCGTTGTCGTCGATCGTGCCGATTTCAATTATGTCCCACTCGTTGCTTTCGCTCTCGTAGCTCCATTCGAGTTCGATTTCGTCGAGCACATTGTTGTTTTCGTCATAGACATAGAGGTCGCGGCTCAGGTTTTCCCATTCTTCGTCTTCCCACGACTGGAAGATGCGGTCGATCAGATTGTTGCGGTCGTCGTATTCCGACACCCAGCGGTAGCTGTTTTCCCACCCGTCATACCAGCGCTGCTCTTCTTCGAGCAGTTCGTTGCCGTTTTCGTCGTAGGTGTAGACGCTGTATTCGTAGTTTTCCCACTCTTCTTCCCAGCTTTCCCAGTCTTGGTTCAGCTCGGTGAGCACGTTGTCGTTCTCGTCGAAGGTGTATATCCAACGCTCGGAATCTTCCCAGCCGTCCACGTCGTCATCCCACATTTGGCGGGTCATCGAGAGCATGTTGTCGCGCTCGTCATAGACCTCGACGTAGCGGCGGGTGAATTCCCAGCCGCGTTTGCCCCAGCGTTCGCGGGTATCGGTGAGTTCGTTGTCGCGCGAGTCGTAGGTGTAGGTAATCCGGAGGTAGTTTTCCCACTTTTTCCCTTTTTCGTTCTTGGGGCTCTGTTCGATCGACACGAGCACGTTGCCGCGTGAGTCGTTGGTGTAGAGCGTGCGGTCTTCCGGGACCCATTTCTCGTCGCCCCACGACTCGGTGAGTTCCGAGGTCATGTAACCGTTTTTGTCGTAGGCGTAGGTCGTGCGCGAGGAGTTTTCCCAGCCGTCGCCCCACAGTTCTTCGGATACTTTCGAAAGGACGTCGCCTTTTTCGTTGTAGGTGTAAGTAGTGCGGATCACCTCGTCGTCACCGTGGGTAACGACCGTTTTGGGCGCCCACCAGTCGCCGGCGGGAGCGGTTTGGGCCGAAGCGCAGAGGCCGGCTACCAGGAATGCGGTGCAGAGCAGAAACAGTTTTTTCATTGGATTGGGTATTGTTTTAGTTGGTTTTTCGGGGTTTGATGCGGCCCAAACGCCTCTCTGCACACCATCCTTTCTCACCGATCTCCTGTTCCTGCTCACTGGGTTTTTCCGCGGGGACGCTATACGTATTCGTCTCCTTTTTTTAATTTCACGTCTTCGACAAACTGGCGAATGCACTGCTCTTCCGACCGGGGACAGATGAGCAGCGTATTGTCGCTGGCCACGACGATATACTCTTCCAGACCTTTGATCACGCATACTTCTCCTTCGGGGACGCTGATCACGCACCCGCGGGTGTCGTAGGCGATCACCTCGCCCGAGATGGCGTTCTCGTTCTCGTCTTTCCGGTAGTAGGTGTAGAGCGATCCCCAGGTGCCGATGTCCGACCATCCGAAGTCGCTGCAACGGACAAAGGTGTCGGCCGATTTTTCCATGATCCCGTAATCGATCGACACGTTGCGGCACTCGGGATAGATGCGGTCGATGGCAGCCTGTTCACCCGGTGTGTTGTATTCCTTGGCGATCGAGGCGAAAAGCTGTTCGACCTCGGGCAAGTGCTTCTTGAATTCATGGAGGATCTTTTCGGTACGCCAGATGAAGATGCCGGCGTTCCAGAAGAATTCGCCGCTTTCGACGAACATCTTTGCTACGTCGAGGGTCGGCTTTTCGGTAAATGTCTTGACTTTACAGAATTCGCCCTCTTTCCCGGCGGCGTCGATCTGGATGTAGCCGTAACCCGTGTCGGGGCGGCTGGGTTGGATGCCGATGGTCACCAGCGCGTCGTGCGACTCGGCAAAGGCGAGCCCTTCGGTGATTACGTCTGCAAATTCGCCCTCGTTGAGGATCAGGTGATCGGAGGGGGTGACGACCATCGTCGCCCGGGGGTCGAGTGTGTGGATGCGGTGGGCTGCATAAGCCACGCACGGGGCGGTGTTGCGGCTCAACGGCTCGCACAGCACCTGGTCTTCGCGCAACTCGGGCAGGTGTTCGAGCACCATAGGCTTATAGCGCGCATTGGTCACCACCAAAAAATTTCCCGCTGGGATCACCTTCGAAAAGCGTTCGAAAGTGTGGCGGATGAATGATTTACCCGTGCCGAGTATATCGAGGAATTGTTTCGGGTGGCTCGTTTTGCTCACCGGCCAGAACCGGCTGCCGACGCCGCCAGCCATAATCACGGCATAGCGATGGTTGTTTTCCATGAGGAATCCGTTTTTATCCACCAAAGATAAGGGCAATCCGCCACACTGCAAAATTTACATTCCCAAATTCTGCCCCGATGTGCATTTAGGTAATTTTTGCAGATTTTTTTCGCAAAAAGGCGTACCTTTACCCGATGGAACGATTTGTGCAAGCCTGATCCCGTAAAAACCCCGTTATGAAAATCCGACTCTTTACCATACCGAACGCCATCACGCTGCTCAACCTGCTGGCCGGGTGCCTGGCCGTAGTAGCCGCCATCGACCGCAACCTGCCGGAGGCGTTCTGGTGGATCGCCTTTGCCGCCGTGTGCGATTTCCTCGACGGGTTTGCCGCGCGGATGCTCAAATCTTACTCCGAAGTGGGCAAGCAGCTCGATTCGCTGGCCGATGTGGTGAGTTTCGGCGTCGCTCCGGCGATGATCCTGTTTGTCATGTTACAGGGCTTTTCGGATTTGCCCGCAGGGGTAGCTTACGTGGCGTTTTTGGTGGCGCTGTTTTCGGCGCTGCGGCTGGCCAAGTTCAACATCGACACGCGCCAGAGCGAAGAGTTCATCGGCCTGCCGACCCCGGCCAACGCGTTGCTGATCGCCTCGATCGGCTTCGTCGCCACGCGCGGGAGCGACCCCTGGATCGGCGCACTGGCCCACGACGCAATCGGTCTGGTGGCCCTCGTCGTGCTGCTTTCGGCGCTGCTGGTGAGTGAAATACGGATGTTTTCGTTTAAATTCAAAAATTTTTTGCTGAAAGACAACGCGTTGCGGTACGCTTTCCTGCTCTATGCCGTCGTGCTCCTTGTTTGGTTGCAGGTCGAGGCATTTCCTTGGGTTATAATTAGTTACATTGTCTTTTCAGTGGTCATGGACCTTGTTGGCCGTCTCTTCCGCTCTCGCGGCAAAGTGCAGTAAGCCTCCCCGCCAGGGGCCGCCAGGTTTCAAAAAGCGCGTTTTCGGAATTTTTCACTACCTTTGCACCGGCAAAGATGTCTTCCGGCACGCGGGAGAATCTGGCTTTGCTGGGTATTTACTGTAGAGAAACCGAATGAAGGTTATTGTCGCCGACATACGCCGGATCTTCCGGATCGCCCTGCTGGCCGTTGTGCTTGCGGGCAGCGCGGCTCCGCTCCGGGCGCAGGACCTCGGTGCCCTGTTCGACAAGCTCTTCAAAAGCGAAAAGTCAGACACGACCCAAAAGGTTAAACTACCCCTCGAATCCTATTTCTTCGATGACTCGACCCGCAAGCAGACGATCTTTGCATGGAACGTCGTGATGGGCCGCAACGCCGTGCAACGGATACCGGTCGACACGCTGCTGGCCGACCGGATGGAGGTCGATTACCCGTTCCACCGCCAGGGTGTTGGCTCAGCCTACCTGGGTAACTTGGGGGGAGCAGCCCTGCCGCTCAACTACTTCGATCGTCCGGCGTCGGAGAATTTTTCGTTTACGGACGCCTACAATTCCTACCTGAAGAATCCGGCCAATGCCCGCTTCTTCAACGTCAAAAAACCCTTCACACACCTCACCTGGTATATGTCGGGCCAAAGCGCGCGCGCCGAGGAACAGCTCCGTGTGCTGCATGCCCAGAACATTTCGCCATCGACAGGCTTCAACATCGACTATCTCAACCGCGGCACCAAGGGGATTTACACCCACCAGGAGGCCAAAGACAAAAACCTGTCGCTCGCTTTCTCCCACACGGGCAAGAAATACGCAATCCATGCCGGTTATATCTACAACATGGCCGACTTGAACGAGAACGGCGGGGTGATCGACGACCGTGAGGTGACCGACACGGTGCTCAATCCGGCGACGAACGTCCGGATGAAGCTCAAGGACCCGAACAACCTCTACAAGGGCAACACGTTCTACCTGACCCAGATGTTCGGGGTTCCGTTCGTCAAGGTCACGGAAGACGATTTCACGATTGCCGACAAGCCGGCGGTTTTCTTCGGCCATGCGCTCGACTACACCCGCTACCACAAGACTTACACCGATACACACGCAGGTACGACCTGGACCGAGGGTACGGGTGTCGACACTGAAACGAAAGAATTCTACGACCACTGGTACCTGGATCCGGAAGCCACCCGCGACTCGATCAACGAAATGCTGCTCGACAACCGTGTCTTCTTGCAAATCCAGCCCTGGAACCGCGACGGGATCGTGGGGACGATCGACGGCGGGGTGGGCTACTCTTACCACCGCTACTACAACTTCCGGCCCGAGCAATACGTGGACGGGGATAAGGCGACGACCAAGGACAACGCTTACATTTACGGCGGAGCGTCCGGAAAGTTCCGGAAATATATGTCGTGGAACGCCGACGTGAAATATTACGCCTTCGGTTACCGGAGCCAGGACCTGAAGTTCAACGCCCAGCTGGCCCTGAGCGCTTACATCAAATCGCGCCCAATCACGCTGTCGGTGGGAGGGTTTGTCGATAATCGCACGCCCGACTACTGGTCGCAGCACTACTTTTCGAACCACTTCGTGTGGGACAATAATTTCGGCAAGGAAACCGAAACCCGCCTCGAAGCCCGCCTCGAAATTCCCTCGGTGGGATTGGAAGCCGGCGCGTGGCAGAGTACGATCACGAACAAAGTCTATGTCGGGGCCGATGCCCTGCCGGCCCAGTACGACGGTACGCTGAACCTTTCTGCCCTCTACCTGCGCAAGGATTTCACGGCCGGGGCGTTTCATTTTAACCACCGCCTGCTGGCCCAGTGGAGTTCGGATTCGGAAGTATCTCCGGTGCCCCTGGGCAGCGCTTTCCTGGCGTATTATGCCGAATTCAATCTGGTACGCAATGTGTTACGTTTGCAATTGGGGGTCGACGGCCGCTACAACACGAAGTATTACGCGCCGGGTTATATGCCCGCCACGATGCAATTCTACAACCAGCGTGAAGTGGAGCTGGGTAATTATCCCTACCTCGATCTGTTCCTCTCCGCCAAATGGAAGCGGATGCGGATATTGATCGCGATGCAACACCTGAATTTCAATATGTTCGGCGAGAAAGACTACTTCACCGTAGCCCATTACCCGCTGAACAGACGGATGTTCAAATTAGGTTTCTCGTGGAGTTTTTACGATTAAAAACGGCCGCGATATGTCGAACGAATAAAATGAACGATGACGGAAAGAAAGCTTAAAAAACTATTCATCGCACCAATTTTTCGCACCATCACCCTGTCGCTCTTTTTGAGCGGAACCCTTTTGCTCGCCGGTTGCACGACCGCGCGCACACCCAACGCCAAGCAACCCAATCAGTTGGTCGTAGCGACCGACATCAATCTCCCGGGTTTTTCTACATTTAATGACGAACCATTTGGTTATCAGTATGATCTGCTGACCGCCTACGCCGCTTACCTCGGGATGGAGTTACGGGTAATCCCGGATCAGTCGCCTGCCCAGGCCGAAACACAATTGGCTGAAAATAGATTCGATATGGTTTCCGTTTCGTGGAATCACATCACCGACGCCAACAATATTGCCATTCCCCTCTATTCGGCCAACTACGTGGTGCTCGCCCTCAAGAAGGACGCACGCACGATGCGGGCCGACGCGGAAAATATCCATTCGCTGCTGGAAGGCAAGCGGGTACTCATTTCTCAGGGGTTCTCCGGTTCGCCCGCCTACGATAAACTGCTCAATGCCCTGCGCGGTACCGATACCTACCTCTCGTCTCGCAATTGCTTCGACCTGCTCGAAGAACTCAGCCTGGGCAAGGTCGACTTCCTGATCTGCGAACGGAGCGAAGCCCACCTCGGCTGTGCCCTGGTGCGCAACGTGGCTGAAGTTTACGAATTCGAAGAGGAGGTGCCGGTTTACGTCCTGTTCAACCCCGAACACGCCCAACTGGCCCACAACTTTTCAGGCTGGCTCGCCGCCTACAAGCGCAGCGACGAATACGCCGAACTCAACCGCCTTTATTTCGACAGCGGAATGGCCGACCAGATCATCACCCGCGGTATCCGCGAACGCGAAAAAGGCGCCCTGTCGGTCTACGACGAAACGTTTAAAACCATTTGCCGCCGGGAAAATATCGACTGGCGGCTGGTGGCCGCCATCGCCTACAACGAATCGAAATTCAACCCTTATATGGTGTCGCCCCGCGGCGCACGCGGCATGATGCAGATCATGCCTGCCGTCGCCCGCCAGTTTAAGGTCCCCGCCGAAGAGGTGATGGACCCCGAACAGAACATCACCCTGGCCATCAAGCTGATCAAAACCCTCGAAAAATCACTACGGATCGCCCCCGGCACCGATTTCGACAACCGCACCAGCCTGATTCTCGCCTGCTATAACGGCGGCATCGGCCACGTCCTCGACGCCCGTAAACTCGCCGCCAAATACGGAAAGAATCCCGACTCTTGGGACGACGTAGCCTACTTCCTCCAACAAAAAGCTTCGGAAGAGGTAGCCGATGACGAGGTAGTCCAAAGCGGCGTCTTCACCGGAAGCCCCGAAACCCTCGCCTTCGTCTCAAACGTCATCACCCGATACCACGCCTACTGCAACCGCGTAGCCGAGTAACAAACAAGGCTTTGTGTCGGCTCTGACTGGCACTTTTTGTAAAAAGTGCCTCAAAAACTTTCCTGAGAAACTTCGTTTCTCCTGACTTACTTTACTCGGCCTTATAAAAGGTTTTAGAGAAGAGGGCCCCCCCACCCCACCCAAGCTCGAAAAAAGGAAGTTGTAAAGGCGGGGGGGGGGGCATATGTAAAAACAGTAATAAAAAAAAGCAAAGTGAATGAACGGG
>JAVBLC010000018.1:0-78200 GCA_031553805.1 Rikenellaceae bacterium | reverse complement strand
TATGCATAGATTGGTTTTTGCGGGTGTAAAGCAATCTCCGGCAAAGGACCTCGGAACGTATTTCAAGCAACTTAAACCCCATAAAAACTAAGTTTTACATAAAAATTTTGGGGGCGCTTTTTATAAAAAGCGCCAGCACCCTCGGCGAAGCCCAATGCGCGGTGGCCTCGCTCCCCGGAGATTTTTATGCCCAATCCGGCTATTTAGAGGTAACCTTCCAATGCATAAATCTCTTGCGCGAGGGCCAAACCCGCAGCCCAACCCGGGAGATATAAAATCAATGGAGAGAGTCAAACGTTTTTTTACCCGAGAAATAGTGCAGCACAACACTGCCCGGATAAATCTCGGTCATCGGTGCATCGCCCAACGCCTGCACCGCGCGGCGTTTCGCTTTCCATCCCGGAAGCCCTTTCCAGAAGGCCCGGTGGGCGCGCCACACGGCCCGCATCATCTGCCCTTTGCCCTGCGCGAGGAAAATCACGGCCGACGCACCGTCCAACACCATTCGCGCGAGCAGAATCCACCACAGGTCGCGTTCGGGCAGGTTTTTGTAGAGCATCGCCAGGTTGTTGCGGTAATTCAGGAACGTTTTGTGGGGCGAATCGGCCGAAAGCGTTCCGCCGCCCACGTGGTAAACCACCGCGGCCGGCTCGACCATCACCCGAAAACCCATCCGTTTGAGGCGCCAGCAGAGATCAATCTCTTCCATGTGGGCAAAGAAATCAGCGTCGAGCCCCCCTGCTTTCCAATAAAGGTCGGCCCGCACGACCATCGCCGCGCCAGTGGCCCAGAACACAGGGCGGGCGTCGTCGTATTGGCCCCGGTCTTCTTCAACCGTTTGCAGGATACGCCCACGGCAATAGGGATAGCCGAAGCGGTCGATGAACCCGCCGCTGGCTCCCGCATATTCGAATTTCGTGCGCTCGGACTGCGCCCGCAGCTTGGGCATCACGGCCGCCACCCGGCGGTCGGCGTCGAGCATCGCCACCAACGGATCGAGCCACCCGGGGGTGACTTCGACATCGGAGTTGAGCAGCACGTAATATTCCGCCTCCACCTGGGCCAACGCCCGGTTATACCCTTCCGCAAACCCGTAATTCTTCGGCAATCCGATCACCCTCGCCTGCGGAAACTGCGCGGCCAGCAACGCGAGCGATCCGTCGGTCGACCCGTTGTCGGCCACCACGACCTGGGCCCCCTCCGAGCAGGCGATAACAGCGGGGAGGAACAATTCTAAGAAATGTTCCCCATTCCAGTTGAGAATGACGACGGCGGTTTTAGTCATGGTTTTCTTTGGTTATTTCCCTTTGGACGGGCGGCGACTCTGGTTGCGGCGGTTTGTGTTTCCAGCGTTTGTGCGACCAGAGCCACAGCTCGGGAGCTTCGCGGATCATCCGTTCGAGTTGGGCGGCATAGCGTTCGGTGATCTCTTCTTCCGAAAGGGGATCGGTGCCGTTGTAGATCTCGATCATCCGGCAGGTATAGTAGCCGGACTTTACTTTGTGCATATGCAGAAACCTGACGGGCAAGTGCAGTTTGAGCGCCAGCTTGCCGATGCCCATAAAAAAACCCGTGGGCTGGTTCAGAAAATCATACCAGCGGCGTATCGAGAACCAATGGGGCGACTGGTCGGCGATCAGGGCCAGGGCCGTGGGTACATCGTTACGCACGGCAGCCACCATCTCGCGGCCGACGTCGTTCATCGGCACGGGCCGAGTCCCGAAACGCGAGCGGGTGTAGTGGTAGAACCGGTCCATCACCCGCCGTTGCAGCGGGCGGTAAACGCCCAGCACCTGGTGATCGGTATAGAGTTTATAGGCGATCGAGTATTCCCAGCAGCCGAAATGAGCCATCGCGCAGATCCAGCTGCGGCCGGCGACTTCGCGCTCGTGTTCGGCCAGGTTTTCAACGACAAAACGGTTGCGGACTTGTTTTTCGCTCAAGGAACACAGCGTAACGGTGTCGATAAATAGCTCAGACAGATGATGATAGAATTTCTTTTCGATCGTCAGGCGCTCGGCTTCGGTTTCTTCGGGAAATGAATTGCGCAGGTTTTCGCGCACCACTTTTTTGCGGTAACCGCCTACCTTGTAAATGAAGAAATAAATGACAGGCGCACACACCCCATACAGCCACCAACGCGGCAACCACCCGGTCACCTGACAAAGACCGAGCAGCAGCCAGTAGCGTATGTTTTCCCAGGCGTTCACCCGATTATGCGAGCACTACCCGTTTAAATTCGTCATAGATCGCGGGCGGCGTGGAGATGATCTCACCGCCGAAAACATAGTTCGACCCGCCGCTGAAATCGGTCACACGACCACCGGCCCGTTCGACGATTAGCGCCCCGGCCGCTACATCCCAGGGGGATAAATTCTTCTGGTAAAAACCGTCGAAGCGGCCCGCAGCGACATACACCAGGTCGGCCGCGGCCGATCCGATACGGCGTACACCGCTGGTATTGCGCAGGAAATAGTCGATATTCTTGAGCAGTTGGTCGACCGTGTCCTGCGAAGCGTGCGACAGGCCGACGGCGTAGAGGCCGTGTTTGAGTTCAGTCGTCGCGGCGACACGGATCGGGCGTCCGTCGAGATAGGCTGCCGACCCCTTCCATGCGTAGAAACATTCGCCTTTCACCACTTCGTAGACCACACCCACAACCGGTTCGTCGCCGTCGGTGAGCGCCAGGCTGACGCAATAGGGGGCTACGCCGTGGATGAAGTTGGTCGTGCCGTCGAGCGGGTCGATGATCCAGCGGTAACGCTGGCCCGAGGCCTGGGCCACGGTACCCTCTTCGGTGACGAAACCCGCTTCGGGCAGCAGCGCCGAAAGGCCTTTGACGACGATGCGTTCCGCTTCCTTGTCTACGTATGAAACCATATCGTGCGTGCCTTTGAACTCGACCTTATCGAACGAAAAGCCTTCGCGCTGGGCGGCGATGAAGGCTCCGGCCTCGTGGGCGATGGCGCACACTTTTTCGCAAATTGCCTGATAATCCATTGTCTTTCGATTAAATTATCACAAAGATAATTTAAAAATGGACGGATTAAAAAAAAGTGCGTGTTATGCACGCACTTTTCAAAGCCCACGCGACCGTCCGCTCCCGGCTGGGACACAGGCCACGCGCTAAGCCGACTGACGGCCCGCATCCCCGCATAGCAGAAATCACATGAAGAACCGGAGCAAAGTGAAGTTCAGCGAACCCAATGCCCTACCCCTGAGGTAGTTCTGCATTAAAACTCCTTGTGCAGGGACGCACCAAAAACAGTCTTTACATAGGCGATATTCGGAGGAAAATTATATCCCACTTCGGTCGGGCGCGTAGCATCGCGCGAACGTTCGACGAGCAGCCACCCGCTCCATTCCATTTCGTCGAGCGCCGCCCGGATAGCCGGCAGATCGACGGCCCGGTCATGCTCGAGCCACACCCCGTCCTCATTCGTACAATGGATCTGGGCGATATTCTCCCGCCCCAACGTCCGCAACTCGGAAACGACGTCGAGCCCGTTGGCGACGATGCGTCCAAAGTTGACGGAAATCTTGATCCCCGGCGAACCGATCTCTTTCAAGAAGTCCAGTTCATCGGCAGCCGGCAAAAACGTTTCAACGGCAATCACCCGTCCGGCAGCGGCGGCACGGTCGCCCACGATCCGCAGGCGGCGCACGACCTCATCCCGCAACTCGGGGTGATCTTTCGGATTGCTAAAGATCCCGAGCGGCAGGAACAGTATTTTCACATCCATCGCCTGCGCCGTTTCTATGCCTTGCATAACAAGCTCCTCGAATTCAGGCCGCAGGCCGAAAGGCTGGGCATAAAACCCGGTCAGGCCGATCGAAGCGATCGCCTGTCCGTATTTTTCCTGCTCATCGAAAAAGACCTGCCTGCGCATGGAATCCATCAGCACGCTCTGAAACCGGGGGTTATCGCCCAACGGCCCCATATCGAGGCAAATGCCCTCGGCGCCAAAGCGCGAAGCGAGCACAAATGCGGCCGGTTGCTGCCGCTGGAGGATCATCCAGTCACATACCCCCACCCGGTAACGGGACTCCGCCGTTTCGGTGGAGGAAGTCGCCGCCCCGCCGCACGAAACGAGCAGCGAAGCGGCGAAACATATCGAAAACAAAATGTTCTTTTTCATCGTCATTTTCCGGCCGATTCGATCATATTGAGCAACATCTTCTTGGCCACCAATCCGGTAACCGGCCCGTTGACCACGTTGTCATAGATGTCGAGCGTCGAGAAGATCACCTGCCCATTGCCCACCTTGACACCCCCGACAGCTGTCCCGATCTTCATCGGATAGGAGTGCCAGGCACCGACGATCACCTCTTCGCCCTCCATCACGAAGCCCATCCGCTCGACCCCGGTATGGATGAGCGCCTGGTAGGGCCAGTTGAGCGCATCGCCCGCGGGCAATTCCTTGAAAATCGGATGGGGTTTGCTGAACATCGCCCCACCGAGCCAGTTGGTGCCGACATAGAACGTTTCCTGGAACTTGGCCTCGCTGTTGGCCGCGATATATTCGGCCCAGTCGTCGGCGTGTTCGAGGATGATGACGGTCGTCCCGTCCCGTTTAGCCCGTTCCATCAATTTTTGCGGGTCGGGCATCCGATCGTTGGGCACGGCCCATTCCAAGCGGCAGCGGGCATTGCTGCGGGCGTGACGAAAACGGATTTCGATCTTAGCCGCAATGCCTGCCGTGAGGGTGATCTTGCCGTCGCCGGTCATTCGGCGGCGGGCATCGGTTTTTTGCAATTCTTTCCCATTGACAGTCAAGACAATGTCACTTCGTTCGTTGGAGGTGATGCCGAACGTGTATTCGCCCGTCACCGGCGGGATCACCTCGCCGCTCCAGATGATGCCGTAGCCGGCGATCGTCGGCACGTGGGGCGAGGGGGTCGCCCCCTCGATCGCCGACAGGTTGACGATCGGAGCCACCTCTTTATAGATCTGCTGTTTGAAATCCACATCCATGTAGTAGGTCGCATCGAGCCCGTTCGAGCCGTTGGCGGCGCGCAGCGATTCCGCCGGGATCACGCTCAACTGGTCTTTTTTCGGCGGCGTGGTAACCACCACCCAATCGAGTTTTTCAAGATCGTCGGTATAGGCCGCCACTGGTTGCTCGGCGCGGTCGAGGAGGAATTTCCTGACCCCGGCGCCGCTTTCCCACACCGCACCGTGGCCGGTGAGCTTGTTCGATTCGAGGTTTACGGCCAGGATCTGATCCTTGCCCGTAGTCACTTTCTCCCACTTCTCGTTAAACAGCGTGGCTTCGATGCCGAGCATCGCCCCGACGCCAAAGGTGGGCAGTTCGACGCCTTCCCACAACAACTGGCCGTAGACGTCGCCCCCGGCCACTTCGACCGTCCGGCTCGTCTTGTAGGTTTCCTTACCCGTGTGGTCGAGCATCGCTACCACCAGGTGGTGGGTGCCGTGCACATTCTCTTCGTTGATGAGATAAAAATCAGCGATGAAGCGGCTATTGGTCGGCGCCACTTGCTGACGCACCTTGACCGCAACGTAAAGCGGACGGTTATATTGGCTGATGATGCGTGGCGTAGATTTCGGATAGCGGAATGGATCGACAATTCCGGAAAAGTTTTCGATCAACTCGGTTTCCCAGCCGTTGATCACATAGGCGTCGGTGAGGTTGTTCAGGCGGGCCGATTCGATCTTGCGGCCCTGGTGTTCGAACGACACGCGGCCCAGGGCGACGGTCAGCGTGTCGACCGTCGGGTAAGCGCCGCGCAGGTCCTTGCGGTTCAGGAATGTGCGGACGTCGTGGTACCACCCGATGTAACCGCCCCAGTCCCAACCCAGGGGAATAAGTTTTTTCTGATCGTCAGACGCTTTCAGGAATTCCTCCATGATCTTTTCCAGGCGCAGGGGCGAGGAGATGGCTCCCTCTTCGCCGTAGAAGACGATTTCCTTTTTGTTGGTCGTGTTGTTATAGTAATCGTCAGGACCGCGGTAGAGCTCTTCGTGCCACGAGGCGGGGCCGCCGGCGTGGTGGTAGTCGTACCAGCCGTTCCAGTACATCGTCGTGTCGTAGGGACGCTGGTGGATCTTGGCCTGGTCGTCGACATAGTCGCCCGCCGCCCACGCCGAGGTGCGCAGCAGGTAACGCGACGGGTCGAGCGCATGGGCTTCACGCATATCGGCCAATTCGACCGCCAGCTTGTCGGGCTGGGCCGCCCCCGATTCGTTCATCATATTGAAAATCACCAGAGAAGGGTGGCTGCGGTCACGTTTGACCATCGTCATCACCTTCTGGCGCAGATTTTCCTTCAGGAAAGGATTGTTGGCCTGGGTGCGGTAGCCGCCCGGCTCTTCGAAATAGAGCAGCCCGAGTTCGTCGGCGCAGTCGAGCACATTAGGGCTGCCTATAAAACGGTGAAAGTTGAGCATATTGAGCCCCAGCTCCTTGGCGATCTCGATCTGGCGGCGGGCCAGCTCGTCGGTCGGGAAAATCCCGTTGACGGGCCAGAAGCTCCAGCTGATGGCCGAGCGCAGCATGATGCGTTTACCGTTGAGGCGGAACATCGCGTCTTCGCCGATGCCCACTGCTTCGAACCAGCGGAAACCGAAGCGTTTTTCGGACTGGTCGGTCACACGCGATCCGTCACTGAGCGTCACCGAACAGAGATAGAGGTTCGGATTCTCGACGTCCCACAGCTTGGCATCGGGCACCGAAACAGGAACCGTGATCTCATTTTCGCCCGGTGTGAGCGAGTAGGTCAACGTATTGGTAAAGACCACCTGCGACGGGTTGCCAGCCGGGTAAACGCTGACTTTCACATCGCGCTTGACCGCTTTGCCCGTGGTGTTATCGACCGTCAGGATAGTATTGACCGTGGTCAGGGCCGGGGTGTTTTGCACATAAATGTCGCTCGTGTAAACCGGGTCGCAGACTTCGAGATAGACGCGCCCCGTGATGCCGCCGAAAGCGTGGCCCGGAGGCAGGGTTTTGTCGCCCCAGGGGATCAGCGCACCGTCGCGCCAGTCGTAGTTGCCACCGGCGTCGGTAATGCGCACGGCGAGTTCGGCCGTGCGGCCCGGCTGCACGAATTTGGTAATGTCGAGTCCAAACGGAACGTTGTCGACGATCCAGTAGCCCGCCAGTTTCCGGTCGACAAAGACCTCGGCGCGCGAGCGGATCGAACCGAATTTGAGGATCACCTTTTTCGTCCCGGTGTATTTCGGGATCTCGAGCGGGCGCACCCACCACGACACGCCGTTCAGGTCGCCTTCGGGGCCCGTGACGGTCTGCAGATATTCTTCGAGGGTGCCGGGGACTTTGACGTCGACCATCTGCGGCGAGGCCAGCACACTCCAGCCGCCGGTGGGCGGCACGGTGGGCAGCTTCGCGATGTCGACTGGCTGATTAAAAATTTCTTCCTGTTGCCATTTGGCCTGGGAGTCGTGCCAAAGTTTCCAGCCGCTGCCCGAAAGATCGTTGACCAGGCGGGGTTGGGCGGTCACTTGCACCGCCATCAGGAAGAACGCTGCGGAAATTATCAAAAAACGCTTCATGGAAAGTTATGAGTTAGGTTTTCCCAAAGATAGGAAACGAAACCTAAAACACCAACGTCCGGCCGCGTTTTGCGAAAAATTTACGCTAACTCGCTTACCCCGCCGCTACCGGATGAAACGGTAGGACATCCTGACGAAAAAGTTGCGCGGCGGCACGATCCCCGAGTTGAAGTTGACCACCGCCGGGGCGTAGTCGAACAAGTTTTCTACCCCGGCCGATAGGGTCAGGTCGTGGGCGAAGGTGACGCTGGCCATCGCCCCCCAGGTGGTGTAGGCGTCGGCCCGGGAGGTGTAGTTGCCGCTGTAGACGGTCGGCAGTTGCGGGCCGGTAGCGGGCATTTCGACGATGGTCATCATGTCGTCGTAAGTCTTTTCGCCCACAAAACGTCCCGACAGGTTCAGCGCAAAGTCGGTCGTCCCGCAGGTGAACATATAGTCGAGGCGCAGGGCGGCCGTGTGGGGACTGACGAAGATATACTGGGTCGAGGCCTCGGGCGCATTCTCGGTCTGGTGGATGTAGTTGTAGTTACCCATCACGAAAAGTCCTTTCACTAGACGGGCGCGCAGCATCAGTTCGAGGCCCGAGAAGGTGCTCTTGTCAATGTTGTCGTAGACGAGGTAGGTTGTCGTGGCGTCGATCTGCTCGCGGCGCACGTCGATCTTGTCCGAGAAGTAGCTCACGTAGCCCGTGGCCGAGGCGTTGAAGAAACCTCGGCTGTATTCGGCCGAGAGCGAAACGTATTGGTTATACTCGGGTTTCAGGTCAGGGTTCCCGACAATCCACGTGCTGTTGGCACTCATCCCGCCCATCGGGATGCGGTATTTCATATACATCTCCTTGAGCGACGGATTGCGGTAACCCTGGGCGTAATTGGCCCGGAAGTTGACGTCGCCGAGGGCGTATTTCGCGGAAAGTTTCGGAGTGACGCTCCAACCGAATTTGTCGTTCCAGTCGACGCGTGCGCCGCCTACGAAGCTGAGGCCGATGTTGGTCGTCAGTTCGTCTTGGGCGTAGGCCGAGAAAGTATTGAGTTGCTTGCGGTCGTCATACCCGTCGGGGTTCAGGTCAAAATTGAGGGTTTCGTTCAGGAATTCGGCGCCTGCGGTGACA
The DNA here is from genome assembly GCA_031553805.1 of Rikenellaceae bacterium. Taxonomy (GTDB): domain Bacteria; phylum Bacteroidota; class Bacteroidia; order Bacteroidales; family Rikenellaceae; genus JAITVB01. Next base: position 69,555 of record JAVBLC010000018.1, on the reverse strand, counting down.
CGGTTATAACGCCCGGCCTCCATCGTCCAGAGTAGGCGCGGCAGGTTGTAGGCATGGCGCTGTTTGGGGACGACGAGTTCCAGTGTGTCGAGGTTGCGCTGGTAGAGATCGCCGTAGTAGGTCAGGCGCCACACCTGGCGCGAGTCGGGGCGGTACTCGGCCCCGGCCTGCATCGAGTAGGCGTTGTAGCTTTCGTTGCTCCACGCCGTCCCTTCGCCGCCGTTGTTGATGCTGTTCGCAAAATCATACTGCGACCGGTTGAAGTAGCTGCCGCTCCAGAAAAGGCTGAGCTTGTCGTTGACCTGGTAATCGAACCGCTGGCGCACATTAAAACTGCGCGAACCGCCTACACTCAGCCCGGCGGTGTCGATCGGGGCCTTCAACGTAGTATCGGACACGTAACGCACCGACGACTGGGGCCCGCGCGGGCCCATCGTGATCGAGGTAATTTTCAGCTCAGGATAAAAACGCTCTTCCTCCTCGGTGCTCACCGGGTTGAAAGCGTCGACGCCCAAATAAGAAAGGTAGGTTTGTGAACGCAACTTCCCCAGCGTAAGGCCCACCGAGAGGTTGGCGTCGATGTTCGGAATATCGAGTTTGCTGTTGTATTCCGGCACGCCGGCAACGGCCGTGTTGTTGTCTTTTTCGTAAAAACCGGCGTAACCGGCCGAAGCATTGATCTCGACCCCGTGCTTCGGAGTGCGGGTGATCACGTTGACCACCATCCCCATCGCGTTCGAACCGTAGAGTACCGACGAGGCGCCGCGCACGATCTCGATCCGCTCGATATTGCCCACCGGAATGCGGGCGTAATCGATGTTGCCGTAGGTTTCGCCCGCCATCCGTTCGCCGTCGACCAGGAAGAGGATGTAACGCGCATCGAGCCCCTGGAACAGCATCTGCGTCCCGAAGCCAGCCTGGTGGAATTCGACGCCGGCCAACGCGTTCGACAACACCTCCTGGATGCTGCGGGCGCCGCTTGTTTCGATTTCGCGGGCCGAGATCACGCGGGTGATCACCGGGGTGTTTTTCAATGCCAGCGGAGTGCGGGTAGCCGTCACCACCACTTCGTTGAGGTTGTATATGTTTTCGATCGAGTCGCGCACTTCGGGAGCGACCGTCGTTTCTGCTTTCGGTAATGCCGCGGGAGCGGCCGGGGATGTCCCAAATGCGGGGTTCTTTTCATCGGGGGCGGCCGTGAGCGGGGTTACACTCAACAACAGGGCCGCAACAAGCAGCAGGGGATGGTTGATTTGCTTACGTTTCATCATTCTCTCTTAATTTTCGAAGCTACAAAGGTAGGGCATTTTACTTTTCCTGCCGCCACTGCGGAGAATTTATTTCATCCCTATGGATAGGTATTTTTCGTCTGAAACCTTCCGCCGGGTGGCAAAAACCGGGCCACCAAGTCCTCGAGGATCATCCTGTAATCGGCACACCTCGGGCAACACACCTTTTTTAGAAAGGCACAAACGAAAGGGGGGACCTGCGGCAGGCTCCCTCCTTTATCGGGATCGTTGTCAACTAAAATTCTGACGTAAAGTGAAATTTGATTTTCGGGAAGCGCTCGATCGCCTGCGAGAGGGCATAGGAGGTGTCGGCCAGAAAGACCTCGCGCCCCTGTTTGTCGAGGGCCAGGTTAGTGAATTTGCGCTTGCGAAAATCTTCGAGCTGTTCGCGGTCATCGCTCTCGATCCAGCACGCCTTATAAAGGCTGATCGGTTCGTAGCGGCACTTGGCTCCGTACTCGTGTTCCAGGCGGTACTGGATCACGTCGAACTGCAGCATCCCGACCGTACCGATAATCTTGCGGCCGTTCATCTTGCTGGTGAACAGCTGGGCCACGCCTTCGTCCATCAACTGGTCGACGCCCTTGGCCAACTGTTTGAATTTCATCGGATCGGCGTTCTCAATGTATCGGAACAACTCGGGCGAGAAACTCGGAATGCCGGTGAATTTCAATTTCTCTCCCTCGGTCAGCGCGTCGCCGATTTTGAAGTTGCCCGTGTCGTGCAGGCCGATGATGTCGCCCGGGTAAGCGAAGTCGACGATCGACTTCTTATCGGCCATAAAAGCATTGGGGCTCGAGAATTTCAACGATTTGCCGCTGTCGACGTGCAGATACGGTTTATTGCGTTCAAACGTGCCCGAACATATCTTTAAAAACGCGATGCGGTCACGGTGGTTGGGGTCGATGTTGGCGTGAATTTTAAAGACAAATCCGGTCAGCTTTTCTTCATAGGGATCGACCGTGCGCTCGACCGTTTTCGACGGGCGCGGTGACGGGGCGATCTGCACGAAGCAGTCCAACAGTTCCATCACCCCGAAATTGCTCAGCGCACTGCCGAAAAAGACCGGCGCCACCTCGCCCGAGAGGTAAGTGTCGATCTCGAACGGCGGATAGACACCGTTAACCAGCTCAAGGTCGGTGCGAAGCGCGTCCACGTTTTTGGGCGAGATATATTCTTTCAGCTCATCGTCGTGAAGATCGATCTCGACCACCTCGCCGTCGCGGCTCTGGCGGTCCTGGCCGAGGAAGAGACTGAGCTTGCTTTCGTAAAGGTTATAGACCCCGCGGAACGACGGACCGCCGCCGATGGGCCACGCCAGCGGGCGCACCTGGATCTTGAGTTCGCTTTCGATCTCGTCCAACAAATCAAAGGGATCTTTCCCGCTGCGGTCTAGCTTGTTGACAAAGACCATCACCGGCGTGTTGCGCATCCGGCACACCTCCATCAGTTTGCGGGTCTGGGTTTCGACCCCCTTGGCGCAATCGACCACGATAATCACGCTGTCCACGGCCGTCAGCGTGCGGTAGGTGTCCTCCGCGAAGTCTTCGTGACCCGGTGTGTCGAGAATATTGATTTTAAGCCCCTTATATTCGAACCCCATCACCGATGTGGCGACCGAGATGCCGCGCTGGCGTTCGATCTCCATAAAGTCCGAGGTGGCTCCTTTCTTGATTTTGTTGCTTTTGACGGCACCCGCGGTGTGGATCGCCCCCCCGAAGAGGAGCAGTTTTTCGGTCAGCGTCGTTTTCCCCGCGTCGGGGTGGGCAATCACCGCAAAGGTGCGGCGGCGTTTGATCTCTTCTTTTAAATCCATAAATGTCGTTGATGGGCGGCTACCGGTTGTCGTTGATCTCGTAAAAGTAGATGCTCTCGCCCCGTTCGTTATATTTTTTGTCCAACCCTTCGATCCGGAAAATGCGGTAGGGTTTGTCGGTCGGCCCGGAGGGCCGCTCCATCTGGATGAAGTAGCCGTATTGGGTGCCGCCACCGACATATTCCTTGACCTGCTGGACCGAGTTGATCTTCAGCGGCTGGCCGTCGGCCCAAATTTGGAATTCGATGTCCTCGGGGCGGACCGAAATATCCAGTTCTTTCTCCAGCACGCTTTTGTCCGTTTTGACCGCGTCGCTTTCGGAAGCGAGCAACTCGCCCAGGCTCATCGGGCGCACATAAGCCATCATGCCCGGATAGCCCCCATCGAACCTGAACACGGTAAACCCGTACAATTCAAGCCGGTGGTAGCGAATATCAATCGCCAGGTCGCGGTCGGCGATCACGTTCCACCCCCAGAATTCGAGGCGCATATCCTCTTCCGGCACCCGCGGCGGGCGGGGGTATTCCTCGGGGCGCATCGCCATGATGGCCGTATACTTTCCTTTTTCAACCCCGCCGATGCGGTAAAATCCGGCGCTGTCGGTCACCGCGGCATAGAGGGCCTCAAAACTGCGGCTGACAATCGTCACGTCGCTGCCGTCGATCGGACGACCGTCGAAATCAGTCACCCGCCCCGAAATGGTTATCGTTTCGCCCCCCTGCTGCGAAAAAGCGGGAAAAGCCAACAGGCAAAAGACGCCCAACAGGTAAATGCAGCGTTTCATCGTATGTTAATACTCGGTGGCTTTGGCGTTGTTGGCCGGGTAGTCGAGCGTGTAATGCAACCCGACGCTCTCCTTTTTCTGCTGGGCCTGCTTGATGATCAGGTAGCCCACGGCGATCATGTTGCGCAATTCACACAGGTTCTGGCTCAGGGTCGACACCGTGTACAGCTCCTCCGTTTCCTGGAAAATGATTTCGAGGCGGCGCATCGCGCGGGCCAAGCGGAGGTCCGAGCGCACGATGCCCACGTAGTTGCTCATGATCTGCTGCATCTCCTTGTAGTTCTGAGTAATGAGTACCATCTCCTCGGGATGCGAGGTACCTTCGTAGTCCCACGCCGGGATCTTTTCCATGATTTCGGCATCACGCATCAGGGGGATCATATGCTTAGCCGCCTGGTCGGCATAGACCGCAGCCTCGATCAGCGAATTGGAAGCCAGGCGGTTGGCACCGTGCAACCCCGTACACGAGGTTTCACCCAGGGCGTACAGGCGGCGGATCGACGACTCGCCGTTCATGTCGACCTTCACCCCGCCGCAGCAATAATGGGCCGCCGGGACTACCGGGATCATGTCCTTCGTGATGTCGATCCCTTCCGACAAACATTTTTCGTAAATGTTCGGAAAATGGGCGATGATGTCTGCGGCGTCTTTATGCGTAACATCCAGATAAACATACTCATCGCCGCGGGTTTTCATTTCGTTGTCGATGGCGCGGGCGGTCACGTCGCGCGGAGCGATCGACCCCATCGGGTGGTATTTGTGCATGAATTCCTTGCCGTCGGGCGTGCGGAGAATGCCGCCGAAGCCGCGCATCGCCTCGGTAATGAGGAACGACGGACGTTCGCCCGGATTGTAAAGCGCCGTGGGGTGAAACTGGATGTACTCCATATTCTCGATCACCCCTTTTGCCCGGTGCACCATCGCGATGCCGTCGCCGGTCGACACCGCCGGATTGGTCGTCGTGTGGTAGATGTTGCCGATGCCGCCCGTGGCCAGCACCGTGAATTTCGACAGGATCGTATCAACCTGCTGCCGCTTCAAGTCAAGCACATAGGCGCCGTAACAGGCGATGCCCGGGGTCGATTTCTTGACCAGTTGACCCAAGTGGTGCTGAGTGAGGACGTCGACGGCGAAGTGGTGTTCCAGCACCTCGATATTCTTGTGCTTCTTGACCTGGCGTACCAGGGCGCGTTCGATCTCGTAGCCGGTGTTGTCCTTGTGGTGCAGCACGCGCGATTCGCTGTGGCCGCCCTCGCGGGCCAGCTCGTAGCGGCCGCTGGCGTCTTTGTCCAGGCGCACGCCCCACGAGATAAGCTGCTTGATCAACTCGGGCGCACGGCTCACCACCAGCCGCACCACCGCTTCGTCGCACTCGCCGGCTCCGCAGGTGAGCGTGTCGCGCACGTGTTTTTCGAAATTGTCGGGGGCATAGGTGACCGCAGCGATCCCTCCTTGAGCGTAATGCGTGTTGCACTCCGAGATATCGCTTTTGGTGACAACCACCACGCGGCCGTGCTCGGCCGCTTTGAGGGCGAAGCTCAGACCGGCGATGCCGCTGCCGATCACCAGAAAATCGGTTTCGATGTTCATTTCAGTACGAGGTCTTTAAGCTTTTCGCGGTCGGCGTAAAAGACATTGCGGTCGACATGGGCACTCGTGCCGCAGATCGGATGGCGATCGGTGTGTTGCCAGAAGCACCAGTTGCGATCGGGGATATTGCTGTAGTCGGCGATCCACAGGCGGTAACGGTTCGCCGGAAAATCTTTTTCGAGGTATGACGCGTAGAAACGCGATGACGCGTAGATGATCGGATAAACGCCGTATTCTTTCTTTATCTCGTTGCAGAAAGACGACACCTCGCGCACCAGGTGGTCGGGGTCGTTGAAAAAGCGATGGTTCTCGATGTCGAGCACCGGGATGAGGTTTCCTTTGCTCAGGCCGGCAGTCTTGATGAAATTCTGCGCCTGCTCCTTGCCCGGGGTGCGGTGGCCGAAGAAGTGGTAGGCCCCCCAGAGCACGCCGCTGTCGGCCAGTTTCTTTCGGCGGACGGCATACATCGGGTCGGTGATCAGCGTGCCTTCGGTGGCTTTGAGGAAAACGAAGTCGGGACGTTCTCTGCTGAACATTTCGTCCCAGTCGATCGAGGCCTGATGGCGCGACACATCGATGCCCCAGACCGCATAGTGTGAAGCGGGCTTAGGCCCCTCGCCCCGGCACGAGGCAAGAAACGCCAGACAGAGCACCGCCCAGAAAAGATAAAACAGTCGCCGCATAGGTTGAAAAAACAATGCGCAAAATTACAAATATTTTTCGGATTTTGCGTGTTATCCCCCTTACGCAACTTCCCAAGCGGAAACATCCGGAAGATCCCTGAAAAATTCCGGAAAATCGTTACCTTTGGATCGTTTCAGAAACCACCCTCACGATGCAAGTGATCCTCGACCAAACGTTTCAGAAAAACGACACGATCGCCCCGGGCGAATATGCCGGGTGCACGTTCCGCGGCCTCGACCTGTCGCGGGCCGACCTGAGCGGATTTGTCTTTACCGAATGTGCTTTCGAAGGGTGTGACCTGAGCCTGGCTTCGCTGATGGGCACCGCCCTGCGCGAGGTGCGGTTCCGGGGGTGCAAGATGTTCGGGCTGCGGTTTGAGCTGTGCAACCCGGTCGGGTTTTCGCCGGCCTTCGAAGATTGCCTGTGCGACAACTGCTCGTTCTACGAAGTAAAATTGAAAAAAGCCGTCCTGCGCAACGTGCGGTTGCGCGAAGCCTATTTCGCCGATTGCGACCTGACGGGCGCCGTGCTCGACGGCTGCGACCTGACCGGGGCGGTCTTCGGCGGGACGGGGCTCGAAAAGGCCGACCTGCGCACCGCCTGGGGCTACTCGATCGATCCCGCCGCCAACCGCATCCGCGGGGCGCGGTTTGCCTACCCCGCCGTGCTGGGCCTGCTCGAGGCCTACGGCATCGACGTGGAATAAAAACGGCCGCCCCGCGTGTTACGGTGACGGCCGGTATTTCCGTATCCGGGGAAAATCTAAAAATCCCAGAGGCTGATCGTGTCCAGCTGGCGGTAGTCGGTCATGTCGATCTGGATCGGCACGATCGACACATAGCCGTTCTTCAGCGCATATTCGTCGGTTTCGGCACTGTCCTCCTCCTGATTCATAAAAATACCGGTCAGCCAGTAGTAAGGCCGCCCGCGCGGGTCGTGGCGTTCGACGAATTCCTCGCGCCAGTAGCCCTTGGCCTGGCGGCAGAAACGCACGCCTTTGATCTCGTCTAACGGCAAGGCGGGAATATTGACATTCAGGCACATCGGAATTTCAACCTCCTCATGCAACACCCGGTAGATCACCCGTTCGGCATACTCGGCGGCGGCGGCCAGGTCGGCCGAGGGATCGTGGTCGGTGAGCGAAAAGCCGATCGAAGGAATATTATAAAAGCTGGATTCGATCGCCGCCCCCATCGTGCCGGAATAAATGACGCTCGTGGCCGAATTGGCCCCGTGGTTGATCCCCGACAGGCCCAGCGCAGGCAACTCGGGCATGATCATGTCGAAGGCGAGTTTTACGCAGTCGACCGGCGTGCCCGAGCAAGCGTAGACCACCAGGTCCTCTTCTTCACGCACTTTGCGCAGGTAGAGCGGGTTGGCCATCGTCACCGCGTGGCCCATCCCCGATTGCGCCCGCTCCGGGGCGACGGCCACCACGCGGCCGAATTTCAGGGCGATGTCGATCAGCGTGTTGAATCCGCGGGCTTCGTAGCCATCATCGTTGGTAATAAATATAAGTGGTCTTTCCATTTTTCTTGTCAATGTCCTTTTAGCCGGCCCCGTGTTTCGGTGGGGCACATTCATATTTGGCAGCAGGGTTTTGTATCTTTGGCCCAAACGAATATCCTGTCCGTGTACCGAAAGACGCCCAGCAAGTGCTCAGACCGCCACCTGGCAATCGATGCCCAGCGCGCGCACCCGTTCGCCGATCCGTTCCATCTCGCTTTTGGTCACTTTGTAGAGGTCTTCGGCCGGTGTGTCGCGGTCGATCGTGTAGACCATCACCTGGCGCGGGCGGATGTCGGCGATCAGTTTCAACCAGGCGTCGACCTCTGTTTTGGTCGTGTTGTCAATCCGGTGGCCGGCGTGTTCGCCGCGCAGGAAGAGGGTCTGGACGATCAGGTCGCCGTGGAAGAGTTTCATGTTTTCGACCGTCTGCGCCACGCTGTAGGTCGACGGGCAACCGTTAATCAGCCGTGCCGTTTCGTCGAGCGCCGAGTCGAGTTTCAGGATGTTGCGATCCACTTTGGACAACGCCCGGCGCACCGACTCGTTACCGATCATCGTCGCGTTGCTCAGCACCGCGACCTTGGCCTGCGGAGCGAAGCGGTCGCGCAGCTCGAACGTAAAGTCGATGATCTTCTCGAAGTCGGGGTGCATCGTCGGCTCGCCATTGCCGGCAAAGGTAATCACGTCGGGCAACTGTCCCGCTTCGCTCATTTCGGCCAACTTTTTTTCGAGGGCCTCGCGAACGGCTTCGGTAGAATTGAAACGGGGTTTGTTGCCTTTTTTCGTCCAGCCACATTCGCAATATACACAATCGAAGTTACATATTTTATTGTCGGTCGGCAGCAGGTTGACCCCCAGCGACACCCCGAGGCGTCGGCTGTGGACCGGGCCGAAAATGATTTCTTTGAACAGAGAAGTTGCCATCACACACACAGAATTTAGCTACCAAGATACAAAAATCTCATCAATGAAACTCCGGCGTGTCCCCACACAAGGAGATTTTTGTTCGAGGCCGAACCTGTCTCTGATTATCATGATCGTCTGTGCGTTGAGACTTTCTTTTGCTACCATCAAAAGAAAGTAGCCAAAGAACCGAAGCTCACCGACCGGAGGGAGGTAAAAATCACCGCTTTAAAGAAAAAGGTGCGTCCCCGCACTGGGGGCTGTCTTTGCTTTGAAAAATCTCCCAGTGCGGGGACGCACCACCGGATCAGAACCGGTAGGCGACACCCAACCCCAACAACTCCTTAAACTGGATGCGGGGCCCTTTGTCCACCCCGTCGGCGTCGATAAAATGCTCCTTGTCGTAGTAGCGCAGGGTGGTGCTCAGCGTGGCGGTCAACGCTTTGTTGATCTTGAACGAGAACATCATTTCCCAGTTGACGTCGATGTTGCCGAACGCGCTGGTGTAGGGCGTAAACAGGTCGAGGGTCGAGATCAGATCGACGTTGGTCATCACCGTCTGTTTAAGCATGGCCTTGGCCATCGCCCCGGCGTCGAGCCGGAAACGGTCGCCGGGCGTGATACCGAACGCCCCGGCATTAGACAGGGAATCGTCGCACACGAACAACCCGTGGGCCGTGGCGGGCGACATAAACAGGCTGAAGCGGTCGTTGGGTTTGAAATCGACCCCGAGCGCCAGGTTGGCGTAGGCCGGGGCCATAAAGGTCGAGATATACTGGTCGGTGTTCGGGTATTTATACCCCCGGGCAAACTGCGAATTGAAATCGCCCAGCAACGAGTAGTACCATTTCTTGTTGATCTGATAACCGAGTTTCGATGTGAACGAGATCTTGTCTGCGTTCTTCCGCCAGTCGTACTCTTCGGCGTAGGTTTCGCCGAACTCGAGCACCAGGGCATTGTCCCACGCCCATTTGGCTTTGGCGTAATTGAGCAAGCCGTTGAGGTAGGCGTTGATCGCCATCGAGTTTTCGCCCCCGGCCGACCAGTTGACCAGCGCGGCCTGCGAAAAGTTGAGGCCGGTGATCCCGGACAGTTTCCAGTAAGTGGTGTCTTTGGCCGCCGGGGCCTCGGGGGTTTGCGCCGCAGCGCGGACGCCCGTCATGAGGAGCAGGGCGATCAGTAGGATTCGTTTGTTCATGGTTCAGTTTTTTAAAAATATATGTCCGGACAACAACTTCCGCACCGGTTTGTTCGGGGAAAACGTCCCGGAACGATCCGACCGCGGGAGGGCGTCCCTTTAATTCTTCTTGAGCACGAGCCGCCGGTCGACACACGGGGGCAGCTCGCCGGCATAGTGCGTCACATAGATCAGCGTCTTGCCCGGCCTTTCGCAAAAAGCGGCGATCACCGCCCCCGCCCGCTCCTTGTTGCGCACGTCGAGCCCGTGCAACGGTTCGTCGAGGATCAGCAACTCGGGGTCCTTGACAAAGGCCCGCGCCAACAGCGCCAACCGCTGCTCGCCGAACGAAAGTTTCAGAAAGGGGAGGTCAGCGAGGTCCTCGATACCAAATACATCCATCCACGCCCGGGCCGTCTGCAACTGCTCTTCGCTGCACCGCCGGTAAAGGCCCACTGTGTCGAACAGGCCCGAACCGACCACTTCCAGGCCGGTGTCGTTGTATTGGTAATGGAGGTGCATCTCGGGCGAGAGGTAGCCGATGCGGCGCTTGATGTCCCAGATGCTTTCGCCCGTGCCCCGTTTCCGCCCGAACAGCGAAAAATCGTTGGCATAGGCCTGGGGATTGTCGGCGCACACCAGACTAAGCAGTGTCGATTTGCCCGATCCGTTGGGCCCCTGCAACGACCATTTTTCGCCACGGGCCACCTGCCAGTCGAGGCCGTCGAGGATTACGCGCGACCCATAGGCGATGTGAATTTTGCGCATATCGAGCGACAGGTCGTAATCACTTTCGGATTCGTCTTTGGGGTCGGGCAATGCCGGAATAGCGCCCGTTTCCGGGAAAAGCCGGGCGATGGCTTCGGGGGTGCCAAAAAACGCGTCGCGGGTGACGCCGGGCCCCACCCGTCGGCCGCCCACCGGCAACACGTGGGTCGCGGCCGCCGGGACGTCGCGCGGATCGGACAGCAGCAAGACCACCGGCAACCCCTGCGCTTTGAGTCGTTCCAACAACTCGTCGAGCACTTCGCGCGAAGGGGCGTCGAGGCCGATATAGGGATTGTCAAGGATCAACACCTCGGGCCGCGTGAGCAGCGTGCGCACGATCAGGTATTTTCGTAATTCGCCGCTTGAGAGCAAGATGACGGGCTTTCCCAACAGGTCTTCGATGCCGAACAGGGCGATCGCCTCGTGGGGCAATACTCCGTCCGCCGCTTCGCACAACAGGTCGCGGACGGCGGGTGACGCTTCGTCGGTGCTGTTCCACCGTTGTTGGTAATACATCTGCGACGGGTCGCGGCCACTGTAAATGTCGTGGAACGTGGCCAGCTTGACCCGTCGGTAGAGCGACGCGTCCGGATCGCCGTGCAGGGCGATCGCGCCGCTGCTCAGCGCCGTTTCGCCGGCCAGCATCGCAGCCAAAGTCGTCTTGCCCGCCCCGTTGGGGCCGAGGACAGCCCACTGCTCGCCCGCACCGATGCGCCAACCGACCGGCTCGTCAAAACAGGGCGACGCATTGCGGGGCAAAGCGTTACAGACCTCCAGAACTGGATTCTCCATTACACGATTTTCGTGCAAAGCTACAAAACAAAACCGGTTTCCCCTGCGGAAAAACCGGTCAGGCCGCATTTTCAGCATACGGCAGCCTTGCAAAAAGGCCCCGAAAGCAGCGCCGGAACGCCATAGGCGAAGGGCACGCATAACGACACCAGGCCGCTAACGGGGGTTTTCTGTCAATCGTCAGAGGGAGGGGGGATGTGAGAATACGTAACCGGGGATTGGGGACAAAGAGGCAGCCAACCACATTCCCGGTACAGCGCCGGAAAAAAACAGAGCTGTAATCGCCACAAATCGTCTGCTTGCTCCAACGCCTTTTCTCTGCATAAATCTCCCTCCTCGGTCGAAACAATCGGGACACGAAACATATCGGCTCCGGCAGACCTCTTCTTTAAGAATCAATAATCGTCTGGCGCCAAACCGGTTTCGCGCACGCGAACAAACAGGAACGGCGATCAGACCAGACAAAAATAAAACTGTTTTCAAAAAAAACAAAGATTTTCGAAGAAAAAAGCCGCTCCACGCCCATCCCAACAGGGCTGCGGGGTAGACGCCGGGATGAAAATTTTCCGGGCTTTCCGACTAAAAATCAGGGAGAATTTACCTACCTTAGTTGCCCCGTAAGCCCGGGAAAAATGAACGAAAAAGTACTTGAAAAACTGATGACGCTGGCCGAATCGGCCAAGTACGACGTGTCGTGCGCCTCGAGCGGCACGACGCGCAAAAACGCGTCCGGCACCCTGGGCAGCACCTCGGGATGGGGCATCTGCCACAGCTTTACCGAGGACGGACGGTGCGTGTCGCTGCTCAAGATCATGCTCACCAACCACTGCATCTACGACTGCGCCTACTGCATCAACCGGCGCAGCAACGACATCCGGCGAGCAACGTTCACTTCCGACGAATTGGTCGAGTTGACCTTCGAATTTTATCGCCGCAACTACATCGAGGGGCTGTTCCTCAGTTCGGGAGTGATCCGCGACCCCGATTACACGATGGAGCGGATGGTGCGCGTGGTGAAAGACCTGCGCACGGTCCATCGCTACAACGGGTACATCCATATGAAGAGCATCCCCGGGGCGAGCCAGGAACTGGTGGCCGAGGCCGGCCGCTATGCCGACCGCCTGAGCGTCAACGTCGAGATCGCCGTCGAAGACAGTCTGCGCTACCTCGCCCCCGAGAAAGACCACCAAAGCGTTTTCAAACCGATGGGCTATATCGGCCAGGGGGTGCTGGAAAGCGCCGAGGAACGCAAACGGTCCCGTTATGCTCCCCGCTTCGCCCCCGCCGGACAGAGCACCCAAATGATCGTCGGAGCGACGCCAGAGAGCGACCAGCAAATCCTGCGGCTGTCGACCGCCCTCTACCAGCGGCCGGCGATGAAGCGGGTCTACTATTCGGGCTACATTCCGGTCAATGGTTATGATTCGCGGCTACCGGCGGTAGCCGGGGCGCCGCTCGTGCGCGAGAACCGGCTCTACCAGGCCGATTGGCTGATGCGTTTCTACGGCTTCCGGGCCGACGAGATCGTCGACGACGCCTACCCCAACCTCGACCTCGAGATCGACCCCAAGCTGGCGTGGGCGCTGCGCCACCCTGAAGCGTTTCCGGTCGACCTGAACCGGGCCGACGTCGAAATGATCCTGCGCGTGCCCGGCATCGGCACCAAATCGGCCGGGCTGATCGTCGCCGCACGCCGCCACCGCGCCATTACCGGAGCGACGCTCAAAAAGATCGGCGTGGTGATGAAAAAAGCGCAATATTTCATCACGTGCAACGAATTGCCGGCCGCCACGACCGTCAACGAGATCAACCCCGAACACGTCCGCCGGCTGCTCGTCACCAAAAAGGTCGACAAGCGCGAGGCGAACAAGAACCAACTTTCCCTGTTATTTCCCGATTGATGCTGGTCTTCCGTTACGATAAAACTTTCGAGGGTTTGCTTACCGCGCTCTTCGACGCCTACGCCCGAAGAACATTTCCCGAACGGCTGATCGGGCCGGGCGAACCCGAACCGATGTTTTCTGAAACGTGCTACGAGGTGGTGACCGATCGCGTGCGTGCGTCGCGCGTGTGGACAGGCCTCGAACGCAAGCTGCCGCGCGAGGTGCGGGGAATGATAATGCATGTCTGGTTGTCCGAAGAGCCGGGCAGCGACGAATTGCTGTTCCGCTATATGCGCAAGGTGTTCGACGCTCCCCACGCCGTGTCGACCGACTTTGCCGACGACGATATGCTCGAAGCCAAAAAGCTGGCCCACAAGGTCAACAAGGAGGCGCTCTACCTGATCCAGTTCGTGCGTTTCCAACGGGCGGGCGACGACACATTCTTTGCCGCCGTTTCGCCCAAGTACAATGCCCTGCCGCTGGTGTTGGAGCACTTCAAAGACCGGTTTGCCGATCAGAAATGGCTGATCTACGACCTGCGCCGCAGCTACGGTTTCTTTTATGACCTTGAGAAAACAACGGAAGTAACCCTGTTGGATGATAACGAAAATTTTCCGGGTGGGAAACTCGACGAAAAATTGATGGCCGAAGACGAGAAGCTGTTCCAAGACCTCTGGCGCGGCTACTTCAAGTCGATGACGATCAAAGAGCGCATCAACCCCAAGCTCCACCGCCAGCACCTACCCCGGCGGTTTTGGAAATACCTGACGGAAAAGCAATAACCCGTTGAAAAACTGGCGACGGGTCGTGGGGGCGGACCGCCGAAAAATCGGGAAACAAAAAAGAGTGCCTCCCGCCAAACAGGAGGCACTCTTTTTTATACCAGCCGGACAATTTTATTTGTCGTAGCCCGGATTCTGCGTAAACTCACCCTTGTTGAGCACAGCGTCGAGCTGTTTCTGCGGGATGGGGCGCAGCAAGTGGTAGTCCTGAATATTGGCTTTCCCGTCGACACCATACAGCTTGACGTATTCAACCAGTTTCTTGGTCCTTTTGAGATCCGACCAGCGGTGCATTTCACCGATGAACTCACGGCCGTTTTCAGCCAGGATGAAGTCGAGGCTCAGGTCTGAAGCGGCGATCGTCATCTCAGCCGTCTTGCCCGGCACCGCACGGGTGGTGCGCAGATCGTTCATATACTTCAGGGCGTTGGCATTATCACCCCCACGCCAGTAAGCTTCCGAAGCGATCAGGTACATTTCGGCCAGGCGCAGCACGCTCGCATCGCGTATGCTTCGCAGGTCATCCTGACCGCCGGTGCGGGTCGAGTCGGCAAACTTATTCATCTGGAAACCGCGCAGGGCGCTGTAGTTTTTCACCTCTTCGGGTTTCGTAGCGCCACCGTAGATGTTCGTGTAGTCGAGTATCTGATAGCGTCCCGTAGCCCAGGCTTTCTGTGCAGCGGTGGCAAAACCGTTGATCATCAGCATCGCGGTATCGCCCACATTGGCCATCTTGGGATAGGTCGTCTGGGCCGCCTTGATCTTGGCAGCATCGTTGGCTTTCCACACGTTGAGGAAGGTCACGTTGAAACGCTGGTCGATCTTGTTGTCAAAGAGCTGCAATGCGCGCATACTCACCATCACGCGGTTGAACGGGCGGCCGTACTGAAGCGAACGGGCCAGGCCAGCCTGGTCGTCATACTTGATCGTGTAGGACACGAAAGCTTGATTCCCCCCGTTGCTGCTGCCCGGGACGGCCGACGTCAGGCTGGCCCCGGTATAGCTCAGGTTGGAGGTGTAGTTGACGTACCAGATGCTTTCGGTGTTGGTCTTGGCATTGGCGTTCTTCATATCCCAGGTATCGCGGTAGGTCGCGTAAAGTTTGCGGCCCGAGTTGGCGATCACGTCCACGGCCAGGGCTGCTGCCTGCGAGGCAAACGTCTTCACCTGGTCGGCGCTATAGCCGCAGGCAGCCTGGTTGTATTCACTGGCCATGTAGAGCAGCGTACGGGCCTTGAAGGCTTTCGCCCCCCAGATGTTGACATGGCCGTCCTTGGGGTCGTAACCTGTCAGATTGGCGATCGCCACGTCCAGGTCGGCCTGGATCTGGGTGTAAAAATCCTTGATTGGGCTCTTCACGGGCGAGAGGGTCGTGGGATCGGACATATCCGTAGGTGTGGTCTTGAGGATTACCGGCCCCCAAGTTTCAACGATGTGCCAGTTATACCAGGCACGCATGAAACTGGCTTCGCCGATCAGGCGTTTTTTGAGGGCGGCGTCCATCGGCACGGTTTCCAGTTTCTGGAGAGCGATATTGGCCCATTCGATCCCCTGGTACCAGAGCGACCAATAGGTGTCCATCAGGGCGGTCGCCCCGTTCAGGTCGGAGCCGTAACCGGCCAGGGCCGATTGTTTGTTATCGTTGCCTTTGCCGAAGAGGTCGGTCCCGGTTTCGAGCATCTGGATCGCCCCTTCCTGGTAGTAGAACGAACGGTTGAGGTAGTAGCACGCCACAACGAGCGACTGCACCCCCTCCGGCGTGTTGTAGTAAGCGGTGGTCATCGCGTTCCTGTTATTCTCCTCCAGATACTTTTCACAAGAGGTCGTGAAAAGGGAGGCCGCCAGGAGAACCGAAATTCCTAATATGATTTTTTTCATTGCTGATTCGGATTTAAATACGTTTTGATTCATGAACCGTAATGCTCCGTTAGAACGTGAGGTTGATCCCGAAAATCACCTGCTTGGCCAGCGGGAAGGTCGGACCGGTGGTGCTGATGCTGCGTTCCGGGTCGAAGTCACCGAAGACCTTGTCGGCGAAGGTGAAGAAGTTGCTGGCGGTTCCGTAGACGCGCAGTTTCGAGATCCCGGCTTTCCCGACGATCGAGTTGGGCAGCGTGTAACCCAGGGTGATGTCGCGGATTTTCAGGAAGTCACCTTTCACGTAACCATTTGTCGAGCCGTAGGTGAAGGTGTTGGTCCCCTGGCGCGGACGCGGATAGGCGTTGGTCGGGTTGTTCACCGTCCAGTAGTCCACCTTCAGACAATTCTCCAAGGCATTGGGCTTGAAGTTGCTCGCAAAGTCGGTCTGTACCATGAAGCCGGTCTTGCCGTAGATAAAGAACATCAAGTCAAAATTATTGAACGTAAGCGTATTACTCATCCCGAAGTTAAATTTCGGACGCGGATTACCGAGGATCATGCGGTCGTCGGCAGTCACCTTACCGTCAGCATTGGCGGTATAGACGCGGATGTCACCCGGCAACTGGCCGTTCTTGGCCGCTTCTGCCTTTTGGTCCCATTGCCAAATACCGAGTTTCTGGTAGTCGTAATATACCTTGGCGGGATAACCCACATACCAGCCGTTCACTTCGTCCTTGGTGACGCCGCTGGCCAGTTCGAGAATTTTCTCGTTGTTGTGCGAGAAGGTGAAATTGGTGACCCAGTTAAATTTCCCGCGGGGGTTGGTATTGATCGTGGTCAGGGCGATTTCCCAGCCTTTG
This sequence comes from Rikenellaceae bacterium, assembly GCA_031553805.1. Taxonomy (GTDB): domain Bacteria; phylum Bacteroidota; class Bacteroidia; order Bacteroidales; family Rikenellaceae; genus JAITVB01. The sequence continues at coordinate 52,858 of JAVBLC010000018.1, read as the reverse complement.
TTGCCCACTTTACCGATGTTGTCCATCGTTTCCTTATAACCGGTCGAGGTCGGCAGCGAGCGCGGCATCAGCAGGTCGAAGGTTTTCGAATCGTAATAGTCGAACGTACCCGAGATGCGGCCGCGCAACACGCTGAAGTCGAGGCCGACGTTCACCGTGCGGGTGGTTTCCCAGCGGAGGTTCGGGTTCCCCATCACATTGGGGAAATACGACGCGGCCGAGGTTTCGTCATACGCATAGGCTGTGCCGAAGATGGTACTGTTCGTTCCGTAAGGATCGATCGAGCTGTTCCCTGCCTTACCCCAGCTACCACGCAGTTTCAGGTCGCTGAGCCAGTGGGTTTCTTTCAGGAAGTTCTCTTCGTTGATGCGCCAACCGATCGAAGCCGAAGGGAAGCTCTGCCACTTGTTGCCGTCGCCCAGCACCGACGAACCGTCCGAGCGGATCGAGGCCGAGAAGAGGTATTTACCGGCAAAGCTATAGTTCGCGCGGCCGAAGAAAGAAACCATCTTGTTCATCGTCTCCTTGCTGGCGATGGTGATTTCCGAGGTTTCACTGGCCAGGTACCACCAGAGCGAGTTGGGGTCGGGCTGGCCCTGCCCCTGGGCGTTGTAGTACTGGGTACGGTTGTACTGCGTACTCGAACCGGCCAGCAAGGTCACGTCGTGCTTGCCGAACACCTTGGCATAGTTGATCGTGTTTTCCCAGGTGTAGTTGAAGCGGTTGGGGTAATCTGTATGCCCCATCTGGGCAAAATTCGGCGAAGTAGGACGGTCGACCGACCCGGTGCCCTGATAGAGCCCGTAGGTGTAGTTAACCGCATTGACCCCTAAAGTCGACTTGAAGAACCAGGTCTTGTTGATGTTGTAGTCGATGTAACCGTTGGCGAACACGCGTTGCGAGGTCACCTGGTTTTTGTAAACGCCCGGTTGTTCGTCGGCGATCGGGCTCACCTGGGTCGTGTAACCGGGGGCCGGGAAGAGGATGAAGTTGCCGTCGTCGTCATACGGGCGGCTGATCGGGTTGATCTTGTTGGCCATGTTGGTCGGGTCGCGGCGCATATTGTTGTCGCGATACGAGAAGCTGACATTGATCCCCACTTTCAGGTTGGGGCGGATGTTCTGGTCACCGGCCAGGCGGAAGTTGTAGCGGCGTTGGTTTTCGTTGAGCGTGAGCCCCTTCTGGTCGTTGTAACCGAGCGACATCACGACACTTGAGTTGCGGGTACCGCCCGACACGCTGACGTCGTAGTTCTGCACGAAACCCTGGTGGAAGACCAGGTCGTTCCAGTCGGTATAATAACCTTTCTGGATGTATTCGCGTTCGCCCGGCGAGGAGAAGATCGTTTCAAAGGACGGAACCGTAGCCGTTGGCGTTGCCGCGTTAAAATCGGGCACGGTGTAGGAATCGGTCTTGTACTGCACGAATTCCTCGCCCGAAAAAACCTTCATCCAGCCGGTCACGTAGCTCGGGCCGGCATAGGCGTTGAACGAAACGCGGGCCTTGCCTTCGGAACCTTTCTTGGTGGTCACGATGATGACCCCGTTGGCCCCGCGCGACCCGTAGATCGCGGTCGACGAAGCGTCTTTCAACACTTCGATCGACTCGATGTCGGCCGAGTTGATGTCGAGGTTATCGCCATAGGGAATCCCGTCGACCAGGATCAGCGGGGCGTTGCTGGCTTTCAGCGAACGGTTCCCGCGAACGGTGAAGCTGGAACCCGAGTTGGGGGTCAGCTGACCGCTCTTGATGTTCATGTCCATCCCGGCTACGCGGCCCTGCAGGGCCTGCAACGGGTCCGAGGTCGGACGGGACATGATGTCGTCGGCCTTCACCGAAGTGATCGAGCCGGTCACATCGCGCTTGCGCTGCACACCGTAACCGATCACGACGATTTCGTCCAGGCGTTCGACGTCTTCGTCCAGGATGACGTCGATCGTCGTGCGACCACCGAGTTCGATCTCCTGGCCCGCATAGCCCAGGCAATTGAAACTCAGCTTTGTGGCGGCGGTGGCTCCCGGGATGGTGATGGTGTACTTCCCTGCTTGGTCAGTAACCTGTCCTGTGGAACGTCCGACAACCATAACGGCCACACCCGCGATGGGGTCGCCGTTTTCTCCGCGGACTGTGCCGGTAACAGTCAGGCTCTGAGCGAGTACCTGCCCCGAAAATGCACATACCGCCAACAGAGTAAGGACAACGTAGTAAAGTCTACTCCTCATAATGGTAATGTTTTTAGTTGTTAGAATTGGTTATTTGGGTTGTAAGTTAGGTGGGTCGGGATTTGGTTGGGTCAAAATTTTGTGGTCATATATCTGGCAGTTATCCAGTTATGGGAAATTCGGTTTTTGGGGGATTGCACATGGTAGGAAGCTATGTGTTAAATCGATTTTCGGAACAGAAGGAAGCAAAGAACGTCAGGTTCAACCGCGGGGGAGGCTGGCTTTCCTGCCACAACTCCACTCTCCGCCGAGTACTTCGGCAAACGGCCGGAATGCATTTGCCCTCCGGTCTTTATCGGTTTTGAAAAATCAACGAAAAACCCTCCCGTCGGGTCTGTATTTTATCTCAGGACATAATTACTTATGCAGGCCCCGAACGGAATGCGGGGATTTTAGGAGCGCCCATCGCGGCGGTACGTTGACCAGCCGGGGCTTGAAATATCCCGTTCAGAGGGTTTTGCTGTGAAGTGGTCTTCTCAATCAAAATTGCACATAATTACAAAATCCTTTTGACAAAACCAAACCTTTTCATAAAAGAGTTTTAAAAAAGAAGCCGATCGGTGAAGCTCCTGCGAATAAGCATGCCATATATCATCCTATGCCGCCCCGTCAGCCTCATCCGTTGCCCAAAAACGAGGCCCCTAACCGCCCCGGAGCAAGCAAACTAAAAAAAATTACTATCTTTGCGCGTGACTATTTCGCATTTTAACAACCCCAATAAAAAACCGTTATGAAAAAAACGATCTTTACCCTGGCCCTGGCTGCACTTTTCCTGATCTCGTGCGGCGACGGCAAACTTTCGCTTTCCCAGTACAACGAGAAAGCGGTTACCGCTTTCAACTTCTTTGACGAGAAGATCGCCACCGACCTGGAAACCATCTTCGACCACGAGCTGGCAACCGAAGAAGCCCAAAAGGTTTTCAACGGCCTGAATACCTCGCTCGACAGCTGCGTGAAAGTAACCGAAGCGCTGGCTTACCCGGACGATGCAAAGGCTTTCCACGAAAGCATCCTCATGGTTTATGCTTTTGAAAAGGACAGCATCCTGCCGTTGCTGGGCCAGACGATCAACCTGGCTCCGGAAAGCGACGAATGGTATGACGTGTGGAACACCATCGACGACCGCACCGAACGCCTCGACGTGCTGCACGACGCCATGAACGACCTCCAGATCGAACTGGCCAAGAAGGCGAATATGGAACTGCGCTAATTTCTCATCGAGAAATAAAAAAGCCCGGGCAGCACTTGCCCGGGCTTTTTGTTTGTATCGGGGACGGACGTTTTCATTCGCCCTGCCCAGCCGGTTGGCCTAAGAGCTGCGGCTACCGGTATTGTTTCAGTTTCTCGGGGTAATGGATCGTCACGTCCTTGCCTTTGACATAGATAATCCCCTCGGTGTTCATTTCCCCCACCACACGGGCCAGGGCGGGACGGGTCACCCCGAAACGTTCGGCCATTTCACGCTGGGTAGCCCCGAGGCGAAACGTGGCCGACCCGGCGGCACGGCTCGCTTCGAGCAGGTAAGTGGCATATTTGCCCCGGATCGTCCGGAAGCCGAAATAGACCATCCGGTCCGACAACAACCGATTGCTGTCCGAAAGAACGGACAGGAAACGGCCCAAAATAAACTTGTCTCGTTGCAGCATCGCCGAAAAACCCTCTTTCGGAATGAACAGCACTTCAGAGGGCTCTTTCGCCACGATATGGGCCGGAAAAAAATTCGGCTCGGCGTAAAGCAACCCGGGGACGATCAATGCGCCGGCTGTAAATTGTTCGACGGGGGCTTCCCTGCCCCGCTTTCCGCTTCGTTCGGCCCGCAGGCATCCCGAGAGCAGCACCATCAGTGCGCGGCAAGGGTTACCCTTGAGCAGGGCCACTTCGCCAGGAGTGAATTCACGGACTTCATAATCGACCGGGGCCAGCAGGGATTCGATCGCCTCGGGGGCCATGCCCTCAAACAAGGTGCAGGTGGCAAGTTTTTCAACCATCATTTGTCGTATTTATTACAAATATAGTTGTTTTTTCGGAAAACCGCCAAATGATTTTGTACCGTGCGGCCTTGCGCCGGCCAGGGCTGCCATCCCCGCACAGATGTATCGGCCCGCGCGCGGGGCAGATCTCTTTGAAGCCTGGCAGGGAAAGCTACACTTTCCTGAGTTATTTTTACTTAAAATAGTCGGGCGATACAAAAAGTATCGCCCGACTATTTATCTATATATAAAAGAAATGCCTAATAGTTATTCTTCTTAGGCTCGAAGTAAGCCTGCGGATGGTTGCAAGACGGACATTCCTGGACTGCATTCTTGCCCTTGTGGACGTACCCGCAGTTGCGGCACTGCCACTCGATTGGCTCATCGCGCGAGAAAACATCGCCCTCGAGCACGCGGGCCAGCAATTTGAGATAACGCGCCTCGTGTTCGCTCTCCACTTTGGAGATCATACGGAATGTGGTCGCAATCTCCGGAAAGCCCTCCTTGTCAGCCATCTCGGCAAAGGTCGGGTAGAGTTCGCTCCACTCCTCTTTTTCACCGGCGGCGGCTTCGCGCAGGTTTTCCTCGGTCGTGCTGATCTTGCCGGCCGGGTAACTGGCCGTGATTTCGACCATCCCCCCTTCGAGGTATTTAAAGAAACGTTTGGCGTGTTCCTTTTCCTGGTCGGCAGTTTCCTGGAAGACGCCTGCGATCTGTTCGTACCCCTCTTTCTTGGCCACGCTGGCGAAGAAGGTGTAGCGGTTGCGCGCCTGCGACTCACCCGCGAAAGCTTTCAGCAGGTTCTTTTCGGTTTCGGTTCCTTTCACACTTTTCATTTTGAACTATTTTTAAAGTTTTTATGTGGTTCGTTAGCGGCAAGACAAATCAAAAACCTTGCCCGATTTTCTCCAGGCATCTGTTTCCTACAAAGATAAGAAATTGCGGGCAGGAAACAAAAACATCCGATTATGGCGGGAAAACGTAGGCACTGCCCGTTTTTTTTTCTATTTTTGTGTTTTCCGCAAGCAACCCTAAAAAAACATAAAACACAATGAAGAGAGTGATTCTGTTTCTCCCGGTGCTCCTCCTGTTGGGGATCCTGCCGGCATCGGCCCAGCGCCAACTTTCCTTTCCTACGGCCGAAGGATACGGCGCCCACACCCCTGGCGGACGAGGCGGCGAAGTGATCGCCGTGACCAACCTCAGCGACAACGGCCCGGGCAGCCTACGTGCAGCCATCGAGGCACAAGGCCCCCGCACGGTTATTTTCAAGGTGTCGGGGATCATCGAACTGAAAACGTTCCTGGTGGTAAGCAATCCGTTTATCACGATCGCCGGGCAGACCGCCCCGGGCGACGGGATCTGCCTGAAGAACTATCCGTTGGACATCAAAGGCACCCACGACGTGATCGTGCGTTACCTGCGTATACGCCCCGGCACCGACTCGGGCCTCGAGGGGTCGAACATCGACGGGATTGAGGTGTCGAACTCACAGAACGTGATCATCGACCACTGCACCATCGGCTGGACGGGTGACGAAGCCCTCAACTCGTGGAAAGGCAACCGCAACGTGACCGTACAGTGGACCCTGATCCACGAACCGTTGAACGAAGCGATGCACAGCAAGGGCGAACATGGTTTTTCGGCTTCGCTCGGCGGTGAAAACAGTTCGTACCACCACAACCTGTTCGTGAGCGGCAAAGGCCGCAACCCGAGCATCGGGGGCAACGGCGACCTCCACACGATCAACCTCGACTTCCGCAACAACGTGATCTTCAACTACGGCACCCGCACCTGCGACGGTAAGCCGATGACGATCAACATGGTCAACAACTATTACAAGCCGGGCCCGGCTACGATTCCCCAGGTAAAACGCCGCGTGGCGCTGATCGACAATGCTGAAAAATACGGGTTCTACGGCATCTGGTATATCGACGGCAACTACATCGACGGTTATCCGGCAATCTCGGCCGACAACTGGAACGGCGGCGTAGACCTCGACCCGGGTGTGACCCTCGAAAAGAACCGCGCGCTGAAGCCGTTCCCGACTTCGCCCGTGAAGACCCAGTCGGCACCGGACGCTTACGCGCTTGTGCTCGACTACGTGGGGGCCTTCCCTGCCAACCGTGACGCCCCGGAAAAACGCGTGATCGAAGAGACCCGCACCGGCAAGCCGACTTACGGCGACGGCATCATCAACTGGGTGAAAGACGTGGGCGGCTACCCCGAGTATAAGAGCACGCCGGCCCCGATCGACACCGACGGCGACGGCATTCCCGACGCCTGGGAGAAGGCTCACGGCCTGAACCCCAACGACGCGGCCGATGGCAAGAAGGTAACGGCCTCGGGGTATACCAACCTCGAAGTCTACCTCAACAGCCTGGTTAGCGACAAATACTAAGCCTTTGGGCTTTTTCAGCGGAGGCTGCCTTTGAGGCAGCCTCCGCTGCATTTTCTAAGTATCTTAGAAACAAAGTCACCCCAGGAAAGCAAAGCTTTCCCCCAAAATTTTTAACTGCGTTGAGTTCGTCTGCCTTCGGCAACCTCGGTTGCGGCGCTTTTTATAAAAAGCGCCAGTACCCTCGGCGCCGCTAAAGCATGGTGGCCACGCTCCCCAGAGATTTTTATGCTGGAACCGGCCCGGTAGAGGCAACCTTCCATTGCATAAAAATCTCTCGTGCGAGGGCCAATAAACATAGCGCGGCGGGCAAAAGCCCGCCGCGCATTCTTGATACGTCCCGTATAGGGGATTTTGTTCGTTGGTGCGACGGTTTGCCTTCTTGACCGTTATTGCGTCGTCACTTTCTTTGGCTGCCACCCAAAGAAAGTAACCAAAGAACCGAAGCTCACCGACCGAAGGGAGGTAAAGGTCACCACTTTTCCCTTATAGGCGCGCGCGCGGGCCTTCGGCCCGCGTTTGCGTGGCTCCTATAGCCCAGCCTGGAATAACCTGGAACAGGAAGAAAAAAATTGAACGGAACGTCCGCCGGAGCACATTCCGGCGAAAAATGTATAACTTTGTTCCCTCGAATCGTTTAAAGGGAAACAACACTATGAAAAACGCTGCAAAAGTAATGATGATAACCGGAATGATCGCAGGAATGGCCGCCTGCCAAACGGCGCCCGAAACGACGGCCGACAACTTCAAATGGCAGGTCGACCGCTTCGACGACATCAAGGTGCTCCGCTACCAGGTCGAAGATTTCGACTCGCTCACGCTCGACCAGAAACTGCTCGTGTACTACCTGAGCGAAGCCGCCCTGTGCGGACGCGACATCCTCTTCGACCAAAATTTTCGATATAATCTACCTATTCGACGGACACTGGAGGCAATTTATGAAGGCTACACCGGCGACCGCACGACGGCCGAATACGCGGCTTTCGAAAAATACCTCAAGAAAGTGTGGTTTGCCAACGGCATCCACCACCACTACTCGATGGATAAATTCACGCCCGAATTTACGGAAACGTATTTCGACGGGCTGGTAGCGGCTACCCCCATCGAATTGTTCCCCTCCGACTTCGGGACGCAGGAAGAGTTGATGGCGGCGATCAAACCCGCGATCTTCGACCCGTCGCTCTACGCCAAGCGGGTGAACCTCGAAGCCAACGTTGACCTGCTGCTCACCTCGGCCGAGAATTATTATGACGGCGTAACCCAGGCCGAAGCCGAAGCGTTCTACGCCGCCATGGCCGACACGACCGACAAGCAGCCCATTTCCTACGGCCTGAACAGCCAGCTCGTCAAAGGCTCCGACGGCGAACTCCACGAGCGCGTCTGGAAATCGGGAGGCATGTACGGCGCGGCGATCGACAAGATCGTTTACTGGCTCGAAAAAGCGGCCACCGTAGCCGACAGCCCGGTACAGAAAGAATATATCGACGAACTGATCGCATACTACCGCTCAGGCGACCTGCGGGATTTCGACCGCTACAACATCCTGTGGGTAGGCGACAACGAGTCGAAAGTCGATTTCGTCAACGGTTTCATCGAAGACTATGGCGATCCGCTCGGGAAGAAAGCCTCGTGGGAGTCCAACGTCAATTTCAAAAACCTCGAAGCCACCAAACGTACCAATATCATCAGCGCCAACGCACAGTGGTTCGAAGACCATTCGCCGATCGACTCGGCCTTCCGCAAGCCGGAGGTGAAAGGCGTTTCGGCCAAAGTGATCACCGTGGCGATGCTCGGCGGCGACTGCTTCCCGGCCACCCCGATCGGGATCAACCTGCCCAACGCCGATTGGATCCGCCGCGACTACGGCTCGAAATCGGTGACGATCGAAAACATCACCTACGCCTATGCCCAGGCGGCCAAGGGCGACGGTTTCGCAGACGAATTCGTGATGCGTCCCGAAGACCGCGAACGGATGGAGAAATGGGGCGCGTTGGCCGACAACCTCCATACCGATCTCCACGAATGCCTCGGCCACGGTTCGGGACAACTAGCTCCTGGTGTGAGAGGAGATGAGCTGAAAAATTACGGTTCGACGCTCGAGGAAGCCCGCGCCGACCTCTTTGCGCTTTACTACCTGGCCGACCCGAAGATGGTCGAACTGGGCCTTATTCCTACGCTCGACGTGGCTAAAGCCGAATACGCAAAATACATTATGAACGGCCTGATGACCCAGCTCACCCGCATCCAGCCGGGCAAGAACGTCGAAGAGTCGCACATGCGCAACCGCAAGCTGATCGCCGAATGGTGTTACGAAAAGGGTGCAGAGAAGGTGATCCGCAAAGTGGTCAAGGGCGGCAAGACTTATGTCGTGGTGACTGATTTCGATGCCCTGCGCAACCTCTTCGGCCAGTTGCTGAAAGAGATCCAGCGCATCAAGTCCGAGGGCGATTTCGCTGCCGGGCAGGCGCTGGTCGAAACCTACGGGGTGAAGGTCGATCCGGCCATGCACAAAGAGGTGCTCGATCGTTATGCCAAGCTGGGGCTGGCTCCCTACGCCGGTTTCATGAACCCGGTATACTCGCTCGTGAAAGAGGGCGACCGCGTGGTCGACGTCAAGGTCGAATACCCCGAGGATTACGCCGCGCAGATGATGGGTTATTCGAAGAATTACTCGTTCCTGCCGTCGAAGAACTAACCGAATATTTTACGCGAAGCCATCTCCAGTGCCGGGGATGGCTTTGCTTTTCCCGAAAAATATGCCGACACGAATCGATAAATGGCTGTGGGCCGTGCGTATCTACAAGACCCGTACCGACGCGACCGACGCCTGCCGCAACAACCGGGTAACGCTCAACGGCGGTGTTACGAAACCCTCGCGCGAGGTACACGCCGGCGACACGGTGACCGTGCGTAAAGGCCCGGTGACCTATACCCTGCGCGTACTGGCCGAGATCGGCAACCGCCAGCCGGCGCGCAATGTGCCGCTTTATCTCGAAAACCTGACGCCCGAGTCGGAGCTCGACAAGTTGCGGATGCGCGACGTGGTGGTTTTTGCCCAGCGCGACCGCGGCACGGGCCGTCCGACGAAAAAGGAACGCCGCGACATCGACGAACTGGTCGACGGCCTCTTTGAGGACGGCGGCGACGAATAGGTGGTGTGTCCCCACACGGGGAATTATTTCCTGTGCAGGAAAAAAGTGTGCCCCTGCACACGGAGTTACTTCCTGTGCTGGAAAGGAAAAAACAAAAAGGCCTCTGATTCACAAAGCGCCGATAGGCGCAGGGCGAAGCCCTGCAACGCGCATATAAACAAATGGCGTAAAGAAAAACCTGTAGCAAAGCGTCAGCAGAGTCTACTGTCTGAGCCCCACAGGGGCGAGTTGTAGACGCAGCAGCTTTGCGGAAGGTTTTTTAGCCGTTTGTTTAACGCGCTTGACTTTTTTGCAACTTTTTTTGTCAAGAAAAAAAGTTGGTGGCTCCCGGCACTCGGAAGAAAAAATTCTTTAGGAATAGCGGAAAATCCCCTGGTGTGGGGATGCGCTGCGCAGGGCTTACGCCCCGCGCGTGGGTGTAGGTCCACTGCACAAGAGATTTTTATGCATTAGAAGGTTCCCTCTTCCGGGCCGGATCGGGCATAAAAATCTCTGGAAAAACTGCCCCCCCGCGCAGGAGGGAACGGCTTCGCGAGGGAAGTGCCGCTTTTATAAAAAGCGACGCAACCGAGGTTGCCGAAGGCAGACGAGCTCAACGCAGTTAAAAATTTTTAGGGGAAACTTTGTTTCCCTGGGGGACTCTACTTTAAACAAAGAGCGGCCGTGCAGGATTTGCACGGCCGCTGCTTATTCTGGCACAAGGCTAATTATTTGCCGACATTGAAGAGTTCCTTGATGCCCCCAATCGAACCGAGAACCCCGGTCGCCTCGAAAGGCATATAAATCGTTTTGTTATCCTTGCCGCTAACCATCTCCTTAAGCGTTTCGATATACTTGACAGCCAGCAGGTAATTGGCGGGGTTCGATCCCGTACCGGTCACCGCTTCCATCACCTGGCGGATGGCCTTGGCTTCGGCTTCGGCCTTGACGATCTGCGCCTTGGCCTCGCCCTCGGCACGCAGGATACGCGCCTGTTTTTCCCCGTCGGCGTGGTTGATCTCGGCCATCTTGCGGCCTTCCGATTCAAGCACCTGCGACGCCTTGGTCCCCTCGGCTTCGAGGATCGTGGCACGTTTGTCACGCTCGGCACGCATCTGTTTTTCCATCGCATCGCGGATGTCGCGCGGCGGGTTGATGTCCTGCAGTTCGACGCGGTTGACCTTGACGCCCCACTTGTTCGAGGCTTCGTCCAGCACGGCGCGTAGTTTCGAGTTGATCGTGTCGCGCGAGGTGAGCGTTTCGTCGAGGTCCATCTCGCCGATCACGTTACGCAGCGTGGTCTGTGTCAGTTTTTCAATCGCATCCGGCAGGTTCGAGATCTCATAAACCGCTTTCATCGGTTCGACGATCTGGAAATAGAGGATCGCGTTGATCTCGGTCACCACGTTGTCGCGGGTGATCACGTTCTGTTTCGGAAAATCGTAGACCGATTCGCGCAGGTCGATGCGCCCGACCATCCGCTTGATGACGATCGTGCGCCCCTCGTAATCTTCACGGGTGTAGCGCCACATGATTGGGCGGGGCTTGTCGATGATGGGCCAGATGATGTTGATGCCCGAGGTGAGGGTGCGGTTATACTTCCCAAGGCGTTCGACCACCATCGTTTCCGATTGCTGGACGATTTTGATCCCCGAGCCGACGAAGATGATCACGAAGAGCGCGATCAGGGCGAAAATAATTGTTGTTCCCATGTGTTTATTGCGGTTTTACAGTTAATACGATACTGTCACGGTGGGTGACCTCGACCGGTTGGCCGACGGGAATGGCCACGGTGTCGTCCGATGAGATGGCACGCCAGTCGTCGCCGTCGATCATCACACGGCCGGTGCCGGCGGCGTTGTCGATCGCTTGGCTGACCCGGCCCACGCGCCCGATCAGGGCGTCGGCGTTGGTTTTCACGGCTTTGCCGTGATCCTTGATATACTTGAGTACGAACGGACGCACAAGTACGAAGCTCACCAGCGCCCCGGCGGCAAAGAAGACGAGTTGCCAGCTGACGTTCATCCCAACGGCGGCAGCGATAGCTGCCAACGCCGCCCCGATCCCGAAACAAGCTACGAAGAACGCCGGTGTAAACAGCTCAATGATAAACAACACCACGGCCACAACGGCCCAAATCTGCCACAGTTCCATAAATTAAGAGAATTTAATAACTTCTGTAAATATACAAAAAGTTCCGGATATCCATCGCCGGTTGGCAAAGAAACATTACCTTTGGTCTGAATAATGCAAGAACGTACACCATAACCGAACGATATGTCACGAAAAGTAGCGTTGATCACCGGAGTAACGGGACAGGACGGAGCCTACCTGGCCGAGTTTTTATTGAAGAAAGGCTATGAGGTGCACGGCGTCAAGCGGCGCAGCTCGCTCTTCAACACCGACCGAATCGACCACATCTACCAGGGGCCGCACGTCGAAGACCGCCGGTTTATCCTCCACTACGGCGACCTGACCGACAGCATGAACCTCACCCGGATCATCCAGGAGGTGCAGCCCGACGAAATATACAACCTGGCGGCAATGAGCCACGTCAAGGTGAGTTTCGACACGCCCGAGTACACGGCCAACGCCGACGGCATCGGTACGCTGCGTATCCTCGAAGCGGTGCGCCTGCTGGGACTGACCGAGAAGACACGTATCTACCAGGCGTCGACCTCCGAGCTTTACGGCCTGGTGCAGGAAGTGCCGCAAACCGAGCGCACGCCGTTCTACCCGCGCAGCCCCTACGCCGTGGCCAAGCTCTACGGTTTCTGGATCATGGTCAACTACCGCGAGGCCTACGGGATGCACGCGAGCAACGGCATCCTGTTCAATCATGAATCGCCGTTGCGGGGCGAAACTTTCGTTACCCGCAAGATCACCCGGGCGGCCGCACGCATTGCCCTCGGATTGCAAAACGACCTCTATCTGGGAAACCTCTCGGCCCAACGCGACTGGGGCCACGCCCGCGACTACGTCCGCGCGATGTGGCTGATGCTCCAGCAGGACACCCCCGACGACTATGTGATCGCCACCGGGGTGACGACCACCATCCGCCGTTTTGTCGAAGCGGCCTTTTCGAAAATCGGGCTGAAAATTGAGTTCAGCGGCACCGGCCGTGACGAGATCGGCACCTTGGCCGAGGTCGACGAGCATATCTTTGTCCGCGAAGTTGGTGAAGAATACCTCGCCCCGATGCGCAAGCGGATCGCGAACGTCGAAAACCGCCTGGTGGCGGTCGACCCGCAATACTTCCGCCCGACGGAAGTCGAGCTGCTGATCGGCGACTCGACGAAGGCCCGCAAGCAATTGGGCTGGGCGCCTGAATACGACCTCGACCAATTGGTCACCGAAATGATGGCGGCCGACGTCAAGCTGTTCCAAAAGGATTGCCACCTGCGCCGCGCCGGTTTCCAGACGTTGGACTACATCGCCGAATAACCTATGGAAAAACACGAAAAAATATACGTCGCCGGCCACCGGGGACTGGTGGGTTCGGCTATCGTCAAAACCCTCAAGACGCAAGGTTTTTCGAACATTCTCGTCCGCACGCACGCGGAGCTTGACCTGACTGACCAACGGGCTGTAGCCGCCTTTTTCGCCGCCGAGAAACCCGATTACGTTTTCCTGGCCGCGGCCAAAGTCGGGGGCATCATGGCCAACAACACCTACCGCGCCGATTTCATCTACGACAACCTGATGATCGAAGCCAACGTGATCCGCAGCGCGTGGGAACACAACACAAAAAAGCTGCTATTCCTGGGCAGCACCTGCATCTACCCCCGCGACGCCCCACAGCCGATGGCCGAGGAGGCGCTGCTGACTTCGCCCCTCGAGTACACCAACGAGCCTTATGCCGTGGCCAAGATCGCCGGCATCAAGCTCTGCGAAAGTTTTAATGTGCAGTACGGAACAAACTTCGTCGCTTTGATGCCGACCAACCTCTATGGTCCGGGGGATAATTTTGACCTTGAAAAAAGCCACGTACTGCCCGCCCTATTGAGGAAGCTATATTTGGGTAGCTGTATCGCCAAACAAGATTGGAAAGCCATTCAAGCCGATTTCAAAAAGCGTCCGGTCGAGGGGGTGGATGGGAAAGACATTTACGCCGTCCTCGCCAAACTCGAAAAATACGGTGTGCGAACAAACGACTGCTCCGGCCAGGTCGAGGTCGAAGTGTGGGGTTCCGGAAAACCCCTGCGCGAGTTCCTGTGGAGCGAAGAGATGGCCGACGCCTGTGTCTACGTGATGCAAAATGTAGACTGGAACGATCTGGTGCACGGCAAAACCGAACTCCGCAACGCCCACCTCAACATCGGCACAGGCCGCGAAGTATCGATCCGCCAGTTGGCCGAAACGATCGCCTCCGCCACCGGTTTTCCTGGAAAAATCGTTTTCAATGCCGAAAAACCCGACGGAACGATGCGCAAACTGACCGATCCCTCGCGCCTGCACGGCCTCGGGTGGCACCATCAGATAGAACTATCCGAAGGCGTCGACCGCCTTTATCATTGGTATTTAGAAAATTAATCACTTTTAAAAGCATCCCCGCTTATGAGTCAGAAAAATCTTTGGAACCTCTCGATCGAAGAGGTAGAGCGTCAATTCAACACCTCGACCGCCGAGGGCCTTACGCCGGACGAAGCTTTGCGCCGCGTGGCCGAATACGGGCGCAACGCATTCGAAAAGAAAAAGAAACGGAGCCTCTTTCAGAAATTCCTGGACCAGTTCAAGAGCTTTATGATCCTGGTGCTGTTGGCGGCGGCGGTCATTTCGGGGGTCGTGGGCCAACTGAGCGGCGAAGGGTTTACCGACGCAATCATCATCCTGGTGATCGTCCTGCTGAACGCCGTGATCGGCACCGCACAGGAGGCCAAGGCCGAACAGTCGCTCGAAGCGCTCGAAAAATTATCTGCCCCCCATTGTAAAGTGGTGCGCGGCGGACAGATCGAAACGATCGACTCGGCCGACCTGGTACCCGGCGACGTGGTGGTACTCGACACCGGCGACTCGGTGCCGGCCGATCTGCGGCTGACCGAGGCCGTGAACCTCAAGATACAGGAATCGGCCCTGACCGGCGAATCGCTCCCCGAAGAGAAGCATACTGCACCTATCGAAGGTGACGCGCCGCTCGGCGACCGCGAGAACCTCGCCTTTTCGTCGTGCAACGTCACCTACGGCCGCGGACGCGGCATTGTTGTCGCCACCGCGATGCAAACCGAAGTGGGCAAGATCGCCGCCATGATCCAGGCGGTGCCGGACACGAAGACCCCGATGCAGGAGAAACTCGACCGCCTCGGCAAATTCCTCGGGCTGGCGGCACTGGCCATTTGTGCGCTGATTTTCCTGGTGGGCATCCTCTACCGCCACAACGTGCTCGATATGTTTATGACGGCGGTGAGCCTCGCGGCGGCGGCCATTCCCGAAGGATTGCCGGCCGTGTCGACCATCGTGCTGGCGGTGGGCGTGCAGCGGTTGGTCAAGAAACACGCCATCGTCCGCACCCTGCCCTCGGTCGAAACACTGGGCAGCACGAGCGTCATTTGCTCGGACAAAACCGGGACGCTGACCCAAAACCGGATGACGGTCGTCAAGCTCTACACCAACGGCGACTTTATCGACGTGACCGAAGGCGCATCGGACGAACCGCAACAGGAAACGCTGCTCTCGGTGTTCATCCTGGCCAACGACGCCAAACTGAGCGGTACGCCCGGCGCCTGGAAAACCACCGGCGACCCGACCGAAACCGCCCTGATCGACGCCGGTTTACGATTCAACCTGGTCAAAAACGCCCTCGAAACACGCACCCCCCGCCTGGCCGAGATCCCGTTTGACTCGGAGCGCAAGATGATGACCACCGTCCATAAACGGCAGGACAGCTCGCTCCTGGTTTGTACCAAGGGTGGCCTGGATGAAATTCTCGCGGGATGCGACCGCATTTTTTCAGGTGAAGAGGTCAAGCCGCTCACAGACGAAGTTCGTGAAAAACTTCGCTCGGCCAATCAGCAGATGGCTCAAGGCGCCCTGCGCGTACTGGCCGCCGCCCTAAAACGGATCGATGCGCTGCCGGAAGAAATAACACCCGCTACGCTCGAAACGGGCCTCGTCTTCGTGGGGATGGCCGGGATGATCGACCCGCCGCGCGAAGAGGTCAAAGGTGCGGTCGAAACGTGCCGCACGGCGGGCATCCAACCCGTGATGATCACCGGCGACCACCGGATCACGGCCGTCGCCATCGCCGAGCAACTGGGCATCAAGGAACCGGGGCAGGAAGCGTTGACCGGTGCCGACGTCGAACGGATGTCGGACGACGAGCTCCAGGCCCGCGTCCCCTCGGTGGCCGTTTATGCCCGCGTAGCGCCGGAACACAAAGTACGCATTGTCAGAGCATTCCAGAAAAATGGAGAGATCGTGGCCATGACCGGCGACGGCGTCAACGACGCCCCCGCCCTCAAACTGGCCGACATCGGCGTGGCGATGGGCATCACCGGCACCGACGTATCGAAAGAGGCATCGGACATCGTGCTCACCGACGACAATTTCTCGACCATCGTCACCGCCGTGGCTGAAGGGCGACGCATCTACGACAATATCCTCAAGGCGATCCAGTTCATGCTCTCGACCAACATCGGCGAGATCCTCGTGCTGTTTGTCGCCGTGATGGCCAACTGGGGATCGCCGCTGCTGCCGATCCATATCCTGTGGATCAACCTGGTGACGGACAGCCTGCCGGCCCTCGCGCTGAGCGTCGACCCGGCCGCACCCGACGTGATGCGCCGTCAGCCCATCGACGGCCGGGGAAATATTATGACCCGACCGTTCTCGATACGCATCTTCCTGCAGGGGGCGATGATCGGCGGCCTGTCGCTGGCGGCCTTCCTGATCGGGCGACAGACGAGTATGGAGGTGGCCCAGACGATGACTTTCGCCGTACTGGCCTTCTCGCAGATCGCCCACGTGTTCAACGCGCGTTCGGCCAACCATTCAGCTTTCCGTGGGATGTTCCGCAACGGTTACCTCTGGGGGGCGGTCGTAATCGTGGCCGCGATGATGCTGGCCGTACTCGAGATCCCGGCACTGCACGACATTTTCCGCCTGGCGCCGCTCACCACGGCCCAGTGGTGGTGGATCGTCGGGCTGTCGCTCGCCCCGCTGCCGATCGTCGAATTGATAAAAATGGTCTGCCGGTTGGTGGCGCCCTCACGCAGGGGGATTTAAGGTTATTCCTGCGCGGGGCCTATGCTTTAAGGCCAAAACAGAGTTACATAAACGAAAAAGAGGCTACTGACACAGTAGCCTCTTTTTTTATTCCCTCTCTGCCTAATGGTTATTCAAAAAACCGATCAACTTGCCGACGTTGGTCATATAGGAAGCGGTGGTGATGGCCTGAATGGGGGTTGCAGGCGTGAAGGGCGAGGTGTCATACCGGTCGCCGACCGAACCCCGGCGGAAATCACCCGGAGTCGGCTCGAGGGGACCGTCACCGATGTAGGGGTTCGAGGTCATGCCGATCGGCACCAGCCAATAACCCTGGGGTGTGAGCGAGGCAAGCAACTCGCGCACCTCTTTCTCATCGGCCCCACCCGATCGCATTTGCAGGTATTTGGGCATTTGATATGCTTGTCCTCCCTCGTTGCGGAACGGCGAAAGGCGGGTTGCCTCTTCGACCGGGGTCGAGATCAGGCGTTGGTAACGTTGTTTGATCCGTTCGATGTCGATTCGGATCATGTCTCTGCTGTACATTTGCTTGGTGACGTAGCGGCCACTGGTGGCGTTCGATCCGGTGCGTACGCTTGTGAGCGGTTTGTTGGTGCCGACTTCGATATAGCGGGGGGCAGGCACCTGGGTACCGGAAAAGCCGGTGAAGCCCAAGGCCCGCACAGTGTCCATCGGAGCGGCGACACGTTCGAGCCAGGCGATGGCTTCCGGAATCCGAGCCAGATATTTCGCTTCGCCCGTCCATTCATAATAGTCCATCAGGCTGTTGCAACACCAATCGGTCGTGCGGGGATGGATCGAAAGCGGTTCGTAGGAGCGGGCCCCGGCCGGTTTGTAGTCGAGCGTGTACTGGTCGCTCCAACCCGGTTGGTCAGCCCCCTGCTGAAGAGCCAGCGTGCAGTGCATCGCGCGGCGGATCGGGTCGAGCAGTCGCTGTTCGCCCAGCACCCGGTAGCAGAGAACCAGGAAGTTGACGCAATTGTCATGTACCTGATCGTTGAAAGTGATGTAGGACGAATAATCGTCGCGCCCCTGTTTCGAATATTCATACATCAGCGGGTAGCGCTGGGGCCAGCCGCCGATGGGGTACTGGCTTTCAAGGACGAAATTGATCGCCCGGTCGAGGGCCGGTTTGAACTTCGAATCATATTTTTCAACGTACATCCTGAGCAGGAAACGCGCCGGAGCGATCGACGCCTCGTCGTCGTACGTTGCATTGCCGTAATAATGCTGGAACTCTTCGAGCCGCCAACCGTTCTTGCCGATCGTGCCATACCACCGCTTGAGCGAGGCTTCGCCCCCGAAATCGAAAATATAATTCCACCCGCCGCAGGGCAACTGGCCCCAGATGAGGGCCATCGCCGCCTTTTCAGCTGCCGCGTAATAGAATTCATCGCCCGTGGCGTGGTAGAGGTCGAGGAAGAATTCGCCCATCGCGGGGGTACCTTGCCCCTGTGTCCAACCCATCGTGCGGTAGGCCTCCATTTCGCCCCACTGGCGCGAGAAGTCGGGGAGGTATTCCCACACGAAAGCGCCGTTGTAGCTCACGGTGTTGACCATATACTCAGTGGCCTGTTTGACGGCACGCAGGATGTCATCGTCGATCTTCGTGTTTTTCTGTGCGCTTGCCCCCAGTGGAAGGGAGAGCATCAATGTGCAGGCCCAAAGCACAGGCCAGGCGTTCATGCGTATTTTCATGGAGGGAGGGATTTAGTAGTTTGCTCGTAATAATAGCCAAAATAAACGGAAAATGCAAGCAGGCACAGAATTTACGCTAACTCGGGTTCCCTGTCGTGAAAACTGTGGTAAGCTATTTGTTGCTCTCCGGATCTTAAAATACGACAACCATGGACGGCTTTATGAAATACCTGCTCCAGAATTACCACATCCTGGGCATCCTGCTGATTGTGACGATCATCGCCATCAAATTATTCATGACCACCCGCCAGGCAAAAAAGATGCTCGCCGGGGCCCGCGACAACTCGAAGATCGACAACATCATCACCCGCCTCGATCGGATTGAGCGGATGCTGGTCGAGACCAAAAACCTTAAATCTTAAATTTTATAGGGGAAAAAGAATTTACGAAGGACAACTCCATCGAAATCAAGCGGCTACTCAAACAACGATTCGGTGAAGACGATCGTGTGAAAAAAGCAACCCGAGAAAAGATCCGAAAAATCGGCTTTTACATCAGTGATTTCTGGAGGAATTTTTCCGATGTCGATTTTGACCGAGAGGTGGAAAAAGGCACTATTCGCATTCGGGGTTGACCTTCGGAGGATTATCTATGCTTCGCTGCGGTGATCCCGCGTGCGCTCGGTCAATTTCTACAAAACAAAAGCGATAAAACCCGGGACGATAAATCGCCCCGGATTTTTTACTTGAGAGAGGTGGGCTGCAAACTTGTTTGCACAGGCCACCTCTCTCAAGTAAAAAAACCTGCACTTTCGTGCAGGTTTTGTCATTTTTGTTTTGTGGGAGCACAGGGATTCGAACCCCGGACCCTCTGCTTGTAAGGCAGATGCTCTGAACCAGCTGAGCTATACTCCCAAAATTTCAAGCGCCAATCGTGAAAATCTTCCGTTTTTGACCCTGCAAATATAGCGCTTTTGTTTTACCCGCCAAAAAAAACAACCGAATTTTTTGATTTTTTTCCGGCAACCGCCAAACGGGAAATCACAACTCGCTCACTTTCTTGCCTATAACCGGATGCACCCACCCCCCGCAAATCTCCCGTAAAGGCGTCAGTACAAACTCACGCTCGGCCAACAGCGGATGAGGCAATGTCAACCGTTCGCTCTCCACCACCAGATCATCGTAAAAGAGCAGGTCGATGTCCATCGTGCGCGAGCGGTACACCCGCTGGCCAGCCGCCCCGTGTTCTCCGTCCGGCGCTTTCGGCCCGCGGCCGAGTGCCCGTTCGATGGCCTGCGTACGGTCAAGCACCTCGATCGGGGAGAGATCGGTTTCGACCACCAACGCCCGATTAAGGAAACGGTCGGCCGAATCAAACCCCCACGCCTCGGACTCGTAAACCGACGAGGACTGCATCACACGGCCCACCGTGCGGCCGACCTCGGCCTCGGCGCACGCCATCAATGCGGCCCGATCGCCCAGGTTTCCACCCAGCAGCAACACGACACGTCCCATCGCGATTAGCCCCGGTTTTTCTGCATTTTCCGGTTCTGGCCCGGGTTGTTCTGCTTGTGGTAGCCGCTTTTGCCGTTCTTCCCGTTTTTGTGTTGCTGGCGCTGCGGCTGGGCCGGGCGGAAATCGCTCTTCGAGTGGTCGAGAATATCGTCGCCCACCGCCACCTGCCCGGCCGACAACCGGCGGATGTCGTTGATCACCGTTTCGTTGTTCGGATATTCGAGGTTATACTCGTGCGACTTGTTGCGCATATACTTGGCGATGTTGGCGACGATCACCTGGCGGTCTTCCTCGTTTTCGACGCCCGGCAGGTTGCGGAGCATCGTTTCGATGTTCTTGCCGTAGTGCTTGAACGTGATCTTGCGATCGGGATACTTCAGCCGCTGGGGATGCGGGGCCACCGAGTCGGGCGAAGGTTTCGGGTAAGGCGAATCGACGTCGAGCCGGAAGTCCGAGATGATAAACAGGTGGTCCCAAAGTTTGTGCTTGAGGTCGTCCGTGTCGCGCAGGTGGGTGTTGATGTTGCCCATCACCTCGACCACCACGCGGGCCTGGCTGTTGCGCAGGTCACGATCCTGGATCGACATCAGGTAGTTGACCATTTTCAGGATGTTCCGACCATACTCCGGCAGGTTCAGTTTCCCGCGTTCGAAGTTGTAATTTTTATTCATTTTGAGTTTATTCATATGTATTTCAGGCACAGTTTGTGCGACGAAAAATCCACTGGATTTCTTAAAAAAGGAGAACCGTGCTTGTATTCAGTATATTAGCAAAACACGGAGCAAAAAAGGCAGAAAAGGAGGGAAGAGACCCTCACAGGTTAATCCGTATATTTGCGACAAATGTAAGAAAAAGTACCCTCCGGCACCCGGGATTGTTATTTTGCCCGAACAAAGATATGCAAAAATTACAAGTAAAACGGGTATAAATTAGGATTTCTCGATTTTTTTCTATACTTTTATTGGGTTTCGCATCCCGGCGTTCTTTTGTGTAGTTGCCTCACAGACACAGGAACACTGTTATTTACCGCGAGATTTGGGATGCCGGATGGGGATAGCAGGAGCATATGAAGAGAGAGATTAGCCGAGGGAGGGCTCCGGAGTGTAAGAATGTAAATTTTCCCACGACGGGTTATGGCAAAAATTTTAGTAATCGACGAAGAACGGAGCATCCGCAACACATTGAAGGATATGCTGGAGTACGAGGGTTACCTGGTAACCCTGGCCAGCGACGGGAAAGAAGGAGTTGCCAGGAGTCTGGCTGAAGATTTCGATTTTATCCTCTGCGACACGAAGTATTCGCTGGTCGACGGCGAGGATATGATCGATATCATGCACAAGACCAATACCGACGTGCGGGTGATGATGACTTCCCGCGAACCGAAAGTCGATGTGGCCATCTCGCTGCTCAAGCGGGGGGCTTATGATTTCTTCGAAAAACCGATAGACCTGAACCGCCTGCTGGGTTCGCTCAAGAGCAGCGTCAAGAAAGCGACGGCCGCTCCGGTTGTGGACGCGGAAGAGTTCGACGACGAACCCCAGATCTCGAGAATCAACGGCAGTACCTATCGCACCAGCCGCAGCAACCGCAGCGGCACGGCTGAGATCATCGGTCAATCACCCCAAATTATGCACATCAAACGCCTGATCGACAAGGTGGCTCCTTCGGAAGCCCGTGTGCTGATCACGGGCGAAAACGGCACCGGGAAAGAACTCGTGGCCCGTTGGCTCCACGAAAAGAGCAGCCGGGCAAACGGGCCTTTTGTAGAGGTCAACTGCGCCGCCATCCCGGCCGATCTGATCGAGAGCGAACTCTTCGGCCACGAAAAGGGCGCCTTTACTTCGGCCATCCGCCAGCGCAAGGGCAAGTTCGAACAAGCCCACGGCGGCACCCTTTTCCTCGACGAAATCGGCGACATGAGCCACTCGGCCCAGGCCAAGATCCTGCGCACGTTGCAGGAAAACCGGGTGAGCCGCGTAGGGAGCGACAAGGACATCACGGTCGATGTGCGCGTCGTCGCAGCGACCAACAAAGACCTGTTCGCCGAAATTGCAAAAAACAATTTTCGCGAGGACTTATATCACCGCTTGAGCGTGATTGTGATCCGCGTGCCTTCGCTCAACGACCGGTCGGACGACATTCCGTTGCTGATCAACTCGTTCATCGGGCAGATTTGCACCGAGTACGGCATCGAACGCAAGTCGGTCGATGCGGCGGCGATGACCGAGTTGCAGAAAATGAACTGGACCGGCAACATCCGCCAGTTGCGCAACGTGGTCGAACGCCTGATCATCCTCAGCAGCAAGAGCATCTCGCTTGAAGATGTGAAGCTCTACGCTTTCGAGCATTAGCAGCGCGACCTCCGCCAAGGGATTTTTCAACGCGAGGCAAGTCCTGGAAACGAGGTTTTTGCGCCACAGGGCTTCGCTCCGATTTCCAGAAAAGTTTTAACCACGTGGAACTCGTCGGCAGTTCACTTGCTTAACGCAAGTTCGCCTCTTTCGGACGGGTAGCGATTTCGATTGCAGCATTTTTTACAAGAAGTCCCGGCTATTTCGCGGATTTAACGTGCGCCGGCCATTGGCCGAGCCTGGAACGGAGCAACGGGCCTATATACTATATATAAGGAATATGCTAAATTTTTGAGCGATGAAACCGGGACGGGAAAATAAGCCGCATATCGGCATCTACGGACGTTGCAACGCCGGCAAAAGCACATTGTTCAACCTGCTGGCCGGCGGCGGCCACGCCGTGGTGTCGCCTCATGCCGGGACGACGACCGACCCGGTGCGCCGCGCATTCGAAATCCTCGATTTCTCCCCTGTCGTACTGATCGACACCGGCGGCCTTGACGACGACTCGCCCCTCGGGGCCGAACGCCGGGCCAAGACCGTCGAAACCCTCGCCCAGGTCGATCTCGCCCTGCTCGTCCTTACGGAATGGACCAAGGCCGAACACCGGTTCGCCGCTCAACTGCGCGACAACAAGATCCCGTTCGTGCTGGTTTACAACCAAGTCGAAGGCCGTCACCTGAACGACCGGGGCCAATGTACCCTGCGCCAGCACAACCTGCCCGCCCCTCTCGAAGCCGACCTGTTGGCCGGCGGCGAAGAAGCCCGCAACGCGATCTTCGACGCCATTCGCCAGAACCTGCCCGGCGAAGCGCTCCGCACCCCGGCGATGTTCGACGGACTGGTCGCCGCCGGAGAAACCGTGCTGCTCGTGTGTCCTGTCGACAGCGAAACACCCTCCGGCCGCCTCATTCTGCCTCAGGTGCAGGCCATCCGAGAACTCCTCGACCGACAGGCCGTCGCCGTCGTCGTACAACCCGACGCCATTCCGACCGCACTCGCCTCAGGCCTCCGCCCCAAGTTAGTCGTCGTCGACAGCCGCGTCATCACACCCGTCGAAACACTCGTCGCAAAGGCTTTAGCATCCGACCCCGGCGCCGCTCCCCGGATCACCTCCTTCAGCATCCTCTTGGCCCAAGCCAAAGGCGATATGCCCACCTATCTCGAAGGGTTAAAAGCCATCGATTCCCTGTGTGAGGGCGACCGCATCCTAATCCTCGAAAACTGTCTTCACCAACACACCTGCGAAGACATCGGCCGCGTCCTGATCCCCCGCTGGCTCCAAGAATACGTCGGCAAAAAACTCGACTTCACCGTCGTCAGCGGCCTTACCCCCCTACCCGCCGACCTCAGTCCATTCCGCCTTGCCATCCAATGCGGCGGATGTATGGTCACTCGACGGCAACTCCAAAACCGCATCGCCACCGCCCGACAAGCCAACCTCCCAATCACCAACTACGGCCTCCTAATCCGAACAATCTCACCAAAGTGAGGGTCTGTACGCAGGCATAGAACTGCGCCTTTTTATAAAAAGGCACCCGAAAAATTTTTAGGGGAAACTTCGTTTCCCTTGACTTACTTTACTCGGCCTTACAAAAGGTTTTTAGAAAGGGGGCTCCCTTCCGGATGGCGCAAAGTTCTTGCGCTTACCATGGAAGGGAGCCCCCTTTCTAAAAACCTTTATTAAAACTAAGCAAGGTGAATCATGCGATACGCAGTATCGCCCAAAAGTTTTTGGTGCCGCTTTTTACAAAAAGCGGCAGTTCCAGGCGGCCGCACTGACCTACACCTCGGCGGGGATGTCGTTTAGGTCGACGAGTTTGTTGACGATGGCGTAGATGGTCAGGCCGGCTACGCTATGGATTTGGAGCTTGGCGGAGATGTTGCGGCGGTGAGTGATGACGGTGTGAGTGGAGAGGAATAGTTTTTCGGCGATTTGCTTATTGGTCATTCCTTTGATGACGCAGACGATGACTTCTTTTTCGCGTGCGCTGAGTGATTCGTGGCGTTTGTCGGCTTCGGGTTCGCTGGCCAGACGGGTGATCTTTTCGCGGATCTGGTCGGCCGAATCATAGAGGGAGATGACTTCGTCGTATTCCTTGAGGGTGGCCTGATCGGTGAGCGAGAATTGAAGGGCGACGCATTTCAACTGGGGATTCGCGGCCTCTTTGCGTACCTGCTGGGGGGTGATCAGGCCAAGGGCGGCGGGGTTGACCATCAGCACGTCGGGTTTCTGCCAGGCGATGGCATGGCGCAATTGTTCCATTTCGACGATTTCGAATACATCGATATGGAGCGATCCCAACTGCTTGAGTACGGCGATGATGCCGCTACGGACAATGACCGACGATTCAGCGATGGCGATTTTAAGGGGTGCGCTCATCGTTTGCCGGTTTTTCGTTCGAGGGCCTTGATGGCGGGGACGAAGAGGCGGTCTTCTACGGCATTGTGTGAGGCCAGGTCACCCTCGCAACTGAAGATATCGAACAGCACACCATTGATTTCGTTGGTGCTCCGCGCGGGGTAGTATTTGATCAGTATCTGCTTGAATTCGGTCAGGCGTGCTTCGACCTGCTCGTGTTGGCGACCGAAGACTGCGATGCTGTAGCCTTCGGAACGTATGCCGGTGATCAGGGCGCGCACATAGGGGAAAACTGTTTTTTCCTCATAGGTCATGTGTTGGCGCACTTCGGCGACATACTGGTCGAAATAGCGGACGATGGCCTGCGAGAGGTCGTCGGCCGTGCCTACGGCTTCGACCAGTTTGGTGCGGATGGCAGGCAGGCGGAATTCGAGAAAATAGTCGTGCGAATTGTGCAGGTAGGCCAGCAGCGCTTCGACCGACACGCCGGAATCTTTTACGACAAGGGGTTGGTCTTCGTCGAGCAGCAGGTTGGCCACGGCGAGGAAAGTACCGGTGTCAACCCCGTTGCGGCGGCACACTTCGCCGATCGACGCGTCGCCCACGCCGAGGGGGATGCCGAAGCGGCTCATCACCAGCAGCACCGGATAATTTTCACTGATGAGCGTGCCCATCGTATCGTTTTCGTTGTATTTTCCCAATCTGTACATAGTCTTCCGGAATTTTGCTCTTGCTCAAACAAAAGGTGCCTTGCGACACTCGGGGTTTTCTCCTTACTTGGACAAAGATAGAAATTTTCCGGCGAGGTAAAAAAGGGCCGCAGTTCCTCCCGGAGTTGCGGCCCACCCACGTAAACACGGCTTACAAAATTCTTCTTTGAATCTGTTGATGCAAAGGTAGGGGACAGCGACGGCTCCAGAAATACCTAAAACAAGGGAGATTAGCTATTTATTGGTACCTAAATTACTGTTAAGCCACCGCGCAAGAGATTTTTATGCATCGATAAGGATCGCGCTACGAAACCGGAGCGGGCATAAAAATCTTCGGGGAGCGTGCCCCTCGCGCATTGGGCTGCGCCGAGAGAACTGCCGCTTTTTATAAAAAGCGGCGTAAAAATTTTTAGGGAAAAATTCGTTCCCCTTAGGACTTACACTAAAATCAATCGAGTAAACCGTAGCGCGAAGCGTAGCGCACCGCCTCGTGCGAATTGTCGACATTCAGTTTCTCAAGGATCCGCTGCCGATGCGTATTGACCGTGTGGACACTGATCGCCAACTGCTCGGAGATCTCTTTGCTCAGGTGTCCGTCGCGCACCAGTTGCAGGATGCGCTTCTCACGCTCTGAAAGCGGCGAAACGGCATAAGGTTCCGAAAACTCGGGCAATTGGTACAGCTCGCCCGTAATGCAATTCATCAACTTGCAACGGACAGCCTCGAGCGGCCCCTGGTCGGGCGAAACGTCGAGCACGCTGAGCGAAAGCCACACGTTGCCCGCAGCGTCGAACTCCAACACCTGGTACTGCTCGATCACCCGCAAGTAGCGTTCCCCGGCGAGGATGCGGTATTCGCTGATCATCTTCGAATCGGCCCATCCCTCGCGCTTCTCGAGAAAATGCCGGAGAACGGCCACCCCGTTGCGGGCAATCACCGGCAAGTCGTCGGGATGGATCTGGCGGCCGAAATAATCGGCGTCGTACTTCTCGACCTCGTTGAGGTCATACCCGAACAGGTGGGCGAAGTTACCCGAGGTAAACACATGCTTCCGCTGGTACATATCGTAAACCGTCACCCCGCAATTCGACATCCGGGCCAGTTGGGCGAGCGAGCTTTTATGCCGCTCGAGCAAAGCGTAGTCCAACCCCCCGGGGTCAAATTCGAACGATTCGAGCAGACGCTGGTATTCTTCTTCGGGCGATTTCATTACTGATTAATCAGTATTGCGGTTAAGGATGGGAGTTCCGTCCTTTGCAAAGGTAATCAAATAAAAAAATCTTACGACAATGAAAAAAACGATTTTGATCGGGGTCGCCCTTGTGGCCATGACGTTTACCACAACTTCGGCCCAGATCGTCTGGGATGTACGCGTGGGGGCCAACGCCAGCCAATTTTCAGAAGGGGGCAACGGACTGAAACTGGGACTGAAAGCCGGAGCAGGAGTCGAGTTTGCCTTCTCCGAACTGTTTGCGCTGAAGCCGGGAGTTAACTTTTCGATGAAAGGCTCATCGGTCGACGGGAAATTCGGAATCGGCGAGAAAGAGTCATTCAACCTCTCCTACCTCGAGGTGCCGGTACTCGCCTCGTTCCGTTTCCCGGTAACGCGGGGATTTTCGCTGGCACTCAGCGTCGGGCCCTACGGCGCCTACCGCCTGAACAATCCCGACTGGGCCGACGGCCTGGAGCGGTTCGACGCCGGTGTGGACGGGAGCCTTGACTTTGTGTTCAACCGCCGTTTCGTGATCGGGGCCGGGGCACAATATGGGCTGCTCGACGTGTCGAAAGACCACTCGCTGAAAAACATCAATTATTCGCTGACCTTCGGACTCAAGTTCTAATTCTAACCCGCGCAACGCGACCAACGCCAAAAGGCGGCCCCGGCAGGGCCGCCTTTTGTTTTCCCGCCCGCCCAGGAAGCGCTCCACGACCTCAGCGTGGGCTCGGGAGTCAGGTGTGCCGGGCGATAAAACATGCCTCGAATACAATAACCATGTTTATATTTCAACAAAAACGCGCAACAAAAGTATAATAACTAATTTTCGTGTATTAAATTTTCATTAGAATGCGAAAAAAAGTAGGCCTTTGAGATCTTTTTCCGGATTTTTTTCCGAACTTAGACCAAAGTTTTCTTATTCAAATTCGAGCAACTATGTTTACGGAACAAGATAAACGACAACTGGAGGCAAGGGGGACAGGGACGGATCAGGGAGAACGGATGTTGGATTATTTTCGTAAAGGATTTCCGTATTTGCCCATCACCGCGGCAGCGGTGGCTGGTGACGGGATCCGCCGTTTTGCGGTTGGCGAGATCGAAAACCGCGCTGCTCGTTACGACCAGGCGGTCAAGGGGCTGAAGATCGAAAAATTTGTCCCCGCATCGGGCGCTGCCACCCGGATGTTCAAAGAGTTCTTCGAATTTGTCGCTGACGGAAAACCGTCGAAATGTGTCGACGACTCGCTCAAACGCCTCTCGCAATTTGCCTTTTACGACGAATTGAAAAAATATGTCGCCGAAGACGCCCCCCCGCGCGAGGTGATTGCCGCCATCATCGGCAAGGGACTCGGCTACGGCATCCTGCCCAAGGGCCTTTTAGTGTTTCACCGGTATGGGGACAGCGATCGGACCGCGTTGGAAGAACACCTGGCCGAAGGGGCGATGTATGCCCCGAGCGGCGATGGGACGGTGCGCATCCACTTCACCGTTTCACCCGAGCACCAAGCCGGGTTCGAACAGTTGGTTGAAAAAGTGCGCCCCGCTTACGAAAAGAGATACGGCGTAGCCTTCCGGATTACCTATTCGCAGCAAAAACCCAGCACCGACACGCTGGCCGTCGATATGCAGAACGAACCTTTCCGGGAGGAGGACGGCACATTGCTTTTCCGTCCCGGGGGACACGGGGCGCTGATCGAAAACCTCGACGAGATCGACGCTGACGTGATTTTCGTGAAGAACATCGACAACGTGGTGCCCGACCACTTGAAGGGCGACACCGTCCTGTGGAAAAAAGTGATCGCCGACCTGCTGTTAGAAGTGCGTGAACGGAGTTTTGCGTATTTGCGCAAGCTCGACGCCGGGGCCGATGAAGCGTTGCTGGCTGAAATTGAGAAGTTTGTCACGGAAGAGCTGTCTTATAAGTTGCCGGCCGGTTTTTCGACGCGACCGGCGGCGGAACGCGCCGCGGCATTGCACGACCGCCTCGACCGACCGATCCGCGTATGCGGGATGGTGAAGAACGAGGGCGAACCGGGCGGCGGTCCCTTCTGGGTGGCCGAAGCCGGCGGGGCACAATCGCTCCAGATCGCCGAATCGTCGCAGATCGCTCCCGAACAGGGCCACCTGATGCGGGAAGCTACACACTTCAATCCGGTAGACCTGGTTTGTTCTGTGAAAGATTATAACGGTAAAAAAATTGACCTCAAGAAATACGTCGACCCGCTGACCGGGTTCATTTCAATCAAGTCGAAAAACGGCCGCGAGTTGAAGGCCCAGGAGCTTCCCGGGCTTTGGAACGGCGCAATGGCCCGTTGGAACACGCTCTTCGTGGAAGTTCCGGTTTCGACGTTCAACCCGGTCAAGAGTGTGGCGGACCTGCTTCGTCCGCAGCACCAGTAACATCCTCTTCAGTGCCGTAGGCGTAGGCTGTCCGGCGACAGCCCGGGGAAGATACACCGTAAAAAATAAGAAAAGACAAAAATAAAAACATAAAAGTATGGAAAACAGGCTTCAACAATTAACGCAAAAACTCTATGACGAAGGGTTGGCCAAAGGCCGCGAAGAGGCGGAAACCCTGCTGGCCAAAGCCAAGGCCGAGGCCGAATCGATCATCGAAGAAGCAAAGACCAAAGCCGCCAGTATCCTGAAAACCGCCCAGGACAACGCTGCCGACCTGAAAAAGAACACCCAGACCGAAATCCTGCTCGCCTCGCGCCAGAGCATCGGCACTATCAAGCAACAAATCACGGAACTGCTGATCGATTTCAACGTGACCCCGGTGCTGAAAGAGGCGTTGCTCGACCCGGCGCTGGTCAAAGAGCTGATCGTCGTAGTGGCCCAGAATTGGAACGGATCAACGTGCGAAAACCCCGACCTGTGCGTTATGCTGCCCCCGGGCAGCGAACAAAAGCTGATCGACAGCCTGAAGACCGCGGCCGCCAAAACCCTCGGGCAGGGCGTGGAGATCACCACGGGCGAAGGCGTGAAGACCGGCTTCAAGATCGGCCCGAAGGACGGGAGCTACTATATCAGCTTCAGCGACGACGATTTCGACGCACTTTTCCGCGAATTCCTGCGCCCGAAAGTGAGCGAACTGTTATTCATCAAAAAATAAGCGGGTTATGGCGCAATACCATTGCCTGATCGCCGGACTCCGCGAGTTGCAAGCCGATGCCGAAGCGAAAGGTTTCGACGCCGTGGCCCTGCGCGATGAGATCGCCGGCGACCTGACGCCTGCCGACGCCGAGGTGCTGCGTGAATTTTATTTTTTCTACGACGTGGCGAACCTGATCGCCCTGCTTGCGGGAAAGAATAATTTTTCGGCGCTGGGCAACCTCTCAGAAACGGAGTTGCGCGAGGCAGTCGGGCAAACCACCGAGGAGCCGGGTTGCCTGCCTGCGTATGTGACGGAAGTGCTGGCGGCATACCGCAGCAAAAAGGGCGACGCGACCGACGAAAACGACGAGGAGATTGACACTGAGCAACCGATCGAAAAGACGCTCTGGAGCCGCTACTATGAGCGGATGGAGGCTTCGCCGAACGGTTTCGTGCGGACGTGGTACGCTTTCGATCGCACGCTGCGCAACGTCTGCGCCGCGATCACGGCCCGCGCCCAGGAGCGCGAGATCGCTCCCGAACTGGTCGGACAGGGCGAGATCGAAACGCTGTTGGCCCGCAGTTCGGCGACGGATTTCGGACTGAAGAACGAAATCGATTACCTCGACCAACTCTTCCACATCCTCGACGAAACCAACATGGTCGACAAGGAACGCCGTCTCGACGCCCTGCGTTGGGACACGGCCGACGAACTGACCGTATTCGAATATTTCACACTCGACAAAGTACTGGCCTACTGCGTAAAGATCAATATCATCCACCGCTGGATGGCGCTGGACAAAGAGGTGGGCCGGACGATGTTCGAACGGCTCATCGCCGACCTGTCGGGGATTCCCGCCCAATCGGGCATCGTGGAACCCGGCGAGGACCAACCCGAAAATGAAGAAAAAAGATAAGAATTTATGAAGACAACAGGGCAAATTACCGGCATCACCGCCAACCTATTGACGGTCAGAGCGAATGGGCCGGTGGGACAGAACGAAATCTGCTACGTGCTCCTCGGCGACCTGCGGGTGATGGCCGAGGTGATCAAGATCATCGGCGAGAAGGTCTACATCCAGGTCTTTGACTCGACCCGCGGCATGAAGGTCGGTGACAACGTCGAATTCGAAGGCCACCTGTTCGAGGTGACCCTCGGTCCGGGCATCCTTTCGCGCAACTACGACGGGTTGCAGAACGACCTGGCCCAGATGAAGAAGCTTTTCATCGAACGCGGCTGCGCAACCGATCCGCTCGACTACGAAAGCACGTGGGACTTTGTGCCGTTGGCCCAAAGCGGGGACAAGGTCAGTGCGGGAGATTGGCTGGGCGAAGTAACCGAAAAGTGGATCAAGCACAAGATCATGGTGCCTTTCGCGATGGCGGGCAGCTATACGGTCAAAAGCATTGTAAAAGAAGGCAACTACAAGATCACCGACACGGTGGCCGTGCTCGTCGATGCACAAGGCAAAGAGCACAACGTGACGATGATCCAGAAGTGGCCTGCCAAGCTGGCCATCGGCGCCTACAAGGAGAAACCGCGACCCTACCGCATCATGGAAACGGGTGTGCGGGCGATCGACACGTTCAACCCCATCGCCGACGGCGGTACGGGCTTCATCCCCGGGCCGTTCGGGGCTGGCAAAACCGTGTTGCAGCACGCCATCTCGAAACAGGCCGACGCCGACGTGATCATCATGATCGCTTGCGGCGAGCGTGCGAATGAGGTGGTGGAAATTTTTGCAGAGTTCCCCCATCTGGAAGACCCCCGTACAGGGTATAAGCTGATGGAGCGCACGACGATCATCTGCAACACGTCGAATATGCCCGTAGCCGCCCGCGAAGCATCGGTCTACACCGGGATGACCCTCGGCGAATACTACCGCGCGATGGGACTCAAGGTGCTGATCCTGGCCGACTCGACCTCGCGTTGGGCCCAGGCGTTGCGCGAAATGTCGAACCGCCTCGAAGAGCTGCCCGGACAGGACGCTTTCCCGATGGACTTGCCGGCGATCATTTCGAACTTCTATGCCCGTGCGGGACACGTACACCTCAACAACGGGGCGACGGGGTCAGTGACCTTCATCGGCACCGTGTCGCCCGCCGGGGGGAACCTCAAGGAGCCGGTGACCGAGTCGACCAAAAAAGCCGCCCGCTGTTTCTACGCCCTGTCGCAACAACGTGCAGACAGCAAGCGCTATCCGGCAATCGACCCGCTGGACAGCTACTCGAAATACCTCGAATACCCCGAGATCCGCAACTTCCTCGACGAAACGGTCGAACTCGACTGGGTAGACACGGTGATGCGCGGCAAGACGATCGTTTTGCGCGGCAAGGAAGCCTACGAACAGATCAACATCCTCGGCGACGACGGAGTACCGATCGACTACCACGACCGTTACTGGAAATCAGAACTGATCGACTTCGTCTTCCTGCAACAGGATGCCTTCGACGCGATCGACGCGAACACCTCGATGGCCCGCCAGCGCTTTATGTTCAAGATGATCCTGGCCATCTGCGACCGCAAGTTCGCCTACGCCGGTTTTGAAGACTGCTCGGTCTTCTTCAAGGGACTGATCAACCTCTTCAAACAGATGAACTACGCGGCGTTTGAAAGCGAAAAATACTACGATTACAAACGGCAGATCGACGAGATGGTATCGGCCCAGGAAGCGAAATGACGAAATAAATAAGAAGTTATGGAAACCAAAGCTTTTCAGAAGATATATACCAAAATCGAAAACATCACCAAAGCAACCGTTACCCTGCGGGCCACGGGCGTGACGAACGACGAGTTGGCCACCGTGGGCGGCAAACTGGCCCAGGTGGTGAAACTCAACGGCGACCAGGTGACGCTGCAAGTGTTTGCCGGGACGGAGAATATCGCCACAAACTCGGAGGTGGTATTCCGCGGCGAACCACCCACGTTGCGCGTGAGCGACGAGTTGGCCGGGCGCTTCTTCAACGCCTACGGCGACCCGATCTACGGCGGCCCGGCGGTCGAGGGCGAGGTGCGCGAGATCGGCGGCCCGACGGTGAACCCCTATAAGCGCATCCAGCCCTCGGAGCTGATCGCTACCGGGATCGCCGGGATCGACCTCAACAACACGATC
The DNA here is from genome assembly GCA_031553805.1 of Rikenellaceae bacterium. Taxonomy (GTDB): domain Bacteria; phylum Bacteroidota; class Bacteroidia; order Bacteroidales; family Rikenellaceae; genus JAITVB01. Next base: position 19,916 of record JAVBLC010000018.1, on the reverse strand, counting down.
GTGACCGGACAGAAGATCCCTTTCTTCGCCGACCCCGACCAGCCTTACAACCAGGTGATGGCGATGGTGGCCCTGAGGGCCAAAGCCGACAAGATCATCCTCGGCGGGATGGGCCTCACCAACGACGACTTTTTGTTCTTCAAGAACATTTTTGAGAACGCCGGGGCGTTGGACCGCATCGTGAGCTTTGTGAACACGACCGAAAACCCGCCGGTGGAACGTCTGCTGGTGCCCGACATGGCGCTCACGGCAGCCGAATATTTTGCCGTCGACAAAGGCGAAAAGGTGCTCGTACTGCTGACCGACATGACGCTCTACTCGGATGCGCTGGCTATCGTGTCGAACCGTATGGACCAGATCCCGTCGAAGGACAGTATGCCGGGTTCGCTCTACTCCGACCTGGCGAAGATCTACGAAAAGGCGGTGCAGTTGCCCAACGGGGGCTCGATCACGATCATCGCGGTGACGACCCTCTCGGGGGGCGACATCACCCACGCCGTGCCCGACAACACGGGGTATATCACCGAGGGGCAGCTGTTCCTGCGCACCGACTCGGACACCGGGAAAGTGATCGTCGACCCGTTCCGCAGCCTTTCGCGCCTGAAACAACTCGTGATCGGCAAAAAGACCCGTGAAGACCATCCGCAGGTGATGAATGCCGCCGTGCGCCTCTACGCCGACGCGGCCAACGCCAAAACGAAGCTCGAGAACGGTTTCGACCTCACCGACTACGACGAACGCGCCCTGGCCTTTGCGAAGGACTATTCCGAAAAACTGCTCGCCATCGACGTCAACATCGACATCGAACAGATGTTGAACGAGGCGTGGTATCTCTTCGGGAAATACTTCTCGCCGGCCGAAGTGGCGATCAAGGACGAATTCGTGCAACGCTACGGGCGGTTCCGGGCTTAATGATCCCGAACCGCCGGTGGAATTACCGCTGACAATATGGCTATAAAGTTTCAATTCAATAAAACGTCGCTGGCCGAGCTGAACAAGCAACTCAAGGTCCGCACCCGCGCCCTGCCCACGATCAAGAGCAAGGAGTCGGCGCTACGCCTGGAGGTAAAGCGTGCCAAGGACACAGCAGCGGAATATGTCCGACAGTTGGAAGAGTTGGCTGCACAGTACGATTATATGGTTGCACTGTGGGGTGAGTTCGACCCCGAACTACTGCGGGTCGAAGCCGTGAAGATGAGCCACAAAAAGATCGCCGGGGTGGCAATCCCCGTGCTCGACGAAGTGGTTTTCGCGCAAAAACCGTATGACATTTTCAGTTCGCCGATCTGGATCGCCGACGGGGTCAACCTGCTCAAACGGCTGGCCAAACTGGGGCTCGAATACGAGTTCCATAACCGCCGCACCCAGTTGCTCGACCACGCCCGCAAGAAGACCACCCAGAAAGTGAACCTCTACGAAAAGGTGCAAATACCTGGTTATCAGGATGCTATTCTGCGAATCAAGCGTTTCCTGGAAGACGAGGAAAACCTTTCGAAATCGGCGCAGAAGATCGTGAAAACCCGTCAGGAAAATATGGAGGAGGACGCCGTATGATCGTACCGATGATGAAATACAGCTTCGTGCTTCACCACACGGAGAGCCAAGCGTTCCTGAGCCAATTGCAGGAACTGGGGCTGGTCGACATCGATTCGGGCCAATGGACGCCCGACGAGCGCGAACGCCAACTGCTGGCCGACGCCGAATGCCAGGCCCGGGCTGTGAAAGATCTGGGCAAACGCCTGAAGGAGAAAACCCGCCAGACGGTGACACCTTTCGGCTCGGCCCGCGAAACCCTCGACCGTTACGTCGAGGCTTCGGCCCGCATCGAAGCGATCGACCAAACTATCGGCCGGCTGACGAAAGAGATCGCTGAGCTGGCCCCGTGGGGCGATTTTCCGGCCGCGTCGATCCATGCCTTGGAAAAACAAGGGGTTTGCCTCCATTTCTTTACCACCTATGCCAAGGATTTCGAGAATCATTCGCCCAAGTGGGAGGAAGAGTACATTGTAAATCTTGTTTCGGAAGTCGACGGAATGGTTTATTTCGTAGTGGTGACCACCCCCGAATCGGCGCCCCTGGCGATTGAAGCGCTGAGCGTCAAAGCCCCCGTGGCTTCGCAGGCCGACAAAGAACTCGAAGTGATCGGGCTGCTACGCGAGCGTAAGGACGTGGAAGCGACCCTCGAACGCTGTGCCGAAGGCATGTCCGGATTGGGCACCCTCGGCGATGAACTCCATGCAGAGTTGCACCTGAGCCGCGTGTCGAAAACCACCGCGCGCGAAGCCGACGGCTCGCTGGCGGTGATGACCGGCTGGGCAACGAAAGAAACCGCGCAACAGGTCGACGCTTTCCTCGACACACATCCCGCGGTGATCTTTTTCAAGGACGAACCGACCCAGGAGGACGATCCGCCGGTACTATTGAAAAACAACGCGTTTGCCAGCCTGTTCGAGGTGATCGGCAGCCTTTATGCGCTGCCGAAGTACGGAACGATCGACCTGACGGCCTATTTCGCACCGTTCTATATGCTCTTTTTCGGCTTCTGCCTGGCCGATGCCGGTTACGGACTGATCTACGCCGTGGCCGCCCTGCTCCTTTACCGCAAGGTAAAACCGGCGATGCGCCCCATTATAAAGCTGGTCCTGCTGTGCGGCATCTCGACCATATTCTTCGGCCTGATCACAGGTAATGTCTGCGGTATTCCATTGGCAGAACAGCCCATCTTTGCCGGCCTGAAGGACTATTTCCTCACGCCTGAGCTCCTGTTCCCGATCTCGATCGGGCTGGGAGTCATCCAACTGCTCTATGCGATGTCGCTTAAAACCGTACTGATCGCCAAGACCCAGGGGGTGAAATATATCTTCCCGACCCTGGGATGGATGACCGTCATTGTCTCGGTGTTGGCCGCCATGCTTTTGCCCCGGACAGGCGTAACGGGTTATACGATCTCGTCGGTCGCTTTTTACGCGGTCACCGGCGTGGGGTTGTTCATGATGCTCTTCATGAATTCGCCGGGCAAAAACCCGCTGGTCAACCTCGGCGCAGGGCTATGGAACACCTACAACGACGTGACGGGATTCGTGGGCGACGTGCTCTCTTATATCCGTCTCTTCGCCCTGGGCATCTCGGGCGGGATCCTGGCCCTGGTGTTCAACCGGCTGGCCATGGGAATGAGCCCCGACATCATTATCGTCAAACAATTGGTGATGCTCATTATCCTGGCCATCGGCCAGGGGCTGACCATCTTTATGAGTACGCTCAGCGCGTTTGTTCACCCGCTGCGTTTGACATTCGTCGAGTTTTACAAAAACGCCGGGTTCGAGGCAGGCAACCGTGGGTTTGAACCGCTTAAAAGAACATGAAAACAAAAACCATAAAAATGTTTAACTAAAATTTCAAATCTATGACACCTATTGTAATTGCCTACATCGGGATCGCCTTCATGGTGGGACTTTCGGGGGTCGGCAGCTCCTACGGAGTGACGATCAGCGGAAATGCCGCGGTGGGCGCCCTGAAAAAAAACAGTTCGGCTTTCGGCAGCTACATGATCCTTTGTGCGATGCCGGGCAGCCAGGGCCTCTACGGGTTCGTAAGCTACTTCATGGTTTCGTCGAAGCTGACGCCCGACATCACCATGTTGCAGGCGGCAGGAATCCTCGGCGCAGGCTTGTTGATGGGGTTCGTGGGCTTCTTCAGCAGCGTCCGCCAGGGCCAGTTGTGTGCCAACGGGATCGCGGCGATGAGTAACGGCCACAACGTGTTTGCCAACACGCTGATCCTGGCTGCATTCCCTGAACTCTACGCCATTCTGGCGATCGCGGGCGTCTTCCTGATCAACCTCGCACTGTAAGCCTTTCTTCACCTGAGCCCGTGCAAACGGCGCCTTGCGGAGAGAACGAGAGCACCCCGGGACAACCGTTGTCCCGGGGTGCTCTCGTGTTTTCGCCAACCGCTCCTGAAAAAATGTTGAAACTTTCCACCGTAGTTTTTCAAAAAATACATATCTTCGAATCAAATCATTCACCAAAAATTTTTTAACAATATGGATCCTACCAACATTATTGCTTCGCTTTTGATCACCTACTGGTTCTTCTACATGGCGGTGATTGTCTTTATGTTCATCTGTATGTGGCGCATTTTCACCAAGATGGGCCGCCAGGGCTGGGAGGGAATTATTCCCATTTACAACATGGTCGTGCTGCTACAGACATTGAAGAAGCCGATGATCTGGCTGCTGTGGCTATTGTTGCCGCTGGCCGTGATGCCTTTTTATCTGGCCGGAGCTATCGCCATGGCGACCAGCGGGTCTGCCGCTGCAATGGGCGGATTCGGGCTGGTTGCGCTGCTGTTTTTTGCGGCGGCGATCGTTTCTCTTGTTTTCGCGATCAAGCTTTACAATACCTTATCGGTGTCGTTCGGCTACAGCGTGTGGTTTACCCTGGGGCTGATCCTGCTGGGCGTTGTGTTCTGGGGTATCCTGGCCTTTGACAACAACCAGTTTACCGCGCCCGGCCAACTGGCACCGGCGGAAGCTGCGCCCGAAACGCCCAAAGCTCCCGAAATTCCTGAGGCGCCGAAAGCCGTTGAAACTCCGCAACCACGCGCAGCCGCTGACGTTTCGGAAATCTCAAGAGGCGACGGCGAAGCATAAAGGAACGCGAGAGGGAAGAAATCCTCGTCCACTTGTGGCCATTTATGTTCTTTTACTGAGGGTTCGGCCTGCTGCTCATCCTCTTTATGCTCGTCTGTGCCTGGCGGATTTATGTCAAGGCCGGCCGACGGGGATGGGAGGGGCTTATTCCCATCTACGCTAGCGTGGTGATGCTACGATCGTGGGCAAACCGATGGTTTGGCTCGTGTGGTGGATCGTGCTGCCGCTGCTGACCACCGGGGCGTTCCTCTATTTTGCGGTATTACAAGAGCACGGAGCGTCGGTGGAAGCTGCGCTCGTACTCTTCGGCGCACTGTGTTTTGCGACGCTCATCGTTGGAATTGTCTACGAGTTCAGGATTTATTTCGCCCTGGCCGAGGCATTCGGTTACATCAAGTGATTCGGATTGGGGTTGATACTGATGCCGGCCATCTTCTGGGCAATCCTGGCCTTTGACAACAAAAACCACTACCGGGCCCCACTGCCGGAGGGGGCGGCTTACCTGTAAGTCGTCGTCAGAACTAAAATTCAAGATAAAACCCGGTGGGCAAAAGCCCGCCGGGTTTTATTTTTTGGCCCGCGCACAGGAGATTTATACATTGGGAGGCAACCTCTAAGGGGCCGGTTCTTGCATAAAAATCTCTGAGAGCGTTGGCCTCCGCGCATTGGCTAGGCCGAGGGTACTGGCGCTTTTTATAAAAAGCGCCGCAAAAACTTTTTGGGAAAGCTTTGCTTTCCTGAGACTCCCTTTACTCAGAAAAATCTCCCCGCGTGGTGACGCACCTATTTCTTTTCCTGCTTTACAAACTGCGGTACAACAGGATTATTATACTCCAACGACGTCTTCTCAGCATACGCATTGAAATCAGCCTTGTTGTTATAAACCACCCCTTCCGACCAACCGACGATAAGCATAAACTCGTAGCTGTTCTTGTCGTCCGGCGTCACGGCAAACGTGTGGTTCCCCAGCCATTCCGGCACGAAACGGTATTCGGGCTTGTACTTGTCGGGGACGATCAGCGAGATACCGATAAACTTCACCGCCCACGGGTCGCGGTCGTCGATGTTCTCGGGGTCTTTGATGTTTTCGGTGCCGCTCGAGATCACGAGGCCGCCTTTTTGAATAAAATTGTCTTCTTTGGGTTTCTTGCGCACGCCGCAACCGGGCAAGACGCCCAGATGTTTGGGGTTAAACGTATTGAACGTCACCTGTGAGGTGCAGTAATTCTGACCGGCATAGGCGGTATAAGTCTGGTCATACTCATAAAAACCGTTGCCCGAATCCCAGTTGCGTCCCTTGATCCTGACCATCGAGCGGAGCGGGCCGTTGACGACTACCTCGTAGGCGTAACGGGTATCGGAAATCTGCCCCGCGTTGAAACGCGAGCCGGTGGCCAGCGCAGCCTGGGCGGGAGTGAAGCGGGGGCTGCTCGCCTTGGTCGGATTGGCCGGGTCTTCGAACAGGCACACGGCGCCACCGCCGAAGCTGTCGTCGACGCCCTGGATGTCCGAACCGTAATCGTGGTTCTCATAGGCCACGCCGTAACCGTCGAGGTTGCCCATATAGAGGCGGTGCGACATCAGCATCGGTTTGCGTTTGGCAAACACGTCGACGCTATTGCCGAACCAGATCTTCCAGCCGATATTTTCACTTTCCCAGAAAGGCATGATGTGGCGGGCATAGCTGCCGATCGCCGCGTGGGTGCGGTGTTCGTTCCAGCCGCGGTCGTTCTGCCCGATGTAGAAGTAGATGGCGCGTTTTTCGTTCGGCTTCAGATCGACCTGGAAGAACAGTTCGTCCCACAGGCCGTCTTTATCCAAGTCGTCCAACTGATGAAAAATGGCGTGGCCGTTGGTTTCGGCGCGGAGCTGGTGTCCGCCCTGGCGGTCGAGGACTTCTTTGGTCGGGGCCGGGGCTGGCGGCAACTGCGGATCGACCACCGTGATCCACATCTCGTGGATGTCGGGCATCGGGAACGCCTCGCGCGGGATCACCACCGGGCAGTTGGTTCGCTCGACGGCGAGCGGGTTGACGATCGTATATTCGATCCGGGTGGCGGGGGCAAAATTGCCCTGGGTGTACCAGGGAGCCGATTGGGCGGCAGCGCTGGCGGCCAGCGTCGTCCCGGCCAGAATCAGAAACAGTTTTTTCATAAATTATCGTTTTGATGTTTGATTTATTGGACAAAGAACCGGAACCATCCGGCCGGAACAGGAGCCGGGGATGTGTCGATCCGGTGGTATTATGAGGTCTGGAGGGTCGGAAGCGAAGGTAGTGATTTCCGCCGAAACTCCAATCGTCGCGGGGGAGATGCCCGAATAAATTTGCACCGTTTCCGGTTTTTTTTGTACTTTGCAGCATATTTCTGACATCGATGCGCGATTTATTCACGGATTTTAACACGGCAACCGACGGAGCGTCCGCCCGGAGCGAACGACAGGGCGCACCGGTGATCGGCCTTTCGGTCAACATCGATGGTGAAACGTCGCGTCTGCACGCCGCTTATATCCAGTCGGTGCTCGATGCCGGAGGCATTCCGTTGCTGATCCCCGCCACGACCGACGCCGACGCACTGCGCGAAGCCCTTGAACGGATCGACGGGCTGATCCTTACGGGCGGCTCGGACGTCGACGGGCGCTATTTCGGCGAGGCGACCTTGTCCGTTGTGACTGACGTCAACCCGTTGCGCGACGCCTACGATTTTTTGCTGCTCCGGCTGGCGGCCGACCGCCAGGTGCCTGTTTTCGGGATTTGCCGCGGGATGCAGGTGATCCATATCGCTTTCGGTGGACAGTTTTTTCAGGATATTCCGTCACAATTCCCGGGTACACCGCTCAACCACGCCGTGTGGGGCGACGGGATTCCGAAAGAACGCCCGGCGCATACCGTGCGGCTGGCTGAAGATTCTGTATTGGCCTCCATTTTCGGAAAAATGGAAATCGAAGTCAACTCGCGTCACCATCAATCCGTCAAGGGTGAGGCCCCCGGCTTCCGGGCAACGGCCGTCGCTCCCGACGGGGTGATCGAAGCGATCGAAGCGTTTCCCGAGCGGCGCATTTTCGGCGTGCAGTGGCATCCCGAGAACATGGCTGCCCCGGCGGCAGGCGCGACCGACCTCGGCCCGGCGGCCAACCCCGATCCGGGGATGCAGGCGCTGTTCCGGTTTTTCATCCAAGAAGCGGACCTCTATAAACAAGCCAGAACTATTCACAAAAAATACCTGACGGTCGACTCGCATACCGACACACCGATGCTCTTCGACCGCTACGCCATCGTCGACACCGACCCGGCGCTGAAGCTGACGCCCGACCCGATGGACATCGGCCACCGCGACCCCGTGGCCCGGGTCGACCTGGCCAAGATGGCCGAGGGGCATCTCGACGCCGTCTTCGAAGTAGCCTACATCGCCCAGGGGCCGCGCAACGAAGCCGCACACCGCGAAGCCACCGCCCACGCCGTCGAAATCCTGAACGTTTTACGGGAAATGATCGACGCGCACCCTGAACTGGTGGGCCAGGCCCGCACGTTTACGGAAGCCGAGGCACTCAAACGTGCCGGGAAACGGGCCATCTTCTTCGGCCTCGAAAATGGGTACGCTTTGGGCCGCGACTTGGAAAATCTAAAGATATTCCGGGAATTGGGCGTGATCTATGTCACCCTGTGTCACAACGGGGCGAACGATCTTTGCGACTCGGCCGCGGGCGTGGCCGAACACGGCGGATTGAGCCCGTTGGGGCGCGAGGCGGTGCGCGAAATGAACCGCCTGGGGATTGCCGTCGACCTCTCGCACGCGGCCGAAACGACGTTTTGGGACGTGTTGCAGGAGAGCGCCGTGCCGGTGATCGTATCCCACTCCTCGGCCCGTGCCTTGTGCGACCACCCGCGCAACCTGACCGACGACCAGCTGCGGGCCATCGCCGCCCGGGGAGGCGTGGTGCAGGTGTGCCTCTACCACGGTTTTTTGAGTAAGGATCACGAAGCCACGCTGGTGGACGCCGCAGACCACATCGACCACGTCGTCCGTGTAGCCGGCATCGACGCTGTGGGCATCGGCTCCGACTTCGACGGCGGAGGAGGCATTCCCGGCTGCAACGGGGCCAACGAGCTGATCAACATCACCGTAGAACTCTTACGAAGAGGCTACAATGAACCTGATCTCGAAAAAATCCTGGGTAGAAACCTGCGCCGGGTGATCGACCAGATACAAGCGGCGGCAACACACTAACCCACACGTAGCAATGGCATTAAACTACATCTGGATCGGATTTTTTCTCGTGGCCCTGCTCGTGGCCGTGGGCAAACTGCTGCTCACGGGCGACACCCAGGTCTTTACGGAAATCATCAACGCCACTTTTTCATCGGCCAAGACCGGCTTCGAAATTTCGCTCGGACTGACCGGCATCCTTGCCCTGTGGCTGGGCATTATGAAGGTCGGCGAACGGGGCGGGGTGATCGACTCTTTCGCCCGCGTGGCCGCGCCGCTGTTCGGGAAACTGTTTCCCGAAGTGCCGAAAGACCATCCGGTGATCGGGCGGATGTTTATGAACTTTTCGGCCAACCTGTTGGGCCTCGACAACGCCGCCACCCCGATCGGCCTCAACGTGATGCAACAGCTTCAGGAGCTCAATCCGAAAAAGGACACCGCCTCGAACCCGATGATCATGTTCCTGGCGATCAACGCTTCGGGGCTGACGCTGATCCCGGTCACGATCCTGATGTACCGCGCCCAGCTCGGGGCCGCCAACCCGGCCGACGTCTTCGTCCCGATCCTGTTGGCGACTTTCGTGTCGACTTTCGTTGCCATCACGCTGATCGGCATCCGGCAGCGCATCCGGCTCTGGGACCGCGCGGTGCTGATTCCCCTCGCCGTCATCCTGGCCGCCATCGCCGGCATCGTCTGGCTCTTTACCGCTCTCGACCGCGAAGCGATTTCGGGGTATGCCACCGCATTCTCGAACATCCTGCTGCTCTTGGTCATCTGCGGATTCATTGTAGCCGGCCTGCGCAAGCGGATCAATGTTTACGACGCTTTCATCGACGGCGCCAAGGACGGGTTCAAAACAGCCGTCACGATCATTCCCTACCTGATCGCCATCCTTGTCGGGATCGGTGTTTTCCGCGCTTCGGGGGCGATGGACTTCCTGATGCGAGGGGTCGAATCGGCCGTCGTGGCTTGCGGCTTCGACGCCGGATGGGTAGGCGCCATCCCCACAATGCTGATGAAACCCCTGAGCGGCAGCGGCGCACGCGGCCTGATGATCGACGCAATGGGCCACTACGGCCCCGACTCGCTGGTCGGACGCTTAGTCTGCATCGTCCAGGGCACCACCGACACCACGTTCTACGTCATCGCCCTCTATTTCGGCTCGGTGGCGATCAAAAAAATCCGTTACACCCTATCCTATTCCCTCATCGCCGACCTGACCGGCCTCATCGCCGCCGTTTCTTTCGCCTACCTCTTTTTCGGCTGAGGCGACAGACCAGGCATTGGCAGCCTCTGACTGGCACTTTTTATAAAAAGCGGCAGTTGAAGCAGGTCAACTCCCCGGCCCGTTATTTCAGCCGGAAGCGGGAGGCCGGAAGCCAGTCGGAGGAATATTCTTTCCAGGTGTTTTTCGAAAAAATATTGGGGATGGCGTAGGTGCTGGCTTCGGCATCGGTGAGTTGCCGGCCGCCCATTTTGCGTTGGGCCAGGCGGTCGGGGCGTGCCCCGGGGCCGGTGCATTTGTACTCGGCGAAGAGCAGCGGTTCGGCGCTCATCAGGGTCCAGGCGTCGGGGTGTACCGATTCGGGTTCGCGGCAGCGGATGTAAACCGTTTGCGGGTAGTCGTGCCACGGGCGGCCGAGGTAAAAATGTTCGAACGGGACGCCGTCGCGGTCGGGCGTGCCGACAGGTTTAGCCTTGATCGTGCAGTGGAGGAAGACAAAGCCGAATTTCATCCCTTCGCGGGTGCGGGGGGCGACGATATAGCTTTCGTGTTGGTTGGCGTAAATCGTGCAACGATCGAAGACCATCACCGATGAGCCGAAGATGAAGTCGACGTTGCCCTCGATGTAGCAGTTCTTGATATAAACCCGGCCGTTGCCCGAACCGTAGAATGTGTCTTGGTTGCCGATCAAGCGGCAATCGTAGAGGGCGCAACGGTCGCCGCCCACGCGCAGAGCGACGCCTTGCGAATGTTTGTTTTCGCCCGGTTGTTCGCGGATATTGAGGTGAGTATTTTCGAAAGTGATGCGGTAGGCGGTGAAGTCGTCGGCATCGATCGCCACGCTTTGCGAGCGCATGGTGCCGACACCCGGTTTGCCGGCGTAATCGTTGTAGGTAAGAACGGTAGTCTTGGCGTTTTCACCCACAAGCACTACGTTGTTCTTACCCTTGGCGAGGGTCATTTTTTCGTAATAGCGGCCCGGTTTGACGCGGATGATCCATTTTCCGTTCTGGAAATTTTCGGGTACGGCGTCAAAAGCGGCCTGAATGGTGGTGTAGTCGCCCGAGCCGTCGGGGGCTACGATTTTTGTGACGTCGGCCCGGCCCGGCAGGGCGGCGGCCCAAAGTGCTCCGAGGAGCATGATGGCTATTTTTCTCATAATCGGCATAGATCGATTTCCACAAAGTGCCCCTTCCGGGTGCCTCCCGACACTCGGAGTCTTTGGTTTAACTCTCACAAAGATATAAAAAACAGAGTGATTCAGAATTGAAAACCCGGAAAAGAATGTGGATCGTACGACCGCTTCGTCACTCCCCGCAACGGGACAAGCGCATCGACTGATAAGACTCGTTGAGCATCACGAGCGAATAGCTCTTGTTGAATTTCCGCAAGACGCCGGCAATTGAGCCCCGTCCGGCGGGCAGCGGCGTGTCTATGAACAGCGCGTCGGGCGACGTTTCGACGGTCATGCTCTCGCCGCTGCACCACTGGAGCGTGCGCCGGGCGTAGCCCGTGGCCTCGCCCCACATAAGGCCGAGTTCCGACGCGGCGAATTGCACATTTTCGAGCAGCACCCAGCAATCGACATATCGTTCCGATATCTGCTCCGGAGCGAGGCGGGTAGGTGTCGGCTCGACAGGCTCTTTTTCAGACTTAACGATATGCTCGGCCAGCAGCGACGACGGGATCAGCCCCACCTCGTAGCGCGAATCGTCCGAAGCCAACCCGAGTTGAAACGACCCGCCGTAGGTGCCCAGCACCAGTCCGGCACACCGGATCACCACCCGCTGGCCCATCGGGAAATCCCGGAACAGGTCGCGTTTACTGATCTTTATTTCGATACCGCCGGTTTCATCCTCGATGACAAGGGAATACGAAAAGTTTCCGTACCGGTCGTTGCTGACCACGGTTCCGGCCAGGGCCAGGTCGCGGGTGATGGGCAACGGGTAATTTTTGTACAGCGTTTTCAGGTATTGGATCGAGATGGCCTCGCCGTCGCCCTCGGGTTTGTAGTTGTCGCGGGCACGCGAACACCCGGCCGCACCCAGCAGCAGGAGCAGCCCGGCCGCCACAGGCAACAGGCGTTTAATGCATGGACACATCGCTTAGGTCGTTTATTTTCAGCCGGTAACGGCTCCCTGTTTTCAATAATATGCCCGTCACGTCAATCAGGCCCGTCGGCAGGCGTTCTCCGGCAAAATCGGCGTAGCCGCTCGTGTAAATGAGGATCGTGCGTCCAGCCTGATCGGTGGCGGTGACGTCCTTGGCGAGCGGGGTGCCGTTATAAGAAAGTTCGGCGGTGTAGGCCCACGTTTCCTCGCCGCCACCCGTGAGGGTCAGGTTGTTGACGCGGATCAGCATCCCGGTCATGTCGTCGGTCAGGGCCGAAATTTGCATCGTGCGCGAAGCCGGACGGGTGCCGGGTTGCCCGCGGGTCAGAAAACGATCGACAACCGTCTGATGTCCCAGGTAATCAACCTCGTAACCGCTCGATTTCAACCCTTTCAGCCCAAGCTGGTACACACCCGCGTCGCGGCCGAGGGTCATCCCCGTGAGCGTGACCGACAGTTTGCGGCCGGGAGAATACAGCGTGTGCAACTCAAAAAGGCCCATCTTGACCTCGACCGCTCCGGTGGCGTCCTGCAGGAAAAGCGTACGGTAAAAGTTGCCCGTCGCGTCGCTCGTGGTGACGGTGCCCGTGAGATGGTAGTCGCGGGTAAAGGTCGTCACGCCGCCGTTCAAATAAAATTCCTTGAGCTCGGCCACGGTGATGTTGCCTGCCGGAAGTGCCTGGTCGGGCAAGGCGGGGCTAACGTCCGAGAAATCGTTGTAGCCACAGCCCGAAAACCAGACCGCCGCCACCGCCGCGAGAAACATCCGCCGGCTAAAACGTATAGGAGATCGACGCATAGTAATTCGTTCCGTAAGCATAATAATATTTCGACCGGAAAGGCATTAACGTGGAGCCAGCAGCAGCGGTGCTTTTCGAAAAACGCATTTGCTCGTAGCCGCTCGTGCGGATGTTTTCGTTATTCAACAAATTCTCGACGTTGATCCAAATCCCGATCTGACTGCCGTTACGCAGTCGAAAGTTTTTACTCACCATCAGGTTCAAGGTGACGGCATCGTTGAGCTTTTCCTGGGCCAGGCAGGCGGCGGCCGCTTCGGGCGACCCGGTGCGGTCGAGCGTGCGGGTCATACGGCGCACGGGACTGATCCATACGTAATTGCCGCCCGCATAGTTGACCGATCCCGTCACATACCACCACCCCGGCAGGGTGTAACGCGCCTGCACCAACCCGGCCTGCTGCGGCGTGCTGGAAAGATAAAATCCCTTGAGCAATGCCGGGGCGTCCTCGACGATCACCGCCCCGTCGCGGTCGGCCAGCAGGGTGACCCGCGGGTCCGATTCGTAGGTGTAGCGGTTCAACTCCACGGCGGCGGTCAGCGTAAGTTTGTTCGTCGTTGCCCAATCGACCCCCGCCTCGACCCCGGCGTGGAGTTTCTCGATGCCGGTCATGATGAGATTGGCGTAGACCGATTTCAGGTCGTCGTAATAACTCGTGATGTCGCTCCCGTCACGGAAGAGAGTAGCATAGGCATTGGCCTTGACGATCAGGTGCGGCACGACATAACTATAGAAAAGCTCGCCGCCCGCCACCTGGGTTTGTTTCACCTGCGGGGCGACGGCGTTGCGGTACATCGGCGCCACGAAAAGATCCTCGACCAGCGGGGCGACGCTGGCCCCCGACACACGCAACCCGAGTTGGTGGTTCAGCGAAAAATTGCGGGCCACGGAAAGTTGCGCACCCCAGGTCTGGAAAGTGTATTTTCCCGATTTCCCATAGGAAGCCGCGCCGGGAAACGTTTCCTCTTCATATTGGCCGTCACGCTGATAAGCGGTGCTGCCCGCTTCGGCGCTCAGCCACCCGCTCCACCCGCGGCTGTTGTATGCGATCCGGGCCCAGCCGCTGGTCGCCCGGGCGTGCATCAGGTAGTTGTACCCGAAACGGTCGCCCTCGCCTACCCGGCGGCCGGGGTGGCGCAGGTCGTTCTCGATCTGGTCGGCGTAATAATCGTCGTCGATCAGGTATTGGTCGATGTCAGTCCAATATGTTCCACCAAGCAAATCAGCCACGCGCGAAAAATTATCCGAACGGTCGAGGCGCACCTCGGCCCCGGCGTCGAGCGTCCAGTTGCGGTCAGGGCGATAGGTGACGGCGGCCGAGCCTTGCAAATTGCCCTTATCGGACACCATTTCGCGCAGGATGTAGTGCGAACGAGCGTCGCCACCCGCAGCGGCCAGCGCGTTGGTTTCGTAAATCCGCGCCCAGTCGATCTGCGTCACCCGCAGGTCGCCCCCCGCCCACGCCTCGCGCAACGGGTCGGCCACGGCCGGGTTACCGAAGAACGACGGCAGGTAGCGGTAATAATCGGGATACGCGGTCGGCGCATCGTACCAGGTGAGGTAGCTGGTCGCCGTCGGGCCGAAAAGGTAAGCCGCCGTCGCCCGGAATTGCAATTGTTCCGAAGCATCGAAGCGATACGACGCCACGGCCAGGTTTTGCCCGTAGCTGCGCACTTTGGCGTTGCGCATCCGGCCGTCCTGCTCGCCCCAATTCGCGTTGTACCACGGGCTGCCCGCCAGGTCGAACACTTCCTGCGTGGCGGCCGAGCGCACGCCCTGCTCGCCGAAAGTACCCGTATAGAATAGGTTCAAACTATGCCCCCGGCCCGAAAATTCGAAGTTTGCGCTCAAGGCGGTCAAATCCGTAAACAACCCCTCTGAAAAACCGTCTTCGCCCCAGCGGCGGTCGGCGGCTATCGAAAACGAAGTTCCTTTTCCCGGATTGTAGAGGCCGCTGGCCGCTACGCGGTTTGCGTAGATGCGGTTCGCGTGGGCATAGAGCAGTTTTCCGGACGAAGGCGTGGCACCCGGGGCGGTTTCGATGCGGTCACTCTGGCCGATCGCCCCCCAACCCGCCACACGCGGGTCGTCGCTGTAGAAAACACCACGCGCACCGGAAATAAGTTTCCAATAGAAATAGCCTTCAGACAAGTCGCCCAGATCGGCGCCGTTGACTGTCAGCCGGTTGAAGCGGTTATCGTAGCCCCGCGGGCGGTAACGCATAAAGATCAGGTTGCGCGACAGGCGCTCGATAGGGTTCTGCCACGCGCTGACGGCCGACACGGTGAAGTAATCGAAGAAATTTTCCTCGGTCAGCTGTTCGACTTCATCTGAAGTTTCACTTGTCACAGGGCGAAGCGGATCATAGACAGGGTCGACCAGCTTCCCCTGCAGCGCTTCGTATACTGACGGGGCGATCGATCCTTCGAGCGGCCGGACAACACGCAACGTGTCACTGCCCTCTTGTGCTGAGAGCGGCGATGTCGCAACGAAAAACGCAAGCAAGAGGAGGGCCGGGCAGCTACCTCTTCATAACCCGGTCCAGTTCGCGTTTGGTGTCTTTGTCCTTGATGTATTCACGTTTGTCGTAGTTTTTACGACCCCGGGCCAGACCGATCACGATCTTGGCCAGTCCCCGCTCGTTAATAAAGAGCTTGAGCCCGACGAGGGTCACCCCCTTGTCTTGCAGCGCGCGTTCGAGTTTGCGCAGCTCTTTGCGTTGGAGCAGCAGTTTGCGGTCGCGTTTGGGTTGGTGGTTGTTGTACGTTCCCCAGTAGTACTCGGAAATGTTCAAGCCCCTTACGAAAAGCTCTCCCGCGTGGAAGTAGCAGTAACAGTCGACCAGCGAAGCCTTGCCCAGACGCAACGACTTGATCTCGGTCCCGGTGAGGACGATTCCGGCCACCCAGGTGTCGAGGATCTCGTAGTCGAACGAGGCCCGGCGGTTCTTGATCTCGATGTTTTTGTAATCGGCCATAAACGCTCTAAAAGTACTCCTTTTCGGAGAAAATACAACAAAAACGTGAATAAATGATGCAAAAAGTTTTTGCAAATGCCGTTAATAAATGAATTTTTATTAAAAACCGGCAATTTACACATCCCGGACAAACGGGACGCCGGAAATACGGCACAAAATTAGCGATTAATCGGTGATGTAACAAATTTCACTCCATTTCCGGCTTGTAGAAAAAACGGATAAACCGTACCTTGCCGGCGCAACAGGATGAAAAAAACAATCGTCATAGACCGCGACATTCCTTATCTGGAGGGGGTCTTCGAGCCGTGGTTCGAAGTACGCTACCTGCCGGCGGGGGAGATTACGCGCACCGTGGTGCGCGACGCTTCGGCATTACTGATCCGCACCCGCACCCGGTGCGACGGCGGGCTGCTCGACGGGAGCCGGGTGGAGTTCATCGCCACGGCCACCATCGGGTTCGACCACATCGACCGGGCGCATTGCACACGGGCCGGGATCGGATGGAGTTCAGCCGCCGGAAGCAATGCCCGGGCGGTAATGCAGTACGTCGCCGCCGCGCTCGTCTGGCTCAGCCGCCGCCAGGGATGGACGCCCGCCCAGCGGACGCTCGGGGTGGTGGGCGTGGGCCACGTCGGGGCGATCGTCGCCGAGATGGCACGCGGGCTCGGATTCCGGGTCGTGTGCTGCGACCCGCCGCGGATGCGGGCCGAACAAGGGCTGGACTTCGTGACGCTCGACGAATTGCTGGCCGTAGCCGACATCGCCACTTTCCACGTTCCGCTGCAACACGAAGGCATCGACCGGACGTTTCATCTGGCCGACACCCCCTTTTTCGAAAAGGCACATACCGGCACCGTAATTCTAAACACCTCGCGGGGCGAAGTCATTAAAACCGCAGCGCTATTGGAGGCTATTGATTCCGAAAAAATATCGGCGGCGGTGCTCGACGTGTGGGAAAACGAACCGGCAATCGACCGCCGCCTGCTCGAAAAAGCCATGCTCGCCACGGCCCACATCGCCGGATATTCGGTGCAAGGCAAGGCCAACGCATCGGCCATGGCCGTGCGGTCGCTGGCCACACACTTCGGCCTGCCGCTGGCCAATTGGTATCCGCCCCACGTCACGCCACAAACAGCAGGTTTGCCTATCTCATGGAAAACGCTCTGCACCACGATCGGCAACTATTATGACATCGCGGCCGACGACCGCGCCCTGCGTGCCGCCCCCGACGCTTTCGAAGACCTGCGCAACAGCTACCGCCTGCGCGAAGAGTATTTTTAGCGTAAACGACGGCTGTTCACACAGATTATCCAAATTTGTTATACCTTTGCCTTTCGATATTAGTGTGAGATAGTTATGTACAAACAGATTATCCGTCCGATCCTCTTCCTCCTTTCGCCCGAAACGATCCATCGCGTGACCGTGCTCGGATTGAGGATATTGGGTTGTATCCCCGGCGGAAAAGCGCTGCTGCGCACCACGTGCACGGTACACCACCCGTCGCTCGAACGCGAGGTGTTCGGACTCAAATTCCCCAATCCGGTGGGTTTGGCTGCCGGGTTTGACAAAAACGCCGAAGTTTACCGCGAAATTTCCTGCCTCGGCTTCGGTTTCGTCGAGATCGGCACCGTCACCCCGCTGCCCCAGCCGGGCAACCCCAAACCGCGCCTGTTCCGCCTGGTCAAAGACGGGGCGATCATCAACCGCAGGGGATTTAACAACGACGGGGTCGAAGAGGCGGTCAAACGCCTGCGCAACCGCGACCGCCGCATCATCGTCGGCGGCAACCTCGGCAAAAACACCGCTACGCCCAACGATGCCGCACCGGCCGACTACCTGCGTTCTTTCCGCCGGCTGTATGACCACGTCGACTATTTCGTGATCAACGTCAGCTGTCCCAACGTAGCCAACCTGAGCGAGTTGCAGGAAGAAAAATCATTGAAGGAAATCCTGACCCCGGTACTCGAATTCCGCCGCGGACAAAACCAATACCGCCCCATCCTGCTGAAGATCTCGCCCGACCTGACCACCGAGCAGATCGACAATACGATCGCCGTGATGAAGGAGTGCAAGATCGACGGCATCGTGGCGACCAACACCACCGTCAGCCGCGACGGACTGAAGAGCGAAAAGAAGATCATCCGCGCCATCGGCCGCGGAGGACTCAGTGGTGCACCGCTCACCAAGCGCTCGATCGAAATGGTGCGCTATATCCACGACAAGACCGGAGGTTGTTTTCCGATCATCGGCGTGGGCGGCATCATGACCGAAGAAGACGCGATGGCGATGCTCGACGCGGGCGCCTGCCTGATCCAGCTTTACACGGGGTTCATTTACGAGGGGCCCAAGTTTGCCAAGCGGATCTGCAAGCGGATCCGGTTCGAAAGCGAGATGCAGGAAGCGATCCGCTCCTGAGAGTCCGTTCCCCGCATCCCCGCGCTTCAGCTGTTTTACACGTTCCTCCTTATCGAAAATCTCGAAAAATGCGGGTAGAAATCATCACCATCGGCGATGAGCTCCTCATCGGCCAAGTCATCGACACCAACTCGGCGTGGCTGGGCCAGGAACTCAACGCCATCGGGGCCCACGTGACCCGGATCACCTCGATCAGCGATAACCGCCAGGCGATCGTCGACGCTTTCGACGCCGCACTGGCCGATGCCGACCTCGTGCTGGTCACCGGCGGGCTCGGGCCCACCAAGGACGACATCACCAAACATACGCTGGCCGATTATTTCGGTATGTCGCTCGTGTTCCACGAACCGACCTACCGGATGATCGAGCGCCTCTTCGCCAACCGCGGCCAAAAGTTTAATGAATTGAACCGGTCGCAGGCCGACGTGCCCGACGGTTGCCGCGTGCTGCCCAACCCCAACGGCACCGCACCCGGAATGTGGTTCGAACGCGACGGGAAAATACTCGTTTCGCTGCCCGGCGTGCCGTTCGAGATGAAGCCGATCTTTTCGAACTCGGTCGTGCCCCTGGTGTGCGAACACTTTACGCTGCGCTCGGTCGTTCACCGGACAATGCTTACTTTCGGCCTGCCCGAATCGGTATTGGCCGACACCATTTCCGGATGGGAAGCAGCACTCCCCGGTGAGCTGAAACTCGCCTACCTGCCCAATCCGGGCGGCATCCGGCTGCGCCTGTCGGCCTACGACACCGACCGCAAAGCCGCTGAAGCCGAAATGGGCCGGCAATTCGACGCCCTCCGCACGATCATTCCCGACTGCCTGGTCGGCCTTGAACCCACATCGCTCGAAGCCACCGTCGCTACAGCACTCTATGACCGCAAGGAAACCCTCTCCGTAGCCGAATCGTGCACCGGCGGAACCCTCGCCGCGCGATTCACCGCCATGTCCGGCGCATCGGCCTACTTCCTGGGCGGCGTAGTCGCCTACAGCAACGACATCAAATGCAGCGTACTCGGCGTCGCCTCCCGCGACCTGGTCGAACACGGCGCCGTCAGCCAACCCGTCGTCGAACAAATGGCCGCCGGCATCCGCCGCCTCACCCACAGCACCTACGCCCTGGCAACCTCCGGGGTAGCCGGCCCCACCGGCGGCGGCGAAGAAAAACCCGTCGGAACCGTCTGGATAGCCCTCGCAACCCCAAACGGAGTAATCTCCAGCCTATTACACCTAGGACACCTCCGCGAACAAAACATCCAACGAGCCGTAGCCAACGCCATAAACCTCCTCCGACTGCACCTCAACGAAACACGGTAACACAGCCTGAGGCAAGTGAGCGTCAGGTGTTCTGTGTAGGCTTCGACTGGCACTTTTTGTAAAAAGTGCCTCAAAAACTTTTGGGCGATACTACGTATCGCATGACTTACTTTACTCGGCCTTATAAAAGGCTTTAGAGAGACGGGCCCCCGATACTGAGCGCATAGAGATTTAGAGGGTAGGTAAGGAAAAGGGGCCCGGCTGACTAAAAACATTACTAAT
>JAVBLC010000017.1:0-76306 GCA_031553805.1 Rikenellaceae bacterium | reverse complement strand
GCAGGTTGCATACGCGTTACGCACCCGTCCGCCGGTCGCCGCCAAAGTATTGCTACCTCGCGATGCCCCTCGACTTGCATGTGTTAGGCCTGCCGCTAGCGTTTATCCTGAGCCAGGATCAAACTCTCCATAGTAAAAAATTACAAATGTTTTTAAGAGTTCGCCCGACTGCTTATTCCTTTAGGAATTGAATAAATACTACATTATTCTTTTGTTTCTCTTCCAGTAATTCAAAGAACGTTATGCTGTGTTACGCATTTCTTTTCCAAGTTGCCTCGCCTTTCGGGTCGGCTTTCAAGAACTTTTTTTTCCGCTCGGACTTTCGCTTCGAACCCCGCCTCTTTTCAGAAGGCCGCCCCTTTTTCGGGGGCGAAACGGGCTACAAAGATATGCACTCTTTTTTGAACCGCCAAAACTTTTTTCAAAAAATTTTCAGAA
This sequence comes from Rikenellaceae bacterium, assembly GCA_031553805.1. Taxonomy (GTDB): domain Bacteria; phylum Bacteroidota; class Bacteroidia; order Bacteroidales; family Rikenellaceae; genus JAITVB01. The sequence goes on along the minus strand of JAVBLC010000017.1, from coordinate 75,868 downwards.
CGGCTGGATTTTTGTTTCCATTAATCCCTCTTGCTTTTCTCTGTTGCGGGTGCAAATGTAGGGCGTTTTTGTTCGATTGCAAATTTTTCGGCCAAAAAAATCCGCTTTTCCGCACTATTTTTTTCGAATGTTTTTTAATGCCATGATATTCCGGGGATTATGTCGTTTGTCCGAGAACGCCCGGTTTTTGCCTATACCTATATAATATAAAGGCCGGGGCCACGCCCCGGACAACCGGGCCGCATATTTAAACCAAAAGAGGCGGCCTCTCGGTCGCCCCTTTTGCTAAATTAGCCTGTGGATTAGTTCCCCAGCTGGAAGTCTACGGGCAAGTTGTAGCGCACGCGCACAGCCATACCGCGTTGTTTCCCGGCGGTCCACTTGGGCGACGAGTTGATCACGCGCATAGCTTCTTCACCGAGGGTACGGTCGGGAGCGGTCAGCACCTGAACACCGGTCACGCTACCGTCTTTTTCCACCACGAAAGTCACCATTACACGCCCCTGGATGCCGTTTTCAGCAGCGATCACCGGATATTTCAAGCGTTCGCTCACCCACGAGCGGAACTTCATTACGTCCCCACCCTGAAATTTGGGCATTTCTTCCACGTTCAGGAACACCGTTTCTTCTTCTATAGCGTCTTCCTGCTTGGCAGTGATCGGCTTGAAAACGATTTCCACGTTTTCACCAACGTCTTGCGAAAAATCGAATTTGGTTTCGATCTTCGTTTCGTTCTTTACGATGTTGATGATGTCCGACACCATCTGGATCTGCTGTTTCGGGGCTTCGGGCGGCTTCACCTCTTCACGGGTGATCTCCATTACATCTTCCTCGATCACGGCCTGATCGACGTCCATTTTTTCGACGCCTACTTCGGACTGGCTCCAAGAGAACATCCCGATCGACATCAGCAGGGCAAGGGCCAAACCAATTTCGAGGAAAATCCCCCGCTTGTTTTCCAAGTCGGCTTTCGGTGATTTTTTTAGTTCCATCGTTTTTATTTTAGCATTGTTATAGGCTGTTTCATTCCACAAATATGCATATTATTCTCAGAATAAAAAACAATTCCCCGAAAATATTTTCTTTTTTCCGCTTCTGGTTGTGCCTTTTGCGGATGCTGAAAAATACCGGGACGGATCTTTTTTTGTCCCGACGTGGGGGTTTTTAGAATTTTATTACTACATTTGCCCCGCAATGGGGGATTAGCTCAGTTGGCTAGAGCGCTTGCATGGCATGCAAGAGGTCACCGGTTCGACCCCGGTATTCTCCACACAGACAAGGGGCTGCACATTGTGCAGCCCCTTTTTTTTTCGGTGCGGCACCCCGGGCGTTTCCGGGCTTCGCGCTGTTTTTCCCGACCGAGAACCCCGGTGGAGAAGCGGCGAACCCACAAGGGACTGTCGGTCCCTGATCAATCATCATATTCCTTTACTGGCTTCGGCAGTTACTGCCCCAACCGGAACTCGACCGGCAGGGTGTAGCGCACGCGCACCGGCATCCCGCGCTGTTCGCCCGGTTTCCACCTGGGCGAGGACGACACCACGCGAATGGCCTCTTCGCTCAGCGAACGGTCGGGCGAAGCGAGCACTTCGATCCCGGTCAGGCTGCCGTCTTTTTCGACCACAAAGCTAAGGGTCACTTTGCCCTGGAGACCGTTTTCGGCAGCGATCACCGGATATTTCAGGCGTTCCACCACCCAAGCCCTGAAGCGATTCACATCACCTCCCTGAAATTTCGGCATCACTTCGGCGCTGACAAAGACGATGTCCTCTTCGACCGGTTTTTCTTCCTTGCCCCCGGTAGGCAGCAAAGTGATCGTCAGCAACTCTTCGTCCGTAGGGTCAAAGTTTACGTTGAAATCAATCTTCCGGTCGTTTTCCCAAATATTAAGGACTGTCGATGGGGCATAAACCTTTTGCACGGAAATTTCGGGTTTGGCTTCGTCGCGGGTCAGCGGCACGATATCGGGCTCGACGATGGCCTGTACCGTCTGGATCGCAACCACCCCCGTTTCGGCGCGGCCCCAGCTGAACACAGCGATCGCGATAAGCAACGAACCGATCATTCCTACCTGGAGGAAGATCCCCCGCTTGTTCTCGAGGTTGGCTCTCGGTGTTTTTTTCAGTTCCATAACACACATTTATTGGGTTAGACACTTACGAAACTCCTCTTGCTACACTAAAATTATCCGAACAAACACGCTAATTAATCGATAATTTTAACAACTCCCTCTTTATAATTTTAACGCAATAGCCTTACGGTATATTGTGCCCAGGACGCGGAATGCGGATGATGCCATAAGAAAGAGCCGCCCCATATACGGGAGCGGCTCTGAAGATATTAATTATAAACAAATTACGACTTTCGCAGGCTTATCGAAAAATCGTCGCCGTCGCAGTCGACCAGCACTTCGCCGCCGGGGATGACCGAACCGTCGATGATCATCTCGGCAAAACGTTCTTCGACGTGGTCGAGGATCGCCCGTTTGAGCGAACGCACGCCGTACTTCGGTTCGTAGCCCAGCGCCACCAGGCGTGCCTTGGCAGGGTCGCTGATGCCGATGCGGTAACCGAGCGCTTCGACCCGTGCGTTGAAGGCCGAAACCTCCAGGTCGACAATCTGTTCCACATCTGCCTCCGAGAGCGTATTGAAGACGATGATGTCGTCGATGCGGTTGATAAACTCGGGCGCAAAGGTTTTCGCGAGGGCCTTGCGGTAGAGCGTTTCGCCACGGCTGCTGAGGCTTTCGGCATGGGCCGTGGTGTTATACCCCAGGCCGCCGCCGAAGTCCGAAGCGAGTTTCGAGCCGACGTTCGAGGTCATGATCAGGATGCAGTTCCGGAAATCGACCTTGCGTCCCGACCCGTCGGTCAGGCAACCGTCGTCGAACAGTTGCAGCATCACGTTGAACACGTCGGGATGGGCCTTTTCGATTTCGTCGAACAGGATCACCGAATAGGGGTGGCGGCGCACTTTTTCGGTCAGCTGCCCCCCTTCGGCATAGCCCACGTAGCCCGGAGGCGAACCGATCAGCCGGCTCACGTTATGTTTTTCGGAATATTCGCTCATGTCGACGCGGATCAAAGCGTCCTCGCGGTCAAACATAAATTTTGCCAACTCTTTCGCCAGGTGGGTCTTGCCCACGCCGGTGGGCCCGACAAACATAAAGGTGCCGATCGGGCGGTTGGGGTCTTTCAACCCGGCGCGGCTGCGCTGGATGGCCCGGGTCACCTTTTTCACGGCGTCTTCCTGGCCGACCACCACGTTGCCCAATGTTCGTTCCATTTCGCGCAGGCGGGCCTGTTCGCCGAGCGACACGCGGTCGGCCGGGATGCCGGTCATCGCCGAAACCACCCGGTCGATGAACGCACGGTCGACCACCACGCGGTTGGTCTTCATCTCCTCGGCCCAAATCGCGCCTTCCGATTCAATGGCTGTTTTCAGGTCGGCTTCGCGGTTGCGCAACTGCGCCGCCTCTTCGAAATGCTGGGCGGCGACGGCTTCGCGCTTGTCGTTGCGGACATTTTCAAGTTCCTCCTCCATCGCCTGCAAGGCCGCCGGAACGGTTACCTCGAACGTGTGGGCTTTCGATCCGGCTTCGTCCAACACGTCGATCGCCTTATCCGGAAAATAGCGGTCGGTGATGTAACGGTCCGAAAGCGTAACGCACGCTTCGACCGCCTCGTCGGTGTAGTTCACCAGGTGATGGTTTTCGTAATGGCCCTTGATCTGGCGCAGGATATTTAGTGTATCCTCCTTAGTGGTAGGTTCGACCAATATCTTTTGAAAACGTCGTTCGAGGGCGCCGTCCGACTCGATGAATTCACGGTACTCGTCGAGCGTGGTCGCCCCGATGCACTGCAATTCGCCGCGGGCAAGCGCCGGTTTCAGTATGTTGGCCGTGTCGAGGGTGCCTTGCGTGCTGCCTGCCCCGACGATTGTGTGTATCTCGTCGATAAACAGGATAATATCTTTGTCTTTAGTAATCTCGTTGAGCAGCGCCTTGATCCGTTCCTCGAACTGGCCGCGGTATTTGGTCCCGGCCACGAGCGAGGCGATGTCGAGCGTGAAGACGCGCTTCGAGAGCAGCGTGTGGGGCACTTCGCGCGCGGCGATGCGCATCGCCAACCCTTCGACGATGGCTGATTTGCCGACGCCGGCTTCGCCCACCAGGATGGGGTTGTTCTTCTTGTAACGGCCCAACACCTGCACCAGGCGTTCGATCTCGGTCGTGCGGCCGATCACCGGGTCGAGCCGGCCCTGCTCGGCCGAACGGGTCAGGTCGACGCCGAATTTTTCGAGCATCGACGTCTTTTCGCCGCCGCGTTGTTCCTGCGCCGGCGCCCCGGGCATCCGGGAAGGTGACGCGGACGATTCGCCCTCATCGAAGAAATCGGCTTCGGATTCGCCATACGGGTCGCCGTCGGCATCGTCGGTGAAGTCGTAGCTGTTTTGGTCGTCGTCCATGGTATTCTCAGGTTTGGCTCCGGGCCGGTCTTCGTCGGGCGAAAGGACAGCCAGCACGCTGTTGGCGTTGTAATACGTCACCCCGTACTGGTTCAGGATGCGGCACGCCGCGCTTTGTTTGTCGCGCAGGAGGGTAAGCAGCAACAGGCCCGTGTGAAGGGTCTTATGGTTGCAGACCAGCATCTCGAGATACATATTGCGCAGCACGCTCTCGAGATGCATAAAAGCCAGTTCGCTCTCCGTGCGCCGCTGGCGCGAGGGATCGCGCTCGGGCACCTGTTCCTTGAGAGCCTGTTCGAGCTTGGCCTGCACCTGGCAACACTGCGTGTCGGTCAGGATGCTGTGCAGGATTTCGACCGCGTGGCCTTCGCCCTGCTTGAGTATGCCTAAAAGGATGTGGTCGGCGCTCAGTGCGTGGCCCCCGATCCGGCTGGCCTCACGCTGCGTCAGGTTCAACGCCGACTCCAATACTTTTGAATGTTTTGCTTGCATCGGTTTTTTCCTCTGTGATATAATTTTATAATAAATAAGCTACTGTAAAAACGTTTTCCGGCAGGGGATTATTTTTGCCCGCTGAAAATTTATAACTCACTCAACTCTAGCCAGCGCATGGACTTTTCGTCGATCTCGGCAATCACCCCGCCGATCCGCTCCGAATATTTTACGAGTTGTTCCGAAGTCAGGCTTCCGGAGCTCAGTTCCTTCTCCAAAAAGGCCTTATCCTCTTCCAGTGCGGCAATCTCTCCCTCCAATTTCGAAAACTCCTCTTTCTCCCGAAAAGTCATTTTGCGGGGACGGCCGGCCGTCTTCGGCTTTTCGGGTTCGGATTTCTCTGCCGGACGGGCGGACGGGGAAGCGGCAGCTTCGCGGTCGAGCAGGTCGTTGCGGTACTGTGTATAGTTGCCCGGGAACGTGCGGATGTGGCCGTCGCCTTCGAAAACGAGCAGTTGCTCCGCCACTTTGTCCATGAAATAACGGTCGTGCGACACGATTATTATGCAGCCCCCGAATCCGGCCAGATACTCTTCAAGGACGTTGAGCGTCACCAGGTCGAGGTCGTTCGTCGGCTCATCGAGGATCAGGAAGTTGGGGCGCTGCATCAGAATCGTCAGCAGGTAAAGCCGCCGCCGCTCGCCGCCACTCAGTTTCCGGACATAGTTTTGCTGCGTTTCGGGCGCAAACAGGAACATATTCAGAAATTGCGACGCGGTCACCGTTTTGCCGTCGCCCAGCGTGACCACTTCAGCTACCTCGCGGGCCACGTCGAGCACTTTTTTGTCTTCGTCGAAAGCCATCCCCTGCTGGGTATAGTAACCGAAACGGACGCTGTCGCCGATGTCGATCTCTCCTTTGTCCGGTTGGATCGCCCCGGTCAGCAAATTCAAAAAAGTAGTCTTGCCGGTGCCGTTCTTGCCGACGATGCCCAATTTTTCGTAGCGGGCAAAGGTGTAGGAAAAGTCGTTGAGTATCGTTTTATTCCCGAAACTTTTCGAAAGGTGTTTTACCTCGAAGATTTTTGTGCCGAGGCGGTCGGCTTTGATGTTCATCCGCACCAGGCCGTCATCCCGTTTCTGAAACGCTTTATCTTTCGTTTCGAAAAACGCGTCTTTGCGGTATTTCGCTTTGTGGCCGCGGGCCTGGGGCATCCGGCGCATCCACTCCAACTCGTGGCGGTAAAGATTTTGCGCCCGGTCGACCTCTGAATGGAAGCGTGCGATCCGTTCCTCGCGTTCCTGGATATAATCGGCATAGCCGCCGTGGTAAGTCTGAAGTTGTTTCTGATCCAGTTCGTAGATGTCACTGCACAAGCGATCTAAAAAATAACGGTCGTGGGTCACCAACAGCAGGGTCTTTCCGCTCTTGATCAAAAAATCCTCCAACCATTCGACCATATCCAGGTCGAGGTGGTTCGTCGGTTCGTCGAGGATCAGCACGTCGGGGTCGTCGATCAGCACCGCCGCCAGCGCCACGCGTTTGCGTTCGCCCCCCGAAAGGGTTTCCACGGATTGATCCAGTTTTGAAATCCGCAACTTTGTGAGAATGGCCTTCGCCCGGTGCTCATAATCCCACGCCCCCAGGTGTTCCATCTTCGGCAACAGCGCCTCGAGCGCCGCTTGGTCATTCAACTCCAACGCCCGTTCATACGCTTTCGTCGCCTCGCTCACCTCGCCCCCCGACCGGTAGACCGCCTCGAGTACCGTAGCCCTTGCTGCCAATTCCGGTTCCTGCTCCAGGTATCCGATCCGAAGCCCGTTCCGAAAAATCACCTGCCCCGTGTCCGGCGCCTCCTTCCCGGCGATAATATTAAGCAGGGTCGTCTTCCCCGCCCCGTTCTTAGCCACCAGGGCCACACGCTGCCCCTCGCCCAACGTCATACTGATGTCCTCATAAAGGACCAAATCTCCAAACGATTTCCCAATCGCTTCCAACTGAATGTACGGTACCATGATGGCAAAGATAAGTATTGGACGGCTTCGACTGGCACTTTTTGTAAAAAGTGCCTCAAAAACTTTTCTGGAAAGCTGCGCTTTCCTTGACTTACTTTACTCGGACTTACCAAAGGTTTTAGAGAAAGGTCCCCTTCCCAGTAGCGCATCGAATTTTCGATCGCCCTCTGGAAAGGGGACCCTTCTCTAAAACCTTTACTAAAACTAAGCAAGGGGGTCAGGGGAAACGAAGTTTCCCAGTAAAATTTTGGTGCCGCTTTTTATAAAAAGCGGCAGTTAAAGGCTGCCCAACGCTTGCCCTTGCCACAAATTCCGTTCTTTTAACCTGGATTCAAGCATTGTCAGGAGAGTCTCGTTTCGGACGAGGCCCCAGCGGTGCCCGATGTGGTATCGCGGGGGGGCTTCGCCGGCGAAGCGTTCTATGACCAGGTCGGGCCGTAATCTTATGAGGATGTCGATGAACAGGTCGATGTATTCGTCGAGTTCGAATAGAGAGTAGCGCTCGGGGTGGGCAGCGTAGTCGCAGCCCATGGCGGTATCCCGGAAAATCTGGAGTTGGTGGAATTTTACGGTGTCGAGGGGGAGATCGTTGATTCGGGCGGCTTGGTCGATCATCATCCGGCGGGTTTCGCCGGGCAGGCCGAGAATGAAGTGTGCGCCGACGTGGATGCCGCGCTCGGCGGTGGCACGAATGGCGCGCCCGGCGCACGCGAAATCGTGGCCGCGGTTGATGGCACGCAGGGTTTCGTCGTAGCACGATTCAACGCCGTATTCGATGATGACGTAGCGGTCGCGGGCCAATTCGGCGAAAAAGTCCAGTTTCGCGTCGTCGACGCAGTCGGGGCGTGTGCCGATCACCAAACCCGCAATACCTTCGACCGAGAGGGCTTCGTTGTAAATCTCGCGCAGCTTTTCAAGCGGGGCGTAGGTGTTCGAAAACGACTGGAAATAAGCCAGGTATTGCGTCGCCCGGCGGTAGCGCCCGGCATGGAATTCCATCCCTTCGGCGATTTGCCGGCGGATCGGTTTTTCGGGGGTGCAGTACGAGGGGGTAAACGCTTCGTTGTTGCAAAAGGTGCAGCCGCCGGTCGAGAGCGTCCCGTCGCGGTTGGGACAGGTGAACCCGGCATTGAGGGTCACCTTCTGCACCCGTCCTCCGAACATTTTTCGGAAATAGCCCGAATAGCTGTTGTAGCGGCGGGTGTCGCCCCACGGATAAACGATTTCTTCAGCCATCTTTTGTTTGGCCTTTGCCCGGGCCTCTATGCTTTGTGGATCATGGCGACGGCGTAGGCGGCCACGCCCTCTTCGCGGCCGACGAAACCCAATTGCTCGGTCGTGGTGGCCTTGACGTTGACACGGTCGGGGTCAATGTCCATCGCATCGGCCAGCGCAGTCTGCATCTGCGGGATCAGCGGCTTTAGTTTCGGGCGTTGCAGGCAGATCGTGAGGTCTACATTGCCTACCGCATAACCTTTTTCGGTGACAAGCGCGACTGTCCGTTGCAGAAGAATTTTACTGTCAATTCCCTTAAATTCCGGGAAAGTGTCGGGAAAATGGAAGCCGATGTCACGCAGGCCGGCAGCCCCTAACAGGGCGTCGCACAAGGCGTGAATCGCCACGTCGCCGTCGGAGTGGGCCACCGCCCCCCGGTCGTGTTCGACCCGCACGCCGCCGATCCACAGCGGAAGGCCGGGGGCCAGCCGGTGGACGTCATACCCGTTGCCGATACGCCAGTCATTCATCCCGTTAGATTTTTTCGCCGTAAGCCAAGTCGCCCGTGTCGCCGATGCCGGGCACGATGTAGGATTTGACGGTCAGTTCGGCGTCGACGGCCACGGTCCACACATCGGCTTTCGCCCCGAATTTTTCCTTGACGTATTCCACGCCGTCTTCGCTGGCCAGCACCGAGGCGATGTGCAGCGCCGCCGGTTCGCCACCCATTTTGACCAGTGCCTTGTAGACATCCTCGACCGAGGTGCCGGTAGCCAGCAGCGGATCAATCAGCACGAGGGTTTTGCCCGAGAGGTCGGGCGAGATGATCGTGTCGATCTCGATTTTGATCGAGCCGTCCTTTTTATAATGGCGGTAGGCCGAGATGAAGGCGCTTTCGGCACGGTCGAAATAGTTGAGGAACCCGGTGTGAAGCGGGAGTCCCGAGCGGAGGATGGCCGCCAGCACCACATCGTCGTCGGGCACGGCCACTTCGGCGGTGCCGAGCGGCGTTTCGACGCTGCGGTTCACGTAGTGGAACGTTTTGCTGATTTCGTAGGCGAGGATTTCGCCGATTCGTTCCATGTTGCGGCGGAAGCGCATGCGGTCCCGTTGGACTTCGCAGTCGCGGAGTTCCTCCATAAATTTGTTGAGGACGGTGTTTTGTTGATCGAGGATGTGGAGCATATTGTTTGTATTTAATTTAATATGCATAAAAATCTCTTGTGCGCGAAGTACGTCCCCGCACAGGGAACTTTTATTACTGGAAAGTAATCTTTTCAGATTATTTTTTAAAGATACAACTTTAGATCTTTCTGTCCAACTTTTTTTCTTGATAAAAAAAGTTGCAAAAAAAATCAAGCGCTTCAAACAAATGGCTGAGAAATGCTGCGGAAAGCCGCTGTGTCCACAACTCGCTACGCTCAAACAGTGGACTCCGCTGACGCTTTCCTCCGCATTTTTAGCTCCCATTGGTCACTGAGCTCCGCTTCGCTCGGTTCTTAACGCCATTTGTTTGGATGTGCGGTGCAGGCCTTCGGCCTGCACCTATCGGCACTCCGTAAATAGCCAAGACCGCTTTGGTCTGGGTGTATATACTATTTCACCCCGATGCCGCTATACGAAAAGCCCTCTTCGCGCAGCGCCTGTGCATCATAAATGTTGCGTCCGTCGATGACCACCGGTTGCTTCATCGCCCCGCGCAGCCGCGCCCAATCGGGCATCCGGAACTCTTTCCATTCGGTAACCAGCAGCAGGGCGTCGGCCCCGGCGGCAGCGGCGTATTTGTCCGTGCAACACTCAATCCCCTCGACCGGGCAGGGCGCCCCGTCGGCCGTCAGGATCGGGTCATAGGCCTTCACCTTGCACCCGGCCGCCAGCAACTCGGCGATCACCGCCAACGACGGCGCCTCGCGCATATCGTCGGTTTCGGGTTTGAACGACAGCCCCCACAAGGCCACCGTTCGCCCGGCAACGTCGCCGCCGAAATGGGCGCGGAATTTTTCGAAAAGTATCTTCTTCTGTTGTTCGTTCGTTTCTTCAGTAGCCTCGACCACGCGCATCTGAAAACCTTTTTCGCGGGCCGTGTTATAAAGCGCCTTCACGTCTTTCGGGAAACACGACCCCCCGTAGCCACACCCGGCATACAGGAATTTCGACCCGATGCGCGGATCGGCGCCAATCGCCCGGCGCACCTGGTTTACGTCCGCTCCCACGATCTCGCACAACCCCGCCACCTCGTTCATAAAACTGATGCGGATGGCCAGCATCGCGTTGGCCGCATACTTGGCCATCTCGGCCGAAGCGACATCCATGAACAGCACCGGGTGGCCGTTGAGGGTGAACGGCCGGTAAAGCCGCTCCATCATCGTCCGCGCCCGGTCGGTATCAACCCCCACCACGATGCGGTCGGGACGCATAAAATCGTCGACCGCGCTTCCCTCTTTCAGGAATTCGGGATTCGAAGCGACGTCGAAGTCCACATCGATTCCCCTGCCGAAAAGCTCTTCGCGGATGGTGGCGCGTACTTTTTCGGCCGTACCCACCGGCACCGTGCTTTTGGTCACCACCAGCGTATAGCGGTCGATCGACCGGCCGATCGTGCGGGCCACCTCGAGCACCTGGCGCAGGTCGGCCGAGCCGTCATCGCCCGGCGGCGTACCCACGGCCGAGAAAACCACTTCGACCCCGCGCACTACCGCGGCCAGATCGGTCGCAAACGCCAACCGTCCCCGGGCCACATTCTTCCGGACAAGCTCTTCGAGTCCAGGCTCGTAGATCGGGATAATCCCCTGCCGCAGCCTTTCGATTTTTTTCGAATCGATGTCGACGCAGGTCACCTCGATGCCCATCTCGGCAAAGCAGGTACCCGTGACCAGGCCCACGTAGCCCGTGCCCACGATCGCTATTTTCATATTCCGCAAATGTTGATCATTGGACAAAGATACTTTTTTCCGTGGTTTTCGCTCTTTTTCTTTTCGAAAATATAATTAACTTTGTTTTCTTAACGACCACATGAGTTATGTCGGCATATAACAATTATACTTATCAGGTACATCCCTCCGACCTCAACTTCGCCCGCCGGATCACCCTGGCGGCTTTCTGCGATTACCTGCTGGTGACCGCGGGCAAGGACGCCGAGTTGAACGGTTTCGGGATCGAAGCGCTCCACGCCGAAGATTCGGGCTGGGTGCTTTCGCGGATGGCGGTCGAAGTGAACCGTTACCCGGTACTCGACGAAGAGTTTACGGTCGAAACGTGGGTCGAAGATGTGGGCAAACTGGTCACCACGCGTAACTTTCTGGTGCGCGACAAGGTGGGGGCGTTGTTGGCTGTTGCCAGTACCTACTGGTCGAAGATCAACCTTTCGACCCGCCAGCCGGTCGATCTGAAAAGCTACAGGGAGAAATACGCCGATTGCATCATTCCCGATCCCCCGCCGATCGAGAAACCCCGAAAAGTGCCTTTTATCGACGGGCTGCTGGTCGAAAGCCGACGCGTGAAATACAGCGATATCGACTTCAACTTCCACGCCAACAGCATGAAGTACCTCCAGTGGATGGTCGACGAGCTGCCCCTGCGTTACATCGACGAATTGAGATTCGTGCGGATGGACATCAACTTTATGCACGAATTGCGGTACGGTGATAGTGTTGACATCTATATGCAACTGATCGACAAGCACTCCAATTTCGGTATCCGGTCGAGCAACGGCATTTCGGTGTGCCGCTGTTCGATCCTTTGGAAATAACGATTTCCCGCTTACCTTACGGCGGACAGAATCGAGAGCCGCCTTTTTACAAAAAATACGATGAAACGACTCTTGCTGGCCGCTCTGCTGGCCATTCCCCTGTATTGTTGGGGCCAACCCCGGAAAGAAACGCTGCTCGAGGGCGGCTGGAAAACCCTGCTCGAAGCGTCCGAGGCGATGCCGGGAAATTACGAACAGCCCGAATACGATGATGACGCGTGGACGAGGGTCGCCGTGCCCCACAACTGGGACCAGTACTACGGCTATCGCCAGTTGCGCCACGGCAACCTCCACGCTACGGCGTGGTACCGCAACACTTTCTCGCTCGACCGCAACGACCGTAACCGGCAGGTTTTCCTCTATTTCGAGGGCGTAGGCTCCTACGCCACGGTCTGGGTCAACGGCCAGCCCGCGGGCAACCATGCCGGAGGGCGCACGACGTTTACGCTCGACATCACCGGCATCGTTTCGTTCGACGACCCGAACACCGTGGTGGTCAAGGCCGAACACCCTGCCTTGATCGCTGATCTGCCGTGGGTGTGCGGCGGCTGTTCGGGCGAATGGGGATTTTCGGAAGGAAGCCAGCCGCTGGGCATTTTCCGACCGGTGACCCTCGTGGTGACCGACCCGGTGCGGATCGAACCGTTCGGGGTGCACGTGTGGAACGGGGTTGGCATTTCCGAAGCGGCGGCCATGCTCCATTTCGAAACCGAGGTGAAGAACTACGGCGCCAAGCCGCGCAAGATCACCCTGAAAACGACGCTGACATCCGGAGGCAAGGCGGTCTTCTCGAAATCGGAGAACCAGTTGCTGGTACCGGAAACGGCGGTAACGTTCAGTAATTCGGCCACGGTGCGCAACCCCCACCTGTGGTCGCCCGACGATCCGTACCTGTATGAAATGGTGACCGAGGTCTACGACGGACGCAAACTACTCGACCGCACCATTACCCCCTACGGCATCCGCTGGATCAGTTGGCCACAAACAAGAAGCGATAGTGCAGGTTATTTCGCAATAAATGGAAAACCGTTCTTCATCAACGGCACCTGCGAATACGAACACCTGATGGGCGCAAGCCACGCCTTCACACCCGAGCAGGTCGCCGCCCGCGCGGCACAGATCAAGGCCGCCGGGTTCAACGCTTTCCGCGATGCCCACCAACCGCACAACCTCGCTTACGGCGGGCATTGGGACGCAATGGGCCTGCTGTGGTGGGCCCAGATGTCGGCCCATATCTGGTACGACACCCCCGAATTCCGCGAAAATTTCAAGACGTTGCTCCGGGACTTTGTAAAAGAACGGCGGAACAGTCCCTCGATCATCCTCTGGGGCCTGCAGAATGAAAGCACCTTGCCGGAAGCTTTCGCCCGGGAGTGCACGGAAATCATCCGCGAACTCGATCCCACCGCCTCGTCGCAGCGCCTGGTGACCACCTGCAACGGCGGGACGGGCACCGACTGGAACGTGGTGCAGAACTGGTCGGGCACTTATGGCGGCAACCCAGCCAAATACGCCGACGAACTCTCCTACCAGTGGCTCAACGGCGAATATGGCGCCTGGCGCAGCATCGACTGGCACACCGAAGGCCCGTTCCACGCCAACGGCCCGTTGAGCGAAGACCGGATGACGCAACTCATGGAGATGAAAGTGCGCCAAGCCGAGTCGGTGCGCGACCGTGTGGCGGGCCAGTTCCAATGGCTGCTCAATTCGCACGAGAATCCGGGCCGCATCCAGAACGGCGAAGGTTTTCGCGCGATCGACCAGGTAGGGCCTTTTAACTATAAAGGGTTGCTCACGCCGTGGGACGAACCGCTCGACGCCTATTATATGTACCGTTCGAATTACGCTCCGGTAGCCACCGAGCCGATGGTCTACATCGCGATGCACACCTGGCCTGACCGCTGGTACGCGCCGGGCCGGAAAGACGGCATTGTCGTCTACTCGAACTGCGATGAGGTCGAACTTTTCGACGATTTGGTCGGTGGGGTTTCTTTCGGTAAGCGCAAGCGCGAGGGCGGCATCGGCACCCATTTCGTGTGGAACGCGGTCGACGTCCGTTACAATGTGCTGCGGGCCGTGGGCTATGACAATGGCGTGGCCGTGGCGAACGACCTGGTGACACTTCACCACCTGCCCGCCGCCCCTGGGCTGAACGCCTGGCGGGGCAAACTGCCCAATGCGACGAAGCCGTTGCCCGACAGGGTATACCACTACCGCGTCAACTGCGGCGGCGACCGCTACGTCGACCTCTATAACCGCGAAACCTGGATGGCCGACACCCACCTGAGCGAACCCGGCACATGGGGCTCGCGTTCGTGGGCCGACAACTTCCCGGGCGTGCCGCCTTTCTTCGGCAGCCAGCGGCAAACCCACGACCCGATCGACGGCACGATCGACTGGCCCCTCTTCCAAACGTTCCGCTACGGGCAGGATAAACTGAAGTGGGAATTCCCGGTACCCGAGGGCGAATACACCGTCGAACTCTATTTCGTCGAGCCGTGGTACGGCACCGGCGGCGGGATGGATTGCACCGGCTGGCGCGTCTTCGACGTGGCCGTCAACGACGAGATTGTCTTGAAAGACCTCGATATTTTCAGCGAAGTGGGCCACGACGCCCTGCTCAAAAAAACAGTTACTGCACGGAGCAAGGACGGCTTGCTGACCGTTTCGTTCCCGCACGCCAAGGCGGGACAGGCGGTGATCTCGGCCATCGCCGTGGCTTCGATCGTGCGCACCCCGTCGGCGCCTCCGTCGCCGGGGCTGATCACCTGGGTCAAGGAGCGCGACTGGCGCAAATTTGCGTGGATGGACACCGGCGAGCGGCAGCACGCCGACGGAAGTTCGACCATCGTACACTTACCTCCAGCCATGTACGGAGCCGAATGGCTAAAAGCCTCGCGCGAGGGGGTTTCGGCTTGTACGTTTACCGTCGGCGCACGGGCGCAGGTCTTCGTGGCCATTGACCTGGCCGAACCGATGCGCCCCGCCGGAATGGACGATTTTTCACCGTTGGGCGACACGTTGCTCAACAGCGATGGAGAGCGCTTTCCGGTCTGGGTTCGTGAGTATGCCAGAGGCGACACGGTTCGTATCGGCAGCGCCTCGGCCCGCGAATACAGCGTGGCGGTCAACTATTTCGCGGACATGGGCGAGGAACCTGCGGCCCGGCCAGTGACGAAGCAGACCGGAGAACAAGCTAAATCGGGCGGAAAAATCGAAACGGGCACCCTACGCCGGGACAATTTCGTGACGCTGGCCGCCCCGGGCAGTTTTTTGGAATGGGAGGTCAATCCGGGATTGGCAGGCACCTACCTGCTGCGCTTCCGCTATATGAACCTTTCGCGACGGGCGGTACCGATGCAGTTGGAGATCATCAACGCCCTCAACGGCGTGGTGATGAAGCGCGATAAGATCGAGTTTCCGCCGGCCGACGACAAATTCAGGATAGTGAGCACCTCGACCGGGTCGATGATCAACGCCGGGCTTTACAAAGTTCGGCTGACCGTCCCCGACGATTCGGCGATCGAGATCGAAAGTTTTGAATTTGAATAAACGAAAAGGCCCTGGAAAACCGGGGCCTTTTCGTGTAAAAAGCTATCTTTGTGTCCTAAACCGCAACGCATGGCCCATCCCGCACATACCGAAGCCTGGCTGCCCACCTCCGTGAAAGAGGTGCGGGCACGCGGCTGGGAACAGTTGGACGTGATCCTGTTCACGGGCGACGCCTATGTCGACCACCCGGCATTCGGGGCGGCGGTGATCGGGCGGCTATTGGAGGCGGCAGGCTATCGGGTGGCGATTGTGCCGCAACCCAACTGGCGCGACGATTTACGGGATTTTCGGAAGTTGGGCCGGCCGCGCCTCTTCTTCGGCGTTACGGCGGGGGCGATGGACTCGATGGTCAACCACTACACGGCCAACCTGCGCCTGCGCAGCGACGACGCCTACATCCCCGGCGGACAGGCCGGCTTTCGACCTGATCGCGCGGCGACCGTCTATGCCAAAATCCTCAAGGAAATTTATCCGGACGTCCCGGTCGTGCTGGGCGGGATCGAGGGGTCACTGCGGCGACTGACCCATTACGATTATTGGAGCAATTCTATAAAGCCGTCGATCCTTGTCGAGAGCGGCGCCGACCTGGTAGCCTATGGGATGGGCGAAAAAGTGATTATCGATATCGCCAAAGCCCTCCACAACGGTTTTAATCTAAAACTTTTACGGAAAATTCCGCAAGTGGCCTGGCTGGCCGACCGGAAACAGGCCGAGGGCGTAGACGGTGCGATCTGGCTCCATTCCTATGAGGAATGCCGGGACAACAAAAAAGCCTTCGGCGAAAACTTCATAAAAATCGAAACAGAGTCGAACCGTTGGATGGCTCGGCCGCTCGTCGAGCCTACGGGCGAAAGCTATGTGGTGGTCAACCCGCCCTACCCGCTGCTGACCGAAGCCGAGATGGACCGCAGTTTCGATTTGCCTTATACGCGCAAGCCGCATCCGCGCTATGCAGGCAAGGGCGAGATCCCAGCATTCGAAATGATAAAAAATTCGGTGAATCTGCACCGGGGGTGTTTTGGCGGTTGCAGCTTCTGCACGATCTCGGCCCACCAGGGGAAATTTATCGCCAGCCGCTCGGCGGCGTCGATCCTGCGCGAGGTCGAGGCGATCGCCGCCGACCCGGGGTTCAAGGGTTACCTCTCCGACCTGGGCGGCCCGTCGGCCAATATGTGGGGGATGCGCGGACGCGACCAGGCGTTATGCGAAAAATGCACGCGCCCCTCGTGCATCCACCCCAAAATGTGCAAAAACCTCGATGCCGACCACCGTCCGCTACTCGATCTGTACCGGAGGGTGCGCGGGGTGAAAGGCATCAAAAAAGCGTTCATCGGTAGCGGCATCCGCTACGACATGCTTTTCGATAAGGGCGGCAGCGAGTATTTTGCCGAAGTGGTGAAGCACCACACCTCGGGCCGGTTAAAGGTCGCCCCGGAACATACTTCGGACAAGATCCTGAGCTTAATGCGAAAACCGTCGTTTGCACTCTTTGAAAAACTGGATAATGAATTTAAACGGATTTGCGAGGCCAATGGGCTGAAATACCAACTGATCCCCTATTTCATTTCGAGCCATCCGGGCTGCACCGAGGGCGATATGCGCGAGTTGGCCTCGATTACCCGCCGGCTGAAACTCCACACCGAGCAGGTGCAGGATTTTACCCCGACACCGATGACCTTATCGTCAGTCATGTTTTGGACTGGCGAAAATCCTTATACCTCCGAAAAACTTTACGTCGCCCGGAATCAGGACGACAAGCGGAACCAGAAAAAATATTTTTTCACCCCGAAAAAATAGCTACCTTTGAATCCCCCGGACGGATTTGTCCAGGCATTTGTCCCCCGCTGAAAACCTATGGCAAAGCAATACACCCCACGCACACGCAACACGGAAGCCTTCGAAAAACTCTCGGCCGAACTGGGCACCCTACCCCCGCAGGCGGTCGAGTTGGAAGAGGCCGTGTTGGGCGCCCTGATGCTCGAAAAGGACAGCATCATGGGAGTGCAGGAGGTGTTGCAGCCCGAATCGTTTTATAAGGAAGCGCACCAGACGATCTACCGCGCGATCCTCGACCTGTCGGCCAAGATCGAGCCGATCGACCTGTATACGGTCGGCCAGATGCTCCAGCGTACCAACAAGCTCGAAGAAGCGGGCGGGGCCGCCTACCTGGCCCAGCTGACCCAAAAGGTAGGATCGGCCGCCCACGTCGATTTCCACGCCAAGATCATCGCCCAGAAATATGTGCAGCGCGAACTGATCCGCGCGGCGACCGACATCCAGCGGCGTTCGTACGACGATTCGACCGACGTGACCGACCTGATCGACTTTGCCGAGGGCGAAATCTTCAAGGTGGCCGAGGGCAGCGTCAAGCGCGACGTGCAGAAATCGCGCGACATCATCACCAAAACGCTGCGGATGATCGAAGAGGCGTCGAAAAAGCCCGATGGCTTCAGCGGCGTTCCCTCGGGATTCACGCAACTCGACCGAATGACCCTCGGTTGGCAAGCTTCCGACTTAATCATCATCGCCGCCCGCCCCTCGATGGGGAAAACGGCGTTCGTGCTCTCGATGGCGCGCAATATCGCGGTCGATTTCCAGCGGGGGGTGGCGTTCTTCTCGCTTGAAATGAGTTCCCAGCAGTTAATGCTGCGTCTGCTCGTGGCCGAATCGGGACTCGATTCGCGCGAGGTGCGCAACGGACACTTAACAGAGGAACAGTGGCGACACCTGGAAAACTCGATAAAGCCGCTTTCGGACGCCAAATTGTTTATTGACGACACGCCCGCCCTGTCGATCTTCGAATTCCGGTCGAAGGCGCGGCGCCTGAAGATACAGTACGACATCCAGCTGATCGTGATCGACTACCTCCAGCTGATGACCGGCACGGTCGACACCAAGGGCAACCGTGAGCAGGAGGTAGCCTCGATCTCGCGTTCGCTCAAGGCCGTGGCCAAGGAGTTGAACATCCCGATCATCGCCCTGTCGCAGTTGAACCGCTCGGTCGAGTCGCGCACCGGCAACAAGCGCCCGCAACTCTCGGACCTGCGCGAATCGGGGGCGATCGAGCAGGATGCCGACTTGGTGGCTTTCATCCACCGTCCCGAATACTACGGCCTGACCGAAGACGAACAAGGGATGCCCACCGCCGGCATCGCCGAGATCATCGTCGCCAAGCACCGTAACGGCCCGGTCGATACGGTAAAATTGAAATTCCGGAAAGAACAGGCCAAATTCCTCGACCTGGACGAAGCCGACATTCCCCAAAGCGGCGGGATGGGCCAGTTCGTCACCAAGGAGTTCGGGTCGAGCATCGACGGTGGGAACGACGACTGGAGTTTTTCGTCGCCGGCCGGCGGCGCCCTGGGCGGCACGTTTAGTAACGACGAAAGTCCGTTTTAATAATAGGGCTAGGGGATAGACGCAACGGATTATGAAAAAGATATTGGTTACCGGCGGGGCCGGGTTTATCGGGTCACACCTCTGCGAACGCCTGCTGGGCGAAGGCCACGACGTGATCTGCCTCGACAACTATTTTACGGGCAGCAAGGAGAACGTGCTGCACCTGTTGGACAATCCCCGTTTCGAACTGGTTCGCCACGACATCACCACGCCGTTCTACAGCGAGGTCGAGGAGATTTACAACCTCGCCTGCCCCGCTTCGCCGATCCACTACCAGTATAACCCGATCAAGACGATCAAGACCTCGGTGATGGGTTCGATCAATATGCTCGGGTTGGCCAAGCGGGTGAAGGCCAAGATCCTGCAAGCGTCGACCAGCGAAGTTTACGGCGACCCGGCTGTCCACCCCCAGCCCGAAGCCTACTGGGGCAACGTCAACCCGATCGGCATCCGTTCGTGCTACGACGAGGGGAAACGCTGCGCCGAGACGCTCTTTATGGACTATCATCGCCAAAACGGAGTAAACATAAAGATCATCCGCATCTTCAACACCTACGGGCCGCGGATGAACCCCGAAGACGGGCGCGTGGTGTCGAATTTCATCGTCCAGGCCCTGCGCGGCGAGGAGATCACGATCTACGGCGACGGCACCCAGACCCGCAGTTTCCAATACGTCGACGACCTGGTTGAGGCGATGGTGCGGATGATGGCCACCGGCGACGATTTCACAGGGCCGGTCAACGTCGGCAACCCAGGCGAATTCACGATGCTCGAGTTGGCCGAAATGGTACTTGAACTCACCGGATCGCGATCGAAAATCGTCTTCCGTCCCCTACCCTCGGACGACCCGCGCCAGCGCCAACCCGACATTTCGCTTGCCCGCGAGCGCCTCGGCGGTTGGCAACCGGCCATCGACCTGCAAACCGGATTGCAAAAAACCATCGCCTATTTTCGCGGAATTTCCTGGAAATAAGCTTCTTTCATTCCTTGATGAACGACCGATGAGGGGTCCCGCCGGGGCCCCTCTTAATTTTTACAATCTGGCGTGAAAAAATCCAAAGAAATTGTTATATCTTTGTTAATGTGTCATTTTGTAACCTATTCCAACTATGAATACGCTTGTAAAAAACATCTCCAGAGAAGCGGTAGCGCCCAAGACCTACCTGCTTGCGGCCGCCTTTGTTGCGGCCAACGTCGCGCTGCCCCAGTTGTTCCACGTGGCTAACCTGGGGTCGACGGTCTTTATTCCGATCCTTTTCTTTACGTTGCTGGCCAGCGTGCGCTACGGCGTGGTGTGCGGCCTGGCAACGGCCATCCTTTCACCGCTGGTGAGCGCCGCCATCACCGGCATGCCTGCCGCACCGATGCTCTGGATCCTGATGGTCAAGGGCGGTGCCATGGCTTTTGCAGCCTGGTGGCTGATTAACCGCGCAAGCGCCATCCGCCTGTGGCAAGTCGCCCTGGTGGCGCTGATCGCACAGGCCGCGGGGATGATCTTCCAGGGCTTGTTCTTCGGCGGATTCGCCGCGGCTGCCAACGTGGTTTGGACGGCCGCCCCGGGCATCGCCCTGCAGATCGTCGCCGTTTGGGCCATTTGCAAACTTTCTCGGAGATAATCCCGGTGTACGATTTCGACCGGATCCGGGAGCTGATCGAGCAAATCGAATTTTCCGAAAAGTTCGATATGGTCGTCGCCATCGCCAACGGGGGGATCATTCCCGCCGCGATGCTCAACCAACGATTGGGCGCCGAGTTTCAACTGCTGAAAATTTCGCTGCGCGATCCGGAGCAACGGCCGATGTATGACTCCCCGAAATTGGTTGAGGAACCCGCTTACGATGTAAATCGAAAGACGATCCTGCTGGTCGAAGACCGGGTCAAAAGCGGCGCCACGCTTACTATGGCGAAAAAATTATTGCTGGAAAAAGGGGCGGCCGTCGTCAAGACTTTCGCGGTCAACGGCCCGGCCGATTATCCGTTGCTGGACGTCCCCTGCTTCTGCTTTCCGTGGATCATAAAAACGTAAAACTATGGATAGAAGGGATTTTTTGAAAACTGCGGCGATGGCGGGGTTGATCGCCACCGTAGATTTCTCGTCGCTCCGCCAGGCTGTGGCCGCTTCGGTCGAGCCTCAAACGGCTGCTGCGGGCAGCACCAACCTGGTCGCCATCATGGGCGGTGACGCAGCTGCCATGCTTAACCGGATGCTGACCGAAATGGGCGGCATCGGCAAATTCGTCAAAAAAGGACAGAAAGTGGTCATCAAACCCAATATCGGCTTTGACAAGACCCCGGAAGAGGGACCGAACACCAACCCGCAACTGGTCGGTGCACTGGTGAAGCAGTGCAAGGCCGCCGGCGCGTCGGAAGTGCTGGTCTTCGACCACACGCTCAACGACTGGCGCAACTGCTACCAAAACAGCGGCATCCAGAAAGAGGTGGAGGCCAACGGGGGCAAAATGATCCCCGGCAACGACGAAAGCCTTTATGTCGACGTGCAGCTCCCGCGCGGGGTGAAACTGAAAAACACGAAGATCCACCGCGACCTGGTCAACTGCGATGTGTGGTTCAACGTGCCGGTGCTGAAAAACCACGGCGGGGCGAAGATGACCGCCGCGATGAAGAACTACCTGGGCATCGTGTGGGACCGCCGCATTTTCCACTCGAACGACCTGCAGCAGTGCATCGCCGATATCAACACCTGGCCGAAGAAACCGGCCCTGCACATCGTCGACGCCTACCGCGTGGTGAAAACCAACGGCCCGGGGGGAAAAACGAAGGAAGACGTGACGGTAGCCAAAGCCCTTTTCGCTTCGGCCGACCCGGTGGCTGTCGACACGGCTGCCGCCAAATTCTTCATCCAGATGCGTCCCGACATCAGCCTGGCCGACATCTCGCACATCAAGAACGGCGAAAACCTGAAACTCGGCACGATGGACCTCGACAAGGTCAAGGTGTCCCGGATTTCGATGGCCTAACCGCTGTCCTCCGTAAAAAGGCCGGAGCCCCGCTTCGGCCTTTTTTAAAAACCCACCACCCCAAACACACGCGCAAACACTATGTTGAAATATCTCCGGATCGCGATCGCTTCGATCGTCTTTTTGCTGACGCTTGCTTTTTTCCTTGATTTTTCGGGTTCGCTGCCGTTGTGGCTCCACCGGCTGATGCACGCACAACTGGTGCCGGCACTGCTGGCCGGGATGTGGGTGCTGGCCGCGGTGCTGCTGCTGTCTGCGCTGCTGTTCGGACGGCTTTATTGCTCGATCCTTTGTCCGCTGGGCATCCTGCAGGACGTGATCGGGCGCTGCCAACGCATCGTGCTGGGAATTCGACGCAAGGGGAAACGGAAATACGATGCGAAGGCGACTTACCGGAAACCGAACAACTGGCTCCGCTACGGCTTCCTGGCGGCGGTCGTGCCGCTGTTTTTCGGGATTACGACCGTTGTCTTGCTGCTCGACCCATATTCAAATTTCGGCCGGATGGCGACGGGGCTGTTCAAGCCCGTGTACGTGTGGGGCAACAACGTGTTGGCGGGCATCCTCAATGCGCGGGGCAATTTTTCGGTTTATCCGGTGGCCGAGTATGCGATGTGGCCGATCACGATCTTTGCCGGCGTGGTGCTGGTGATCCTGACGGTATTGGTGTTGGGCCGCGGACGGCTGTGGTGCAACACGGTTTGCCCGTTGGGGACGGTGCTGGGATTTCTTTCGCGGTATTCCATTTTCGGGATCAGGATCGACAGCAACAAATGCAACCACTGCAATCGCTGCACCGACCGTTGCAAGGCCGAGTGCATCGACCAGCGCAACCTGACGGTCGATGCGAGCCGTTGCGTGACCTGTTATAATTGTATCGGCACTTGCAACCAGAAAGCGATCGGTTACCGTTTCCGTTATGGAAAAACGGCGGCACAACCGGCCGGGACGAAACCGGCGGCGGCACGGCAGAATTACGATGCCGGTCGGCGCGAGTTTTTGAAACGGACGGCTACGTCGCTGGCGGTGGTTCCGCTGGTGAGGATGCAGGCACGGGTTCAGGGCGGCGGCGCGACCGCCGAATCGCGGCGCTATCCGTTGCCTCCGGGGGCGGTCGACAATTTTACGGATAAGTGTACGGCCTGCCAGTTGTGTGTGGCCAAGTGCCCGATGCAGGTGCTGCGACCGTCGTATCTCGAACGGGGGTTGACAGGGATGATGCAGCCGCATATGTTTTATGAGGTCGACGTATATTGCAATTACGAGTGTACGGTTTGCGGCGATGTGTGCCCGACAGGGGCGATTGCACAATTGACGGTCGAAGAGAAGAAGATCCGGCAGGCGGGGATCGTGCATTTTGTGAAGCGCGAGTGCATCGTGCATTCGGAGTTGCAGGATTGCGGGGCTTGTGCCGAACATTGTCCGACGGGGGCGTTGGTGATGGTGCCGTTCCGGGGAACGTTGACGATTCCGCAAACGCACACCGAGTTTTGCATTGGGTGCGGGGCTTGCGAATCGATCTGCCCGAAGCACGAACTGGCGATCTATGTGGAGGGGAGTGAGCCTCAGATGTGGGCCGAGCCGCCGACGGTCGACAAGCAGCATGAGGTGGAAGACTTGGGCTTCGGCTTCTAGTGCGTCCCCGCACAGGGAGTTTTTCAAAGCGAAATCACCCCAGGAAAGCGCAGCTTTCCAGAAAGATTTTTGGTGCCGCTCTTTATAAAAAGCGGCTGTTCTCTTGGCGTAGCCTAAAGCGGTGGCCACGCTCCCCAGAGATTTTTATGCTGGTTCGGGCCCGATAGAGGTAGCCCTCCTATGCATAAAAATCTCTGGGGAGCGTGGCCAAATAAATAAAACGCGGCGAGCAACTGCCCGCCGCGCCTGTTTTTAAAAGATTGGCCACCACACAGAGCAGATTTATGCAATGAGGAGGATCGGAATACTAAACCGGCTCGGGCATAAATCTGCCTGAAAGCTGGCCACCACGCAAGAGAGAGGCTCCGCGAGGGGACTGGCGCTTTTTATAAAAAGCGCCGCAAACCGAGATCGTTGCACAAGCAACGGGCGAGCTCAACGCAGTTAAAAATTTTTAGGCGATGCCTTGCATCGCTTAACTTACTTTGCTGTAACCGGTTAATTCAGTTGAAGCGTCTTACGGATCTCGTCGACCATGTCCAACTTCTCCCAGCCGAAAAACTCCACCTCACGCTGCACTTTCTTCCCGTTCTCAGTCACCTCGGCCAACTCTGTATAAGGTCTGCGCCCAAAATGCCCATAAGCCGCCGTCACCTCAAAAATCGGATTCCGCAGCCCGAACCGTTCCACAATCTTCGCCGGACGCAAATCAAACAACTTTTCGACAACCTCAGCCAGCTGGCTATCGCTCAATGCCACCTTAGCCGTCCCGTAAGTCTTCACAAAAACACTCACCGGCCGCGCCACCCCGATCGCATAAGCCACCTGCACCAACATCTGCCCGGCGACCCCGGCCGCCACCATGTTTTTGGCAATGTGCCGCGCCGCATAAGCCGCCGAACGGTCGACCTTCGACGAGTCCTTGCCCGAAAACGCCCCGCCGCCGTGGGCCCCACGGCCCCCGTAAGTGTCGACAATGATCTTGCGGCCGGTCAGTCCTGTGTCGCCGTGCGGCCCGCCGATCACAAATTTGCCGGTCGGATTCACGTGCAGGATATATTCCTCGCCGATCAGCTCACCCAGTTGGTCACCGGCCGCCAACAGCCGCGCCTTGACCCGCGGAATGAGGATCGTGCGCACGTCTTCCTTGATGATCGCCCCCATTTGCTTTTCGGCCAGTTTCTCATCGCCGCCGAATTTATCGGCCGTCAGGAATTCGTCGTGCTGGGTCGAAACCACGATCGTGTGCACGCGCAACGGACGCCCATTGTCATCGTATTCAATCGTCACCTGGCTCTTCGCATCGGGGCGCAGGTAAGGCATCACGTCGCCCTGGCGGCGGATTACGGCCAACTCCTTGAGAATCACGTGCGACAGGATCAGCGAAGCAGGCATCAGCTCCTTGCTCTCGTCGGTCGCATAACCGAACATCATCCCCTGGTCGCCCGCGCCCTGTTCGTCGGCGTTTTCACGTACCACGCCCTGGTTGATGTCAGGCGACTGTTCGTGGATCGCCGACAGGATGCCGCACGCGCTGCCGTCGAACATATATTCGCTGCGGGTGTACCCGATGCGGTTGATCACCCCCCGCGCCACCGACTGGATGTCGACGTAGGCATCCGAACGCACTTCGCCGCCGATCACGGCCAGGCCGGTCGTCACAAGCACCTCGCAAGCCACTTTCGCCTGCGGGTCATTCCGTAAAAATTCATCGAGGATGGCGTCCGAGATCTGGTCCGCCACTTTGTCGGGGTGCCCCTCGGACACCGATTCCGACGTAAATAAATATCCCATTTTTTTCATAATAAAGTCCAAAAAACGCCAAGCACCGGAAGGCACTAAGACATAGTGAAGTCAATAAATCCGTATGCCGAAAGGCATCCGAAAAGCACAAAACCTGGTTGATTGAAGCGTTACAAAGAAAAAGCTTTTTCGAGCCGGACGGCTCTCTGCATCGGGAAACCCCGCAAGGGGCGCTGGTGCTGCTTTAGCAATTTTTTTGTGTGGTAGCAATCGGCCAAATCTTTCCACATTGTATAGCACAAAGGTAATCGCTTTTCCGCGATATTCCAATTTTTCGCTCCAGACAACAGTTTTTTTCACTCCGCACCGAACCGCATGAAGTTGTTTTTTGCACGGATCGCGCTGTTTTTGTTTATTTTGAGAAAAATCATTACCTTTGTTTTTCCAAGTAAAACCTGTTTGATGTACCGGTCATCCCTCCGCGCCGCCTGCGCCGCTGCTGCCAGAGCGCGTAACAAGTAGTCCCGCCCCGGTTTCCCGGGCTTTTCCGCCGCCCGGCGGAAGTTTTTCCATATATTTGTTTTAAATCTCGAGTGCCGGGAGGCACTTGTGCAATTGCGGCGGACTGTTCGCGGAAAAAAGCATTGTTCCGTGCCGAAAGACACGCACAGTTGCCGTTAACACCACTATTATATGTCTACCTGGAAAAGAACTTTTTTCATTATATGGTCGGGCCAGGCCTTTTCGCTGCTGAGCAGTGCACTGGTCCAATTCGCCATCATCCTGTGGGTGACGATCGAAACCGGCTCGGCGAGCGTGTTGGCGATGGCCGCCATCGCCGGGCTGATACCCCAGATCGTGCTCGGCCCTTTCATCGGGGTGTGGGTCGACCGTTGGAACCGCAAGGCGATCATGATCGTCGCCGACCTCTTCATTGCCCTTTGTTGCGTCGTGATCGCTTTCCTGTATCGCTACGACGTGATCCAGATGTGGCACATCTACCTCCTGCTCGCCGCCCGCTCGGTGGGCGGGGCGTTCCACTATCCGGCAATGCAGGCCTCGGTGCCTCTGCTCGCCCCCGAGCAACACCTGACCCGGATCGCGGGCATCACCCAGGCACTGCAATCGGTGGCCAACATCGCCGGCCCGGCCCTGGGAGCACTGCTGGTGAGCGCAATGCCGATGGACCAGATCATGTGGATCGACGTAGCGGGCGCCGTCATCGCCTCGTCGAGCCTGCTGTTCATAAAAATCCCGGCCACACCACCTGTAACGGGGCTCAAGGGGGGCACCGTGATCCGCGAAATGCTCGACGCCCTGCGCGCCATTTGGCAAGACCGCGGGCTGACGGTGCTGATGGCGACGTGGACGCTCTGCATCTTTTTCTATATGCCGGGCGGAGCGCTCTATCCGCTGATGACCTACGACTATTTCGGCGGCACGCCATTCCAGATGGGGATGGCCGAGGCGGCCTTCGCCGCAGGGATGCTCGTGGGCGGGGTGCTGATCGGTATTTGGGGCACCAACCGCCGCCGGGTGCTGATGATCGTACTGGCCTATATCGTAATGGGGGCGGCGTTTGCCCTTTCGGGCGTGCTGCCGCGCACGGGTTACTACTGGTTCCTGGCATGGGTGGCGGTGATGGGATTGACCGTGCCGTTTCTCAACAGCCCGCTGATCTCGCTCATCCAGACCCGGATCGAACCGGGTATGCTGGGCCGCGTCTTTTCGTTGTTCGGTACGCTGGCCATCTTGCCGGCTCCCCTGGGGTTGCTGGCCGCCGGACCACTCGCCGACCGCATCGGGGTCAACACCGTGTTTGTCGTGGCCGGGGCGATAATCGTGGCGATCGGGGCAGTATGCTTCTTTATTCCGGTGCTGATGGGAATGGACCGGGAGCTGGTCGACAGTTCAAAGAATTAATACAATTCTGTTAAAATAGCCCGCTGTTTTTTGAAAAGGGAATAACGGCGGGCTATTTTCGCTACCTTTGTTCAAGCAAAGCAAGAACTCCGGGTGCCGGGGAGGCGCCTGTGAAAAAGACGAAACGACATGAAGGCAACAAACCTCCTTTTTTATGCGCTGGCCCTGGTGGTAGGGATACCTACGACCCGGAGTTGGACGGTCCCGTGTCGATGATGGCGACCAACGTCAACGGCATTCCCGGGTATCGGGTCAGCTACGACGTAAAGGTCAATTATTAAACCCACTCCATAAAAAAGAGCGGGCCGCGCAATCGGGGCCCGCTCTTTTTGTTTTCTGCCGCAATCAACGGATCGAATTCATCCGGATGCTCGCCTTGACAAAGGCCAGCGCGTTGACCCGGCCGATGTGGATTTCTTTGTCGGCATGGTGGGGATTCTGGCTCACCAGGCGAATGTGGTCAGGACGCTCCGAACGCTGGACGTATTTCACGGTGATGTACTCCTCGCCGTCGATGTCGATCGAGATGAGATACATTTCGCCCCAAAAGATGTTGTTGGCGATGTCGTTGACCTGTTTGTAGAGGACGATGTCGCCGCTCTTGAGCAGGGGGTACATGCTGTCGCCGACGATATAGATCGCACCGTCGCACTTGGGCAGGTTCGGAATTTGGATATAGTCGATCGGCTGTATCGAGCGGTGGTCGAGGAACAGCGGCACAAGCCCGGCCGTGCCCTCGATGTTGTAGAGCGGGATGCGCTGGGCCGAGAGGTTACGGTCGGTACCGCGCACGTTCGACAGGTGGGGATTGAACGAAGCCGTGATCATCTCGCCCTCGCCGGTTTCGAGCCAACCGGGATCGATGTTCAATTTTTCAATCAAAAGTTGCTTATTGCGGTTCGAGAGGGCCGCTTTTCCCGTTTCGATCATCGACAGGGTGCTCTTTTTGACGCCGAGGACTTCGCCCAGTTGCTCCTGGGTCATTCCTAACATGCTGCGTATCTGACGAATTCTTTCTTTCATATTCATTTGTTCAATTATTTATCTTAATATTGGGGCTTTTATTTGTTTTTTGAATTTTTGCAGTATATATTTGCAATGTGAAATTGATTAATCGCTGCGTTTGCAAGCAAAAGTACACAAACAACGCAATAAACCAAAATTTTCAGATTCAAAAAATGATTATTATTTCTACCGAAACGTATGCTGCCATCGCTCACCGGCTACTCGAAATGCTCGGTGACGGGGCTTCATTCTTTAACGGCCGCGTGGTGTGTGACACGCCGCAGGGCTACGCCGCGCTGATCGCCACGCTGATCGTCTACCGCCAAAGCGAAACGGAGCGGGGCGACCGGTCGGGCATGATTGAGAACATCGTCCCCGTGTGGTGGGAGTTCCGGTTGTCGGTCGACGGAACCGATGCCGCCAACGACTTCAGCTGGAGCGAACTGAAAACGTTTCTTTTGTAATGGCCCGCGCTAAAAAATCGGAAGCGCCGGCCAAAGCGACTGCGGGCAACGACACGCTGGAGCTTTGCTACGACGAGGCGTTGGCGGCGCTGCGCAAAAAGATCAAGGGGTATAAAGTGGCCGAGGTCAAGATCGTCTATACCCGCTCGCCCGAGGGAGAGCCTGTTCTGAAAGAACGGGTCGAAACCACGCGCGACATCCAGCCCGACCTGAATGCCATCTTTTTCGCCCTCACCAACCGCGCGCCCCACCTTTGGAAGCAGAAACCGGGAGCGGTCGATGACGCTATCGAGTTGCCCGCCGGAGCCGACCTGTCGACGCTGTCCGAGAACACGCTCCGGGAACTGGCCAAACTTTCAGAAACAGCACCCTCCTCGCAATGAATCGTCCCACGCCAACCGAAGCCCGCGCCGAACTGGCCCGGCGAGACCTGCGCGACTTCGCCCGGTTTGTCCACCGGCCGATGAGTTTCACGTCGTTCCACGAAAGCTATTACCAAATTCTCGAAAAATTCGCGGATGGAAAAATCCGGCGGCTGATCGTCACCCTGCCGCCACAACACGGGAAATCACTCGGAGCGTCGGTGCTGTTGCCGGCATGGTTGCTGGGCATCGATCCCGATTGCCGGATCGCTGTCGCTTCGTACAGTTTTTCGCTTGCGGCAAAGTTCAACCGCCAGATCCAGCGGGTGATGGACAGTCGCAACTACCGCCTCGCCTTCCCGGCCTCGCGCCTCAAGCAGGGCGGCGAGAAAGGTTATACCCGCACCGCCGAGGAATTTGAGATCGTGGGCCACAACGGAGGATTGATCGCCACCGGCCGAGAGGGATCGCTCACCGGCAACCCGGTCGACGTGATGATCCTCGACGACCTCTACAAAGACGCGCTCGAAGCCAATTCGCCCACGGTGCGCGACAACGCCTGGGAGTGGTACACGTCGGTCGTGCGCACCCGCCTGCACAACGCGAGCCGCGAGCTGATCGTCTTCACCCGCTGGAACGACGACGACCTGATCGGGCGCATCGGGCGCAAGGAGCGGATCGTCGACCTCCGCTCGGCGGATCAGATCGGCGACACGCCCGCCGACCATTGGTTCCGGCTCAATTTCGAAGCGATCAAGGAAAGCGCCCCCACCCCGCTCGACCCGCGCCCGGAGGGCGAGCCGCTCTGGCCCGAGCGCCATTCGTTGCGCCTGTTGGAAGAGAAACGCGAGTTGGACCGCGTGATGTTTTCGTGCATGT
This sequence comes from Rikenellaceae bacterium, assembly GCA_031553805.1. Taxonomy (GTDB): domain Bacteria; phylum Bacteroidota; class Bacteroidia; order Bacteroidales; family Rikenellaceae; genus JAITVB01. The sequence continues at coordinate 46,051 of JAVBLC010000017.1, read as the reverse complement.
ACCAGGGAGCGCCGCTCACCCGCGACCAATTGCTCTACGGCGACGCGCTGCGCACTTACTCCGCCCTGCCCGAAGAGGAAATCATTCGAAAAGGCAACTACACCGACACGGCCGACACGGGCGACGATTTTTTGTGCTCGGTCTGTTACGACGTCTCGCGCGAAGGGATGGTCTACGTGACCGACGTGGTCTACACCCAGGAAACGATGGAGTACACCGAAGAAGCCGTCGCGGCGATGCTCAACCGCCAACAGACACGTGTGGCGACGGTCGAAAGCAACAATGGCGGGCGGGGCTTTGCCCGGCAGGTGCAACGGATGGCGCGGGTGACCAAGGTCGAGTGGTTCCACCAGGGGGCGAACAAAGAGTCGCGCATCCTGACCAATGCCCCGACGGTGTTGCGCCACGTGGTGATGCCGGCCGACTGGCGCAGCCGCTGGCCCGATTTTGCCACCCACCTCGGGGGCTACCGCCGCACGTTCCGCCTCAACCGGTGGCACGACGCAGCCGACGTGCTCACAGGCATCGTCGAGGTTGAAGTGCTTAACGCTCGCGGAGACAAAGGGGTTCGTAAGGTGGCTTTTTCGAAGTAATAGGTTATGCTGTAAACAGGTACGGCGGGCAAATGCCCGCCGTACTGTTTTGGCCCGCGCACAAGAGATTTTTATGCATAGGGAGGTAACCTCTAAAGTGCCGGATCGGGCTAAAAATCTCTGGGTAAGGTGCCCTCCGCGCATTGGGCTGCGCCGAGGGGACTGGCGCTTTTTATAAAAAGCGCCGCAACCAAGGTTGCCGAAGGCAGACGAGCTCAACGCAGTTAAAAATTTTTCTGGAACCGAAACGAAGTGGAGCTCAGCGAAGCTAAAACTTCGTTTTCCTGGAGTGACTTTGCGGTAACCAACTAAGAGCCGAAATAAAGCAGCCCAATCCCGAGCAGCAGAATGGCAAGCAACGCTGCCTTCCACCCAATATGCTTCTCTCGGAACATCACCGCCCCGGCCACAAACGGCACGATCACCCCGCCCTTGCGGATCGTCGACACCACCGAGATCAGCGAATCGTCGATACTCAGCGAATAAAAATAGGCAAAATCACTGATCGTCAGCAGCACCGAGATCCACACGATCGCCCCCCGCCACACAAAAGGCGTGGTCTGCTTCCGCCTGGGATACCATATCAGGAAGAAGATCGGGATCATCAGCAGCGTCTGGTAATAAGCCGTGTAGACCTGCACCGCCACCCGATCGAACGCCATCACCAGGTGCTTGTCCCATAGGCTGCTCACCGCCCCGAGCAACGTCGCCAGGAAAATGAACACGACCCACCGGTTGTTTTCAGCCCCGATGCCCTCGCGTTTGCCCACCGACGAAAAGAAGATCAGCGCGACGATAGCCAGCACCATCCCCGCCCATTGCCACCCGTTGAGGTGTTCGCCGAAGAGTAGGATCGCACCGACCAGCACAAACACCGGTTGGGTCGATTTGATCGAAGTGACAATGATGATCGGCAGGTGCTTCATCGCAAAATAGGCGAAGAGCCACGACGAAAGCACGATGATCGCCTTCAGGAAGATGCCCGCATGGGCGAGCATCGAAACCGCCCCGACACGGACAGGCGTCCCGTCCAGCACCGAAGTGGTGGCCGACAACACGGAAAACGGCAGAAAAATGGCGGCGCTGATCAGGATGTTTAAAAACAGTACGGGAATGACGGCGTTGCGGTCCAACGCCATCTTCTTGGCCACCTCATACGCCCCGAGGGTGAGGGCCGAAAAAACCGCCAGTGTGAGCCACATCGCTTACGCCTGCTCAACCCCGGGCCCTTCGGCCACGGTGATCATCCGGCGCCAGTCGGCCGGGACGGGAATCGGTTGTTGCGACCGGTAGTCGAACGCCACCAGGGTCGAGGTGCAGATCGCTTTCACCTGGCGCGTTCCGGTATTGATCACCTCCTGGTGGAACGTGATGCTTTTGTTGCCGATCCGCTCGATGACGGTGGTCACGGCGATGGGTTCGCCCAGGCGGGTTTGCGCCTCATAGGTGGTGTGGATCGCTTTCTGGATCAGCCCCTGCTCGCCACGCCCGATGGGTTGGTCGAGCACTTTTCGGAAATACTCCGTCTTGCCGAGGTCAAAGTAGTGCTGCAGGTTGACGTTATTGACGTGGCCCAACATATCGGTGTCGTTGAACCGCATTTGTATCGGCGTTTCTACCATAGGTTTTTCTTTAAATAGACCATATCGACGAGCTGCACGCCCTCTTCGAAGATGGGGTGGTCGTAATTATCCGTAAAAAAGTTCTCGATACGATGTGATTTCTCAAATCCGCAATGCCGGTAAAATGACAAAATCGTGGGGCAGTCGCCCGTCCCGACAAGCATCGTCTTGTATCTGCTTTTGTATTGTTCGGAAATAAATCCGATCAACGCCTTGCCGTAACCCTTGCCCTGGTATTCCGGGTAAGTGGCGATATTTTTCAATTCGCAGGTTTCCCCATCAAGCGGCACAACGACGCAGACGCTTCTCAGATCACCGTCATACAACGCGAACATTTCGCCCTGCTCCAGATAGCGATCAATCATGCTTTCCTGTTCGTCGGCCAGCAGAAGCAGGTCGAGGAATTGCTTTTTATCTGTTGTGATCCGTTCTATTTCCATTGGGGGTCATTCCCTGATGATCTTGATTTCGCCGCCGGAACCGAGGCTGATGATGCTCGACGGCCGGCGGGTAGGCTTGCCTTCCAGAGCAGGGTCGATGACCATATCGACGCCTCTTTTGATTTCGGCCGGAATTTCCGAGAAAGTGGCCGGGGTTGATCCGCCCGAAAGGTTGGCCGAAGTCGACACCAACGGACGGCCGAGTTTGTATATCAGCTTCTTGCAAAATTCGTGGTCGGGAATGCGGATGGCGATCGTACCTTCTTCGGGGAGGAGGTTTTCGGCCACGCCGCGGCCTTGGGGAAGAATGAGGGTCAGGGGCTTGTCGGCGACTTCGAGGAGTTGCCAGGCGACTTCGGGAACGGCCTGTACATAGCGCGACACGTTGTCTAACTTATCGACCAGCACGATCATGCTTTTTTTGTCCGTGCGTTGCTTGAGGGTGTAGATGCGGTCGATGGCGGCGGCATTTGTGGCGTCGCAGCCGATCCCCCAGACGGTGTCGGTGGGGTATAGGATGATTCCGCCGCGGCGGAGGATTTCGAGCGCTTGTGCGATTTGGTCGTCCAACATAACTAACGGTTTAAATCAAAGTCAACCCAGGAAAACGAAGTTTTAGCTTCGCTGAGCTCCACTTCGTTTCGGTTCCAGAAAAATTTTTGGTGCCGCTTTTTATCAAAAGCGGCAGTTCCCTCAAAGGGAAATGCGTAGTGGCCAGCTTACCCCGAGATTTTTATGCCCCGACCCGGCTCAAGAAAGTGCATCCTCCAATGCATAAAAATCTCTTGTGCGAGGGCCAATATACAAAAGCGCGGAGCAAAGCCCAGTGCCAAAATCCTACCCGAACAAACTATCGACAAACGTCCGTCGGTTAAACACCTGCAGGTCGTTAATCCCTTCGCCCACCCCAATATAAACCACCGGAATCTTGAAGCGGTCGGAAATGCCGATCACCATCCCGCCCTTGGCCGTGCCGTCGAGCTTGGTGATGGCGAGCGAGGTGACCTGGGTAGCCTGGGTAAACTGTTTGGCCTGTTCGAAGGCGTTCTGCCCGGTCGACCCGTCGAGCACCAGCATCACTTCGTGGGGCGCATCGGGAATCACCTTCTGCATCACGTTGCGGATCTTGGTGAGTTCGTTCATCAGCCCGATCTTGTTGTGGAGCCGTCCGGCGGTGTCGATCAGCACGATGTCGGCGCCGTTGGCCTTGGCCGAAGTGAGCGTGTCGAAAGCGACCGAAGCGGGGTCGGACCCCATCTCCTGGCGCACCATCGTCGCCCCGGCCCGCTCGGCCCAGACGGCCAGCTGGTCGATCGCGGCAGCACGGAACGTATCGGCCGCGCCGATGTAAACCTTTTTCCCGGCCTTGACCCATTGGGCGGCCAGTTTGCCGATGGTCGTGGTTTTGCCCACGCCGTTGACCCCGACCACCATAATGACAAACGGGCCGTCGATCGTCCGCTGGCGGAAAAATCCGCCCTCGGCGTTGGTCTGGTTCTCTTCGAGCAGGGCGGCGATCTCTTCGCGCAGGATGGTGTTGAGCTCGTCCACGCCCATATATTTGTCGCGGGCCACGCGGGCCTCGATGCGACGGATGATCTCGACGGTGGTTTCCACGCCCACGTCGGAGGTGATGAGCACCTCCTCGAGGTTGTCGAGCACCTCCTCGTCGACGCGCGATTTCCCTGCTACGGCACGCGCCAACTTCGAAAAGACCCCCTCCTTGGTCTTTTCAAGGCCACGGTCGAGGGTTTCCTTTTCCTCTTTATGTTGATTTTGGTCTTTGTCTTTTTTGGAGAAAAAATCGAATAGTCCCATAGTAATTGATTTCTTGCAAAACGCAAAGGTAATCAATTTACGGGACACTTTTTGCGTTGCCCTCGAGAGAATATAAAATCCAGACTATTCGAGCCGTTTGAAATAATAGAGCTCGTGGTCGGGCAACAGCCCGGGGTGGAGGATGCGGATCAGGTCCTTGAGCACGACCTGCGGGGCGACGGTGCCCGACTCCCAGAAATCGCTGCCGCCCATCGGGGTCTGGCGGGCGTTGTTGTTGTAGACGGCGCTTTGCTTCACGGCGGGAATATTGCCGAACTTGGGATTCATCGCCACCACCTCGGCCAGCGAATTGGCAGCACCCGGACTGAGCCAGAACTCCGCTTTCGAGGCCAGGATATAGGCCTCTTCATTGCTGATCGGGCGCGAACGGTCGCTGTCGTCGCCGCGACAAACATAGTCGCCTCCGGCGTCGTCGATCAGGCGCACCATATAACTCCGGTCGCCCGGCACGAACCACGCATCGCGCCACGGAGCGTTGAGCATCACACCCGGACGCGAGCCTGCTTCCTGGGCCAGCTCCCGAACCGCTTCGTATTCTTTTTCGATATCGGCATAGACGGCGGCCCCCCACGAGCGCTTGTCGAAGAATTCGCCCATCGCCACCAACCATTCGGCCTTGCCGAGCGGCGAGTTTTCGAGGTAGTCGCCGATGTAAACCACCTTGACACCCAGCTCGCGCACCTTATCGGTCACGAGCGAGTTTTCGCCCTGCACCCCGTAAATAAACAGCACGTCGGGCGAAAGGTTGGTCAGCAGTTCGTAATTCAGTCCGTTTTCATAACCCACATCACGCACCCCGCCCTTTTCGAAACGGCTTTGGATCAGTGGATTGGTAATGTATTGCATCCCCGACACGCCCACGATGCAACTGTCGCACCCGAGCGTATTGAGTAGCGCAACGTAGGTCGACGACATACAGATCACCCGACGCAGGGGCACCTCCACGGTGATCCCCGGAAATCCCTCGGGGGCTTTTTCCCCGTTGCGCGCCAGGAAATAGAGCATTTCCACGCCGCGGGCGCCCTGCCAAGGTTCGCGCACTTGCAAGATCGTACTTTCTCCGCAGGCATAAAGTTCGAAACCGCCGGCCTCGCTCGGGGTGTAGATCCGGTCGTAGCCGTCGAGCGAAAAGGCCGCCGGGCGGTTTCCGCCGCAACCGACGAGCAACAGCCCACCGAGCCATATGATCAAAAATCGTTTCACTTCCGTAATCTTTTCTCTTCCAGCAAGAAATCGATCGTCAACAGGGCAAGTACACCGAAATAGCCGACCGAATAAGTAACCACGCTGCGAACAAGCATCACCGCTAAACAAATAAAAATGACGGACGAAACCTGTTCTGTTCCCTGCAATTCACGAAATCGGCGCAAGCGTCCGATCGCCGCCGGGGCCGAAACCGCCACGTAATAGGCCAGTGCTGCCACTGTCAGCCAATGGCCCACATTCAGAAAATCACGCCGGATCAGCGCGCCGAGAACCACCCCGACGGCGACGATAAGCGTATTGACCTCCTGGGACGGCAAACGGAAACGGGACATCGCGACGGCCGTTTTTTAGTTTCGGCGGGCGAAGCCCAGGTAATAGAGTAGCGTGGCGATGGCCGAAAGGGCGGCCACGAGGTAAGTGCGGGCTGCCCACGACAGGGCCTCGCGGGCCTGGTTGACCTCGACGCCCTGCAAGGTGCCACTGTCTTTGAGCCAGGCCAGGGCACGGTGCGAAGCGTTGTACTCGACCGGCAGGGTGACGATGCTAAACAGCGCCGAAGCCCCCAACAGCCCGATCCCGAGCCAGAACAGCGCCGGGAACGTATTGATCAGCAACAACCCCGCGATAATCACCCAAGTCACCACCGACGACGAGAAAGTCATCACCGGCACCAGCGCCGAGCGAAACTTCAACGGAGCATAGCCGCGTGCGTGCTGCATCGCGTGGCCGCACTCGTGGGCGGCCACGGCAGCGGCCGAGATCGAGTTGCCGTTATAGACGTCGGGGCTGAGGTTGACCGTGTGGGTCGTGGGGTTATAGTGGTCGGTCAGGCGGCCCGGGGTCGAGAGCACGTGCACGTCGGTGATGCCGTTTTCGCGCAGCATCCGTTCGGCCACTTCGCGCCCGGTGAGGCCACCGGGAAAGGTGACTTTCGAATATTTCTTGAATACCGCCTGCAGGCGGGCCTGTACGATAAAGCCTACGACGGCCACGACGATGATCAACATAAACTGGGCCGAGTGTGACATCAGAAATTGTTCCATATCCACAAAAAATTAATTGTCCTCTAACTATAACGAATCCCTGCGCACGGACATTGTCCTGGCGGTGCAAAGGAAGCGATTTTTGGCGGGTTTCGGAAAAAACCGGGTGGAATTTGGAGGGAAAGTGGATGCGTGCACCCCACGGGGGCGGCACAAGGTTGTCTGCATAAACCCGGTTGATCGGGACTATTTCTTGTTTTCCCGGCAAAAATAATCCCCGAGGAAAGCGCATACCTCCCCGGAAGTTACGGAAGAAGAGGCAAGGGCCGAATATATCCGGGCATATTCGCCGGCGATAGCGGCTTCGCTGAACTTGCCGGAAAAGCGCCGGATGTGGTCCCTGTCCCATTCCCGTGCGAATATCTCGTCGACGGCCTTTGCCACACCCGCGTCGGAATGGTCGTCCACGACCAGCGCACATCCCGGATCGTCGAAGTCGGCCGCAGCGTCGACATCGCTGAAAAACAACGCCGGCAACCCTACCGAATACCCTTCGGCCACCGGAAGCCCGAACCCTTCGGAAAGGCTCATCATCGCGACGCAGTGCGACTCGCCCATCAGTTCCAGCATACGTTCCCGGGGCAACTGACCGGGAAAGCGGCACACATTGTCCACTCCCGCCTCGACGGCCAACCGTTGCAGCCCGCCGCCCATCGTGTCGCGACCGGCGAACATCACCTCCAACCCTTCCCGGGTAGCGGGAGCAATCAGGGCCAGGGCGCGGATCAGCTGTCCCTGGTTTTTGCGCGGGGAAAGGGTGCCCGCGCAAACGATCCGTTTCCGCCGCGCTCCCGCCGGAGCTGCAGAAGGAGGCGCTTTTACCGGGTTGAGTACAACTTTCAACGATTCTATGTTGCGCCCGCCGCTGATGTGCTGTTCGATCACCTTTTTCATTCCGCTGCTCACGACCGAAACCACGACACCGGCCCGGGCCAGGAAACGCAACGCGTCGAATTCGAACTTTTTTTCGAACCCGGTCAGGGCGACGGTTTCGCTGAGCGAATAGAGGCCATGGGCGGTGAGCATAAACCGGCAGCCGCTCCTGGCGGCCGAAACAATCATCGGGATATTGGCCCACAGCAGGCCGTGGATGTGGATCGCGTCAGGTTTAAGCCGCCGGATCACGCGGTCGGCATAACCCCCGAAAACAAAGTATTTGAGCAGCTCTATCCGCCGTTTTATGTTCACTCCCCGGGCACCGCAGGCATACCGTATGCCGCGCAGAACGTCGCCCGGCCTGACGCTTTTCAACACATCCGCCATCCGCCGCCGGACGAGAGTATAGCCGTCGCCCCGGATCTCGTCGTTCCAGAAGCAGGTGTTGTAAACATATACATCGTTATTCCGGCCTGCGACCTCCGCCAGGTGCTCGACGCAGAGGGCGTAGCCGGTCTGCTGGGCGTTGCGTATGCCTTCGTGGTGAAATCCCGCCGTGAGGAAAAGTATCTTCATAAGTGCCGGTATAGTGGTTGCTCGGTTGAACGAGCGAGGCAATGTCCCGCCTACGCCTTCTCCTCGAGCAATTTCTCGAAGCGGTCGGTGATGTGGTCCGCAACCTGGGGTTTTGACTGGAGGGGGTAGGTCGTCCAACGGCCCGCTTTATCGAGAATGTCGATTTGATTCGTGTCGTGCCCGAATCCGGCCCCGGGATTCTTGAGGGAGTTGAGGACAATCAGGTCGAGATTCTTGCGGACGAGTTTTTGGTGGGCGTTATCGCGTTCGTTATTGGTTTCCAGTGCGAAACCGACCAGAACCTGCCCCGCCTGTTTCCGCCGCCCGAGCTCGGCCGCGATATCGTGCGTGCGGGTCAGCTCCAACGCCCACTCCCCGGCCGATTTTTTGATCTTTTGGTCGGCCGGATGCGCCGGTGTGTAATCGGCCACAGCTGCGCAAAGCACCGCGCCATCCATCGCCGGGAAAAGGTCGGTGGCCGCCACATACATCTCCTGCGCCGACAATGCCGTGACCACCCTCACTGCCGGATTTGCAAGCCGCGCCGTAGCGTAGCCCGTCACCAAGGTCACTTCGGCCCCGCGGTCGGCCAGGGCATCGGCCAGGGCATAGCCCATTTTACCCGTGGAATAGTTCGAAATAAAGCGCACCGGGTCGATCGGTTCGACCGTTGCACCTGCCGTAACGAGGATCCGTTTACCGGCTAACGTTTTTTTTTTCGAGAAAAAGTCGTTGAGAACCGCCACGATGGCTTCGGGTTCTTCCATCCGTCCCTTGCCCGTGAGCCCGCTGGCCAGCTCGCCGATAGCGGGTTCGATCACGCGATTGCCCCATCCGCGCAAAGTGTCCAAATTGCGTTGGGTCGAGGGATGACGGTACATATCGAGGTCCATCGCCGGAGCGACAAAAACCGGACACTTGGCCGAAAGATAGGTCGTTACCAGCAAGTTGTCAGCCACTCCGCCGGCCATTTTGCCGATCGTGTTGGCCGTCGCCGGGGCGATCAGCAGGGCGTCGGCCCATTCGCCGAGGCTGACGTGTGAATTCCACGCGCCGTTTTCGGGGTTGAAGAACTCGACGGCGATCGGATTTTTCGACAGCGTAGCCAGCGTCAGCGGCGTAATGAACTCTTTGGCCAGCGCCGTCATTACGACTCTCACCTCAGCCCCCTCCTTTACCAATAAACGGATCAGCGTCGCCGCCTTATAAGCTGCGATGCTGCCCGTTACCCCGAGGATAATCTTTTTGCCCTGAAGCATACGCGACGGTTTTAAAAGCGAATCGTTTGGACCGGCGCGAAGCTGATCCAAACGAACGATTCCATGACGGGTTTACTCTTCGTCTTTGTGGCGGAAATATACTTTCCCCTCCAAAAACTCTTCGGTCGCCACCAGCGTAGCCTTGGGCATCCGTTCGTAGTATTTCGAGATTTCGATCTGCTCACGGTTCTCAAACGTCTCCTCGAGCGAGTCGTTGGTGGTCGAGAACTCGGCCAGTTTCTTGCTCAGTTCCTGTTTCACCTCGTTGCTCACCTGGTTGGCGCGGCGCGAGATGACCGCTACCGACTCGTAGATGTTGCCGGTCTGGGCGTCGAGGTCGGTCAGGTTGCGCGTCACGGTGTTGGTCGGAACGGCGTTTTTCTTTACTTCCATAGCTATAGGTCGAATGATTATGATGCGGTGGGTTCGGTTTCGGGCTCTTCTTCTTTCCCGGTGTTGTATTTTTTAAGGGCCAGTTGCACGTCGTCGTACATCTTGGTGGCCTCTTTCATGTATTTCGTGGTCGGGTATTCCGAGATCAGGTTATAGTAGAAGTCGACCATGTCGAGGTAGCGGGTGTGCTGCATCGTCTCGATACTGTTGTTGGCATAGAGGTAGGCCGACCGGGTCAACAGGAAGAGGATCTCTTCGCGGTGGTTGGTGTCGGGGTAGTCCTCGAGGGCGGTGTTGAACGCGTGAATGGCCGAGTTATAGTAACCGATATTATAGTAAACTTTGGCGTTGAGCAGCGATTTGTCCCACAGTTTCTGGGTCAGTTCGTCGATATACTCGAGCACCTGGTCACACTTGTTGCTGTTGGGGTAGCGGCCCAGGTATTCGCTGAAAGAAAGGATCGCCATCTTCGAGGGCGACTGGTCGCGGTCGGCCGGCGGCGAGGCGTAGTAATACCCCATCGCGATCAGGTATTCGGCCTCTTCAATGAACGGACTGCGCCCGAATTTGCGGCGGAAAGCGTTGAACTGTTCGGCGCTCGTGTCGAAATCACCCATCCGGAAACTGCAGACGGCCGAGTAAAAACTGATCGTATCCTCACGCAGCGTCCCGGCAAAGTAAGCGGCAACGTTATTGAACAGGTACAGGGCTTTTTCGTTACGTTTGGCCTGGTAGTAATCGATGGCCGTTTTGTACATCAGTTCCTGGTCGTTGCTCTTGAGGACCTTGTTATACGAAAACGACAGGGCGTCCTTGCTGCTCTTGAAGCCTCGCTTGATGAGGCCGCACGAAGCGAACAGGACACACACAGCGATCACAAAACACCATGCGCTGGCTCTTGATTTCATTCTTTCCCGGGATTTTAGGCAGTGCGCTGCAAAACGGCACAAAGTTACATAATTTTAACGAGCCGAGAAAAAATATATTGCATTTTCTTCCGGTTATCACAAAAAGGTTGTACTTTTACACCGCCTAAAGAGAAACTTACTCATCGTCCGGCGGCGTGTTTTCACGAAGCCGGCGAAAAAGATAAAACCTAAAAAACAAAAGGATCGTGGATATTTTCGATAGGATCAAAAAGCATTCGGGCGGACCGATCGGCAAGTACCAGGCCCAGGGCCACGGATATTTTACTTTCCCGAAACTCGAAGGCCCCATCGGGCCGCGGATGCAATTCCGCGGACGCGAAGTCCTCAACTGGAGCCTCAACAACTACCTCGGGCTGGCCAACCACCCCGAAGTACGCAAGGCCGACGCCGAAGGCGCCGCCCAATTCGGCATGGCCGCCCCGATGGGCGCCCGCATGATGAGCGGACAAACCAAATGGCACGAGGAGCTCGAACGCCGCCTGGCCGCTTTCGAAAAGAAAGAAGACGCTTTCCTGCTCAACTTCGGCTACCAGGGGATGATCTCGGTGATCGACACCCTGTTGACCCGCCACGACGTGGTCGTTTACGACTCCGAATCCCATGCCTGCATCATCGACGGGCTGCGCCTGTTCCCGGGCAAACGCTTCGTCTACCCGCATAACGACATCGACAACTGCCGCAAGCAGCTCGAACGCGCCACCAAAATGGTCGAAGAGACCGGCGGCGGCATCCTGCTCATCACCGAAGGCGTCTTCGGCATGAAAGGCGACCTGGGCAAACTCGACGAAATCGTCAAGCTGAAAAAAGATTTCAACTTCCGCATCCTGGTCGACGACGCCCACGGCTTCGGCACAATGGGGGCCAACGGCCGCGGTACGTCGGAACACTTCGGCGTGATGGACGATATCGACCTCTATTTCGGCACCTTCGCCAAGTCGATGGCTGGCATCGGGGGCTTTATCTCGGGGCCGAAATACATCATCGACTTCCTGCGCTACAACATGCGCTCGCAAACTTACGCCAAGTCGTTGCCGATGCCGATGGTGATCGGGCTGCTCAAACGCCTCGAACTCATCGAAGCACACCCCGAATACCGCGAACAACTCTGGACCATCGTGCGGGCCATCCAAGGTGGATTCCGCGAAAACGGATTCGAGATCGGCGGCACCCTTTCGCCCGTCACTCCCGTTTATATGAAGGGCGGCGTCGAAGAAGCCACCAACATCGTGGTCGACCTGCGCGAAAATTTCAATTTGTTTTGTTCCGTCGTTGTCTATCCGGTTATTCCGAAAGGCGAAATCATCCTGCGCATCATCCCCACCGCAGTGCACACCCTCGACGACGTAAAATATACCCTCGAATGCTTTAACAAGTGCCGTAGCAAATTGGAATCGGGCGAGTACCTCAAACCCGTGCCCTTTATGGCCGAAAAGTAATCGAGCGGTTGCCGGAAAGGGCAAGGGAAAACGAAGAAGTCCCGTAGCAAACCCCTCCCCGTCAACCAACCCAAGGCTGCGTAGTTCAATGGATAGAATGCCAGATTCCGGTTCTGGTGATATGGGTTCGAATCCCGTCGCGGTCACATGGTGAGGCTTTATGCAGCCTTCGACTGGCACTTTTTATAAGAAGTGCCTCAAAAAAATTCTGGAAAGCTGCGCTTTCCTTGACTTACTTTACTCGGCCTTACAAAAGGTTTTAGCGAGGGGCCACTTTCCGAACGGCGATCGAAAACTCGATGTGCTACTGGACAGTGGCCCCTCGCTAAAACCTTTACTAATACCAAGCCAGGGAGGTCAGGGGAAACGAAGTTTTGCTTCGCAGAGCTCCGCTTCGCTACGGTTCCTAGAAAAATTTTTAGCTCCGCTAAGCTCGCCCGCCTTCGGCGACCTCGGTTGGTGCCGCTTCTTATAAAAAGCGGCAGCCGAAGCCAGCCCAAATCCCCACCCACGTAATCGTGATTGTGATGTCGAATTCTTATTTCAGGTTCAAGGAGTTTGTGGTCCGCCAGGCGGGGGCCGCTATGAAGGTAGGGACCGATGGGGTGCTGCTGGGGGCCTGGGCTTCGTTGACGGGTGGCGAGGGTCGGATTCTGGATGTGGGAACTGGGACGGGCCTGATTGCGTTGATGGCGGCGCAACGCACTGCCGGGACTTTGATCGACGCGATCGAGATTGATCCGGCAGCGGCGGAGCAGGCGCGGCGGAACGTGGAGGATTCGCCTTGGGCGGACAGGATCTCGGTCGAGGCGGTTTCATTGCAGGAGCTTTCGGAACGGGCTGACCTGCCGCGGTATGACCATATCTTGTCAAATCCGCCTTATTTTGTCGATTCTCTAAAACCGCCGGATGCGGGACGTGAGGCGGCCCGCCATGCCGGACAGCTGACCTATGATGAGTTGGCGGCGGGAGTAGCCCGGCTACTGGCGCCAGAAGGACGGTTTTCGGCGATTTTCCCCTATGAGGAATCGGCGTTGTTTGTGGTGCGTGCGGCGATCGCAGGGCTTTACTGCGTGCGCCGGACGAATGTACACACGGCGCCGGGACGTCCGGTGAAACGGGTACTGCTCGGTTTTTCGCGCACGCGTCCAGCGTCGGTTAAGGAGGAAACCTTAATCATCGAAAACGCAGCCCGCGACGGTTATTCGGATGCCTACCGCCAGCTGACGCGCGATTTTTACCTCTACTTTTAACCCGGCGACACAACGACAGTTGGAAAACAGCAGCCGTCGTCAGCGGACAAAATTCCGGATGCGGGGACACGCTGCGCGGCAAAACCTCCTTCCGCTGAACTCCCCTTGCGCTGAAAAATCTCCTAGTGCGGGGACGCACTTTTCAGATAATTCTGCATCAGCCTGGTAATATACTTCCCGACAATGTCAAATTCCAGATTGACCGTCGTCCCGGGGCGAATATTATGAAAATTCGTAAACTCGTAAGTATAGGGAATGATCGCCACCTGGAACCGCCCCTCCTGCGAATTGACCACCGTCAAGCTCACGCCGTTGACCGACACCGACCCTTTTTCGACGGTGATGTTGCCCGCCGACGGATCATAAGCAAACGTAAAATACCAACTCCCCTCGCTCTCCTCGACGGCCAGGCAGGTCGCCGTCTGGTCGACATGGCCCTGGACGATATGGCCGTCCAGCAACGCGTCGGGACGCATACTGCGCTCGAGGTTCACCTCGTCGCCCGTTTGCAATCCGCCGAGGTTCGATTTGATCAGCGTTTCGTGGATCGCCGTCACGGTATAACAACCGCCGTCGATCGCCACCACCGTCAGGCACACCCCGTTGTGGGCGACGCTTTGGTCGACCTTCAACTCGCCCGCGAAAGGGCACTCCAGCGTAATATCCAGGTTCTCCCGGTTTTTCTCCAGACGGACTACGCGGCCCGTCGCCTCTACGATACCCGAAAACATTTTTCCGATTTTTTAGGTTATTATTATCTGTCAGGCGGAACAAACTTCAAAACGGTCGATCACCGTCAGGCGCCATGCATTGTCGATAAACGTCAAATAGAAAATGAACACGTCCTGCTTTCGCCCGATTACAATTACCTTATGGCTCTTCCCCTCGATCTCCTCGAATCGCCTGATCTGGTCGGCCGACCAACCGGCGTCTAAATATTCATTCTCGTTTTTGGCAACGGTCGAAAGCGTCGTGTCGGTGCGCGTCGTGTCGCAATAAATTCCGGACGGCTTATTCCATCGCTCATTATCGCAACTGAAAAGAGGTAGTGCTTCGAAGTGAATGCGGGCGCCGACCGCAATGTCGCAATCAAAAGGCAGGTATTCGGGCACCGGATCGCCAAACGAAATGTTGTCAACCACGGAAAGATTATCACACACCCCCCGCCGGTACAGGAATGCGAGCCCAAAGTCAGTCCGGATGAGCCCGTTTAACGTTACCTCATCTTTATTTTGATACGCTTTTATCGTTTTGAGGATCGCGCGCTCCAGCGACTTGTCCGCCTTCTGCGCCCGCGATGCGACAGGCAACAGGGCCAACAGAACGCTTAATATGACAAACAGAGGCTTCATCACGGGTTTTTCTCGATACAAAACACCCCGGCACATCGGGCCGGGGTGTAAAGATAATGCTAAAAATGTAATCTGCGAAAAACTTACATCGCCTTGCTGATGACGATACCTTTGACCTGGTAGAGCGCCTTGATGTCGGCGGGCGAGATGCGGATTTCGTCGTAATCGGCCAGGTTCTTCGGCACCAGGCGCAGGTACGACGGGTCGTCGGCCGAGCGGCGGATGGTGCGAATGCCGGAAAAAGCCTCCGTAATGACAAGGTAAGACTCGCCGGGAAGCAGATTTTCGACCGCCTGCTCTTTCAGGACGACGATCGCTCCCGAAGGGATCTCGGGCGCCATCGCTGTACTGGTACTCAGGGCGGCGAAGTTGCAATCGCTGAAGATCGGAATGTCGATCCGGTAGATCGGCTTGAACTGTTGCGCACCCAACTCCTTGACCGACGCGATGTCAATATTGTAGAACGGCACTCCCTGTCCCGCTTTCGGGGCAGGTTCGCTGTCACGCAGCATTTGGCCTTCGCCCGTCAACAGCCACGATTTGCTGATCACGGGGTATTTTTCAGAAATGATGTTGGCCAGCTCCTTGCTGATGCCGTGGTTGCCTTTTTTGATCTGGTAGAGGTTTTCCGAGCGTTTGAGTCCGAGGTTCAACGCAAAGGCGTTGACTGACATTCCCGCCCACTTGATCACTTGCTCCAACCGTTGCCAATTTTCCATGTTTTTTTTCTCCTTTTGTGCTGCCCGGTCTCTCCGGACTTCCCTTTTTAGAAACGTGAATAGATTATTAGATAGTTTTTCGATTAAAACAGTCGGTTTTCTACAATAGAGAATAAAATGGATTATTCAAGAATACGCAAATATAACACAAAAATAGAACAAAAAGTCATTACGATTGTGTTTATTTGCCCGACCACCATACAAACGGCTATTTAGATCTTATATTGCATACCGGGCAAATTTACAAAAAAAAGCGGATGCGCCCATACACATCCGCTTTCCGCTGTTTTCTGCCGGCCCGCCAGGGGAGGCATTCGGAATTATTTCCGTTCGTTTTCTTTCACCTCGATGCACAAGGTGGCGTGGGGGACGACCTTGAGGCGTTCCTTGGGGATCAGTTTGCCCGACTCGCGGCAGATGCCGTAAGTCTTGTTCTCGATGCGGATCAGGGCCGCTTCGAGGTGCTGGATGAATTTCGACTGGCGTTGGGCCAGGCGGCCCGACTCCTCTTTCGAGAGCGTGGCAGCTCCCTCTTCAAGGATCTTGAACGTGGGCGACGTGTCGTCCGTCCCGTTGCTTTCGGTGTGGGTTATGGTGGCCCGAAGCAGGTCGTAGTCCTGCTTCGCTTTCGCAAGCTTCTCGAGAATAATTTCCTTGAATTCTGCCAGCTCCTCATCGGAATACCGTGTTTTTTCGACTTCTGACATATTCGTATTGTTTTAAACGTTGGTGAATATTTCTATAAAGATAGCATCTTTTTTTGAAATTCGTCCTCTTTTCGGATTTTTTTCATCCGGGAATAACGGAACATCCGACGGCTTTACTCAGCCGCCTTGACGATCCGGAGTTTCACCGGCACGTCGTCGATGTCGGTCACCGTCACCCCCTCGCCCGAGAGCGATCCGACGGCCGTAAAACTGCGCGCTAACGTTTGCGACGCAATATACGGGCCGTGTTGCGCAACGGTCGCAGCGACCAGCTCGCATTGTTCGATTTCGACGTCGATGCGGTCGGTCACTTCCAGACCCGAATCCTTGCGGATGTTCTGGATGCGGTTGATCAGTTCGCGGGCAATGCCCTCCATCTTCAACTCGGGGGTGATCGTGATGTCAAGCGCCACGGTCAACCGCCCCTCGCTCGCCACCAACCAGCCCGGCATGTCTTCGGTCAGGATCTCGAAATCTTCGCGGGTCAGGAAAAGTTCTTCGCCGTCGACCGTGAGGGTTTTCTTTTCTTCGCGTTCGATGTCGGCAATTTCCCCCTGCGAGAAACCGGCCACGATTGCCGAAATCTGCTTCATCTGCTTCGGGTAGCGCGGGCCGATGGTTTTGAAGTTGGGCTTGATGCGCTTGGTCATGATGCCCGTCGTGTCTTCGATGTATTCGAGGCCCTTGACGTTCACTTCGCCCAGGATCAGTTCTTTTACGGAATCGATCTTTTCCTTGATCGCCGGGTCGAGTACCGGGATAATAATCTTGGTGAGCGGCTGACGCACCTTTATATTCACCTTACGGCGTAAGGCCAACACGAGCGACGACACCCGCTGGGCCAGCGACATCTGTTCTTCGAGGCGCTCGTTGACCAGCGACGGATCGGCTTTCGGGAAAGTAGCCAAATGAACCGAACCCGTGCGGCGTCCGCTGATTTCGTTCAAATCCGAAAAAATGCGGTCGGTGATGAACGGGGCGAAAGGCGCGGCCAACGTTGCCACCGTTTCGAGGCAGGTGTAGAGGGTCTGGTAAGCGGCCAACTTGTCGGTGTCCATCTTGCCCCCCCAGAAACGCTTGCGGTTCAGGCGCACGTACCAGTTCGACAGGTTTTCGCCCACGAACTCCTGGATCATGCGTGCGGCAGGCGTCGGATCGTAATCCTCCAGACAGGCGGTCACCTCCTTGATCAGGGTATTCAACCCCGAAATGATCCAACGGTCGATCTCGGGCCGCTCGGCCACCGGCACTTCCGCCTCGCTGCCGGTAAAGCCGTCGACGTTGGCGTAAAGTGCAAAAAAGCTATACGTATTATAAAGCGTCCCGAAGAACTTCCGACGGACTTCGTCTACGCCTTCCTTATCGAATTTCAAATTATCCCACGGCTGCGCATTCGAAATCATGTACCAGCGCACGGCGTCGGGCCCGTAACCGTCGAGCATTTCGAACGGGTCGATCGCATTGCCCAGACGCTTGCTCATTTTGTTGCCGTTCTTGTCGAGTACCAGGCCGTTCGAGATCACGTTCTTGAACGCCACCGAGTCGAACAGCATCACCGCCAGCGCGTGGAGCGTAAAGAACCACCCGCGGGTCTGGTCGACCCCCTCGGCGATGTAATCGGCCGGATACACTTTCTGAAAGTCGGGGCCGTTCACCTCGAACGGATAATGCACCTGGGCATAAGGCATCGCGCCCGAGTCGAACCACACGTCGATCAGGTCAGTTTCGCGGGCCATCGGCTCGCCCTTTGACGAGACGAGTACGATGTGATCCACGTACGGACGGTGCAGGTCGAAGACGTCGTAGTTGGCTTTCGAAAAATCGCCTTCCACAAAATCCTTGAGCGGATTTTCGGTCATAAAGCCCGCGGCCACCGATTTCTCGATTTCGGCCTTGAGTTCTGCCACGGAACCGATGCACTTCATTTCCGAAAAATCTTCGGTCGCCCAGATGGGCAGCGGGGTGCCCCAGTAGCGCGAACGCGAGAGGTTCCAGTCGACGAGGTTCTCGAGCCACTTGCCGAAGCGTCCCTGCCCGGTCGAGGCCGGTTTCCAATTGATCGTTTCGTTGAGGGCGATCAGGCGGTCTTTGAGCGCCGTGGTACGGATAAACCACGAATCGAGCGGATAATAGAGCACCGGTTTGTCGGTCCGCCAGCAGTGGGGATAATTATGGACATGCTTCTCGATTTTGAACGCGCGGTTCTCGGCCTTGAGCATCACGGCCAGGTCGATGTCCAGCGTCGCGTCGTCGTCATTCAGGTTTTCGTCGTAGGCGTTTTTCACGAAGCGCCCGGCGTATTCGCCGTAGGTCTTCGTGTCGACGAATTTCGCCACAAAATCGGGATCGAGGTCTTCGATCTTGAAAAATTTGCCGGTGCGGTCGACCATCGGCTGGCGTTTGCCGGTGCGGTCGACGAGTATCAGCGGAGCGATGCCGGCCACCTTGGCCACCCGGTCGTCGTCGGCCCCGAACGTGGGGGCGATGTGAACGATCCCTGTACCGTCTTCGGTCGTCACATAGTCGCCCGTGATCACCCGGAAAGCATCGCCGTCGGATTTTATCCACGGGATCAGTTGTTCGTAATGCATCCCGGCCAGCTCGGCCCCGGTATATTCGGCCAGTACCTGGTAAGGGATCACCTTGCCGTTGTTGTCGTAATCGGCCAAAGCCAACCCTTCGGCTTTCGCGCTGAAATAATTCTTGAACAGGTCCTTCGCCAGGATGACCGTTACGGGCGCGTGGGTATACGGATTGAACGTGCGCACTTTTACATACTTGATCCCTGCGCCCACGGCCAGCGCCGTGTTCGAGGGCAGCGTCCAAGGCGTGGTCGTCCAGGCCAGGATAAAGAGATCGGTATCGACCCCGGCAAACAATTTCTCGGAAGCGGCGTCGCGAATAACCTTAAATTGCGCCGTGCAGGTGGTGTCTTTCACGTCGCGGTAGCACCCCGGCTGGTTCAGCTCGTGGTTGCTCAGCCCCGTGCCCGCGGCGGGCGAGTAAGGCTGGATCGTATATCCCTTATAAAGCAGCCCTTCGTCGAAAAGCTTCCGGAGCATCCACCAAAGGGTTTCGATGTATTTGTTTTCGTAGGTGATGTAGGGGTCGTCCATATTGACCCAATAGCCCATCTGGCGGGTGAGGCGTTCCCATTCGCCCGTGAACTCCATCACCGCCGTGCGGCAGGTGTTGTTGTATTCTTCGATCGAAATTTTCGAGCCGATGTCCTCTTTCGTGATACCGAGTTTCTTCTCTACGCCCAGTTCGACCGGCAGCCCGTGGGTGTCCCAGCCCGCCTTGCGGTGCACGAGGTATCCCTGCTGGGTTTTGTACCGGCAGAAAATGTCCTTGATCGTGCGGGCCATCACGTGGTGGATGCCCGGCATGCCGTTGGCCGACGGCGGGCCCTCGTAAAAGACAAACGTGGGCGAATCTTTTCGGGAAGTGATGCTCTTGTGGAACGTGTCCCGTGCATCCCATTCGGTCAATACTTCGCGGCCCGTGGCCGCAAGATCCAAACCCTTGTATTCCTTAAATTTATTGGCGCTCATAGCTCGTTTTTTGTCTCGTTCCGAAAAAGAATTTACAAAGGTAATTAATTTTTCAGAAAAACGAGATGGGGTCAGTGCAAGCAAGCCGTTTACAAATATGGCGTTGAACGGTCAAAACATTTGCAATCTTTGGGCCTTACATTCCCCGTCCGAACGGTTGTTTTTTATACCCATTTTTGTACTTTCGATGTCAGAAACGCCCGAACGAGATCAATTTATTTGCATAATGTAAATTATGCCCGACAATAAAGAGCACGCTGAAAGCACCTTACAGCGTGTTTGATTGTGAAAAAACCACGAAATACATCGAAGGCATGGCCTATCAAGCCAAGTTCTCGGTAGCCCCGGTATCGAACCTGGGGATCCAGGGCGTGTTCAAGGCGCTCACCGCACAGGAAATCGCCGCGCTGCGTGCCCAGGGATATAAGGGCTACGCTTTCGGCGAACAATTCCTCGGAGCCAACCGGGCCGGTTATTCGGCCTACGTCAACAACTGGTGGAGCGGTTATCAGGAAAGCGATTACGAAGCCGGAAAAGCGGCGCGTAACCTCAGCCCGATTCCGCTGACCGAATACCAGGCGATGAAAGGTTTGGTGAAAAACTATTACGGGTTCCCGAATCCGACGATCCAAGTCGAATAGTGCGGAATTTTCAATGCAAAAAACGGGCAGCCTGAGGCTGCCCGTTTTTTTGTCCGTTGTTCCGAATACGCTCCGGTTTCCTTCTGCTACAGTTCGACAGCCCCCAGGAGCGTGGCCGAGCTGCAACCGGTGACTGTCACCCGCACGTAGTCGCCCACGCCGTGGCCCGCCGCCGGGAAGACTACCACCTTGTTCTGCGAATTGCGGCCGAAGAGTTCGTCCTTGTTGCGCTTCGACACCCCTTCGACCAGCACTTCGACCGTTTTGCCCACGTCGCGACGGTTGCTCGCCAGCGAAAGTTCGTTTTGCAGGGCGATGATCTCGGTCAGGCGACGGGTCTTTTCATCGGCCGGCACACCGTCCGGATAGTGGCGGGCGGCTTTCGTGCCGGGACGCTCCGAGTAGTTGAACATATAGGCAAATTCATAGCCCACCTCGCGCATCAGCGAAAGGGTATGCACATGGTCTTCCTCCGTTTCACCACAAAAACCGGCAATCAGGTCGGTCGAAACGGCGCAGTCGGGCAAAATCCGTTTGATGGCGGCGATCCGTTCCAGGTACCACTCGCGGGTGTATTTGCGGTTCATCCGCTCGAGCACGACGCTGCTGCCCGATTGGGCGGGCAAATGGATGTGGCGGCAAAGGTTGGGATGGCGCTCCATCACGTGCAGCACCTCGTCGCTCAGGTCTTTGGGGTGGGACGTAGCAAAGCGCACCCGCAGCTGCGGGCTGACACCGGCCACCGTTTCCAACAGGCGCGGGAAATCGACGGCCGCCGCCCCGTCTTCCCAGCGGTAAGAATTTACGTTCTGCCCCAACAGGGTGACCTCTTTGTAACCGTTGGCCACCAGCTCTTCGACCTCGCGGACGATGGTTTGCGGATCGCGGCTGCGCTCGGCCCCGCGGGTGTAGGGCACCACGCAGTAGGCGCACATATTGTTGCACCCGCGCATGATCGACACGAAGGCCGTCACCCCGTTCGGGTCGAGGCGCACAGGCGAGATCTCGGCGTAGGTTTCTTCCTGCGACAGCAGCACGTTGACCGCTTTCTGCCCCCCGGCGGCAGTACGGATCAGCCCCGGCAGGTCGCGGTAGGCGTCGGGCCCTACCACCAGGTCGACCAACTGTTCCTTCTCGAGGAGTTGTTCTTTCAGGCGCTCGGCCATGCAGCCGATGATGCCGACCAGCAGGGCGGGTTTGCGCCGTTTATGGGATTTGAATTCGTTCAGGCGGTTCCAGATGCGCTGCTCGGCGTTGTCGCGGATCGAGCAGGTATTGACCAGGACGATGTCGGCCTGCGCCAGTTCGGGGGTATGCTCGTACCCCTCGCCGCGGAGGATCGAGAGCACCACCTCGCTGTCGTTGACGTTCATCTGGCAGCCGTAGGTTTCGATATATACCTTTTCGCCCCGGCCGGCCACCGGTTTCACGGTAGAAAGAGTTACCATTATTTTACAGAATTTTTCGGTGCAAAGGCGCCTCCCGGGCATCGGAAGGCACCTCTGCGCGGACAAAGATAACGGAAATTCGGGACTCCCGGTCAACGGCAGGACAAACACCCCTTTTCCGCAAGCCGGCCGTTCCCATTTCCCACCCCCGATTATTCCGGCCGCGCGGGATAACTGATCCGGATGTGATAAATGTTGGTCAGCTTGTTCTTAAAGACCCGCTTGATCCGGTCGATGTCGCGAAAGGCGAGTTCCGAATCCGAGAATTGGTTGTCGCGGATCTGGGTGTCGATGATCCGGTCGACTAACTCGTCGACCACCTCGGCCGTGTAGTTGGTCAGGCTGCGTGAAGCGGCCTCCACGGCGTCGGCCATCATGCAGATCGACACCTCGCGCCCCATCGGATGCGGCCCCGGATAACGGAATTTTGCCTCGTCGGCCTCACCGTATTTCTCCTTGTAAGCGGCGTAGAAATAGTAGATCAGCGAGTCGCCGTGGTGGCCGGTGATGAAATTGACGATCACCGAGGGGATGCCCTGCTTGCGGGCCAGGATCACGCCGTCGGTGACATGTTTGCGGATGATGTCGACGCTTTCGGCGATCGTGATGTCGTCGTGGGGGTTGAACGTGCCGGTATTGTTTTCGATGAAATAGTTGGGGTTGTCGATCTTGCCGATGTCGTGGTAGAGGGCGCCGGTGCGCACCAGCAGCGGATTGGCGCCGATCTCCTTGGCCGCCGCCTCGGCCAGGTTGGCTACCTGGAGCGAGTGCTGGAACGTGCCGGGCGCCTTGTGGGCCAGTTCGAGCAGCAACGGTTGGTTCGTGTCGCACAGTTCGAGCAACGACACGTCGGACACAAATCCGAATCCCTTTTCGATCACATACAACAGCTGGTACATTCCGAGGAACAACAGCGTGTTGACCCCGAACCAGACGAAACTCCACGGGTTGATCTGGGCCAGCGTCCCGTATTGGATCAGCGCCATTACGGCATAGATCACCACGTAGCTCAGGAAAATCGCCCCGGCCGCCATGAAGATCCCCTCGCGCCGGTAAGAGCGGCCCACGACGAAGACCCCGATCACCCCCGCCACGAAGTTGACGAAGAAAAATTCGAGCGGTTTGGCCACCATCAGCGAGCAGAGCAGCAGCAGGATGATCTGGGCGAAAATAGCCAACCGGACGTCATAGAACGTCAACAGGTAGATCGGAACGATCGCAAAGGGAATCAGGTAGACACTTAACGTTTCAGTACGCGCCATCATCGCGCAGAGCACGATCATCATCCCGTAAAGCAGCAACAGGAAAATGACGTTGCGCTTGCGCCCGAAAAATCCCGGCTGAAAATAGTAGAGGAACAACAGGATGAGCGTCAGCAGAATAAGCGTGCAGATGAAATGCCCGGCCAACACCCACGGATAACTGTCGCCGCCGCCCAACCGGGTTTCGTACTCGGTCTTGAGCGAAGAGAGTTTGCTGAACGTTTCGGTGTCGACTACTTGTTTGTGACTGACGATCAGTTCGTTTTGGTGCACTATACCTTTCGTGGCGGCGACGTTGCGCATTTCGCGATCGCGGATCTCGGCGTTAAGCGCTTCGTCGTAGATCAGGTTGGGGGCCAGGTAGCGGTCGAGGTCGACCTCCGGGGCGGGCCGGTCGCGGAGGGAGGCCACCCGTTCGGTGACCGGGGCCAACGCCTTTAACAGGTAGGCTTTTGCGGTGGCGATCGTGTATACTTCGTCGGTTGACCGGGTCGAGAGGATCGCGTTTTTGTTCACGCGGATGTAGGTAAGCGGCGTCCGGTCGCCCACCGCGCTCCGGTTGAGGTTGGCCGCCACGCCTTTCGTGTAGATTTGGCGCAGGGCGCGTTCGATCGTCACCCCGTAGGCCTGCTGGTCGTCGATCGTCTCCTGCTGCAACCCGTCCCACACCGTGCCGACGTCGAGAGCTTGAGGAGAAATTTTGAAATCACTGATTACCTGCGTGATACGACGTTCCGAGACCGTCGTGTCGTAGCTGTAAACAGGGATATAGTGGTTTTCGGCCTCGCGTCGGTCGGCCAGCATTTCGGCCTCGGTCTTCTGGATCGGGAAATCGAACGGGGCCATGAGCGTTTCGCCGCGCCAGGGCTCGCCCACCCGGAACGTTTCCAGGTAAAGCCCGCGCGAGGGGATCAGCAGCGCAATGGCCACCGCCGCCAGGAAAAAGAGGACGAGCGTAAAGAGGGTGTTTTTTGAGTTCATCGGCCAGTAAGCTAAGGATCACAGAAAAACAGGCCCGTGCCGCAACAGGAACGGACTATGTGGATTCCGGCAAAAACCGTGCGGGATCGTCCCGGCCGGAAAACGTCGTTATTCGCCCGCCGGTTCGGGAATGTCCTTGATCGACTCGTCCCTTTCGTTGCGGTCGAAGACCGCTTTTTTCAACGGGTTGGCCGAGATCTCTTCGTAAATCCGGCGGTTGCGCCAGATGTCGGTCGCCAGGTAGAGGGCCGCACGCAACGACGATTCGTCGGCAACACCCTGTCCCGCAATATCGTATGCCACTCCATGGGCCGGGCTGGTGCGCACGATCGACAGGCCGGCGGTGAAGTTGACCCCCGTTTCGCCCGAGAGCGCTTTGAACGGTGCCAGGCCCTGGTCGTGGTACATCGCCAGCACGGCATCGTATTTCGCATAGCCCCCCGATCCGAAGAACCCGTCGGCAGCAAAGGGGCCGAAGGCCAGGATGCGTTCGTCGGCCGCCGAAACGAGGGCGGGCTTGATAATCTCGATTTCTTCCTTGCCCAGCAGCCCTTCGTCGCCCGCGTGGGGGTTGAGGGCCAGCACGGCGATGCGCGGCTCGACAATCCCGAAATCGCGCACGAGCGAACGTTTCAACGCCCGTAATTTTTTCAGGATCAGTTCGGTGGTGACCTGTCCGGCCACTTCGGCCAGCGGCAGGTGGATCGTCACCAGCCCCACGCGCATCGTGTCGCTGACCATCATCATCAGCGGTTCCGATTCCTCGAACTGCGCGGCCAGGTATTCGGTGTGGCCGGTAAACGGAAAATCCTGGCCCTGTACCACAGCCTTGTTGATGGGCGAGGTGACCAGCACGTCGATCGCCCCGTCGCGCAGGTCTTTCGTCGCAGCGCTCAGCGCAGCCACGGCGCATTGTCCGCCGAAAACCGTCGCCTGCCCTATGTCGACCTTTACATTATCATCGACGCACGTGATCAGGTTCACCCGCTTCGAGTTAGCTTCTGCGGCTGTACGGATCTGGTTGAACGACAGGGCGTCCGATTCCGGGATGTACTTTTTGTGTACGCCGGCCACCTTGGCCGAGCCGTAGACGACCGGGGTGAACAATTCGGCCATCCGCGGATCGAGGAAAGCTTTAATGATCGTTTCGTAACCGATGCCGTTGATATCGCCGTGGGTGATCCCCACTTTTATTTTATATTCGCTCATAGAAGTCAGATTGATAGAGTGCCTCCCGGCGCCCGGGCGCTTCCCGGCACTCGGAGCCTTTACTTTATTACGACAAAGATATGAAAAATTTGGTGCCCTCGCACAGTAACGCCTTTTTCAATGCAAAGTCCCTCTGCGAAAGCGCGGTTTCAGCTTCGCGGAGGTCCGCCTCGTTCCGGTTCCTAAACGAATTCTGCCAGCGTTGGACTTGCCGGTAAACATAGCGCGGCAGGCAAACCCGCCGCGCATCTTTAGTGCGTCCCGCGCAGGAGTCGGATATTCTCCGGCGACGGGTTTTCGCATCCTGCCGGATAAAACAAACCGAAAATTGTCTATTTTTGGACATTATTCCGCCTGTTTCCGCCATGAAACACCCAAACATCAGCCACTATTACGAAACGATGCTCCATCCCCAGGGGCGGTTCGGGACATTGGACCAAGTCGTTCCCGCGCACGACCGGCACGGAGAACCGGACTATACGGCCGGAAACCATTCGGTTGTTTTCCGGGTGACGGTCGGGGATCGGATGTGCGCCCTGAAGTGCTATACCCGCGAAAATCTTCAACGCAAGGTCCTCCATCAGAAAATCGACGATTATTTCGAAAAGCATCCGGCGGAATACTGGGTGGGATTCCGATATCTCGAAGATGAGATGATGGTATTCGACGCTTTGGGCGGTGCGGGCCGTTACCCGGTGCTGCTGATGGACTACGTCGAGGGGAAAAGCCTCGGGCGGCAGGTGCGCGAACGGTGCCACAACGGCGACCGTGAAGCGTTGCAGGCGCTGGCGCAGTCGTTCGACCGGATGGCGCTCTGGATGGCCTGCAGCGATTTTGCCCACGGCGACGTGAAACCCGATAATATATTGGTTACACCGAA
The DNA here is from genome assembly GCA_031553805.1 of Rikenellaceae bacterium. Lineage (GTDB taxonomy): Bacteria > Bacteroidota > Bacteroidia > Bacteroidales > Rikenellaceae > JAITVB01. The sequence continues at coordinate 19,833 of JAVBLC010000017.1, read as the reverse complement.
CGGTCGTCTGAAATTGATCGATTACGACGGGATGTTCGTCCCTGCGTTGGCCGGGCAACCGGCACCCGAATTGGGAACACGAGCGTTTCAGCATCCGGCCCGCGAGCGGTCGTTCTTCGACGCCCGCATCGACGACTATCCGCTGGCGCTGCTGAGCGTCAGCCTCCATGCATTGGCCAGTGATCCGGGGCTCTACGGACGGTGGAACGACGGCGAGAACCTGCTTTTCCATCCCGAGGAACTGCTCGCCGGCCGCCATCCGCTTTGGACAGAATTGCGCGAAAAATGGCTGGACGAGGGGCGCGACGCCCTTTACGCCCTGGCCGGATTACTCACGTCGGACAACCCGGTGCTGGAACCGTTGGCCGACCTCCTACAACTGCTTGTCAACCGGGCGGCAGGGTCGGACGAAGCGCTGCCGGAAGCCCTGCCGTTGGATGCGCTTTACGAGGAGAACCTGCCCTTTAGCGAAGGGTTGGCGGCGGTGAAACGGGGCGGCCGCTGGTTTTATGTCGACGGCGGCGGACAGGGGGCGATCGACGCCTCGGCCTACGATGAGGTACAACCTTTTCGGGAAGGGCGTGCCCGAGTGCGCACGAACCGCCGTTTCGGCTACATCGACCGCGAAGGACACCTCGTCATTCCCGCCCGTTACGAAGAGGCGCTTCCCTTTAGCGAGGGGTTGGCCGGGGCCCGGGAAACGGAAAAGTTCGGGTTTCTGGACGTCACCGGCGCTTGGGCGATTCCGCCCCGTTACGACAGCGTTTCGGGATTCCGCGAAGGAGCTTGCGTGGTGCAGATCGGTGAAAAATACCGCTACGTCGGCCCGGAGGGGCAATGGCTCACCCCCGACACATTCGACCTGGCCTTTGGTTTCCGTGCAGGCCGGGCCACAGCGGAACGCGACGGGCGGCGACTTGCCATAACGAAAAACGACAAAAACGAAATAACCTATGAACCGGAATGACCTGCCGGGCGTCCCGCGCATCACGCGCAACCGCCCATCGGCCTTTGTTTTCCTGATCGACCAGTCGGGCTCGATGGAAGAGAAAATTACGTTTAACGACGAAACGCTGTCGAAATCGGCGGCCGTGGCCTCGATCGTCAACGGTCTGCTGGGCGAAATCCTTCACCGCTGCAAACGCGAGGACGGGTATCGCGACTATTTCGACGTGGCGGTTTTCGGGTACGGGGGCGACGAGGTGCGCTCGCTGCTGCCCGGCACCGAGGGGCGCGGTGGTTTTCTGACCCCGGCCGAACTGGCTGCTGCCCCGGTCGAAACCGTGCGGCATTTCCGGGAACGGGTGCTGATGGATGGCCGCCGGCTGACCTCGGTCGCGGAACAAAAGGCGTGGATCGCCCCGTGCCACATCGGTAAGACGCCGATGTGCGCCGCCCTGGCCAAGGCCCACGACACGGTGCGCGAGTGGGTGGCCGACCACGCCGGCCAGTGCGGCTTCCCGCCCATCGTGATCAACATCACCGACGGCGAAGCGACCGACGGCACCGACGAAGAACTCGCCACGCTGGCCGAACGCATCCAAGGACTGTCGGCCGATTGCGGCCGCGTAATGCTGGTCAATATCCACCTTTCGCCGGGCGGCGACGATCCCGGGGTGATGTTTCCCGCCGAGGGCGACTTGCCCGACAAACCTTACGCCCGGTTGCTTTTCCGCCTGTCGAGCGCTATTCCGGCCATCTTCCACGACGAAGTCGCCGCAGTCACCGGCCGCCGCGAATTCGGACAGAGCCGCACGATGAGTTACAACTCCACGATGACCGACCTGATCGGCATGCTCAGCATCGGGACGGTCAGCATCAACCTGTTAGACTAAAACACCTGCCGATATGAAACATCCCACCATTGCCAACTGCCTCGAAACCCTGGGCAATCCCGCCGGACGGTTCCGGACGCTCACCGGCATCCGCCTGCTGCCCGACCGTGAAGGCAACCCCGTTTACCGGATCAACAGCGACAAAACTGTAAGTTTCCAGGTCGAACATGGTGGGGAGCGCCATCAACTGCTCATCCGTCTGGCGGGTAAGGACGCCCGGTTGAGCGAAACGCTCCGGACGGCGGCTTACCTGCGTGAGGCAAACCCACCCCATCTGTTGCCGCTGCGGGTGTTGCCCGACGAGATGCTCGTGTTCGGCGACGACGGGGCATCCCGTCCCTGCGACGTGATGCTGATCGGCTATCCCGCCGGGCAAACCCTCGGGGTGCGGATCGCCGAAGCGTGTGCCGCCGGCGACCGGGAAGCGTTGCGCCGACTTTTCCTGCTTTTTACGGCGATGGCCGCCGAGGTGGTCGAGCGGGGCGATTTTGTCCACGGCAACGTCTGTCCGGCCCAGATCCTGGTGACCGATGACGGCGAATGCTACCTGCGTCCCCACCGCGGGATGAAAGTCCCCGGAAACGACGGGTGGCGCGAAGCCCGCGGCGGCGACCACCTGCCCGTGGCCTCCCTGGCGCTGGCGCTTTACCTGCTGTCGCACCATCCGGCGATGTACGCCCGTTGTGGCGGCGAAGCGATGTTCACCGGCTCGCGCATCCGCACGCTGGCTGCCCTGCTCCGAAACAACGGGGAAAACCGGGGCAACGAACCGCTCTGCGCCATGATGGCGTTCGTGTGTGGCGCCGGGGGTGAATCTGGCGATGCGGGCAAATTATGCGGCCTGCTCCAGGCGCTGGCCGAGTGCGACCATCCGGTGATTTTTTCTTTTTTGCCCGACGAGGTGCCTGCCGTACCGGCAGAAAAAGAAGCCTCGGAATCCGCCCCGACGGCATCTTTCGGATCGGTCGGCGATTTCCGCGAATCGCTGGCAGCCGTTTCGCGCCACGGGAAATGGGGATACATCCGTCCCTCGGGCGAGGTGGCGATCCCGCTGCGCTATGACTGGGCCGGCGACTTCGAGGAGGGGTTGGCTATCGTGATGGAAAACAAATGTTTCGGCCTGATCGACAAGCAAGGGCGGGAAGTGGTCCCGACGATCTGCGAAGACCTTTCGTGGATCGCCGACAACGGGGTGATCCTCGCCTCGTTCGAAGGCAAATGGCGCTTCCTTGACCGCAGCGGGCATCCGGTCGGAAAACAGGCGTTCGATTACGTGGGCGATTTCAGTTGCGACCTGGCCCATGTGCGTCGCGACGGCAAGTGCGGGTATGTCGACCGGCGGGGCGAGGTGGTGATTCCGCTCACATTCGACGATGCAGGGTCGTTTTCGCCCGGTGGGTTTGCCAATGTGCGCAAAAAGGGGGATCGTTTTACCATTGACACGGAAGGACAGATCGTTGCGCGGCCTTGAAAATTGCGCGAGCTACATATGCCGATAACGGGCCGCGCCACGTGAGATATTCGGCATGGACGGCCGGCGGGTGCAAAAAAAAACGTATCTTTGACAACACTGCCGGGAAACCGGCAGAACCGGGGCCTTGGGAATAAGGATAAGCATAAGGGCCTCACAACTACTGAAATGATTCAGCAACTGATCGATTTTATCCTACACATCGACGTCCATTTGGCCGCCCTGACGGCCGAATATGGATTGTGGATCTACGCCATCCTGTTCGTGATCATTTTCTGCGAAACGGGGTTGGTCGTGACGCCTTTCCTGCCGGGCGACTCGCTGCTGTTCGTCGCCGGCACGCTGGCCGCCATCGGCGGCAACCACCTCAACGTGCACCTGTTGGCGGCGCTGCTGTTGCTGGCCGCCGTCCTGGGCGACGCTTCGAACTACCTGATCGGCAAATTCTTCGGGATGAAGTTGTTCCGCAACCCCGATTCCCGGATCTTCAAACGCTCCTACCTCGAAAAGACCCATCGTTTCTACGAAAAACACGGCGGAAAGACCATCATCATCGCCCGGTTCGTACCCATCGTGCGGACATTCGCTCCGTTCGTGGCCGGCGTGGGTGAGATGCATTACGGACGTTTTTTCAGTTTTAATGTCGTGGGCGGGATGGCCTGGGTACTCCTTTTCACTTATGCCGGTTACCTGTTCGGCGAACTCGATTTTGTGAAGAACAACCTGAGTCTGCTGGTTGTGGCGATCATCTTTGTGTCGATGCTTCCGGCGATTGTCGAGATCGTCCGCCAGAAAATAAAATCGTCCCGGGCGTAGCCAGGCATACGCCTTGCCTTTAACGGCAGAGCCAATGCCAGAAATATATTAATTAATAATCGATTTATTATGTTCGAAAAAGTGATCACCCACCGGTTGGTGAAGAATGAAGACCTGAATCATCACAAAACACTTTTTGCGGGCCGTTGTGCCGAATGGGTCGTGGAAGCCGGGTTCATCGCGTTGGCCGAAAAACTCGAACCGCACCGCATCGTCTGCCTGAAGATACACGGGCTCGAATTCCTGCATCCGATCCACGCCGGCGACGTGCTTTATATCGAAAGTATGCTGGTGATGGCCCGCCGCAGCACGGTCGACACGTTTGTCCGGGTGCGCCTGCAGAAAGATGGCGAGATCACCTTTTGCGAAGGTTTTTTGACCTTTTGCTACGTCGACGAGAATGCACGCGCCCAACCCCACAACCTGGTCGTGGTCGCCGAAACGGAAGAGGAGATCGCCCTGCAGGAGAAAGCCAAAGAACTCTCTTTCAGAAGATAACGTACCGGAAATCGCCCCTACCCTGCCCCGTTTTATGGGACCGGCAGATCATTCATCAAAAAAGGCTCTCCCGGATAGGAGAGCCTTTTTTGCAGAATTTCCTTGGTCGGGGTGACTGGATTCGAACCAGCGGCCACACGCCCCCAGGGGTGTAAATTCATCTAATATTATTTGGTAATTCATTGTATTTCATTAACTTTGCAATGAACTACAGATAGTTGTGTTTTGCCTTTTTTAGGGCTTATTCAGATAAAATCTGCACCCATTCTGCACCCAAAGAAATTTACCCAAACCCAGGAACGGTTTCTGGAGATGGCCGACAATTTTTTTTTAAACAAAAACAGGTTATTTGGCATCGAGTAATACCGAGGAAATCGCATTCAGCCGCTCGGGGATTAGTTGCCCGTTCACGTAATCCTGAAGCACGGGAGCAATCCACCCTCCTTCATCGTATTCGTTCCAGGCATAAATAAGAATACACGAGGCCTGCCCGGCCTGCGGATTGCTATTTACCCAGCGTATGCCGGCTACGATCTGGTCGGCAATCTCTTCCGCCGTGGCGGTTTCTGCCCAACAGGTCTTGCAGTAATGTACGCCCCAGGGGGTCCGGCCGATTCTCGGGCGCGGATCCCAACCTGCGGTGACGATCGGAATAACCTCTTTGCCGCGGTCCCGGAATTCATCCCAGGAACGGCGTTCACGGGTGGCCAACGATGCATAGGCCTCCTGATCCTGTCCCAATGTCACATAACGGCTCACGGCATCGGCACCTGCCTGGTCGGCATTGGCGCAGGGATCCCGGTGTCCCATCATGGCGACATAAGGTTCAGGCAGACCTTGGGATGCAGTCGCTTTCCGGAGCCGGAGGATCGTGCCGGCGGTCTGGTCATTGGCATCGAAAAAAAAGACAAGCGGCCGGCCTTCGGCTACTTTCAGGTAATTATCCCGCTTGAAATCAGCGACCAGGGCAGCGATGTCCGCATCGGTATGGAAGTGTCCGTTTTCAAGCATCGCACAAAGTTTCACGTCGTTTGCACGGGCACTCTTCATGTGCATCAACCGGGCGTCGGCCAGGCCGCTTCCGTCGTCGCGGTACCAGCAATAGGCCCAGTAATCGATGCCTGCGTCACGAGCCAGCGCTATTTCACGATCGATCAACTCCTGGGTAATATAGGGCATGCTGACTTTTCTCCCGGCCATTTCGGCGAAATAAGGCACCCGGAACCGGTATCGGGGAAACGAGAGGTTTTTTTCGACGATCGCCGGGACACTGTTTTGCGCGCGCGGGTCGTGGCTTTTATACCATCCGTCCCAACGAATCGCCCCGACCAGAACGGCGGAGGCGGGGGCAGATTGCCCCCTCACCTGTCCGCCCCCCGCTACCAGAGCCAAAACTCCAACCCAAAAAAGCACTAAACGGGGTTTCATCGCTGTCAGTCGACAAATACTTTTTTCATTGCTTCAAGATAGCGCATCCCGTAAACCGTATCCGGTTCGAGGTAACTGCCTTCCGTCCATTCGTTCCAGCAGTTGATATTGAAGATCCGGGGGCCATCGGGATCGGCCAGCAACCTGGCTTTCGTCATTTCCAGCGCAGCCTGGAATTTGTCGGGATCACTGCCGATCGTGGGAGCAAACGGATATCCGGCATCACTGCGCCACTTCCCCTTTGGATCCGTGCGCGGGCTCGAATCCCAGCCAACACTGACATTGGGGTAATAGGGCACTCCATAACGGTCTTTTACCTGGTCCCAATATTGAAAATACTGGTCGCGCACCTGATCATAGCTAGTGATCAGCTCCGGCATGCCGGTATGGTGCATCCAGACATAGGAGGTAACGGAGTTGATCTTCAATTCGTCCACGACCACTTGGGTGTTGGTCGGAGTGGTTCCCCCGGGAAGGATCGGATCGCCGTAGGAAACGATGTTCCAATGGACGCCTTTCAAGCCGGCTTTTACAGCTTTTTGTTCCAATTTTTCCATCTCGCGACGCGTAGCTGCGAGCGAGCCGAAACTCTGGATGAACTTTTGTATCTCATAGAGCGAGAAGTAGGCCTTCCCGTCGATAAGCCAGTAGTTGGGCTTTGTGAAGTATTGCTCGATGAGCGCGTCACCGATCTTGTCGAATGATTCCGGCGTTACCAAAGCGCTGTACAGGACATTGTAAGGTTGGTCGATTTCGCACGGAAAGAGGTCCATCCAGTCGTGATTGGCCCACATCAGGGCGAATTTCAGGTCATTCGTGTTCGGAGCTTTCAGGAATCCATCATCGAGCGCCCGGTTAAGGAACGGCCGCCCTTCGTAAGTATACCAGTCGAAAATAAAAACGTCGATCCCGTGATCGGAGGCTGCTTTGATCTTCTGGCCCATGACAGCCGGATCTCGTTCGTCCTGATAACCCCAGGCCGGGACACGAGGCTGATAATGACCCTCGAAACGGGGAACGGCACTCTTGACAAGCTCCCACTCGTTCCACTGGGGGGGATAACGGAGCGTATACGGGAGATCACCCGGTTCGTGGGTATGATAACCCGGGAAATAATAGCAGGCAACGGTAATCTCATCTTCGGCCTTCGTGTTCCGGGGACTGCACGATGCCACCAAGAGCATCACCATAACGATCGGTAAAAAAAGTGCTTTCATATTTCAGATGATTAGGTTTCAGCGGTTCGCAGTAGGAAATCAGGCGGGTTAGTAGTAACCCGGATTTTCAATCAGGTTGCTGTTGGATGTGGTGCGTGCTTTTGAAATGGGAAGGTAATAGTGTTTCTCTTCAAAATAAGGCACCGGATTGTTTCCGGCCACATGCTCTAAGATCTCCAGTTGGTATTTCGGGGCCCCGCTTCCGTAAGATTCCGCATCGAGTATGTAGCGTAACCCGTGCCAGTCATTGGAGAGGTCATCCACAGCCGTGCGCCAGCGGCGTACGTCGAAATAACGGTTCCCTTCGAAAGCGAGTTCGACCTTGCGTTCCCGGCGGATTTGCTCCCGGGTAATGGCCGACGTATATTCCGGCATACCGGCCCGGGTTCGGATCTCATTGACGGCCGCCCGGGCGGCCGGCTCGTTGTCCAGTTCAAATTCGGCCTCCGCCTTGTTCAGGTAGACTTCTCCCAGCCGGAAGAGGATCCAGTCGGTCACCGAGAAGCCCCGGTCGCCGGCCATTGCGATCGACTCGTCGAGGTATTTCAGTACGCCGAAGGGCGTCGCCCAGGGATTGAGCTGGCAATAGCCGATCGGTTCCAGGCCGTTGTAGGGTTCCAGGGTAACGGTTCCGTCCGGTTTGCGCAGGCCGTTGTGGTAATCGAGGATCACCGGCTCGCCGTAGTGGCTCCAGGGCGAATCCTGGGTGTAAATCGACGCTTTGAAGCGCGGATCCTTTTTCCCGAAGAGTTCGTCCATCGTCCAGAGATGCTTTTCGGCAATCTTGCTGCGATCGATCTTCGGGTCCGAACCGTCGATGTTCCCGTATGATTCGACCATCTCGAGATAAATGCAGCTGGCCTGTCCACCGCCCCACGAATTATACCCGCGCGGATTCTGCCAATGGTCCCAGGAATGACCCTTTCCGGTATAGCTGATGAATTTCTCGGCAAAGATCACTTCGGAATTATCCTTCACCAGAAAAAGGTTGCGATAGTTCTTCGAATAATCGGGCAGATCGGCGCGGTAGAGGGAGAAAGGCCCCTGATTGATGATAAAATCGGATGCCTCAAGCGACTGCTGCCAAAAATAATCTTTCCGGGAAGCGGGAATGCCGACTAGTCCGTCCAACTCGACTTTCCCCCATGTGGCGATGCTGGCCGCATACATCGCCGCACGGCTTTTCAGGGCGGCGGCGGTCCAGATCGTCGGGCGTCCGATGTCGCTTCCTGCGTAGGATTCCGGCAGCAGTCGGTTGTCGATGATGTCGTTCATCTCGTCCAGGATAAACTGATAGATCTTTTCTTCCGTCTCGCGGTTGGGGTACAACTCCTCGTGGGGATCTTCCAGGGTCTGGGATTTCAGGAGCAGGGGAATCCCCCCGTAGCGCTTGACCATATTGAAGTAGGCATATGCCCGCAGAAAGCGGGCTTCCGATCCGCGCTGGACCTTTACGCTGTTTGAAACCGGGGCGTTCTCGATCTTCTCCAGGAAAATGTTCAGTTCCCGCACGGCAGGATAGTTCCAATACTCGTACACGCCTCCGTCGATAGTGATCCAGTGGCTTTTCGGGGTCTGTATCCAGTAAGAGGTCGCCTCGTCGGCAATGTTGGTCGCCGCCACGGTAATGTCGTTCGTGCTGTAGCCGAAGTGATTGGCGCCGAGCGGCATCTCGTTATACATCGACATCATGGAGTAACAATTGATCAGTACGTTGTCGATCAGCGTCGGATTGCTCCATACCAGGTCGTTGTCGTAAACGCCCTGCGGCTTCTTGTTCAGGATACTGTCACAGGAAACGGTCAACAGGCACAGCACCGGAAGAATATATAATCTATTTTTCATCGCATCGTCGTTTTTACAGGATTATCCATAACTGGGTCTTCATCTCCGGAATCAGAATTTGGCGGTAATCCCGACCGAGAAGGAGCGGATCTGGGGATAATAGTATCCGGCCATTTCGGACGCCGCCTCGGGGTCAATCGAGTAACTCCACAATTTGCTGATTGTAAATATATTCGTCCCTGCCCCATAGATCCGGACATGGGAAATGCCGGCGGACGCAAGCCATTTCTCGGGGAAGGTGTATCCGATCGACAGGCTTTTCAGGCGCAGGTAATCGCCGTCCACGTGGTTGAAATCGGAATCGAGCCCGTTGGAGGGCGCTCCGCCCAGGCGGGCGACGATGGCATTTGCGTTGTTATTCTGCTCCGTCCACCGTTCATTATACATGATCTCGGGGAACACTTTCCATTGACGCAACACCACTTTGTGGGTAAAGCCGATGGCTCCCTGAAACAACGCAGAGAAATCGAATTGGCGGTAATTGAGGTTTACATTAAAACCGTAGTACCAGTTGGGCATACTCCCTTTCCCGATTTCCACCTGGTCACGCCAGTTCAGTAAGTTGTCGCCGTTCGTATTTTCATAGCGGATATCCCCGGGGCCGAGCAGCGAGTTTCCCTTTGTTTCGTCGTATATAAAATTCAGGTTATTGATTTGTTCCTGCGAAGTGAAGAGCCCGTCGCTCCGGTAGCCCAGGACACGGTCGACCCATTGCCCGGTTTTCTTCCGGATACGGATGTCGTCCGGGTCGGTGTATTCCGGCTCTTCGAAGTGCACCCACTTGGTGCGTGACCAGGTCACGTTGGCTGAAAGATCGTACCTCAAAGCTCCCGCCTGTCCCACATAACCGACCGAGAAGTCGAAGCCGCGCGTCCCGGTACGGTTCAGGTTTTCTTCGGGCATGGTCGCCCCAAAGGTACTGGGCAGTGCATCCTGGCGAGTCGCCGGGATACCGTCGCGATCGCGGTAGAATACGTCGAATTCTCCGTAAAGCTTACTCTTAAAGAGGCTGAAGTCGATCCCCGCATTATACATGGTCATCGTTTCCCAGGAAAGGAACGGGTTGGGGAAGGTGGAACTGAGCCCGAACTTTGCGGCCGTCCCGAAGACATAGGGATAAGCATAATGATAGGTCGAAATGTAGTTGAAGTTGTTCGTCAGGTTCTCATTCCCGGTTTGGCTGAAACTCAGCCGGAGTTTGAGGTTGCTCAGGACCGACGAATGATCTTTCAGGAAGGATTCCTCGGTAATCCGCCATCCGAGCGATGCGCTTGGAAAGAATCCCCAACGGCGGCCTTTGGCGAATTTTGCGGAACCGTCTTCCCGGAACGCGGCTTCGAGCAGGTATTTGGATTTGTAGCTGTAATTCACGCGGCCGACGAAGGCGACGCGCCCCATTTCATCATCGGATTCGTTGGCTCCGATCATCGCCGGATCCGCGCCGCTGAGGTAAGGCAGCAGACCGTTGTCGAATCCCATGCCCGACGCGTTGAGCCCATTAAAAAAATTTTCGGTAAATTCAAACAGGAACAGGCCGGATACCTCATGATCCTTGGCAAAGGTACGGTTGTAGTTCAGCGAGAGCTGTCCGTTCCGATAGGAGGCCTCGCTGGTCCCCATGTAAAGCTGGGGGTCGATCCCCGCCGCCTGTTGGGTATAGGTCCCGGTGGCGTGGCTGTATGTATAGGTGTCGGGAACGGCGATGAAGTTTTTGTACCTGCCGTAAGATTTCTGATAGACATAGAACGCCTTGGCCGAAAGGCCGGGAATGGGCTTGAAATCATACTGCAACGATGCACCGAACTGGTATTGCTGGTTATAGGAGTCGCGCATCCCGCCCATATTCCGGTTGCTGGTGATGTGGGCCCCGCCGGTACCGCCGCCGTCGGCAAAGGCGATTTTGGTGGGATCGGGAAGTGTGGCGGCATAGATCGGCTCGGTGTTCCACATGTCCTGCCACATCGAGTCGTTGCCTTCGTCGCCCCGCCAGGGGAAAAGGCGGGTTTCGAATATCCCCGAGATGTTAATGCTCAACAGCAGGTTGTCGGAGATTCTCGACTCAGTGTTCGAACGGACATTGTATCGCGTATAATTCCCTCCGCCGCGCTTGACGATCGACTCCTGGTCGATGTATCCGAGAAAACCGTAGTATTTGATTTTCTCGGAACCTCCCTGGATCGAGGCGTTGTACTGTTGCATGGGAGCGGTGTTGCGGGTCAGGTAGCTCACCCAGTCGGTGTTGGGGTAGTCCGGATCAGTCCCTTCGTAATATTTGCGCACGTCCGCCTCTGAAAAGCGTTCCGGCCGGCCGAGCCTGAGGTTCTCCTCCCGGACCATTTCGGCATACTGCCCCGAAGAGGTCATGTTCATGATTTTGGTCGGTCCCTGGAAGGCAACCGAACCGTTGAAGGTGAGGGACGGTTTCTCGTTATTACCGCGCTTAGTGGTGACCAGAATCACCCCGCCGCCGGCACGGACACCGTACACAGCGGCCGACGCATCCTTCAGCACGGAAACCGATTCGATCTCGTTGGCGTCTATGGTATTGATATCTCCTTCCGCTCCGTCGATAATGATCAACGGCGGAGTGTCAAAACCGCGGATGCTGAGGGCGGCCCCGTCGGCGCCGGGCAGTCCCGAGGTTTGCTTGGTAATCAGCCCCGGGATGCGCCCGACCAATGCGTTGCTGGTACTGGCTACCGGGGCAACGACAAGCTCTTCGGAGTTAACTGTCGATACGGCACCCGTGATACTGACCCTTTTCTGGACGCCGTAGCCCACGACAACCAGTTCGTCGAGTTCCAGGGCCTCGCCAGACATCGTAATGCTTAAAAAACTCTTCCCGGCCACCGGCACCTGCAGAGGTTGATAGCCGATAAAACTGATTTCGAGCACGCCGTCACGGGGAACCGACAGGGAAAAATTGCCCTGGGCATCGGTCGACACGCCGGTGGTGGTCCCTTTCAACATCACGGTAGCTCCGACAAGCGGGATACCATCGGCGTTGAGCACCTCGCCCCCGACCCGGATGACATCAGCAGTTCCCTGGGCATAGGCCGCATGACCCATACCGAAGATCATCAACATCATAATGGCCCACCCAACGAAGGGCCTGGCATTGCGACTCCCGGAACTGCCGGGACGCAACAATTTCTGGAAAAACCCTGGTTCATTCATTTTTAAATAGGTCATTGGTTTTGACCGGAATCGGGAGGAGGAATAAAGGCCTTTATGTCCGAATTCACACCGCCTTAGGTCCCTTATCCAAAACAGTTAGTATTTTATGACAAGTGATGGGTCGTATCTAAAAAGGAGTCCTGTCAGCATATCCGCTTACAGGGGACCCCGGTGATGAAAGCAAATTTCTCTATCGCATCGGCACAGTGGCCGACGCCGATCGCATTGTGGTGTGAAGGGCCCGCTTTCGACCAGCTGTCTATGAATTGGCGTGCACTCAAAGGGAAACGGTAACGGCTATTGGTGTTTCCGATCTGAAGTGTCGGGCCGGGAACAGATTCTCCTTCGGCCACCAGCAACTGTACTCCTTCAGGGGTTTCACATACCGACAACAAAGTCACGGGACCGTGTTTGACGCTCATTTGAATCGAAAGGCCTTTCCCCGGTTTTCCGTGATAAACCGGAACAGGAACGAGCCTGACTTTCCCTTCGGCAATGGCAAAATGGGCGGGGCCGTCGTGGCCAAGCAAAATCACGTCATCCAGGAAATCCATCGCATAAAATTCAGCGAATGAACCGCCGCCACCCAAGAGCGAGATGATTTTCATCGCCTGTGCATTCTTGACCTCACATTCACCCGCCACGGGAATCCCCTTCCCGGTAAGCAGCGTGTTGCCGGCGATGACCGAGGTGACGATATTTTCATAATCGGTTCCCGGCATTCCTTCGTAATAATAGGCCAAGGCCCCCAGGTCGTACAAAGCGACTAGTTTATCCAAGGCAACAGACGTGTAGGCCGCCCGCTCCAACTCCGCCGGTTCGCATTCGGGAATAATGTCAAACTGCTCCCCGAATTCCTTGAACTTGGCCTCCGCCTCGTCCCGGGTCACCCCGTCGCGCAATTCCTTTAATTCACACATCGCAAGCAATTCGATACGCGTGCCGAAGGCGATGGATTGGAGGGTAATGTCGGTATAGACATCGAGCATCCCGCCATAGTAGTGGCCCAGGATTCCCAATCTGTTGTTGCGCATTCCGTGAGCAACGCGTGTTGCCTGCACCCATTGCCCGATCTGCTCCCACACATACCCCTCCTGGAAATACCCCGAGACGACCTCGTATCTGATCCCGGCACGGTTGAACACACACGTAAATTCAGGCAGCGAGCAGGCCTGGCAGTGCGCCAGCCATTCGCCGGTCATTTTTCCCCGGTCGCCCATGGCATTGATATGATCATAATCAATCGCAGCAGCGGGCTGGATATTGAGGATAATGACCGGAAGGCCCAGGCGCTGTACGACGGGAAGAACAGTCGAAGAAAGAGCGTAAGTAGCTATATACAGGAAAACGACCTCGACATCCTCCTGCTTGAAAAGGGCGGCGGCAGCCGATGATTTTTCCGCGTTGTCAACCATCCCCGCATCGATTACCTGTATGTTCGTGTTTTCGATCTTCTTCCGGATCTCCTCCCGGTAACCATTGAGCCGGTCCAACAGACCTTCGAATTGTCCCCAATAAGTTTCCAGTCCTACCCCGAAAAGGCCCACTTTTACCCTGCCATCCATCATAACCGTAATTTAGTGTTGTTGATATTAACCTATGCAAAATTAGCAGATCCGGTCTATCGTCAATTTCTTATTATGATTTAATAATTGCAGGATTTGACACCAATGATATTTTGTAAATATCATATAATTAGATTACATTTATCAATAAATTAAATTATTTGATTTATGAAAAAAGATGTTTCCGCTCATGTAAAATACCTGATATCGAACGAACAGGATGTCGCCTGGGGCATGGTAGTGACCACAGCCGGAAGCCAAAATATTGAGCCTGGAACACCGTATCCATCGCCCAATCATCCGGGCCGCTATCTTTTTTCGACGAGAAACGGGCGTATTCTGACTGAATACCAACTGGTCTATATCTCGAGGGGACGCGGATATTTTGCATCCTCATCACAGAAAGAGACGGAAATCCACGAAGGATTGGTGTTCCTGCTTTTCCCCGGAGAATGGCATACCTACTATCCCGACCCGCAAACCGGCTGGCACGAATCGTGGATCGGATTTACCGGTCGGAACATGGACAAACGGGTGGAAGCCGGCTTTTTCCACACAAACAAGCCGATCTTCAATGTGGGCATACAGGAAGATATTCTCACTCTTTTCAAACGTGCGGTCGGAGTCTCCTGCGAACAACGGGCCGGTTATCAGCAAATGCTGGCGGGCATTGTGAACCTGTTGGTTGGACTGATTTATTCCGGCGATCGCCAGAATGCATTCGAAGACATAAAAGTAACCAACCAGATCAACCGGGCAAAAATCATCATGCAGGAAAACATCGGCCAGAACCTGTCGTGCGAAGAGATTGCGGAACAGGTGGGAATGGGATATTCGTGGTTTCGGCGCGTCTTCAAGGAATACACCGGATTTGCCCCGGCCCAATACATGAAAGAACTGAAAATCAATACGGCGAAGGAATTGTTGACCAACACGCCCATGTCGTGCCAGGAGATCGCTTACGAAACCGGTTTTGAAACGGCCTCATACTTCAACGCCGTGTTTCGGCAAAAGATCAAAATGACTCCGGGGCAATACCGAGCGATGACCCAAGGCTCATTCTTAATGCAGTATTCTCAAGACAAAGACTTAAGAGAGTGAAGTAAAACCTTCTTAGTTAGGTGGACGCTCTCCGTTAGCCAGAACTTTGTGCTTGTAACAGATGATCGAGATCGTGGTTTTCACGGAGAAATCTGGTTGACTTCTCGGTTGACTTTTTGCCGAAAACCCGCGTCAACCACCCCAAAACACCTGAGCCGCCTGAAATGAAAAAAGACCCGTAATCCAGAGATTACGAGTCTTAAAATCGGGTCGGGGTGACTGGATTCGAACCAGCGGCCACACGCCCCCCAGGGGTGCAAATTCACTTAATATTTTTTGGCAATTCGTTATATTTCATTAACTTTGCAATGAAACACAGATAGTTGTGTTTTGCCTTTTTTAGGGCTTATTCGGATAAAATCTGCACCCATTCTGCACCCAAAGAAATATACACGCCCAAACACGATTCTCGATGATACGAATTGAACCCCGAATCGACCGAATGAACTCCAAAGGCGAGTGTCCGTTCCGGATTAAGGTAAGCAAGGCCAATCAACGCAAGTTTATTCCGCTTGACATAATCGGAGAGGTCGAGTTATGGGACAACAAGCAGGATATATTCGTAATAATCGCGAATGCCAGAAGTGTCGAGAATAAGGAGCGAAACAGGCGTTCGGCAGAAAATAATGCGCTAATTGAGCGTATGAAAGTGCGTGCGCGGGAAATCGAATCGGACTTTGAACGTGCAGGCATAGATTATACATTGAATCAATTCGTCGACAGGTTTACGAACCGAGGCACGAAGTCGAACGTGTCGGAATACTGGACGAATCACATAGATATGCTCCGCTTAACGGGGCACACAGGTAATGCTAACTGCTATGCGAATACCATACACATATTGCGCCTTTTTGACAAGGGCTTCGACACTCGCGCCTTCCAGGAAATAGACTTTCAATTCGTCAAGAAATTTGATGTATGGCTGCAAAAACGGGGTTGTAAAGGCAATACACGCAAATACTATCATAAAGCCCTGCGCTCGATGCTGAACAAGGCAATACAGGACGGCAAGGCAGCCGCAGGGACTTACCCCTATGGCAAAGGCGGCTTCGAGGTAGCCTCACTGGAGGAAGAAACGGCGAAGCGCTACTTGACCACCGATGTGATGGCAAAGGTCAAGGCAACCAAAATGGATAACCACACGCTAGAAGTTACCCGCCGGATATTCCTGGCTATGTATCATTGCTACGGCATTAGCTGGGTCGATGCGGCGATGCTGACCACCAGGAACATAGTAAACCTCAACAGCGGGATGCATATCGTTTACAAGCGCCAAAAGACCCAACACGCCCGGCGCGTGAAGCCGATCAGCATAAAGATAAGCCCAGAGCTACAGTCGCACTTCGACTGGTTTGCCGCGAACACGAAACGGGTCGGGGCCTACTTATTTCCGATAGTGTCGAGGGACTACACGGGCGAGCAGCTTTACACGCATATCCGCAGCCGCTTCGTAACGAATAATAAGCATCTCAAAGAGCTTGCAAAGGCATTAGGTATGGAAGGCGTGCCGCTGACCTCTTACGTGTCCCGGCACACGATGGCGATGACCTTGCAGAGCAATGATGTGCCCCGTGAAATCATATCGCAGGTACTTGGTCACGGCGATATAAAAGTGACGGCAACTTACCTCGATAGCTTTGAGAATGAAAAAATAGCCGAGGCGACTAAAGTATTATAAGCATCTATACTATGAATGCGATATTAAAGTACATAGACTTCAAAGAGGCGGTTATTGGGTTCAACGCCTTTGCCGCTTCCTACCATAATACAAGCGAATACGCGTATTACGCATTTAGGAATTTGGACGACACCATAAACACAGGGCTATATAATAGAGTCCAAAGCGATATAGATAAAGTAATCGCGGGACGGCTTGCCGATATGCTTGATGAGTGTAACGAAGTATTGAAACGGCACGGGTTCGATGAAGCCAGTTGTCCCTTAACGGACTATGATGCCGTAAAAACGGCAATCGTATCTGCGCCAATCAAGCAATTGAATTTTGAAGTCCTCAATGAGCTTGACCCGGTTATGGCAAAGTACTATGCCAAAGACTATGACCCTCGTAAAGACTTATTTCACTTTTGGGGGCTTTATCACAGGGATATACAAATCTTCAATGCAATTTATGGGGGTGATCAAGAGCAGAAAGATAGGATTAAGGTTATGCAAAAACGCAACCGGGAACGAAAAAAATGCATATGGGCATTAAATGGCTGTGAACAAATAAATATGGAAGTACGCAAGGGCAAATTAGTCAAGATCGGCATCTTGTATAAAGACCGGCACATCCACTATGTCCCTGCTTTGTATGTAGATAATATAATGCGTGAACTCGACAGGGATAAAATGAACCTGCTCGCCACGCTCGATGATGCGAACCTTGCTTTCGATAGGGGCAATGCCCTTGCGCGCATACGTATATATCTGCAAGATGCTTTAGGTCGATACGACTCCGGGGTGTCGGGCGGCGATCACCGTAGTCCTTTTGTTCAGTACCACGCGAAGCGGCTAAATGCGATATATAAATATATGATGGATTCAGGGCTATATAGCCAAGTTGAACCAACGACGAAGCGGGAACAAATACTTGCCTTCATAATTAAATTTTTAGGGATGGATATAGAAGTGGACAAAATAAAAGAATACTAAAAATCAGTTGTGTCAAGATCGAAGATCATACTTGGTGGATCCATTCCTGCATTTTCAAATTTCCCATCGATTAATGCAAAATTCCAAGTAACCACTCTGTCATTGGTCACAATAATAATTTGATTGCTTTTTATAAACCCTTTTCTAGCATCAGTTTTATAGAATAGTAGACTACCAAGCTCTTTAGCCGAGGTTTCCAACATAAACAATTGATTTTTATAGATAACACATCCATAGTACCGCCCAGGCTTGGAATCATACTTATTTAGAAAGAAACCTCTTTTTGTGTCGTCAAACATAATTTTCAGAATGTTATCTTGTCGAGGTGTCTGGTACACAATATAAGTGCCTGAACTGCCAAGCCACTGATGTTTGCTGTTTAGTACTTCATTCAGCACCTCACACCCTGCCTCGGTGGGCTCGTATATAAATAAGCTGAATCCCTTCTAGTGTTCGCCCAGATCTTGCTTTGTACGATTGGCAGTAGTAATACAAGGATTAGCGCAACTATGGATGTCTTTTTTGCCATAAGCCAAATGTACCGAAAATAAAGATGCAACGGATCCATAAAAAACTCCCTCACCTAAAAGAGGCGAGGGAGTGAAGAAAATGATTGTCATTTGATAAAACGAAGCAACTGATATAATAAAAAATTATAGACCTCCGTATCTATGGGATTGGGATTAATGATGGTCGTTAATAATGATTCACCATGAATATCACCATTAATATCTTTGAAATAAAAATAGGTTTTATTCCCTGATGAAGCCTTATAGCCTTCTGAATAGAAGGGAGAGTTAAGATCAATAAATCCTTGGTGATAAATATCCTTATTAAAGGCCTTGTCTAAAACCTTATTGTTCCCCCTTATTGTGCGCTTTTTTAGCATAAAAGCCTCAAGTCCATCCTTTATAACATAGTATTCCTCATATCTATTCCCTTTTTCAACAATCATAAGATACCACGTGTCAGCGATAGAAAAAAGCAGATACTTATTTCCACTGGTATATTTTGAACATAGTTCGGAAACCTTGAGGGCATTCATCCGAGTTTCATCTGCAGCAGTTTGTTGCCCGAATACAGAGATAGCTCCAAAGAATAGAAGAAGCGTAGAGAAAAGGAGGTTTTTCATATCATATAGTGATTAAGGTAATCTACCGGGCATGGCATAAGGATTTACAATGGTTGCTCCTCCGTGCTCATTTCTGAAAGTAGGAATTCCCATTACACGCCTCATTAAGTTATCAACCCTGATTGCCCGTGTATTGTTATCTACACCTGTAATGCCGTTTGCTATGGCGACCCCGTGACCAATTATTTCGTGGCCTGTGGTGATAGCTCTTCCTCCATCATGAGTTACTCCCGCCCCTTCCATAATCACAGAGTGTGAGCCATTTTTCGTTGGAAAATTAATGCCTCCACCAGAAATCGCATTCATCGTATTTCCAGGCATCCTATTCGCGGGAATCATCATATCTCCTGTGCCGGGGTTTTGACTGTTAAGATGACTTCTAAATGAATTTGTCCCACTTGCGGAAACTTCTCCATCTACATTTACATACTCAACTTTGTGCACTGAACCTGAATTTATCGCACCAACAAATTGGTCGACCAAGCCTTGCTGATCCGCAGATAATTCAATGCCATTAAAAGCGCCGGCGATAGCATCTGAAGATATTGTATTAAATGTTTTTCCTCTTTTATCCAGAGTTATTAAATTCCTGAAATTATCAAAGGCTTTATCGGCAAAGAGCATTTGAAAATCCTGAAGAGCTTTGTTCGCATCATCTTTCGTTAAGCCGACTACTTCCCTCCCATCAGGATCAATATACCTAACTGGATTATTCAAACAGTAAGCATACGGACTAATCGAGTAATACTTTTCGGCTTTGGGGTCGGGGGTAGGCCAGGCCCGTTCACCGGGAGTGACCAGCCTTTCAGCGATCAAGTTGTTTGCCGCATCAAAGAACTTCACGAGCCCCGTCTGCGGATTGTGTTCCAACCAGGCGACTTCGGAGCCTTCAGCCAAGTTTTCGATGACAAATGGTTTTGCCTGTTCTTGCCCGGATTCCGCTCCGATCACATACGGACTCCCACCAAAGATAGCATAAGGATTCGAATTTTGTGCCTTTTGGGCAAAAGAAATTGTGCCAGCCAACACGGCCGCCAACAACGTAAAGATTGATTTTGTTTTCATAACATAGTGTATTTAGGATTTGAGTTCGTAG
>JAVBLC010000007.1:0-98735 GCA_031553805.1 Rikenellaceae bacterium | reverse complement strand
CACCGGGGCCCCCCCCGCCACACCCCCCCGCGCCAGGGCGGCAATACACCCGCCCTTTTTAAAAACACGGCCATGTTCTTGGCCCGCCGTGACGCTTTGTTATTTTAGTTGGAAGGTGAGGGTGAATGGGCCGGTGTAGGGTTCTCCGTTCATTAGGCTTTCGGCTACGATGATTTGCCATGTGCCGGTTTCGGTGAGGGGGTATTCTGCCTGGATGCCGAAGGGGCCGTCGGCGGCACCGGATGGACTGATGATCTGATTGATGCGAATGTTGGCGGGGATAGTGTCGGTCTGGCTGATGTCGGCGGAGAGATTTTGCCCGGCCAGGGCGTTAAACTGGAAGACGACTTTGTCTTCGAGGCCGGCGATGTGGCTGTGGTGGGTGGCGGCACCGGTGGGGTCGAGGGCTACCATCACCAGTTTTTCGGCGGCGATGATGCTGTCGACCGGGGTGTTGGCTTCGGCCGAGATGTCGCTTTTGGGGGCGTTGCGCTGGCCGCACGAGGCGAGGCAGGCGGCGGATAATACGAGGAATACGACTCTTTTCATAATGATAGATGGTTGAATTTGATTCTTTTCCATCAAAAACCGATCCGTTTCGGGCGAACTATTTTTCTTCGGCTTTATACCATTCCGAGTACATCAGATATCCGGCGGCGTTTTTACGGATCATCTGGTCCTGGTCGGGGCCGATGTCCTTGACTTTTTTGGCGGGTACGCCGGCCCACATCGTGTGTGGCTCGATGATGGTGTTCGACAGCACGAGCGAGTTGGCGGCGATGATCGAACCGGTGCCTACGACCACGCCGTCCAGGAGGGTCGAGCCGATGCCAATCAGGCAGTTGTCCTCGATTTTTGCGCCGTGAATGTTGGCGTTGTGGCCCACCGACACGTCGTTGCCGATCTCGACCACCGACTTTTTATAGAGGGTGTGGAGCGTGGCGCCGTCCTGTATGTTGGTGCGGTCGCCGATGCGGATCGGGTTCACGTCGCCGCGCAGCACGGCGTTGTACCAGATGCTGCTGTCGCGGCCGATGGTCACATCGCCGATCAGCACGGCCGTTTCGGCCAGGTATGTATTTTCACCGACTTTCGGAGTGATGCCCAATAAGGGTTTTATGAGTGCCATTCTTTTCTATAAATTTTTTAAGTAAAATCAAAACTCCGAGCGCTGTGCAGTACTGATAACGGCATCGACGTCGAAGAACATTTTCTCCATTTTGCGCAGGGTCGGCTTGTCGAAATCCCACCAGGCGATGCGTTGCAGGGCGGCGGCTTTTTCGGGCTCGAAACGATAGCGGATCACTTGGGCCGGCACACCGCCGACGATGGCATAGGGCGGCACGTCGGCCGTTACGACCGCGCCTGCGCCGATCACCGCGCCGTCGCCCACGGTCACACCGTCTAAAACGATCACGTTCGCGCCGATGAAAACGTCGTTGCCGATCACGATGGGTTTGTATTCTTCTACTTTGTTTTCGGTGCAGAAGGTCGTGCCGTTTTGTTTTTTAGTCGAATAGAAGACCGGCGAAGTCGAGAATCCGTCGGTCGGATGAATGCCCCAGCCGCAGATAAAGTTGGGCCCGATCGAGCAGAATTTGCCGATCGAGGTGTGTTGTACCGTGCATCCGCCGCCGAAATAGCTGTAGTCGCCGATTGACGAATCGGTCAGTTTGCACAGCCCGTGCAGCCCGACGTGGCGGCCGATCCGGTTGCGGAAAACGCCCCGGTGTATGCTTTTCATCAGGGAACTGTTCCCGCCGATCAGCCGGAAGATCCGTCCGAAGAGGCGCACGATGCCCGGTAGTAATCCGGTGCGGGTAGCGGGTAGGGGCAGGTTGTTGCTCATAGTTTCATGCGTTCGAAAGCGTCGATAAACGACCCGGGGGTGATGTTGACGATGCGCCGCCCGAGCCGGCGGGCAAAGCGATTGACCGTGTGGTAACTGTTGAAGGCCAGCGACAACGACCGGAACAGCATCCCGACGGTGAACGTGCCGTGGCGCGTGTAGCCGGGGTCCGAAGCGTCGTAGTAGTGGGTGTCGTTGATCATCAGCCGGTTCTGGTCGTCGACCCGCAGTTGCAGGTGCCACGAGTGGTCGACCCCGGCGGTGTAGACCGTACGGAAACCGGCCCACAGCGCCACCATCAGCGAGGGCACCAGCACGTTGCGCGGCGAAGGCATTCCGAGCCGCCGTCGGAAGAGGGGCATCGCGATCCAATCGGCCCCTGCCACAGGTGTGGTATTAATGTAATGAATCGTTATGAATGGATTGTTGGAAAGGATCGCTTTCCACTTCTTTTCGCGTCGCACGTTGTAGGGGACGAACAGCTCGAGCGGCCAAACCGTTTTCTCGGCCAGCGGCTCAAAGAGCCTTTTACAAAATGCCTCGTCCGAAAAAACCACCGGGTCGATCGCCACGTAATAACGCGGCCGCAGCGTTTCGTAACTCGGGGACTGTACCGCGTAATTGACCGCCAGCAACTCTTTTCCGGCCAGAAAATCAGCGTGTTCGTCCAATAATATGCGCAACGAGGGGCCGTTGCCCAGCACCACGATTTCGTCCGACGAACGCTCCATCCGCGTCAGGCCGCGGGTGCAAAATGACGATCGGAGCAATACTTTGCCCAAACTGAGAAAACCTTGGCAGGTGGCGCCGAGGGCCGATGCGATGCGTGTGGTTGCCTGTCCCATTGAGGCAAATGTAGGGATTTCCGGTGAAATTGCACGAAATATTTAATTATCTTTGCCGTAATAAAGTCAAAACTCCGGGTGCCGGGAGGTGCGTCCCCGCACCGGGGGTTCAGAGCAAAGTAAAAATTCCGGGTGCTGGGAGGCACCTTTGTCCTGGTAAAGTATCTTCAGTGAATGACCGACCTTAAACAAGCCACCCGCAAAGCCCTCGTCTGGAGCGCCGTCGACCGCGCGGGGCAACAGGCGATCAATATGTTGGCGGCGATCGTCACCGCGCGCATCCTGGCTCCCGAGATCTTCGGGCTGACAGCTTCGCTGGCTATCTTCACCGCTGTCGGCGCGGTGCTGCTCGACAGCGGGATGTCGCTCGCGCTGATCCGCAAAACCGCCTCTGACGAACGCGACCACAACACCGTTTTCTGGTTCAACGTCATGGTGAGCGTGATGCTTTACCTTGTCCTGTTTTTTTGTGCGCCGGTGATCGCCCGGTTCTACAGCGAACCGTTGCTGGTGCCTATTGCCCGGATCCTTTTCCTGGTGATCCCGCTCAACGGGGCGGCGATCATCCATTCGACGCTGCTTGTCAAACGGATGCAATTCAACCGGTTGGCGACGGCCAACCTGACGGCCGCCTTTGCCTCGGGCGTGCTGGCTGTGGCGATGGCCCTTTCGGGGGCGGGCGTGTGGGCGCTCGTCGCGCAGCAGGTCACGGGGGTGGCCATCAAAATGGGCATGCTGACCGCGCTGTGCCGCTGGTGGCCTCGGGCGATCTTCAGCTTGCAATCGTTTCGCTCGATCTTCTCGTTTTCTTATAAGTTGCTGTTCGGCAGCCTGATTACGGCCATCTCGGGCAATTTTTATACGTTCATCCTGAAACGCTATTTTGCTTTCGACCAGGTCGGTTTTTACGGCAACGCAGCCAAGATGAAAGAGGGGGTGTCGTCGGTAATCTGGAATGCGTTCGGGTCGTCGACCTACGCTGCGCTGTCGAACCTGCAGGACGATCCGGCCCGCCTCCGCCACGCGATGCGCAAGATCGTCCGCACGCTGGCTTTCGTCGCTTTCCCGGTGATGTTGGGGTTGGTCGCTGTCGCCCGGCCGGTGGTCGAAATACTGGTCACCGACAAGTGGTTGCCCGCCCTGCCTTACGTCCAACTGTTGAGCGTCGGGGCGATCTTTTATATCTTGAACCATATCAACGCCAACTTTGTAAAAATCCGAGGGCGGTCCGACCTCTCACTCTGTATGGACGCCCTGGGGGCGGTGATGCTGATCGGATTTCTGTTCCTGACGATCCGCTTCGGGTTGCAGGTGGCGATCGTTTCCGACATTGTGTCGAAAGTGATCGTTTGCGGCGTCTATATGGGGATTAACGCCCGGCTGTCGGGCTACCGTGTCGGGCAGCAGTTGCGCGACATTGCGCCGTATGCCGTGCTGGGTGTGGTGATGGCCGCTGCCGTTTGGCCGCTCGGACGTTGGATTTCCAATAACTTCCTGTTGCTCGGCGCGCAGCTTGTCCTTGGAGGGGCAATCTATCTCGGCGCGGCGCGGCTGCTGGGTTCGGTCGTTCTGGGTGAAGTACTCGATGGTGTCCGGAAGACTCTCCGTCGGTGAGTTCCCGAGCAAGGGGATGCTATCTGAGTGAAGTGAAAAAATTCCGAGTGCCGGGCGGCACTTTGCAAATTCGAAAAAAATCCCCACATTTGTAAGATACCAAAAACAACAATCCGTTATGGCAAGCAGAAGAGGCATCAAAAAGGACATAGATTACCTGGTGGGTGAAGTGGTTTCGAATTGCTACACCTGCCTTTATTTTCACCCCGACAAGCAGCGCGAGCAGATCATCGAGATCATTGAAGAGGCGATCGAAATGCGCAACGAACTCTTTTCGCGCATCAAACCGGCCGAAAAGAACAACGCCCGCCTGGTGCGCAAACACTACGCCGCCCTGCGCGCAGAGATGCTCGACAAGGTCGATGGCCTGTTCTCGAAATTGAGCGCCGCCTGCAAGTAAGTCGGTCGGTGTCCTCGTTAACCCCCTTTCAGAAAAGGTCGTTTGCGGACGGCCTTTTCTGTATTTTTTGATTTTCGATCCTCCACCGGGACGATTTTTTTTACCGGCCTAAGTTTTTCGGATCAAGCCGGTTGAGGTGGGTGAACTTCCCTCGTTTCGTTCCGTTGGGCTTCGTAGAATATTTGTCCGCAAATTGTTATTGATCTCGGAAAAAATTCTTAAATTTGTAATGATTGGCATTTTTTATGCTTTAGATCATAAGCAGTGAAATGCAATTCTGAAAATATCATAACTTGTTGAGTATGGCAAAGATCAAAGGAACGGTGGTGGTCGACGTGGAGCGTTGCAAAGGTTGCGGCGTGTGTGTAGTGGCTTGCCCCTCAAAGGTGTTGGCACTCAACGCGCTGGTCAACGGCAAGGGGTATAACTACTCCTACATGGAGAACCCCGACGATTGCACCGGTTGCGCCAACTGCGCGATGGTGTGCCCCGACAGCTGCATCACGGTCTACCGCCAGAAATTCGAAACCGAAGCGAAATAACGATATGGAAGAGATCAGATTGATGAAGGGCAACGAGGTGATCGCCGAAGCCGCCATCCGTTGCGGATGCGACGGCTATTTCGGTTATCCGATCACGCCCCAGTCCGAGGTGCTCGAAACGCTGATGGAACTCAAACCCTGGGAAACGACCGGCATGGTCGTGTTGCAGGCCGAGAGTGAAATCGCGTCGATCAATATGCTTTACGGCGGTGCGGCGAGCGGCAAGCGGGTGATGACTTCGTCGTCGAGCCCGGGGATCAGCCTGATGGCCGAGGGCATCAGCTACCTGGCCGGGGCCGAACTGCCGTGTGTGGTGGTCAACGTGTCGCGCGGCGGCCCGGGGCTGGGCACGATCCAGCCGGGACAGGCCGACTATTTCCAGGCCACCAAGGGCGGCGGCCACGGCGACTACAACATGATCGTGCTGGCGCCTTTCTCGGTGCAGGAGATGAATGATTTTTTGGCCTTGTCGTTCGAACTGGCCTTCCAATACCGCACCCCGGTGATGATCCTTTCCGACGGGGTGATCGGCCAGATGATGGAGAAAGTGACCCTCAGCCCGCCACAGCCGCGCTGGACCGACGAGTACATCGTCGAACACTACGGCGCGTGGGCCGTGACGGGCAAAAAGGGCCGCGGCCGCAACATCGTTACCTCCGTGGAACTCGACCCGGCACGCCACGAACAGTTTAACCTGCGCCTGCAGGCGAAATACGCGACGATCCGCGAAAACGAAGTACGTTGCGAAGAGATCCGCTGCGAGGACGCCGACTACGTGCTGGTGGCCTACGGCTCATCGGCCCGCATCAGCGAAAAGGTGGTCGAAATGGCACGCGAAGACGGATACAAAGTCGGCTTGCTGCGCCCGATCACGCTGTGGCCGTTCCCGACGGCGGCGGTGGGCGAGCTTTCGCGCCGCGTGAAGGGGATGCTCTCGGTCGAAATGAGTTCGGGCCAGATGGTCGAAGACGTGCGTCTGGCGTGCGAAGGCCGTATCCCCGTAGGCCACTACGGCCGGATGGGCGGCATTGTCCACTCGCCGAGTGACGTCTATCATGCGCTCAAAGAGCAGTTCCTGCAAAAATGACGGCTATGGAAAAGATGACTGTTGAGATAAAATCGGAAAACCTCGTTTACAAAAAACCGAGGCTGCTGACCGACAACGTGATGCACTACTGCCCCGGGTGCAGCCACGGCACGCTGCACAAGTTGATCGCCGAGGTGATCGACGAAATGGGGATGGACGAACGGGCGATCGGTGTGTCGCCGGTGGGGTGCTCGGTGTTTGCCTACAACTACATCGACATCGACTGGGTGCAGTCGGCCCATGGGCGCGGCGCGGCGGTAGCCACAGGCCTCAAACGGCTCAATCCCGACAAGATGATTTTTACCTACCAGGGCGACGGCGACCTGGCCGCCATCGGCACCGGCGAAACGATCCATGCCTGCAATCGCGGCGAAAACATTTGTATTATTTTCGTCAATAATGCGATTTACGGCATGACGGGAGGCCAGATGGCTCCCACCACCCTGGTCGGCATGAAGACCGCTACTTCGCCCGAGGGGCGCCGGGTCGACATCCACGGCTATCCGTTCAAAATTTCGGAAATGATCGCCCACCTCGATGGTGTTTCCTATGTGACGCGCCAAAGCGTGCAATCGCCCGCCAACGTGCGCAAGGCAAAAAAGGCGATCCGCAAAGGATTCGAAAAGGCGATGGAGGGTAAAGGCACGTCGTTCGTCGAAATCGTAGCCACCTGCAACTCGGGTTGGAAGCTTTCGCCCACCGGGGCCAACACGTGGATGGAAGAAAATATGTTCCCGTTCTACCCCCTGGGCGACATCAAAGACATATGAAAAGACACAGGCTCCTGAAGAGTTTTTTTGCTCTGGGCCTTTTTGCTGTGATCGTGTATTTGTCGCAAACCCAACTCGTCCCGAACCTCTGGGGTTTGTTGACCGAGAAAAATTATTTCATCCCGAAAGAAAGCAATGTGTTTGTTTTCAAAGCGCTGGCGATGAACGGGGGATCGGGCGACTGGTGGCTCACAGGCGAAGACAAGCACTACCGTTATGTGCTGAACCTGGAGGGCGATACGCCGCAATATTTTAAATATCCGAAAAAATAACGCGTTATGAAACAGGAAATCATCATAGCCGGATTCGGCGGACAAGGCGTGCTCTCGGTGGGCAAGATCATTGCCTACTCGGGCGTGTTGCAGGGCCTGGAAGCGACCTGGATGCCGGCCTACGGCCCCGAAATGCGCGGCGGAACAGCCAACGTGACGGTGATCGTGAGCGACGAACGCATCAGTTCGCCCATCGTCCACGAGTTCGATACGGCGATCATCCTCAACCAGCAGTCCCTCGATAAATTCGAACCGATGGTCAAACCCGGCGGAGTACTCGTCTACGACCCTAACGGAATCACCCATCCGCCGACCCGCACCGACATCTCCGTCTACCGCGTCGACGCCACCGCCGAAGCCGCCCGCATGGGCAATCCCCGCGTGTTCAACATGATCGTGCTCGGCGCATTCCTCAAAGTCAGCCCCGTCGTCACCCTCGAAAGCGTCCACAAAGGCGTCGCAAAATCACTCCCCGAACGCGTCCACAAAACACTCCCAGCCAACTACGAAGCAATAGACGTCGGAGCAGAAATCGTCGAAAAAACATAACCACACGACAGGAATCGCCTCGTCTCGCTTTGCAGCCTCTGACTGGCACTTTTTGTAAAAAGTGCCTCAAAAACTTTTCTGGAAAGCTGCGCTTTCCTTGACTTACTTTACTCGGCCTTACGAAAGGTTTTAGAGAGGGGGCCCCTTCCCGGATGGCAATCGAGAATTCGACATGCTACTGGAAAGGGGCCCCCTCTCTAAAACCTTTACTAAAACTAAGCAAGGGAGGTCAAGGGATACGTAGTATCCCGGGAAAATTTTTGGTGCCGCTTTTTATAAAAAGCGGCAGTCGAAACCGGCACAAAGCAAGGTAGGGGCGATTTCTGTCTTGTGGTTATGTTTTGCCGTTCATTGCTGCTTCGACTTCGGTTATTGTTACTGGCACCCGTTGTTTGCCGAGGCGTCGGCAGCCGTCGGTGGTTACTACTACGTCGTCTTCGATTCGGATGCCGCCAAACCCGATGTATTTTTCGACGGCGGGGTAGTTAATGAACGAGTTGTTGATCTTTTCGCGTTTCCACTTGGCGATCAGTTCGGGGATGAAATAGATGCCCGGTTCGACGGTCAGCACGTGGCCTACGCGTAGTTTTTTGCCCATGCGTAGTGCTCCGAGGCCGAACTGTGTGCTGCGTTCGACCTCCTGGTCGTAGCCGACGAAGCGTTCGCCCAGGTCTTCCATGTCGTGTACGTCGAGGCCCATCTGGTGGCCCAACCCGTGGGGCATGAAGAGGGCCTGCGCGCCATTGGCTACGATGTCATCGACCTCGCCTTTCATCAGTCCGAGTTCTTTCAGGCCGGCGGCCAGTATTTTCGCCGAGGCGAGGTGTACGCTTTGGTAGGTGACCCCTTTCTTGATTAACGCTGTCGAACGGTTGTTGATTTCGAGCACCAACTCGTAAACGGCTTGCTGCTCGGGTGTAAATCTTCCGTTCACGGGGATCGTGCGTGTGAAGTCCGAAGAGTAGCCGGTCGCCGACTCGACCCCTGCGTCGATCAGCAGCAGGCGGCCGGCGGTGAGTTTATTGCCGTGGTAGTGGTTGTGAAGCGTCTGGCCGTCCTGAGACACGATCGAGTGGAACGACACTCCGTTGCCGAAGGTGGCTGCGATCCCTTCGATCGCCCCGGCCACTTCGCGTTCGTATAGCCCCGGACGGCACGTTTTCATGGCCGTGGTGTGCATCAGGTAGCCGATGTCGCACGCCTTGTCGATTTCGGCGATCTCGTCCGCGCTCTTGATCTCGCGCAGGGCCACCACCGACTGGATCAGCAGCTCGGACACGTAGTTGACCAAACTGCCCGACTTGATCCCGATCAGGTTCGAGAGCATCTGCCTGTTCTCCTCGCGGTAAGGGGGTAGGAAGTGGATTTTCCGTCCGTAACGGATCGCCCGCTGGATGGTTTTCTGCAACTCGGCCAGGGCGAAAGTACGTCGCACGCCCACCTGTTCGCCCAGTTGCTGGACGGTGGGCTGGGGCCCCATCCAGATGATGTCGTCCATGTCGTAGTTGTCGGCGTAGAGGCAGTCGGTGCCCTCCTCGATGTCCATCACCCCGACGAAGCCGGCGCGGTCGATGCCGAAAAAATATTGAAAATTGCTGTCCTGGCGGAAGCGGTAACCGTTGGCGGCATAGTTCATCGGTGATTCGTTGTTGCCGGGCAGCACGACGAGACCGTGCCGCACTTTTTCGCGCAAAGCGTTGCGCCGCGCCACATAGGTTTGCGTATCGAACATAATGTAGTTTTTATCGTATGATGGCCCGCGCAAATAACAGGCCGTTCCCCGGAATTTCGGTACAATTAATCCTTAAATATACCCTTTTTTTTGAAATGAGGGGGTGGAATCTCTATTTTATTTTCTACTTTTGGGGAAATCAAACGCTAATCCACTGAACTATGCGACACTTTACCCGAACGATCTTTTTGGCTGCTTTGTGTTCCTTTGCCTTGACGGCCGGGGCGAAAGTAAAATTGCCCGCGCTGGTGGGCGACGACATGGTGTTGCAGCGCAACACGACGGTCGGCGTGTGGGGCTGGGCTGTACCCGGCGCTACGGTCCGTGTGACCCCCTCGTGGAACGGCAAGACCTATACCGCCCGCGTAGCGGCCGACAGCACGTGGAAAGTGCAGGTGCCCACGGGTGAAGCTGGTGGCCCCTACCAGGTGACGATCACCGACGGCACCCCCATTGTGCTGAAAAACGTGATGCTGGGCGAGGTGTGGGTGTGCTCGGGCCAGTCGAATATGGAGATGCCGATGAAAGGTTTCCCGGGCCAGATGGTGATCGGGTCGAACCAGGCCATCGTCGAATCGGGGAAATACAAAAACATACGCCTGTTTACCGTAGCCCGCGCCCAAAGCAAGACGCCGCTGGCCGACTGCAGCGGCCAATGGAAAGTCGCTTCGCCGGCCTCCGTGGTCGATTTCAGCGCGACGGCTTATTATTTCGGGCGCAACCTGGCCGATGCCCTCGACGTGCCGATCGGGCTGATCAACACCAGTTGGGGCGGCTCGTGGATCGAGGCGTGGATGTCCGAGGAAAGTTTCAGCGGCGTTTCGACCGCGCGGCATAACGTTTCGCAGACGCTGATGTATAATGCGATGATCCTGCCCGCGGTCAATTACACGATCGCCGGTTTCATCTGGTACCAGGGCGAGGCCAACCAGGGCACTTCGCAGAATTACGAAGAACTGATGGCCCGGATGATCGCCCTGTGGCGCGAACGTTGGGGCAACCCCGACCTGCCGTTCTATTATGCACAGATCGCACCCTACGTTTACGGCGGCGTGTCTGAAACGTCGAGCGCCCTGCTGCGCGAACAGCAACTCAAGGCGATGAATTCGATTCCCAACACCGGGATGGCCGTGTTGCTCGACCAGGGCGACCGCACCAACATCCACCCGGCCAACAAGCAGGTCGTAGGCGAACGCCTGTCATACTGGGCGCTGGCCAAGATATACGGCGTCGAGGGGATCGCTTACCGCTCGCCCGAGTTTAAGTCGATGACGGTCGACGGCGACAAGGTGGCGGTTGAATTCGATTACGCGCCGAACGGGCTTTGGCCATGGGATGTGCCGGTCGACGGGTTCGAGTTGGCGGGCGAAAACGGGGTATTTTTCCCGGCTACGGCGTGGATCGACAGCAACGTGCCGCGTACGAAGGTGTTCGTCAGGAGCAACCAGGTGCGTGCGCCGAAGTATGTGCGTTATGGTTTTTGGAATTACGTGAGCCCGGACCTGGAGTTGCTGTATAGCACGGGCGGGCTCCCTGTTTCTTCGTTCCGCACAGACAAGGACTAGTTTTTCAAACCAAAGTAAGCCGAGGAAAACGAAGTTTTAGCTTCGCTGAGCTCCACTTCGTTCCGGTTCCAGAAAAATTTTTAACTGCGTTGAGCTTGCCCGCCGCCATGCAGCGACCTAGGTTGCGGCGCTTTTTATAAAAAGCGCCAGTCCTCTCAAAGAAAAAAGCGCAGGGGCCACGCTCCCCGGAGATTTTTATGCCGGAGCCGGTCAGACTCGGTGACCTCCCGTTGCATAAAAATCTCTTGTGCGGGGGCCAATAATATAGTATGGCGGGCTTTTGCCCGCCGTACTTGTTTAAAACCGGCACAGCGGGGGGGGCCGTGGCTGCGGGGGCGCTGACGCTGCTTTCGTCGCTGGTTTTCCTCGACCGCAAACGCCTGGTCTGGGCGGCTTCAGGCTGATTCTTGCGCGGGGGTGACGAAGTTCACAGCGTTTTCACTATCTTTGCCGCAACAAAATCGAAATTTCCGGGCGCCGGAAGGCGCCTTTGCCTGAACAAAATCAAAAATTCCGAGAGCTGGAAAGCACAGCCGGTTGATGTCCTACTTGCAAAACATATCGAATGACGAGCTGACGCTCTTGCCGCCGGGAGCTTTCGGGGGCGAAACCGTCGTGGTCGACGACGTCCGCAAATTGGTCCGCGCCTGCGACGAACTGGCCCGCGAGGCGGTCATCGGTTTCGACACCGAAACCCGGCCCTCGTTCCAGCGCGGCAAGGTCAATCCTGTCGCCCTGCTGCAACTCTCGTCGGCCAAGAAAGCCTACCTGATCCGGGTCAACAAGCTGAAGCTTTCGCCCGAGCTGGTGAAAATTTTTGAGAACGAACGCATCGCAAAGATAGGCGCTTCGATTCGCGACGACCTGAAGATCCTGCAGAAGGTGACGCCGTTCACTCCTTGTGGATTCGTCGACCTGCAAAATATCGTGGGCCAGTACGGTATCAACGAACTGAGCGTCCGAAAGATGTCGGCCATCGTGCTGGGCATCAAGGTGTCGAAGGCCCAACGCCTGAGCAACTGGGAGGCCCACCAACTGACCGAAGCGCAACAATCTTACGCGGCGACCGACGCCTGGGTGTGCCGTGAAATCTTTTTGAAACTGACGGGTGTCGAACCCCAACCGGCTGAAAAACAAAAACGCCGCCTATTCTTTTTCCGGAAAAAATGACCAACGAAACGCAAATCGTCCTCCGGCGGGGCAAGGAGGAGTCGCTGCTCCGTTACCACCCGTGGATCTTCTCGGGTGCCATCTACGGTGTGATCGGCGACGACCCCGAGGAGGGACAGCTCGTCACCGTACTCGACAGCGAACGCAATTTTGCCGCCCGCGGCCATTTTCAGATGGGCTCGATCGCCGTGCGCATCCTCACTTTTGCCGACGAGGCCATCGACGCTGCGTGGTGGGAAAGCCGGATCGCTTCGGCCTACCGCCTGCGTCAGGCGCTGGGGTTGGTCGATAATCCGGCCACGACCTGCTACCGCCTGGTTCACGGCGAGGGCGACAACCTGCCGGGACTGGTGGTCGACGTCTATGGCCGGGTGGCTGTCATGCAAGCCCACTCGATGGGGATGTATTTGGCCCGCGAGGAGATTGCCCGCGCCATCCGCGCGGTTTATGGCGAAGCCATCACCGCCGTTTACGACAAAAGCAGCGGTACCCTGCCCGGACAGGCGCGGACCGACGCCATCGACCAATACCTGTTCGGCGCCGCCACCCCGGAATCGATTCTCGAAAACGGAAAGAAATTTCTCGTCAATTGGGAGCGGGGACAAAAGACAGGCTTCTTTATCGACCAGCGCGACAACCGGGCACTCGTGGAACACTACGCCCGCGGCCGCAAGGTCCTCAATACGTTCTGCTATACGGGAGGTTTTTCGGTTTATGCGTTGCAGGGTGGCGCCACGCAAGTCGATTCGGTCGACAGTTCGCCCCGCGCCGTCGAAACCGCCCAGGAGAACGTCGACCTCAACTTCGGCCCAGGCGCTCCCCACCGGGCGATTACGGCCGACGCGTTCGAGTTTTTGAAAACGATCGACGACAGCTACGAGATGATCATTCTCGATCCGCCCGCTTTCGCCAAGCACCACAAGGCGCTGGGCAACGCCCTGCAGGGCTATAAGCGGCTCAATGCGCGGGCGTTTTCGCAAATTCGTCCGGGCGGTATTCTGTTCACGTTCAGTTGTTCGCAGGCGGTGAGCCGCGAGCAGTTCCGCCAGGCGGTCTTTTCGGCTGCCGCCATCGCTGGCCGTCAGGTGCGCATCCTCCACCAGCTGACCCAACCCGCCGATCATCCGGTGGGCATCTACCATCCCGAGGGGGAATACCTCAAGGGGTTGGTTTTGTACGTCGAATAGATATTTTTCATATACAGCCGAATAAAGAACGTGCAACTGAATAGTTTGCACGTTTTTTGTCTTCCGGAAATATGGCCCGTTTCGGGGGTTATGTCGACGCTTTCCCCGGTTTCGTCGATTCGATTTGCACCCGTTGCCGGGCAAACTACTTTTGTATCAACCTTTCAAAACTACCGGATGATGAAAAAACTGATGTTATTGGCCCTGGCATTTTCCTTCGGCCTGTCGGTTTCGGCCCAGCAGGGCCGTCCGCAGATGGATCCGCAACAAATGGTCAAGGCCCAGCTCGAGTTTATGACCAAAGAAATGTCGCTCACCGCCGACGAACAGACGAAGGTCGAGGTCGTACTCACCGCCAGCGCGCAGGAGATGCAGCAGGCGATGCAAAGTGCCGGCGGCGACCGCCAGGCGATGCGCGAAAAGTTCCAATCGATCCGCCAGGAACAGGGAAAGAAGATCTCTGCTATTGTAGGCCAGCAGCGCTGGGATGCATATCAGAAAAAGGTACAGGAGCAATTTCCCAACATGGGGGGCGGCGGTGAGGGCCGTCCGTAAACGCTCAGAAAGCAACGTCCGGAAAGTGGAATTTCGTTCCATAATCGCATGACCACTTGCCGGGCGGGTTTTTAGTTAGTAGTGTTATTTGGGAAGGGTAGCCTGCAAATTAACGTTTGCAGGCTATTTTTTTCGCGGTGAAATGCGTATCTTTGCCGCGAAAAACACGAAAAATGTCGGAAAACTCCATCCTTTCGCGCCTCGACGGCATCAAGATCAAATACGAGGAAATCGGCCAGCAGATGACCGACCCGGCCGTCATTGCCGATATGAAGAAATTCGTCGCGCTCAACAAGGAGTACAAGGAGTTGGGCCCGATCGTCGAAGCGAGCGAGCGCTACCGCACCCTGTCGAAAAACCTCGAACAGGCCAAAGAAATACTCCAGAACGAGAAGGACGAAGAGATGCGCGAAATGGCCAAAGACGAGGTCGACGAAATCGAACCCGAACTGGTGACGCTGGAGGAAAATATAAAACTGCTCCTCATCCCGGCCGACCCCCAGGACAGCAAGAACGCGATCATTGAGATCCGTGGCGGCACAGGCGGCGACGAAGCTGCCATCTTCGCGGGCGACCTTTTTCGCATGTACACGAAGTACCTCGATAAACGTGGTTGGAGGTATGAGATCAACTCGATGAGCGAAGGCAGCTCGGGCGGCTACAAGGAAGTGGTGATGAAAGTGACCGCCGACGGAGCTTACGGCGTGCTGAAGTACGAGTCGGGCGTACACCGCGTGCAGCGGGTGCCGCAGACCGAAACCCAGGGCCGCGTCCACACGTCGGCCGCTTCGGTGGCGGTGTTGCCCGAAGCCGACGAGTTCGACATCGACCTGCGGATGGAAGATATCCGTAAGGATACGTTCTGCGCCTCGGGGCCCGGCGGCCAGTCGGTCAACACGACCTACTCGGCCATCCGCCTGACCCATATCCCGACGGGGATCGTCGTGCAGTGCCAGGACCAGAAGTCGCAGCTCAAGAATTTCGACAAGGCACTCGAAGAGTTGCGTACCCGTATCTTTAATATCGAATACCAGAAATACATCGACGAGATCGCCGGGATGCGCAAGACGCTCGTTTCGACGGGCGACCGCTCGGCCAAGGTCCGCACCTACAACTATCCTCAGGGCCGGGTGACCGACCACCGCATCAACTACACGGTCTACAACCTACCGGCGGTGATGGACGGCGACATCCAGGATTTCATCGATAACCTGCAGATGGCCGAAAATACCGAACGTCTGAAATTCAGCGAAATGTAATCCCGCCCGCGGGACAATCCATAACCCAAATGACAACCGAAGCGTTATACCGGGAAATCCGGCGAAAGGGCAGTTTTCTGTGCGTGGGGCTTGATACCGACGCCCGTCAGATCCCGGCCCACTTGCTGCACTGCGAAGAAGATCCCGTTTTCGAATTCAACCGCCGCATCGTCGATGCCACGGCGCCTTACACGGTCGCTTACAAACCCAACCTTGCGTTCTACGAAACAGGCGGTGCGGCCGGGTGGCTCTCGTTGAACAAAACGGTCGAATACATCAAGGCCCAGTATCCCGACGTGCTGATTATCGCCGACGCCAAACGCGGCGACATCGGCAACACGTCCGACCGCTACGCCCAGGCCTTTTTCGAACAGATGGGGGTCGATGCCATCACCCTGTCGCCCTATATGGGGCGCGACACGGTGCAGTCGTTCCTGGCTTATCCCGGCAAATGGGCCGTGCTGCTGGCGCTGACGTCCAACCCTTCGGCCGCCGATTTCGAACTGCTGAAACTGGAGAACGGCGAACGCCTCTACGAACGGGTGCTGAAAGCCGGTGCCGCCTGGGGTTCGATCGAAAACATCATGTTTGTAGTGGGCGCTACCCAGGCCCAGGAACTCGAAAATATCCGCAAAATCGTTCCCGATCACTTTTTGCTCGTCCCCGGCGTGGGGGCGCAGGGGGGGAGTCTGGCCGATGTGGCCCGCTACGGAATGAATGCCCAGTGCGGCCTGCTGGTCAATTCTTCGCGTGCGATCATCTACGCCGACGATGGTCCCGATTTTGCCAAAGCGGCGGGGGAGAAAGCACGGGAAATGCGCGATGAAATGGTCGAGTTGCTTCGGCAATACGAATAGAAAAAGGGGAGCTTGCTCCCCTTTTTTATGATGCTGAACGGATCGAGATCAGCCGCTCCCCGTCTTCGCCGACAGTGATGTGGATTTCGGTTGTCCCTTCGGGAAGCAGCCCTTCCATCTTCTCCGGCCATTCGACCAGGCAGAGGCAACCGCTGGCAAAATATTCCTCGTAGCCCAAGTCAAAAAGTTCTTCGATCCGCGTAATCCGGTAAAAGTCAAAGTGGAAGATCGGTTCGCCGTCCCCCGTGTGGTACTCGTTGACCAGGGCGAAGGTGGGGCTGGTCACGTTGTCGGTGACTCCCAACTGGGTACACATTTCACGGATAAGGGTGGTCTTGCCGGCGCCCATTTCGCCGTAGAAAGCGACCACACCGTGGAGGTCAATCAAAGCTAAAAGCTCTTCGGCAACGCGGGGAATGTCGCCCAGGTGGCGGGCGGTGAGTTGTTCTTCCATGGCTATTTGCGG
The DNA here is from genome assembly GCA_031553805.1 of Rikenellaceae bacterium. Lineage (GTDB taxonomy): Bacteria > Bacteroidota > Bacteroidia > Bacteroidales > Rikenellaceae > JAITVB01. The sequence continues at coordinate 82,016 of JAVBLC010000007.1, read as the reverse complement.
ATGCGGCGGTAGTCGATGAACGTGAACGGGTGTTCGAATTTCTCTCCACGGGGATGCTCTTCCCGGAACGTTTCCTGCCATTGCGAGGCGTCCCAATCGGGGAAGCGGGTGTCGCCGTCGTAATCGGCTTCGATCCGGGTGAGGTAGAACCGGTCGGCCAGCGGCATTGCCTGCTGGTAAATCTCGCCGCCGCCGATCACAAAGATTTCTTCCGCAGGCGGGAAGAGGGCGATCGCTTCTTCGAGCGAGCCGACGATCGTGCAACCTTCGGCGCGATAATCCTTATTCCGGGTAATGACGACATTGGTGCGTCCGGGCAACGGGCGGCCGAGCGACTCGAACGTCTTGCGCCCCATCACGACCGGGTGGCCCGTGGTGATCGCCTTGAACCGCAGCAGGTCTTCGCGGATGTGCCAGATCAGGCCGTTGTCGCGGCCGATCACCCCGCCCCGGGCAATGGCGACGATGACCGAGATCATACGGCGATGGGGGCTTTGATCGTGGGGTAGGGGTCGTAGCCCGTCAGTTCGAAATCGTCGTATCGGAAATCGAAAATCGACTTGACGGCCGGATTGATCTGCATCCGGGGCAGCGCCCGCGGTGTGCGCGTGAGTTGCAACTCGACCTGTTCCAGGTGGTTGAGGTAGAGGTGTGCATCGCCCAGCGTGTGGACGAATTCGCCCGGCTGGAGTCCCGTCACCTGGGCCATCATCAACGTCAGCAGGGCGTAGGAGGCGATGATGAACGGCACCCCGAGGAACACGTCGGCGCTGCGCTGGTAGAGTTGACAAGACAACTTGCCGTCAGCCACGTAGAACTGAAACAGGGCGTGGCACGGAGGCAGCGCCATTCGGTCGACGTCGGCCGGGTTCCATGCGCTGACGATATGGCGGCGCGAGTCGGGATTGTTTTTCAGAGATTTTACCACGTTCTCGATCTGGTCGATGACCCGTCCGTCGGGCGTGTGCCAGCTGCGCCACTGCGAGCCGTAGACCGGGCCCAGGTTGCCCTCGGCGTCGGCCCACTCGTCCCAGATCGTCACGCCGTTGTCCCTCAGGTATTTGATGTTGGTTTCGCCTTGCAGGAACCACAGCAATTCGTGGATGATCGAGCGCAAGTGCAACTTTTTGGTCGTGAGCGCAGGAAATCCTTCGGCCAGGTCGAAGCGCATCTGGTAGCCGAAGACGCTGAGCGTCCCGGTGCCGGTGCGGTCGTCCTTGCGGGCGCCGTTGTCGCGGATATGGCGGAGCAGGTCGAGGTAAGCCTTCATGAGGAAATGATGCTAAAAACGAAAGAACAAAGTTAGGGAAGTTTTTCGGGTATTTTGCCTGCCGGGCCGTAGAAATTTCAAATTCACGACAAAGATATTATCTTTGTCGTCTAAATAAATAAGGCAAAGCGGTGATTGATTTCCTCCTGCAACTCGACTTGGTGTGGCTTGTGCTGATGGCTGTGGCTGCGTTGACGTTGCTGATCCAACTGATCTACATTCTCGTGGTTTATTGGCGCATTCCGGGCTACCACCAACAGGTGCGTGGCGCGGAACAACTTCCGGTTTCGATCGTGGTGGTGGTGCACGACCAGTTGTATTGGGTAGAGGAAGCGTTGCCCAAGTTGCTGGCACAAAACTATCCGGCTTTCGAGGTGGTGGTGGTCGACGACGCTTCGGAGACTGACCTGTGCGGTGCGGTACGGATGATGATGAACGCCTATCCCCACTTGCGCTACACCCGCCTCAACCCGTCGTCGAAACTTACCCGCACGCGCAAACTCGCCCTCACGGTCGGGATCAAGGCGTGTGCCTATCCTAATATCCTTTTCACCGAACCCAACTGTTACCCCGCGTCCGACCAGTGGCTCTCGATCATGGCCAAGGGCTTTGCCGGGGGCGACGTGGTGATCGGCTATTGCGGGATGGAGGACGCGCGCGGTTTCCGCAACCGCCTGATCCGCTGCGACCGGATGATGACTTCGGTGCGTTATCTGTCGGCCGCCATCGCCGGGCGTCCTTACCGTGGCATTGCCCAGAACGTAGGCTACACCTCGGCCCTCTATTTTGAAAGCAAGGGGTTTAACCGCCTCGACCTCAATACGGGCGACGACGACCTTTTCATCCGCAAGATCGCCAACCGGCGCAACACGGCCGTCATTATGAACCCCAAGGCTACGTTGCGCCAGTATTCCTACCGCACGTTCCGGGCGTGGTTCGGCGAGCGGAAATACCTCTCCTATGCTTTCCGCTACTACCCGGCGGGGGTGAAAAGCGGCCAATTTGCCGAGCTTTTCAGCCGATTGCTCTTTTTCGGATCGGCGATAGCCCTGTTGGCAGGAACTTTGCACGTTTATCCTCTGTGGATTGCCGCCGGCGGAGCGATTTTGCTCCGGTGGCTGGTGTTGCTTTTTACGGTGTCGCGGGTGGCCCGCCGACTGGGAGAACGGGGATTGCTCGGCGTTTTTCTGTGCTACGATCTCTTCTCGCCCCTGTGGGAGGCCTTGTTGAGCCTCTCGCGCCGGCTGAAGCCCAGCAAAGGGATATGGGAATAATAACCGAATACGAAGGGACCGACCAGGAACTGATCGACCGGGCGCTGGGCAACGATGCGGCGGCCTTCGAGAAACTGTTCCTGCGCCACAAGGACGCCATCCTCGGGATGTGCCTCAAACGGGGGCGCAGCCTGAGCGATGCGAACGACCTGTTGCAGGAAACTTTTGTGAAAGTCTACCTCAACCTTCATCGCTACAATTCCGATTTCACCTTTGGCCAGTGGGTGACCGTGATTGCCCGCAACACGCTGATCGACCAGACCCGCAAGCAACGCGAAAATTTCGTTTTCCTCGATCAGGAACATGCCGGTGGCGTGAAGATGACCCTGCCGGCCAACACGCCTACGCCCGAGGAGGACCTGATCCTCTCCCAGAACATCCGCGAGTTCAATATCCAGATGGGCCGTCTGCAGCCCAAGTACCGGCGCATCCTCGAAATGCGCTACTTTCAGGAATACTCCTACGAAGAGATTGCCGAACGCCTTGCATTGCCGATCGGCACGGTCAAGACCCAGATCCGCCGCGCCAAGGAGTGCTTCTTTCGGATGGTCTGCAAAGAAGATTTTTGATGGACGAGATTTTTCGATATTTTCCGGATCTTTCCTCTGAACAAAAAGATCAGTTTGCCCGGATGGGCGGCGTTTACTGCCATTGGAACGAGCGGATCAACGTTATCTCGCGCCAGGATACCGGTCAACTCTACACCCGCCACATCCTCCATTCGCTGGCCATTGCCCGTGTGGTGACGTTCCTTCCCGGGACGCGCATTCTCGACGTGGGTTGCGGCGGCGGTTTTCCGGGGATTCCGCTGGCGGTGCTTTTCCCGGAAAGCCGGTTTATGCTGGTCGATTCGATCGGCAAGAAGATCGGCGTGGTGCGTAGCGTGGCCGAGGATTTGGGATTGAAAAACGTCACCGCCGCCCAGATGCGTGCCGAGGATATTTCCGAGAAGTTCGACTTTGTGGTCAACCGGGCCGTGACGCAGATGCCTCGTCTGATTGACTGGGTGTGGAACAAGATCGCGCCCGGCGGCACGAATGCGCTGCCCAACGGCATCCTCTCGCTCAAGGGAGGCGACCTGGCGGAAGAACTGGCTGCTACCGGTAAGCCTTACACCGTCTACGACATCGCCGATTTTTTCGACGACCCGTTTTTCGAAACGAAAAAAATTGTGTACCTTTCACGGTAAACCTCATCCGACGATTATGGCGACAAGAAAGATTGCGGCACCTTATGTGGTGCCTGTGAGCGGTGACCCGCTACGGAACGGTGTGCTGACTTTCGACGAACAAGGGACGCTCGTTGATGTGAAGGCCAATGTGTCGAGCCCGTGGGCGCTGCCCGGGGTGGAATACTACGACGGGGCGATCGTCCCGGGATTTGTGAATACCCATTGCCACCTCGAACTCTCCTATATGAAAGATGTGCTGCCTGAAGCGACCGGCTTGCCGGGTTTCGTGAAGCGCATCATGGAAACCAAGTTTACCTACCCCGAGGAGGTGCAGCGGGCGGCGATCGCCGAAGCCGACCGTTTCTTCTGGGAGAGCGGCGTGCAGGCCGTGGGCGACATTTCGAACACGACCGTTTCGTTCGAAACCAAGGAGCGCAGCCGTGTGAAATATGTCACTTTCCTCGAAATTTTCAATGGGTTGTCGGGCGCCGATTATCGCGACACGCTGGCCGGCGGTGCCCAGTTGCTGGCCGAAGCCCGTCGCCGGGGGATCGAGGCCTATGTTACCCTCCATTCGACCTACAGCGTGTCGAAACAGCTTTTTGATGCCTATCCCCAGGCCGACGGCACGCAGTGTATGTCGATCCACTACATGGAGAGCCTTGATGACGATCGGATGTTCCGGAACGAGGGCGGTTTTTCAGCACTTTTCCGGGAAAAGGGCGTCGCGCTCGATTTTCTCGACGAGGGGAGTTCGACCAACCGCATCGTGAGCCACATTCCCTCGGACCGCCGCGTGCTGCTTGTCCACAATACGTATGTTACGCAGGCTGATATCGACGCGATGAAAGCCCGTTACCCGCGGCTTTCGTGGGCCCTTTGTCCGCGGTCGAACTACTATATCGGGCGCAATTATCCGAATACGGCGCTGATGACGGCTCAGGGCAACGAACTGAACCTGACGGTAGGGACCGATTCGCTTTCGTCGAACCATTCGTTGCAGATGATCGAGGAACTCAAGTGCCTGGTGCGTGAACGCGGGGTGAAGGAGTTGGATGCGATCCGCTGGGCGACGCTTAATGGCGCTCGGGCGCTTGATCTTGACCGTGAGATGGGGTCGTTCGATGCGGGTAAATGCCCGGGTGCGGTGCTGCTCGAGGGCATCGCCGAGGGGTTGCAGTTTACGCCCCACACTACCTCGCGGCGGCTGGTGTAGGTGCGTTCCTGAACTTGGAGATTTTCAAAGCGAAGTCAGTCTCAGAAAAACGAAGTTTTAGCTTCGCTGAGCTCCACTTCGTTCCGGTTCCAGAAAAATTTTAGCTCCGCTGAGCTCGCCCGTTGCTTGCGCAACGACCTCGGTTGGTGCCGCTTTTTATAAAAAGCGGCAGTTCCCTCGCGGAGCCGTTCCCTCTTGCGCGATGGCCACCTTTTCCAGAGATTTTTATGCCGGATCCGGTCAGGTAGAGGCAACCTTCCGATGCATAAAAATCTCTCGTGCGCGGGGCGCGTCCCCGCATGGGGGATTTTTTTACTTTGACAAAGTCAATTCTCCCAAGTGCCGGGAGGGACCAACTTTTTTTACGCCATTTGTTTGGAGGCGCGTTGCAGGGCGTAGCCCTGCGCCTATCGGCACATCGTGAATAGACAAGAGGCTCTGTTCCGAATTATAACTCCTAATTCGTAACTATTCCCCCGCCTTGGCTTCGCCCCAAAAAACCTCAAGCGTTTCGAGCGGCAGTTCGCGCATTGGGGTGCCGGTTTCGGCGGCACGGGCCTCAACATGGTTGAAGCGGCGGATGAATTTCTTATTGCACTTTTCGAGCGCCTGCTCAGGATTCACCCCATAGAGGCGGGCGGCGTTGATCATTGCAAACAGCAGGTCGCCGAACTCTTCTTCCATCCGGTCCGCAGCCGTAGTGTCGCCCGCAGCCGAGGCCGTCATCTCGGTTTCGACTTCCGAGAGCTCTTCCCGCACCTTGTCCCAAACGTCCTCTTTCTGCTCCCAATCAAAGCCGACAGCGGCCGCTTTCTCCTGGATCCGATAAGCTTTCACGAGCGGCGGCATCCCTTTCGGTACGCCCGAAAGGACGCCTCCCTTGCGGTCTTTTTCCTTTTGTTTGAGGGCTTCCCAGTTTTGGGTTACCTGGCCGGCGGTGTCGGCCTGCACTTGGCCAAAGACGTGCGGATGGCGATAAACTAACTTGTCGCTGATGGCTCGGGCCACGTCGCCGATGTCGAACGCCCCCTGCTCATCACCGATTTTCGCATAGAAAACCACGTGCAGCAGCAGGTCGCCCAGCTCTTTCTTGATCCCGTCCATGTCGCCTTCTTCGACGGCGTCGATCAGTTCGAATGTCTCTTCGATCGTGTTGTTGCGCAGCGACTCGAACGTCTGCTCGCGATCCCACGGGCAGCCCGTGCGCAGGGCGTCCATAATGTCCAGCAGCCGTGCGATCGCGGTTAATTGCTCGTTCCGGTTCACGCTTATAATCCCTCTAAAATTCGTTTGATGACCACTTGTGCCGAAATTTCGCGGTTGGCCGCTTCGGGGATCACGATCGAGGTTGGGGCTTCGATCACGTCGTCGGTCACGATCATGTTGCGGCGCACCGGCAGGCAGTGCATAAAGTAGGCATTATTGGTCTGCGCCATTTTTTCGGTGTCGACGGTCCACGCGCGGTCTTTATTGATCACCTGCCCGTAATTCGGTTCGGCGTAGGCCGACCAGTTCTTGGCATAGATGAAGTCTGCGCCCTCGAATGCTTTGCGCTGGTCGTACTCGACACGGGCATTGCCCACAAATTCGGGTGCCAACTCGTATCCTTCGGGATGGGTAATGACGAAATCGTAATCCGTCGCCCTCATCCACTCGGCAAACGAGTTAGGCACCGCCTGCGGCAACGCTTTGGGGTGCGGGGCCCAGGTGAGCACCACTTTCGGACGCGCGGTTTTCTTGTACTCCTCGATCGTGATCAGGTCGGCAAACGACTGCAGCGGATGGCGTGTGGCGGCCTCCATGCTGAACACCGGCCGACCACTGTATTTTATGAACTGGGAGATGACCTCCTCGTTGTAGTCAGCCACTTTATCGGTCAGCCCGGCGAAAGCCCGCACCCCGATCACGTCGCAGTAGCAGCCCATCACGGGAATCGCCTCCAGCAGGTGTTCCGTCTTGTCGCCGTCCATCACCACGCCGCGCTCGGTTTCGAGTTTCCATGCGCCCTGGTTGACGTCCAAAACGATGACGTTCATCCCGAGGTTCATCCCCGCTTTCTGGGTGCTGAGGCGCGTGCGCAGGCTCGAGTTGAAAAAAACCATCATCAGGGTCTTGTTCCGCCCCAGGTGCTGGTGTGCAAAGCGGTCGCGCTTGATTTCGAGCGCTTCGGCGACGGCTGTATTCAGGTCGCCGATATCGTGTACGTTCGTAAAATGTCGCATGGCGTTAGAACGAAAGTTTCACCCCGGCCATAAAGTTGACGCCCAGGCCCGGGTAGTGGTTGAACGGATAGAGTTTCTGGTTGAGGATGTTATTGACCTCGACAAAGACGCCCACCTGGCGGGTGATAAAATAGTCGGCGTTGAAGCCCAGATCAAATACCTGACCGGTCTTGCCGGATTCGGCCACTGGGTTCCCTTCATGTAGTGCGAGGGTATAGCGTGATCCGATCAAATTGCCACGGAGGCCCAGGTACAACTTTTCGCGGTAATTGTAATGCGCGCCCACCTCGACGGTGAAATCCGGGCGGTCGAGCGGCTTGTCGAAGAGAAAGACGTCGTCTTTCAGTTTATAGTTGAAATACTGTGCCTTGCCCCACAGCTGAACGGCATTCATAACGTTCGCTTCGAGCTCGATCCCTGCAGTCCAGAGCTTGGCGTCGCCCTGGTAGAGTGCAAAGGCGTTATCGAGCACGCCGGGGCTCGGCAAGGGGATTTCAACGTTGTAGTACCCCGCCATTTCGTGGATATCCGAATAGCCCCCGAAAACCTTGTAACGGAACGAGGGCGAGAGGCGCCCCTTGAGCCCCACACGTCCGTTATACTCGTGGGTATTGGCGCCGTTTACCCCTTGGTAGATATAGGGATTACGGCCCGCCAGACGACGGTAGTCGTTGAAGATCATGTCTTCGTCGACGGTGAGAAACGGGATGAGTCGTCCGTCGGCAAACTCTTTTTCAAATTCGAACAGCGGGAAAAAATGGGTGTGCTTGTTTTCCTCAATCGAGTTGTCCTCGATGTGGAAATCGAAGCCCAGGCGGAAACGGGTGTTGCCGTTGTCGTAACTGACCGATGCCCCGGCACACCACAGCGTGCTGCCGAACGGCTCGGCCCACAGCACTTCCGGCAGCGGCGTGAGGTCGGGCATCCGGCCGTCGACCCCCGTGTAGCTCGCATCGGCAAGGAGTCCGAAGTATTCAAAATTTTTGCCCAATGTCAGGCCAACCGTGTAATCGGTCTGGCCGAAATCGAATTTGTCGCCCATGTCCGCGATGTCGGCCGCCACCTGGAAGTTGAAGCGATCCATATCGACGAAATCGGTGCCGAATGTAACCCCGCCGTGGAACGTCGAAAAACGTTGCTTCTGGTCGTCGGGATCGAACCAGTCGGGCAGCGTAACCGGCATCGCAATGTCGGTCGACGGCGTGTAATAACCGTATCGGTTGGCTACATTGTAGTCATATCCCACATTGGCCCCGAGGATCAGGCTGCGCGTAACGCGCAGGTCGCCCCATACGTTGGCCGAGTTGAAGGTAAGGGTCGAGGGTTCTTTGACCTGCATATCGTTCTCGATGTCAGCCCACTGTCCGTAGTGGTTGACCGAAGCGCCCAGATTGCCGCGGTTGTAGGCTTTCGTCGCGTAAAAGTCGAGCACGCTTTGCAGCGGTGCGCCCGAGCCGACCTTCAGGTAGAAGGGATAAAGCTGCCGGCTGTCGACCGTGTTGAACGACGTCGGGCGGATCGGCGACGTGCCGAAAGTGTAGCTCAGCGGATGGGGCGTGATATTGTAGGTAAACTCGGGCCGGAGCGAAGTCGTGTCGGTCAGGTTGGGCGACAGGTTGAGTTTTTGGAAATTGGCTACCGACGGCTCGTAGGCCCGGGTGACGTCGACCTGTTTCTGGATCTGTCCCTGCACACCGGTGGCGATGGCCAGCAGGGCGGCACCCGTCAGGAGGGTCTTCTTTATCATAGCGTGTGTCTTCATTATTGTCCGATCGAGTTGAGTTTGGTGCGGGCGGCGTCGAGGATACCGTCGCCGGTGGCCGAGTAGCCGTCGACGATGCTCTGGAAAGTGGCCTTGGCCTGGAACGCGTCGTTGCGCTTGAGGTAGACGTCGCCCAGGACGAGGAACGATTTGGCGAGCCAGTATTGCTGTGGGGTGTTGCTCTTGGCAAATTTCATCACCTCCGTTTCTGCACCGCCGAGGTCGTTCCGGTCATACAGGATCTTTATTACTTGGTATTGCGCTTCTGCGCCGGTTGCGGTTTTGGGGTTGGCGGCCGCTTCACGGAAACCGGCCAGGGCGCGGTCGGTGCTGCCTGTATGCAGATCGGCCTTGGCCAGCAGGAATTTGGCATCGGAGACCACCTCGGGCGAGGCCATCCCCGAAGCGATCACGTAGTTGGCCGCGTCGGTCCAGCGGCCCGGATCGGCGCTGTGCGATTCGGCCTGCAGGTAACCGGCGAGCGCTTGCCCGACCACCGTTTGGCTGGCCGACAGTTTGCCCAGGCGCAGGTATTGTTCCGACGCCTTGGTGTAATTCTCGCGGGCCGAGTTGATCCCCCCGGCGTTCAGCAGGGCGTTGGCGGTGAAGGGACTAAAGGGCATCCCGATCACTTTTTCGTAATTCGAGAGCGCGTTTTCGACGTCGCCTTGTTGCATCTGGCAGTCGGCCAGGTAGTAAGTGGCATTGGCCACGTAGCCCCCGTGGGGGAATTGCTTGAGGTAGGTTTCCATCAGCGGTTCGGCCCGGCGGGCGTCGCCCGTCAGGTAGATGCGTTCGGCGACGAAGAACGTGAGCGAGTCGCGTTCGATGGTCATTGCGTTGGTTTCCACCCCGTGCTCGCGGGCGAACGAGAAGTAGCCGTCCAGATCGTTGCGGTCGACGTAGATGTTGCGGATTCCAAGCAGGGCGTCTTTCGACTGCGGGGCGTTGGGTTGCTGTTCGACCACCATTTTATAATACTTGAGCGCCTCGGAGTTGTTGCCCATGTTCTGGTGAATCAGCCCCAGGTCGGAGAGGGCGCTCGGGTAGAGCGGCGAGGCCGGATACTGGTCGACGAACTGCTTGAGCGTTGCGGCCGCTTCTGTAAATTGTTCCTGCTTGGTGTAGGTGCTGCCCAGTTCATACATCGCGTCGTCGACATATTCGCTGCGTGAGCCGATCACCTCTTTCAGGGCGGCGATCTTAGCGGTGGCCCCGCGGGTAAGGCCGAGGGCGATCGCCCGCTGGAACGAGGCGTATTGCGAAGCGTTGCCGCCGATTTGGATCGCACGGTCGTAGCTGTCGATCGCCTGCGAGTAGTCCTTGTTCAGGAAGTGAAGGTCGCCCACGCGGCCATAGGCGTCGGCCTTCAACTGGTCCTGCGGGGTGTAAGCGCTCATGAATCGGTTGAACCAGGTCGCGGCTTCGCGGTAATTTTTCGTCTGGAAATAACAATAGCCCAGGTTGTAGTTGGCCACCTGGTTTTCGATTTCGGTCTTGGGTGAAACGACCACGTAATCCTGGTAGAGCGGGATCGCGCGGGCATAGTCGCCCTGGCGGTAATAGGTTTCGGCCTGCCAGTAGTTGGTTAGCGCGGTGTATTTCGGGGCCATGCGGTTGGCGGCCGCCAGCGTGAACATTTTCTGCGCGTTCTCGAGGTCGTTCCCCTCGTAAAATTCCAAGCCGCGGAAATAGGCGATCTTTTGTAGCGCCTGCCGCGTTTCGTTATCGGGATTCTTGATCAGCGAGATCGCCTCGTAGGCCGCGGCGTAGTTGCGCGAGTTAAAGTAGGCGGCCATCAGCAACCGGCGTGCCTCGTCGATGCGGGGCGAGTCGGGGAAAAGCCCGGTGTAGCGGGTGAGCGTGTTGATCGTTTCGTTGAACACGCCGCCGCCGGCTTCGTATTGCAACTTGGCGAAGTTAAACATCGCCTCTTCCTGCACCGCCTTGTCCCATTCGAGGTTCATCGCGAGCGAGAAAGCCTGGATCGCCCGGGTCTTGTTGCCCTCGCGCACGCTGATGCTCCCGATGTGGTAGGCTGCGTTCTGGGCCAACTGGTCGTCGCCCACGGCCACGCGTTCCAATAGGGCCACGGCCAGCGGCAATTCGCCCTCCATATAGGCGGCGTAACCGGTGATGTATTGCTCTTCGCGCGTCAGGTTCGGGTTCTGCGCGGCATATTGTTTCAAATAGTAAAGGGCTTGGCGGTAATCGCCCAAATGATAGAACGATTCGCCGGTGATTTTTTGCAATTCGGCCAAGCGCTCTCCTGTAGCTTGGGAGATGAGCGCCGGCGCAGCCTGCGCTACGGCTTCGTATTTTTGATCCTTAAAGTCGATCTGGACGAGGTAGAACGGAATCACCGGCCCGTAGTTGCGGTCGTCGAGCAGCGACGAAAAGCTGCGGCGGGCTTCACCATAGTCGCCGTTGATGTAAGCGATATACCCCTTATAATAGGTAGCCGAGGGGGCGTAAACCCGGTCCGGTCCCACGCTGTCGAAATTGCGCAGCGCTTCGTCGTAATCTTCTTCGCAAAACGCGCTGTAGCCCCGGTTGAAAAAGAGTTCGCTCCGTTCGGTGGCCGACAGGCTGTAGGGATCGACCTTTTGGTAAGCGTCGAGCGCGGCGGCGTAGTCCTTACGGCGCTGATAAAGGTGTCCCAGGGTGAGGTAGACGCGGTCGGCGTAGATCGTTCGGTAGGACGTGACGTATTGTTCCAGCAGGAGTTCGGCTTCGGAGTCGCCGGTGGCGGCAGCCGAAAGGGCCACGTAGCGGTCGATCGTTTCCGCAGTCGAGGTATTGTCGATCGTGATGTCGCCTTTCAGTCCGGCGAGCATCTTGCGGGCGGCGGCATACTGCCCGGCGTCGTAAAGTTCGATGCCCCGGCGCAGTTCGCGCTCGAAGGACGTTTCAGAAGTCTGGGCAAAAAGGGTGGTGGCAAAGAACACGAGGGCGATCGCCGCGATGATCGGTTTTTCGGCTGACATAGTTTCTGCGGTTTTAACCCCCAAAGGTAGTAAAAATATTTTTCTCCGGGGCGGGCTTATCAATGAGACGGTAGAGCGTGTCCGAATATTGTTCAAAATAGATACCTTTGCACCAATTCTAATCGGATTCTAAGATGACACTGATCAAATCCATATCGGGCATCCGCGGCACGGTGGGCGGTGTGCCCGGCGACAACCTGACCCCCGTCGACATTGTGAAATTTGCAGCGGCCTATGGCCGTTGGCTTTGCGACTCGCTTCCGGCGGGCCACGCGGGCCGCCCGACGATCGTACTCGGGCGCGACGCGCGCATCTCGGGGCCGATGGTGGCGGCGCTGATCGAATCGACCCTGCTCGGTTGCGGGATCGACGTGGCCGATCTCGGCCTGGCCTCGACCCCCTCGGTCGAAATGGCCGTTACGGGCAAACGGGCCGATGGCGGCATCATCGTCACCGCCAGCCATAACCCCGCTCAATGGAATGCCCTCAAACTCCTCAACCGTCACGGCGAATTTTTAGATGATGCCGAAGGGAAAAAGATATTGGCGCTGGCCGAACAGGAAGATTTCTCATTTGTCGATGTCGAAAAACTAGGAAACGTCGTTTCACGCGAATCGTATGACGCAGCCCACATCGACGCCGTGATGGCCCTGCCGCTGGTCGACACAGACACCGTCCGTAAACGCCGTTTTAAGGTGGTGGTCGACGCCGTCAATTCGGTCGGCGGCATCGTAATCCCCGCCCTGTTGCGCCGCCTCGGGGCCGAAGTGATCGAACTCAATTGCACCCCGGACGGCCGCTTCGCCCACAACCCCGAACCGCTGGCCGAAAACCTGACCGCGATCTCGGCCGAAGTCGTGCGCGTCGGCGCCGACCTTGGTGTGGTGGTGGATCCCGACGTCGACCGCCTGGCCCTCGTGTGCGAAGACGGAAAAATGTTCGGCGAAGAATACACGTTGGTAGCTGTCGCCGATTACGTCCTCTCGCGCCTGCCCGGGCCGGGCAACACCGTGTCGAACCTCAGCTCGTCACGCGCCCTGCGCGACGTCACCCGCGCCCGCGGCGGACAATATGCCGCCGCCGCCGTCGGCGAAGTCAACGTCGTCGCCAAAATGAAGGAAACCGGTGCCGTCATCGGCGGCGAAGGCAACGGCGGGGTCATCTATCCCGAACTCCACTACGGCCGCGACGCCCTGGTCGGCGTAGCCCTCTTCCTCAGCGCCTTGTCCCGTTCGCGCAAGAGTTGCTCGCAACTCCGTGCCGGATTGCCCCTCTATGAAATGTCGAAAAACAAGATCGAACTTTCCCCTGAAGTAAACGTGGACAACATCCTCGAAACAATCAAAAGAACCTACGCCAATGAACAAGTAACCGACATAGACGGCATAAAAATAGACTGGCCGGACGGATGGGTACACTTGCGCAAATCAAACACTGAACCCATTATCCGCATTTACAGCGAGGCCCCCAGCTTCGCCGCCGCCCAAGCCCTCGCCACCCGGATCCAAGACCTGGTCCGGGAGATCATGCGATAGTGCGCAAGGATTTAGTACACAAATAGCCGCCGCTTTTCATGAAAAGCGGCGGCTATTTGTGTACTAAATCCTTCCCGACAATTAGTCTCCCCGGCTGTAGTTGGGGGCTTCGCGGGTGATGGCAACGTCGTGGGGGTGGCTTTCCTGGACGCCAGAGTTGGTGATGCGGATGAACCGGGCCTGTTGGAGCGCGGGAATATCCTTGGCGCCGCAGTAGAACATCCCGGCACGTAGGCCGCCGACTAATTGATAAATGACCTCGGTCAGCGTGCCTTTGTAGGGAACGCGGGCGGCGATGCCTTCGGGGACGAGCTTTTTGGCGTCGGCTTCGTTGTCCTGGAAGTAGCGGTCTTTGGAACCTTGCTGCATGGCTTCGAGCGAACCCATGCCGCGGTAGGTTTTGAATTTGCGGCCGTTGAAGATGACGGTTTCGCCGGGCGATTCTTCGACGCCGGCAAACATGCCGCCGGCCATGACCGAGTCGGCCCCTGCGGCGAGGGCTTTAACGATGTCGCCCGAGTAGCGGAGACCGCCGTCGGCGATCACAGGTACGCCCGAGCCTTTGATGGCGGCGGCCACGTCATAGATCGCAGAGAGCTGGGGTACGCCGACACCGGCAATGATGCGGGTGGTGCAGATCGAACCCGGCCCGATGCCGACTTTCACGGCGTCAGCGCCGCCAGCGACCAGCATCTGGGCGGCTTCGGCGGTAGCTACGTTGCCGACTACGACGTCGACATTGGGATATTTGGCTTTGATCTGTTTCAGCAGATCGACCGCGCCGGGGGTGTGGCCGTGGGCGGTGTCGATCACGATGGCGTCGACCTGTGCGCTGCAGAGGGCGTCGACACGCTGCATCGCGTCGCCGGTGATGCCTACGCCGGCAGCCACGCGCAGACGGCCTTTCTCGTCCTTGCTGGCCTGGGGATTATCCTTGATTTTCGTGATGTCGCGATAAGTGAGCAAGCCGACCAGTTTGCCGTGTTCGTCGATCACGGGCAGTTTCTCGATCTTGTTCTGGAGCAGGATGTCGGCTGCGTTACGCAGGTCGGTGTTGTGGGTGGTGATCAGTTTTTCACTGGTCATCACCTCCTTGATGCTGCGGTTCATGTCCTTCTGGAAACGGAGGTCGCGGTTGGTGACGATGCCGATCAGCGTGCGGTCGTCGGTGATCACCGGGATGCCGCCGATGCGGTTTTCGCGCATCAGTTGGAGCGCGTCGCCCACAGTGTGGTCCTGCGAGATAGTGACCGGGTCGTAGATCATCCCGTTTTCTGCACGTTTGACTTTACGCACCTGGCGGGCCTGTTCGTCGATGGTCATATTCTTGTGGATCACACCGATGCCTCCTTCGCGGGCAATGGCAATGGCCAGTTCCGACTCGGTGACCGTGTCCATCGCGGCCGAGACGATCGGGGTATGGATCTGTACATTGCGCGAAAAACGCGAGGTGAGTTCGACCGTGCGCGGCAGCACTTCCGAGTAACCCGGCACCAGTAGCACGTCGTCAAAGGTGAGCCCTTCGGTACAAATGCGATCGTTAATGAATGACATATGCTTTGTATTTTAGTGATCCAGAGAGTGTTATAAAAAATACAACTCCCTTTGCGGAGTGTGTAAATTTTGGCAAAGGTAAGCAATTCCCCTGAATTTTGTTCAGGGTGCCGTAATTTTTATCTGAAACTGACCGACTGGAAACCCGGTTCGAGGGGGCACTGGAACGAGGTGAGGGTGATCCGCCCGTCTTCGCCGATGCTCAGGTTGCCGGTGCAATCATGCGCCGAGCGGTGGACCTTGACCGGGTAATTGCCCGGCGGGGGCAATAATTTTGCCGGATCTCCGGGCCGAAAATCGCCGTCCGTCCCGAGAGTGCCCATCACCGGATAGGGGGCTCCCAAGTAGTGGGCTGCGTACGATACTTTGCCCTCTTCGATCAATTGACGGATGACGGTCGAACTGACTTTGCCGTTCTCAACGTCGAACTTCGGCACTTCGTAGACTTCTATCCCTGTGCCGGCGGCCGAAACGAAGTGGCCCTCGCGGTTGTATCCGAAGTGGTGGTTGTAGCCCATCACCAACGCCCTGGCACCCAGGCCCAGCAGCAGATAGCCCTTCAGGAAAATATCCGATGAAATCTGCGAAAAGCCCGGGGTAAATGGAATAATGACCAGTGTGTCGATCCCGACGGCTTCGAGCAGTCGGATTTTCTCCGGCAACGAATTGAGGAGTTGTATCGGTTCGCCGCCCGTTTCGACCACCTGTCGTGGATGAGGGCTGAAAGTGACCACCACGCTTTCGCCGCCGCGTTCCGCTGCGACTTGCTTCAGCCGTTCGAGGATCTTGCGGTGGCCGCGGTGTACCCCGTCGAACGAGCCGACCGTCACCACCGGTTTATTCAGCAGGGGACGAATGTCGTCCAGCGGCAATTCCATAATCGTCACCCCCTCCAGTGAGGGCAAAACGCTCTCCTCCCGGGTTCCCTCTTCGCCAAACGGCCCGTTGATGCGATAAACCTTCATGCTCCGGCTCGGATTATTTTTTCTTGCTGTGCAGTTCGCACTCCTTGACGAAGTAGGCCACCTTTTCCAGCAGGGTGATGATGTCGTAGTCCTCGACATAGATTCCCTCTGGGAAGTTGAGCGGCTTGGACGTGAAATTGAGTACGCCTTTGATCCCGGCGTCGATGATCGGCTGCACGAACGAGCCCGCTGCATCGGTCGGCGACGAGAGCAGGATTAGCTTGATGTTGTGGTCCTTGACCTTTTTTTGAAATTCGTCGGTGTGGTAACACGGCACCCCGGCGACGGTCGTCCCCACCTTGGCAGGGGCAATGTCAAATGCCGCCACGATTTTCAGTTTGGAGCGTTTTCCGGTAAAATACTGGGTAACTGCCTGTCCCAGATGGCCCATCCCGACCACGCCGATGTTCATCACGTTGCGGTCGTCGAGGATGTTGCCGATGAAGTCGATCAGCACCTGGGCGTCATAGCCCCGTTTGGTGTCGCTCGAAAAGCCGATCAGCATCAAATCGCGCCGCACTTGCACCGCCGTGATGCCGTGGATGCCCGCCAGCGTGTGCGAGTAGAGGTGGGTAATCCCGTTGTTGAGGCAATCGAGCAGCGTGCGGCGGTATTCGCTCAGGCGCTCGATGGTCTTCTCGGGGATGTTATTGGGCACGAAGTTGATCGACATAAGGTTCTGTGCTTATCAGTAACGGCATTATTCTTAACAAAAATAGTAAAAAAATCGGTTCCAAAAAGGACCACAAAAAAATCTTGAAGATTTTGTGGCAGTCCTCCGTTGCCGAAAGACTATTTCCCTTTCACCCGGCGGAAAGCCGCCAGGTAACCGGCGATGGTCGCACCTGTGAAACCTTTGTTTTCCATCTCGTTAAGGCCCACGATGGTGGTTCCGCCGGGGGTGGTCACCTGGTCGATCGCCGCTTCGGGGTGCTGGTCGCCGTTGAGCAACAATTCGGCGGCGCCCTTGATGGTCTGGGCCACGATCCGGCGCGAGGCGGCTGCCCCGAGGCCCATTTCGATGCCCGCCTCCATCGAAGCGCGGACGTAACGCAAGGCGTAAGCGATCCCGCACGAGGCGGCCACCATCGCCGCGTCGAGCAGTGCTTCGTCGATCAGCATCGCCTGGCCCACCGATTCGAACAGGCCGACGACCGTTTCGTCGAGCGACGCGTTGCCCCCCTCGCGCGAAACGAAAGTCATCGATTCGCCCAGCGAGGCGGCGATATTGGGAATGGCCCGGTAAAGCGCCGTCGAATCGCCGAAACACGCTTTCAGCACATCGAGCCCCACGCCGCCCGCAATCGAAACCACTACGGCCGACGGACTCAGGTTGCCTTTGATTTGCAGGGCGATCTGTTCGACCAGCCACGGTTTGACGCCCACGATCACCACATCGGCCCCGCTCACGGCTACCGCGTTGTCGGCGGTGGCTTTCACGCCCTGCTCTTCAAACTTCCGGCGGATGTCTGCGCTGAGGTCAGCTATAGTTATGCCTTCGGGTGCGTACTGTCCCGAATTCAAAAAACCTTCGACCAGGGCTCCGCCCATGTTGCCGGCGCCGATTACTGTGATTTTCAGATTCTTCATTATGGTTTATATTGAAAAGTTCTATTTGGCTTCGAGGGTGGTGCGGTTGTGGATCGCGTGGGCAATGGTCAGTTCGTCGGCGTAATCGAGTTCGTCGCCGAAGCCGATGCCGCGGGCGATCGACGAAATACGCACCGGCACACCGTTTCCTTCGCCCGTTTGGGCCGTGAGGCGGCGGGTAATGTAAAAGGCGGTCGTTTCGCCCTCGACCGAAGTGTTGAGGGCCAGGATCACCTCGCGGATGTCGCCACGGGCGATGTTTTCAAGCAGCAGGTCGATCTTCAGATCCGACGGGGCGATGCCCTGCATCGGCGAGATGATGCCCCCCAGCACGTGGTAGAGGCCGTTATACTGGCGGGTGTTCTCAATCGAGATCACGTCCTTGACCTGTTCGACGACACACACCACCCCCCTGTCGCGGCGCGGGTCGGCGCAGATGGGGCACAAGTCGTCGTCCGACAGGTTGTTGCACCGGCTGCAGTATTTTACATTATTCCGGAAGTGCGAAATCGACTGGCTCAAGGCATTCACCTCCTCGCGGTCGACCCGGAGCAAATGCACAGCCAGGCGGAGCGCCGTGCGCCGCCCGATCCCCGGGAGCTTTGAAAGCTCCCCCACCACCTGGTCCAACAGTTTTGACATTTTTCGGTGCGTCCCACGGGGGACTTTAAAGTAACGTCAGTCAAGGAAAGCGAAGCCTTTCAGAAAATTTTTTAACTGCGTTGAGCTCGCCCGCCTTTGGCAACCTCGGTTGCGTCGCTTTTTATAAAAAGCGACAGTTCCCTCGCGAAGTCGTTCCCTCTTGCGTGGTGGCCACGCTTCCCAGAGATTTTTGTGCCAGATCCGGTTCTGGAGCCTGACCCTTCCACTGCATAAAATCTCTTGTGCGCGGGCCAACTATTCCAATGCGTGGGCCGGCAGCCTCACGCCTATCGGCACTTTACCGGCCTAAAGGCCGCTAATTTATTGTTCTCAGTCGATCAGCGCGATCGCCCGGCTTTCGATCCAGCCCTGGTTACCGTCGGCGATCGACACCTCGCGCCAGTCGCCCAGCGCGTTGAGTACTTTCACTTTCGTCCCCTCGTGCAACACGAAGATATCCTTGCTGTTGCCGTCCGGCGAACTTTTCACGGCGGCCGACTGGGCCATCACCACCGCCTCGTCGGGATGCAGGGCCGCCTGCCGTCCCTTGGCCGCAAACCCGGCCGAAACCAGGAACAGCGCCAGGCACACGATCCCGCCGTAAAAGCCCAACTTGCGCAACCCCATCCGCCCCGAAAGCAGATAAACCCCGGCCGCACCCAGCCCAATCGCCAGCCAAACCAGACTTAACCACGCCCAACCGTTCGACCCGAACCGGCTCCGCGCCTCGATCACCCAACGCTTGAGGAAGAAAACAGGCACCGTTTCGATCCGGTCGACCACATAGGCGTTGGCCACCCGCAGGTTGTGGTCGATGTCGGCATCACCCGGAGCGAGCCGTTGCGCCCGGTAGTAATTCAGTAGCGCCGGCCCGATTTGATTGTTCCGGAAATAGGCGTTGCCCAGGTTATAAAAAAGTCTCGCGCTGCCGTAGCCTGCCACGCGGATCGAATCGTAAGCCGCAATGGCGTCGCCATAACGTTCCGTGTTGTAAGCTTCGTTGGCTTCGTCCCACACCCGGTCGAAATCGGGAGCAGCGTTCGCCCCGGCCGGAAAAGCCATTCCCAACCAAGCCGTCATCAGTATCATCAAGAGGCGTTTCATAGGCTTCCCTCCCTATATTTTAGATTCAAATTCAGAAATCAATTCGACTGCCGCGCTGTAAAGTTCTTCCTTGCGGGCCGATCCCTGCGGGGCATACTGGGCATATTCGCACTCGCCCACGATATCGATAAACCGGTCGACCAACGCCCCGTCGGCGTTGCGGGCGCCGAGCGCCTCACGCACGTTGTCCTTCGACAACCGAGCCACGGGCAGGTTGAGTTTGTCGCCCATATAACCCCACAGCGCCTTCAGCATTTCGTCGTAGAACGCGCGTTCGTCGTTCGAGCGCAAGTGTTTTTCGGCGCTCTTCAGGCGTTTGACCGCTATTTTGTGGGCCTTGTTGCGGCGGACGAGAATCTTGTCATTGTTCTGCCGGATGCGTTTCTGCATATACACCAGCGCGAACGCGAACGCCCCGATGAGCGCCACCACCATCAACCAGTAGGGCCACGACCCGAACAGGAACGATCCTGTTACCGTCAATCCCGGCGCTTTGTCGCGAATATGCCGGATGTCGCTGCCCAGGATCTGCAGGTCTTCTTTGGAAATTCCTGACACGAGGCCCGGATTGGCCGCCCCGCCTTTGGGGTCGGTCGTGACGGTGATCTTGCGCTCGGGCACTTGCAGGGTAATGTAGCGTCCCGCTTGCGGATCGAAGTACGAAAACGCCACCGCGGGCAGCGTGTAATCGCCTTCGGCCCGGGCGATAAACGGGATTTCGAACGAGCGGCTGCCCGCGATGTTGGTCCCCGAGGGGGCGAAATTATCGGTCGTCTTGCCCGGGTATTGTTCGAACGAGGCGGGCAACTCCACTTTCGGGGCAACTACCAGGGGCAGGTTGCCCGTGCCGGTAATGCGGATGTGGTAGCTTGTTGCCGAGTTGGCCGTGATCTGGGCCAGGGGTACGCCGCCCTCCAGCTTGAACTGGCCCACCGCCCCGTCGAAACCGGCCGGAGCCCCCGCCGGAAGATCGCGCACGGTGATCCGCACGGGCGAAGTCGAAACGGTCTTGCTCACCTGTTGTATCACAGGCCCGCCCCCGAAAAAGTCGTCGAACTGGCTCTGACGCCGGCTCTGGGTGACGATCTGCGCCCGGAGCGTGAGGCTCAGCTGTTCGATTTCGAGCGTGCCGGTCTGCTGTGGAAAGAGCAGGTATTCGCTGATCACTTTCGTGTCGTAGACCTTATTGTTATAGGTTTCCTGTTGCCAGTCATAGCCGCGCGTGTCGATTTCCTGCGACCAGAAGCCGTTGAAGGCGGGCGCTTTAGAACTTTCCTGACCGACAATATCCGCCCGCGAATAGAGTTTGAAAGTCACCCGGATGGGTTGTCCTTTATAGACGTTGCTGCTGCTGGCGAAAGCACGCAGCAGGATGTCATCCGCTGCCAGCGCCGCTGATCCGCTCCCCCGGTTGCCGGATGAACCCGAAGAACCCGCCGAAGCCGCTCCCGAACTTCCTCCCTGTGTCGATGCACCGGGCGCTACCACTTCGATGATGACCGCGCGTGAGGAGTAACTTTTTCCGTCGACCTCGATCCGGGCGGCGGGGATGGTCACCTTGCCTTCGGTAGGGGCTTGCACCAGGTAGGTGTATGTAAATTGAAAAACACTGGATGTCTTGCCGTTGGCGAACATCACCCGCTGTCCCTGCGACGGGGTAGGTCCGGCGATCACCTCCAGTCCTGCGAAAGAGGGCGGAACGAAACTGCCCTGATCGGGGGGGGCGTTCAGGTTGAATTGCACCTGGAACGGGTCGCCGGCCACCACCATCCGGGGTGCCACGGCCTGGAACGTGGTCTGTGACCAGGCGGTAGCCGTGCAGGTCCATGCCAACAACAGGCTCAACGTCAGTTTGATGCTTCTTCGCATGATCGTGTTCAAGGCTTTTTTGCTTATGGGTACAAATATACGGAGTATCCGCGGATTTTTTGCACATCCTGCAGATTTTCATTTTTAACGACTTGACGGGCCCGGATAGTACATTAATCCTTATTATTTAGTGCATTCCCGCACAGAGGAGTTTTTATCCATTTCCTTGAAGTGCTTGACTTCTTTGTCAAAAAAGTAGAATAGAATCTTATCATGAAAAAGCCGCGTGACCAAAAATCGCGCGGCTTTTCGATTATCAGTTACCCGGATGGTTATTGTAGCGCCAGCTTTAGCACGTCGTCGTTCGTATTGACATAGAGGAATTCGATTCCCTCGACGTATTCGGGCTTGATTTCCAAAATATCCTTGCGGTTCTCCTCGCTCAGGATGATCTGGGTAATGCCCGCACGCTTGGCCGCCAGCACTTTCTCTTTGATCCCACCCACGGGCAGCACACGGCCGCGCAGGGTCGTTTCGCCCGTCATCGCAATGCCTTTCTTCAGCTTGCGGCCGGTAAAGGTCGACACGAGTGAGGTCACCATCGTGATCCCGGCGCTCGGCCCGTCTTTCGGAATTGCTCCCTCGGGTACGTGGATGTGTACGTCCCACTCGCGGAACATTTCCTCTCCGATGCCCAGTTTTTCGGCGTTGGCCCGGATCCATTGCAGGGCCAGCGTAGCCGATTCTTTCATTACGTCGCCCAGGTTGCCGGTAACCGAAAGGCCGCCCTTGCCCTTGCTGATCGACGATTCGATGAAGAGGATGTCACCCCCGACCTCGGTCCACGCCAGGCCGGTCACCACGCCCGTAATCTCGTTGCCCTCGTACATATCGTTCTTGTACTTCGGCACGCCGAGGATCTTTTCGACGTCGGCCGCCGAAATCTCGGGCGAAAAACGTTCGTTGAACCCGATTTCCTTGGCCCGGTGGCGGGACAGTTTGGCGATCAGCTTGTCGAGCGTGCGCACACCCGATTCGCGGGTGTATTCGGCAATGATCTTTTCGATCACCTTGGCCGAAATTTTCAGGTCTTTCGTCGGAATGCCGTGGGCTTCGAGTTGCTTCGGCACCAGGTGCTTTTTGGCGATCTGGATCTTATCTTCAAGGATGTAACCGGCGATGTTGATCATCTCCATACGGTCTCGCAACGCGGGTGACACGTTGTTGATGTTGTTGGCCGTGGCGATGAACATCACTTTCGACAGGTCGTACTCCGTGTCGAGGTAGTTGTCGTGGAACGTGCTGTTCTGTTCCGGATCGAGCACTTCGAGCAGCGCCGACGCGGGATCGCCGTGGTTGCTGGCGCCCACCTTGTCGACTTCGTCGAGGATGATCACCGGGTTCGACGACTTGCAACGCAGGATCGTCTGGATGATGCGGCCCGGCATCGCCCCGATGTAAGTACGGCGGTGTCCGCGGATCTCGGCTTCGTCGTGCAGACCGCCGAGCGAGATGCGTCCGAACTTGCGTTTGAGGGCTTCGGCCACCGATTTCCCGAGCGAGGTTTTTCCCACCCCCGGAGGGCCGTAAAGACACAGGATCGGAGACTTGAGGTCACCGCGCAACTTGAGCACCGCCAGATGCTCCAGGATACGGTCCTTCACCTCGTCAAGGCCGAAATGGTCGTGGTCCAGGCGCTTCTTGGCGCGTTGCAGGTCGAAATTGTCCTTCGTATATTCGTTCCACGGCAGGTCGACCACCAGTTGCAGGTAGTTGAGCTGCACGGCGTATTCGGCCACGGCCGGGTTCATCCGCTCCAGCTTCGCCAGGTCTTTGAGGAACATTGCCTTGATCTCGTCGTTCCACTTTTTCTTGGCGGCCTTGGCGCGCAGCTCGTCGAGATCACGGTCGGCAGGGTCGCCGCCCAACTCTTCTTGGATCGTGCGGATCTGCTGTTGCAGGAAATATTCTTTCTGCTGCTGGTCGAGGTCCTGTTTGACCTTCGACTGGATGTCGTTCTTGAGTTCGAGCAACTGCTGCTCCTTGACCAGGATCTCCAACAGGCGTTTGGCACGCGCCAGCAGGCCCGGCGCCTCGAGCAGATACTGCCGGTCGGCGTCGCTGAAATCCATATTCGAGCAGACGAAATTGACGATCCCCCGGTTGCCGTCGATGTTCTTGATCGCAAACGACGCCTCCTTGGGCATATTGGGCGAAATGTGGATCACGTTGATCGCCACGTCGCGGATCGACTGCACCAAAGCGTCGAACTCGACGTTGCTCTTGTCGGGAGCGGTGTCTTTCAGTACGTTGATCGTCGCCCGGAAATAGGGTTCGGAGGTGATGTATTCCTTTATCTCGAACTTTTCGAGGCCGTGGAGGATCACTGTCAGGTTGCCGTTGGGCATTTCCAGTACCTTCAGGATGCGGGCCACCGTCCCGACGCGGTACATATCGTCCGGTCCGGGATGTTCCACACCCGATTCCTTCTGCAACACAGCGCCCAGCACGCCTTCGCCCGAGTCGACGTCCTTGATCAGTTTCATCGACTTCTCGCGCCCCACGGTAATGGGCGTGATCGCGCCCGGAAAAAGCACCGAGCTGCGCAGGGTGAGGATCGGCAGTACCTCGGGGATCACCACGTCGCTGATCAGTTCGTCGTTTTCCGACGAAAGGATCGGGATCACCTGGTGGCGGCCTTCGAGGATGTCTGAAATGCCGGAAAGGTCTTCCTCGTTGATGACGTTTTTATATTTTTTACTCATAACAGTTTCTCATGTAGAATTCGCAAAATTAGTCATTTTTGACGGCAAAAGAAAATTCGCGCAATCATATAACGATAAAATTATCCAAAAGTTGTTAACAGCGCTGCGAATTTTGGCTATCTTTGCGCCAGCAAAATCAAAAACTCCGGATCTCGGGAGGCACCTTTGCGTCATATTGCAAAAGTACTGCCGAAAACGGATGAAAACAAGAGATAAACCGCTGAAAATTATGGAAATCGCTGCCAAATACTCGCCCGCTGAGATCGAATCGAAATGGTATGCCTACTGGATGGCCAATCGCTTCTTCCACTCCGAGCCCGACGGGCGCGAACCTTATACGATCGTGATTCCGCCGCCGAACGTGACCGGGGTGTTGCATATGGGCCATATGCTCAACAACACGATCCAGGACGTGCTGGTGCGCCGCGCACGGATGCGGGGCCTCAACGCCTGCTGGGTTCCGGGCACCGACCACGCCTCGATCGCCACCGAAGCCAAGGTGGTGCAGAAACTCAAGGCCGAAGGCATCGAAAAGGCCGACCTCACCCGCGAAGAGTTTTTGAAACACGCTTGGGAGTGGAAGGAAAAGCACGGCGGGATTATCCTCGAACAACTCAAGAAATTAGGCGCTTCGTGTGACTGGGACCGCACCGTGTTCACGATGGACCCGGCTATGAGCGAAAGCGTGATCAAGGTCTTCGTCGATCTGTATAATAAAGGGAAAATCTACCGCGGCGTGCGGATGGTCAACTGGGATCCCCAGGCGCTGACCGCCCTCTCGGACGAAGAGGTGATCTACCAGGAAACGAACGGCAAGCTCTACTACCTGCGCTATAAGATCGAAGGCAGCGACGAGTATGTGGTCGTAGCCACCACCCGCCCCGAAACGATCCTGGGCGACACCGGCCTGTGCGTACACCCGGACGATCCGCGCTACGCCGCGCTCAAGGGCAAGCGGGTGATCGTGCCGTTGGTGAACCGTGCCGTGCCGGTCATTTTCGACGACTACATCGACATCGAATTCGGTACCGGCGCCCTCAAAGTCACTCCCGCCCACGACGTGAACGACTATATGCTGGGCGAAAAATACGGCCTCGAAGCCATCGACATCTTTAACGACAACGGGACAATCAACGACCGCGTGGGCATCTATGCCGGGATGGACCGTTTCGACCTGCGGAAGCAAATCGAGATCGACCTGCTCGAAGCCGGCCTGCTCGAAAAGATTGAGGACTACACCAACAAGGTGGGCACTTCGGAGCGCACCGGCGCGGTGATCGAACCTAAGCTCTCGATGCAATGGTTCCTGAAGATGGAAGAACTGGCGCAACCGGCCCTGAAAGCCGTGATGGAGGATATTATTAAACTGTATCCGGCGAAGTTTAAAAATACCTACCGCCACTGGATGGAGAACGTCAAGGACTGGTGCGTATCGCGCCAGCTGTGGTGGGGCCAGCAGATCCCGGCTTATTACCTGCCTGGCGGCGGGGGCTACGTCGTGGCCGAAACCCCGGCCGAGGCGTTAGCGATGGCCCGTGAAAAGAGCGGCAACCCGGCGCTGACGCTGGCCGACCTGAAACAAGACCCCGACGTATTGGACACCTGGTTCTCGTCGTGGCTGTGGCCGATCTCGGTCTTCGACGGCATCCGCCACCCCGGCAACGAACAAGTCAATTACTACTACCCGACCAACGACCTGGTGACCGCCCCCGAAATCCTCTTTTTCTGGGTGGCGCGCATGATTATCGCAGGTTACGAATACCGTGGCCAAATGCCGTTCCGCAACGTTTACCTGACCGGTATTGTACGCGACAAATTGCGCCGCAAGATGAGCAAGTCGCTCGGCAACTCGCCCGACCCGCTCGATCTGATCGCCCAATACGGGGCCGACAGCGTGCGCCTGGCGATGATGCTCTGCTCGGGTGCGGGCAACGACCTGATGTTCGACGAGTCGCAAATCGAACAAGGCCGCAATTTTTGTAATAAGATTTGGAATGCATTCCGCCTCGTAAAATCGTGGAACGTCGACGAGTCGCTGGCCCAGAGCGAAAACAACCGCATCGCCGTGGCGTGGTTCGAGGCCCTCTTCAACCGCACGATGGCCGAAGCCGAAACCGACTTCACCGAGTATCGCATCAGCGATGCGCTGATGAAAATCTATAAACTGTTCTGGGACGAGTTTTCGGGATGGTACCTCGAACTGGCCAAACCCGCCTACCAGCAGCCCATCGACCGGCCTACCTACGAGGCTACGGCCGGGTTCTTCGACCGCCTGCTGCGCGTGCTGCATCCCTTTATGCCCTTCATCACCGAAGAGATTTTCCACCATGTGGCCGAACGGGCCGAGGGCGAGTCGATCATGGTATCGCCAATGCCTACTGCGCAACTCTATGACGAAAAACTGCTGGAGCAGTTCGACCTCGTGCGCGAAGCCATCACCGCTATCCGCAACATCCGCAAAGAGAAAAATTTACCGAATCGCGACGCCATCGAGCTCTACGTCAAGCCCGACGACAACTTCTACCCGCAGTACAATCCCGTACTGGAAAAGATGGCTAATCTTTCGGCCATCGTAGAAGGGCAACCTGCCGGCCTCAACGCCGCCTTCCTGGTCAAGAGCACCGAATATTTCGTTCCGCTCGGCGACGGGGTCAACGTCGAAGAAGAACTTGCCAAACTCCGCAGCGAACTCGAGTACCTCCAAGGCTTCCTCAACTCCGTGATGAAAAAACTCGGCAACGAACGCTTCGTGGCCAGCGCTCCCCCGGCCGTCGTCGAAACCGAACGGGCCAAACAATCCGACGCCGAAGCCAAAATCAAAGCTACCCAGGAGCGGATGGAAGCCTTGAGCAAGCTTTAATCGGCAATTTTTATAAAAACGGCAGTCGAAGCCGAGATGAAGCCAGGGGTATTACCTTACAATCCCCTGGATCTGATCTCGGAGAGATGTCCATTGGGTTTCGTCGATGGCCGGGCCGATGGTTTGGATCACTTGGTTGGCGATGAGGGCGCCGATGTGTCCGCATCGGTCGGGAGCCATGTCCATGCTGAGGCCGTATAGAAATCCGGCGGCGTAGAGGTCGCCTGCGCCGGTGGTGTCGACGACGGAGTGGCCGGCGGCGGGGACAGCCCAGCGTTCGCTGCCGCGACCGATGATCGAGCCTTGGGCGCCGACTTTGACGACGGCGATATCGCACATTGTGGCGAGAATGTCGAGCGCTTCGGCCGGTTCGCGGCCGGTGAAGGTGCGGGCTTCATCTTCGTTGGCGAAGACGATATCGACGTACTCCCGGATGAGGTGATCGAGGAAGGCACGGTTTTCTTCGACGACGTTAAAGCTGGCCATGTCGAGGGCTACGGTGAGGCCCGACGCCTTGGCTTTGCGCATGGCGCCTTCGATCAGTGCGGGGCTTTGTACCAGATAACCTTCGATGAGCAGGTAGTCGTATCCGGCCAGGCAGCGGCCGTCGATCTCGTCGTCGGACATTTCTACGGCTGCCCCGAGGTAGGTGGCCATCGTGCGCTCGCCTTCGGTGTCGATCAACACCACGCAGCGGCCCGAGGGGGTGTCGCTGTAGATCAGGTGCGAGGCGACGTCGTGCGTACGCAGGCTTTCCTCGGTATAGGCGCCGATGGCGTCGCGCCCGATCTTGCCGATGTATCCGGTGCCGATGCCCAGACGGGCCAGGCCGCGGATGGTGTTGGCAGCCGAACCTCCGGTCACGACGCGGCTGTGTGCGGTGCGGATCAGCTCTTCGACCCGCTCCTGGGTATCGCGGCCGACGAGATTCATGCTTCCTTTCGGGAAATTAAGCGTTTCGAGCACCGAATCGTCGTCAAGGTGCGTCAGGACGTCGACCAGCGCGTTGCCGATCCCCAGGATCCGTTTTTCTTTATAGGGCATTCCGTGTGGTTATTTCTAATAAAAAAGAGAGGATGCAAAGATATGCATCCTCTCCCGAATTTGTTCAGAGCCGCCCTCAGGCTTTATAAAAAAGATTTATCCCGCACTACGCAGCGCAGGCTCGGACGGTCATCGGGCCGGAATTAAACGGCAGCGTTGAGTTCGGCGCCAGCCTTGAATTTCACGGTCTTCTTGGCAGCGATCTTGATCGTTGCGCCCGTTCTCGGGTTGCGGCCGGTGCGAGCCGGTTTGTTCACTACCGAGAAAGAACCGAAGCCAACCAGAGCGATTTTGTCACCCGATTTCAGCGTTTTGGCGGTTACTTTCGTGAAAGCGTCGAGTACTTTCTTCGATTCTGCTTTGGTGATGCCGGCTTCCTTGGCGATTGCATCAACGAGTTGAGATTTGTTCATACGATTTAGATTTTAGATGGAGTAAGTTCAAACAGATAGGGCAAATATATACATTAATTTTATTAAAGAATGCAAATTTTGCTGAAAAAATCACCCTTTTCTTATTTGTAACCCATAGATTGGCGGGAATTTAGGTCAAATTTTGCAGAATTTGGCAGAGTAAATCCCAAAATTTTCCGACCGAAGCGATCTCCAGACGCTCATCGGGCGAGTGCACGCCACGCAGGGTGGGACCGAAGGAAACCATCTCAAGATGAGGATATTTTTTGAGGAAAAGGCCGCATTCCAAGCCGGCGTGAATGGCCCGGATCTTCGGTTTCTCATTGAAGAGGTCGTGATAAGTTTCGGCTGTCACAGCCAATAAATGCGAGGACGGATCAGGTGTCCATCCGGGGTAACCTTCTGAATGTTCGACGGTTGTATTGGCAAGCGTGAAGCAACTCTCGACTGATTCCATCGCGTCGCGCTTGGCGCTTTCGACCGAGCTGCGTTGGCTGGTAGTCAGGGTGATCGTGCCTGCCCCGTCGAATTTGACCGAGGCCAGGTTGGTCGACGTTTCGACCAGTCCCGGCACGGCCTGGCTCATCGCTAGCACCCCGTTCGGCACGGCGCGCAACGCGTAAAGCAGGTTTTTTTGACACTCGGCGGCCAACACCTCGCCGGCAGTGAAATTTTTTAGTTCGAGGACGATCTTTTTTTCGGTAAATTTGAATTCATCGACGATTTCGTCCCGGAATTGCTTGATTTCGTGTTTCATTTTTTCCTCTTCGGCGATCGGAATAGCGAAAACGGCGACCGCTTCGCGCGGGATCGCGTTGCGCAGGTTGCCCCCGTCGAGATGCGACAACCGCAGCGAGAAATCGTGTGCCCCCCGCCACAGAAAACGGGCGATGAGTTTGTTGGCGTTGGCGTACCCTTTCTCGATGTCGTCGCCCGAGTGGCCGCCGGTGAGGCCCCGCAGCGAAAGTTGCCAGGCGCTCCATCCGGACGGAACCGATTCGACGATATACCGCATCCGGGCCACGGTGTCGATGCCTCCCGCACAACCGATGAAAATTTCCCCCTCGTCTTCCGAGTCGAGGTTGATGAGGTATTTTCCGCTAATCATCCCTTCGGCCAGGCCGAAAGCGCCGGTGAGCCCCGTCTCTTCGTCGACCGTAAACAGCGCTTCGACCGGTCCGTGGGCGAGGTCGTCGTCGGCGAGGATGGCCAGTGCCGCCGCCATCCCGATGCCGTCGTCGGCCCCGAGGGTCGTCCCCTGGGCTTTCACCCAGCCATCGACCACCACGGTGCGGATCGCCTCGCGCTCGAAGTCGAAACTCACGTCGCTATTCTTCTCACACACCATATCCATGTGGCTTTGCAGCACCACTGCCGGACGGTTTTCCATCCCCGGCGTGCCCCCTTTTCGGATCACCACGTTGCCCGTCGCGTCCGTTTTATATTCCAGTCCCCGCTCCTGCGCGAAACGTTCCAGATAAGCGATGATCTGTTCTTCTTTCTTCGATGGACGAGGCACTTGCGTGATCTCCTCAAAGTAACGCCAAACCGCTTTCGGGCCTGCCAGTTCCTGTAAATTTGCCATAAACCATATGAATTTATCCGAAAGATAGCTATTTTTGTCTATATTTGAACTGCATTTATTATAATACATCAGTTATGGAGATGGTTTTCAAACTTCGCATGATCAACGACGAGGACGACAATTTCGTCCGCGACTACGAAGTGCTCTATTCGATGACCCTGCTCGATTTTCACTATACGATCTGCGACGACCTGCAATACGATCCGGGCAATATGGTGTCATTTTTCGCCGCCGACCGCCAATGGCGCAAACTCCAGGAATTTACCCTGGTCGACGTCGGTGAAGGTACAAACCCTGAACAACCCCCCATCCCGATGGGCGAAGTCACCCTCGGTCAGATCCTGCGCAATAACAACGACCGGCTTATCTACCAGTTCGACCTGTTCGAAGACCGCGCCATGTTCCTCGAACTCATGGCCACCACCCGCAGCCAGGAAGGAATGGTCTACCCCCGCGTAGCCTTTGCAAACGGCGCACCGCCCGACCAATTCGACCCCGAGGCATCTCCCCGAAACCAGTCCATCTTCGAAGAAGCCATGGACGATTTTTCGGATTTCGGTGGCGACGACCAATACGACGACGAATAACCCGCCCATTCCCGTCGCAAGCAGTCGCCAGAAATGCTTGGCGCCGGCTCTGACTGGCACTTTTTACAAAAAGTGCTAGTCGAAGGCGACACGAAGCATCCCCGGTAATCGCTTACCATAGGAAAAGGCAGCTTTTTGAGGGCTGCCTTTTCTTTTTTGCGGTTGTATGTTTTTGTCGATTGGTGGACGCGGGACCGGGACACAGGGTGTCCGTGCGCTGCGATTTCTTCTTCGCGGCTGGCTTTTCGATTGGCTTTGAGGTAGTCCTGTTGGGTGATCCGTTTTTTCATGACGATGGATTTAACGGGGCAAGGGTAGCCTATAGTATTGAGATGATGAAATCGTTGAGTTTTTCGACGGCATGCGGGATGTCCCATTGGGTGCGGGGGGCGCCTACGAGATTGGAGATGGCGCGAACCTGAACGAAGGGTACCCCGGCGGCGCGACAGGCAGCGAAGAGGGCGTAGCCTTCCATGGTTTCGATGGCGCATCCCTCGTGCCGGACGTAAGGGGCGCAGGCGGCCTGGACGCTGTTGCCGGTGACGCGGGGCAAGGCCCACGGGTCGGGAATGTGGGGGCAGGGGAGTGTTTCGGACGCCGCCCACGGTACGAATTCGGTCGGAGTGTGGAAGACGCCCAGGTCGCCCAGTCGTTCTTCGGCCACGGCCACGACGTCGCCCACGCCCAGTCCGCTGTCGGCGTAAGCGCCGGCGATTCCTGCCTGGATCACGCGGTCGGGCGCGTATTTTTCGATGAATTTCGCCACCGAGATGGCAGTCGCTACTAAACCTACGCCGGTGAAGCAGACTACCGCTTCGCCTTGGGAGGTGGCTGCCGCCTGGCCTGGTTCGGCGCCAAGCGCTTCAAGCAGCGGGGCCAGTTCGAGGGCTTCGGCTGCGACGATAAGCGTGCGTTCTTTTTTCACGGTTTTGCGTTTGATGGATAGAATGTGGATGGTTACCCCGATGGCGATCGTTCCGAGCCCGAGGCGTACCCACGGGTTGTCGGTGGCCAGCGCGGCCGAGAGGCCGATCGTGATCCAGAGCAGGGCGAGGGCATACCACTTGACCCGTCCCGGGATGCCGTTGCCGGCCCGATAGTCACGGATATATTTGCCGAACACCCGGTTGTTCAAAAGCCATTGCAACCACCGGTCAGAACTGCGGGCAAAGCACCATGCCGCCAGCAACAGAAAGGGGGTGGTGGGCAACAGCGGCAGGACGATGCCTGCCACAGCTAACCCTACGGCCGCGAATCCGGCAATTTTATAGAGGGTGGATTTCACGTATTTCGAATGTTTACCACGAGCCTCCCGCTCCGCCGCCGCCGGTCATGCCGCCGCCGAATCCTCCGAATCCTCCGCCCGACGATCCGCCGCCCCACGACGAACCTCCGGATCCGCCGCTACGGCCGCCCCCAAGGAGCGTGCCCCACAGGATGGCACGGGCGATGTCGTCACCGCTCGACGAGATGGTCCGGCTACCGCCGCCCCCGCCTTTCCCTCCTCTTTTTTTGGCCAGGATCACCAACAGGATCACCAGGAAGAAAATGAGGAAGAACGCGGAAAATATCCCGGCAAAATCCTCTCCTTCGTGTTTCTCCATGTATTGTTCAGCCGTGAATTCGCCTTTGGTGAGCGAGATCAGCGTATTGACCGCGTTGTCGACCCCTTTGTAGTAATTGCCTTCGCGGAAAGCGGGCAGGATGTCGTAATCGACGATGCGGCCCGCCAGTGCGTCGGGAACCGCTCCTTCGAGGCCGTAGCCGGTTGTGATGAACACCTGGCCTCGTTCGGTGGCCGTCTTGGGTTTGACGAGGATCAGTACGCCGTTGTCTTTGCCCTGTCCGCCGATGCCCCAGCGATCGAACAGCCGGGCGGCGTAATCACCCGGTTCCAGTTCCTGCAGGTCGGTTGCCGTCACCACCGCGATCTGGGTCGAAGAGGAGCGTTCGAAATCTTCAAGCTTGCGTTCGAGCGCCAGTCGTTCTTCCTGCGAGAAGACGCCTGCAAAATCGTTGACCAGCACGGCAGGCTGCATAGGCTCGGGAAATGTCTGTCCCATGCCAACGGCCCAGCCAGCCAGCGTAACCAGCAGAAGGAATACTTTTTTCATGGTGTGGGGATGAGATTTATCGTCCGAACGAAATGTCGTCCGGCAATTCGTTCGTGCCTCCTTCGTGATAAGGGAAATGGGGTTTGAGCTCCTCTTGGAGCATAGCGATTACCCGACAGATTCCTTCGGTAAATTCGCCTTTCGAGAAATGGTCGGACAGCGCAGCGTAGCACACATTCCAAAAGCGTTCGCCCACGCAGGCGTTGATTGCTACGTCACCGATAATGGCTGTTTTCCGGTCCTGCAGGGAGACATAGACCAACACCCCGTTGCGGAGCATGGTGCGGTGCATTTCCAGTTGTTCGAAGACCATTACAGCACGGTCCATAGCCTCTTCCGGGCAACGGCTTTCGATATGTACGCGGATCTCAGTGGAGGTCGTGAGCTCGGCCTGGTTGATGGCGGCCACGATCCGGTCGCGCTGTTGGGCGGTGAACAGGGTCGACGGTTTTTTCGTGTGGGGCATACATTCAGCAGTTTAACAGGTTAGCGTTGCCTCGGCGTTAGAATTGCACCTCGGGCGCCCGGGCTGCCCCCTCGTCGGCCGTGAAGTAGGCCGTGGCCTTGAAGCCGAAGAGTCCCGCAAAAATGTTGCGCGGGAACTGGGCGATGTAGGTGTTGTAGCCCTGTGCTTCTTCGTTGAATTTGCGGCGCTCGGTCGAAATCCGGTTTTCCGTGCCTTCCAACTGTACCTGTAGGTCCCGAAAATTCTGGTTGGCTTTCAGGTCGGGATAGTTTTCGGAAATGGCCAGCAGGCGGCCCAGGGCCGACGAGATCTCGCCCTGCATCTGGCTGTAGCGGGCGAGCGATTCTTCGTTCAATTCGTCGAAATTGAGTTGCACGCCGGTCGCTTTGCTGCGGGCTTCGGTCACTGCTTCGAGCGTCGCGCTTTCGTGAGTGGCATAGCCTTTGACCGTGTTGACCAAGTTGGGGATCAGGTCGGCGCGGCGTTGGTATTGGTTTTCGACATTACCCCACTGGGCTTTCACGCTTTCGCGCAGGGTGACCATCCGGTTGTAGCCCGATTTGCCGGCCGAGTAACCGATCAGGGCCAGTACGGCCACCACGATGAGTACAATGAGTCCTTTTTTCATCTTTTCAGGTTTTTGGGGATAAATTTACGTTTCCGTGTTTTACACGGAAAACGCAGTAACCCGGTAAAATGTTACATCGGGCAGCAGAAATAATGCCGAACTTCCGGCTAATCGTTGTTGTTTTCGTCCGGATTATAGTAATGGTCGTAATAGCTTTGGTCGGGCTCGCCCTCGGGAACGGTCACTTCCTGGGCGGCCACCGCCACCGGCTTGTTCGATTCTTCGGGCAGGTCGCCGTAGAAAGCAGCTTCCTCTTCGCGTTTTTTACGTTCGTTGCGCTTGGCGATGTTGATACTCAACTCGTAAAGCCCCAGCATCGGCAACAGCACCAGGATGCAGCTGAAAATATCGGGCGGGGTGATGATCGCCGACAGCGCCGCCAGTACCACAATGGCGTGCTTGCGGTATTTCTTCATGAAGGCCGAGGTGATGATGCCCATCTTCGACAGGAAATAGACCAGGATCGGCAGCTGGAACACCGCGGCCGAGGCCATCGACACATTAATCACCGTGGTAATGTAGGAGTTGACGTCGATCATGTTGGTGATCAGTGCACTCGCCTCGTAGTTCGAGAGAAAGTTGACTGTCAGCGGCGCAATGATGAAATAGCCGAAGGCCAGCCCAACGAAAAAACAACTCGACACGTAAAGCACGAACAAACTGCTCTTGCGCTGCTCGTAATAGGAGAGCGCCGGTTTGATGAACCGCCACAATTCCCACAACAGGTAAGGGACGGCCACGACGATCCCCGTGACGAGCGACACCATCATGTGGAGCGAGAATTGTCCTCCCATCCGGGTGTTGATCACGTTGAGCTGTACGCTGTTGGTACACAAGGCCGGGATGTCGAACCGTTCTCCCATCCAGCACAGGAAACGGTTTAGCGGAAAATCGGGCGATTGCGGCCCCATCAGGATGTGGTCGATGATGATCCCCTTGAACCCAAAGGCGGCGATCACCACCACGAACAACGCCACAATCCCGCGGAGCAGGTGCGGCCGCAGGGAATCCAAATGCTCGAAAAAGGTCATCTCGGAAGATGACCCTTTGTTGTTTTGATTTTTGTCAGACATTGTCCCGAACGTGGACGGGGATTACAATTTGTCGATCTCGCCCGGATTGGAGTTCGGCTTGTTTGTGTTGTCGCCGTTCCCGTTGCTGTCGGTGGTGTAGTCCTTGTTGACGGCATCCTTGAATTCCTTAATGCCGCGGCCCATCCCCTTCATCAGGTCGGGAATCTTCTTCGCGCCGAAGAAAACGATCAGTAATACCAGGAGCAGAATCAATTCAGGAGCCCCGATCTTGCCCAGAAACAGGGGCATCATAGTCAGCGTAGTCATAACCATTTTATCTTAATTTTTACTTTACAATCCGGGGATAATACACAAAGGTATTAAAAAAAACGAAAGAGCTGCGTCCCCCGGAACAATTATTTTGTCATATTCGCGTATATTTGTTATAGTGTTTGTTACAGCGTTTCCTCCGTCGAGGGCGGGACGCTCCGGATTTATGACGAAAATAAAAGCGATTCTTGTTACGGGCTTGATCCTGTGTTGTGTCTGCGCGGCTTACGGGCAGACAGTAACGCCGGACCGTATTGTGGCCGACACGGCTACCGTACCCGGTAATATACGTAGCGCCCAATTCTTTGATAACCTGTGCAGCCGGCGCGACAGTTCACGCTTTATCCGGATGCTTTACGGCTCGGTGCTGACCAATCCTCAGGCGGTGCTTCCGCAGGATTCGACCGAGGTGCGGCTGGTTAAAGAGATCACCTATTTCGGTCAGTTTATCGGCAAACGGATCAATTCGATCGAGGTTTCCTGTAACGGCCTTTTCGAAACGCCGCCCAAGCCCGGCAGCTTGCGCGGGATGGCCAATTCGGTCCACCACACCACGAGCGAACGCGCCATCCGGCGCAATCTCCTCTTTCGCGACGGCGACACGCTCGATCCGCTGGTGATGATGAAAAACCAGCAACTGATCAATAACCTGCCCTATATCTCCAACGCGATCATTATGGTCAACCCGTCGGCCGACGACCCGAACGGGGTCGACGTCTTCGTTTTCACGCGCGACACCTGGTCGATCAGTGCCGATATGAGCAGCGTGCCGCCCGGAAATTACTACATCTCGCTTTACGACAACAATTTCCTTGGGAGTGGCACCCGCCTCGGCGTCCGCACCTACGTCAGCCTCAAGGACAACCTCTACGGGGGCAATATGTTCGAATATTCGGTCCCCAACCTCTGGGGGAGTTTCTACAAGGTCGATCTGTTGGCCGGCGTGGGCTACGACGAATATTATTACAAGGGGCTGCTGCACAGGGATTTCATCCTGACGACCGACTATATGGTCGGGGTCTCGGGAAGCTATAGCCGATACTACGAATCGCAGGTACTTGCCGACACGATCCAACTCATCCGGCGGGCCAAGGCCGACGCGTGGGCCGGCAGGTCGTGGTACGCCGACCCGATCAACAGCAGCGTCTATGTGATCGGCAGCGCCAATTTCGAACGCTATTTCAGGCGGCCCGAGGTGCGTGCCGACTCGAATACCTACTACCACGACCGCCAAGCGGCGTTGCTCAGCATCGGGGTCTACCGCGAGTCGTTCTACCGGGGGAATATGATTTTTGGCTACGGCGTGATCGAGGATATCCCTTACGGCCACAAGTTCGAAGTGACGGCCGGCCCCGTGCGCAGTGAATTTCGTAACGGGTGGTACGGCGGATTTACCCTTTCGGCCGGCCGGCAATTGGCCCTGGGTTACCTCCGGGGCGAGGTCTTTGCGAACAGTTATTTTTTCGACGGCAATCCGCGGCAGGGGATGATGGGGGCTAACGCCAATTACTTCTCGAACCTGCTTGGGGCGGGTACCTGGCGGATCCGCCTGTTCAACAACGTTCGTTACCTGCGGGGCACGGATCGCCTGCTGGGCGAGGGCGAACGCCTGCCGTTCACCGGCACCGACCGTCCGCGCGGACTTTCCTGCTACCTGGCTTATGGCGACAACCGATTGATCATTAGTAATGAAACTGTCTTCTTCGCCCCGTTCGAACTGTATGGTTTTCGCTTTGCGTTCTACTCGTTTGCCGACGCAGGGTGGTTGGGCGACCGGACAGCGGTGTTCGAAAACGATTTTTTCGCTACGCTCGGTGTCGGTTTTCGGGTGAAGAACGAGCGGCTGATCTTTAAGGCGATCCAGTTCCGTTTCGGCTTTGCTTTCGGCAAGCAGGGGCGTACGACTTATCCATTGCTCTACCTGACCAACGAGTCGCGCCTCGAACTGCCGCGCTACATTCCCGAACCCCCGCAACTGCCCATTTTCCGGTAGGCGTTGGCGGCCGGCGATCCGCTTGGATCAGGGTTCTTGGATAGTGACCACGGCCTGGTCGCTCAGCGTGCCCGAGAAGGCCGAGATTTTATTCTCGCCTTTTTTCATCGGAATGTCTTTCCACGTGAAAACCCCGTTCACGCCTTGTTGCTCGCCCAGCGATTCTCCATCCACCACCAGCTCGACGGCCGATTGGTTTGAGTAGACGCGGAGCGTTTGGACCGCGGCATTGCGCTGGTTCCAGCGTTTTTCGGCGATGTAGACGAAAGGATCGTCGGGGTTCCAGTTGGCCTTATAGAAATAGAAGGCATCCTTCTTGTCGCGGCGGTCGTAGGTGACCAGCCCCAGGTCGTTCACCCCCGGGGTGTCGCCGCCCGGGTAGCCGGCCGACCCGAAGTCGAACAGCGTGTGGGCGAATGTGCCCCACAGCGCAGGATAACGGTTGGTGATGGCGTAAAACTGCTCATGATAATGGGTCTGCCACCGTTCGGGGTGCCAGTTGCTTCGGGGTGCGGGGCGTTGCAGGGCGTCGTCCTGGTGGAAGATCGATCCGCCGGCACCGTATTCGCCGATGCCCGAGCGCAGGTTGCGCCAGTTGCGGAACAGCTGGTCGAGCCACACGCCCACGTCCGACACCTGGCCCTCTTCCCAACCCAGGTACTGGCTCCAGCCGATCAGGTCGGTGACGAAGTTGATCTCGCCGTCCTGGTTGCTTGTGCCGACGGTCATCCGCGACGGGTCGAGGCGGTGGGCCACGTCGTTCAGTTCCCGAATAAACGGCACCGGGTCGTCGCCCCCGCGCGTGGAGAGGTTCGAGAAAAGGCCCCAGAAACAAACCGAGGTGCAATTGAAATTCTGCAACACCATTTCAGTCAGTTGCTGCTTTCCGCTTTCGCGCACCGACGGTTTTTCGATGTAGGCGTTGGTGCGGGCGTTGACGCTTCCGGTCAGCGGGATTTCGCTCCAGAGGATGATTCCCTCGCCATCGCACCGGTCGTAGAACGACCGGTCGTGGGGATAACCGGCCATCCGCACCGCGTTGGCCCCTATCTCACGCAATATCGAAAAGTCTTCATCGCGGTAGGTCGGGCGCAGGGCGGTGCCTACTCCGGCGCGGTCTTCGTACATCGTAACTCCCTGCAGGCGGTAAGGTTTCCCGTTCAGCAGAAATCCGCGTTGGGGGTCGATCGCGAAGTAGCGCAGCCCCATCGGCACGACGAGCGAGTCGATCCCTTTGCCTTTTTCGTCGCTCACCTTGACGTGGAAATTATAGCGGTAGGGGTTTTCGCGCCCGTTCCACAGCACGGGTTGGGGGATGGTGAGGGGCAGGTTGAGGGTGGCTCCCCCGTTTTCGAGTTTGGACTTGGCCGAGGCGCTTTCGGCGGCGCGGACATTGTCGGCGCTGCGCACTTCGACCGAAACGGTATACGAGGCGGTCGATTTGCCGGACAGTTTGACCGTTGCGGTGACGGCGGCGCTTTCGTCGGTCACTTTCTTCTGGGCGAGATAAACACCGTCCGAGCTGTAATCCGTCAGCGCGATGTGCACCGGCGGCACAACGATCAGCTCGACGTCGCGGTAAATGCCGCTATAGGCATTAAAATCGCCCGCCAGCGGCAGGTAGTCGAAGCCCGGGGCGTTGTTGATCCTGACCCAGAGGTTGTTTTGTCCGCCGTAGCGGAGGAGATCGGTCAACTCGAGGGTGAAAGCGGTGTATCCGCCCCGGTGTTCGCCTGCAAAGCGGCCGTTGACGAAGAGCAGCGCTTCGCCGCTCGCCCCGTGGAACCGGATGAAGACCCGCTGACCGCGCCAGGCGGCGGGGATCGATACGTCCTTGATGTAGTTGCCTGTCAGCGGGCCGAAGGCTTCGCCCGCCGGGGCGGGATCGGCGTTCCACGTGTGGGGCAGGTTGACCTCGCGGCGATCGCCACGGCCCACGTCGTTGCCGCGGGTGAATTGCCAGCGGTCGTTAAGGCCCACTACCTGGCGGGCCTGCACACCGGCCGAAGCCAGGAGCACGAGCATAACAAACAGCACGATCCGTTTCATAATCTTATCTCATTTATTCCCAGCGGGATGTGTCCGTTATTCGATGTATCCGAAGTGTTTCAGCGCCCGCTGGCTGTCGCGCCAGCCCTCGTCGACCTTGACGTGAAGCTGCAAAAAGACCTTCTTTCCCAAAAAGGCTTCAAGTTCTTCGCGGGCCAGGGTGCCAACGCGTTTGAGCATCGCGCCCTTGTGGCCGATCACGATCCCTTTCTGCGAATCGCGTGCGACGTAGATCGTACACGAAACGCGGTCGATCGTCGGCTCTTCCTTGTATTCATCCACGACGATCTCGATGCTGTACGGGATCTCTTTGTCGTAGGTCAAAAATACCTTTTCGCGGATGATCTCCGAGGTGAAAAAGCGCATCGTGCGGTCGGTGAGCGCATCCTTCGGGTAATAAGGTTCGCCCTGGGGCAGCATTGAGAGGATCAGGTCGAACAGCCCGCCGATGTTGAACAGGTTGGTGGCCGACGTCGGGACGACTTTCGCCTCGGGCAGCATCTTTTGAACCAGGTCGACCTGTGCTTCCAGGCGCTCGGGCGTGGTCAGGTCGATCTTGTTGATCACGGCGATCGTCGGAATCGCGCTCAGCCGCACCTTTTCGAGGAAGTCGGCGTGCTTGTCCATCTGCTCGACGGTGTCGGTGACGTAGACCAGCACATCGGCATCCTTGAGCGCACCGGTGACGAAGCGCATCATCGACTCCTGCAGTTTATAGTTGGGAGTCAGTACCCCGGGCGTATCCGAGTAGACGATCTGAAAATCCTCGCCGTTGACGATGCCCATGATGCGGTGGCGCGTGGTTTGGGCTTTCGAGGTGATGATCGACAGGCGTTCGCCCACCAGGGCGTTCATCAGGGTCGATTTCCCGACGTTGGGGTTTCCGATGATGTTGACAAATCCTGATCTATGCATAATCCGTTTCGTTTCCCCGCAAAAATAACGAACTTCGGCGGAATAACGAAATAAAACGCAAACCGATCTTGGCGACGAGGGATTATTTCTTAAATTTGCAGAATATAGGATGCGCCTCAGGCAAACCAAGCTTGCTTGGTTTGCCTTTCGGCTTTCCGTATCTTTGTAAGATAAAAAACCGGCAAAAATGGCCCTCATTCGCCTCACCAAAGAGTTCTCTTTCGAAATGTCCCACGCCCTGGAGGGATATGACGGCGCGTGCCGCCACATCCACGGGCACTCCTATAAATTTTTCGTCACTGTCGCGGGTGCGCCGATCGACGATCCGGAAAACCCGAAGCACGGGATGGTGATGGATTTCGGCGACCTGAAACGGATCGTGAACCGCGCCGTGGTCGACCGTTACGACCATGCTTTCATGATGCGCCGCACGGCCGACAACGCTGACCTGCTGGACCGCATCGCCGCCCGTTTCGGCAAGGTCGAGGCGGTCGATTACCAGCCGACGTGCGAAAACATGATCGCCCGCTTTGCCGAACTTATTCGGGCCGAATTGCCCTCCGGGGTGCGGCTCCACAGCCTGCGCCTCCACGAGACGGCCACTTCGTTTGCCGAGTGGTTTGCCGACGACAACCCCTGATCCCGCCTGCGATGAAAAAACTCTTTCTGATAGACGCCTATGCGTTGATTTTCCGGTCGTACTACGCCTTTATCGGCCGCCCGATGCGCAACCGCGAGGGGGTGAACACTTCGGCCGTCTTCGGTTTCGTGCGTTTCCTGCATGAGATACTCAAACGCGAAAGCCCCCATTACCTCGGGGTGGCGTTCGATCCGCCGGGAGGCAACTTCCGGCACCAGCTTTACGAACAGTATAAGGCTAACCGGAGCGAAACGCCCGAGGAGATCAAACAATCGGTGCCCTATATCAAACGCATCCTCGAAGCAATGCGCATCCCGATCCTCGAGGTGCCCGGCTACGAGGCCGACGACGTGATCGGTACGCTTTCGGCCAAGGCCGCCTGCCATGATTTCGAGGTCTATATGGTGACCCCCGACAAGGACTTTGGCCAACTGGTGCAGCCCTGTGTCTATATCTATAAGCCCGCCAAAGGCGACAACGGCGTCGAGATCGTGGGAACGGACGGCATTCACGAACAATACGGCATCGACGACCCCAAGCTGGTGATCGACATCCTGGCCCTGTGGGGCGATTCGTCGGACAACATTCCCGGCGTGCCGGGCATCGGCGAAAAGGGAGCCGTCAAGTTGGTGTGCCAATGGGGCCCGGTCGAGAATATCATCGCCCACGCCGGGGAGATCAAGGGCAAAACGGGCGAAAACATCGCCGCCCACGCCGAACAGATCGCCCTGTCGAAAAAGCTGGCGACCATCGAACTGGATGCCCCGGTCGAGTTCGAACCCGAGAAACTGGTGATGGAAACGCCTGACCTGCCGGCGCTGAAATCGATCTACGAAGAGCTGAATTTTTCGCTGTTTGTCCGTGAGTTGGAGGCGTTGCACGGCCCGATCGCTACGGCGCAGTCCACAGCCGGAACACACTCCGCTGGCCCGGCTGACCTGTTCAACGCTACTTCGGCTGCCGTTTCTGCCACAAAGCCTGTTCCTGTAAAAGCCACCGCCCCACCGGTCTCCGCCGGCCCGCAGCAGGGCGACCTGTTCGGCGGCGGAGCTCCCGCCCCGGGCGAAACGTGGAGTCCCGAATCGGGCATCTACGAAACGATCCGTACCGTTCCGCATACCTATTATACCGTCACCGCCGAAGCCGATCTGAAAGCGTTGGCCGAAAAACTGTCCCGTGCCGAGCGGTTCTGCTTTGACACCGAAACCACGGGCTTCGATCCGTTTACTGACCGGCTGGTAGGTTTTTCGGTGGCCGTCGAGGAATTCGAGGCCTATTACATTCCCCTGCCTGCCGATCGCGACGCGGCAGGGCGTATTCTTGCCTTATTTAAACCGGCTTTCGAATCGAGCTCCATCGAAAAAGTGGCCCAGAACGAAAAGTTCGACCGGGCGATGTTGCGGGCCTACGGAATTAACGTCCAGGGTTTTGTGTGGGATACGATGCTGATGCACTACCTCGTCGACCCCGACACCCGCCACGGCATGGATTTTTTGGCAAAGCGTTATTTAGAGTACGATCCGGTGCCGATTGACGAGCTGATCGGAAAGGGTTCGCGTCAGTTGACGATGGACATGATCCCCGTCGAAAAAGTGTCGGAATATGCGGCCGAGGACGCCGACGTCACCCTGCGCCTGTATAACAAGTTGTTGCCACTGCTCGAAGAACGCAAGGTGGCACACCTATATAAAACGATCGAAGAACCACTGATCGCCGTGCTCGAAGACATGGAATGGCAAGGGGTGAAGATTGATGTCGACAGCCTGAAGAGTTATGGCAAGGAACTGTCGGCCGACCTGGTGGCGATGGAGGACGAGATCCGGAAAATAGCCGGCAACCCGACGCTCAACGTCAATTCGGCCAAACAGTTGGGCGAGGTGCTGTTCGAACAGCTAAAGATCGACCCGGCGGCCAAGCGCACCAAAACCAAGCAATACCGCACCGACGAGGAATACCTCCAAAGCCTCTCGGACCGCCATCCGGTCATCCACCTGATCCTTGAATACCGCGGGCTGAAAAAGCTGCTTTCGACTTACATCGAAGCGCTGCCCGAACTGGTCAATCCGGTGACGGGAAAAATCCATACATCATTTAACCAGGCAGTGGCTTCTACGGGCCGCCTGAGTTCGAACAACCCGAATCTGCAAAACATTCCGATCCGCGACGAGCGGGGGCGGCAATTGCGAAAAGCGTTCATTCCGTCCGAAGCGGGGTGTGTGCTGCTTTCGGCCGACTACAGCCAGGTCGAGCTGCGCCTGATGGCCCACCTGAGCGGCGATCCGGCGATGATCGAAGACTTTTTGGCGGGAAAAGATATTCACGCCGCGACGGCGGCCCGCCTGTTCCACGTGCCGGTCGAGGAGGTCACCCGCGAGCAACGCCGCCGGGCCAAGACGGCCAACTTCGGGATCATCTACGGCATCTCGGCTTTCGGCCTGGCCCAGCGCCTGACGATCCCGCGCAAGGAGGCGCAGGAGATCATCGAAGGCTACTTTTCGACTTATCCCGGTGTGCAGCGCTATATCGACCAAAGTATCCTCTCGGCCACCGACCGGGGCTACGTCGAAACGCTTTTCGGCCGCAAACGCTGGCTGCCCGACCTGCGTTCGGCTAACGCCACCGTGCGCGGCCTGGCCCAGCGAAACGCGATCAACGCCCCGATCCAGGGTGGCGCGGCCGACATCATCAAACTTGCGATGATCCACCTCCATCAACGGCTCGAAGACGAAAAACTGCGTTCGAAAATCATCCTGCAGGTGCATGATGAACTTGTGCTCAATGTCTTTGAAAACGAACTCGATACGGTCAAGAAACTCACGGTCGACGCCATGGAACGCGCCGCCAAGCTGGCCGTTCCGCTGCTGGTTGATTGCGGGGTGGGTGATAATTGGTTAGACGCACACTAAAGATGGCACACAACGTAGCGATATACACCGACGGCTCGGCCCTCGGCAATCCCGGAAAAGGCGGATACGGCGTGGTGCTGCTCTCCGGAAAATTCCGGAAAGAGCTGTCGCAGGGGTATACCCTGACGACCAACAACCGGATGGAGTTGCTGGCGGTGATTTCCGGTCTGGAGGCCTTGAAATTCGAGGGATGTAACGTGACGATCTTCTCGGATTCAAAATACGTCGTCGACTCGATCGAAAAGGGATGGCTTCGGAACTGGGTCAAAACCGGCTTCAAGGGCAAGAAAAACGCCGACCTGTGGCAACGTTACCTGACCGTCGCGGCCCGCCACCAGATCCGTCTGGTGTGGGTCAAGGGCCACGCCGAAATTCCTGAAAACGAACGCTGCGACCGCCTGGCCGTCGCCGCCGCCAATTCCGGGAAACTGCTCGATGACCACGGCTATCTCGACAGCCTGAAAAGCGATCCGGCTATTTTTTCGGACGAGGAGTAATCCGGCCTCCGTTTGCGGTAAAACGAAAAGAATCGAAACGACCTGTCTTCGGGTACAAGTCCGCCCCTGACGGAAGCCCTAAAGGCCTTGTGTAAATGCCATACTGCCAGCTTTAGCGCGAAAGTGAAGAAATTTATTTGCGGTCTGTTTGGACATTAACAAAAATAAAGGCATAATTTAGAAGAAAATAGTTTAAATTTGTATAATTTTATCGGAAGAAAATAACCCACTTAGATAAAACGAAGCAATGTTACCTAACCAAAGACGTGAGAAGATACTGGAATTGATCAGGGAAGACGGCCATGCTAAAGTGCTGTCGCTGAGCAAAATTTTCAAGGTGACCGAAGTGACTATCCGCCAGGATCTCGAACGCCTCGAGAAAGAGGGGTTCATCGAACGCGAACACGGAGGGGCTTTTTTGAAAAACATCGGCACCCACGTCAAGAACATCGCGCTGCAAAACCAGACCCATATGCCCGAAAAGGTGGCGATCGCCAAAAAGGCGCTCTCGCTCATCTCGGACGGTGATACGATCATCCTCGACTCGGGGTCGACCACGACCG
Organism: Rikenellaceae bacterium; assembly: GCA_031553805.1. Taxonomy (GTDB): domain Bacteria; phylum Bacteroidota; class Bacteroidia; order Bacteroidales; family Rikenellaceae; genus JAITVB01. The sequence continues at coordinate 37,547 of JAVBLC010000007.1, read as the reverse complement.
AAATCGCGAAACTGATCTCGGGCTACAAAAATCTGACCGTCATCACCAACGCCCTTAATATCGCTCTGATCCTGGGTGCCGATCCGGGGATCAACCTGGTGGTGACCGGCGGCGAATTCAAGGCCCCCACCCTCTCGCTCACGGGGCAGAAGGCAGCCGATTTTTTCAACAACATTCATGTCGATAAACTGTTTCTGGCTACGGCCGGGATCGCCCTCAAGTCGGGGCTTACCTACCCGAGCATCAGTGATATCGTCGTGAAACGGGCGATGATCGACTCGGCCAACGAAGTCTACCTGGTGGCCGACTCGTCGAAGATCGGGATGAACTCGTTTGCCAGCCTGGGCGCCCTGTCGCTGGTCAACCTGATGATCACCGATTCGTACATCACCGAGGAGAACAAGGCCTTGCTCGACGAATACGAGATCAAATATATAATTGCAGAGATTGCCGAATAATCCGGCAGTTCGGGATCGGACAGAAGGCGGAGGAGGTTCTTCCGCCTTTCTCTTTGCAGAAAGGTCTTTCTTTTGTTTTGCTTTTCGGTTTTGTTTTTTTACATTTGTAGCACGAAACTTAACCTGAAAATGAAAAAATTCTGGTCCGTGGCCGCTTGTGTCGGCATGATTTTCTTTTGTGTTTCCGGCGCGTTTGCTCAGGATCCTGTGCCTGCTGTCGAACAGTGGGGGCGTTTCGAGGTTTCGCTTCGGGGAACGCCCATCGGCAATCCCTTTAACGACGTGTCGTTTCGCGCTACGTTTACCAACGGCGATGAAGAAATGACTGTGAACGGATTCTACGATGGCGGCAGCGTTTACCGCGTGCGCTTTATGCCGGAGAAAAAAGGCCGCTGGAGCTATACGACCACGAGCAATATGCCCGCCCTCAACGGCAAAACCGGTACTTTCGAATGCGTAAGCCCCGGTCCTGAAAACCATGGCCCGGTGAAAACCCGCGGTGTGTTTGACTTCGCCTATGCCGACGGGAAAGCGTATTATCCGTTCGGGACGACGGTTTATGCTTTTGTGCATCAAGGCGATTCGCTCGAGAATGTGACGCTCGAAACTTTGAAGAAAGCTCCGTTCAATAAAATCCGTATTTGCGTTTTCCCGAAAAACTATGCTTTCAACTCCGTCGAGCCGCCCTACTACCCGTTTAAAAAGGTCGAAGGCGTGGAACTCGTTGAATCGAACGAAACGGCCGTTTGGGATTTTACGAAATTCAACCCCGAATTTTTCCAGCATCTCGAGAAACGCATCGGCCAGCTTCAGGCATTGGGCATCGAGTGCGACCTGATCCTGTTCCATCCCTACGATAACGGGCGCTGGGGCTTCGACCGGATGACGCGGGCGACCGACATCCGCTACCTCGAATACCTGACCGCACGCCTCGCCTCGTTTCGCAACATCTGGTGGTCGATGGCCAACGAATTCGACTACATGAAAGAGAAGAAACCCGCCGATTGGAAAGCGTTCTTCGAAACGGTGGCCGCCAACGATCCCTATCACCACCTGCGCTCGATCCACAACGGCGACAGCCTTTACAATCATAACGACCCGCTGGCGACCCACGCCAGCATCCAGAGCGCTTCGATGCTCTCCGATTTCGGCCGCGCCTCGCTCCTGCGCGACGCTTACCGCAAGCCGGTGGTGTATGACGAATTCTGTTACGAAGGCAATTTCGACCAACGCTGGGGCAACCTGACGGCGGAGGAATTTGTACACCGTTGCTGGCAGGCGTTGCTGGTGGGCGCATACGTCACCCACGGCGAAACGTACCTCGACCCGAACGACGTGGTGTGGTGGGCCCGCGGCGGTGAACTCAAGGGACAAAGCCCGGCCCGGATGGCCTATATGCGCAACCTGATCGAAAACGAAACCGGCGCCCTGCACCTGATCGACAACTGGCGCAACCTGAACACCGCTGTCGGTGAGTCGGGCCAGGTGTTCATCTATTTCGGCAACGAGACGCCCAAGGAGTGGGTGGTAACCCTGCCTGCCAAGACCCAGTGGGCCGACGGCACCCAATTCAAGATCGAAGTGGTCGACACCTGGGCGATGACCCGCACCGCTGTGCCGGGTATGTTTACTGCCAAATCGGCCGGCCGCTACGTCATCGGCGAAGCCGACGGGAAAAAAGTAAAACTGCCGGGCAAACCTTACCAGGCCCTGCTGCTGACCAAAGTGAATCCATAAGAAACACACCATACGTAATGACAAGCAATATCAAAGAACTGAAGATCAAGACCGAAGAAGCGCGCAAGCGGGTGGTAGAGATCATCTTCCGGGCCCAGGGAGGGCACATCGGAGGGTCGATGTCGTCGCTCAATATGGTTTCGGCGCTTTACTTCCATACGATGAACGTCGACCCTCAGCATCCCAAGATGCCGGGCCGCGACCGTTTCATCCTGAGCAAAGGACACAGCGTCGAAGGGCTGTACTGTGTGCTGTCGAAAGCCGGATTTTTCCCAGACAGCGTGCTCGATACCTACGGCAAGGTAGGGTCGGTGCTAGCGGGTCACCCGACGGTCGAAGTCCCCGGCATCGAAGTTAACAGCGGCGCCCTGGGCCATGGCCTCTCGATCGGGGCGGGGATGGCGATTGCCGCCCGGATGGACGGGAAATCGTACAAAACCTACGTCCTGATGGGCGACGGCGAGCAGGGCGAAGGCTCGATCTACGAAGCCGCCATGGCTGCCGGTCACTATAAACTTGACAACCTGGTAGCGATCATCGACCGCAACGGGATGCAGATCAGCGACACGACCGAGAACGTGATGTCGCTCGAACCGATGCGCGAGCGTTGGGAAAGCTTCGGCTGGGACGTGATCGAGATCAACGGCGACAGCATGGAAGAGATCGTGGCGACGCTCGACGCGCTGCAGGTTTCGATCGTGAAGAAACCGCACCTGATCATCTCCCGTACGACGAAGGGCTGTGGCGTCTCGTACATGGAAAACTGCCTGCCCTGGCACCACGGGGTGCCTTCGGCCGAACAGGTCGACGACGCCGTGCGCCAGATCGAACAACGCATTGAAAACCTGAAGAAATGAGCAAAATAATTCCCTGCCGGACGAGCTTTACGAACACGCTGCTCGAACTCGGTAAACAAGATAAAGACATTGTCGCCGTTACGACCGACGCGCGCGGTTCGGTGACGTTGACCCCTTTTGCAGAACAACTTCCGGCGCAATTTGTGGAAGTGGGCATCGCCGAACAGAATGCCGTGGGCATCGGCGCCGGGTTGGCTTCGGCCGGCAAGAAGGTGTTCGTCTGCGGCCCGGCGTGTTTCTACGTAGCCCGCAGCCTGGAGCAGGTGAAGGTCGACGTGGCTTACTCGGGCAACCCGGTGAAGATCGTCGGCGTGAGCGGTGGCGTGAGCTACGGCGCTCTGGGGTCGACCCACCACAGCCTGCACGACATCGCCGCCCTGCGGACCTTCCCGGGCATGGAGGTGTTCCTGCCCTGTGATGTGCGCCAGACGGCTCGGCTGACCCGCGAGCTGGCCAACCGGCCGGTGCCGGGCTATGTGCGCGTGGGCCGCAATGCGGTGCCCGACGTCTACGAAACCGACGATTTTCCGTTCGAGATCGGCAAAGCGAATACGTTGCTCGAGGGCAGCGATCTGGCGATCATTGCCACGGGCGAAACCGTCTACCACGCCCTCGAAGCGGGGAAGATCCTGCGCAACCAGGGCATCTCGGCCCGCGTGATCGATATGCACACGCTCAAACCGGCCGACGAAGCCGCGATCCTGAGTGCCGCCCGCGAAACGGGACGCATCATCACTGTCGAGGAGCACAGCATCTACGGCGGCTTGGGTGCGATCGTGGCCGAGATCACGACGCAACACCATCCGGTGCCGATGCGTATCCTCGGGATTCCGGACGAAAACGCGATCCACGGCAAACCGCTCGAAATCTTTGCCCATTATGGCCTCGACGCGGCCGGCATTGTGAAGACGGCGCTCGAATTCCTGAAGAAATAATCGGCTGCTGCGATGCGTTACGTCCTCGCCATAGACCAGAGTACGTCGGCCACCAAGGCGATCCTTTTCGATCGCGACGGAGGGCTGGGGCACCGTGTTTCGGTGCCTCACCGCCAGATCTATCCCCATGCCGGTTGGGTCGAGCACGATCCCCACGAAATTTTCGAAAACTGTGTCAGCGCGATTGCGCAGGTGGTTGAGGAAAGTGGGGTCGACAAGCACGAAATTTCATCGCTCGCACTGACCAACCAACGTGAAACGGCCGTGGTGTGGAACCGCCACACGGGCCGGGCGATCGCCAACGCCGTGGTGTGGCAATGCCAGCGCGGCGAGGAGATCTGTCGCACGCTTAACGATTCCGGTCACGGTGACCTGTTCAAAGAAAAAACGGGCTTGCTGATCGATCCCTATTTTTCGGCCAGCGGTGTCAAATGGTTGCTGGACAATACTCCGGGCGCCCGTGAGGCCGCTGGGAAGGGCGACCTGCTGATGGGCACGATCGATAGTTGGCTGATCTGGAATTTTTCGCGCGGGACGGTACATGCCACCGATTACACCAACGCTTCGCGTACGCTGCTGTTCAACGTCCACACGCTCGATTGGGACAATGAGCTTTTCGAACTTTTCGATATCCCGCTTTCGATGGCGCCGGTAGTTATGCCCTGTGATTCGGTCTTTGCCGAAACCGATGCCAATGGTTTCTTTGAGAAACCGATTCCGATTGCCGGCGTGATGGGCGATTCCCACGGTGCGTTGGCCGGGCAGATGTGTTTCCGAGAGGGGATGGGCAAGGCGACATACGGCACGGGGTCTTCCGTGATGATTAATATCGGCGAAAAATTTCGGCACGCCGCCCCGGGGTTGGTGACCTCGGTGGGGTTTGCGGCCTGCGGAAAAGTATTTTACGCCTTTGAAGGCAATATCCACTGCACGGGGGCGACCCTGAAATGGCTGTCCGATGAGTTGCAATTGATCGGTTCGCCGGCCGAGGTTGAGGAGTGGGCAACGAAGATTGCCGATAACGCCGGGGTTTACCTCGTTCCGGCCTTTGCCGGATTGGGCGCCCCGTGGTGGGATCCGTCGGCGCGGGCGGCGATCAGCGGCCTGACGCTCGGCACGGGCAAGGCCCACGTCGTGAGAGCGGCCCTGGAAGCGATCGCTTACCAGGTGAAAGATCTGGTCGACGGGATGACCGGCCGGGCAGGTATTGCGCTCGAAGAGTTGCGTGTCGACGGCGGCCCGACGAAAAACCGTTTCCTGATGCAGTTCCAGGCCGATATGCTCGGCAGTCCGATCAACGTGTCGCCCATCGAGGAGGCTTCGGCCCTGGGGGCGGTGGTGATGAACGGGTTGGCGCGCGGGGCGTGGCATTCGTTGGACGAAGCGGCGGCGATCCGTACCGGCGACCGTCCGGTGGCCCCGCAGATGGCCCGCGCGGAAGTGGCCCGCCTCCACGGCGGATGGCTCGAAGCCGTGCGGAGGGTGCGTTCGGACAAGGCATAAGTTTTTGTCTGGAAAAGCATCTCACCGACGCAGAAATTTCGTTATATTTGTAAATAAACATCCCTCCAGATGCCGGAAGGTACTTTATGAAGTAAAGTAATCATTCCGAGTGCCGGGAGGCACCCTGCGAAAACACGAAAAAATACGATACTATGGCTTACAAAAAGAAATTGACCTTTGGTCTGATCGTCGGTACCCGCAACATCTTCAACAAAGCGTTGGCCGCCGAAGCACGCCCCGTGCTGCTCAAGAAAATGGAAAAACTGGGCTACGATTATGTGATCCTGCCCACCGATGCCACCCCGACCGGCGGTAGCATCGAAACTTACGAAGACGCGCAGAAATGTGCCACCCTCTTCCGCGAAAACCGCGACCGCATTGACGGGATCATCGTCGTGTTGCCCAACTTCGGCGACGAACTGGGGATCGTGAACAGCATCAACCTGGCGAAACTCGACGTACCCGTGCTGGTGCAGGCGTGCGATGACGATAACGACAAGGTTGACGTGCACAGCCGCCGCGACGCGTTCTGCGGCAAGATTTCGGTTTGCAATAACTTTTACCAATACGGGATTCCGTTTACCGATACCACCTACCACACCTATCCCTTGGATAGCGAACTTTTCGAGAATGACGTCAACCGGTTTGCGGCCATCTGTCGCGTGGTGAACGGCCTGAGCTCGGCCCGCATCGGGGCCATCGGGTCGCGTCCGGCCGGTTTCCAGACCGTGCGCGCGAGCGAAAAACTGTTGCAGGCTTCAGGGATTACCGTCATTCCGGTCGGGTTGCCCCTGCTGATCCAAGCGGCTGAGAATATGCCGGCCGACGACGCCCGCCTCGTGAAACGCGTCGAAGAATTGAAGGCCTACGGCAAAATTCCGGCCCGCGTGACCGCCGACAAGATCGCCCGCCAGGCTGCCCTCGGAATCGCCATCGAAGACTGGATGGCCGCCAACCAGATCGACGCCGTGGCGATCGAGTGCTGGGACTCGCTGCAAAAAACCTACGGTTGCGCGACCTGCGTGACGATGAGTATGCTGGGCGAAAAACTCCTGCCGGCCGCCTGCGAAATGGACATCGCCGGTGCGGTGTCGATGTACGCCCTGCTGCTGGCCTCGGGCAATCCGCCGGCGCTGCTCGACTGGAACAATAATTTTGCCGCCCAGCGCAATAAATGCGTCCTGACCCATTGCGGCAACTTCCCGAAATCGTTCATCAAGGGCGAGATCGAAATCTCAAGCCTCGACGTGCTGGGTACCGTGCTCGGTCAGGAAGACACCTTCGGTGCGGTGAAAGGAAAAGTAGCCGCGGGCCCGTTCTCGTACTTCCGCATCTCGACCGACGACACCACGGGCACGATCAAAGCCTACACCGGCGACGGCCAGATCACGGCCGATCCCTACGGCATGGACGGCGGCATTGCGGTGACCGAGATCGACAACCTGCAGTACCTGATGAAGTTCATCTGCAAGAACGGTTTCGAACACCACGTGGCCATGGGCCGCGGACACGTAGCCGGGATCGTCGAAGAAGCCGTTGAGAACTACCTCGGCTGGGACGTTTACCGCCACGAATAGCCTTCAGGGACGGGGAGAGCGACCTCCCCGTTTCCCTTACTCCCCAAGACAAATTGACTATGAAAGGCCTGTTGAAAAGCATTTTGGCCGTGTTGCTGATCGTAATCGGTTTCTCCGGTTGCGGCCAACGTGCGGATAAGGACGAAAAACCACGGATGGCGGTCGTTATCTCGACCCTCAACAATCCGTGGTTTGTCGTGTTGGGCGAGAGCGCCAAGGCGCGCGCCGAGGAGTTGGGCTACGAAGCGGTGATCTTCGACTCGCAGAATAACTCGTCGAAAGAGACCGAACATTTTGACAACATCATCGCTTCCGGGTTCAAGGCCATCCTGTTCAATCCGACCGACGCCAACGGCTCGGTGGTCAATGTGCGGGCAGCCAAGGCCGCCGGTATCCCGGTCTTCTGCATGGACCGCGAGATCAATGCCCGCGGGGTGGCGACGTCACAAATCCTTTCCGATAATTATTACGGGTGTGTCCAGCTTGGTCAGCGCTTTGTCGAGCGGGTGGGCGAAACAGGGAAATATGCCGAGTTACTCGGCCTGGTGGGTGACAACAACACGTGGAACCGTTCGCGCGGTTTCCACGCGGTGGTTGACCTCTACCCCGGCCTAGAAATGGTGGCCCAGCAGAGCGCCGACTTCGACCGCAACAAGGCGATGGAGGTGCTCGAATCGATACTCCAGGCCCATCCCGACATCGTGGCTGTTTTCTGCGGTAACGATGCGATGGCGATGGGCGCTTACCAAGCTGTTTTGGCAGCAGGTAAGGCCAAACAAATAAAAATTTTCGGGTTCGACGGCGCCGAGGATGTGTTGCTGGCGATCCGCGACGGCAAGATCGAAGCCACGGGAATGCAGTTCCCGGTGGTGATCGCCCGCGCGGCGGCCGAACTGGCCGACCGCTGGCTTACCGGTGACCGCGACTTTACGGAGAAGATGCCCGTGGTGGTCGAAATGGTGACCGCCGACAACGTAGACCAATACTTACCCAAATAACCCGCGCGCCCGATGAAAAAGGTCATTTATATCGTCCTGGCAGCGGCCGCAGCAGTGGCTTGCATCGTAGGTTCGATCCGCATCGAAAAATTATCGGAACGTAACGCCCGGCTGGCCGGAGTGGTGTTCGACCCGGAAGAGATGGTCGACCGTTTTTGGAACCACGACCTCGACTCGCTCCTCGCCGCAGCGCTCGACCTACACACCTTCGACAGCCTGCTGCAGGCCGACCCGAAGACCCTGGCCGACAAATATGGTAAAAACATCGGCATCGGTTTTCCGAAGTCGATCTTCGTGAAAGACACGGTCGTGGTGACCGGTATCGACAAAGACTTTCTTTCGATCAGCTCTCCGAACCGGACAGCCTACGCCCTTGCCTGCGGCCGGATCTTTAGCAACACGGTGCGCGAAGCTTCGGGCGTGTTTGATATCGATGCGTTCGAGAACACGATGGATTTCAACCTGGTTTCGTCACAGATCAACCAGCGGATCGATTCGTTGGTGATCGTCCCCGTATTGCCCGGGATCAAAAAATGGGCGCTGATCGCCTTTGCCGGGGCGACCGATGTCTACGCCGACCGCCCTGCGCCCGAAAGCCTGCGGATCGTCCCCCTGAAACTCGAGGTCATTATGCTGGCACCTGAACCACCATCTTTTAAGATGCCCGTTATAAACGTTATCGATGAATAACGACCTTGTTCCTCCGATCCTTCTTGCCGCGCGCGGAATCACCAAGCGGTGGCCCGGCGTGCTGGCCCTCGACGGCGTCGATTTCAACATCTACGCCGGGCAGGTCAACGCCATCGTGGGCGAAAACGGCGCCGGCAAGTCGACCCTGATGAATATTATCTCGGGGACTTATACCGAATACGAAGGCCAGGTGCTGCTCGGCGGCGAGGAGGTCCATTTCAAGAGTACGGCCGACGCCCAACGGGCGGGCATCTCGATGATCCACCAGGAGTTGAACCTGATCCCTTATCTTTCCGTCGCTGAAAATATTTTCCTGGGGCGCGAACCCCAGACCTTGTTCGGCACGATCGATTACAAGAAGATGCATCGCCAGGCCCGCGAAATCCTGGATCGCCTGCAATTTACCGAAGATACCCACCGGCTGGTAGGCGACCTGCGCGTGGGCCAGCAACAGGTGGTCGAGATCGCCAAGGCGCTTTCGTTCGACGCCCGGGTGCTGATCATGGACGAACCCACGTCTTCGCTCTCCGAAAACGAAACGGCGTTGCTCTTTAAAACCATTGCGTCGCTTACGGCCAAAGGGGTGGGGATCGTTTACATCACCCACAAGATGGACGAATTGACCCAGATCGCCAATCGGGTAACCGTGCTTCGGGATGGGAAATTCATCAGTGAAAGCGAGGTGTCGAACACCCCGGTCGAGGAGATCATTCGCCTGATGGTGGGACGCGAACGCAAGGACTTGTTCGTAAAACGCTCGCACCCGGTAGGCGAAAAACGGCTTGAGGCGCAGAACATCTGCCTGCGGGCGGCCGAGGGGGCGAAACACGTTGTGAAAGACATTTGTTTCGAAGTACATGCTTCAGAGGTGCTGGGCATCTACGGCCTGATGGGGGCCGGGCGCACCGAGCTGTTCGAAACCATTTTTGGCCTGCACGGCCGGCGGGGTACCGGGAAACTGCTCATTGGCGGACGCGAAGTGATGCCCCGCAGCCCGAAAGAGGCGATCGGCCACGGCATCGCGCTGATCCCCGAAGACCGCAAGGTCGACGGCCTGGTGCTCGAAATGGACATCGCCCAGAACACCGCCCTGGCTTCGTTGAACCGTGTGTTGAAAGGGGGCGTTCTCCATTTCCGCAGCGAACGCGCCCAGGCCGAGGAATTCCGCAAGAAACTGGGCATCAAGTCGCACTCCGTGCGCCAGAAGGCCCAGGAGCTCAGCGGCGGCAACCAGCAGAAGGTCGTCCTGTCGAAATGGCTGTTGACCGACCCCGACATCCTGCTGCTCGACGAACCCACGCGCGGGATCGACATCAACGCCAAGAACGAGATCTACCGCCTGATCGACGAGTTGGCCGCCAAGGGAATGGCGATCGTCGTCATTTCGTCGGAATTGCCCGAGATCATGGCCATTTCCGACCGAATCATCACCCTGTGCGAGGGACGCCTGACCGGCCAATTTTCCCGCGAAGAATTTTCCGAAGAAAAGATACTAAAAGCATCGTTACCCGAAAAATAGCGACCGATGGCCCCAATTGCATTAAAGCCCAAACTCAACACATCGTTCCTGCAACATCTCTTCGCCCTGGCGCTGATGGTGTTGGCGATGACCCTGCTTTCCGATAAATTCGCGACGGCCGATAACCTGTTCAACGTCATGCGGCAGGTTTCCGTAAACCTCTGTATCTCGGTCGGGATGACGCTGGTGATCCTCACCGGCGGGATCGACCTGTCGGTCGGTTCGGTCCTTGCCTTCAGCGGGGCCATAGCCGCCGGGCTGATGAAGTGGGGGATCGGGATCACCGGGATCGACACGTTTATCGGCTTCACCTTCTTCGGTGTGGTGCTCGCCGCGCTGATCGTCGGCGGCGCGTTAGGGTGGTTCAACGGGTTGATGGTCACCCGGTTCAAGGTACCTCCGTTCGTCGCTACGCTGGCGATGCTGACGATGGCTCGCGGCTTTACGATGCTCTATACGGGCGGTTTTCCGATTACGGGACTGGGCGAAACGTTCGCGTTCGTCGGCACGGGCTGGTGGCTCGGCATCCCGATGCCGGTGTGGGTGTCGATCGGGGTGATCGCGCTCTTTACGTTCTTCGTGCGTAAGACCAAGACTGGGCGTTATATCTACGCCGTGGGCGGGAACGAGAAAGCGACGCGCCTGTCGGGGGTCAACGTCCGCCGGGTGAAGATGGTGGTTTACACGCTGGCCGGGGTGCTTTCGGCCGTGGCGGGGATTTTGGTAACGGCCCGCCTCGATTCGGCGCAGCCCAATGCCGGGATGGGCTACGAACTCGACTCGATCGCCGCGGTGGTGATCGGCGGTACCTCGCTCAACGGCGGCAAAGGGTCGATCATCGGCACGGTGATCGGGGCGCTGATCATCGGTGTGCTCAACAATGGGCTCGTACTGCTCAACGTGTCGCCGTTCTGGCAACAGGTGATCAAGGGCCTGGTGATCCTCTTGGCCGTAATTATTGAAAAGGCCGGACGCAAAAAAGAGTAATGACATTGAGATAAAAGCAGTACGGCGGGCCATCGGCCCGCCGTACTGCTTTACGCCCCGTGACAGGCTATTTTTTGCAAACAACCATCGCCCAACCTTCGCGGAGATTTTGTCGCTCTTTGTGCAACCCCAACGGTTCGGCCTTGTTTACGATGGCCGGAATATCGACCTCCAGGAAACCGCTCATAAAGAGCGTGCCGCCGGGATTGAGGCAGGCCGCGTAAGCCGCCATGTCATGCAGCAAAATGTTGCGGTTGATGTTGGCCAGGATGAAATCGTAACGTTTCCCGACGATCGCTGCCGCATCGCCCAGGATGGGGGTGACGCGCCCGCTGACGCCGTTCTGCTGAAAATTTTCGATGCTGTTCTCAAACGCCCATTCGTCGACGTCGACCGCATCGACGTGCGCGGCGCCGAGGCGTGCGGCGAGGATGGCCAGCACCCCTGTGCCCGACCCCATATCGAGCCCCGCCTGCCCGGCAAACGAACGGTCGAGCATAGCGCTGAGCATCAGGTGGGTCGTAGCGTGGTGGCCCGTGCCGAACGACATTTTCGGGGTAATCACGATCTCGTGTTCCACCCCCGGTTGCGGTTCGTGGAACGTGGCCCGTACCCGGCAACGGCTGTCGACCTCGACCGGTGAGAAATTCGATTCCCAGGCGCTGTTCCAATTCGTGTCGTCGGCGATCTTCCGGGCGGTGTACGGATGCCTTGCTTCGTTGAGGTAGTCTGTAATCGCTTGTTCGAAGAGGAGGTATTCCGATTCCGGAATGTAGGCGTGCAACTCATTGGCCTCTTCCGAAAAACTGTCGAATCCCAACTCGGCCAGCTCGGCCGTGGCAATTTCGAACGCCGTTTCAGAAGCGTCCTGCGGGAAAACCAGCGTATATTCGTAGTAAACCATTATTCGGCCAGCCAGCGGGTGATCGTTTCGATAACTTCTTTCTTCTCGGCCTCGGGCAGCGTGTTGATGCGGGTGCGGTGGCTGCCGCCGGGCTGGATGACGAGCATCATGTTCTGCTTGCCCTTGAAATATTTGGGGTCGGTGATGCCCGACGCCGTCCACGGGTCAACCCCGCCGTAGATGAAGATCATCTTCGGGTCGTTCTTCAGCAGGTATTTCCGGACGAATTTCATCGCCCGCGCGTCGAACTTTTCGACCGGTACGTCGGCCGGCAGCATCACCCGGTTGAGGTAATCCACTTCTGAATCACGGGCCAGCAACCCTTTGAATGGTTTCGTATCGTAGCCATAATAGCCGAACTCGCGCGAGGCCTGCACATAGAACGAAACGTGCGGCCCGCCCATGGCAAAATAGTCGGGATCGACCGACGTGATGAAATAGTCGAACAGGTCTTTATCGGAAGCCGTCACCGGCGGAACTTTTTCGATCGCGGTGCCCCACTGCCAGTGCGAGAAAGAATATTCAAGCACGCACAGGTCGTAAATCTCATCGAGCGGCACACGGAACACATAACCTTTTTCGTCGCAATAGCCCTTGAACATCGGCATCAGCGCTGCGCGGCGTTTCAGTACTTCGGTTTGGAAATCGAGCACAGCCTTGCGTTCAGCCGGTGTGCCGACAGTCTCCAAAAATGGCTCGTGCCGGCCGTCTTCCACCGAAAAATTGATTGGGCCTACGTAAGGCACCGAAATGTCGACGTCACCGGGGAACCACGCGCGGTACATGATCGTCGTGCTGCCTCCCTTGCTGATGCCGGTCGAGATCCATTTGCCGGGATAGACAGTCTTCATCCGTCCGTTGATCCGGTGCAGGTCATACATTGCGTTTTCGACCGTCAGATATTGCCAGTCGATCGGGTCGGGGGTTGAGGCGTCGAAATAACGGTGTTCCACCACCACCACGTTGGTATTGAATATCTTGGAAAGTTCATCAGCCCAACCCGGGCGCTGGGCGTAAGCCGCCTGGTAACCCTCGGTGACCATCACCGTCGGCCGGTCGAAACCCGCGTGACACACCGTAAACCGTTGTGAGAAAGTTCCCTGCTCAGGGTGCCGGTAGTCGATAGGCTGGGTGATCATCACCACCCATTTCTCGTTGTAAGCCCCCTTCTCTATCTGCTGGGCAGAAACCACCCCGTCGAGCGACTGTAACCGCTGGCCGAGCGATTGCGCGGCAACCAGCGTCGGGGTTTGTCCGGTGCCCCGCGGAAGCTGTGCCATCGCCCCGGATGAGACGCTTCCCAATAGCAAAAAAGTCGAAAAAAGTAATAAAAGAAGCTTTTTTGTGTATTTCCTCATTATTCCCGGTTTTTAACGGTTCACAGAAACAAAGATAATTTTTTTCGTTGTAACTTTACATAATATTAGAGTAAAAGATGTCCTGGGAAGATTATTTCGAAGATTACCGCGCCTACATCAAGTTGGAGAAAAACCTATCTTCGAATACCCTCGAAGCCTATTTTCGCGACCTGAAGCGCCTGGCTGCGTTCATCGAGAGCCGCTACGGCATCCCGCCCGAAGAGGTGACGATGCACCACATCGAAGAGTTTCTCGCCAACCTCTACGACCAGAAAGTCAATCGCACCACCCAGGCCCGTACGCTCAGCGGCATCAAGAGTTTTTATAATTTTCTGCTGATCAACGACAAGATCGAGGTTCGGCCGACCGAACTCATCCAGAGCCCCAAGACCAAACGCAAACTGCCCGACGTGCTCTCGACCGAAGAGATTATCGCCGTGCTTGAAGGCATCGACCTGAGCCAGCCGCAAGGCCATCGCAACCGCGCCATCATCGAAACCCTCTACAGTTGTGGCCTGCGCGTGAGCGAAGCGGTCAACCTCCAACTTTCCGACCTCTTCTTCGACGACGGCTATATGCGTGTTACCGGCAAAGGCGACAAACAACGGCTCGTCCCCGTCAGCGGTGAAGCCGTCCGCGCTATCCGGCTATACCTCGAACAACGACGCTCAAAAACCGTTGAAAGCAAATACAAAGACTTTCTGTTTCTTAACAATAAAGGACGTCCCCTGTCCCGAGTAATGATCTTCATGATTATCAAACGCTCCGTAGCCGACGCCGGAATCAACAAAAACGTCAGCCCACACACCTTTCGCCACTCCTTCGCCACACACCTCATCCAAGGCGGAGCCGACATTCGCGTCGTCCAGGAAATGCTAGGCCACGAATCAATCCTTACCACCGAAATCTACACCCACCTCAACAAAGAATACCTCCACGAAAGCGTCGCCACAAACCACCCCCTGGCCCACACCGAGTAACCTGCTCGTTGCCCAGAGGCGAGGTGTTGAACCTTGCTTCGACTGCCGCTTTTTATAAAAAGCGGCACCAAAAATTTTTCTGGGAAATTTCGTTTCCCCTGCCCCCTTGCTTAGTTTTAGTAAAGGTTTTTAGAAAGAAGAAGACCATTTTCCTGTAAACGGATCGGAATCACGATCGCTACGCAGGAAAATGGTCTTCTTCTTTCTAAAAACCTTTTTTAAGGCTGAGTAAAGTAAGTCAAGGAAAGCATAGCTTTCCAGTAAAGTTTTTGAGGCACTTTTTACAAAAAGTGCCAGTCAGAGCCGGATTCAACACCTTATCCTCCGAGCGGCGGGTGGGTTATTCGACGGCGATACCTCGGGCGGCGAGGGTTTTGAGGCCGGTTTCTTTGAGTTTGTATTTTTGGATTTTGCCGCTGGCTGTCATGGGGAATTCTTCGACGAAGAAGATATACTTCGGGATTTTATATCGTGAGATCTGTCCGCGGCAGTAGAGTGTGACTTCTTCTTCGGTGAGTGTCATGCCTTTTTTGACGCGGATGTAGGCAGCTACCTGTTCTCCGTATTTGGGACTGGGCAGCCCGGCTACTTCGATCGCTTCGATTTGGGGCATTTCGTAGAGGAAGTTTTCGATTTCGCGGGGGTAGACGTTTTCGCCGCCGCGGATGATCATTTCTTTGATACGCCCGGTAACGCGGAAATAGCCTTGTTCGTCCATGACGCCGAGGTCGCCCGAGTGGAGGAATCCGTTTTTGTCGATGACTTCGGCGGTTTCCTTCGGTTTTTTGTAATAGCCTTTCATCACGTTGTAGCCGCGGCAGCAGAATTCGCCTACGGTGCCGGGGGGGCATTCCTGGTGTGTTTCGGGATCAAGGATCCGCACCTCGACGCCGGGATAGGCGCGGCCGACGGTAGTGGCACGGATCTCGGGCGAGTCGGTCATGCGGGTGGCGGTCATCCCGGGCGAGGTTTCGGTGAGGCCGTAGACGATGATCAGGTCTTTGCAATACATCCTCTCCATCACCTGCTTCATCGTTTCGATGGGGCAGGGGGCGCCTGCCATGATGCCGGTGCGGAGCGACGAGAGGTCGAACATATCGAACATCGGGTGGTTGAGTTCAGCGATGAACATCGTCGGCACGCCGTAGAGGGCGGTGCAACGTTCCTTGTGGATCGAAGCCAGCACTTTCAGCGGGTCGAAATCCTCGACTATCACCATCGTCGACCCGTGGGTGATCACGGCGCAAAGCGAGAGCACACATCCGAAACAGTGGAACAGCGGCACGGTGGTCAGTACCTTGTCGGCCGGGGTGAAAGCCATACAGTCGCCCGTGGCCAGCCCGTTGTTTAGGATGTTGTAGTGCGAAAGCATCACGCCTTTCGGGAAACCGGTCGTCCCCGAGGTGTATTGAATGTTGACCACATCGTGGCAACTGGTGTTGGCCTGGGCCTCGTCGAGCAACTTGGGATCGGTGTACCGGCCGATGGTGTTCAGTTCTGCGGTGGTGTACATCCCGCGCTGTTTTTCCTGGCCGATGTAAACGACGTTGCGCAGCGCCGGGAATTTTTCACTGTGCAGGTGTCCCCGCTGTGTGGTTTTCAACTCGGGCACCAGGTCGTAGACCATCTGCACGTAGTCGCTGTCGCGGTAGCCGTTCACCAGGCACAGGGTGTGTATATCCGAATCCTTGAGCAGGTACTCCAGCTCGTGGGTCTTGTAGTTGGTGTTGATCGTCACCAGCACCCCACCCACCTTGGCCGTGGCGAAGAGGATCGTCAGCCAGTCGGGCACGTTCTTGGCCCAAATGCCCACCTTGTCGTCTTTCTTGACGCCGAGGGCGAGCAGTCCTTTGGCAAAATCGTCGACGCGACGGTTAAACTCGTCGTAGGTGAAGCGCAGGCCGCGGTCGGAGTAGACCATGAAATCGTGGTCGGGCTGTGCGGCGGCATAATGCTCGAGCATCTGCCCGAGGGTTTTTTCGAGGAATTCCATAGGGAATCGTTAAAGGTTATGAATTATGGTCACATTCACCAACCGGAGCCTGTCGTCGACTCCGCAGGAGGCGGGGCGGAGAAAGCGCAGGTTGGTAAATTCCATAGGGAATCGTTAAAAGTTATGAGCTATGGTCACATTCACCAGCCGGAGCCCGCCGTCGACTCCACAGGAGGCGGGGCGGAAAAAGCGCAGGTTGGTAAATTCCATTGAAATCTTTTTGAAAAACTACGACCCCCAACCGTTACATCGGGGCATACAACACAGCCAGCACGCGTGCGCTTTCACCCTCGACGGCCGACACATGGTGAGGCACGATCGAGTCATAATAGATGCTGTCACCCACGCCCAATTCATAGACTTCGGTGGCGTACTCGATCCGCACTTTGCCCGAGAGCACGTAGAGGAACTCTTCGCCCTCGTGGTGCGACATCGGGGCGACGTCGCTCGTAGCGGCGGCGACGTCGACGATCAGCGGCTCCATATGTCGGTCTTTCTTACCTTCGGCCAGGGCGAAGAAGTTAAGATGGCCTTTCGGGTCGGCCTCCTGGCCGGTGACGCGCACGGTCTGTGCTTCGTCGCGGTGGCGGCACACGACCGGGCCGGCGTGTTCCTCGCCGTCGAGCAGTGTGCCCAGGCGTACGCCCAGTACCCGCGCCACGCGCGACATTACCGCCATCGTCGGCGTTACCTGACTTTGTTCGATCCGCTTGAGCTGTTCTGCCGATATATTGGCGCGCTGGGCCAATTCCTCGGGGGCCATGGCTGCGCTCTCCCGCAAATTCTTGATCTTGGTTCCGATCTCTTGTGTCATTGTGTTTGTGTATTGGTAGTAAGCGGAACGCAAGATATTATAATTCGCCGGGAAAACGCAAATATTTCCCCAAGAAATTACGAAACCCAATCGTTATTTTTCAAACGATCGGGTTTTATTTTCCACACAAGGCGTGTTATTTCAACGATTTTTTGTAGTCGATGACTTTTTTGATCGCATCGAGTTTTTTATCCAGATCGACGTAGACAATCACGGGAATCAACTTGCCTAAGGCTTCTTCGCAACGGAAATCATCATCCAGGTCGACCCCCAATTCGAGCACACCCGGCAGCGTCTTTTCTGTAAAATAAAAGGTTAGCCGAAAACCTTGCCCGAAGACCGCGCCCCAGGCGACTGTCTTTTTCTTGTTTGATATTTTGCAGAGCCACGCTTTGCCGTCGTTGTAGAACTTCCAGTCGGCGGTGAGTCCGTCGGCAGTGAGCCGCTCCATCAATTCTCGATAGGTTCCGTAGGTCGTTCCGAGTGTTTGGGCCAGCACGTTGTCATCGGGTGCTATGGCGGCCTCCCGCAATAAAAGTTCTTCCATCAAATGATCGGTTTTAGCGGTATTCCACCAACGAAAAAGTTCCGTCGAGGGCTAAACGGCCGTAGACCGGCACCGCCCCGATCCAGTCGCCCAGCACGAAGAGGGTCGTCGTCGGCGTCAGCGCATAAGTGGCCGGGGTATGCAGGTGGCCGAAAACAAAATAGTCGACCGCCGTATTTTTCAGGATTTTGCGGGCAAATTGCACGGTGTGTTCCGCTTCGCCGCCAAAAGTGTGGTGGGCGGCGCCCGTCGCGCGGCTGTGTCCCGACCACCGCTGTCCGAACCACGTGGCCAGGTCGGGGTGCACGAACGTTTCGAACACGCCCCGCAGGAACCGCGAACGGAAAGCGTAGTAAATAATCGAGAGGAAATAATCTTCGGGACGGTCGCCGTGGGCCACGTAAACGTGTTTGCCGGCCAATTCAAATAAATCGCCGTCGCCGTGGACGGTCATGCCGCACTCGCGCCGGAAGAAATCTCGTGTCCACATATCGTGGTTGCCGGGGAAGAAATGAACGGGAATGCCCCCCGCCGTCATTCGTGCCAGTTGGGCGAATACGGCCGAAAATCCTTTGGAGGCCACGCGCCGGTATTCAAACCAGAAATCGAAGATGTCGCCCGCCAGGAAAACCCCTTCGGCATCGGCTTCAACCGTTTGCAACCAGACGACGAAACGCCGTTCGCGTTCCGCGGGATCGTTGCCGGCGGCAAGCCCCAGATGGACGTCGGATGCAAAGTAATAAGCCATCTTAGCGGTGTGGTGCGGACCGGTGCATCCGCTGTTTAAAACAGTGCCTTCAGGCGTTCCTCGAGGCGATCGAGGGAGATGTTGCGGGCGATGATCCGGCCTTCGCGGTCGATCAGCACGTTGGCCGGGAGTGAGGTGATCCCGTAAGCCCGGGCGGCGGGCGATCTCACCCCGTTGAAGTCGCACACGCTGATCCACGGCAGCCGTTGGTCCTGTACCGTGGTAATCCACGTCGGCTTCGACTCGTCGAGGGAAACTTGGTAGACCTCAAATCCGTTCGAAGCGTATTTCCGGTAGATTTCGAGCAATTCGGCGTTCTGCATCCGGCTCTGGGCGTTTTGGGCCATCCAGAAATCGAGCAGGATGACCTTGTCTTTGAGTGAAGAGAGTTTCACCCGCTGTCCGTACATATCGGGCAGATCAATGTCGGGGAAAGAAATGCTGGACTGGTTGGCCGCCTGGTCGACCATGTTTTCGAGGCGGATCACGTTTTCCATCTGCTCGACATCTTTCCGGAGCGAAAGGACGTGGGGCGAGGTCGGGAAACGCTTGTTGAGCGAGTCCGACACCATCCGGTAATACAGGAAGTCGTTGCGGTCGCCAAAGATATTTTCGCCGTTGGGCATCTTCTGGTAGAGGGCGTAGATCGAGGCCAGCGAGTTGGGGTTGGTCACTACGAAGGCGATCATTTCGCGTTTCTGGCGCATAAAGATCCGGTTGTATTCGCTGATGATGAAGCGGCGGGCTACTTCGTCGTTCTCGCCGATGCTCACATAGAGCTGTTGGAGCGAATCGAGTTCGGCCCGCGAGTGGAACATCTGTTCCGACAACTCCTTGAGTAGTTGCGAGTCGTTCGAACCATCGACCAGGTAGTTGCGTGACAGGTTGCCGAGCGAACGCACCTCGACCTTTTCGCCGGGCGAAAGCAACAGCGGGATCGTGTAGTTGCCGTAGCGCAGGTTGTAGAACGACGGGGTACCGGTGACGATGGGCACCTTCATCCGGAAGCGGCCCTTGTTATCGGTCGTGGCCGAGTCCTGGGGGCTGATGCCGTTGGTGGTGATATAGTCGAGGTAGACTGTCTTTTTGTCTACGCTACTGAAGGTTCCCTTGATCGTCGCCACATCGTTGCCCGAGCAGGCGGCGAGCAAGGCAAAGGCCGAAACGACGGCAAAACCGGCAATTCTATTTTTCATTGTTCTTGGTTGGCTAAGCGGGTGCTGTGTTTAAACGAACAAAATTAACGCTTTTTTCTGGATCTGCAACACGCTCCTCCTAAAGGTAATTTACAGAAAAGAACTTGTTTGTTAAATAATGTCGACTGAATTTGTTTTTTTAACAGTAAATTATATTTTTGCAAGAGCGAAAAGTCCTTAAAAATCAAATGATATGGCTAAAGTCAAGTTTTACAAAGGGGTGGACATTCCTCTCGAGCTGCACAAGGTGCGCGTAGTCCAGAAACTCCACCTGGTGCCAATCCAGCGGCGCCTGGATGCGATCAAAGAGGCCGGGTTCAATACCTTCCGCCTGAGTACCCACGACGTTTTCCTCGATATGTTGACTGACAGCGGTACCAACGCCATGAGCGACAATCAGGTGGCTGCGATGTTCCAGGCCGACGACGCCTATGCCGGCTCACAGAGCTTCGTGCGCTTGCAACAGGCGGTCGAAGAGGTGCTGGGAAAAAAATACCTGCTGCACGTCCACCAGGGACGCGCGGCCGAGAATGTGATTTCGCGCACGTTCATCAAGCCGGGTAATGTCATCCCGATGAACTACCACTTTACGACGGCCTTGGCCCATATTACGGAAAACGGCGGAAAGATCGCTGAATTGCTTTATGACGATGCGCTGCAGATCAAATCCGAGAATCCGTTTAAGGGCAATATCGACATCGATAAGCTTATCAAGTGCATCGAAGAAAACGGTGCGGCGAACATCCCTTTCATCCGGATGGAAGCCTCGACCAACCTCATCGGCGGGCAGCCTTTTTCGGTGAGTAACATGATGGATGTGCGCCGCGTGGCTGACAAATATGGCATTATGCTCGTACTCGATGCCAGTTTGCTGGGCGAAAACGCCTACCTGGTGCAACAGCGTGAAAAGGAATGGAAAGAAAACTCGTTGGGCGACATCATCCGCATGATGACCGGCCTGGCCGACCTCGTTTACTTCTCGGCCCGCAAGCTCAGCTCTTCGCGTGGGGGTGGCATCTGTACCAACCGCCACGACCTTTACCAGAAGATGGAGGCGCTCATTCCGCTCTTCGAAGGTTTCTTGACCTACGGCGGTATCTCGGTCCGCGAAATCGAAGCGATGGCCGTCGGCTTGCGTGAAACGCTCGACGAAACGATGATCAGCCAGAGCCCGCGGTTTATCGAATATTGTGTGCGCGAACTCGAAAAACGCGGCATTCCGGTCGTAACTCCTCCGGGCGTGCTCGGCTGCCACGTTGACGCGATGGCATTCTGCTCTCACCTCGACCAGCGCGAATATCCTGCCGGCGCCCTTGCCGCTGCGTTCTACCTCATCTCGGGTGTACGCGGGATGGAGCGCGGTACGATTTCTAGCGTCCGTGACGAAAACGGCGACGAAATTCTTGCCGACGTCGAGTTGCTTCGTCTTGCCGTTCCCCGCCGCGTCTTCACCCGGTCGCAGATCGACTACGTGATCGACCGCATGGAATGGCTCTGGGACAACCGCAAACTTATCGGCGGTCTTCGCTTTACTTACGAACCGCCCGTGCTCCGCTTCTTTATGGGGGGCCTCGAAGCCACCACCGACTGGCCCGCCCGCCTCGTTGAGAAATTCCGTCAGGATTTTGGCGATAGCCTTTGATTTTGGCCTTGAGTATACAGATAAAGAACGGCAGCTTTTTACAAAAGCTGCCGTTCTTTCTTTTGTGGGATCCCTGTTTGCCTTGGGATTACCTCCGCTGCGCTGCGGTGATCGCCGGTGGGGGTGACTAAAGACAAAAACAGGAAAAGGTCCCTGCGGGGTACTCTTTTTTCATAAACGCGCCAGCTTCCAAGCGAGCTTGAAGCCGACGCATCTATGAAAAAAGAGCTCTCTTCGAGAGCCCTTTTCCTGTTTTTGTCTTGTCGGGGTAGCGGGATTCGAACCCACGACCCTCTGCTCCCAAAGCAGATGCGCTAACCGGACTGCGCTACACCCCGAAAACCTGAACCTGTGCCTGATTCAGGAGGTGCGAAGGTAGCCACTTTTTCGCAAAATTCAAATTTTGCAGCGATTTTGCACGCTTGGCCGGGTGTAAATGAAAAAACTTACCAACTGAGCTTTTGTCGTTCGCCCGGTTTCAGAACGATTTCGCGCGACGTTTCGCCACAGATCAGCCGGGTTTTTCCGCCGGTTTTCGAATAGACCTCGACTTGTCCTAGCCGGTGGTCTTTCCATGCCAACGACACTTCGAACCCGCCGCGGGCGCAAAGACCGCTGACCGCCCCCCGGTCCCACGCGTCGGGCAGGGCGGGGAGCAGGCGGATCGACGCTCCATCGGACTGCATCAGCATCTCGGCCACACCGGCCGCAGCGCCGAAATTACCGTCGATTTGGAAAGGCGGATGCGCGTCGAAAAGGTTTGGATATGTCCCCCCGACAAACTTAAACCCTTCGATTTGTGCACCGTCGGGCGGCACGAATTGCAGCAACCGGCGGTACATTTTGTAGGCGTGGTTGCCGTCGCCCAGGCGTGCCCACAGGTTGATGCGCCAACCCATGGCCCAACCCGTGGCGTCGTCGCCGCGCAACTCGAGGGTGCGGCGGCAGGCCTCGGCCAAGGCGGGCGTAGCGGCGGGCGAAATGTGGTTGCCGGGGTAGAGGCCGATCAGATGCGAGGTGTGGCGGTGGGCCGGTTCGGCCATCGCCCAGTCGTGGTACCACTCCTGTAGGTTGCCCTCGGCGCCGATCTTATAGGGACGCAGCCGGTCGAGAGCCGTCCGGGTTTCAGCGGCAAAGTCCGGGTCGATGCCCAATACCTCGCACGACGCGATCACGTGGGCAAAAAGTTCGCGCATCAACGCCAGGTCCGAGGTCGCGCCGTAGCTCACCGAGCCCTTGTAACCGTCGGGCAACAGGTAGTCGCATTCCGGCGAGGTCGAGGGCGAAGTGATCAGCGTACTGTCCGGCCCTTCGATCAAATAGTCGAGGCAGAAACGGGCCGCGCCTTTCATCAGCGGATACCCTTTCTCGCGCAAGAAAGCGGTATCCCTCCCATACGAAAAATGTTCCCACAGGTGGGTGGCTAACCACACGCCGCCCATGCCCCATTCGGCCCACACGGGATTGCCCCAGCCGAAGTCGCCGGCCGGGTTGCTCATCGCCCAGATGTCGGAATTGTGCCCGGCGGCCCAACCGCGGGTGCCGAAGTAGTCGCGGGCGGTGGTTTCGCCCGTTTGGGCGAGGTTTTCGAGGAACGTCATCAGCGGCTCGTGCATCTCGGACAGGTTGGTGTTTTCGGCCAGCCAATAGTTCTCCTCGAGGTTGACGTTGACCGTGTAGTTGCAGCTCCACGGCGGACGGACGTATGGATTCCACAATCCCTGCAGGTTGGCAGGCACGCCCGGCGTGCGCGACGAAGCGATCAGCAGGTACCGTCCGTATTGGAAGTAGAGCGCTTCGAGCGCCGGATCGGCCGCTCCTTCGGTGTAGCGTTTCAGCCGTTCGCCGGTGGGCAGTTTCGGGGCGGGGGTGTTGCCCAATGCGAGTGATACGCGGCGGAAAAACGACTGGTAGTCTTCGATGTGGGCTTTTTTAAGCATCGAATACGTCTTCGAAAAAGCCCCGTTCATCCGTTCTGCGGCAAGGGCCTGGAAGTCGGCGCCGTCAGTGACGGGATTACGGTCGAAACCGTTGAAACTGGTGGCGATCGAAGCGAAAACCACGGCTTCGGTCGCTCCGCGCACGCTCAACGTGGTGTCGCTCGCCACGACCTTTCCCTCGTCGACCTTGACCTGGACGAGCGACGAGAAGCGCGTGCCCTGTGACGGGTCGAAACGGACCGGATCGTCGACTTTGCGGTAAGACGGTTCGGCGTGATAGGGGGCATGGCCGTTCGTTTCGATGCACTGGTTGAACGCCAGGGTCGCGTGGCGCAGCGGGCTTTCGAAACGCACGTCGAAATCGAGCGCCCCGGGCCGGCTGGCGGTGATCTTGACTACCACTACCTGATCGGGGTACGACACGAAATATTCGCGCACGTATTCCACGCCGTCGACGGTGTAGCGTGTGGTTGAAAGGGCGCGGTCGAGGTCTAACTCGCGGTAGTATTTTTGGGCTTCGTCGCTGTGGTGGAAATCGAGGCGCATCGTCCCGACGGGTGCATAGGATTGGCAGAAATTGCCCTGTCGCCCCTTGCTCAGTTCGTCGGCCAGGCGGTAATCTTCGTTCGCGAGCGCCCGACGGATGTCCGGAATGAGTTTGTAAGCATCGGGATTGACGTGCTCGGCCACCGGGCCGCCCGACCAGAGGGTGATGTCGTTCAGGTCGATCCGGTCCGACTCCACGCCGCCGTAGACCGTTGCGCCGAGACGTCCGTTGCCCAGCACGAGGCTCTCTTCGAAATACTCGGCCGGGGTGTCAAACCACAGTTTCAGGTTGGATTCCGGACGCGAAGAACACGCGGCCAGCAGCAAGACGACAGCTATGGCGAAAAATATTTTTTTCATTGGAATGAGGCTTTCGTTTGGGATAGACCGACGAAAATTAGCGATTTTTTTCGGATTTTTAAAATCCGCAGTCGCTCTTTTTGGGGCCCACACACGAGGGACTTTTATGCCATGGAAGGTTACCTCTCTCAAAACAGAGTAGCAAAAATTTCAGGGAAAGGTAGTACCACGCTTGGGCTGCGCCGAGGAAAATACCGCTTTTTATAAAAAGCGGTACCAACCGAGGTCGCCGAAGACAGGCGAGTTCAGCGGAGTTGAAAATGCTTGGAGAAAGCTTTGCTTTCCTGAGAGGGGCTCTGCTTTAAAACGGTTGCGGGGAAGATTAGAGGAGGCCCTCGGCGCGGAAACTGAATGACTCGCCCGGCGTAACGATCACATGGTCTAACAGCCTGATATCGAACAGTTCGGCGGCCGCACGCAGCCGCTCGGTCAGCATCCGGTCGCTCTCGCCCGGCGACGGATTCCCCGAGGGATGGTTATGTACCACGATCATCGACGACGCCAGCCGGTCCAGTGCCCGTTTGACAATCAGTTTATAATCAACCACTACGCCAGCCGTTCCCCCTTGTCCGATCTTCACTTTCTCCAGAATCCGGTTCGACGGTCCGAGGTACACCGCCCAAAACTCCTCGTGAGGCAACCCTGCCAACAGCGGTTTGAATAGCGCCACCACCTCGTCGTTGCTCGACACGTTTTCGATTGCGAGCGCCTCTTCGGCTTTGCGCCGCCGCCCCAATTCCATCGCCGCCGCAACTACCGCCGCCCGGCCGAGGTTCATCCCCCGCACCATCCGCAATTCGGAAAGCCCCGCCAGCGAAAGCTCGGCCAGCGAGCCGTTGTGGCGTGTCAGCAACTCGCGGGACACCTCCAATGCCGAAAGATCTTTTCCCCCTTCGCGGAGCACCACACTCAGCAATTCCTCGTCGGTGAGCGCTCCGGTTCCGCGTGCCAGCAACTTTTCGCGCACGGCCGCGTCGCTCTCTTCTCCGTTTACTGGGAGAGTCGCCAGGTTCTTTTCAAAGACAGCAGATTTCATACAAGCGAGAGTAGGGGCCGGGATGAAAAAACCGGCACGGATGGGTCAGGAGGGCAATTTGGTCCCCGCCGGCAGGATGTGCTCGGCCGGAATTGTTTCATCTCCAGTCGGTTCCCGGTGTTTTTTGAGCGCTGACAGCGCTTGTTGGGCAGCCATCTGTTCGGCCTCTTTTTTCGACGCGCCTTCGCCTTCGCCCAGTGCCAGTCCGTCGACCGCCGTCGTGCAAACGAACGACGGATGGTGGTCGTTCGATCGCGGCGAGGGATGGGTCGAAAAGATCAGTTCGCTCCGGTGTTTCTGGCACCATTCGATCAGGCGGCTCTTGTAGTCGTTCTCCTCCTGCATCATCTTGTGGAGGTTTACGTTCTTACGCAGAATGTTGTTGATGACCAGTCGATTGACAAAGTCATATCCCTTGTCGAGGTACATTGCGCCGATCATCGCTTCGAGGGCGTCGCCGTAGAGGTGTTTCTGGATGTGGTTGTTGCTGTACTGGACGATGATGTGCTTGTCGAGGCCAATGTGCAGGGCGATTTCGTTGAGCGAAACGCGGCTGACGATCTTCGAACGCATCTGGGTCAGGAACCCCTCGTTCTTGTTCGGAAACTCGATGAACAGGAAATCGGACACGATCGATTCAAGGATCGCGTCTCCCAGGAATTCGAGGCGTTCGTTGTTGATCGGGGTGCCGTCGTCGAGTACGACCGAAGCCGACCGGTGGACCAGCGCCAGTTTGTAAAGTTCGATGTTGTGGGGCGTGAAGCCAAAAAGGGCTTTCAGCAGGGCATAATACTTCCTGTCACCGCTCGCGCGGCGTTTGAACCAGCGAAGTATCGATATGCGCACGACAAAAAGGTTAGATCTTTCCGAATACTACCGATGCGTTGTGCCCGCCGAAGCCGAAAGTGTTACTCAGCACGTAGTTGACGTCGCGCTTTTGTGCCTTGTTCAGCGTGAGGTTCAGCTTGGGGTCGATCTGCGGATCGAGGTTCTGGACGTTGATCGTCGGCGGGATTACGCCACGCACGATGGCCATGATCGACGACTGCGCTTCGATCGCGCCGGCGGCACCCAGCAGGTGCCCGGTCATCGATTTGGTGGCGCTGATGTTCATCTTGTAGGCGTGTTCGCCGAACAAGGTCTGGATACCCATCAACTCAGCCGGGTCGCCGACCGGAGTCGAGGTTCCGTGGGTGTTGACGTAGTCGATTTGTTCCAGGGTCAAGCCGGCGTCTTTGATCGCACCGGCCATCGATTTGCGGTTGCCGAGCCCTTCGGGATGGGGGGCGGTGAGGTGGTAGGCATCGCCGCTCATGCCGCCGCCGAGCACTTCGGCATAGATTTTAGCTCCGCGGGCTTTGGCGTGCTCATATTCTTCGAAAATGAGAGCGCCGGCCCCTTCGCCGATCACGAAACCGTCGCGGTCTACGTCGAACGGGCGCGAGGCGGTCTGCGGGTCGTCGTTGCGGGTCGAGAGCGCCTGCATCGCGTTGAAGCCGCCCACCCCCGGGGGGTTGATCGAGGCTTCGGAGCCGCCGGCGATGATGATGTCCGCGCGTCCGAGGCGGATGGCGGTCATTGCGTCGATCATCGCGTGGTTCGACGAAGCGCAGGCCGATACCGTACAGTAGTTCGGTCCGCGAAACCCGTAGGCCATCGAGATGTGGCCCGCCGCGATGTCGGCGATCATTTTGGGAATGAAGAAAGGGTTAAATCGAGGAATGAAACCACCCTCGACAAAACCCTTTACCTCTTGGTAGAATGTTTCCAGTCCACCGATTCCCGATCCCCAGATCACGCCCGCCATGTCGCGGTCGATCTTTTCCACGTCGAGGCCCGAGTCCTCCATCGCCTGCTTCACGGCAACCAGTGCATACTGGGTGAAGAGGTCGATCTTCCGCACTTCCTTGCGGTCGAAGTGGTTATTGGGGTCGTAATTCTTTACCTCACAGGCAAATCTTGTTTTGAAGTTCGATGCGTCGAAATGGGTGATCGCACCGGCCCCGCTCACGCCTTTTTCCAGGTTATTGAAATATTCCTCGATTGTGTTACCGAGGGGGTTAATCGTTCCCAGTCCGGTTACGACAACTCGTCTCATTTCCATAAAATCTTACGAATGTGGGGTTAACAAAATTTGCTTGCGCTGTTCAAAAGAACTTATTTCTTCTTGGCCTCGATGTAGGTGATGGCATCGCCAACCGAGGTGATCTTTTCTGCGTCTTCGTCCGGGATCGAGATTTCGAATTCCTTTTCAAATTCCATGATCAGCTCAACGGTGTCCAGCGAGTCAGCGCCGAGGTCGTTCGTGAAGCTGGCTGCGGGAACTACTTCAGCAGCGTCAACACCCAGTTTGTCAACTACGATCTCTACTACTTTCGACGAAATTTCCGACATAACTTTAAGTTTTAGTTTGACAATTATTTTCGTTTGGTTAATTTCAAAATTATTCCCGTCCGGAAAAAGCTTTTCTTCCGACGGGGAATTTTCTGCAAAAGTAAAACAAATTCCATTAACTTTGGCAACTAAACCAAGAATTTTTATCCTGAGGCCCGTTGTGGTGTCGAATAATTAACTGAGAATGAAAAATATAGCTATTTTTGCCTCGGGTTCGGGGAGTAACGCCGAACAGATCATCCGTCATTTCGAACGTTCGCCCCTTGCGCGGGTGGCGGTGGTGCTGGCCAACCGGCCTGATGCCTACGTGCTGGAACGCGCGGAGCGGCTGGATGTTCCGGCCGAGGTTTTCGACCGCGACGATTTTTATGTGAATGGGCGGGTCGATGCGCTATTGCAGAAATATGCGGTCGATTACATTGTGCTGGCGGGTTTCCTGTGGCTCGTGCCCGCGGGGTTGGTGCGCGACTACCCGGGGCGCATCGTTAATATCCACCCGGCGCTGCTGCCCAAGTACGGAGGCAAGGGGATGTACGGCGACCGGGTGCACCGTGCCGTGATCGAGGCCGGCGAACGCGAGTCGGGCATCACCATCCACCGCGTGAACGAGGTCTACGACAGCGGCGACATCCTGTTGCAGGAGAAAGTCGAGGTCGCCCCCGACGACACCCCCGACACCCTGGCCGCCAAGATACACACGCTGGAACATAAATTTTTCCCGCTGGTGGTCGAGCGCGAAATCTCAAAAATCTGACCTAATATATAAAGGTGTAAAACCGATCGGGGTGCCTCCCGGCACGCGGAGATTCCGACTTTACATCGAAAAAAACAGCGACAACGAAAAAACAACGAAAAAACTGCCAATATGAAACTCTTACTGATCAGCAACTCCACCAACGCGGGCGAAGCCTACCTGTCCCATCCGAAAGAACAGCTCTGCGAATTTTTGAAAGGCGTTCGCCACGTGGCTTTCGTGCCTTATGCGGCGGTCACTTTCTCGTATGACGAATACGAGGAAAAAGTGCAAAAACGCTTTTGGGACTTCGACATCAAGGTCGACTCGATCCACCGTACGGGCGACCCGGCCGAAGCGTTGCGCGTGGCCGAAGCGATCGTCGTGGGCGGCGGCAATACGTTTCACCTGTTGAAGCAGATGCAGGACCTGGGCCTGGTCGACGTGATCCGCGAGCGCGTGGCCGAAGGGGTGCCTTTCGTCGGTTGGAGCGCCGGGTCGAACGTGGCCTGCCCGACGATCTGCACGACGAACGATATGCCGATCGTCGAGCCTCGATCCTTCCATGCCACGGGCCTGGTGCCGTTCCAGATCAATCCCCACTACCTCGACGCCCATCCCGAAGGCCACGCCGGCGAAACCCGCCAGCAGCGCCTTGAAGAGTACATCACCGCCAACCGCAATGTGTGGGTGGCCGGCCTGCGCGAAGGGTGTATGCTTTGGGTCGAGGGCGACCGTGTGGAACTGATCGGGCCGCGCCCGATGCGCCTGTTCCGTTACGGTCAGGAACCGGTTGAATTTGAACCGGGCAGCACCCTCGATTTTCTGCTAAGGTAGACGATGACGCTTATCCTTTTGATTCTGGCAGTCCTTTGCCTGTTGGCGATGCCTTCGCTCCCGGGCCTTTTCGGGAAAAAACGGTCGAGGAAGAATAAACGATGGGGCTGACCCAGCAAATCGGCAACCGGGGCGAAGACGCGGCGGTGGAACACCTGTTGGCCCGCGGCTTCTCGATCCTGCACCGCAACTGGCGGAGCGGGCGCTACGAGTTGGACATTGTGGCCGAACACCGCGGTGTGCTGCGCATCGTCGAGGTCAAGACCCGTAAGGCCAGCCCGCTCACCGCCCCCGAAGAGGCGATGACCCGCAAAAAGTTCGACGCCCTGTGCCGTGCCGCCCGGTTCTACGTTGAACTATACCATATCGACCTCGAAGTCGAATTCGACCTGGTGACGGTTGAAATGGATCCGGACGGGAGTTGCCGGGCGGAGTATATTCCCGATGTGATGTCGCCCCGGTGGTAAATGCCCTCGCGCAGGTATGCACCCCGTCGCCAATGAAAAATCTCCCCCCGTGCGGGCACGCACTTTGGCATTCTGGGAAAAAACGCTTAATTTAGTATCCTGAAAAAACCGATACGTATGTATTCGACCCTTACCGCCTGCCCCCTGTTTCGCGGCCTTTCGCCCGAAAAGATCGAAGAGTTGCTCGGCGACCGTCAGATCTCGGCCGACGACTACGCCGACGGGGCGTTGATCGCCCGCCAGGACACCGCCTATTCGGGGCTGATGATCATCCTTCGCGGCCGGGTGCGTGGCGAAAGCACCGACGCCTCGGGACGCAAAACGGCAATAGACACCTTCGACGCCCCGCAGCTCATCGCCCCGGCGTTCCTTTTCGGCGGCTACAACCGCCTGCCGATCGATGTGGTAGCCGAGGGGCCCGTAACGATCCTTACACTTCATCGAGGGCTGATCTTCGAACTGATGCAGGAGAATACGATCATCCTGTCGAACTTCGTCGATATCATCTCTGACCGCGCCAACCGGCTTTCGCGAAAAATCTATTTTCTGTCGTTCCGCTCGCTGCGCGAAAAACTGGCCCACTATCTGCTCGAACGCACGACTGAAACACAATCCGTCGCCACGATCGACCTGAACGAACTGGCTGAATATTTCGACGCCTCGCGCAACTCGATCCTCACCGTGATCGCCGACCTCGAAAAACACCGGACGATCGGCTACACCCCTGGCCGCATCGAGGTTCTCAACCGCAAATCGCTCGAAGACAACCTTACGTAACGCCTGTCAACGTCCCCACATCCCCCGCACACAGAATGACCAATTACTTCTCAAAAGAAAAACTCGAACTCGCCCACCGTTACCTCACCCGCCTGACGCACCGCTTGTCGGAGCGCCAGCTAATGATCGTGCTTTCGATCGTCGTCGGGCTGATCGCCGGGGTGGGGACGATCGTCTTCGAAGCCTTGCTGCACGGCATCAAGACCGGGCTGACGAGCTGGTTCCGGGTCGACGAGGCGAGCATCTTTTATTTGTTTTACCCTGTGGTGGGGATTATCCTTGCTACGTTGTTCGTGCGCTATATCGTGCGCGACAACATCAGCGAGGGGGTGATGCGGGTGCTCTACGCGATGTCGCGCCGCAATTCCAAGTTAAAACCGCATAACTGTTACTCGTCGATCGTGGCCAGTGCCACAACGATCGGTTTCGGGGGGTCGGTCGGGCCTGAGGCGCCGATCGTGATGACGGGGGCGGCCATCGGGTCGAACGTCGGCCAGTTCATGCGCCTCAACTACCGCCACACGACGCTGCTGCTCGGATGCGGGGCTGCCGCTGCGTTGGCCGCCATCTTCAAGGCGCCGATCACGGGGATCATTTTCGTGCTCGAGGTGTTGATGCTCGAGATTACGTCGTTTTCGGTGATCCCGCTGCTGGTCGCTGCGGTGACGGCTACCTCGCTCACTTACTTTATGAGTGGGTTTCAGCCGCTGTTCAGCGTCGAGGTCGATGACCTGTTCTTCCTGAAACATATTCCGTATTATATTTTCCTCGGGGCGGCCTGCGGGCTGATTTCATTCTATTTCCTGCGGGTCAACAGCGCGATCGTCTCCTTTTTCGAGAAGATCGCCAAGACCTACCAGAAGTGGATCGTCGGCGGGGCGGTGATCGGGTTGCTGATCTTCCTTTTTCCGCCGCTCTTCGCCGAGGGTTACGACTCGCTCGAGGACCTGATGCACGGCCGCATCGAGGCGGTGTTCGACAATTCTCTTTTTTATGCCTACCGCCAGGAGGTCTGGGTGGTGCTGATCTATATGGTAGCGATCCTGTTCTTCAAGGTGGTGGCGATGGCCTCGACCAACGCGGCCGGAGGGGTAGGGGGGAGCTTTGCCCCGTCGCTCTTCGTGGGGGCCTTCTCGGGTACGGTGACGGCGCTCGCGCTGAACCATTTTCTGGGGCTCGATCTGCCCCTGGTCGGCTTTACGCTGGTCGGTATGGCGGGCGTGATGGCGGGCGTGATGAATGCGCCGCTGACGTCGATCTTCCTTATTGCCGAATTGACGGGCGGATATAACCTGTTCGTGCCGTTGATGCTGGTGTCGGCCATTTCGTTCGCGATCAGTTACTACCTCGAACCGTGGTCGATCTACACTCGCAAGCTCGGGCAGAAGGGCGACCTGCTGAGCCACAACAAAGACCGCAACGTGCTGATGTTCCTCGACACGTCGAGCCTGATCGAGGACGATTTTTCCACGATCTACGAAAATTCCACCCTGGAGGATGTGGTCAAAAAGTTGGCGAAAAGCCGCCGCAACCTGTTCCCTGTGATCGATTTCGAGGGGGTGTTGCGCGGGGTGGTGACGCTCGACGACATTCGGCGCGATATGTTTGATACGGAGAAATACGATCACCCGATCTCGGACTATATGACGATTCCTCCGGCCCTGATCCAGATCAATGAGCCGATGACTTCGGTGCTCGACAAGTTCGAGGCGAGCGGCGCCTGGAACCTTCCCGTAGTCGACGCGGGGAAACGTTATCTTGGCTTTGTTTCCAAATCGAAGATTTTCTCGGCCTACCGCGACCAGCTTTTGGAAATCACCGACAAAGAGTGATTTTTCTTTTCGGAGGGAAGGTTCGCTTCTGAACCGGCTTGAGTTATCCTGATCGTTATTGCGTCGCTACTTTCTTTTGTTGCCATCAAAAGAAAGTAGCCAAAGAAAAATCACCGCTTTAAAGAAAAAGCTAAAAATTTTTCGGAAAAGCGTAGCGCAGTCCACTGTTTGAGCCCAAAGGGCGAGTTGTGGACGAAGTCGCTTTTCCGAAAGATTTTCTTAACGCCTTTTCTTTATATGCGGGTTTGCAGGGCTTTGCCCTGCGCCTGTCGGCGTTGGAAGTGTTGGTATGCGATCGTCTTACTGTTTCCCTCATTTCCTGAGGTTGCGTCCTAAGGGCCTTTAGACCCAGTGTCCGTAGGCAGCGGGCCGAAGGTTCGCAAGCGACATATAGCCGGAGGATAGGCGCAAAAAAAGGATTTTTTGCCACTTTTGTATCCCTACAAAAGTGGAGCAAAGAACAGTCTGCAGCAAAGTAAAAACCCCGAATGCCGGGAGGCACCCACTTTTGTATCCCTACAAAAGTGGAACGAAGTATTTTACCCCAAAAAGCAAAACCTTGGGGTGGGTATTACGGCCGCCGTCGGTATGGGTAATCATCCCGCTGCATATTGCGGGTTTATTTCCTGCAATATGCAGCGGGATAACCCGAAAAAGATTACTTTTGCACGATAAAGCGTTGCAATGCAATTCACCCTTCAGCATACCGACCCCGGTTCGGGGGCCCGCGCGGGCGAGATCACCACGGCCCACGGCGTGATCCGTACCCCCGTGTTTATGCCCGTCGGCACGGTCGGCAGCGTAAAAGGGGTCTTCCATAAAGACCTGGTCGACGAGGTGCACGCCCAGATTATCCTGGGTAATACGTATCACCTTTACCTGCGCCCGGGCATGGAAATCCTCGAAAAGGCCGGCGGCCTGCACCGTTTCTCGGCGTGGGACCGGCCGATCCTGACCGACAGCGGCGGATTTCAGGTGTTTTCGTTGGCTGAGAACCGAAAAATTACGGAAAACGGCTGCGAATTCCGCTCGCACATCGACGGGTCGAAACACGTGTTTGCCCCTGAAAGTGTGATGGATATCCAGCGTTCGATCGGGGCCGACCTGATGATGGCTTTCGACGAGTGCCCTCCGGGGACGGCCGAAAGGGATTATGCGGCCAAGTCGCTCGAGCTGACCAACCGCTGGCTGGAGCGCTGTTTCAACCGGTTTGCACAAACCCGGGGACTTTACGGGTATGAGCAGGCGCTGATCCCGATCGTGCAGGGCTGCACGTACCCCGACCTGCGGGTGCGCTCGGCCGAGTATGTGAAACAGTTTAACGCCGACGGTTATGCGATCGGCGGCCTGGCGGTCGGCGAACCCGCCCCGGTGATGTACGAAATGATCGAGGTGGTCAACGCTGTGCTGCCAACCGATAAACCGCGTTACCTGATGGGGGTCGGCACGCCCGAAAACCTGCTGGAAGCGATCGCCCGCGGGGTCGATATGTTCGACTGCGTGATGCCGACGCGCAACGGGCGCAACGGGATGCTCTTCACCTCGCAGGGCATCGTCAACATCCGTAACAAAAAGTGGCAGGACGACTTTTCGCTTCTCGACCCCGAAGGCACGTGTTTCGTAGACCGTACCTATACCAAGGCTTACCTGCGCCACCTGACCATTGCCGGCGAAATGCTGGCCGCCCAGATCGCCAGCCTCCACAACCTGGCGTTTTACGTGGGGTTGATGGAGCAAGCCCGCGAACAGATCATAGCAGGCACCTTCGCCAAGTGGAAAGACGAAAAAATTCGAAAAATCTCAAAAAGACTTTAATCGGATGAAGCTGAAAAATCCCGGCATACAGATCCTGGACCGATACATCATCAAGAAGTTTCTCGGGACCTATTTCTTTGCCATTGCGCTGATCATCGTCATTGTGGTGGTCTTCGACGCGGCCGAGCGTATGGATGACTTTATCGAGCGCCACGCCCCGTTCTCGGAAATCGTGGTGACGTATTACCTCAACTTCATCCCTTATTTTATCAACCAGTTCAGCGGGCTGTTCACGTTTATCGCGGTAATCTTCTTCACCTCGAAGATGGCCTACCAGAGCGAGATCATCGCGATCCTGTCGAGCGGGGTGAGTTTCAAGCGGATGCTGTGGCCTTATTTTCTGTCGGCGGCGGTGATCACCATCCTGAGCCTGACACTCAACCTGTTCGTGATACCTGTGGCCAACACCCACCGGCTGGAGTTCGAGTCGCGCTATTTCAAAAAGAACCTCGTTACCAAGTATGACCGCCACATCTACCGGCAGGTCTACCCCGGCACGTTCGTCTACATCCGTGACTACAACGGCGAGACCCAAGGTGCCTCGTTTATGGCCCTGGAGACCTATGAAGACGGGGCGATGGTCTCGTCGCTCGAGGCGGCAGGGCTCACGTTCAATCCCGACACCAAGAGCTGGAGCGCCCCGCAATACATCACCCGCACGTTCGAAGGCGAAAAGGAAACGTTCGAAAAACTCGAGAAACTCGATACGGTGGTCAACATCACTTCCGACGAGTTGGGCAAGGTCGAAAACCTGATCAAGACGATGAGCACCCCCGAGCTCAACCGTTTCATCCGCCAGCAAAAGACCAAGGGGTCGGATATGGTGGCCGTATTCGAGGTCGAACGCTACAACCGGGTGGCTTATCCGGTGGCGACGTTCGTGCTGACGCTCATCGGGGTGTCGCTCTCCTCGCGCAAGGTGCGGGGCGGTGCCGGGTTGCACATCGGGATCGGGATCACGCTTTGTTTTTCGTATATCCTCTTCATGAAATTTGCCGAGGAGTTTGCCAAGGGCGGCATCCTGCCGGCGGTGATCTCGATCTGGATCCCGAACGTGATCTATGCCTTTATCGCCATTTACCTTTACCGGAGGGCGCCGAAATAGAAGGAACGCCTGCGTCGGAATTTCACGTTTTTTGCGTATATTTGTCTGGATAACACCAGAAGTCCCGGATGTCGGGTGCATTTGTAGAATACTCAACTAAAAATCCCTATAAATATGGCTAACGTAACGAAACGTGCGGCAGACAATATTCGCATCCTGGCCGCAGCGATGGTAGAAAAGGCAAAATCGGGCCACCCCGGCGGCGCTATGGGCGGTGCCGATTTCATTAACGTCCTCTATTCCGAATACCTGAAGTACGATCCCGATAACGCGGCCTATCCTTTCCGCGACCGTTTCTTCCTCGATCCGGGCCATATGTCGCCGATGCTCTATTCGGTGCTGGCGATGGCGGGCCATTTCACGATGGATGACCTGCAACAGTTCCGCCAGTGGGGCAGCATCACCCCCGGCCACCCGGAAGTGGACGTGGCGCGCGGCATCGAAAATACCTCGGGCCCGCTGGGCCAGGGCCATGTGATGGCCATCGGGGCGGCTATCGCCGAGCGTTTCCTCGTGGCTCGTTTCGGGGAATGGATGTCGCACAAAACGTTCGCATTCATTTCCGACGGCGGCGTGCAGGAAGAGATCTCGCAGGGCGGCGGGCGCATCGCCGGCCACCTGGGGTTGCACAACCTGATCATGTTCTATGACTCGAACAACATCCAGCTCTCGACCAAGGTCAGCGAAGTGACCTCGGAAGACGTAGCGGCCAAATACACCGCCTGGGGTTGGTGCGTGCTGCCGATCGACGGCAACGATCCCGATCAGCTCCGCAAAGCGCTGAACGAGGCCTTGGCACAGAAAGAACGCCCGACGATCATCATCGGTAAGACGGTGATGGGCAAAGGCGCCGTCGACAAGGAGGGCGCCAGTTTCGAAGGCCGCACCGCCACCCACGGGATGCCCCTGGGCGAAGCGGGCGCTTGCTTCGACAGCACGATCAAGAACCTGGGCGGCGACTGTACTGCTCCTTTCCAGATTTTTAGTGACGTAAAAGAACTTTACGCCCAACGCCGCGAAGCACTCAAAAGATGGCGTGCCGAACGCGCTGTCGCCGAAGCCGCATGGCGCAAGGAGAATCCCGCGCTGGCTGCCAAACTCGACCTTTTCCTGTCGGGCGGCCTGCCGCAGCTCGATTTCAGCCAGGTGAAACAGGGCGACAACGCCGCTACCCGCGCCGCTTCGGCCACCGTACTCAGCTTCCTGGCCGAGAACGTTGAGAATATGATCGTTTCGTCGGCTGACCTTTCCAACTCGGACAAAACCGACGGTTTTCTGAAGAAGACGAAAGCACTTACCCGGGGCGATTTCTCTGGGGCTTTCCTCCAGGCCGGCGTTTGCGAACTGACGATGGCCTGCCTGATGAACGGGATGGCGCTCCATGGCGGGGTGATCCCGGCCTGCGGGACCTTCTTCGTCTTCTCGGACTATATGAAACCCGCGCTGCGCTTGGCCGCGCTGATGCAGCTGCCCGTCAGATACATATGGACACACGACTCGTTCCGCGTCGGCGAAGACGGCCCTACTCACCAACCGGTGGAGCATGAGGCCCAGTTGCGCCTGATGGAACAACTCCGCAACCACCACGGCCAACGTTCGACCCTGGTGCTGCGCCCGGGCGACGCCAATGAAACCACCCAGGCGTGGCGATTGGCCCTCGAATGCAAGGATCGTCCTGCCGCCCTCGTGCTCTCGCGTCAGAACATCAACAAGTTGCCTGTAGCTGATTACAGCGCAGTGGGCCGTGGCGCCTACGTGGTTGAGGATTGCGCCGGAACCCCCGACGTCGTGCTCGTCGCTAGCGGTTCGGAAGTCGCTACCCTCGTCGAAGGCGCAGCCCTGCTCAAAGCCGACGGTGTCAAAGTACGCATCGTGTCGGTCCCCAGCGAAGGACTCTTCCGCGACCAGCCCATCGAATACCAGGTCAAGGTATTGCCCGAGGGCGTACGCCGTTTCGGTCTCACCTCCGGACTCCCCGTAACCCTTGCCGGCTTAGTCGGCCCCGGTGGCGAAGTCTTCGGCTTAGACCACTTCGGATATTCGGCCCCCGCCAAAGTCCTCGACGAAAAATTCGGCTTCACCGCCGCCAACGTCCACAAACAAATCAAAGCTTTCCTGGCGCGATAGGTGCATCGGGCCGGCTTCAACTGCCCCTTTTTATAAAAAGCGGCACCAACCTAACCCGTTACTTACGCACCGGGGTAGGTTGGTGCCGCTAAATTATGTATTACTTGATCTGCCTTGCGTAGGGTTATTAAAGGG
>JAVBLC010000020.1:0-36431 GCA_031553805.1 Rikenellaceae bacterium | reverse complement strand
CAGTTGTTAATTAATTATTCCTGTTAAATTTTTGAGTTCTTCATGTCACAGCTGATTTTATCACATTTTCTATGTATTTTCCATACTTGTACCTGCAAAACATTCTTTCTTAGCAGTTATTCACTTACATATGTAGTTACTGGTGTATTCTAGTGAACGTTCTAAGTTTAATATATAATAGGGTCTAGTCATTCTTCATACCTGCACCTACATAAGAAGCCTTTCTCATGTTCTATTAACATAGATAACTTGTTATTGGTGTATTGCAGTGATGTACATGAGTTGTTTATTTAACTGTTGCTTATGTTACAGTTTCTAATTAGTTTTCATACACGTGCATGAAAAAAGCCTTTCTCTAAGGTCTTATTTACTCAAACAAGTTATTACTGGTGTATTGTTGTGATATTTCTGAGTTGCTTATATCTCTGTATTTCAAATCATTGTTCCTAAATATTTCCTAAATGTGTACCTGCACAAAAAGTGTTTTAAGGTGTTATTCTAACATTATTTGTTCCTGGTGTTTTATACTGACATTTCGTACTTGATTTTATCACAGATGCTTATATTAGAGTTTCTAATTATATTCAATACTTGTACCTGCCAGAAAGTCTTTCTGAGGTGTTTTTCACTTAAATAACTTGTTACTGTTTTATTCCTGTTATATATGGGTAAAGTTGCAGGTTGGAACCTGCAAAACTGATAGTTGCTTCTAACTCTAATTCTAGTTATTTCTTGCAATTGTACATGCATAAAAAGTCTTCCTCAGTTGTTATTGACATAAATTACTTGTTACTGATGCAGTCTAGCTTTACATGTAAAAGTTGCATTATCACACCTGAACGCAGAGAGTTGTTTATATCTCTGATTCTAATAATGTCCTCTACTTCTAAATGCATAAATAGTGTTTCTCAGGTGATATTCACTTAATCAATTTGGTACTGGTTTATTCGAGTGACATTACTGAGATCTTCATATCATAGTTGCTATAATCACATGTCGTTAATATTATCCATTCTTGCACCATGTTAAAAGTTTTTAGCGATGAGCCCCCCCTCTCCCACGCACCTACCCAATTCTCGTTTTGCAACAGTAGTGGGGGCCCTCTTCTCTAAAACCTTTACTAAAACTAAGCAAGGTAGATCAAGGGATACGTAGTATCCCAGTAAAATTTTTGGTGCCGCTTTTTATAAAAAGCGGCAGTCGAAGGCTGTCTCAATACCCTGCCTGTTGCCCGACTGCTGGTGGTTGTTAGACGGTGATTATCCAGTGGTGGGTGTCGGGGGCTTCGCCGAGTTGGATGGCCCGGTATTTTTCGTAGAGTTGTGTGGTGATTTTGCCGGGTTTGCCGTCTTTGGCGAATTGGTAGACTTTGTTGTTCGCTTCGTCGACGATTCGTGCGATGGGGGTGAGTACGGCTGCTGTGCCGCAGTTTCCGCATTCATCGAATGAGGGCAGCTCGGCGAACTCTACGCGCCGAGCTTCGACGGTGAGTCCCATGTCGCGTGCCAGCTGCTGGATGCTCAGGTTGGTGATCGAGGGCAGGATGGAATGTGACACGGGGGTGATGTATGAGTTGCCCTTTATGGCAAAAAAGTTGGCGGCGCCGCACTCGTCGATATATTTCTGCTCGGCGGCGTCGAGGAAGAGCATTGTTGAAAATCCTTTTTTGTGGGCCAGGTCGTTCGATTCTAGGCTGGCGGCGTAGTTGCCGCCTACTTTCACGTGGCCGGTACCGCGGGGTGCGGCGCGGTCGTGGTCGCGGTCGACGATGACGTCGATCGGCCCGAATCCGCTTTTGAAGTACGGGCCTACGGGGGTGACGAAAACAAGGAAGAGGTATTCGTTCGACGGCTTGACGCCCACTTGTGCCCCGGTGCCGATGAGCAGCGGGCGGATGTAGAGCGACGCCCCGGTGCCGTAGGGCGGCACGAAGCGGCGGTTCAGGTCGACCACTTTTTTAACGGCTTCGACAAAAAGTTCGACCGGAGGAGCCGCCATCCGGATATATTCGGCCGAGCGCTGCATACGCTTGGCATTTTCATCGGGGCGGAAGATGCGAATGTCGCCGTCCTTGCCCGTGAATGCTTTCAGTCCTTCGAACGATTCCTGTCCATAGTGGAGGCAGGTGGCCGCCATCGACATCGTGACGTTGGGGTCGGTGTGTATTTCGAGTTCGCCCCACTTGCCGTCGCGGTAGTAGCAGCGCACGTTGTAGTCAGTGTCGTGGTATCCGAAACTGAGGTTTTTCCAATCGAAGTTTTCCATATTTTTCGTATTTTTTCTTGTTGGTAGCAAATGTAGTAAAAAAGTGTTCCCGATATGCCCTTCGGAAGAACAAAAAAGGACGGCGGATGTGCGTCCGCCGTCCCGAATGACTTGCGAACCTGCGAGCGTCAGCGGATGACCACGCCCGGCTCCATCGGCCCGCTGGGGCTGATGAGCGATAGCGTGCCGTCGGCAGCTTCGGCCATCAGCACCATCCCTTGCGATTCGATCCCTTTCAGGTCGCGGGGTTGGAGGTTTACGAGAACGACGACTTGCTTGCCCACCATCTCTTCGGGAGTAAAGAATTCGGCGATGCCCGACACGATCGTGCGCTTGTCGATGCCCGTGTCGACGGTCAGTTTCAGCAGTTTCTTCGTCTTGGCGACCTTTTCGGCGGCGATTACTTTGGCCACGCGAATATCCATCCGCGAAAAATCGTCAAACGTCACGCTCTCTTTCTGCGGTTCGATCTTGGCGGCTTCCTTGGCTTGGTTGGCGCTCTTGGTGCGCTGCAACTTTTCAAGCTGGGCTTCGATCATGGCGTCTTCGATCTTTTCGAAGAGCAGTTCCGGTTTTTCGAGTTTGTGGCCGGCGGCCATCAGGTCGGCGCGGCCGATGGCGTCCCAACCGAATTTTTCGGCCGCCAGCATTTTTAGCATCTTGGCTGCCGTAAACGGCATGAACGGTTCGATGGCGATCGCTACGTTGGCCGTGATCTGGAGCGATACGTTGAGTATTGTCGCCACGCGGTCGGGGTCGGTTTTCCATACTTTCCACGGCTCGGTGTCGGCCAGGTACTTGTTGCCCAAACGGGCGATGTTCATCGCCTCTTTCAACGCTTCGCGGAAACGGTAGTTTTCGATGTTTTCCTCAATGGCGGCCTTGATTTTCGGTAATTCGCCGAGGGTTTCTTTATCGTAATCGTTCAGCACACCACATGCTGGTACCGCCCCCTCGAAATACTTCTCAGTCAGCACCAGCGCCCGGTTCACAAAGTTGCCCAACACGGCCACCAACTCGTTGTTGTTGCGCGCTTGGAAGTCCTTCCACGTAAAATCGTTATCCTTCGTTTCGGGCGCGTTGGCGCACAGTACGTAACGCAGCACGTCCTCCTTGCCCGGGAACTCGTCGAGGTATTCGTGGAGCCACACCGCCCAGTTGCGCGAGGTGGAAATTTTGTCGTTTTCGAGGTTCAGAAACTCGTTTCCCGGCACATTTTCCGGCAAGATGTAGTCGCCGTGGGCTTTCAGCATCGCCGGGAAGACGATGCAGTGGAAAACGATGTTGTCCTTGCCGATGAAATGCACGAGTTTGGTGTCCTTGTCCCTCCAATATTTTTCCCAGTCGGGAGTGAGTTCTTTCGTGGCCGAGATATAACCGATCGGCGCATCGAACCACACGTAAAGTACTTTGCCTTCGGCTCCTTCGACCGGCACCGGGATGCCCCAGTCCAGGTCGCGGCTCACCGCGCGGGGTTGCAGGCCGAGGTCGAGCCAGCTCTTGCACTGCCCGTACACGTTGGCCTTCCACTCCTTATGTCCCTCCAGGATCCACTCCCGCAGGAAATTTTCGTATTGGTTCAGCGGCAGGTACCAATGCTTCGTTTCGCGCTTCATGGGGGTTGAGCCGGTGATCGTCGAACGCGGGTTGATCAGGTCGTTGGGCGAGAGGGTCGAGCCGCACTTCTCGCACTGGTCGCCGTAAGCCCGCTCGTTCTGGCAATGGGGGCAGGTACCCATGATGTAGCGGTCGGCCAGGAACTGCTTCGCCTCCTCGTCGTAATACTGCAGCGTCACCTGCTCCTCGAACTTACCGTTATCGTAGAGCTTGCGGAAAAAATCCGAGGCGGTCTTGTGGTGCGTGGGCG
This sequence comes from Rikenellaceae bacterium, assembly GCA_031553805.1. Taxonomy (GTDB): domain Bacteria; phylum Bacteroidota; class Bacteroidia; order Bacteroidales; family Rikenellaceae; genus JAITVB01. The sequence goes on along the minus strand of JAVBLC010000020.1, from coordinate 32,299 downwards.
AAGTGGTGCGTGAATAGATGTCGAACGAAATTCCGAGGCGTGCAAAGGCGTCCTTGATGATCCCGTGGTATTTATCGACAATGTCCTGGGGCGTCACTCCTTCCTGACGGGCCTTGAGGGTGATGGGCACCCCGTGCTCGTCCGACCCGCAGACCCACTTCACGTCCTCGCCCCGCAGGCGCAGGTAGCGCACGTAGATGTCCGACGGGACGTAAACCCCCGCCAGGTGGCCGATATGCACCGGGCCGTTGGCGTAGGGCAACGCCGAAGTGACCATATAGCGTTTGAATGACTTCATTGCAATGCGTTTTCCGCAAAAGTAGTGATTTTTCCCGAAAACACAACCTTTTTCGCCGCGGGTATTTGCTTCGGGCCGCATTGGAAAAATCCGGAAAAAGCCCTATCTTTGTATGTCAAAGGGGGCCTGTAAAAACGTTTTTTATACTGAAGGGGAATTCTCCCGGGCCTGTAAAAACCGAAAAACTATGGCATTTAAATTTTCATTTTTCCACACCCCCAAGCCGCGCCAGTTCAACTACCGTCCGCGTTACTACGACCCCGAGGCCGAAGAGCGCGAAATGCGGAAGAGAGAGTTGTTGGGCGACGATTACGCCGAAGCCTATAAGACTGACGAAGAGCGTGCCGAAAGCCGGAAGGAGTATCATCCCGGCCAGTATATCAACGAGATCCGTATGCGCCGTGGGGTGATCGCCGACCGGCGGAAGAAAGACAACAAGAGCGGCGCCCGCCAGCGCCAACTGCTTATTGCCATCGTGTTGGTAGCTGCATTGCTTTACTACATTTTTCTGACCTAATTCGCGGGGAACGGACGATGCCGGGAGCCATCAAGTTATTGCCCGATTCGGTAGCCAACCAGATCGCCGCCGGCGAAGTGGTGCAGCGTCCCGCCTCGGTCGTCAAGGAACTTTTGGAGAACGCGGTCGATGCGGGAGCCGGGTCGGTCACCGTGAGCGTCCGCGAAGGGGGCCGCGACCTGATTCAGGTGGTCGACACCGGATGCGGTATCGCGCCGGGCGACATCCCGTTGGTCTTCGAACGACACGCCACCTCCAAAATATCCCGCGCCACAGACCTTTACGCCTTGAACTCCTTTGGCTTCCGGGGCGAAGCGCTGGCGTCGATCGCTTCGGTTTCCGAAGTCGAAATGAAGACCCGCCGCCCGGACGACGAAGTGGGCACCCGTGTCACCATCGCCGGGGGCAAGCAATTGGAAACGACCCCCGTCAGCGCCCCCTGCGGCACCCAATTCAGCATCAAAAACCTGTTTTATAATATCCCGGCACGACGAAAATTCCTCAAGAGTAACTCGACCGAAAACCGCCAGATCATCGACGAATTCCAGCGCGTGGCCCTCTGCCACCCCGAGGTCGAAATGAAACTTTTCGTCAATGACGCCCTGCAATACAATTTGCCGCGGGGCAATCTCCGCCAGCGCATCGTCGGCATTATGGGCAAACCGGTCAACGCCCACCTGCTCGACCTGGCGGTCGACACCTCGATCGCCAAGATCGACGGCTTCGTCGGCGACCCCCAAAGCGCAGGCAAAAACGCCAAAAGTTTTTTCTTCGTCAACGGACGCTATTTCCGCAGCCCTTATTTTCATAAGGCGGTCGCAGCGGCTTACGAGAAACTGGTCGCCCAGGACGCCCAACCGATCTATTTTCTGAACCTGACGGTCGATCCTTCGCGCATCGACGTCAATATACATCCTTCGAAAACCGAGATCAAGTTCGAGGACGAACAGGCTGTGTGGCAAATCCTGAATGCTGCCGTGCGCGAATCGCTGGGGCGCGTGGTGGCGGTGCCGGTCATCGATTTTGAGAACGATTCGCCGATCGAGATCCCGGTGCTGACCAGCAAATGGGAGTACAAAGAACCCGAATCGAGCCTCAATCCCGGCTTCAACCCGTTCGAAGCGCCCCGTTCGTCCGGGGGCGGTGGAGGCCGCAAAAGCATTCTCCAGACGGGCGCCTTCGGCGAAGAACAAGTCGCCGGCTGGGAAGAATTTTTAGATAAGGACGGTTACGACTCATTCGACCGGAATTCTACTTCGGGCGAAACGTTCCGGAATTTCATTACCTCGGGCGCCGATGAAGAACAGGAATTTATTTCGCGCGGTTTTTCGGCCGAACCCGAGCAATTCCAGGAGGTAGATTCGTTCTACGAAGAAGCCGCCCAACCTGAGATCGACTTCGGCGACGGTTCCGAAAACCTCCTGTCGTGGATCCGCGTCACGCCGCGCCACGTGGCCCTGGCCCGCGGCGGATCGCTGCTGCTGGTCGACGTCCGACGCGCCTACCGCCGCATCCTTTACGACCGTTTCCTCGGCCGGGTGACCGACGCCCCGGCGCCCAATCAGCAATGCCTCTTCCCGGAACCCATCGAAGTGTCGCCGGAAGAATACCGCCTGCTGTTGGAACAACAGGCCGAATTACTGAAGATGGGCTTCGACCTGCGCCCCGAAGGCGCATCGTCCATCGCCCTCCACGGTGTTCCGGCCGGCCTCGAGAACGCTTCGCCCAAGCGCCTGGTGGCCGATTTGCTCCACGAGCTCGGGCAGCAGGGGTGCCTGAGCGGCGCGGTGTCGCGCGAACGCCTGGCCGCAGCGATGGCCCGCGGCGCACTCCACGCCCATACGAAAAATTTTCTTTTCGAAGAGATCGAAAACATATTATCTTTGCTACTCGATTCGCCCGAAGCGGCCTATACTCACGACGGAAAGCCCATCGTGTCGGGCCTTTCGCCTGAAGAGATACACAAACGCCTTAAATAACACGTAATGAATAATTTCAGTAGCAGTGCTTACCATACCCCGCCGGTGGTCAAGAACCTGATCATCATCAACGCCTTGGTCTTTATGGCCCAATCGCTCCTGCCCAACGGACTGGGCGACTGGATCACCGACAACCTGGCCCTCTACTATTGGGGGTCCGACCATTTCCGGGTGTGGCAGCTGGTGACCCATATGTTCCTCCACGGCGGGGTGTCGCACCTCTTTTTCAATATGTTCTCGTTGTGGATGTTCGGGCGCACGCTCGAGTATGACCTCGGGAGCAAGCGTTTCCTGACCTTCTATATGATCACGGGGATCGGCGCGGCGCTCTTCTACCTGCTCACCAACTGGATCGAAATCATGCACCTGCAGGCTTCGCTGGCCGATGCGCCGGGCGCCGGGCTGGCCCTGATGCGGATGATCAACACTCCGACGGTCGGGGCTTCGGGAGCGATCTATGGCGTGCTGCTCGGTTTCGGGATGATGCATCCCAACGTGCGTATTATGCTGTTGTTTCCGCCGATCCCGATGCGGGCCAAATTTTTCGTGATCATTTTTATGGTGATCGAGGTGTTGCTCGGCCTTTCGGGCCCGGGCGATGGCGTGGCCCATTTCGCCCACGTGGGCGGGATGCTCTGGGCATTCCTGCTGCTCCGCTACTGGAAGCGCACCAACAAGATTTTTTATTAAGCATCCGTTTCACATATCCGGGGGTCTTGCATAGCTCCTCATCCGTATGTTCAACCGCAGCAAAAGAAAGGGCAGTCCACTGCTCCGCGTCATCGACGCGGTGATGTTCGTCCTCACCCTGGGGTTTGCGCTGGCGCTGGTGATGTCCTACTTTGCGCCCTATACCAACCCCAACGATGCGTGGATGTTCGCCTTTTTCGGCCTGGGGGCGCCGCTGCTCTATTTTGCCAACTTGGCGCTGCTGCTTTACTGGATGTTCCGGTGGAAACCCATTTTCCTGCTGCCTGCCGTCGTCCTGCTTTGCGGCATCGGTAATATATCGACTTTTTACCGCCTGCCGTTCAGCAAAAGCTACGGTGAAACCGAACACCGGGGGGCGATCACCGTCCTGAGTTTCAATGCCGAGGGTTTTGTACGCCGCGAAGGGAGGGAAAGCTTTTCGACCGCCGAAGAGATTATTCGCTGGGTAGCCGAACAGGATCCGGACATCATCTGTTTCCAGGAATTCCAGTCGACCCCCAAAAACCCGCAGGAAAAGATCGACACACTGCTCAGCGCCTGGCCCCACAGCCGGATTGCGTACTTCCTCCACCAGAACGGGCGGGGGGTGTTGGGCGTGGCCCTCTATAGCAAATTTCCGATCCTGTCCAGCGGCGAGATCGAGTTTCGGGAAAGCAATAACGGCACCCTCTACGCTGACCTGCTCATGGGCAAGAACGACACGTTGCGCGTGATCAACAACCACCTGCAAACAACGAAGATCGACCGCTCAAACCTCGCTTTCTTCGACTACGAAAATTTTACGCAGGAACCCGATAAAGAAGGAAAAATCCGCCAGATCGCCGGCCGCCTGCGTAACGGTTACCGCCTGCGGGCCGACCAGGCCGACTCGATCGCGCTGCTGATCCGCAGCCGCCGGGTGCCGACCGTGGTGGTGGGCGACTTCAACGACACGCCCATCTCCTATACCTACCGCACGATCCGGGGCGATTATGCCGACTCGTTCGAAGAGAAGGGCAGCGGGTACCACTACACCTACAAAAACCTCTTCCGGATGTTGCGCATCGACTACATCCTCCACTCGCCCGACCTCGAAACGGTCGCTTACGACAGCCCTGAGGTGGCGTGGTCTGACCACAATCCGGTGGTGGCGACCTTTACCCGTAAAAGATAGGGAGTTCTTTCCGTTATGCCTCCTTGACCGCCTTGTCGACCACGGCGGCTGCGCAGGCGTCACCCGTGATGTTGAGCGTGGTGCGGATCATGTCGAAGAGCCGGTCGACGGCAAAGAGCAACGGAATGCCCTCGAGCGGAATGCCTCCGGCGATGAACACGGCAAAGACGGTGAGTGTCGGCCCCGGCACCCCGGCCTGCCCGACTGCGCTCAGCACCGCCGTCAGGATGATGGCCACATAAGCGCCAAATGGCAGCGTCATCCCATAGAATTGGGCGAAGAAGAGGGCGGCCAGTACATAATAAATCACGTTGCCCGTCATGTTGATCGTCGCCCCTAAGGGCAAGACGAACGAAACGGTTTCTTTCGAAATGCCGAGTTCGTTTTCGCACGTTTCCATGTTGGGGGCCAGTGTGGCCAGCGACGAGGCGGTCGACAGGGCCACGGCCTGGGGCTTGAGCATGGCCCGCAAGTAGAGTTTTACCGGCACGTCCGACCAAAACCGGATGCAGAACGGATAGATGAACAGTCCGAACACCAGCACCAGCCCGATGTCGAGCGAAAGCAGCCCCGCCAGTTTTCCGAATATTTCGAATCCCATCGTCCCCACGGCCGAGGCCATCAGGGCGAACACGCCGACGGGCGCCGTCCACATCACTACGCGGATGCACCAGATCAGGCCGTCGAGGATGCCGTTGACAATGGTGGTAATGGGTTGTTTCTTTTCCTCAGAAATGGTGCCCAGGCCGAAGCCGAGCAGCAGGCCGAAGAAGATGATCTGGATCACGTTGCCGTCGACCATTGCCTGAATGGGGTTGGCCGGGACGAAGCCCAGGATGATATCCCAGAAACCGGACGACGGTGCGGCCGGGGCCTCGCTGCTTCCGCGGAAAGCGTGTACCAACTCGGGCGGAATGTTGCCCCCGGGCTGAACCCACGCGGCCGAAACGGCGGCCAACACGCCCGCCAGTATCGATGTGACGGCGATAAACGCCAGCGTCAGCGCGGCCACTTTTCCCGCTTTCTTCGTCGCCCCGAGCGACAGGGCGCCCGAAACGATCGAAACGAAAATCAGCGGCACGACCAGCATCTTGATCAGCTGGATAAACAGCGTCCCGAGCGGCGCGAACACCTGCGCTCCGTCCTTCATAAAATAACCGGCCAGGCTGCCGGCGACCATCGCCACGATAACCAGGAAACCCAGGTCGGTGGCTATCTTCGTGAAACGTTTTCCCATACCATCTGCGTTTGACGATCTAAGATAGTGATGTTTTGCAAAAAAAAGCATTTGTGCAGGCACAAAAAACTCCGGAGCGGGAAGCTCCGGAGTTTTTGGCTGAATAAGCAGTATTTAGAATCGGAAAGTACCCCCGATGCGCACGCCGAAGTTGCTGATCCCCGAAACGTCCCACGAGTCGCTCTGGTTGCTCGCGTAGCCGTAGAAGGCCGCGATGTGGAAACCGAACCGGTGGTTGTAGGTCGGGTAGATGTTCAGCCCCACTTCGGGCGACAGGTAGAAGCCCCAGGTTTCGTCCATGATCCGCACGGTTTCATAGAAGTGTGAGAAACGGGCGAAATTAGCCCCGATCTTCGCGCCGATGTAAGGCGAAACCACGCCGTCGGTGTCGCCCAGGTCAAACTGCACCAGGGCGCCGAAAGGCAGTTGGTAGATCGAACGTTGCATATCGGTGGTCGTGCTGCGGGTCCCGTTCACGTAGGTTTGCGTCGGGATGTACTCGTAGTTCGAGTGCCAGGCCAGGAAAACCCCGGCCGAGAGTTTTTCGTTGATGTAATAATTCAGCTGGGTGTTGGCACCCCAGCCCGAAGTATTGCTCACGAAGTCGTTCGAGATCGAATTGATCTGCCAGTCGGCGGTGACAAAAAAGTTCCCCGTATTGTCGTTGCGCATGGCGTAACCCTGTGCCTGCGAAGTGAGTGGGGCGGCGCACAGCACCAAGAGGGCGGCGCACAGCATTTTTATATTGGTTTGCATCGTTTTCATAATAAAGTTTAATAGCGATTATACAATTTACCGAAAAAGCATGAAGCGTTCCGTTAGTTTTTTTTCAGGTAGGGCGACTGGGTAAACGCTTGGTCGATCGCCTGTTCCACCAGTTGCATATTATACTGCGTGTTGCTGTAGAGCAATCCGGTGGTAAAGACATTCCACACCATGGGCACCTTGCCCAGGGCGTCTTTGTTCTGCAGGTCGGCCAGTTCGATCATCAGCGCTCCGGTCACATAAGAGTAAGAGATGTAATACGGATAGGGGTAATACGGGTAGTAGGGATACCAGCCCCAATCCCAGTAGGGATAATACCACCACCAGTAGGGATCGGCGCCGTAAACCACATAGAGGTCACGCACGGCGGTCACCTGGAAGCCGAGCGAAGCGGTCGCCAGGTTGTTGGTCCGGGTATAGCCGCGTGCGGTCATGTCCGCAACGATCTGGTCGACGAGCGCCTTGGCGTCAGCGTCTTTCCACACGGTGTCGCTCGTCAGGTCTGAAACCAGGCGGATCGAGTCAGAAATGTAGAAAGTGCTGTAGGATTGGAAATTCGCATCCGATTTGTAATCGGTGGTCACCAGGTAGTCCGGATTGAGTTCTCCGGAGTCGGGATATTTTTCGCAGGATACAGCGATAAACAACCCCAACATCATAACGATTAATTTTTTCATAACAGTTTGATTTTTATAAATAAAATAGAATATAGATTTCTCGAAAGCAGGTTTTTCTATCGTGCTGGAAGCCGTTACCTGCCCGTTTCATCGCGAAATATTGCAAATTTCAGACCACAGATTTTGAGAAACAGCAGATTCTTTTTATCTTTAAAATCTACAGACTTAATATCTGGCTGCTTATGGCATTTGATTTTACCAAACGCGACGTGCAGGCGACCGAGATCGCGCCGGTGTCTGCGTCGCATTTCGATACGGACGCTTACGCCGATTATGAGGCGCGATTGCTGGAACGCACGGCGGCCTTTGCCCGTGCTTCCGAAGGGGTGGCGGTCTACCGCCGTTTCCGAGCGGCCGAGGTCTTCGGCGACGGCAGCCGCGATATGCGCCGTTCGCTCGAGTGGCAACTGGGTTGCCTGCAGGCGAGTATGGCGTTCGAAGCCGATATCCCCAATTTTCTTGAACCGTGGTATGGGATCGGTGCGACGGCGGCCGCCTATGGCGCCGAATACCTTTGGAACCCGGGCCAGGCTCCTGCCGTGCACACCCGGTTCGAAACGGTGACCGATGCGCTGGCCTACGAGCCGGTGCCCGTCGCTGAAACCGCCATCGGGCGGCACACCCTGGAAATGATCGACTATTTTCTGACGGAAACCGGCGGCCGGTTGCCGATGAGTTTTTCGGATGCCCAGTCGCCGCTCAACGCCTCGACGATGATCGTCGACACGAACAACCTGCTGATGGACACGATCCTCGATCCCGACGGCGTGCGCCGCTTCCTCGACCGGTTGGCCGACCTGACGATCGACTTCGTAAACGAACAGAAGAAGCGGATCGGTCCCTGCCTGGCCAATCCCGGCCACGGTTTTGCCTCGGCCCGCAATTTCGAGGGCTATGGCCAAAGCGACGACAACATCGTGATGCTCTCCAACGAACAATACGTCGAATGTGCGCTGCCCGCTTTCCAGCGGGTGGGGGCGGCTTTCGGCGGTCCGGTGTTGCACTCGTGCGGCAACTGGTCGTCGCGCATCCCGGCCGCGCAGGCTATCGAGGGGCTGTGCTGCGTCGACGGCGCTTTCTCGTCCGAAACCGATCCCGATCCCAACCCTGGCGAGCCGTTTGCCGAGGCTTTTGCCCACAGCGGAGTGGTGGTCAATGCCCGCATCGTAGGAGGGTTGGAGGTCATCGAAAAAAGCGTACGTGCGCTTTGGCGTCCCGGGTTGAAGCTGATCGTGGTCACCCACTGTCCCACGCCCGAAGAACAGCGCGCGGCTTACCGCCTGATCCACGATATTTGCAGAATATAGGATGCGGTTCGGCAATTCTCCAAAGCAAGCTTTTTACCTTTCGCTATATTTGTAAATAACCCCGACACAATACCTAAACGAATGAAAGGCATCGGAACCTATCGCTGGCGTATCTGCGGCCTGCTTTTTTTCGCCACGACGATCAATTACATCGACCGGCAGGTGATCGGCCTACTCGCTCCGCAACTGCAGGAAATTTTCAGTTGGTCGGAGAAAGATTATGGCTACATCATCATGGCGTTCCAAATCGCCTATGCACTCGGCCTGCTGGCGACGGGGCGCTTCCTGGACAAATTCGGGGTGCGGATCGGCTACTCGCTGGCCATCGGGGTATGGAGTATAGCGGCGGGGGCTCACGCGTTGGCTTCATCGGTGATCACCTTTGCGGCGGCACGCTTCGGGCTGGCGCTGGGCGAAAGCGCCAACTTCCCGGCGGCGATCAAAACCGTGTCGGAATGGTTTCCGAAAAAGGAACGGGCCTTTGCCACCGGTATGTTCAATTCGGGCAGCACGATCGGGGCCATCCTGGCGCCGCTGCTGATCCCTTGGCTGGCGATGCATTGGGGCTGGCAGTGGGCGTTCATCATCACCGGCGGGCTGGGCATCATCTGGCTCTTTTTCTGGCTGCCGTTCTACAAACCGCCGCGCGAGATGAAAGGGATTTCGCGTGCCGAATTGGATTACATCGAATCGGACCGCGAACCCGAGGTCAAAGTGTCCATTCCGTGGGCCAGACTGCTGACCTACAGGCAAACGATCGGCATCTGCCTGAGCCGTTTTGTCACCGACCCCATCTGGTGGTTCTTCCTCTATTGGCTGCCCAAGTACCTAAGTGCTGAGCACGGGGTCGACCTGCAGGCGATGGCGGCTCCGCTGATCATCATCTACGCCGTGTCGTCGGTCGGTGGCATCGGCGGCGGATGGCTGTCGTCGCACTTTATGAAAATAGGGAAGAGCGTCGATTATGCCCGCAAGACGAGTATCCTGATCGTGGCGCTGATGGTGGTGCCGATCTTTTTCCTCTCCTATTTTTCGAGCTTGTGGGTGGCGGTGGCCCTGATCAGCCTCGCCACGGCGGCACACCAGGGTTGGGCGTCGAATATCTTTACGGTCGTTTCCGACATCTATCCCAAAAACGCCGTCGGGTCGGTCACCGGTCTGGCCGGATTCGCCGGGGCTATGGGTGGGATCGTCTTTTCGCCGCTCGTCGGGTTTATCCTCGACGCCACGCACAGCTATTATCTGGTGTTCGCCATCGCCAGCTGTGCCTATTTGTTAGCCTGGCTTTTCCTGAAGATATTCATTCCCAAGATCGAACCCCTGCATATTCGAGAAGCAGAGTAACTGGCTCCGGGTGCCGCTTTTTATAAAAAGCGGCACCCGGAGCCAGTTACTCGCTACTCAAACATGAAAGGCTTGGTCTGTGCCATTTTTCCCCTTTCTTCTTCGAAGAAGAATTTCTCTTCTCCGAAGGCGGGTTTCAGTTCGTTGAACCAGGTGGCTTTCGGATCGTACTCGGCAAAGAACGGCACGTGTACCCACCGCGGGTTGCGCCCTTGGATAAACCGCAGCACGAATACCTTTTCGCCGCGGATCTCCTGTATGCCCAACACCTGGATCTTGCCGGGGTGGTCGCTCATGCTGGGGCCGCGTACGGTGCGGCACAGCCCGCTCACCTTGCGGTAAGCGCGCCGGAAAATTTTCCAGCAACGTTCGAGCGGCAATTCGAAAAATTCTTTCGCCCCGGTGTCGCGCGCCACGAACATATAATACGGGATGCACCCCAGATCGACCTGCCGCCGCCACATCACCGCCCACAGGTCGGGATTGTCGTTGATGTGGCGCAACACGGGCGACTGGGTGCGGATCTGCGCCCCGGTCGTGCGGATGCGGCGGATGGCCTTTTCGACCGCCTCGGTCGAGAGTTCGCGCGGATGGTTGAAATGGGCCTGCACCGACAGGTTCTTTCCGGCGGCGATCACTTCCGTGAACAGGGCGATGATGAGGTCGCTATCGTCGTCCGTCAGGTAGCGGTAGGGCCAGTAGGCGAGCGACTTGGTGCCGATGCGGATCGACCGGATGTGGTCCAGTTCGAGCAGCGGGCGGATGTAACCCTCAAGTACCGCCGCACTCATCACCATCGGGTCGCCCCCGGTAAAGAGTACGTCAGTCACCTCACGGTGCAGTTTCAGGTATTCGACCAGCAGATCGATCTCTTTCATCGCGAATTTCAACTCGTTCATCCCCGAAAACTGCGGCCAGCGGAAACAGAACGTGCAGTAGGCGTGGCACGTTTGTCCCTGGCTGGGAAAGAAGAGCACCGTTTCGGGATATTTGTGCTGTACGCCCTTCAGGCGTGTCGTGCCGAGGTAGGGTACGTTGTGCTCCTGTCCGGCCGGGTTGGGGTTGAGCGCCAGGCGGATCTGCTGGATCCGGTGGTCGATATCGGCCTTGTCGGCTCCAGCGTCGACCAGGCGTGCCACCGCATCGTAGTGGCGTTTCGATAACATCCCCCGGCGGGGAAAATTGAGGGTGAAGATGGGATCGGTTTCGACGTTGTCCCAGTCGATGAGTTCGTCGACCACATAGTTGTTGGTTTTGAACGGCAACACACGACCCACGATATCGATGTCGCGCTTGATTGTTTCACTCACGGCATCCATCTGCGGAATCGAGCGGTAGTTCTGCAAGGTGTAGGTTGCGATTTTTTTCATAGCAATGCACAATTAGGGCCTCGTAGCGAGGCATACGAAAATAACGGCCTGTCGGCCTCAGGGGCGCGGGCGGTGAGGAAGGGAGAGTTCCGCAAACGAGTTTCTTCGGTCCGGGAGAGATGCCCGGCGGCTTGGGGAATGGGTTGAGACCCCAAGGCCGCAATATGCCCCGAAAGTGCTTCCCGGCACCTGGGGATTTTAACGTTGTATTACAAAAATACAAAAAACGCGGATTTTTTCCGCGTTTTTTTGTGTAAAGTCATTCCAGAGGGTGCTATCTGGAATTATTTTCTCAGGTTGAACATCCTCGCCACTTCCTCAAAACTCAGGTTGTAGAGCGATTGGGCGCTTTTCACGGGTATCACCACTCCGGGCGGGATCACGACGATCTTGAACGCAGACAGGGTGGCCGTGTTATTGTTGCTCAGATCGAGCGTTATCCTGTATTGAAGTCCGCTCGCCTGTGAGTAGGTATAACTCCCTTTTATGTCATAGTTGGCATGTCCCGTTGAATAAATCGGGGTTACGGGAATCCACAGGTTCGGATTATGCGTGCCGCCCAATTCGCTATTCGCAGGATTGTAGTAAGCCAGAACAGTCGCAGACGGCATAAGCGAGGTGGGGATGTTTACCGTTGCGTAAGGAATGGTATAGGTATGCGATCTTTCAGTGTCAAAGATGCCCCCTCGTTTGAAATCTTTGACGCCGAAAGTATATACCCTTACATCGGAAGTGCCGGGATCGCCTTTTTCACCCTGAGCTCCTGTGGCTCCTGTTGCTCCCGCGGGGCCGGCAGGTCCTTGTTCACCTTGAGGTCCTTGAGGTCCTTGAGGTCCCTGAGGTCCAACAGGCCCGGCAGGCCCGATAGGCCCAGCAGGTCCTATTTCGCCTTGAGGTCCCTCAGGCCCGGCAGGTCCTTGTTCACCTTGAGGTCCCTGTGCTCCAGTAGCTCCAGCAGGCCCCTGAGGCCCGACAGGCCCGACAGGTCCCGTTTCGCCTTGAGGTCCCTCAGGCCCGGCAGGTCCTTGTTCACCTTGAGGTCCCTGAGGTCCCTCAGGCCCGGCAGGTCCTTGTTCACCGTGAGGTCCCTGTGCTCCAGTAGCTCCAGTAGCTCCGGCAGGCCCCTGAGGCCCGACAGGTCCCGTTTCACCTTGAGGTCCCTCAGGCCCGGCAGGCCCGGCAGGTCCCGTTTCACCTTGAGGTCCCCCAGGCCCCATAGGCCCGATAGGCCCGGCAGGTCCAGGATCACCTTGAGGTCCCTCAGGCCCGGCAGGCCCGGCAGGCCCGATAGGCCCCATAGGCCCGGCAGGTCCAGGATCACCCTGATCTCCTTGTTCTCCGGGTTCACCTGCAGGACCTTGTTCTCCGGGTTCACCTGCAGGACCTTGTGCTCCAGGATCACCCTGATCACCTTTTTCCCCTTTCTCACCGGTATCGCCTTTATCGCCCTGCTCTCCCTGGACGCCTTGTTCTCCTTGCTCGCCTTGCGGCCCGATATCACCCTCGTCTCCTTCACAGGCAGCAAAGGCCACAGTCATCGACAATGCAAAAATGAGTAATCTTAATGTCTTCATAAAAGTTGAATTTTAAGTGAATACTTTTCATTAATAAATTTGGAATTTATTAGGTTACCATCAGTCCCAAATTAAATAAAGGTTGCCCCAAATCCGGGAAAAGAGAAAATAGTCATTGCCCCATCCAAGCAACCACTATAAAAAAAGACCAGACACAATCTGGTCTTTCTTTTATTCCTGGCAAAACGGAATCCCTGCAGGGAGGGGGAAAGACCGGCTACCGTTATCCGCTCACTCGCTTTTCACATTCTCTTCCGTAAATCCAATCAATCACACACACATAAGGCATTTCTCAACCAACACTTGGTAGCCGGTCCATTTTATATAGGGAAGCAAATTTCTTCCTTTCGTGATTTAAAAATAGGTTGAAACAGGGAAACGATTGTCCCATGTCGGGATTAATTTGTCTCAAAATAGGGAAAACAGACCGTCTTTTAGTACGTCGCTGGTGCGCTCCAGTATTATATAATGACGGAATAGGCTTAGGGTCAAGCCGTATGGGGCGTTCGGGGGCGTCGCCGGTACTCATCGGGAGTAAGCCCGTAACGTCCGCGGAATTGACGGTGGAACGTGTTGCGCGAACCGAAACCGGCGTCAGTTGCCACGGCCTCAACCGTGTAATCAGGATGGGAATCGAGCAACAGGCGTGCATAAGTCAGTCGCATCAGGGTGATGTATTCGCAGAAAGTCAGCCCAATGGTTTTTTTGATGCTTTCGCTGAGGTATTTTTCATTGGTACCCAATATCAGGGCTATTTGGCGCCGATTGACCCCGGGATCAGTATAAGCCTTGTTTTCACGGAGATAACTCGTCAGTCGGCGGAACAATTCCTTCCCGTTAGCGTCTGCCCCGGGTTGTGCTCCCTCCGCCTGATCGTCGATCAAGCGGAGGTACTGCATCGACATTCCCATCCGTTCCATCTCAGCTTTCAACCGGCACTGATCCTCAATCCGGTCGTAGAGCGAACGGGTGCGTTCCCGCAGGAGGCGTGAGTATTGATAAATGATAACAGTGATCAGTATCATCAGTACCCCGGAGAAAGAAAATCCCAGGATGCGGTTGTTGGCTATATTCGCTTTTAACTGGGCCCGTTCGATGTCGGCCGTGATCCGATACTGTTCGTTTCGGACGTCGAGTTCATAGAGTTCGTTGTAAAATACATGGTGGCCGATCGAATCGATCATCAGGAATTGCTCTTCGTCTAATCCGACTGCCTTGGCAGCGGTCGCTTCGTCCGTTTCGGCCCGGTCGATCCAGGTTGCCCCATGGTGTTCATCAGATGGATCCGATACTGGAGTTCTCTGTTCCAGAAACGCTCGAATGCGCAGGGTGGAGATTGCATTAGTGTTCCCGATCAGGAGCCGATCCGGAGCGGGGCGGCCCACCGTATCCAACACAACGGCAAAAGAAACACATGAACACAGCAACAGCAGAAAGACCGGCATCTTCTCGCGTCCCAAGGTCAGGCACAGACGGCGAAATCGGCTACACGTTTTCCCTGCATCCGCCTCCGGGCCTTTTCTCAAAGCCCGGAAAGCTGTTCCGGATATTTCTTCCCTGCTCTTGTTCATCGCTGAAATCTGCTCGGCCGGTTTCTTCACAGGCGCCGACATGGCGCAAATCTTTCCGTCCCGAAATTTCAAAAACGTTGACAAACCGGATCCTCCCCCATCTTCTCCAGTACATAACAAAGTTAATGTTTTTTAGAAAATATGAACATAAAAAGAGATATTTTTTTGCTTCCTCGGATCGGTTTGAAAAAAGCGATAAAAATCCGGGCGGGGGCAGATTTTTTGGGAAACGGAAGAGAGAATCTTGCTTCTTTGGGAAAGGAATGACAGCTGCCGTGCAGCAAAAAACATCTTCGGCATCTGTTAAAACAGATAAGATGACGTAAGAACAGCGAACGGGGAGCGCCTGCTGCAGGCGCTCCCCGTTTCATCTGTTTTTTGCCGGAATCCCGGTGCGGGTTATTTCTTGGCGGCCATTTCGTGTTCGAGAGCGGCCATGATGAAAGTGCCGATCGCCTTGCCTTCGTTTTCAACGACCGTTACATCGCCACCGGCCAGGTAGTAGTTGACGGTGCCCGTGCGTCCGGGATTCCTTTCGGGGCCCAGGCCGGCCGAGGCGCACGACTGGATGATGTCGATCTTCGTCCCGTTCGGACGGATGAAGGTCGCCAGCAATCCCTGGAACGCCTTTTCGGTTATCGGTCCGTAAGTCGCCTGGTCAATGTAGCCCAGGCGTATCCCTTTTAAGAAGGCATAGGTGAACATACACGAGCACGAGGCTTCGAGGTAGTTGGCCTGCGTGCCGACGTTGTAAGCCTTGCCGTTCACGATGTCGCCCTTGCCGTCGGCCCTGACCGAACTGTCGTGCTGCAACAGTTGGTACCACACGCCCGAAGCGGGGTCTTGCCAGCGCTTGATCCCGGCGGCTACCTGCCGGTAGATGGCCAGCACCGCCCCGTACTCGGGATGGTCCTTGGGCATCATTTCAAGCACGTCGACCAGTGCGGCGAAATACCAGCCCATCCCGCGTCCCCAGAATTCGGGGCTGGCGCCCATGTAGGGTTCGCCCTGGTTCGCCCAGAAAGCGTTCGGGTCGGCCGGTAGGGCGGCCCAGGCGTGGTAGTTGAGCTGTTTTTCCGAGTCGTAGGTGTAGCGGTTGACGATCTGGAACTGGCGGGCGATGTCGGTCCAGCTTTCGGCGTTCTCCTTAGCATCGGCCGCGCCGAAGGTGTACTGCCACTGTGCGTAAACGGCCGGGCCCATATACAGCCCGTCGAGCCACATCTGCGACGGATACTGTGCCTTGTGGTAAAAACCGCCGGCGCCGAATTCTTCCGGGGCGATGCGCGAGTGGTCGAACTTGAGCGTGTTGCGGATCAGCGTCGCCGCGTTTTTATACCGTTCGGCGTCCTTTGTGTTGCCGCGTTTGAGTTCTTCCTGATATAGTCTGAAAAAGATCTTGCCGGCAGCCAGGTCGTCGATGTTGCTCGGGCCGAGGGCCGACTGGCCGTTCGAATGGATGATCATCTTGCCGTCGGCCGAGATGTTGCGGTCGGCGTAAGACTTGACAGCGGCATAATATTCGGCTTTTTCGGGGTACATTTCCCAGGCCTTGAGCACGGAGTTGGCCACCAGGCCGCCCACATAGTCCCAACCGGTGTTGCCGAGCACCTGTTGGTGGGCACGGTTGCAATAGAAATCGCCCAGGCCGTGCGATTCGATCATCTTCTGCGACCAGGGCTGTGCGGAAAGTGAGCACAGGCCGGCAGCGAACAAGGCGGTAAAAATCAGTTTTTTCATCAGTATAGGGTTTAGTTACAAACAAAAAATGAAAAATATTTCCGGACGATGCAGCAAAGTGCTATCTTTGAGCATCTGATGGTTTAGAATCGGTTTGCATCGACCAGCCGGCACCGGACACTGCAGGCCGCTATTTCTTTATGGGTACAAAAATAGCATATTTCCCGGAAGCGGCAAATCAGAACAGAGAGATTGCGGGCAGAGGAGGATTAGGAATGATTCTTACACTCACAAACAGATCATATGAAAAAAGGTCTTTTACTATTAACGATTCTTCTGGCATCAGTGGCACTTTTTGCGGGATGTGCCAAAAAGTTAGTCGATCCCGAAGGGGAGAAAGACGGGCCTGCTCCCGGGGCCATCTGGGATTTTGTCAACTACAACGTGGCCATCCAGGTAACAGACGCCTTGGGTAACGACTTGCTTAATTCCGCCGTTCCGGGCAATCTGATTTCCCGGGACATTGTTGTCGAATACCGGGGGAAACCGTATACGAAAGGAGTGGAAACCAAAGCGAATATGCCCAAGTGGAACGGCTTGCGCCCTTATTATGTGGAGCAGCAAGACAAATATGTCCTGCTTTTCGGTGAATTCGGGCCTAATCGTAATTACAAAGGCGAAACCTTTACGATCGACTGGGGCGACGGGACGAAAGACACCGTCAAGTTCGACCTCTACATCACCTGGAAGGATTACCGGCCGACGGTGCATTTCGCGACTTCTCTCAACGGCGCCCCCTGTTCCGACGATTCGTTACTGGTTCGGATTGTCAAATGACAATATTTTTTTACCGAATAAATCATAAAAAACGCCCTGTCTTGTACAGGGCGTTTTTTTAAATTCTCCGGTAAAAAGCTATGGAAAATGTTTCTATTCCCGACTTTCTGAAAGTGGAGTGAGGATACCTTTTGAAAAATAGGTTATTTTTGTTTCAGTCGTTTTTGAAAAACCCAATCTTAAAAAATATCATCTCGATGGAAACATTCAAGTATCTGCAGAAGGAAGGGGATAACTACGTGCTGAAAGGCCAGAAGAGTCTCTCCGCAGGCATCGTCCTGCTCGAAGTCGCCCTGGCGGTCGCGTCGTTTGTCGCGTATTTTGGAAACACCGAAGACACTTATTATCTGTTGTTCGCGCTCCTGTTACTGCTATTTGCGTTCCTGACCCTGAAACGCATGGGACAGAAGATCGTTTTCAACCCAACGGATCGGACCGTCACGTTTCCCAAGTTGGGCAAGGGTGAGGGGGCCGTACTCGGTTTCGACGAATTTTCGAATTTCACGATGGTTAAGCTTAAATCCTACGGCATCACCACCAACAACCATTTCCAGATGACGTTCAAAAAGAACGGGAAGGATAAATCCTACCTGCTCCGCCAGTACGGTACCAACGCCAAGCAGGCACAGGTGCTGGCCGAGGAGATCGAGCAGATCATGGGCATCAAAAAATAACCGGGCATGAAACACCATCGGGCGACGCTGGCCGAGGGCCGGCTCATTTACCAGCCTTACCTCCAAAACGCGAAGGGAGATCTCATTGCGCTGGTTGTCGGCGCGTTACTCGTCCTTTTCGGGGTCGGTTACGCCTCGTGGAAAGGCGCCTGGGTCAACGAGGCCAGTTTCATTCTCATAGGGCTCGGTGCGGTGGCGATCCTTTCGTCGTTGTTCAAGAGCCTTTTCCAGACCCGGGTCAGGTTGATCTTCGACGCCCGGACGGGCTACGTCTACAAGAAACAGCCCTGGGGGATGACCTGGAAGGTAATCCCTTTCGGCGAAGTCCATTCGATCTTCGTCACGTCCGAGTACGGAAACATTTACTATAGCCTGTCCCGCCAGCGGAACCGTTTCGGGAAAGGGGTGCGGATTTCCAATAGTTTCAATCCCAATAAGACGAAGCCGGGCCGCCGGGAATTTGAGGAGCAGATCCTGCCGGCGATCGAACGCTTGACGGGCATTGGTCCCCAGGCGTCGGACGAACGGTTTGACGTGCAGTGACCTGCCCCTAGGCCACGGCTCGCAGATGCAAAAAGAGAACTCCTGCCGTCATCCGACGGCAGGAGTTCTCTTTTATTTCCGGGATGTCCGGGGGGCTTAGATGACCGTGATTACCACACGCTGGTAGCGGGTTAATTGCGGGGTGCCGTCGTCCGTTACCTCGCAGATGACCTGGAGCGTGTGGCCCGGTTTCGCGTCGGTCGGCACGACCAATGAACAGGCTGCGTTCCCGGCGTCGGGGATCGTTACGCTGCCCGGGTAAGTGCCGGCTTCCAGGTAGGGCCACCACAGGTACGTCAGTTTGTCGCCATCCGGGTCCGAGGCCGTAGCGCTCAACGGGACACGTTCGCCGGGTTTCGCCGTCAGGCGGGTGTTATGGTTTAACCGGATGGCCGGCTGGTGGTTCGCCTCGGCATACGGTTTTACGCACCAGTCGGCGCGGGCCGCCCAGGCGTTTTGCGCGGCGGGCAGCCAGCGTTGGAACGTGTAGTGCGAGTTGACGTTGCCGTCGGGGTCGCCGTCGTCACCATCCTGCATGTGGTTGCCCGACCGGTATTCGGGCCGTCCGCCCCAACCGCCGATAGTGTAGTCGGTGTGTTGTTCCAGTCCGTTGTCGATCAGCGGCATATACGACGGGGTGTCGCCCTCGCTGGTGTACTCCTGGGGGTAGGCGGCGCACAGCGGGCCGTGGCCCACCGTGATGTTTTCGGCCAGCCACGGTTTGTCCATCCAGACCTGCAGCTGCGGCGGGTTCATGCTGAGCCGGTTTTTCCAGTAATAGTCCACGCTCATGTAATCCCACACGTAGCGCCAACCGCCGTCGTGGAACGGGGCGCCCGACTCGTAGATCGTGACTTCGGGCAGGTTTTCCTCGATCCATTTTCCGCCGCCGTCCTGGTACCAGATACAATAGAGGCGGGCCTTGCCGGTCGCTCTTTTCCATTCTTCGGCCGAGTGGTTTTGTTTGATCTGCCACAGGGCGTTGGCTTGCGTGTTCGCTCCGCCCCAGGCCAGGATGTGCACCGGGCGGGGATCGTCGTCGAGCAGTGCGTCGATAATCAACTGCGCGCCCTCGCTATGCGAAAGCAACGGCGGGGCCTTGTACATATCTTCGCGCACCTCGTTGCCCACCTTGAGCACGCTCAGCAGGTATTCGGGGCTGGGGTAGTCGGGGCGGTGCAACCGGAGGTTGGGCAGCACCGCGGCATATTTCTCGATCTGCGCCTCAATCCACTTGTCCTTGCTGTGTCCGTCCTTCTGCACGCCGTTGACCTGCACGATGCCCGCCACGTCGTAGTCCGAAGCGAACATCAGCAAACGCACCATCGAACTCTGGTCGTCGATCTCGCCGTCGGTCGTGACGATGACGCGCGGCTTTTCGGAAGCCTTTTGTGCCCACAGCCCGCCAACGCAGGGCAACAGGAGAAAGACAATAAAAATACAAATGAATTTATTCATAGTCGGTCAATCGATTTTATGTGGTTTTACTCTTCTTTCAGCCATGCCCAACGTTTTCCCCAATCCGTCATGGCGTCGATGCGCCACTTCGATACGGTTTTGAAGCCATGAAGGTTGTTTTCGAACAAATCTTCATCGCTTTTGTCGGTGAACCAGTTGTCCCCGAGTTTGTAATCCGTTTCACGCGTTCTGCCCGGCCAAACATTCTCTATGGTGATTTCACCCTCCTGATTCGGGAAGCCCGAAATTTCGGAAACGATGGTATACGGCATTGTTCCGAGCGCATAGGTCGCGTGTCTTACGGCATAGACCCCGTCTCCCAAATAGAATCCGCCCCAGGTCTGTTTGTTTATGGTCATCGTCATGCAGATCGAATCCGACGGGATGTTCCGCTCGGGGCCTTTCACACGAAACTCCATAATCGAATAGATTTGAGCGGTGTCCTGTGCCGTGGTGGGGCGGTCGTAGATAATATGCGGACTGTGTGTAAATTTCACATAGCTGCCGCCCCACGATTCTTTGGTCGGATCATTCGGGTCGCCGTCCATCATATAGAGCAAAGAGGGCGTATCGCCCAACTTGGTATTTCCGTTGAGGTAATTTTTAAAGTCTGCGCCCAGGCTTCCACCGCCGCTGATGAATGTGTCGTAATACAGGCCGTTAAATTCATCCATCTGCTTGTAGTTGGCGATAAATCCACGGTACGAGGCATTGTTTTCAATGAACCAGAGGTTGGGGAAATTCTCTACGATGTAGGCATAACTGTTGGTGCTCCACTTTTTATTCGGGCCGCCGATCCAGTATATTTTTATTTTGTCCTGAATATCGGGGGCATCATGCAAAGCCTGGGCTACATCGTCCAAACCACCCCACACAAGGACCCACAGCGGCCGTGTACTCTCTTTGCGGGCACATTGGATAATCCAGTCCGACCCTTCGGTAGCAGTCGTATATCCGCAATATGGAGCGGCTCCGATCTTCCCCTGTTTGCTGATGGAGCGCAAGTATTCGGGGGACGGAAAACCATCGGAATGTTTTTCCAGTTTAGGCAGGTCTTTCTCATAAAGATCGATCATGCGCAGTATCTCCGACACATTGCCGCTTCCGTAAGAGGGGGAAGAAACAAGGCCTTCCGTTTCAAACAGGTCGCTGTACATTAAAAAATGAGTCATCGATTGGTTGTCGTCGGGGTCTGTCCCGCCGATATCGGTGCTGATCAGGATGCGCGGTTTTTCCGAGGGCTTTTCTTGGCAGGCCGGCAATAAAATCGTGCAGGCCAGCAGGGCTGATGCGAAGAGTAATTTTTTCATAGGGTGATGCATTTAGGGTTTGTCGAGTTTCACGATAACGTAGGGCGTTTCTTTGTATAAATCCGGATAGATCTTCCCGTTTCCTGCGTTGTCCATCACCTCGACGAAATACATCAGGTCGAATTGCGGATTGATCTCCGTTGCGGGGATAACGGCCTGATAGGTGTTCCGTTCGTTCGATGGCGTCATCTCCAGGGTCGAGTAATTGAGCCGCTGGTTGACTGCCCGATACCTTAACCGCACCCATTTGATCCCGTTCTTGCCGGTGACTTTTACTTGAACGGTCAGCGGTTTGCCTATGGGCGCGCTGTCCGTTTCACCGAGGGCGACCTGAAATAATCCGGCGTTATCGGAGCGTTGGGCAACTCGATATTCCGGGGCATTCAGCGGTGTACTTTCCGGCGTAAAATCCCGCCGTTGTTGTTCCAGTGCTGTCAGGTCTTCTTCCAGGTACCCCAGTTCGTCTTTCCAATGCCCCGAAAGGTGATGGGTCAGGCCGTCGAAATAGGCCGACCGGATACCTAACATCAGGTCGGGCGCATACACGTCCCCGGCTGCGGCGATGATCTGTTTCCAGGCTTCGATGGCGTTTTTCTCGTGCTCGATCGCCCGGTCGAGCGCTGCCACATCGTTTGTCCGGAGGAATATGCAGTAATTGACGGCGGCAGGTACCCGGCGGGAGTGGTACAGCGCCAGGTTGGACAGTATCTTCAGGTCGGTGATCGTCGAATAAAATTCCTTATTCTCTTCCTTGCCCATCGCTTTTTCTGCTTGCCGGATCTGTTCGTTGAGGCGGTCGGAGGCGTCCTTGAACCAGACGCTGGTCATCGAAGGGCGTATCTTGGCCGTCTCGCCGCCTTCGATCATCAAGTGGGCTTCTTCATCGAAACCGGCAAATTGTTCCAGGTCGCTCCCTTCTCCGGCGGCGTACTCGGCCAATGTCCCGAGCGCCTGTTTTTCCACCCATCCCCGGGTGGTGGGAAACACGCCGTAGGGAGCGATGGAGGCCACGATGCGGGGCAGGATCCAACTGGCTTCCTCAAGGGCTTGTTCCACGACCGGCCCGGCTTTTTTCCCGAACCGGCTTTCGAATTCCCTATCCCAGATGTCCGATGGTTGGTGGGAGTTGTAGCCCATCCGCCCGAATACCTGGAAGAAGTGCCAATAGCGCTCGAATTCGTATTCGTAGTATTGGTATGCGGGATTCAATAGGTCGAACGACGGGGCGTCGTGGGGCATTGCCTCCATTTTGGTCGCCAGCGGTTCGTTCACCTCGTAGGTGTCCCCGGCATACAGTTTAGCGCTTTGCGTAAAGCGGCGGGCGTAGTCGGGATTTCCCCACAGGAGGATGCGGGTCGTTCCGCCGCTCCACAACCGCCAATACATTTTATATTCCTGTGGGTAACGAAGCATGTCGGCGTAGCTTTGCCGCCGGTCCTGCTGGTTCTTTGCGTTGATGCGGGTCGAGTGCCAGGGCATCCCCATCTGCTCCATCCAGTATTTGGTTTCGATCCTGAAATTGATTCCCTCGTCGATGGCGGCCCGGATGACCGACTCGGGCATATCTTTGGCCCGGAGCACGAAATTCATTTCCGGAGCGACCGCTTTCACCGACTTGAACACATCCGCCCAAAAGGCTTCCTGTTCGCCCCGCCTCAGCCCGGATTCGCCGTGCATACGGAATTCGATACCGTCCAGCTTCGGCACCTGTTTGACCAATTCCGACAAAGCGGCTTTGGTGTAGGCGATCAGGTTGTCGCCGGTTACGCCCACGGCCAATTCAGGGCGGAATTCGTCCAGACCGACCAGTCCTCCCGCCTGTACCCCTCCGCGGTAGATGTGGTCCCAGACGGCCACCGACAACCGGATGCCTCGCTTGTGGGCCATGTCGATCAGTTTATTCAACCGGGCCAGGTTCCGTTGTTGGTCTTCTTTGGCCAGCCCCGTCATTTTTACACCGGGAAATCCCGCCACATCGAAGAAGTAGGGGTAGGGGGGCGCCAGGAAGCCGCCGTTCTCATATCCGAAAATAATCACGAAAGAGTTGAACCGGTTCAGGGACAACAGGTCGAAATATTTCTCCCAATAGCGATCGTCGTAAAACTTGGTTTCCCACACGGTGCGATTCATCGTGTAGGTCGAGATGGCGCGCGTGGCGAGTTCAGGTTGCTCGGTGATTTCGTTCACATTTTCGAGCGGATCGCCGCTCCAGCCCATCCGCACGGCCGCATCCAGCACGGCGTACATTACCCCCTGGTCATCGTGTCCGGCCAGGGCCAATACCGGTTTGCCGTCGTATTTGGTTTTCCAAACGGCCAAAGCTTCAGCCGTGGCAGGTACTTGGCGATTTTCCTGGCGGACGAGTGCTGCCGCGCTTCCAGGGCCGGAAGCCAGTCCCGCTACTATAATTCTGTCGCCTGAAGCATTTTCGAGATTTGTCGCCCGTTCCGTCGTGATTCCGCGATCGGCAAGCGTTTTCTCCAGTTTGCCGACGGCATACTCCACCTTCTCTCCGGCGTCAGGATCTACTACGATCGAGTATGTCCGGCCCTGTTCATTCGAAGAACAGGCGCAGAGTGCGATCAGGCTGATAATAAAAGATACGAAGCTTCTCATGGGTTAGTCGTTTTTTGAAACGATGTTGAGAATCGTAAATTTAGTTAAAAATCCATAATTTTTACCATTCTCATAAATTTCTTTGTATCGCGTATTGACGACAATACAGCATTTTCGTTAGGGGCAAAAATTGCACATATTCCGGATTTTTGTCCGGGCTTTTCTGATCCATTGCTTACTTTCGTTACCCGAAACGATGTCACCCGGCACCAGCGAGGCCACATCGGCATAAGACAACCCACAGAAATAGTAGAAAATTTGATTTTTATCCGTTGAATAACAGATACATATCGGAGAGAAAAAGAGTAATGGGTTAGACTATTGCCGAAATATGCTTTTTGTCCCCGAAAATCTAAAAATAATTGATAGTCAGCAAATCGCATGGTGCATTGTCAGGCATGGCGAAAACCCCGCAACGAAACAGGGCCAAACACTCAATCAAACTTGAAAATATTCCGGCAGTTTTTTCGGTATTGGGCGGGGCTTTGCCCGGTGAATTTGCGGAATGCCTTGTTAAAATTTGAATAGTTGTGGTAGCCGACCCCCTGGGCGATGATCTCGACCTTCTCTTTCCCTTCCTGCAGGCGCTGACAGGCGCTGCCGATCCGGAGCCCGGTCAGGTAATCGCCCATCGTTTTGCCCGTCTCGTTCCGGAAAAAGCGGCAGAAGGCGTTTTTATTCATCGGGATCAGGCCGGCCAGCTCTTCCAGCCGGATCTCCCGGTCAAAATTTTGAAACATATAATTGACAATGGCCGATATCCGGGGGTCGATTTTCCGCTGAAGCCCCTGATAGGTGGGCGAAGCCAACGGAACAACCTCTTCGGACGAGGCGATCCGGTGCAGGATATCGAGCAGGCGGATGATCCGCGCGCTCTCGGAAAGCGGCGGAAAACCGGTCAGGATCGCCGTAACTTCCTCTTTCAAAGCCCCCGTCAGCTTTAAGCCCCGGTTGGCCTTGTGATAGACCAGGCGGCGTAATTCTTCCATTTCCGGAAGTTCCCACAGTTGTCCTCCGGCAAAGTCGGGATGGAATTTGACCACGATTCCACACACTTTGTCCCGGTTCGTCTCTTCGTAGAAACTGGGGGCGTTTTTCCAGATGTGGGGCAGGTTACTTCCTACCAGGATCAGGTCGCCCGGGGAAAAATTATCGATCGAGTCGCCGATAATCCGTTGCCCGTATCCTTCCTGCACGAGGGTCAGCTCGATCTCTGGATGGTAGTGCCACGGGTTGTAGAAATAAGAGACCCGCTCGTTCTTGCAGTCGACCGGCCTGGAGAGCGAGTCGCGCGTTGAGATCAACTGGGGTTTTTGGAGGCTCATTATGCTAATATTTCATCGAAAGATACAAATAATCAAGAGAAATCGCTCGATCTTAAGGGTTATATTTGCATAAATTAATAAACTTTCCCATGATAAAAAAGATCCTTGTAAAAATGGTTCTGATATCTTGCCTGGCTGGACCATTGGCAGGACAGGCACAGCCGATGAAAGAGACAATACTGGAAACCATGAAAAAAGCGACCGTATTCCTGGTCGATTCGGTCAGCAACCAGGGCGGCTATGTATGGTGCTACACGCCCGACCGGAGCCGGATGTGGGGCGAAATGGAGGCCTATCCCTCGATGATCTGGACACAGCCGCCGGGGACGCCTACGATGGGGCACCTGTTTTTGGACGCCTACCATCTCACCGGAGACGAATATTATTACCAGGCGGCTGAAAAGGTGGCCGATGTGCTGATCCGCGGACAACTTCCCTGTGGAGGTTGGAACTACATGATCGACTTTGCCGGAGAAACTTCACTCAAGAAATGGTATGCCACGGTGGGAAAAGCCGGTTGGAGGCTCGAGGAGTTCCACTACTATTACGGGAATGCCACTTTCGACGACGAGGCCACGTACGGTCCGGCTATGCTGTTGCTGAGAATCTATTCGGCGAAATGGGACGCGAAGTTCCGTCCGGCGCTCGACAAGGCGCTGGCTTTTGTGCTCGAGAGCCAGTATCCGGTCGGGGGCTGGCCCCAACGCTATCCGTTGCGCTACGACTATTCCAAGAACGGCCATCCCGACTACAGTTCTTTCATCACCCTGAACGACGACGTGCACAAGAACAACGTCAATTTCCTGATCTCGTGCTACCAGGTGTTGGGCGACCCTGCGTTGCTCGAGCCGATCCGGCGGGCGATGAACTGCCTGCTCGTCCTGCAGCAGGGCGCTCCCCAGCCCGGATGGTCGTGGCAACACACCCTCGACCTGAAACCGAGCGGCGCACGTACCTACGAACCCGACGGCTTCTATACCGACGCCACTTTTTCGGCGATCGATATGTTGATGGACTACTACGAACTGACCGGCGAGACCAAATTCCTGGCCCGCATTCCGGAGGCGATCGCCTTCATCGAGTCGACCGAGCTGCCGGCCGATTATGCCGCCCTTTATCCCCGCCAGCTGCGCCCCGGCCAACGGCTCTATCCCTCCTGTGTGGAGGTTGGAACGAATAAACCGCGGTATGTTCACCGCGAGGGATCGAACAGCTACAACGGGAGGTATTATGCCGACTACAATCCGAAGGACCAGTGGATGCCCACCTTCTCGATGAGGGCGTTGAATGTCGGCGCGTTGCGCCAACGCTACGACCGGTTGGTGAAAACGTCGCCCGACGAGGTCGTCCTCACCTCACCCCTGCGCTACCCCCAGTCGGTCAATCCGTTCTATTTCTCCGTACTCCGGTTGCCTACCGAGGCCGAGGTGGGTGAGATACTCGGGGCGATAGCCAGCCGGCCCTATTGGGAGGGGGTTTTCGCCAATTCCCATCCCTACATCGGTGTTCCGCCTGCGTACACAGGGCCACCTACGCAGCAGTATGCGACGACCCAGGTCGGCGATGCCTACGACACATCTCCCTATCGTTTTGGCGAAGATTTCCGTGGGATTTCCATGCAGGAATACATCAACAATATGGCTAAACTGATTCATTATCTGGCCAACCAATAAACAACCGACCTTATGAAAACCATTCGAATTATTTTTCTACTGTCGTTTCTCCTGGTAAGTGCATGGCCCTTGTCGGCACAATCGCCATGGTACACCCAGGGCAATTTCACGCCGGCAGGCAGGATCACGTACATCCTTGAAAACCAGCTCAATATCGAGCGAATCGACTGCCCGGTCATTATCTGTCGCGACGAATTCCCGATGCCGGACATCCACGAAATGTGGATCACGGTGGTCGATCCGCAAGGTGAACCCTACCCCGGTCCCTCGCAGGAGTTGCTCGATCGCCAGGGCGGGCACCAACTCCGTGAAGAGCAGAACGGTCATGCACTCTTCCATCAGCTCGACGACCTCGACCGCGACGGGGTGTGGGACGAACTTTGTTTCCAGGTCAACCTGAAGCCCCGGGAGAAGCGCACGATTTACATCTACCTCGGCGAAAACATCCGGGGCTGGAACCCGCATCGTACCCACGCCAACATCGGTAGCTACTGCCGCCACCTGATGCCTTTCTGGGAGAGCGAAAACGTGGGCTGGAAAATCTGGTTTGCCAACAGCGTCGATGTCTATGCCAAGCGGAAGCCTATGCTCATGTCGAACCGCCTCTATATGGACAACCTCGACGGCTACGGCGTAGCCTATGAGAACGAAGATTACGGTTCTGATATCCAAAGTGTTGACCTTAGCTTTGGCGGAGGCTCTATCTGCCTTTTCGAATTTGCCGACCGGCCGGCCGAGATCAGCCGTCCCCGGTTTACGCCCGTGCACGACCAGACCGTGCCGAATTCGCTGTGGAACGCCGGCCAGATTTCGGATACCCGTTACGTATATGAAGTCGTGACCAACGGGCCCGTGCGCTCGACGATCCGGATCCGCACCCTGAATTGGGATACCGGAAACGGATTTTATGAATATGAACAATATTATACCGCTTATGCCGGGCAGAGCTATTGTACTTCGAGAGTGGTTTACCACACCTTCCTGCCGAAACTGTCCGGCGTGCTGATGGGGTGCGGGGTGCGCAAAAAACCGCGGGAAAACAATTTCATCCAGGAAGGCGGCCTGCTCATCTCCTCGGGGCCGGAAAACATCAAAGACCCCGAGATGATCGACGAACGTGCGGCCTGGGAACTCCCCTTCGTAGGTATTTCGTTGATCGTCAAGGAAAAATACCAGCCGCAATATCAGTTTATCAGCGAATACCGGGGCAATCACACCTTCCGGGTTGTGCCGGATGAAAACCACAGCTATGAATACATGCTGATCTCCGGATGGGCCGATGGTGCCGTTTACAACACAAAAGAAAGTTTTAATGATTACGCCCGGAAATGCGCCCAGGAATACAACCACCCCGTTCGGGTCGGTTATGCCGGAACCGAAATGAAATAATAGCCGGGAATGGTTCAGTGTAATGAAATACAGATGGATATTTTTGCCATAAGCCAAATGTACTGAAAATAAAGATGCATAGTATCATAAAAAACTCCCCCGCCGAGAAATGGCGAGGGAGAGGTCGAAAACTTCGAGTAAAGATTTAATCTCTTTTCGTGTTGAAAAACTGGATTAGGTCAAAGCCTTCGGAATTATATTTATAAAACCACATAGACATACCATCGTCCAATACCAGCACAAATACCGGTTTCCCTGTCTTCTCATTTATATAATAAGAATCAATCCAGAAACCGATCTTTTCATTATTTTTTGTGTGTTCGAAAATTCGACAATCCAATTCATTCCCCCTAACAAGAAAATTATGGCCCTTATATTTTAATACCCCTAAATATAAGTCATCATAATAATACGTTTTGCCTGTTAATCGTATCATTATTTTGCCATCAGTTGAGAACTCAATTTCAAATTGGGCTCCGGGATAATAATAATTCCTTCCGCTTTCTGTTTCAATAATATTATCTAGAATAGGCTCTAAGCCAGAGTCGACAACAACCAGCACGTTCAAGGGGACCTCGCGTGTATTGGGCTCTTGTGCTACTGTGAATAGCCCTATCATCAGCAGAAATGCTGTTGAAAATAAGCGTCTTGTCATCTAGATGGTCTTACGATTAGGGGTTGAATAAAAATACTTGGTTTAGGGGTGTTTTGATCATATGGGGAGTATCCGGATGGATTTGTATATACATTAGTTCTGTCTAATTATATCAACAAGTTCTGCTAAATTTCCAAGCATAATCGCCTCATTTGTTAAGGGCTGGTCTCCAAAACTATCTAAAAAATCATTAATCGCATTTATGTGAGGATAAACTCGGGAAACAACGATTGCTAATTTCTCTTGACTTGAAGAATCTATTTTTTCTTGTCTTTCTTCATCATCCGATATAGCCCACTCTTTTAATAAAGGTAATGTATATGCCATAATGTTGTTTTTATCTTATAAGGCCTGCCTAACGAAAAATCTCCCCTGCCAAAAGAGGCGAGGGAGATTTTACTAGAATATTCATTGTTTTTTGAAGAGATAATCCACCCAACTGGCGCCTTTCATAGAGTATTTACCTGTCTTTCCTGTTTTGGGATCAGTGACAGTCATTGTACTGAAATATTGATGCTTTAAGATCAACGTGTCTTCACCTTTGCCCCCAAACTCATAATACGTAGTATCTCTCTTAAAGACAATATTATCATTCTGGAATGAGTCTTTTTGTCCCATAAATCCCGCAAGGATGGAATGGTTGGTAGTAGAATCGCCTCCCTTAATATGAAGTTCTTTCCCGATTATTGTATCTATTCCTGAAATTTGATGATCGAATATCATAGTATCTCCTTTAAATCTCACCCAACGGGTTTCTATAAAATCGCCACGTATTCTATCGCCACCCGTATGTTCCCATAAGTTATGCCTCATAACTCTCCGTTTTATCAATACATTTCTATCAACGACATAGAACCCTACAACGAGTACAAGAATAGCGAGAAGAATGAGATAAAACTTATTTCTCATAATTAACAATTATTTAAGGTTTACCAATGTATCTCCCATTTCTATACCCAGCCATTGGATATGCTCTGTTTGGAATCCCTAAATATCTATTGACTCCGGCCCAACCTCCACGGTCACTGCCCACCATATATGTGGGGACTTTGTGATTTCCGAGAAGTGCTCCGGGGGATGTTATTCCCATAAATGGTAATCCGGATGGATATGACCTTGTGGTTTGTCCGTAAACATTAACCCCATTCATATTTTCATTCATAGAAATTGTTTGAGCCCAAGGAGTCACAGCATTTCCACTATCATCCTTCCCCGAGGCTGTTCTGCAACCGAAAAACATCGCATTAGCCCCGGATTCTTTCCAGTTAAAGTCAATGTTGCCCCACTCTTCAGCCGACATTTGATTAGCCCCGATAGGCCCTCTTGATGAAGCTACTGAGCCCCTTGGCCCATCTAAGGCTCCATGCGACCATAGCCCAAATTCTGCTGTTTGCCCATATGTAGGACTCAGTTCAGCAATATCTTTTTCTATGGACGCCCCTAGCTGCCCTAAATCAGATATACCCTGAATCCTGTAAGTATCCCCTTCTTTTATCTTTCCGCTTTTTAACATATTAGTAGCCCTAGTCAAAGCAGCAGCCCAAAACATCGCATTATCTTTTTCGTCATCGCCTGAGGCGTAGTAATATAAATATACATCTTCCCCGAAGGGGTCGACATACCGTACGGGATTATTGAGCGCATAGGCATACGGACTAATAGAGTAATACTTTTCGGCTTTGGGGTCGGGCGTAGGCCAGGCGCGTTCGCCGGGAGCGACCAGCCTTTCGCCGATCAGCTTGTTTGCCGCATCAAAGAACTTCACGAGCCCCGTCTTCGGATTGTGCTCCAGCCAGGCAACTTCGGAACCTTCAGCCAGATTGTCAATAACAAAGGCTTTAGCCTGCTCCTGCCCGGATTCCGTTCCGATCACATAAGGACTCCCACCAAAGATAGCATAAGGATTCGGATTTTGTGCCTTTTGGGCGAAAGAAATTGTGCAGGCCAATACCGCCGCCAACAACGTAAATCTATCAAAAACTCCCTCGCCGGAAAGTGGCGAGGGAGAATAACTGTTCATCAATCGTAATTTATTAGTTGTCGAAATACGTCTTTTATTGAACCATCATCATTAAAAATAAACAAATAACTATACCCCTGTGTGAATCTCGATATCCATGAGATATCCGTATTGGGATCCCAAATGCCATTCCTGCGCTTCCGTATTATATTCTCAGCAACAAGCATATTGTCTTCAATGTCAGAAAACATTAAAAACATATGAGCTCCCTTGTTCTTCTCTGAGAATAAAGAATTCAGCATAGGTGAATACGTGTTTTCATCCCAATGAAAGTTCTTATTTTGTCGGTGATTCTTAGCCAACTCCAACTCTTTGGGGTACTCCTTTAGCAGATCAATGAACCAGAACCTATCAAGGTCGACAATAGAGTCTATCACATAGATTTGAGTGTCGACATTTACAGAGTCTTTTATAACATACTCATATGCGGACAAATACATTTTCTCCTTGATGGACTGCTCTTGTGCAGACAGTGGACAAGTAACAGTCAAACAGAGAAGAAATAAGAGCCGTTCAATCATCGGGATCTTGTTTTAAAATTAATGTATTGATGATTCATTATTCCGCCAGGGATGGAGGGATACGGTGACATTTGATTTTGTAGTGAAGCGTTTGACATGGAATTGAAAGGAATATATGTGTTGTTGCCTAAAAGAGCAGTAGCTTCATAAGTCTGCCTTTGTCCATAATTCCCCCCCTGCGCGTTAAGCTCTGCCCTGACTTGATTCATATTCGACACAACTGGCCCCGGATTGCCTACGCCATTCGGATAGTCGCTTAAACCGCCTCCTACCTGGGTGTGTTGTAGTTCGTGCATCAATGTCATTCCCCAGCCTAACGTCCTATTATCAACACCAACTGCACCATTTATCAGGCTGTTCATCTGATCCAGACTAAAACCTATAGCATTCGATCCAGTAGGCACCCCTGTTATTCTACCTGCGCCAACTGTTACCATATCACTATGGCTTATGGCTCCTACCATAATTCCTCTTGCCGTCGCACTACCTAATTGATTTCCGTTGGCATCCACTGCTATGATAGCGCTCCCATCGCCATTTTTTGCATATGTTAGTACTCCAGTAGAAGAGATAGAGTAACTTAAACCCGTTTGGGCAGACAAATCGCCCAACATTGTCTGAGTGTAATTTGTGCCTAACGCCTGGTCTATACGCTGCATCATCGCAAGATCTATGCTATCTCCATGCAAATCAACATACCTCACGGGATTATTTGCACAATAGGCATACGGGCTAATCGAGTAATATTTTTCCGCATAACGGTCCATAGTAGGCCAGGCTCGTTCGCCGGGGGTGACCTGCCTTTCAGCGATCAAGTTGCTTGCCGCATCAAAGAACTTAACGAGCCCCGTCAGCGGATTGTGCTCCAGCCAGGCAACCTCGGAGCCTTCACCTAGATTCTCGATGACAAAGGTTTTTGCCTGCTCCTGTCCGGATTCCGCTCCGATCACATAAGGACTCCCACCAAAGATAGCATAAGGATTCGAATTTTGTGCCTTTTGGGCAAAAGAAATTGTGCCAGCCAACACGGCCGCCAACAACGTAAAGATTGATTTTGTTTTCATAACATAGTGTATTTAGGATTTGAGTTCGTAG
>JAVBLC010000004.1:0-122286 GCA_031553805.1 Rikenellaceae bacterium | reverse complement strand
GGCCCCGTGTGTTTGGTTGCGCCCGGCTGCTTCGGCCTGTTTATGGGCTGCTGGCCCGCCCCGTTTTCCCCCGGCGTTTACCACCCGCAAACCCACCGGCACCGTATAGCAAAAAAACGACTCGCCGCCGGCAAAAAGGGCGTCGACCGCCTTCTTGCCGCACAGCCGTTGCCGTTTCGGAAAACTGTAATCGTGTGGTTCCACCGGATGTCCTGCGTAAATTATATCAGGACAAATTTATGAAAAATCACGCAGCTTACGCGATTTTCGCCTTGGGTACGCTTTTTTTCGTGCCCAGCCCGGTGGTTTTCACCGCGGGTTTGGCCGCCGGTTTTGTTCCCGGTTTAGCGGTGGTTTTTGCTTTGCTCTTGGCTTTTTTCTTGTCGGGGGCCAAGTGTGACAGGTCGGTAGTTTGCTTTTCGACGACCACCGGAGCGATCGTTTCGCCGGCGTTATAGCGGCCGATGAACGTGTCGAGCGCCTTGACCATCGATGGCGATTCGGGCGTCGGAGCCAGCACGCTGATGGCAAACCCGGCTTCCTGAGCCGCTACGGCAGTGCCGTTTCCGAAAGTGGCAACCAACGGTCGGCCGTTGACCGCCCCCGGAAAATTGCCGGCGAGTGTCGCCACGTCCGACGGACTGTAGAGGGCCACGATGTCGTATTTCGACAGGTCGATCCCCGCTGTGTCGGCGCTCACCGTGTGCGAGAGGATCACTTTGTCGTATTTGATTTTGAGCTTGTCGAGCGTTTTCGGGATCTCGGGCTTGTGCGAGTCGGGCAGCGGCAGCAGGAAATGCTCTTCCTTGTGTTTGAGCACCACCTCCATCAGCTCGGGGAAAGTCGCCTTGCCGAAGAAGATCTTCCGTTTGCGGTAGACGATGTATTTCTGGAGGTAGAGGGCAACCGCCTCGGTCACGCAAAAATATTTCATCGTTTCGGGGACTACCGTGCGAGTCTCTTCGCAGATGCGGAAGAAATGGTCGATCGACGAACGGTTGGTGAAAATGACCGCCGAGTGGGCGAGGATTTCTACCCGCTGCGAACGGAATTCCTTGACACTGACCGGTTCGACCTTGATGAAAGGATGGAAATCGACCTTGATATGGTGTTTCGCGATAACTTCCTCGAACGGCGATCGTTCCTGCGCTCCGGGAGCGGGTTGGGAAACGAGAATGGATTTTACTTTCAAGCCCTTTTTCGTTATTATATTAACCTCTTGACTACCTGATAACTAATAGTATAAAATAACTGACAGGCAGAAATTCGACGGCGCAAAGGTACGAAAACCACTGCAATAAAGAAATTTTTCGAGTGACAAAGAATCGAAAAGTTTCTATGAAATAATATAACACAAAGATTGACAGAAATATAGCTAAAAAATAGGCGACGCTATCCCCCCCCGTTTCGTAATCCAAACCGAAGAGCAGCAACAGCGGAACCCCGATGACCGAGGCGATGGCGAAGACGATTTTATTGAGGTTTGACAGTTCGCGGATCACTTCGCGGCTGCCTACGACCCACACGATCAGCCGGTGGAGCAGGTAGCGGTAGAGGCAGATGGCGCCGATCGCCGCCGCGATCACCAGGGCGACGGCCCGGTTGAAGAATTCGAACGGCTCGGAGAAAGGATCGCCCGCCCCCGATTCGAGGTAGAGGGCGGTGAGCGCCGCCACCAGGGCGAGCATTCCCATCCCGTTCGCCGTGCCGATGAAGATCCGGAACAGGATGCTGCGGTCTTGTGCCGCGCTGTTCATCCGCGACCCGTTGACCGCGATCGGGAAGAGTTCGAGGACGAAGCCGCGGAAACGGTAGACCAGCAGGACAAACATTGCAAACAGGACGAAAAACATTCCCTGCAACGCGGCGTGGTTGGCCGGATCGGCCGCTCCGGTGGGCCGTGCTTCGGCCCGGGTGCTGAGCGCTGGGTTGAGCGTGGCCCGTGGGCCGAATACCTGGGCCGGATCGCCCGCCGGCCGGTAGGACGTTTCCTCGCCGGCCGGGCCGAAAAGCGCCGCCGAGTCGAGCCAGGGCTCGGGGGCCGGGGCGGACAATACGCCCGCTCCGCCGACGGGCGAAGGGTGGGCGAGGGTATCGGTCGGTTGATTCGGCATAGGCATCGGTCGGCCCGCACGGGTACTAAACGGGGCCGGATAAACGTTACAAAAGTAACGGTTTTTCGACTTGTGCGCAAACCGGGCCTTAAAAGCGGATTAAAAGTGCGTAAAAGTGTTTGTGATTCGGTGAAAATCATGTAGCTTTGCGTGATTTTAATATGGTTTCTAAAAAACTCGAAAAATAAAAATTCACGAACGATGATGACGATCTTCTTACAGGCAGAAGTGGCCGACACCGTGGCCCAGGTGGCAGAACAAACAAAAACGATGGGCTTCGGCGAATTGATCCTGGCCGGGGGGTGGCTGATGATCCCGCTGGCGCTGCTCGGTGCTGCTTCCGTTTTTATCTTTTTCGAACGCTTCTGGGCCATTCGCAAGGCGTCGAACTTCGATATGAATTTCATCAACCGCATCCGTGACTATATCTACGACGGCAAGATCGACGCCGCCATCCACCTGTGCAAGGAGACCGACACCCCTATCGCCCGGATGATCGAAAAGGGCATCGAACGCATCGGCCGTCCGCTGAACGACGTCAATTCGTCGATCGAGAACGTGGCCAACCTCGAAGTGTCGAAACTCGAAAACGGGCTGCCGTTCCTGGCCACCATCGCCGGGGGCGCGCCGATGATCGGGTTCCTCGGGACGGTGATCGGGATGGTACAGGCTTTTATGAAAATGTCGGAAGCCGGCGGGGCGGTCGATATGACCATCCTGGCCAGCGGGATGTATACCGCGATGATCACCACCGTGGCCGGTCTGATCGTCGGTATCCCGGCCTACTTCGGCTACAACTACCTGGTGGCCCGCATCGAAAAGCTGGTTTTCCAGATGGAGGCCAACTCGATCGCTTTCATGGACCTGCTCAACCAACCCGCAGACAAACGCTAACCGTCACCACCCCACAAAAAATCCAAGAAAAATGGCAATCAAGAGAGGCTCAAAAGTAGAAACTTCGTTCGGGGCGGCTTCGATGACCGACCTGATGTTCCTGCTGCTGCTCTTCCTGATGGTGGCGACGACGCTTATCAATCCCAACGCGTTGAAACTGATGTTGCCCAAGAGCAGCAACAACCTCAAGGAAAAACCGTATACGACCGTGTCGATCACGGCTGATCTCCACTACTATATCGAAACCGCTCCCGTCGCGTTCAACCAGCTCGAACCGCAGTTGCAGGCCAAGCTCACCGGGAAAGAAGACCCCACCGTGTCGCTCCATTGCGACAAAAGCGTGCCGATCGACGAAGTGGTCAAAGTGATGAACATCGCCAAAAACAACAATTACCGGTTGATATTGGCGACAAGCCCGGAATGACGATGAACCAAACCCAGGCAAAGGATAGCAAAGGAAATGCGATAGCGGCAGGGGCCACCGTGCTCTATGCGGCGTTGTGGCTGCTGCTGGCGCTTTTCCTGACGTTCGACCTGGGCAACAAGATCGTCTCGGGCGAGGGCATCCTGATCAATTTTGGCAACAGCGAAACGGGGTGGGGCGACGAAGACCTGCCGATGAACGACCAGTTTGCCAATGCGGCCTCGCCGTCGCAGTCTTCTCCGGCGTCGTCGCAGCAGGATGTACTGGCGAGCGACCAGGACGACACGCCGGCTATCGCTCCGACGCGCCGTCCGACGAACCAGAACACGACGCCTTCGACCCAGCCGACCAACCGCACCTCGCCCACACCGCCGACCGAACAACCGCGGCAGGTGAACCAGAACGCGCTGTTCCCGGGCCGTACTCCGGGCCGTACGGCGACATCGGAAGGGGTGGCCGGGGGCACTGGCAACCAGGGTAACCTGGCGGGCGATCCGGCCGGCAGCCATAGCGGTACGGGACTGGGGACGAGCGGGATTTCTTTTGATCTGAGCGGGCGTTCGATTGTGGGAGCGCTGCCTAAACCCGATTATTCGGTACGCGAAGAGGGGCGTGTGATGGTTGAAATACGCGTCGACCAGAATGGCGATGTGGTGAATGCGGCCTACCGTTCCGTGGGGTCGACGACCAACAACAGCGAACTGGTGGCATCTGCGTTGCGCGCTGCGCGACGGGCGAAGTTCAATGCCGATCCGAATGCACCTTTTCCGCAGGTGGGGACGATCATCTACAACTACCGGATGAACTAACAGCCGCCGGTTTACAGCAAAGTCCTATTTGAAAATTTTTGGTGCCGCTTTTTATAAAAAGCGGCAGTTTTCTCGCGTAGTCCTCCCTCGGCGCAGCCCAATGCGCGTAGGCCGCGCTTTCCAGAGATCTTTATGCCTGATCCGGCACAAGTAAGTGATCCCTCTTGTGCATAAAATCTCTTGTGCGCGGGAGCCATAATAAAAAAGCGCGGGGCCAAGCCCCGCGCACAAAGATATTTTAAGAGAAATCCTCAGCTGTTTACGACTTCCCGAAATTCTCCGGAATCTTCAAAAACCGAATGATCAAAAATCCGGGAATCGTGCAGATCAGCACCCAGACGAAGAAATTAGCGTAACCCACCGCTTCCTGGATCCATCCCGAAAACATCCCGGGAAGCATCAAGCCCAGCGCCATAAATCCGGTGCAAAGTGCGTAATGGGCCGTCTTGCTCGCCCCCTCGGCAAAGAGGATCAGGTAGAGCATAAACGCCGTAAAGCCAAATCCGTAACCAAACTGCTCGACCACCACACAAGCCGAAATCGTCACCAACGACTCGGGTTGCGCCAACGCCATGTAAAGGTAAACGACGTTGGGCAAGTTCATCGCACAGGCCATCCACCAGATCCAAGCCTTCAACCCCCGCCGCGAAACGGCGATCCCGCCGGTGATCCCGCCCGCCATCAGGGCGATCACTCCGATCGTGCCGTAAACCACGCCATATGTTTCGGGCGATAGGGCCAGCCCTCCCGCTTCGCGTGCATCCAACAGGAACGGCGAAGCGATTTTTAACAGTTGCGATTCGGCCAGGCGGTAAACCAAAATGAACGTCAGCGCCGTCCCGATCCCCGGTTTGCGGAAAAACGACACGAACGTTTCGCGGAAGGCCGCCCACGGCCCTTCGTCGGCGTGCGCTGCCACGTCGCCCGCCGGACGCGGCAAAACCGCCCGGTGGTACAGGAAAAACAGCGCGAACAGCACCGCCAGGATGCCGAACGTGATCGACCAGGCCAGTTGCATATTCCCGATCCGGTCCCAGCCCGCCAGTCGTCCGGCCAGCACCACCACGCCCCCCTGGCCCGCCACCGAAGCGATCCGGTAGAACGTGTTGCGGATGCCCACGAAATAAGCCTGCTGTTTCGACGTCAGGCCGATCATATAAAACCCGTCGGCCGCAATATCATGTGTCGCCGAACTGAATGCCAGCAACCAAAGGAAAACAAGGCTATACCGAAAATAATCCGGCCCCGGCAGCACCAGCGCCACCCCGGCTAACGATCCGCCGATGGCCAGTTGCATCGTCAGTATCCACCACCGCTTGCGCTTGAAAATATCCACCAGCGGACTCCACAGCGGTTTCACCACCCAAGGCAGGTACAGCCAACTGGTGTAAAACGCAATCTCGGCATTCGAAATGCCCAACAACTTGAACATCACGATCGCCACCGTTGTCACCACCACGTTTGGCATCCCCTCCGCAAAATAAAGCGTCGGAATCCAAAACCAAGGATGTCGGCCCCGCCGGGTTTCTAATTCATTCAAAACAATCCATTTTCCCGCGAAGATAATAAATCCCAACCGTTTCGCCATACAGGTTTTCGGTGAACGGCATAGAACTGCGCTTTTTCATAAAAAGGCGCCCGAAAAATTTTTGTGAGAGACTTCGTTTCCCCTGACTTACGTTACTCGGCCTTACCAAAGGTTTTTAGACAAAGAAAGCCCCTTTTCTTATTAGTCGATCAGAATCTTGACCGCCATCAAGAAAAGGGGCTTTCTTTGTCTGAAAACTTTTATTAATACTAAGCAAGGGGGTCAAGCGATACGTAGTATCGCAGAAAAGTTTTTAGTTCCGCTGAGCTCGCCCGTTGCTTACGCAACGACCTCGGTTGGTGCCGCTTTTTACAAAAAGCGGCAGTCCCAGGCCTTCCACCGCAATTCCGCACGGGTGTGTCGGGCGGAGGTTAGTCAGCTTCGCTGCCTTCGGGGCGGAGGAAGCCGGTGTAGTTGACGGTGTTATAGCTAGGGGTTGAAAGCCGGAGGGAAACTTCGCCGCCGGCGTAGTTGACGAAGAGGTCGAAGGTATAGGTATTTCCGTCGAATGCATTGGCTGAGAATTTGATGTTCCATCCGTTTTCTTCCTGCACGGCGGTGTAATTTTGGGGATAGAGGGCGTCAAATTTGAGCGGTGCGAGGCGGTAGGGAAAGCTATATCCCTTGATGGTCGGGATTTGGATCTCGATGCGGTCGGGATATACATCGATATAGTACAGGCCAGTTTGGCGCAGGGTGATTTGCGGGCCTGCCGTTTCCATCTGGAGGGTCTGGGGC
This sequence comes from Rikenellaceae bacterium, assembly GCA_031553805.1. Taxonomy (GTDB): domain Bacteria; phylum Bacteroidota; class Bacteroidia; order Bacteroidales; family Rikenellaceae; genus JAITVB01. Next base: position 115,719 of record JAVBLC010000004.1, on the reverse strand, counting down.
AGGAATTCGTAGTCGTGGCTCAGGATGAGTGAGTCGACATACTTTTTGTAGGCAGCCTCCCGGGCTTCGCGTTCTTCGACGCGTTCGGCGTGACGTTGGGCGTGTGTTTCCTGGGCCCAGGCGCCGGTGGTTACGCAAATGAGGGCCACAAGTAAGATTAATTTTTTCATAGGTTAGGAGAAATAAGTTATTAAAGAATTGGTTTGCAATAAAAATAGCAAAATCCCGGCCAAACCGAGGGGCTGGCGGAAAATGGGTGGATGGAAAGGGGGAATGGAGAGTTTCGCCCTCGGCGAGTTATTCCGTAGGTTCTGCGGGTTCTACAGGATGTTCCGGATTTTCGGGATCGGCAGGCTCTTGGGGATCGACGATGGGCTCCTCGGGATCAGGTTCGGGTTCGACGACGGGCGGAATGGTGACTATCCACTGCGACTTCAGGAATGTCAGTCTATTGCTCCAGAGTTCGATGTTGAGGCGGGTGTGGAGGGCGTCGATGCCCGGTTCGAGTACATTGACAAGACGCAAGGCGTAAATCTTCCGGACAGTGTCGCAGAACAACAGGGTCACGGGAACCTCAGTCAGACCGGGGAACACGAGCACGCCTTCTCCGTCCCGGACCGCTTCGCCGTTTGCCCGCAGGGCGGCGCCGCCGTCGCGGGCGGCAAGTTCGCCGCGGGTCAGCTGTTCATAACCGCCGTTGTGGTATAGCGTCGTGTCGCCGTAGAAATAGAATCCGATCAGGCCGGGGGCGGGGGTGAGTTCGCCCTCGCTTTTTTCCTGCAGTTGAACCAGCAGGCGGAAGTCGCACTGTACCGTACCCGAATCTTTGCCACACCCCGCAAGGAGCAGCGCCAAGGCGGGCAGCCACAAGATCAATCCGATATTTCGTAGTGTCGTTTTCATTCGCAATGGTGCCTCCCGGGTGCCTCCCGGCACACGGAGTGTTCTCCTTTGCCTTGACAAAGGTGCCTCCCGGCACCCGGGAGAGTTGATTTTGCCTTGACAAATATAGCAAAAACTGTTGAAAAGTGTCTGGCGGCCGGGCGATTTCGTCAAAAATCCGCCGGTTTTTTGGAGATTCTGCGATTTCGTATAATTTTGTAAAATCCACAAATCTAATTTAACCCAACCCAAAACGTAGATATGGCAAACACGATTAACCGCAGAGATTTTCTCAAAGCAATGGGGCTGGTGACCGGCAGCCTGCTGATCAATCCTGCTTCGGCATTCACCAACGGTCCCCTGGCAGCGGCCGACCCGGTCAAAAAACGCCGTGTGGCGATGATCGGCACCGGTCACCGCGGACAAGGCATGTGGGGTAACCCGGTGGTAAACCGCTACGCTGACCGCATGGAGTTCGTCGGCTTGTGCGACCCCAACATCGGCCGCGCCGACACCGTGAAAAAGATGATGGGCGTAACGTGCCCCACGTTCACCGATTTCGAAAAGATGATGGCCGAAACCAAGCCCGACACGCTGATCGTGACCACCGTCGACGGTTTTCACCACCAGTATATCGTCCGCGGGATGGAACTCGGTGCGGACATCATCACCGAAAAACCGATGACCATTGACGAAACCAAGTGCCAGGCGATCATCGACGCTGAAAAGAAATTCGGCAAAAAGGTGACTGTGACCTTCAACTACCGCTACTCGCCCCACCGTGAAAAGATATGGGAACTGTTGCGCAAGGGCGAGATCGGCGAAGTGACCTCGGTCGATTTTCACTGGTACCTCGACACCCGCCACGGCGCCGACTACTTTCGCCGCTGGCACCGTCGCCGCGAATTCAGCGGTTCGCTGTGGGTGCACAAGGCGACCCACCATTTCGACCTGTTGAACTACTGGCTCGATTCCGATCCGGAAGAGGTATTCGCTTTCGGTGCGCTCGACTTCTACGGCAAGAAAGGCCCGTACCGCAGCACCACCTGCCGCGTGTGCGACAAGAAAAAGGTCTGCAAATTCTATTTCGACGTGTTGGCCAACGCCCGCCTCAAGGCGCTTTACGTCGACAACGAAAAGTACGACGGTTACAACCGCGACGGTTGCGTGTTCAAGGAAGACATCGACATCTTTGACAAGATGGGCGCGTCGATCCGCTATGCCAACGGGGTCCAGGTGAGCTACTCGCTGACCACCTATTCGCCCTACGAAGGCTACCGCATCGCTTTCAACGGGACGCAGGGCCGCCTCGAAGCGTGGATACAGGAGTCGAATCCCTCGTACAACGCCGATTACGACGAAATCGTGGTGACCAAAGGCTTCGGGCTGCGCGATTACTATCGCATCTCGCACAACGCCGGCGAAGGCGGACACGGCGGCGGCGACTACCGTATGCTGGACAAGATTTTCCTCAACCTGCCGGAAGATCCGTATCGCCAGTCGGCCGGGGTACGCGACGGTGCGCTGTCGTGCCTGGTGGGGATTGCCGCGCGTAAGAGCTGCGACTCGGGTCAGCCGATCAAGATCGCCGACCTGACCAGCATCAAGCCGCAAGCCAAAAAACAGTATATTGGCTAATGCCTGGGGATTCCGTCTTGTGGCGGGCCTTTTTGAAAACGGGAGCGGACATTGTCCGCTCCCGTTTTTATATCTAAATTCTCATCGCTATTTTCTTGCGGTCGGCAAGCTCTGGGCTTTGGCTTTGTTTTCTAGACAGGGGAAACGCCTCTATCAGCAAAAATTTAGTTGTGAATCAAAATAAAGAAATTGAGGTAAGTAGCAAAAATAATCCAGGCGGCATAGGGCACGAAAAGTAGCGACGCTGTCCGGAAGGTTCTCCAGCTTCGGATGATGTAAAAGACAACCAACCCATCGAGAATCACGATGTCGATCAGCCCCAATAACGGGCTTTCGAGGACAAAAAAGGCGATGCTCCAAAGAAAATTAAACAAGAGTTGCACGTCGAACAGCGCGGTGAAAAACCGCCGTTCGCGTTTGTTTGCCCGGTTGAGGATCAGGCCGATCGATACCCCCATGAGGATATAAAGAATCCCCCACGCAATGGGAAAAACGGCGTTTGGCGGCGTCAGTGTCGATTTCACGAGCGACGGATACCATACCATCAGCGCATCGTTTTGGAGCAGCGAAGCGACCCATCCCGTCAGCAGGCAAACCACGACCGGCAGGGCAATGTTCAACGATTTTTTCATAAAAAATAGGTTATTTGATAAATTATGGTCAGTCGGTGCAATCTCCGTACCTTTTTGTTGCTGATTTTTGAAAAACGCGTACAATGCTCCGTTCTTTTTTGTACCTTGTTCCCAAATAACCCAACCTGACTATGAAATTGATCCGTTCCCTGTTGCTCGTGACGGCCCTGTTCGCTTTTGGAAAAGCGGCCCAGGCCCAGGGCGAGTACAATGTGCTTTCGTTCGCCCAGAACGAGATGTATTACCGCTACCTGATTCACCGGATGTATGTCCAGTACGGGCCGCGTGACAGCGTGTTCTACACGCCCGTGACCCCCGAAAAGGCCAAGGCTTACAGCGCCCGCGCCAAGCAGGCCTACCTCGATATCCTGGGCGAAATGCCCGAAAAAACGCCGCTCAACGCCAAGGTGACCGCCACGTACGATATGGGCAGCTTCATCATGGAAAACATCCTCTACGAAAGTTCGCCCAACCGCCACGTGACGGCCACACTCTACCGCCCGAAAAAGGCCGGGAAATATCCCGCCGTCGTGGTGCTGTGCGGCCACGGGGCCCAAGGGAAAAATTCCGTAGGCGAACAGAACAGCGGTGCGCTTTACACCGCTAACGGCATGATCATGATGTGTATCGACCCCGTGTCGCAAGGCGAACGGATGCAGCTGATCGACGCCCAGGGCAATCCGCAGGCCCGCGGCGGCACGACCGAACATACGCTGCTCAATAACAACTCGCTCCTGCTCGGGCAGGGCACCGTGAAGGACGAACTGTGGGACAACGCCCGCGGGATCGACTACCTTGTTTTGCGCCCCGAAGTCGATGTGAACCGCATCGGTTGCTTCGGTTTTTCGGGCGGGGGGACGCAGTCGTGCTACCTGCTCTCGTATGACGACCGCGTGAAAGTGGCCGGTGTGGGCGGATACTTTACCCAGCGTCGCCGCGCGATCGAAACCGGCGGTGCGGCAGACGGTTGCCAGCACATTGCCGGCGAAGGGGCTGCGCTGCTCGAAGAGGCCGATTTCATTGCCGCCGTGGCGCCGAAGCCGGTGGCCATCATCGGGGGCAACTACGACATCGTCGATCGCATCGGGGCCGAGGTCGCTTACCGCGAATTGCAGAACCTGTATAACGCCTATGGCAAGAAAGAACAGGTCACGATGTATTTCGGCGACGACGGCCATGTCTATCCGAAAGACAAGCAGGACGTGATGATGAACTGGTTCCTGAAATACCTCGTAGGCGGGAATCAGACCGTGGTGGCGGCATATACTTTCACCCCGGTCGATGTGGCGAAGATGAACGTCACCACGACCGGCAACCTGAGCCAGTTCTACGCCAACGAAATGTTTATCCCGAAGCGTAATGAAGCCCTTTGGACGAAAGCTGCCCCGACCCGTGCCGCCTTTGCAGGGAAGCCGGTGGCCGAGCAGCAGCGGATCGTGCGCACCACGGCCCGCATCACGCCGCTGGCCCCGATCCGTCCCGAGTCGGTGCGCAGCACACTCTCGGGCGGCAATTACAAGATCGAAAAGCTGATTATCCACGCCGTGGACGAAACGCCGATCCCGTGCCTGGTTTTCGTGCCGAACCAGATCAAGGCCGATGCGCCGGTGATCATTTTCACCCATGACGAGGGCAAGGCCAAGTTTGCCCCGAGCACATATGAACTCGACCTGATGGCTTCGGGCGGGAACATCGTCATCGCGGCCGACCTGCGCGGCCTGGGCGAAACGACCGACAAACTGGCGGCCGACGGCCGGCCGTTGCCCCGCAACGACATGAAGTTCTACAATACGGAGTATACCAATGCAATGGTGGCGATGCACCTCGGCGAATCGGTCGTGGCGCAACGGGCCAAGGACTTTTTGATGTTGATCGAGTATGCGGCGACCGAACCGCGGTTCAAGGGCCATCCGCTCACGATCGAGGCCTACGGCAAGTGCGTGGCCCCGGCCCTGCACGCGGCGATCCTCGACACGCGCGTCGGAACGATGAAGCTCAAGACTACGGTGCCGACCTGGAAAGTGATCCTCGACAATCCGACGATGTGGGAACCGATCAGTTACATCGTGCCGGGGGCTGCCCTGCAGTATGACCTGACCGATCTGGTGGCTGCGCTCAAGAACCGCAAGGTGAACGTAACGGTCAACCAATAATAAAATCGAGGCTTTCCCGTCAGAGGAAAGCCTCGATTACTACTTGAAGCGGCGAAGCCATTCACGGAGTGCCGATAGGCGCAGGCCGAAGGCCTGCCACGCGCATATAGCCGATTGGCGTAAAGAAAAATACGGAAGAAAGCGTAGCGGAGTCCACTGTTTGAGCCCGCAGGGCGAGTTGTGGACGAAGTAGCTTTTCGGAAGGTTTTTTAGCCATTTCCTTGAAGCGCTTGATTTTTTTTTTGCAACTTTTTTTATCAAGAAAAAAAGTTGGAGAGAAATACCTGAAGAAAAAGTTCTTTTAAATAGAGAGAAAAACTTCTTTGTGCGCAGGGCTTGCAGCCCCGCGCACACGAGATTTTATGCATTGGAACGATCAGGCTTCTGAATCAGGATGGACAAAAAATCTCAGGAAAGCGTGGCCTCCGCGCTTGGCTACGCCCAAGGAACTGTCGCTTTTTATAAAAAGCGACGTAAAAATTTTTCTGGAAAGCTTTGCTTTCCTGGGGTGACTTTGATGAAACGAATTGAAACTTTTAAGGATATGAAAAAAACACTTCTTTTTGTGGCAGTGGTGATGTTGGCCATCACCCTCCGCGCCCAAGACAAAGCCTATGACAGGTACTACGAAGGCATCCCCTTCAAAATGAACAAAGTGGTGCAACCCACGTTCCCCAATAACACCGTGGCGATCACTGCCCACGGCGGCGTAGGCGACGGCCTCACCTCGAACACCGCCGCATTTGCCAAAGCCATCGATGCCCTCAGCGCCAAAGGCGGCGGCAAACTCATCGTTCCCCGCGGCATCTGGATCACCGGCCCGATCATCCTCAAGGACAACATCAACCTCCACCTCGATGCCGGCGCCCTGATCCTCTTCAGCGACAACCTCGAAGAATACCCCCTGATCGAAACCAATTTCGAAGGATGGAAAGCGATCAAAGCCACCTCGCCCATCACGGCTAAAGGGGTGAAAAACATCGCCATCACCGGCGACGGCACCATCGACGGCAACGGCGACGCCTGGCGCCCGGTGAAAAAGGAAAAGATGACCGACAACCAGTGGAACCAACTCCTGCGTAGCGGCGGTTCGGTCAACACCCAGGGCAATATGTGGTTCCCGACCGAAGGCGCGCGTGACACCTACGCCCGTGTCGACGGCGGCGGACGCCCCACCGAGCTGAGCCAGCTCACCCCCGAACAGCAGAAAGCCAACCGGGCCTACTACCGTCCCGTGATGGTGAGCCTGATCGAGTGCAAGAACATCCTGTTGCAGGGCGTAACTTTCCAGAATTCGCCGGCGTGGAATGTACACCCGCTGATGTGTGAAAATCTCACGCTTGATAATGTGAAAATTCGCAACCCGTGGTACTCGCAGAACGGTGACGGCCTCGACGCCGAATCGTGCTCGAATGTATTGGTGGTCAACAGCAGCTTCGACGTGGGCGACGACGCGATCTGCGTCAAATCGGGCAAAGACCAGGAAGGACGCGACCGCGGCATGCCGACCAAAAACATGATCATCGACAACTGCATCGTCTACCACGGCCACGGCGGCTTCGTGATCGGCAGCGAAATGTCGGGCGGGGTGAACAACGTGTGGGTGCGCAACTGCACCTTCATGGGCACCGACGTCGGCCTGCGCTTCAAAACCACCCGCGGGCGCGGCGGCCTGGTCGAAAACATCTGGATCGAAAACATCGACATGACCGACATTCCGACCCAGGCCATCCTCTTTGACCTTTATTACGGCAACCGCAGCGCCACCGTGCCCGAAGTGAACGAAGGCACCCCGCAGTTCCGCAACATTTTTATGAAGAACATCACTTGCCGCGGAGCTGCCACGGCTATCCTCTTCAACGGCCTGCCCGAAATGAACGTCAAGAACGTGAGCGTAGAAAACGCCGTGATCCAGAGCAACGCCGGGATCGTGATGAACGATTCGGACGGTATCACCTTCAAGAACGTCACTATTTTGCCGAAACAAGGCCCGATCTTGAAAGTCTTCAATTCGAAGAATGTAGACGCTACCGGCCTGAAGGTTGCTCCGGGAACACAAGATCCGTTTGTGGTCGACGGCCCGCTGACGAACAATGTGAAGTTGCCGAAATAACCGTTTCACAGATCCCTAACCCACTAAAAATAAAACGATGAAAAAACTGATTTTAAGTTTGGTGCTGGTCGCCTCTACGGCGTTGGCCCTGACCTCGTGCAAGCAAAAGCTGCTGGTCGACGACAAACTGCCGTGGTCGGAACGCATCGCCCGTTCGGAGATGATCCGCAACCCCGATCCCTCGCGCCTCGATTTTGTGGAATCGAAGAAGTGGAACTACACCAACGGCTTGGTATGCGAAGCCTTTATGGACCTCTACGCACGGACGAACAACGAAATCTATTTCAACTATGCGAAAGCCTATGCCGACACGCTGATCGACGCCGACGGCAACATCTACGGCTACCGCCTGACCAACTACAACCTCGATCACGTGAAGCCGGGCAAGTTCCTCTTCGCGCTCTACGACAAGACGCAGGATCCGCGCTACAAGACGGTGCTCGACACCCTGCGCTCGCAATTGCGCTCGCAGCCCCGCACGACCCAGGGCGGGTTTTGGCACAAGCAGGTTTACCCGATGCAGATGTGGCTCGACGGCATCTATATGGGCGATCCGCTTTATGCCGAGTACATCCAGCGTTGGGGCGACCCGTCGGAATTCGACGACGTGTTTACCCAGTTTTTTGTGATTGCCGAACGCACTTACGACCCGAAGAACGGCCTTTACCGCCACGCCTTCGACGACTCGCCCGAAGGTAAGAAGATGGATTGGGCCGATCCGGTGACCGGCCAGTCTGAACACGTGTGGGGACGCGGCCTGGGGTGGTATTACATGGCCATTGTCGACGTGTTGGACTACATTCCGGCAGACCAGCCCAAGCGCGACAGCCTGATCCGTTTGTTCAACAAGATCACCGACGTGCTGGTGCGCGAACAGGATCCCGAAACGGGCGGCTGGTGGCAGGTGATGGACCTGCCTGGCGAATACGGCAACTACATCGAAACGACCGGTACGTCGATGTTTACCTACGGTATGCTGAAGGGGGTGCGCAAGGGTTATCTCGCGCAGTCGTACCTCGAACCGGCGATGAAAGGCTATAACGGTCTGATCGACCATTTCGTGACGGTCGACGAGCAGGGTGTCGTGTCGCTCACCAAATGTTGCGCCGGCGCCGGGCTGGGCGGTAACCCCTACCGCGACGGGACGTTCAACTACTACATCAACACGACCGTCCGCGACAACGATGCTAAAGGTATAGGCCCGTTAATCATGGCCTCTTTGGAGGTTGAGGCGCTTCCGTAGGCTGCGCGTAGGCACAACACCTTCGGCAGATCTTTCTGCACAGCGAAGTGGAGTGATGAAACAGCGCTTCTTTCTGCTTATGCAAATTGCAGAATCTTTGTCTAACGCTCACGGAAAAACGGAAAATTCAGTTACGGCCGGGGAATGTTCCCCGGCCGTATTGTGTTTAGGTGTGTTTTTTGCTACATTGCATCCAAATTGTTTCTCACCTAATTTTTAACCTATGAAAAAATACTTTGCAGAATTGGTCGGCACGATGGTACTCGTGTTGATGGGGTGCGGCAGCGCCGTGATGGGCGGTGTCGATACCCTCGGGATCGCTTTCGCCTTTGGGCTTTCGGTGGTGGCCATGGTCTATACCATCGGCGGCATCTCGGGCTGCCACATCAATCCGGCCATCACCTTCGGGATGTTGCTCCGGGGCAAGATCAGCGGCAAAGATGCCGGGATGTATATGCTCTTCCAGGTGATCGGCGCCATCCTGGGGTCGGCCATCCTGTGGGCCATTGCTTCGCCGATGGGGCTTACCGGGACGGGCGCCAACCAGTATGCCGACGGTAACCTCGTGCCGGCATTGATCGCCGAAGTGGTCTTCACCTTCATCTTCGTGCTGGTGGTGATGGGCTCGACGAGTGACAAGGCTCCCGCCGGCTTTGCCGGGCTGGCCATCGGGCTTGCGCTGGTGCTGGTCCACATCGTCTGCATTCCGATCACCGGGACTTCGGTCAATCCGGCCCGCAGCATCGGCCCGGCCTTGTTCCAGGGCGGCGTGGCGTTGCAGCAACTTTGGCTGTTCATCGTGGCTCCGCTTATCGGCGGCGCACTGGCAGCCGGGATTTGGCCCGCACTCGACACCGTGATCAATAAAAAGTAAACGTCCGGACGGACGTTTCGAAGCAACCCGGCGCTCTCGCGGCAGCCGGGTTGCCTTTTCTGTACAGTTTTCCTATCTTTGTCCAAACAAACTAAAAAACTCCCAGTGCGGGGACGCGCACCGGGCACCGGTATGAAAACCTGGCTATACGGAAAGAACCTCGACGAACTCCGCGAACTCACCCTCGCGCAGGGTTTGCCGGCCTTTGCCGCCAGGCAGATCGCCGATTGGCTCTACAAGAAACAGGTCGCCTCGATCGAGGCGATGACCAACCTTTCGGCCAGCAACCGCGAATTATTGTCCGAAAAATACGAGGTGGGGGAAATCCTGCCCGTAAACGTCCAAACCTCGGTCGACGGCACCAAAAAATACCTCTTTCCGACCCAGCAAGGGCAGTTTATCGAATCGGCCTACCTTCCCGACGGCGACCGGGCGACGCTCTGCGTGTCGTCGCAGGCGGGTTGCCGGATGGGCTGCCGCTTCTGCGCCACCGCCCAACAGGGTTTTCAGCACCATTTAAGTGCAGGCGAGATATTGAATCAAATTCGCTCTTTGCCTGAGCGCGACACGCTGACCAACGTCGTTTATATGGGTATGGGCGAACCGCTCGACAACCCCGACCAAGTACTGAAAAGCCTTGAAATCCTTACCGCCGATTGGGGCTACGGGTGGAGTCCGACGCGCATCACCCTGTCGACGATCGGTGTGCTGCCTGCCTTAGATCGTTTTTTGAAAGAAAGCAAAGTCCACCTGGCCGTCAGCCTGCACGATCCCTTTGCGGACGAACGCCTGGCGATGATGCCGGCACAAAATGCTTTTCCGCTACAAAAAGTGATCGAAACGATCAAAAAGTATGACTTTACGCACCAGCGGAGGGTGAGTTTCGAGTATATCGTTTTCGAGGGCGTGAACGATTCGCCGCGCCACGTGAAAGAGCTCGTGCGCCTGCTCTCGGGACTGAAATGCCGGGTTAACCTGATCCGTTTCCATGCCACACCCGACGCTCCGTACCGCGGGGCGGGCGAGCCGACGATGGTGCGTTTTCGCGACGCCCTCTCGGCCAAAGGTATCATCGCCACGATCCGCGCCTCGCGCGGCGAAGACATCGACGCCGCTTGCGGCCTGCTTTCAACGAAAGAGAAATTGCAAAAAGGGTAGTGCGGTATGTAAATTGTTACTACCTTTGAACTTCAAGGGTATCCCGATTATAACAAACATATTGAAATATGACGAAAAGATTGATTTATACTGTCTTCCTGCTTTCACTCTCGCTGGCGGCTTGCTCGGAGAACCGCAGCGCTAAGGCTAATGCCGAAACGGAAATTGCAGCCGAAGCCGCCGCCCAGAGCGGGGGCGTAATTTTTATGGAAGCTCCGATGAAAGATATTCTGGCTCGCGCGGCGAGTGAAGGGAAACCCATTTTCCTGGACCTTTACGCCACATGGTGCGGCCCGTGTAAGATGATGTCCGAGCAGGAGTTCGTCAAACCCGTGGCCGGTGATTATTTCAACGCGACGTTCGTTAACGCTAAGTTCGACGCCGAAAAGGGTGAAGGGCTCCAACTGGCCCGCAAGTATGGGCTGCGTGCTTATCCCACGTTTCTGATCCTCGACGCCAAGGGCAAGGAGATCGGTCGTATCGTCGGTGCCGGCGAGGCCGAAGCATTCATTCAAAAGGTCAAGGAAGAGTTGGCGAAGGCCAACTAATTGGAAAATAAACCGAAACGAAAAACGCAGAGAGTGATCTCTGCGTTTTTCGTTGGGTTATATTTTATCGGTCAGCCGCTGGACGAGCCTAAACCGATTGAAAAACTCCTTGGCGAAGACGCGCAGTACCGTGTAGCCCGGAATGGCGAACAGCATCCCCGTGATGCCGGCCATGCTGCCTGCGAGCAGGATCACCAGGAAGATCTCGACCGGGTGGGCCTTGACGCTGCTCGAATAGATATAAGGCTGGAGCACAATGTCGTCCGTGATTTGGAACCCGGCAAAGAGAATCCCCATCGCCATCACCATTTCGAACAGGGTCATCCCGTCGACCGGGGTGAGCGTGCCGATGAAAATGCCGATGATCGCCCCGAGCCATGGGCCGATATAGGGGATCACGTTGAGTACGGCCGCGATCAGCGCGATCAGCAGCGCGTTCTGCAACTGTAGCCCGATCAACACCAGCCCGGTGGTGATTACCACGAGTTTGATGAACATTTCGATGCAGATCCCGATAAAGTAGCGGATCAGCAGCGTGTTGATTTCCGAAAGGGCGTGCCGCGCGTTCTCCTCGTAGCGTTCGGGGAAAAGGGCGGCCACGCCGTCATAAAACAGCGTGTCCTCTTTCAGGAAGAAGAACGTGAGGAACGACACGGCGAAAACGCCTACCGCAAAATCCTTGACAATAATCGGCAACGACGTGATGATCGAACCGATGCGGTCGACCGAGAAAAGTGGGCCGATCTGTTGGGCGATCAGGCCGGTGAGCGAAAAATTCTCGTCTACTGAAAAGTGTTCGCGGATAAAACGTTCGATGCCGGCGATCGGTTCCTGGAAGTTCTCCATCACCCCGGCCACGTCGAACGACGAGAACTCGGCCAGTTTGTTGAAGACGATCGGCACGAAGATGCGCAGGCCGCCGACCACGACGGCGAATATGGCCACCAGGGTCATCAGTGCCGCCATCCATCTCGGCAGCTGGAACCGCCCGATCCGGATCTTGCCGCAGAGGTTGACCAGCGGTTTGCCGATCAGCGAAAGCACGGCCGCGATCAGGATGTAGGCCACGATGTCGCTAAAATACCACGCCAGGAAAACAAGTACCGCGACGGCAACCAGAGCGACAATCGACGAGTAGAGTTTATTCATTTTCCGGCGTTTTTTTCGTACCTGTAAATATAGGGATTTTTCCCGAATCGGAAGCGTCTCGGGAGCGGGCGGGAGTTAATCTTTCTTCGGAGCGAAGCGGGCGATGACGGTTTGCGTGCCGGCCACCTTGTCGTTGAGGCCAATGCAGATTTTAGCGTCGATCGGCAGAAAAAGATCGACCCGTGAGCCGAACTTGATAAAGCCGCACTCAGTGTTTTGCGTCGCCTGGTTACCCTCTTTGGCGTAGGAAACGATGCGTCGCGCAACGTAACCTGCGATCTGGCGGAACAGGACAGCCCGCTCGCCCCGGCCCACGACGGTGGTCGTGCGCTCGTTCTCTTCCGACGATTTGGGGTGCCACGCCACGAGGAATTTTCCGTAGTGGTGCTTAAAGTATTCTACCTGCCCGCTTACGGGGAAATAGTTGATATGCACGTTCCAGATCGACATGAAGATCGATACCTGGATGCGGCGTTCCTTGAAGTATTCGCCCTCGTAAACCTCCTCGATGGCTACCACCGTGCCGTCGCAGGGGGCGAAGACCGCTTCGTCGTCGCTCAGTAGCGGCCGTGTCGGTACTCGGAAGAACCGGATCACAAAGGCCAATATCAGCACGAAACAAAACGTTAGAGGGGCTCCCACCCACGACGGCAGAAACAACCACGAAACGAGGGCGACTAAGGATAATAATCCGCCGAAAATCTGAATGATGCGTGTTCCTTCGCGATGGATTCTCATTCCGTCTCTATGTTAACAAATTGAGATACAAGTATAAAAATGGGGATGCAATAAACAGGGCGTCGAAACGGTCGAGCAGTCCGCCGTGTCCAGGGAGGATCGCTCCCGAGTCCTTGACGCCGGCGGCGCGTTTGAACATCGATTCGACCAGGTCGCCCGCCACGCCGGCGAGCGAGATGATAACTCCGGCGCCAATTCCGGCCACAGGAGCGAGGCCCAGTGCCGGAGCGAGGAACCAACCGGCCACGGCCGTCAGGATCAGCCCGCCGAAGAACCCTTCCCACGATTTTTTGGGCGAAATGCGCTCGAACAAGCGATGTTTGCCCAGGGTGATGCCGGTCAGGTAGGCAAAGACGTCGTTCGTCCAGATCAGAATAACGAACGCCATCGGCGGCTGCCAGTTCCACTCCATTCCCTCTTTCTCCTGCCACGAAACCCCCATGCAGGCCCACAGGGCCAACGGCAGGGCGATGTAAAAGATCGCGAGCAGACTTTGAGCGACGTTCGTAAGCGGCTGCTCCTTATTACGGAAGAGTTCGAGGGCGGGGATCAAGGCGACGGCGGCCGGAAGCATAGCCCAGCGGTTCATCGGCACACCCATGCCCGTCGTCGTGAAAGCTAGCCCGATCAGCATCACCCCGACGGCCGTCGGGTAGATCCTCAGGGCTGTGTTGCCCGGCGCGAGCCGGAAAAACTCCCACATCGATCCCACGGCAATGAAGCACACCAAGGCGAGGAACGCCATCGGGCCCCACCACATCGCACCCAGCACGACCGCCACAAAGACGATCCCGCTCAGGGTCCGGGTCAGCAGATTTTTCAGGTTCATCGGTGGGGCGATTTTGTTATTCTGCTTGCTCAGACGGGGTTTTGGGAGCCGGAGGCGCGGTCGGAATCGTCTCCTCGGCCGGCGTTTCGGTGGCCGGGTCGACTTTCCCGACTGTGGCTGCGTCCGTTGCTACCGCAGTTTCGGCCGGCGTTTCTTCCTCCTTCTCAGGGGCGCCGGGGCGTTTGCCCAGGATGCGTTCGACGTCTTCCGTAAAGATCACTTCGCGCTCGAGCAGCAACTCGGCCAGTTCGGAGAAAGCGGCCTTGTTGTCCGAAAGCACCTGCTTGGCGCGGTCGTAGCTCTCGGTGACGATGCGTTTGGCCTCTTCGTCGATCAGCTGGGCGGTCTGCTCGCTGTAGGGTTTCGAGGCGAAATAATCGCTCTGGCCCGACGAGTCGTAGAACGACAGGTTGCCGACTTTGTCGCTCATCCCGTAGTATGAAACCATGGCGTAAGCGTATTTCGTGGCGCTCTCCAGGTCGCTCAGTGCACCGGTCGAGATCGTGCCGATCTCCAGCTCTTCGGCCGCACGGCCGCCCATGTACGAAGCCAGTTCGTCGAGCAGTTGCTCGCGCGTGGTGATCTTGCGTTCGTCGGGCAGGTACCACGCCGCACCGAGCGATTTGCCGCGCGGGATGATCGATACCTTGATCAGCGGGTGGGCGTGTTTGAGCAGCCAGCCCACGGTGGCGTGGCCGGCTTCGTGGTAGGCGATCGAACGTTTTTCGTCCTTGGTGATGATCGTGCTCCGGCGCTCCAGACCGCCGATGATGCGGTCGATCGCGTCGAGAAAGTCCTGACGTTCGACGTGGTGCTTGTTGCCGCGGGCGGCGATCAGCGCCGCTTCGTTGCACACGTTGGCGATGTCGGCACCCGAGAAACCCGGGGTTTGCTTGGCCAGGAAATCGGTATTGAGGTCCGGGTCGAGTTTCAGGTTCTTCAGGTGTACTTTGAAGATCGCCAGGCGTTCGTTCTGGTCGGGCAGTTCGACCTGGATCTGGCGGTCGAAACGGCCGGCGCGCATCAGCGCCTTGTCGAGGATGTCGGCCCGGTTCGTTGCGGCCAGCATAATTACGCCGGCATTGGTGCCAAAACCGTCCATCTCGGTGAGCAGCTGGTTGAGCGTGTTCTCACGTTCGTCGTTCGAGGTGAAACCGGCGTTGCGGCTGCGGGCGCGGCCGATGGCGTCGATCTCGTCGATGAAGACGATGCAGGGCGCTTTCTCTTTTGCCTGGCGGAACAGGTCACGCACGCGCGAGGCCCCGACGCCGACGAACATTTCAACGAAGTCCGACCCGCTGATCGAGAAGAACGGTACGTGGGCTTCGCCCGCTACGGCTTTCGCCAGCAGCGTTTTCCCGGTACCCGGAGGGCCGACCAGCAGCGCTCCTTTCGGGATCTTTCCCCCTAATTCGGTATATTTTTTCGGATTTTTCAGGAAATCGACGATTTCCATGATCTCTACTTTTGCCTCTTCCAGTCCGGCCACGTCCTTGAACGTTACGTTGACCTGGGTATCCTTGTCGAAGATCTGGGCCTTGGCCTTGCCCACGTTGAACACGCCGCCGGAACCTCCGCCCCCGCCGCCGCGCGACATGCCGCGCATGATGAAGAACCACAGCCCGAGCAACAGCCCGATCGGCAGGATCGTGGTCAGCAGGATGTCGGCCCAGATGCTCTTGCGCGTCTTGAACGACAGCGGTACCCGTTCGGCTTCGGGCACACTGGCCTGAAACTCTTCAAATGCCGATTCGAAATATTCGAGCGAACCGATGTTGAAATAGAGTTGCGGCCCTTCGGCCGGAATATCCTTGTAATCTTTCTTGGCGCGCACCTGTTCCACGCGATTGGGTTTGAGGTAGACCTCGGCCCGTTCGCGGTTGATCACCTCGATCTTCTGCACGTCGCCCGGGGCGAGGAATTGCGCTTTCATCGTGTCCCACGACACCTCTTTGGGCGAGGGGCTGCTGCTGAACAGGTTCCACCCGATGATCGCCGCCCCCAGCAGGATGTAGATCCACATCACGTTCATCCGCGGCGGGCGCAGCCCGCCGGGTTTCTGTGGGTTTTTTATGTTGTCTGCCATTTTTTGTTTTTCCCTTTCTTTAAAATGTCGTTTCCTCTTCGCCGGGCCGGTTACTCGAATTCGAAGCGGGTCAGGTGGGCATCGGCCCAAAGGTCTTCCAGCGCGTAGAACTTGCGCATCGGGGTCTGGAAAATGTGTACCATCACCTCGCCGTAGTCCATGATTACCCACAGTCCGTTTTCCTTTCCCTCCACGCGCAATGCTTTCTTTTTGAGCTCTTTTAGTACGTCGTCCTCGATCCCATCGGCGATAGCGCCGACCTGGGTTGTCGAGTCGGCGTTGCAAATAATGAATGCATCGCAGATTGCACCGTCGAATTCGGTCAGGTCGAGGCACACGATATCCTGTCCCTTTTTATCGTCGATGGCGGTGGCGATGGTGTCTATCAGTTCGTTGTTCATTCGATTTGATTCAGTCAATTTACAAAGTTAGTCTATTTCCCCGGATTCGCAAAAACCGGGCCTGTCAGGGCACTTGCCGGAACTCTTCGACACGGATCCATGGTTTCCCGTAGCGTTCGCGCCAGAGGTTCGAACGGGTGATGTTCTGTTTGTAGAATTCGATCCCCGAGGTGATATCGAACTCGGGAAGCGAAAAATCGTCGAACTCCTCGCGCCGCGAAGGACGGATCGTCCGGTCAAACACCTCGTTCTTTCCAGGCCGTCGCTCGGGTTGCCACTTGAAATCTTTCAGCCGTTGTTCCTGCGCTTCGGGGATCTTGTCCATCGGATAGATCGACCACTCGGGATTGGTGCGCCAGGTGATCTTCTCCATCTTGCTGCTGTCGAAGCTGAACGTGATGTCGGCGCTCTCGGCCACCAGGAAAGCGGTGATGTCCTGCGTCTGGTCGTCTTCGATGTAGTAGAATGTGCGGGCATTGCCGATCACGTCGAGGCGATCGATCTCGTTCTTGCGGAAGTAGGCGAACATCAGTTTGCCGTTGACCTGGTTGAAGAGCGAGTCGTTGACCTGCTGGGCCATGATCGGGTTGCCTTCGAAATCGGCCTTGTCCAGTTGGTTGTTGCGCGTATAGATGTGGGTGATCTCGGACGTGATCTGGCTGCTGTCGCTCCACAGGATCGGGGCGATATACATATGCAGGCTCGAGTCGATCGAGAAACCCGCCACCGAGTCGCACACCGCCTGGAAATCGCTGCGGAAGATCTTGACGTCGTGGTATCCGCGGATGATGCGTTGTACCGTGTCGGCCTCCTCCTGTTTCGGGACGACGGTAGTTTTCGGGAGCAGGGCGGCGGTTTCCGGAGAAATCTCGGCCTGTGCTTCGGCCACGGCTTCCTGCACACTCGGCGGAGTGGTCGTTGCGGCTTCCCGGGCTTTCTCGGCCAGTGTTTCGGCCAGTTCTCCGGGGGTGGATTGCACCAGCGAATCCGCTGCTTCCGGCCAGCCGGCCAGCGCTTCAGGCAGGGAATCGGGCGGCGGCGCCTCTACCGGTGAATGTTCCTCCTGCGAGGGAGGCAGGATGGGGTCACCGTCAAGCAGTGGCACCGCAGCCGGTTGGGTTTCGGTGGCCGGCGCCTTTTTCCTTTTGCGTTCCTGTTTTTGTGCCTGGCGTTCCCGGCGCCGCTCGTCGCGTTGTTCGCGGGGCGAGAGGGGGGCTTGCTGTGCAGCGGGGGGCGTCGCCGAAACGTCGTCCCCGGTGGTTTCGGCATCTTCAGGCGTCGCCTCGTCCAACGCTTCGTCCGGTTCGGCGATCGCCAGCGAATCGACGTATCCTTTCCGCAACGAGTCGGGAATGGGCACTGTAAAGACCCAGAGCGTGTCGGCCCGCATAAAGACCGAGTCGCGTGTGGGGTCTTCCTCGAAGCCAATCAGCGATGGCCGCCGGGTAAGCAGTGCGTTCTTCTCGTTGCCATAATAAATACCGAAGTCGCCGAACGAAAGCATTCGCTGCGTTTCGTCGAGCAACTGCAGGTTTTCGCGCAGGTAGACCAGTTCCTGCCCCTTATTGTAAGTGATGCTGTCGGCCCACATCTGTTGCTCTTTGGTGAGCACATACGCCTCGCCGTTGCAGTAGTAGGTTTCGGTCGGTCGGTCGTAGCGTCCCCGAAGGGTTTCGAGGTAGGAGCTGTCACTGGTCCATATCTGCGCTTTCGTGTAGAACGTCGTCACTTCCGAGTCGAAGTTATAGCTCATCGAGTCGGTGCTGATCGTGTAATCGTTGTTGCGCATCTTCACCCGGTCGACGAAATAGATGTCACGCGTGTTGGCATAATAGCTGGCCCTTGACGCCTCCATCAGGTTGTCCTTTTGCGAGATGGTTCCCCCTTGTTCGTAGGAGCCGACGTTAGTGACTGTGTTGAACTGGAGTTTGTCGTGCGAGTACATCGTCATGTCCTTGTCGACCGTCTTGACCAGCAGCGAGTAAATGTTGGCCAGGTTGGTCGCCCCGTTGTAGTCGGCCCGGTCGCCGTAGATAAGGGTCGAGTCCTTCTGGACGATTACATTTCGGAAACATTCGACGTAGGATTCGCTGTAGCGCATCGCGCTGTCGCAGACGATGATCGCCCCGTTGTGGTGGAAAACGACGTTACCCACCAACACCTGGATCGTGGTGTCGCCGCGGCGTAGCAAATGGCCCACGTCGGCCTTCAGGTCGACCCGGGCACGCGACGGGGTCTGTTGCTGCCCGAAGGCCGTCAACGCCGCCATCCCCAGCATGAAGGCGAAGATTATGCTTTTGAAACGTCCCAAGCCGATGTACCTTTAATTATTTGATCCAACCCGGGTTGTCGAATTCGCACGAGGTGAAGCGCGGGTCGATTTTGATATACATCGCCGCCATCTTCTTTTTCAGCCACTCGTTGTAGACCTTGCTCTGTTTCTGGGCCAGGGCGAGCTCTTCGATCGCCAGGTAGTCTTCCTTTATGTTGGCCCGGTGGGTGGGGATGACCTCTTGTAACTGGACGATCTTGGTCACCTCGTTACCTTTCATGTCCTGGGTCGAGATCGATTCGGAAACGTCGCCCGGCTTCAGGTCGCGGATCATCAGGTAGTCGGGGCCGAGTTCCTGGCGGGTGAAGCGGGTGCTGGTTCGTTTGGCGCTTTCGCCGTAGTACTCGATCATTTCGTGGTTGGTGACCACCCCGCCGTTGTATTTCGAGTAGTCGTCCTGCGAGAACTTGAGTGCGGCGTCGGCGAAAGAGATTTTCCCGTCGCGGATCTCGCGGGCGATGCTGTCGAGTTTGTTCTCGCTCACGGCCAACTCATCGGTGGTGAACGTGGGGCGGATCAGGATGTGGCGCGCACGCACCACGTCGCCCTTGCGGTCGATCAGTTGGATGATGTGGAACCCGAATTCGGTTTCGACCACGTCCGACACCTGGCCCGGTTTGAGTTTGTCGAGCGCGTCGGCAAACGGTTTCACAAAGCCTTGTTTCGGTTGTGCGTCGAGTTCGCCCCCGCGCGAGGCCGAACCGTCGACCGAGTAGAGGATCGCTTGCGACGAGAAACTTTTGCCGTTGATGATGTTCTGGCGAATTTCGAGCAACTGTTCGCGGGCGCGCAGTTTGGCCGCCTCCATCGAGGGCGGGAACATCACGATCTGGGCATAGATGTATTGCTCGGGTACCATCGGCAGGCTGTCCCTCGACGCGTTGCGGTAGAATTTTTCGACTTCCGACGGAATGATCGTTACCCTTTCGCGGATCGTGCTTTCCATCATCTGGGCGAGCTGCATGTCCATGTACTGGTTCTTCAGGTCGTCCTTGATCTGAAAGATCGGTTTCTTGTAGAACGCTTCGAGCGCCCGGACCGACCCCATCTCTTCGGTAAGCTGGATCACCCGGTCTTCGACCGCCCCGATCAGACGGCCCTCGTTGTATTTGAGCGAGTCTAACTGCGCCTGATTGGCCAGCAACTTCTGCATCATCAGGTATTCGAGGGCTTCGCACTGGGGATCCTTGTCCGAGGTATATCCCTGTTGCTTGCGGTCTTCTGCCAACTGCTTGGCGGCCTGTTCCACTTCCGAAAGGAGGATCATCGATCCGCCGACAACGGCCACGATCTGTTCGGCCACCACCTTTTGCTGGGCCTGCACGGGACGGGCCGCTCCTACCGTGAGGAGGCCGATCAGCAGGTATAAAACCGGGTTTTTCTTCATTGGGTATCGGGGTCTTTAAAATAAGTTACGATCTCTTTTTGGGCCTGGGCCGCGTTGTAAACGCTGTCTTCCAGCCGCCGCAGCGCATCTTGCTTGCGCCGGTTGAGCAGGGTGGTGCGGATCACCTCGCGCGTCATCGAGAAAGGCATCGGAGTGCCTGCTGCCAGCCGATCGGTGATGATGATGAAATAGCGGGTGTCGCCGCGCATGAGTTCGTAAAAGCTGCGGTCGGCGGCCAATCCGTTGTCGCTGCCCTGTTGGCCGCGCGGGACCGAGGCGTAGATGTAGCTCATGTCGGTCCACTCCGTGAACTCGGTGTAGGGGATGTTGTTCTTGACGCAAATGTCGAACAGGTCCTGCAACTTCTCGGCGTTACCCGAGCGGGCCATTTCGCGCATCTGGTTTTCCTGGCGGAAACCGTCGGGCACCTGTACCACGACCGCTTTCATCATCGGCCCTGCGGTGGCAAATTCATCGCGGTTCTCGTCGTAGTATTCGCGCAACTGGGCATCGGTGAGCAGCGTGTCGGTGTGCCGGTCGAGGTATTGTTGTTCGAACTTGAAGATCATCAGTGCATTGCGGTAGTCGGTCACCAGCGAGTCGATGTCGCGTTGTTTGGCCGACAGTTGTTCCTCGGCCAGTTGGAGCTTGAGTTGTTGCTTGATCCAGGCGTCGACGTAGGAGTGGAGCAGTTCCACGCTGTCTTCGGGGGTGAGGCCGGGGGTGAAGATCGTGCGGATGTCGTCGAGGTATAACTCGGCTTTGCCCACGCGGGCCAACGGGTCGCCCCGGAAAAACGACGACAGCGAGAAATGCCCGCACGAGGCGAGCAGCAGCCCGGCCGCCAGAACGACGAAGATATGTTTGACTGTTGGCTTCAAATTCAGTTGGCCTTTGTGCCTCCCGGCACCCGGAGTTTTTCTAACTTTGAAATAATTCCCTGTGCGGGGACGCACCTCCCGGCGCCCGGGGTTTTACTTTGTTGGCGCAAAGATAACAAAAGAAACCGGTTATTTGCGCAAACCGTTGCCTGAAAATGGCGGTATGCGCCCGCGGGCGCATACCTCTTGTTTCAACGTGTGGGACGGGAATTTAGTATGCCGTGGATTAACTTTCGGCGGCTTCGGGGGTGGTTTTGGCTGCCTTTCGTCCCAGACGGGGGATCTTTTCGAACTTTCCGGAGCGGATGAGCAGCACCACTTTCACCAGCGAAAAGATGAGCAGGAGCGCAGCCACGGCATAGAGCGTCCAATACATCCACGGGGTGGAGATCTCTTGGCGCAGGGTCGAGGGTTCGCCGCCCGAGAGCATCAGGCCCAGTTGGGCCAGCGAGTTGTTGACCCCGTGGAGGATCACCACCGACAACAGCGAACGGGTTTTGTAGTAGATGTAACCCAGCACGAGCCCCATCAGCGTGGCGGCCACCACCTGTTGCGGGATGACGTGGATCACGCCGAAGATCACTGCTGCAATGACGATAGATCTCCAAGCGCCATATTTTCGAAAAAGGCCTTCCTGGATGATGCCGCGGAAGAGGGTTTCTTCGAGGATCGAAGCGGCCACGATCGTGGTGAGGATCGACCAGCCGTCGCCCTTGCCGACCACGGCGTTGAGGCCCTGGAGCCACTGGTCGGGGAAGAGCTCGAGCAGCGGTTCGATCACAATGCTGATGGCCAACATCAGCACCACGCCCCACAGGATCAGGCGCGGGTTAAGGCCGTGGATCGAAAGTTTGACCAGGCCCCGCAGGTCGCCCGCGCGGAGTTTTTGCAGGAAGAGGGCGTAGATGATCGTGCCCCCCATCGGGATGCAGTAACCCAGAAACAAGGCAAAGCCTTCGAGCCCGGTCTCCCCGGCGAATCCGGCCACCAGGCCGACCGCGATCGACAACAGGAAGAAAACTGCGATGATCGACAACAGGTCTTTCCAGGTGGGGTAGCTTTTTTGCAGCGCCTCTTTTTCGGTCAACTGTTCGTTTTTTTCGATCGGTTGCTTGTCCATAATTTTTCGGATATGAAATTTTTCCGGGGCTTAGGCCAAAACAATCCCTGCTTCCTTGCACTCTGTTCGCATAGCGTCAGGCCATATACTACTTTGAACTTCTCCGATATGTGCTTTTCTCAAAAGGAACATACACAGGCGGCTTTGGCCGATGCCCCCGCCGATGGTGTAAGGCAATTCGCCTGCCAATAATTTCTTGTGGAAAAAAAGTTCTTTGCGGGCCTCTTCGCCGCGCAGGGCGAGTTGCTCTTCCATCGCTTTTTCGTCGACGCGGATGCCCATCGAAGAGATCTCCAGAGAGCTGTTCAGCACCGGATTCCACAACAGCAGATCGCCGTTGAGGCCGCGGTGGTTCTCGTCGTTGGGCGAGCTCCAGTCGTCGTAGTCGGGCGCGCGGCCGTCGTGGGGTTCGCCGCAGGAAAGCGTACCGCCGATGCCCATCACGAACACCGCGCCGTATTTCTCGGCAATCGCATTCTCGCGTTCTTTAGGTGTCTTATCCGGATATAACTGTAAAAGTTCCTCGGCCCAGATGAAGTGGATGTGCTCGGGCAGCATCGGACGCAGGATCGGAAACTCGACGTAGAGCCGGTTCTCGGTCACCTTGATCGCTTCATAGATACGACGCACCATCTTTTTGAGGAAGGCCACGGTGCGTTCGTTGCGGTGGATGACGCGTTCCCAGTCCCACTGGTCGACGTAGATCGAGTGGATGTTGTCCAACTCCTCGTCCGGGCGCAGGGCGTTCATGTCGGTGTAGATGCCGCGGCCGGGCTCTTCACCCAGTTCGGCCAGTTTGAGGCGTTTCCACTTGGCGAGCGAGTGGACCACTTCGGCCCGGCGGTCGTCCATGTCCTTGATCGGGAAGGCGACGGCGCGCTCGACGCCGTTCAGGTCGTCGTTGATCCCCGTGCCCGACATCACCACCATCGGCGCCGTCACGCGCAGCAACGACAACTGGGCCGACAGGTTGGCCTGGAACATATCCTTGAGCAGCTTGATCGCCTTCTCGGTGTTTTCGGCGTTGCCCAACAGATTTTTGTAGTTTTCGGGCTTTATGATATTCATTGCTTTCTCCTCTTGTTTTTGCGTTCCTGCAAAAGTACGAAAAAGTGCCTCCCGGCACCCGGGAGAACTGACCTTGCTCGGACAAAAGTAGCAAAAAATTGCAGGTGGGGAAAATAGCCGCGCGATTTTAACAAAACAGAAGAAAAAGGTTTATCTCTTTTCGCTGGCTTTGTTTTTTGATTTTTATGTAGGACGATAAAAAGTGCTTTGGAATATCCTCTGGCCCCGATTGGGTAGAAATACGTATGGATTACTTCGTTTTTTGCCTTATCTTTGCGGTTCAACCTTTGAAAAAATGTCAGGGTCCAATTTTGTCGATTACGTAAAAGTATTCCTGCGGTCGGGCGGCGGCGGCGGCGGTTCGAGCCACTTCCGGCGCGAGAAGTTCGTCGAGTTCGGCGGACCCGACGGGGGCGACGGCGGCCGCGGCGGGAGCATCATCCTGCACGGTAATTCGCAATATTGGACGTTGATCCACCTCAAATACCAACGCCACCTTTTCGCCGAGAACGGCGAACATGGCCACGGCGCCAAGCGTCATGGCAAGGACGGCAAGGACGTCATCGTCCAGGTGCCCCTGGGCACCGTCGTGCGAGACGCCGAAACGGGCGAATACATCGGCGAGGTGACGGCCGACGGCGAGGAATTTACCGTATTGGCCGGCGGCCGCGGGGGGTTGGGCAACTGGCATTTCCGCACGGCGACCAACCAGGCGCCCCGCTATTCGCAACCCGGCGAAGAGGGCCGTGAGGGATGGTACATCCTCGAACTGAAAGTACTGGCCGACGTCGGGTTGGTTGGTTTCCCGAATGCGGGTAAATCGACGCTGCTCTCGGTCGTCTCGGCCGCCAAGCCCAAGATTGCCGATTATGCTTTCACCACGCTCGAACCCAACCTGGGCATCGTCGCCTACCGCGACCACCGCTCGTTCGTGATGGCCGACAGTCCGGGCATCATCGAGGGGGCGCACCTGGGCAAAGGCATCGGCACCCGTTTCCTGCGCCACATCGAGCGCAACTCGATCCTGCTGTTTATGATCCCAGCCGACACGAAAGACATCGTGGCCGAATACAACGTCCTGCTCCGCGAACTGGAGCTTTACAATCCCGAACTGTTAGACAAGGAACGCATCCTGGCGGTCACCAAGTCGGATATGCTCGACGACGAGCTTATGGACGAGATGGCCGCCGGGGGAATGCCGCCCCTGCCCACCGTCTTCATTTCGTCCGTGACGGGTTTCCACATCGAGCAACTCAAGGATATGCTTTGGGAAGCCCTCCAAAAATCGTAAATCAAACATTACCACATACAACATGGAAAAGAAACAAAAACCCGGGACGCTCTGTGTCCAGGCGGGGTGGCAGCCCAAGAAAGGTGAGCCCCGCATCCTGCCGATCTACCAAAGTACCACCTTCAAATACGAAACCAGCGAACAAATGGCCAAACTGTTCGACCTGGAAGAGAGCGGTTATTTTTATACCCGCCTGCAAAATCCGACCAACGATGCCGTGGCTTCGAAAATCGCCGCGCTCGAAGGCGGGGTGGGGGCTATGCTTACCTCGTCGGGACAGGCGGCCGCGTTCTACTCGATCTTTAATATTTGCTCGGCCGGCGACCACGTGGTGAGCGCTTCGGCCATATATGGCGGCACGTTCAACCTGTTTTCGGTGACGCTCAAAAAGCTCGGGATCGAGGTAACGTTTGTCGATCAGGAAGCCAGCGACGAAGAGATTAAAAAGGCATTTCGTCCGAATACAAAGGCACTCTTTGGCGAAACGATCGCCAACCCTGCCGGGTCGGTGCTCGACATCGAACGGATGGCTCGTATCGCCCACAGCCAGGGTGTGCCGCTGATCGTCGATAATACCTTTGCCACGCCCATCAACTGCCGCCCGTTTGAATGGGGGGCCGACATCGTCATCCACTCCACGACCAAATACATGGACGGCCATGCCACCAGCGTCGGCGGCGTAGTGGTCGACAGCGGAAACTTCGACTGGGACGCCCAGGCCGAGAAGTTTCCCGGTCTGACCACCCCCGACGACTCTTACCACGGGCTGACCTACACGAAATCATTCGGCCGCGCGGCGTATCTGGTAAAGGCTACGGTGCAACTGATGCGGGATTTGGGGTCGATCCAGGCGCCGGAAAACGCTTTCCTGCTCAACCTTGGCCTCGAAACCCTGCACCTGCGTATGCCGCGCCATTGCGACAATGCGCAGGCCGTTGCCGAATTTCTCCAAAAAGATTCGCGCGTGGCCTGGGTGCATTACTGCGGCCTGCCCGGCGATAAATATTACGGTTTAGCCCAAAAGTACCTGCCCAACGGCTCGTGTGGTGTGCTCACCTTCGGCCTCAAAGGCGGACGCGACCTCTCCATCCGTTTCATGGACTCGCTCAAATTAGCCGCCATCGTCACTCACGTAGCCGACGCACGCACCTCGGTGCTCCACCCCGCCAGCCATACCCATCGTCAATTAACCGATGAACAGTTAGTGGCCGCCGGCGTAACCCCCGACCTAATCCGGTTCTCCGTAGGCATCGAAGACATCGAAGACATCCTCGCCGACATCGCCCAAGCCCTCGAAGCCGCTACGAAGTAGGTCGGTGCGGGCCGCCTGGAACTGCCGCTTTTTGTAAAAAGCGGCACCAAAAACTTTTCTGCGATACTGCGTATCGCTTGCCCCCCCTTGCTTAGATTTAGTAAAGGTTCATCAGAAAGCCCCCTCTCCATTGCAACGCTCGAAATTATCGAAGCGTTACAGGAGAGGGGGCTTTCTGATGAACCTTTTTTAGGTCTGAGTAAAGTAAGTCAGGAGAAACGAAGTTTCTCAGAGAAATTTTTGGGGCGCCTTTTTATAAAAAGGCGCAGTTCTATGCCGTCCGTGCGGCCTTACTTCTTAGCGCGTTCGGGGCGGAGGCTGCGGACGGTTGCTCCGGCTTGCCACATTTCGCTTTCGCGGAGGTCTTTGAGTTCGGCTTCGAGGCCGGCGCGATAGTCGGGCTTGCTGTTGGTGTCGATGGAGCGCTGGGCTTCGTTGCCGCAGGCTACCTCGGCATATAACTTTTGGAATACCGGTAACGTAGCATCACGAAAGGGTTTCCACCAGTCGAGTGCGCCGCGCTGAGCGGTGGTCGAGCAGTTGGCGTACATCCAGTCCATACCGTTTTCGGCTACGAGCGGCATCAACGATTGAGTGAGCTCTTCGACGGTTTCATTAAAAGCTTCCGAGGGGGTGTGGCCGTTTTCGCGGAGCACCTGGTATTGGGCGGCGAAGATGCCCTGAATGGCGCCCATGAGCGTACCGCGTTCGCCGGTCAGGTCAGAGTAAACCTCTTTTTTGAACGTGGTTTCGAACAGGTAGCCCGAACCCACACCGATACCGAGGGCTACGACCTTGTCGAAAGCTTTGCCGGTGGCGTCCTGGAAGATAGCGTAGCTCGAGTTCAGGCCGCGCCCTTCGAGGAACAGGCGGCGCAGGCTGGTACCCGATCCCTTGGGGGCTACGAGAACGACGTCGACGTCGGCCGGGGGTACGATGCCGGTGCGTTCCTTGTAGGTCACCGCAAACCCGTGCGAGAAATAGAGCGTTTTGCCCGGGGTGAGGTATTTTTTGATCGTGGGCCACACGGCGATCTGAGCTGCGTCAGAGAGCAGGTATTGAATGATGGTCGCCCGTTCGCAAGCCTCTTCGATTTCGAAGAGCGTTTTGCCCGGCACCCAACCGTCGGCGATGGCCTTGTCCCAAGTTTTCGAATCCTTGCGCTGGCCGACGATCACGTTAAAGCCGTTGTCTTTCAGGTTGAGCGACTGGCCGGGGCCCTGCACGCCGTAACCGATCACGGCGATGGTTTCGTTCTTGAGCGTATCGAGCGCCTTGCTCAACGGGAACTCTTCCCGGGTGACAACGTTCTCTTCAACGCCGCCGAAATTCATTTTTGCCATTTTTTGTATTGATTTTAAAGTGATTATTTTTCGATGTTTCGTAATTCGTTAAGTGCCTGTTCGATCGAGTCGTGTTGGAGGGCAATGCCCGAGCGGGTGAACTGGATCAGCCACTCTTTTTCCTGCAACTCGTCGCGGAAAGCCTCGGTTTCTTTCTTGAACCCGGTCATCTCGACCACCGTGTAGTCGCGGTTGGCTTCGACGATGCGGGCGTTGTACTTGGTGATCAGGGCCATGTTGCCGTTCTTGAGGATCGTCGAGTCGACCTTGTAGAGGGCGATCTCCTGGGTGATCAGCTCTTCGGCCGTGTGGCACTCGGCGCGCAGCACGTCGACGATTTTTTCGATGTGTTTGACCACTTGGTTCACAGCCTCTTCCGACGTGTTGGCTACGATGGTGAACATACTGATGCCGGCGATCGGGGTTTCCGACACGCGCAGGCTTTCGATGTTGATCTTGCGGCGGAGGAACACGGCGGTGATGCGGTTCAGCACCCCGGCGCGGTTTTCGCTGAATATCGATATGACGTAATCTCTGTTTTCCATGATTTGCGGGGATTTATTCGTTGAACAACAGGTTGGAAACCGAGGCCCCGGCGGGTATCATCGGGAAGACGTTGCCTTCGCGTTCGACCGCCACGTCGAGCAGGAACGGGGCGTCGTCAGAGAACATCCGTTCGATCGCCGCCGCCAGTTCTTCGCGCGTTTCGACCCGTGCGCCCTCAATACCGTAGGCCGCAGCTACGCCTACGAAGTCGGGGTTGAGCATCTCGGTGTGTGAATAGCGGCGCTCGAAAAAGAGCTGTTGCCACTGGCGCACCATGCCCAGGTAACCGTTGTTGAGGATGACGATTTTTACGCCCACTCCCCACTGCATGATGGTGCCTAACTCCTGAACGGTCATTTGCAGGCCGCCGTCGCCGGCAAAGAGTACCACCTGTTTTTCGGGCGCACCCACCTTGGCCCCGATGGCCGCCGGCAAGCCGAAACCCATCGTGCCCAGACCGCCCGAGGTGATCAGGCTGCGGGTGTGGTTGAAGAGCGAGTAGCGGGCGGCCGCCATCTGCTGCTGGCCCACATCGGTTACGACCACCGCGTTGCCTTTCGAATAGTCGGCCACGCGGCGCACCACTTCACCCATCGTCAGCGTGTTGCAACCCGGGGCGATGTTCTTCCGGATGACGTTATCGTATTCGTATTCGTATTTTTCGCGGAACTGGTCGAACCACGCGAAGCGTTCCACAAATCGGGCCCGTTCGTTCATCGCCGTCAATGCGTCGAGGGCGTCGGCGTGGATGCCGATCGCGGGTTTTACGTTTTTCCCGATTTCCGAGTTGTCTATGTCGATGTGTACGATTTTCGCTTTTTGGGCGTAAGTCTTCAGATCGCCTGTGACGCGGTCGCTGAAACGCATTCCGACGGCTACGATCACGTCGGCCTCCTGCGTCATCGCGTTAGGAGCGTAGTTGCCGTGCATCCCGAGCATGCCCATGAAGAGCGGGTGGGCGGTCGGTACACCCGACAGGCCGAGGACGGTCGAGGCCATCGGTATGTTGGCCTTTTCGGCAAAGGCGATCAATGCCTGTTCGGCCCCGGAGATCTTGACGCCTTGGCCGAAGACGATCAGCGGTTGCTTGGCGCTGTTGATCAGCTCCATTGCCTCCTCGATCCTGGCGGTATCGAGCGTGGGCTTGGGAGTATAGCTTCGGAAACCGGTACAGGGGGTGTACGAAAATTCGGCCTCTTCGATCTGAGCGTTTTTCGTGATATCGATCAGTACCGGGCCGGGGCGTCCCGTGCGGGCGATGTAGAAAGCTCGCGCGATGGCTTCCGGGATTTCGGCCGCCCGTGTGATCTGAAAATTCCATTTCGTCACGGGGATCGTCATCGAGATGATGTCGGCCTCCTGGAAAGCGTCGCTCCCGAGCAGCGCAGCCGGCACCTGGCCGGTGATGCACACCAGCGGCGTTGAGTCGATCATCGCGTCGGTGATGCCCGTGATGAGGTTCGTCGCTCCGGGGCCCGAGGTGGCGAGGCACACCCCGACGCGTCCCGTGGCCCGGGCATAGCCCTGGGCGGCGTGAACGGCCCCCTGCTCGTGGCGGGTGAGGATGTGGTCCAGTTCGTGGGCGTGGCGGTACAGCCCGTCGTAGATGTTGATTACCTGCCCTCCGGGGTAACCGAAGAGGGTGTCTACTTTTTCTTCCAGCAGCGAACGGATCAACGCCTCGACGCCGGAGATTTTTTCGGTATGTTTTTGTGACATTTTTCTGAAAGGGTAAAAGTTAAAAACCGTCTATTCGATTTCGCGTACCGCGCCTTTGTCGGCCGACGATACCATGGAGGCGTAAGCCCTCAACGCCTTCGAGACCACGCGGTCCCTTTGCCTGGGCTTGAACCCGGTGCTGTTGACTCGGCGCTGTCCGAGCTCCTGTTCGGAAATGACGAT
Organism: Rikenellaceae bacterium; assembly: GCA_031553805.1. Lineage (GTDB taxonomy): Bacteria > Bacteroidota > Bacteroidia > Bacteroidales > Rikenellaceae > JAITVB01. The sequence goes on along the minus strand of JAVBLC010000004.1, from coordinate 86,093 downwards.
TTCTATCTTTCGGTTGGGGATGTCGATGAGAATTCGGTCGCCGTCTTCAACGAGGGCGATCGCTCCGCCGGCAGCGGCTTCGGGCGACACGTGGCCGATCGACAGCCCCGAGGTGCCCCCTGAGAAACGGCCGTCGGTCACCAACGCGCAATCCTTGTCCAGTTTTACCGACTTGAGGAACGAAGTAGGGTAGAGCATCTCCTGCATTCCCGGCCCGCCGCGCGGACCCTCGTAGCGGATTAGCACCACGTCGCCCGCTTTCACGGTTCCGCCGAGGATCCCTTGCCCGGCTCCCTCCTGCGACTCGAATACCCGTGCCGGGCCTTCGAAACGGAGGATCGAGGCGTCGACCCCGGCCGTTTTCACGATGCAGCCGGATTCGGCTAAATTACCGTACAGTACGGCCAGCCCGCCATCCTGGGTGTAGGCGTGATGAATGTCGCGGATGCACCCTTCGGCGCGGTCGCGGTCGAGTTCCTTATAATAGGCGTCCTGCGAACCGAGCACGAGGTTGAATTTTCCGCCCGGTGCGGCGAGGTAGCCTTTCTTCGCTTCGTCGGACGCCGTGGGCGAGAGGATATCGTTGTCGGCGATCGCCGCAGCCAGCGAGGGATAGTCTACGCGACAGGCGCCCGTATCGAGTTTCCCTCCACGGGCGAGTTCGCCCAGAATCGCTAAAATACCGCCTGCGCGGTGTACGTCCTGGATGTGGTATTTATAGGTATTCGGCGCTACTTTACACAGTACCGGGGTTTTCCGGGAAAGCGCGTCGATGTCCCGCATCGAAAAGTCTACCTCGGCCTCGTGGGCTACGGCCAACAGGTGCAGCACCGTGTTGGTCGAGCCGCCCATGGCGATGTCCAACGACATGGCGTTCAGGAACGCCGCTTTCGTGGCGATCGAGCGCGGCAGCACCGCTTCGTTGTCGCCAAAGTAGTATTCGTTGGCGTTTTTAATGATCAGCTTGGCCGCTTTCTTGAACAGCTCCTTGCGCAGGGCGTGGGTAGCCACGAGCGACCCGTTGCCCGGCAGCGAAAGGCCGAGGGCTTCGGTCAGGCAATTCATCGAATTGGCGGTAAACATCCCCGAGCACGAACCGCACGTCGGGCAAGCCGCCCGTTCCAGCGCGTCGAGATCGCTGTCGGAAACCGTCGGGTCGGAACCCTTGACCATCACGTCGATCAGGTCCCAGTCTCGGTCGCCCAGGCGTCCGGCCTCCATCGGCCCGCCCGATACGAACACCGCCGGAATGTTGAGGCGCATGGCGGCCATCAGCATCCCCGGGGTCACCTTGTCGCAGTTCGAGATGCAAATCATCGCATCCACGCGGTGGGCGTTGCACATATACTCGACGCTGTCAGCGATCACCTCGCGCGAGGGGAGCGAATAGAGCATCCCGGCGTGGCCCATCGCAATGCCGTCGTCGATGGCTATGGTATTGAATTCGGCGGCGAAACACCCCTCCTCCTCGATCCAGCCTTTGATCTGCTGGCCGATTTCGTGCAGGTGGGTGTGGCCCGGAACGAGCTGGGTGAACGAGTTGACGACGGCGATAATGGGCCGTCCAAACTGTTCCTCCTTCATGCCGTTGGCCCGCCAGAGCGCTCGTGCTCCGGCCATTTGCCTGCCTTGTGTGGTGGTGTTGCTGCGCAGTGGTTTCATCGTTCTTCCTGAAAAATTTCCGGCAATTACACTAAAAATTTGTGTCCGGCTATCTTCTTTTTCCTTATATTTATGATGTCCAAACGGACGTTTTTTGCTTTTTCTTATTGATTTTTAAACGGTTATGCGATTCAGTTGCGTAGCCGCAAACTTTTTTGCCGCGTTAGTATCCGTTTAAACTGCAAAAATAAGAATAAAAATAAAGAAAAGAAAGGCAATGTGAAATTTTTATCTATATGTGAAATTTTCGTGAGATAATGAAGAGAGAATACCTGCCCTTTGTGGAAGAACTGATTACGCTGGCGATCAAGGAAGATATCGGTGATGGCGACCACACATCGCTTTCGTGCATCCCGGCCGGCGAACGCGGCCGCATGAAGCTGCTCATCAAGCAGGAGGGGATCGTGGCCGGGGTCGAAGTGGCTCGGATGATCCTCCAGCGCCTCGACCCGCAAGTCGTAATGGAACAGTTGATCGAAGACGGGACAAGCGTTGTGCCCGGTGACATTGTGTTTTACGTCGAAGGCCGCCTGATTTCACTGTTGCAGGCCGAACGCATCCTGCTCAACGTGATGCAGCGGATGAGCGGCGTGGCGACCCAGACCGCCGTCTATGTCGACCGCCTTGACGGGTTGAAGACGAAAGTGCTCGACACCCGAAAAACGACGCCCGGCAACCGCGTGCTCGAAAAAATGGCCGTCAAGCTGGGCGGCGGCGAGAACCACCGGATCGGGCTGTTCGACATGATCTTGCTGAAGGACAACCACATCGACTTTGCCGGCGGAATTGTTCCTGCCATCACCAAAGCCCGGGCCTATTTAAAGGAAAATCGAAAAGAGTTGCCGATCGAGGTCGAGGTGCGCACAATCGAGGAGATCGACCAGGTTTTTGCCGCAGGCGGTGTAGACCGCATCATGCTTGATAACTTCAACCTGGAGGACACCCGTCGCGCGGTGGCTAAGATCGGCGGCCGGTGCGAGATCGAGTCGTCGGGCGGCATCACGCTCGACACGCTGCGCGACTATGCCGAGTGCGGAGTCGACTTCATCTCAGTCGGTGCATTAACGCATCAAATCAAGAGTCTCGATATGAGCCTCAAAGCCGTGTAGAGGGCACGTATTGCACGGATTTGGCTTAGCATAAAAAGACCTTTTTAGCTTTTTCCGGTCATTCCGGGTAGATTTTAAATAGAAAGCAGTTATGAAAATACTGGCTATTGAAAGAGATGCAAAAGGAGTGGATTGGAATGCAGTAGGCCAAGACCTGTTGAAGCAGGAAGCGGTTGAGATATACCGAATGTACCTTGCTCGGCAGTTGCGAGAACATTACTTCAATGAGCACAAGTGTGCCGTTCTTGTTTTGGAATGCGACGATATGGAGCAGGCGCGAAACTTACTGGGGAAGCTACCTTTAGTAAAAGATGGACTGGTCGATTTTGACGTGATGGAGTTGCGTCCATACACCGGTTATGAACGTTTAATAAATTTTAAATTTTGACAAAACCCTTAACGATGAATATTATGAGAAGAAACCTGCTGCTACTGGCATTCGCGCTGCTTGCGTTCGGTGCCCGGGCCCAACAGTATCCTTATCAGAATACAGCCCTCGATTTTGAGACCCGCGCCCGTGACCTCGTTTCGCGGATGACTGCCGAAGAAAAAGTGTCGCAAATGGTCAACGCCGCCGCCGGCATCGAACGCCTCGGGGTGCTGCCTTACGACTGGTGGAGCGAAGCCCTGCACGGCATAGCCCGCAACGGCCGCGCCACGGTCTTTCCGCAGGCGATCGGGATGGCCGCCACGTGGGACACCACCCTGGTGCAGCGTGTCGCTTCGGCCATCGGCGACGAAGGCCGCGCCAAATTCAACGCCGCACAACGCGCGGGCAACTATGTGATCTATGCCGGGCTGACCTTCTGGACGCCCAACATCAATATTTTCCGCGATCCGCGTTGGGGACGCGGCCAGGAAACCTACGGCGAAGACCCCTTCCTGACATCGCGTATCGGGGTGGCGTTTGTGAAAGGGTTGCAGGGCGACAACCCCCGCTACCTGAAAGCGGCGGCCTGTGCCAAGCACTACGCCGTGCACTCGGGGCCCGAAGGCGTGCGTCATTCGTTTGATGTCGACCCGTCTAAAAAAGACCTTTATGAAACCTATCTGCCCGCATTCGAGGCCCTCGTAAAAGAGGCGAAAGTCGAAGCGGTGATGGGCGCCTATAACCGCGTCTACGGCGAAAGCGCTTCGGGCAGCCACTTTCTGCTGACCGAACTGCTGCGTGACACCTGGGGCTTCCAGGGCCATGTCGTATCGGACTGCGGCGCAATCGACGACATCTGGCGCACCCACAAGATCGCTCCCGATGCCGCCACGGCTTCGGCCATCGCCCTGAAAGCGGGCTTGGACCTCAACTGCGGGTCGACCTATAAAACGTTGACCGAAGCCCTGCAACGCGGGCTGGTGACGGAAGACGACATCGACCGGGCGATGATGCGCCTGGTGATGACCAAGATGAAACTCGGCTTGTTCGACCCGCCGTCGGACAACCCCTACAACGCCATCCCCGAGTCGGTGGTGGGCAGCCCGGAACACGCGGCCCTGGCCCGTCAGGCGGCTACCGAGTCGATGGTGTTGCTGAAGAACGACAACAACCTGTTGCCGCTGAAAAAGGACGCAGCGAAATATTTTGTTACGGGTCCTTACGCTTCGGATAATTTCGTGCTGATGGGCAACTATTATGGGGTGAACGGCCGGATGGTTTCGTTCCTCGAAGGGATCACCTCGAAAGTGAGCCTGGCCACTAAGGTCGAATATCGCTACGGCATCCAGCCCACTGTGGCCAACGTCGGGCGCGGCGGTGGCGGCGGGGAAGTGCGCAGCAGCGACGCGACGATCGTCTTCATCGGCCTTACCGGCCTGATGGAAGGCGAAGAGGGCGACGCGATCGCTTCGTCGTTCTCGGGCGACAAGACCACCATCTCGCTGCCTCCGCATCAGATCGCGTTTCTCCAGCAGTTGCGCGACGGTAGCAACGGCCGGCCGATCATCACCGTTGTGACGGGTGGCAGCGCGGTTGACCTGCGTGAAGTGTCGCGCCTTTCTGACGCTGTCGTCCTGGCTTGGTATCCCGGACAGGAGGGGGGCGCTGCGCTGGCCGACCTGCTCTTTGGCGACCAGAATTTCTCGGGCCGGCTGCCGGTGACCTATCCCGTTTCGGACGAGGTGTTGCCCGCTTTCGACGACTATTCGATGAAGGGGCGTACCTATAAGTATATGACCGACGGGATAATGTATCCGTTCGGTTACGGGCTGACCTACACTACGTTCGAATATTCGAACCTCAAGATCGACGGCAAGGTTGACGGCAAAGGCCCGTTGACCGTCGAGGTGACCCTGCACAACACAGGCCAGCGCGAGGGCGAGGAAGTGGTGCAACTTTACCTCTCCACACCAGGGGCGGGGACGCTTAATCCCATCAGTTCGCTGGTGGCTTTCGGCCGCGAAAAGTTGGCTCCGGGGGCGGTGAAGACGATGCGGTTCGTTATCCCGGCTTCGAAATTGCAGACTATTGACCTGAACGGCAACCCGACGCTGCTCCGCGGCGAATATACGCTGACCGCCGCTGCCGGTGCACCCGGCACACGGAGCGACGAATTGGGCGTGGCCCACAGTTCCGCAAAATTCACGATTAAAAAATAGCCATGGAATATTACACCTATAAAAACGGCGACCGGATGCCGATGATGGGTATCGGTACTTGGCAGTCCGATCCCGAGAAATTGTACGACGCGATCGTCGAAGCGGTGCGTTACGGCTACCGCCACATCGATTGCGCCCACATTTATGCCAACGAAGACATCGTGGGCCGTGCGCTGGCCTACCTCTTCAAAGAGGGCGTGGTGAAACGCGAAGACCTTTGGATCACGTCCAAGCTTTGGAACAGCAGCCATAAACGGGCGCAGGCGATTCCGGCGCTGGAGGTGACGCTCAAAAATCTGGGGGTCGATTACCTCGATCTCTACCTGGTGCATTGGCCGGTGGCGGTCAAGGAGGGGATCGCTTTCCCGCAGAAGCCCGAGGAGTTTTATACGCTGGAAGAGGTGCCGTTGTTGGAGACCTGGCGAGGGATGGAAGATTGTTTCCGCACCGGCAAGGTGCGCCACATCGGGTTGTCGAATTTTTCGATCAAGAAGATGAAGGCGTTGTTGTCCGAAGCGGAGATCCGTCCCGAGGCGTTGCAGGTCGAGATGAATCCTTACTTGCAGCAGCAGGCGCTGTTTGACTACTGCGGGCGTCAGGGAATGTGCGTGACGGCGTTTTCGCCGCTGGGCAAGGGCGATGTGGCTAAGCGGAACGATTTGAATTTGTTTGCCGATCCAGTGATTTGCGGGATTGCGGCGGCGCACGGGGTGCCGGTGTCGCACGTGCTGTTGAAGTGGGCGATCCAGAAGGGGATCGTGGTGATCCCCAAGTCGGTGACCCCGGCCCGGATCCGGGAAAATTTCGATGCGTTGAAACTGACGTTGACGGATGCGGAGATGGCGGCGATCAATGGGCTCGACAAACATAATCGAATCTCTTACGGCCCGATCTGGACGTTTGAGGGTAGCCCGTATACGCAGGAGAACCTGTGGGACGAGTAACTCACCGCCCGTTTACAGCAAAGTAAGTCAAGCGATGCAAAGCATCGCAGAAAAATTTTTGCGGCGCTTTTTATAAAAAGCGGCAGTTCTCTCAAAGGGAAAAGCGCGGTAGCCACGCTCTCCGGAGATTTTTATGCCAGATCTGTTTCTGAAACCCGATCCTTCCAATGCATAAAGATCTCTTGCGCGCGGGTCAAAAAAACAGAGCGGCGGAAGCATTTTGCTTCCGCCGCTTTTTTAAGGATTGGCCACCGCACGGGGCAGATTTATGCAATAAACGAATCACATTCTCGTGCCAGACCAGGCATAAATCTGCCTGGGAAAGCTGGCCCACGCGCATTGGGCTTCGCCGAGGTGACTGGCGCTTTTTATAAAAAGCGCCGCAAAAATTTTTCTGGAAAACTTCGTTTTCCCGGAGGACTTTGCTGTAAACGGCCTGTTTGTTATCCGCAGTCGGCGTCTACCTGTACGACCGCTATCCCTACGCGTTCCAACAATTTTACCCCGTCATCCGAATGGTAATCATCACAATAAACCACCCGCCGGATCCCCGACTGGATAATCAATTTCGCACACTCGATACAAGGCGATGCCGTCACATACAGCGTGGCCCCGTCGCTGCTATTCCCCGACTTAGCTACTTTCGTAATCGCATTCGCCTCGGCATGAAGCACATAGGGCTTCGTCTTGCCCGTCGCCTCATCCTCGCAAATGTTCTCAAAACCACTCGGCGTACCGTTATATCCGTCCGAAATGATCATCTTATCCTTCACGATCAGCGAACCCACCTTGCGCCGCACACAATACGAATTCTCGGCCCAGATCTTGGCCATCCGCAGGTAGCGCAGGTCCAACTGCCGCTGTTTTTCTTCGTTATATCCCATCGGTTAAGGTATATAGACTTCCAATAGTTTAGCTTTCCCGCTTAGCCGCGCTTCGTCGAACATCGCCGGCAGCAACAGCGTTTCGCCCGCCGTCAGGCTCTCGGCCCCGCCTTCGCACTCGACCACCGCGTCGCCCTCGAGGCATAGGTAGATCACGAACGAATCGAGCGCCGCATAATCGCGTTCCATTTTTCCGCTCAATTCGATGATATTCACCGTAAACTTGTCGCATTGCTTGAGCGGAACCGATTGGTTGATCAGCGGTTTGACCGGGATTTCAAGATTTTCCGCTGCGTCGAAGTCGATCGCCTTGTCGGCCAGTTCGGTGTGGAGCTGGCGGGGATTGCCCTTGTCGTCGGTGCGGTTCCAGTCAAAAATACGGTAAGTGATATCCGACGCCTGCTGGATCTCGGCCAGGAGCACCCCCGCGCCAATGGCGTGTACGGTACCTGCCGGAACAAAATAGGCGCGGTCTTTTTCGGGTTTGAACTCGCGCAGGATTTCCGGCAATTTGCCGTTTTCGAGCGCGTCGTGGTATTTGGCGGGAGTGATCCTGCGGCTGAATCCCAGGTAGAGGTTCGCCCCCGGTTCGGCGTCCATCACGTACCACATCTCGGTTTTTCCGTAGGCGCGGTGGCGTTTCAGGGCCAGCTCGGTGTCGGGATGCACCTGGATCGAGAGGATGTCGCGGGCGTCGATCAACTTGACGATCAACGGAAATTCTTCGCCGAATTCCCTGTAAACCTTGTCACCCACCAGATCGCCCATATAGACTTCGATCAGCTCGCGGATGTCGTTCTCGGCCAGTGTGCCGTTGGCCACCACCGACACGTCGCCCTCGAGACCCGACAACTCCCAGCTTTCGCCGATCGCTGCGTCGACCGGGCAGAGGCGGTCATAGCGGTCGAAAAGTTTGTTGCCACCCCAGATGCGGTGCTTATAGATCGGTTCGAATTTCAGCGGATAGAGCATAATTTTGCATTTCTAAGTGCCTTCCGGGTACCTTCCTGCACTCGGAATTTTGACTTTGCTTCTACAAATGTAAAGAATATTTATTTTTAACCTAAAAAAATATAAATTTGCGCAGAATACACACAACCCCAAACCTATGTTGGAAGTACAGAACGTCAGCAAAAGCTACACCGCCCACAAGGCCCTCGACGACGTAAGCCTGACCGTGCCCACGGGCAGCGTCTACGGCCTGCTCGGCCCGAACGGCGCAGGCAAGACCACCCTGATCCGCATCGTCAACCGGATCACCGCCCCCGACACCGGACAGGTGTTGCTCGACGGTAACCCGATGCGTCCCGAAGACGTCTACAAGATCGGCTACCTGCCCGAAGAGCGCGGCCTGTATAAGAAAATGAAGGTCGGCGACCAGGCCCTCTCCTTCGACCAGCTCAAGGGATTGTGCAAGCGCGAGGCGACCCTCCGGCTCAAACAATGGTTCACCCGTTTCGAAATCCGCGAGTGGTGGGACAAAAAGGTCGAAGAGCTGAGCAAGGGGATGGCCCAGAAGGTGCAATTCATCGTCACCGTGCTCCACGAGCCCAAGTTGCTGATCTTCGATGAACCTTTCAGCGGTTTCGACCCGATCAATGCCAACCTGTTGAAAGAAGAGATCCTGCGCCTGCGCGACAACGGGTCGACGGTGATCCTCTCGACCCACAATATGTCGTCGGTCGAAGAGATCTGCGACCACATCACGCTGATCAACCGGTCGAAAAACGTGCTCAGCGGCCGGGTCGACGAGATCCGTCACCGCCACGGCGACAACCTTTTTCGCGTCGATTTCCGGGGAGATAAGGATGTGCTGCTGAAAGCGCTCGAAGGGCGTTGTGCGGTGCTGCCGGTCGAGAAGGCGTCGCCCCTCTACGAATCGGTTCGTGTCAAACTCGACAGCCCCGAACAGGTGCGCCCGTTGCTTTCGCTGATCAACGAGCAGGTCGAGGTGCATAACTTCGCCGAGGTCATCCCCAGCATGAGCGATATTTTCATCAAGACGGTCGAAGGCAACTTCGAAGGACAAATCATCTAACCCGAACCCCACGCCATGAACAAGATAGGATTGATTATCCAACGCGAATTCTACGAACGCGTCAAGAAAAAAAGTTTCATTATCACCACATTGCTGATGCCGCTGCTGATGATCGGGCTGATGGTGGTGCCCGTGTTGCTGGCCATACACGACACGAGCGACGAAAAGCAGATCCTGGTCGTCGACCGCAGCGGCCTGATCGTCCAGAACTTGCAGAATACCGACAAGCTGACTTTTGTTGCGAGCGACAAAACGCCGGACGAGTTGCGCGCTGAGAAGAAAAACGGGACGTTCGGTTTCCTGGTGATTGGGGCCGATGTGATCGAAAATCCATCGGACATCCAGCTTTACAGCTACGAGCCCTCGACGATGGACATCGAAACCAGCATCGGCAGCCAGATCCGCAAGGTGATCGAAGACGCCAAGTTGCGGACCTACGACATTGAAAACCTGCCCCAGATCATGGCGGAGGTGAAGACCAAGGTGTCGATCAGTACCTTCCGCCTGGGCGAAGACGGCAGTGAAAAAGCGTCGTCGAGCGGACTGTCGTTCGGGATCGCCTATGCCTTCGGGTTCCTGATCTATATCTTCGTCTTTATTTACGGAGGGATGGTGATGCAGGGCGTGGTCGAAGAGAAGAGTTCGAAAGTGTTGGAGGTGATCGTTTCATCGGTCAAACCGTTCCAGCTGATGTTGGGCAAAATCTTCGGGATCGCGGCGGTGGCGCTGACGCAGTTCCTGATCTGGGTCGTGTTGCTGGTGGCGGGCGGATCGGCCCTGATGGCTTATATCGAACCCGATGCGTCGGTGGTGACCGAAATGGCCCAAGGGGCGACGATGGGCATCGACGTGCAACAGGCGGCCTCGCAGTTCGATCCCGATACGGTGGCGATGCTCAAAACGGTGACCGACATCGGCTATATGGTCAAATTGCTCGGTGGTTTCGTGCTGTTCTTCATCGGCGGTTACCTGCTCTATGCGGCGATGTTTGCCGCCGTGGGCAGTGCGGTCGACAACACGGCCGACACCCAGCAGTTGCAGTTGCCGGTGAGCATCCCGCTCATCCTGGCGATCGTCGTGCTGATGAGCGCGATGAAAGACCCGAACGGATCGCTGGCCTTTTGGTTCAGTCTGGTGCCATTTACCTCGCCGGTGATCATGATGGCGCGCATTCCCTACGGGGTGCCTTTCTGGCAGATTGCGCTGTCGATAGCTATCCTCTATGCCAGCTTTGTGGCGATGGTGTGGTTTGCGGGCAAGATTTACCGCGTCGGGATCTTTATGTATGGCAAGAAACCGTCCCTCAAGGAAGTGATTAAGTGGTCGAAGTATAAATATTGACCCCCTAAAGCGAGTCAAATACGAAACGCTTGGTTATTCTTTTTCGCCGATGCGGTTCCCGGTGCGGTTTTTATCCGGTTCAAACCGGTCGGAATCGAGAGGGAGGTAAGTCGACTGGATTGCCGAAGCGTCCCGTATGAAAGACAAAAACATAACGTTCAGCACCGACGAGTATAACGCCTTGAAAAAAGAGGGTGGCGCGCGGCCCAACGAAGTTTCGCATAAATCGAAAAAACGATGAAAAAAACAGTTTTGGTGACCGGAGGAGCCGGGTTTATCGGCAGCCACACGGTGGTAGAGTTGATCGGGGCGGGCTATGACGCGGTGATCGCCGACGACCTATCGAACTCGGAAGAGGGGGCGGTCGAAGGTGTCCGCGCGATCACCGGTCGGACTGTGTCTTTCGAACGTGTCGATTGTTGCGACAAGGTGGCGCTGCGGGGGGTGTTCGAACGGTATAAATTCGATGCGGTGATCCATTTTGCGGCGTCGAAAGCCGTGAATGAATCGGTCGAAAAGCCGTTGCTTTACTACCGCAACAACATCCTTTCGCTGACCAACGTGCTCGAACTGATGCTCGAATACGGGGTGCCGCATATTGTCTTTTCGTCGTCGTGCACCGTCTACGGCGAACCCGAGGTGCTGCCGGTTACCGAGCAGACGCCGCGCCAGCCGGCCCGTTCACCTTACGGCAATACGAAACAGATCTGCGAAGATATTTTGCGGGATTCGGTCGCTGCTTTTCCGGCCCTCGGGGCGATTGCGCTCCGCTATTTCAACCCGATCGGCGCCCATCCGTCGGCCCGGATCGGTGAATTGCCGCGCGGGGTACCGGGCAACCTGGTGCCGTTCATTACGCAGACGGCGGCGGGGTTGCGTGAGTGCCTGAGCGTTTTTGGCGACGATTACCCGACGCCCGACGGCTCATGTATCCGAGACTACATCGACGTGGTCGACCTGGCCCGAGCCCACGTGGTGGCGCTCGGACGGATGGACTCGGGCCGCGGCAAGCGTTACGAATGGTTCAACGTCGGCACCGGCCACGGGGTTTCGGTGCTTGAACTAGTGCGCCGTTTCGAAGCGGTCAACGGCGTGAAAGTCAACTATAAAATTGTCGGCCGCCGCGCTGGCGACATCGCCCAGATCTGGGCCGACACCTCTCATGCCAACCGCGAGTTGGGATGGAAAGCGGAACGTTCGCTCGACGACACGCTGGCCGCCGCCTGGGCGTGGCAGAAGAGAATTACGGGTTAGGAATTAGGGGTTACGAGTTTGGCTCGGAAGAGAACAGACTCTCTGCTTCAGGCCGGGCCACAGGAACCACGCCAACGCAGGCCAATCGAGGTCGCCGCAAAGCGGCGGGCGAGCTCACCGACCGAACCGAAGTCGCTCGTAGAGCGGATGAGCTCACGGAGCGGAGCGACGTAACATAGGGAGGTAACATTCGGCCCGCGCACCCGCATCTAAAGAAAAAGCGCGAAGAAAATCCTTTTGAAAAGCGTAGCGTAGTCCACTGTTTGAGCCCAAAGGGCGAGCTGTGGACGAAGGTGCGTCCCCGCATTGGGAGATTTTTCAAAGCAAAGGAATTCCCCAGTGCAGGGACGCACCTTTTTCCTTAAAGCGGTGACTTTTACCTTCCTCCGGTCGGTGAGCTTCGGTTCTTTGGTTACTTTCTTTGTGAGGAAGACAAAGAAAGTGACGATGCATTAACGGTCGGGAAGCAAAATCCGGTGCAATTTACGGGAAAACTTTCCCCTGAAATGCGACGAATTAGATAATTATGCGTACATTTGTAGGCTGTTTTGCAATCGGTTCAAGGCCGTTGCAAGCCAGCGTCCAAACACGATAAATGATTTACAAAAAGATATGGCTGAAGGAGGAAAAATAATCCAGATCAACATTGAAGAGGAAATGAAGAAATCGTACATCGACTATTCGATGTCCGTGATCGTTTCCCGCGCACTGCCCGACGTCCGCGACGGGATGAAACCTGTCCACCGGCGCGTGCTTTACGGGATGTATAACGAACTCAACCTCTACTCCGACAAGCCTTACAAGAAATCGGCCCGTATCGTCGGCGACGTGCTCGGTAAGTTCCACCCCCACGGCGACTCGTCGGTCTACGGCGCGATGGTGCGTATGGCCCAGCCGTGGTCGCTGCGCTACCCGTTGGTCGACGGCCAGGGTAACTTCGGGTCGGTCGACGGCGACTCGCCCGCGGCGATGCGTTACACCGAGGCCCGCATGATGAAAATCGCCGAAGAGGCGATGGCTGACATCGAAAAAGAAACGGTAGACTTTACCCTCAATTTCGACGACAGCATCCAGGAACCCACCGTGCTCCCGACCAAGATCCCGATGTTGCTGGTGAACGGCGCCTCGGGGATCGCCGTAGGGATGGCGACCAATATGCCGCCCCACAACCTGAGCGAAGTGATCGACGCCACGTGCGCCTACATCGATAATCCGGAAATCACGGTCAGCGAGCTGATGCAGCACGTAAAGGCCCCCGACTTCCCGACCGGCGGGATCATCTACGGTTACAACGGTGTGCAGGAAGCGTTCGAAACCGGCCGCGGCAACGTCGTGATGCGGTCGAAAACCGAAATCGAATACACCCAATCGGGCCGCGAGTGCATCGTGATCACCGAGATCCCCTACATGGTCAACAAGGCCGAAATGATCAAAAAGATCGCCGACCTGATCAACGACAAGAAGATCGAAGGTATTTCGTATATCAACGACGAGTCGGACCGCAACGGGATGCGTATCGTGATCATCTTGAAGCACGACGCGGTGGCGAGTGTGGTGCTGAACAACCTGTATAAATACACGCAGCTGCAGTCGTCGTTCCCGGTGAACAATATCGCGCTGGTCGACGGCCGCCCGCAGATGCTGAACCTGCGCGACCAGATCCACTATTTCGTGCGCCACCGCCATGACGTGGTGCTGCGCCGCACACGCTACGACCTGGCCCAGGCCGAAAAACGCGCCCACATCCTCGAAGGCCTCCTGATCGCCCTCGACCACATCGACGAAATCATCCAGATCATCCGCGGCAGCGAAACGCCCGACCTGGCCAAAGCGGCCCTGTGCGAACGCTTCGGACTGAGCGACATCCAGGCTTCGGCGATCATCGATATGCGCCTGAGGGCGCTGACCGGTCTGGAACGCGGCAAGCTCCAGGCCGAGTACGACGAACTGTGCAAACAGATCGAGTATTTCAAGCAAATCCTCGCCGACGAAGCCCTGCAGATGAAGGTCATCAAGGACGAGATGCTCGAAATCAAGGACAAATACGGCGACGCCCGCCGCACCGAGATCGTCTTCAGCGGCGGCGACTTCAACCCCGAAGACTTCTATGCCGACGACGAAATGGTGATCACTATTTCGCATATGGGATACCTCAAACGGACACCGCTCACCGAATACCGCACCCAGAACCGGGGCGGGGTAGGAGCCAAGGGCAGCTCGACCCGCGACGAGGATTTTATCGAGCATTTGTACGTCACCACGATGCACAATACTATGCTCTTTTTCACCGAGAAGGGGCGTTGTTATTGGCTCAAAGTATACGATATTCCCGAGGGTACGCGTTCTTCTAAAGGACGGGCGATCCAGAACGTGATCCAGATCGAGCCCGACGACAAGGTGCGTGCCTATATAAACGTGCGCCGCCTGGACGACAAAGAGTACGTGAACGAGAATTACATCATCATGTGTACCCGTAGCGGCACCATCAAGAAAACGAAGCTCGAGGCTTACTCGCGCCCGCGTGCCAACGGGGTCAACGCCATCACCGTCCGCGAGGGCGACCAGCTGATTGAAGCCAAGCTGACCAGCGGCCACAGCGAAGTGATCATCGGCGCCAAAGACGGCAAGGCGATCCGCTTCAACGAAGAGGGTGTGCGTGCCATCGGCCGTACCGCTGCCGGAGTACGCGGGATCAGCCTGCGGGGCGACGACGAAGTGGTCGGTATGATCTGCGTGGAGCCGAACCAGAAGCCCGATATCCTCGTGATCTCGGAAAACGGTTTCGGCAAGCGCAGCGACCTCGACGACTACCGCATCACCAACCGTAGCGGGATGGGGGTAAAAACCCTGCAGGTGACCGATAAGACCGGAAAGATGATCTCGATCCAGGCGGTGACCGACGAGAACGACCTGATGATTATCAATAAATCGGGCCTGACGATCCGCATTCCGATCGCCGACATCCGTGTGACGGGTCGTGCGACGCAGGGTGTGAAAGTGATCAACTTGCGCAACAACGACGCGATCGCTTCGGTGATCGCCGTGCCCAAGAGCGAGGACGAGCAACCCGACGAAAACCTCGGGGCGGAAGGTGAAATCCCCGCATCGTTGAGCGAAACTCCTGCTCCGTCAGGCGAAATTCCCGCAACGGAAGGGAATGGCTCACAAGCATAGAAATCACGAAAAAACCTAACTAAAAAACCAACTAAAAACAGAACAGGGGTATGAAAAAATTAGTGTTGTTCTTCCTCGCCGCCATGACCCTTTCGGTTGCTTCGGCCCAGGTAAAAGTGGATATCGAAGGTCTGCGGAAAAAGGTGGCCGCCGCCGATGCCAACGTGCAGGACGCGAAAAAGGCCGCCAAGGCCGCCACTTGGATCGACCGCGGTAACGCCTATTTCCAGGCCGCCGTAGGTCCCGATGCCAGCCTTTACAAGTTTATGGACCAGACCAACGTGACCCTCCTCTGCGGGAAACCCAAGGAAACGATCACCAAGGAACTCGGGGGCCAAACGTATTCGGTACAGGTGTTTGACAACTACGACCTGTATTTCCCCGAAGGCGACACCAAGGTGGCTTTCTGGATCGTGAAAACCCAAGTGGTCCCTAACGGGCTGAGCGTGGCGATGGATTCGTACCGTAAGTCCGTTGAAATTGACCCCAAAATCGTTTCGAAAGTGAAGCCGCTGGCGGAGAAAGTGGCTGAAACCTACAAACAACAGGCCGACATCGAATTCTCTGCCGGCCAGTACAAGGAAGCCGCAAGCGCTTTTGCCTCGGCTTACGACGTTTCGGTCGACCCGATCGTGAACGCCCCCGACACGCTGAGCGCTTATAACGCCGGTTACGTAGGCATCCTGGCCGAAGAGTACGACAGTGCCCTGAAGTACCTCGAAGCAGCCCAGAAACTGGGCTACGACCAGGACGGCGAGATTTACTTTCTCTTCTACCACGCCTACAACGGCAAGAAGGACACCCTGGCCGCCGAAAGCGCCCTGAAAGCCGGCGTACAGAAATATCCGGCCAACTCGAAGTTGATCGAAAGCCTCATCCTCCACTACACCACCACCGGCCAGGATGCTTCGCAGATGATTCCGCTGGTAGAAGACGCCCTGAAGAAAGACCCGAACAACTTCGTGTTCCACTTCGGTCTGGGGATGATCTACGACAAGCTGGGCAACTTTGCAAAAGCCGCCGAAGAGTTCGGCAACTCGGCCAAATTGGCTCCGGACGATTACAGCTCGGTCTACAACCTGGCGATCACCTATATCCGTTGGGGTGAATCGATGGGCAAGGAGTTGAGTAACATTCCGGTTTCGAAGCAAGCCGAATACGACGCCAAACTGGCCGAAATCAACGGTCTGTTCAAGCAGTCGCTCGCACCGCTGATGAAAGCCCACGAACTGAACCCGACCGACCGCAACGCGGTGGATCTGCTCAAGAGCCTCTACTTCCGTTTCCGCGACGAAAGCCCGGAAATGATGCAGAACTACGAAAAGTATAACGAGATGCTCAAGACGATGAACTAATCGTCGGGCTGACCGAATAAACGAAGCACCGCGGAGGGTATCCTCCGCGGTGCTTCGTTTTTATACGGGCTTGTCGGGAATTTAGTCCCTGGCCTTACCGGTGCTTTATCGCGAGTTCCGTTCGGCCAACTCTTCGGCGAGTGCCTCTTCCCACGGACGGGGAGAGAGGCCGAACACGAGCCCGATCTTGCCCTTGTCCAACACCGAATAGGCGGGACGCGGGGCTGCCGCCGGATAGTCGGCCGTGGCGACCGGTTCGACGTGGCAGGGGAGCCCCGCCAGGGCCATGATCCGTACCGCAAAATCATACCACGTGCAACTCCCCGCATTCGAAAAATGGAAAATCTCGCCGTGCAGGGGAGTGTCCAACAGCAACGGGACGATGGCCCGGACAGCTTCGGCCAGGTCGCCGGCCCGGGTGGGGGTGCCCCACTGGTCGTTGACTACGCGGACGGTGTCGCACTCGGCGCCCAACCGCAACATCGTGTTCAGGAAATTATGACCCTGGAGTGAATAAAGCCACGAGGTGCGAACGATTACGCCGCGGCACCCGCTCTTCTGCAAGGCCTCCTCGCCGGCCAGTTTCGTGGCGCCGTAAACGCTTTCGGGATGGGGGAGGGCGTCCTCGCGGTAAGGGAGGTTGGCCCGTCCGTCGAAAACGTAATCGGTCGAGATTTGGATCAACGTGGCGCCGCTTCGGATCGCCCCCCGGGCCAGGTTTTCCACTCCCCGGGCATTGATCCGGTGGGTGGTGACAGGCTCGCTTTCAGCGAGGTCTACGGCCGTGAAAGCCGCACCGTTGACGATGCAATCGACAGGGTGCGCGGCCAGGTAATGCGCTACCGCCTCGCGGTCGGTAATGTCGACCTCGGTGTCGGTAAACAGGTAGGCGAACTCCGGGTCATCGGCCGCCAGGCGTTTCCACGCCGCGCCTAACTGGCCGCCTGCCCCGGTGATCCAAAGGGTTTTCCTCGGGGGGGTCATTTCACGCGGGTGAGGGTATGGTTGAGCGGCGAGTTGATCCGCCGTTGGTCGGCCGTGAGGATCGTCAGGCTGTCGGGCCCTTCGCGGAGCAGGTAGGTGTCCTGCGAGTGCTCGTTGCCGTAGAGCTGGAAAATCGTCGCATCGGCGTCCTCTTCGTTGCCCCGCAGGGTGCCCCAATGGCCCGAGTAATAGAATTTGGCGTCGCGACCGTTTTCGCCTTCTATATAGGTCATAACCAGGGCATACACGCCGTCGCCGCTGAATATCCCGTCGCCGCTGGCTGCCGCCTCGTCGGCTTCGAATGCCTCGCTGCCCTTAAACGCCTGGCTCCACATCGTCAGGTCATAACGGATGCCCGGGCCGTCGGCTGCCGGGATAACCCCTGTGTAGCGGTTTTCCACGAGTTCGCCCAGATGGGGGTTCATCTCAAAGGAGTCGACGATGGTGTAAATCCGCAACGAATCGGGCAATGTCTCTTCTGTTGCCGCTGTCTTTTTTTCTGTCCGGTTGCCGCAACCCACCGCAGCGGCGGCCAGCAACACGGGAATGATCCATTTTTTCATAACGCTGAAATTTTCCCAAAAATACATTTTTTTCAGCTTTATTCCGAGTAAAATCCAAACAAAAAACCCGTCCGGGAATCCGGACGGGTCGGCTGCGGCCCAGAGGGTCTTTCCGGGGGGAGGGGCCCTCCGGAGCACATTACAGCCCTGGATTGGTATTCGAGGCGCCCGGGATCGGCGAAGCAGCGATCGTCTTGCTGCGTTCGATCGACTGGAGTGCCAGGTAGTTGGCCCCGAATTTTGTCATATTGTCGGTTTCTACTTCGAACTGGTCTTCATGCACTTCTTCTTCGCCGATGATGCGTTCGAAGAGGGTTTTCGATACCGAGTCGGCGTTGGCCGAGCATTCGTTTGCAAATTTGTTGTAAGCTGCCACGGTGTCGGTTTCGAGTTGGGTGGCCAGTTCGAGCATCTTTTCCACGTCGGCGATGTGTTGCACCTCGCCGTCCCATTTCATCATCACGTCTCCCTTGAGGAAGAAGATGCGTTCTGCAAACATTTCGACGTGCAGCATCTCCTGGATGGCGATGCGTTTGAAGATGCTGGCCAACAGGTCGTAACCGTAGTCGTCGCAACGGAAATGAAAATACATATACTGGTGCAGGGCAGTGAGCTCCATTGCAACAGCTTTGTTCAGCAATTCTACGCTTTTTGCTTTGTCCATAGTTTTTTGCATTTAAAATAAATTGATAATTGCTTGGACTATGTGTATAGCAAATTCCGTGACAAATTCTTCGTGTTGTCCGTTTTTTTGACAATAATTTCCTCCTTCATGTGTTTGGTGTCTCCCGCACCTTGGAGAATGGCCTTTGTTAAAGCGAAGAAAATCCCGGTGCAGGGACGCACCGCATCACCGGTCGACATTCGTATAAAACTGCTGCGCCCCCCGCCCCCCACTTTTGCACGGGTCCTCAATGTGAACACGTGTTTTAACAAACGAGAAAAAAAAGTATGAATATTTATCAAGGCGAAACAATCGACCTGTTGCTCTCTTTCCGCGAGGAGGACGACCAGACGCCGGCCGACCTCACGGGAACCGACGTTTCGGTTTCAGTCTGGGATCGCGCCCACCGCGCGGTGCTGGCCTACACCACCCGCGCAGGCGGGCCGGGCGGGATGTTGACCGACCTGGGCGAGGGCACTTTCCTGGCTCAGTTCTCGGCCATCGACACCTCGGCCCTGTGCGGCGACTATGTGGTCGAATTTAAGGTGACCCGTCGGGGTTACGTGATGATCGAACAGAGTTGCCCGTTCCGGGTGCGCCCTTCATCGATCGGAAAGGAGAGCAGATTATGAAATTGCAAGCCACACAACAGCAACCCGTGCTGACAGTCAACGATCGCACGGGCGAAGAACTGATTCTCGACGCCCGCCTGGCCCACGTACTCCAGGGTGAAAAAGGCGAAAAAGGCGACCCCGGCCAACCCGGGCCGGCTGGCCCTGTGGGCCCGCGCGGTGAAAGGGGAGAATCCGGCTTGCAAGGTATCCCTGGAGTTCAGGGCCTCACCGGCGAGAAAGGAGAAAAAGGCGAGCGGGGCGATGGCTTGCTGATCGCCGGCCGCTTTGCTACACTGGCCGCCCTGCAGGCAACTTATCCTTCGGGGGCGACGGGCTCGTTCGAGGTAGGTGCTTCGGCGCCTTACGACTACTATTATTATGACCTCCGCACCGCCACCTGGAACAACAGCGGCCCGCTCAAAGGCGCCCAGGGCGATCCCGGCCCGCAAGGCCAGCAGGGGCCACAGGGAGTTGCTGGTCCGCACGGTCCGCAAGGTATTCAGGGCCCTGCGGGCGAAAAGGGCGACACGGGAGTTGCCGGTGCAACGGGTACGACCGGCCCGCAGGGCGCTACCGGCGATCCCGGCACGACGCCCCACATCGACCCGGCTACGGGCCGTTGGTTTCTCGGCACGCAGGACACAGGTGTCCTGGCCTCGGGTTTCACTGACGCCCCGGCCGACGGCAACCAATACGCTCGCCAGGACGGTGACTGGGCACAGGTGCAAACCGGCGGCGGCCGGTCGTTGGTACAGGACGTGACGGCTACCGCCGACTTTGCTTACGGCGACGAGGTTTGCCTGGTCGCCACGAGCGGGATGGCCGCTTTTGCCTACACACGCCAGAGCGTCCCGACCGCCCTGCCCGATTACGGGACGGCGATCGCCGTTACTCCGGACGGGTCGACGCTGGTCGCTACACATGCCGGTTCGCCCTACGTGTCGTGGTACAAATGGAACGGCACAAACTACACCAAGCAAACCGCCCTGACCGCCCCTTCGAGCGTGGCGAACAGGGTGGCGGTCAGTGACGACGGTTCCCGCATTTTTCTCGCGTACTCGAATGCTGCTTACGTCGATTGGTATCTGTGGAACGGAAGCGCTTACGTCAAACAGACACAGGTTGCCCTGTCGTCGTTTACCTCTTCCGGGGCGATAGCGATCAACAGCGACGGCACCGTGTTTCTCATCGGTTCGACCACCACGGCCGGGATCCGCCGATACGTGTGGAACGGTACTGCCTACACCTTGGCCGAAACGCTGGCTTCGCCCGGGCCGAACGTGAGCGGACTTTCCCTTACGGCCGATCAATCGCGGGTGTTTGCCTTTTGCACCACCTCGCCTTATGCGGCCTGGTATCGGTGGAACGGCAGCGGGTATGACAAGCAGCCAAACCTCGCTGTACCCGCACATGTTCCGACAACCTTTGCCGCATCGGCCGACGGGGCGTGCATCATTGTCGCCAATACGACCCAGGCGTCTTACTACAGGTGGAATGGAACGGGCTACGCCAGTCCCATCGTATTCACCACCAGTGTCGGAGGCGCCCCTTACCAGGTGGTGATTACCCCCGACGGGGCCCGGGTTTTTCTCTCCCAACAGGGCACTCCCGGAGTTTCGTGGTACCTGTGGAACGGGAGGACCTATGCCAAGCAGCCCAATCTGACCGCCCTGCCGCTGCGCGACGGCGACACATATATCCAGAGCCGTGGCATAGCCATTACCTCCGATGCTACGCGCCTGTTCAACGTCTGCGACGGAAGCCCCTATCTGGCGTGGAACAAAACCACCGTGCTGGAGGACGGCATGATGGCGTTCCCGCTTTCCGACGTGTTGATCCGCGGGACCGAAGACGTTGTGTTTGCAAAGATGCTACAGGCAACCGCTCCCGGCGATAAAAGCACCCTCCTGAAAACAAATTAATCCCGAAAAAGTATGACGACCATTTTCATTAAAGTTTTTGAGGGCTACGTGGTAGACTTCGTCACCTTCGACCCCGGTTTGCCGGACTATGCCCCGATCGGGCTGGACGAAATCCCGTTCGATCTGATGAACGGCAGCTACCGGGCCTCGGACGGGACCCTGGTACGCGACGAGGAGAGACACGCCGCCCTGGAAGCCGAACGCAGCGAGATTGCCCGGCTCGGCCGTGAAAACGCCGACCTGCGTCGCGAGATCGAAACCCTGCAAAGCGAGATCGGACGCCTGACGCCGGCATCGTAACCTACTCGGTCCTTTTCTAAAAAAGATCCCGGGAACAAGAGTTCCCGGGATCTTTTCGTTTTAATCCGGATCGACCTCTTTCGGAGGTGTGCTCTTGTGAAGATGTACGTCCATCTGCGGGAAGGGAATGTTGAGTCCTGCTTTCGGGAATGCCTTGTAGACTTTCTCGTTGAGGTCGAAATAGACCTCCCAGTAGTCGTCGCGGTTCACCCACCCGCGCACCACGATGTTAACCGAACTGCCGGTCAGCGCGTACAGGCCGATGAAGGGTTCGGGGACATACAATATACGTTCGTCGCGCTCCAACATTTCGGCGATAAGTGCCTTGGCCCGGTCGTAATCGTCGCCGTAAGCGATGCCGAAGATCCACTCGACGCGGCGGTTTTCCTCGCGCGAGTAGTTGTTGATGATGCCGGTTGACAGCCCGCCGTTGGGCACGGTGATCGTCTTGTTATCGGGGGTGTTGAGGACAGTGTTGAACAGACGGATATCCTTGACCGTCCCCGATTGTCCCTGCGCCTCGATGTAGTCGCCGATGCGGAACGGTTTCTGGAGCAACACCATGATACCGCCGGCAAAGTTCTGGAGGGTGCCGCTCAGTGCCATCCCGATGGCCAGCCCGGCCGAGGCGAAGAGGGCGACGAACGAAGTGGTGTTGATGCCCAGGATGCCGACGATCATGTAGATCAGGATGATCATCAGCGAGATTTGGATCAGGCTGAGCAGGAACGTGCGCAGCGAGGGGTCGACCTCGCGCCGTTCCATGATGCGTGAGATCCATCGGCGGATGCGTCGGATCGCCCATCGTCCGGCGTAGAACACGGCCAGGGCGAGGATAATTTTGAGCAGGATGGTGATCGTGCTGCGGGCGATGGTTTCGATGAGTTCCTGGACCGACATATTGGAGATCGACTCCATCTTTTGGATGAAGGTTTTCTGAATATCTTCGGCGCGTTCGACGGCGCTGCTGTCGGCGGGTAGAGGGATCAGGGGCATTTTTTGTAAATTTTATACCCGGCGGTTCTGTCCGGGTGGTGTAAGGTTTGTGCCGCTGGGTGGTTGCGGGTTTAGTCGTGATGAAAAATTTCTTCCATACCGGACCACCATTCGCCGGGAGCGCGGTCTTCGAAAGGTTCGTGACAGGGCTTGCATACGTCCCACCAGCGTTGGGTTTCGGGGTCCTCGGCCATGCGGGCCATATCGGCGTCGTAGTCGTTGCCTGTGTATTCGAAATAGCTGAATAACAGTCCGTCGCGGTAGTAGATGCTGTAGTTCTGGATGTTGCAGTCGGTGATTGTTTTCAGCACTCCGGGCCAGGCGGCGGCATGGAGTTTTTTGTATTCTTCGAGTTTTTCGGGCTTCACCCGGATCATACTTCCATAACGCTTCATAGCTCTCTTTTCAAAGTAAAGTCAGTCAATGAAAACGAAGTTCTAGCTTCGCTGAGCTCCACTTCGTTCCGGTTCCAAAAAAAAAATTTAACTGCGTTAAGCTCACCCGCCTTCGGCGACCCTCGGTTGCGGCGCTTTTTATAAAAAGCGGCAGTTCTCTCAAAGGCAAAAGCGTGGTGGCCACGCTCTCCAGAGATTTTTATGCCAGATCTGGCCCAGCAGAGGTAAACCTTCCAATGCATAAAAATCTCTTGTGCGGTGGCTCCTACACCCACGCGCGGGGCTGCAAGCCCTGCGCAGCGTATCCCCGCACCGGGAGATTTTTTTCTTAATGCGCTTTATATTTAATAGCAATGGCGGTTAACCCATGTTCTTCACTTACAACGTATATTGAATACCCTATTGGAATGCCGACAGCAGAAGTACTTGCTTTACCTATTACAATAATACCATCGGCTCCGATTTCGCGTGCTTTTTTAAGTATTTGCTCCATGCTCCATTTGTCATTGGTGTCCCCACACTTGATTTTGGCAAATTCGACATACGGTTGAATTGGAGCGCCAGCCATATAAATGTCTATGGTTGCATCGTCATATTTTGGTGTATATGCGGGACCAAACATAGTAACTTTAGCCCTTGCCATAAGAAAGCCATTGCTGGCACATCCTGAAAAGAGCAGCAGAACGGCAACGCAAATGGACAGTCCAAGTTTATTCATTTCGGTACTTTGCGAATGCTCAGCCTTTATTCTTTTACGCTCTTGAACAGCGCCTCGACATTGGCCGGGCTGATGTCGGGCAGAATCGCCTCGTGGCTCGGCGAAATGACAAGCCCCGTCGGGAAGATCGCTTTCAGCTCGTGTACCTTGGCGGTCACTTCGGCCGGCGTCCCCTGCACCAGCAGGTACTGCGCGTCGACCCCGCCGCAGAACGACACCCGGTCGCCGAAGTCGGCCTTCAGCCCCGCAGGCCCCATGCCCACGGCCAGCGCCTGGATCGGATGCACCACGTCGACCCCCAACCCGATCAGGTCGGGAATGATGTCGCGCACCGCACCACAAGAGTGGAAAACCACCTTCAGCCCATATTCCTTGGCCTGTGCCACCAACTGCCGCACCCCGTTGAACACAAATTCGCGCAACAGGTCGGGCGAAAGCATCAGCCCCGTCTGCGACCCGAAGTCGTTGCCGATCAGCACCGCGTGCAATTTTCCGCGCGTGGCCTCGTAAAATATCTTGTTGGCTTTCAGGTAGAAATCGGTGATCCGGTCGATCACCGCCCGGAACATATCGGGTTCGATGATCATATTCATCAGGGCGGTTTCCATCCCGAACGCTGCACAGGCGTCCTGGAAATGGGCCGACCACGCCACCCCCATCACCGCATAGCCTTCGGGAGCTTCTTCGACCACGCGACGACACTCGGCCGGGTCGATATACAACGCCGGATCGGGCCACGGAAAACGCTCTACCTGCGCCGGATCGACGATCTCTTCGAAGAATCCGGGGGCGGTCAGCGTCCGTTCGTCGGGCTCGCCGTGCTTGTCCTTGGCAAAGTCGAATGCGGCGTAAATCGCGTTGCTTACCTCCGAATGGTACGGAATTTCGACCGCCCACACGTCGTCGTCGATCTTTTCTTTCAGGCCGCGAATGTCCTTCACACCGAAATATTCGAAAAGTGCGGGTAAGGCCTTCGGGTCGGGAAGCCCGAGCCACGAGGCGGGGCGGTCTGTCGGCCGGCGTTCGACCGTAGCCAGAAATCGTTCGAGATGGTTCATTTCGTTTTTTATTTGTGCCTGATCTGCCGGTAAAGGCAACTGGCGTTTTCACAAATTGCACAACCGTAAGGCCGCCGTTCGATCGCCGGGCCGATGCCGATGATGCCGCTCACCGATTTGATGGGTAGCATCAACGAGCTGTCGGTCAGTGTAATCCGGCAATCGCTGGTCGGCAACAGCCCGAACAGCGCTTGCTGGTCGGCCAACGGCCAATTGCAGTAGCCGGGACTGTAGCGGTTGCTTATCTTTTGGCCGCTTGCCGCGACCTGTTTTTCCAATTCGGTTTGGATCAAATCCATGGCCCGTTCGACAACCATACTGCCGAGTGTGTCGACCACGAATCCGCCCAGGTAGTCAAACTGCGCTTCATACCGCGCCCGCCACTCCGAAAATCCTTCGCCGGCGGTGCAGACGAACAACGCGGCTGTTTCCGCCCCGCGAAGATAGCCCGCCACCTGGCGTCCGGTGGCCAGCGCCACCCCGTCGACCACCACCCGGCCCGTGGCCAGGTCGATTTCCAGGTCGTCGTAGCAGGCATAACCGCCCCGGATGTCGCAAATTTCGGGCAATCGCCCCAGCACTTCGCGCACGACCAAGGTCACCGGATTGTCGTCCGACCGGTCGGCCTGTCGGAGCATTTCCATCACTTCGGCTTCGTTGACAGCGACAGCTTCCGGTGCAAACCGGAACATTTCGAACGGCAGGCGATTAGCTACGCTTGGCATTGTATTCGGTCAATGCCTGATAGAATGCATCGATATTGGCACCGCTCACGTGGGGCGGCACGTCACACCCCGACGACAACACGAAGTTGGGCCATGCCGCCGTCTGTTCCAACAGTTCGGCCGCGGCCTGTTTCACCTGTTCCGGGGTAGACTGTTTAAAGATCGATACCGGGTCGAGGTTGCCCATCACCAACACGTTGGGCGGGCATACAGTCAGCGCTTCGACCATATTCATCCGGTTGCCGAAGTGATAACCCGCCGCGCCGGTGGCTACCATGGCCTCGGTACACGCCCCGGTGTTGCCGCAGTTGTGCAGGATCACCAGGAACTTGTCGTCCTGGGCCGCGTCGACCAATTCCTTGACGTAGCGCGAAGAGAACTCCTCGCATCCCTCGCCCGGCATCAGTCCGGCGGCCGGCTCGGCGATCACCACGCCCTGCGTGCCCGTTTTCTTAAGCGCGAGGATATAATTCCGCAAGAATTGGTTGCACTTGTCCAACAGTTTGTGCGCCACATCGGGATCGGTGTAACAGAGCATCATAAACTCAGTCATGTCATATAACCGCCCCGCGAGCGAAAAAGGCCCGATACACCCGGCCAGCACCGGTTTGTCGGTGATCCGCTCCACGCTCAGTCGGTTGGCGAGCAGGTATTGCGGCACCCGCGCCCGGTCGAGGGCGGGGATTTCCAGGCAATCGACCCCCTCGGGTCCGTTGATCAGGTGTCCGACAACGGTCGGCACTTCGTTCGGTTCGAAGCGGATCTCAGCCCCGAAGGCTTCGGCTTCGACCGTCAGGTCCATAATCACTGTGGCCGCCGCCGAAGGCCAACGCTGGCTGACGGCTTCGATCGCATCGGCGTGTACCCGGCCGTCGGTGACGGCTTCGAGCACTGTTTTTCCGAGCGTTTCGATCCCCGGGTGGGTCAGGATAGGGATAGCCACCCGCTCTTTTCCCGCGATGATCCCCTGCATCCATTGTTTCATATCCATCTCTTCGTACTTTTTTCGAGTTATTAGCTAATGCTACTCACAACCGCCTCCGGGCAGTCAGTTAAGCGATGAGTTGCTTGGCCAGCTTGGCGGCGGCGTTGGCGTTGTCGCTGTAGCCGTCCGCGCCGATCTGGGCTGCGAAGTTTTCCGTCACGGGCGCACCGCCCACCATGACCTTTACTCCCTGGCGCATTCCGGCTTCTTCCAGGGCTTCGATCACGACCTCCATCATGGTCATCGTGGTGGTCAGCAGGGCCGACATACAGAGGATCTGCGCCTGGTTCTCGCGCAGCGAGTCGATAAATTTTTCGGTCGGCACGTCGATCCCCAGGTCGATCACCTCGAATCCGACGCCTTCGAGCATCGAAGCGACGAGGTTTTTGCCGATGTCGTGCAGGTCGCCCTTGACGGTGCCGATCACCACTTTTCCGACGCTGCTGCCTGCGCCTGCGCTGAGCAGGGGTTTGATCACCTCGAGCGACGATTTCATCGCCCGTGCCGAAAGCAGCATCTGGGGCACGAACGCCTGTCCGGCCTCGAACCGCTTGCCGATCTCTTCCATCGCAGGGATCAACCCCTGATTGATGATCTGTTGGGGGTCAGTGCCACCGGCCAGTTCCTGTTTCACATTTTCGACCGCGTCGTTGAATTTCCCGGCCAGTACCGCTTCGTAGATTGATGTCAAGTTTGCCATATGGAAAAAAATGAGTTTTTCGTTGTCTTTCGTCATCCTGATGACGGACGGCGTATTTACAAAGATAAAAAAATATCTTTTAAAAGATACCTTTTTCTCTCGCCGCACGCTTCGTTCTGTCATCGGAGAAAAAAGAGCAATGCAGTTAGGCACAGAATTTGTCATATCAGAAGAAATCGACCTTAGCCCGGAATGTCCCGGAAAAGGAATACCCACCAGGAAAATGATGAAAAAATTATCCGTTCTCGCGTTGTTCGTCCTGCTGCTCCTGCCGTTTCCGTCGCAGGGCCAGGCGCTGATCGCCCTTGTATTCGGCAAAAGCCTCGAAACCGATAACTTCAAACTGGGCCTGTTCCTGGCCGAACAAAGCAGTATTATCAATGGGGCGGGAGCTCAGGACCTTCACCTGGGGCTGGCAGTCGGCGCCTATACCGACGTGAAACTGGGACACACCAACCGCTGGATTTTTCAGAATTATATGGTGTTCAAGGCGCCCAAAGGCGGGCGTGGCCTCTCAGTCGACGGCAACGCGTTGATCGATGACCGGGCAATCCTTGCAGCGACCGACAACATCAAGCGTGACCTGACCTATTTCGAAATCACACCGCTGATGCGCTATTGCGTTACTCCGTCGTGGTCGCTGGGGGTGGGGCCGTTCGTCGGTTTCCGGCTGGTGGCCAAGGACTATTACGACCGCCAGGGCGATAGCGGGGACTTTTCCTATACGGTGAAGGTCAACAGCAAGATCAACACGGTCGACGCCGGTTATGCCGTCGACCTGCAATGCCGCCTTGCGCGGGGCCGCGGCATCCAGCTCAACGCCCGCTACCAACAGAGTCTGACCAACGTCTACCACGACAACGGCACCGATAAGAATATGGTGTTCCAGGTGGGGGTGGGCATCCCGATCGTGGGTAAGAAAAGGGCCGATATCGAAAAGTAATCCAACCGATAAACTATGAAAAAAGTAAAACTACTATCCTTTGCTCTTTTGGCGGTGTTGTTCCTGTTGCCCGAGGCTCCGTCCCAGGCCCAGGTGGGCGGCGGCGTCAAGCTGATCGGCGACCAGGCTGTCGACGACAGCATCCGCAAGGCCGAATATCCCTATGCGTTGCCGTTTCTGGCTCAGAAAGTTCAGCAGCGGGGTTTTCGCCTGCCTTATCCGGTGGGGGTGATGATCAATGGTTTTGCGGGTAAGCAGGATGTGACGATCAGCGACCTGCAGGTGGGGTTCAATGGCGGGCAGATGTATGGGCTCGATAGCATCGTGGTGTTTGACAAGAGCGTGGCCCACACGCAAGACGTCAGCCTGCGGATTGACTTGTGGGTGTTGCCATTTCTGAATGTTTACGGTATTTACGGATCGACGTGGGTGCATACCGAGATTGGATTGCGTGAACCGATCCAGCTTTCGACCACGGTCGATTTCCACGGGGCGACCTATGGCTTTGGGGCGACGGCGGCCACAGGGCTTAATAATTTCTTCTTTACGTTGGATTATAACTCGGTATGGTCGTCGTTCACGCAGATTGATAAGCCGGTCTATGCGCAAATGATTACTCCGCGGGTGGGCTATACCGTGCATTTTAAAGGTGAGCGTAACCTGGCTTTCTGGTTGTCGGCGAGCCGGTTATATTTGAGCCGGACCACCTCGGGCCAGATTGATCTGGGGAGTATGGTGCCTGATTTCGACGGGTCGAGACTGTTGCCGATCATCAACAGTACGAAGGACGATTATCCGGACATGAGCCTGGTAAAATACCAGGTGATGAAGACGGCGGCGACGGATCTGTATAATAACCTGCCGCAGATCAATGATCAGAAAAATAAGACGGTGATTGATTATTCGTTGAATAAGCGACCGTCTCATAAGTTTACGGGGGCGATCGGGATGCAGTACCAGTTGAACAGGCGCTACCAGTTCCGGACGGAGATCGGGTTGCTGGGCGGACGGACGTCGGCCCTGTTCTCGGTGAATTACCGCTTCGGGCTGTAACGGACCGCCCGGTTAAATCAAAGCCACTTCTGGAAAACAAAGTCTTAGCTTTGTTTTCCAGAAGTGGCTTTGATTTAAGATTTTCGTTAAAATTCCCTGTGTGGGGACGCACTACCCATCCGGGCAATATTCACGATCACCTCCACCGCTTTTTCCATCGTGTCGATCGACACGAACTCATACCGCCCGTGCATGTTCTCAGCCCCCGAAAAGATATTGGGACAAGGCAACCCCATGTAAGACAGCCGTGCCCCATCCGTTCCTCCGCGCGCCGCATAGATCAACGGCTCGATCCCCGCCGCACGCATCGCCCCCGCCGCCAACTCCACGATCTCCGGTCGGGGCGCTATCTGCTCATACATATTATAATACTGATCCCGCAGGGTCACTTCAGCCACCGTCCGCCTATACCGCCGGTTGATCTCTGCCGCAGCCGCTTCCATCTGCGCCTTTCGCCCCGCAAACCGTTCCCGGTCAAACTCCCGTACGATATATTCCATCCGGCAGGTTTCAACGTCCCCGCTGATTTCCGTCAGATGAAAAAATCCCTCGCGCCCCGAAGTCGCCTCGGGCCGTTCGCCGGCAGGCAGCAACGCATCGAACTCCATCGCCACGCGCAGCGCATTGACCATTTTCCCGCAGGCATAACCCGGATGAACGCTCACTCCGTGAATCGTCACCACCGCCTCGGCCGCATTAAAATTTTCGTACTCCAGCTCGCCGGCTTTCCCGCCGTCGACCGTATAGGCCCAATCGGCCCCGAACGCCGCCACGTCGAAATGATCGACCCCGCGCCCGATCTCCTCGTCGGGCGTAAAGGCGATCCGGATCTCGCCGTGCGGTATCTCGGGATGGCGCAACAGGTATTCGGATGCAGTCATAATCTCGGCCACCCCTGCCTTGTCATCGGCCCCGAGCAGTGTCGTGCCGTCAGTAACGATCAGCCGCTGGCCCACATAATCGTTCATTTCCGGAAATTCCGACGGCCGCATGACAATTCCCGCTGCTTCATTGAGGGAAATTTCCCCGCCCCGGTAATCGACAATCCGCGGCTTTACATTTGCCCCGCTTAGATCCGGCGACGTGTCGACGTGCGCCAAAAAGCCGATCACCGGAGCCGTTCCGGCGGCCGTAGCCGGAATCCGCGCCGTCACATAGCCCCAGGCATCGATTGACGCTTGGTCGGCCCCCATCGCAATGAGTTCTTCGAGCAGTAGCCCGAGCAGCCGCAACTGCCGCGCAGTCGAGGGAAATGTTTCGCTCGCCGCATCGCTCTGCGTGTCGATGGCGGCATAGCGTAAAAAGCGTGATTCGACGGATTCCATACAAGGCTTGATTTTACAGGCAACGATACAAAGGTAAATTTTCCCGCACAAAAAAAGGGTTTTTTATTCGATAATTCCGGAAAAAGCATTACCTTTGCGCCAATTTACAGGTAAGGGAGTACAGAAGTGATTATACAGAAGAACCGGAAACAGACCCCCGGCGGGGCACACAGCGAAAGCAGCCGGGCGAACTGTTTTCTATTCATTAAAAAATATGTAAATTAGTGCGTTGGATGTCCAACGCATTTTTTTTGTTCGGTCGAAAGAAAGCAGAAAACAACAATAAAAACGAAGAGAAGATGGCAAAGAAAGAGTTCAAAAAAGTACTGGTCCTGGGTTCGGGTGCACTCAAGATCGGGCAGGCGGGTGAATTTGACTATTCGGGGTCGCAGGCCCTGAAAGCGATGAAGGAAGAGGGCATCTCGACGGTGCTGATCAACCCCAACATCGCCACGATCCAAACCTCGGAAGGGATTGCGGACAAGGTCTACTTCCTGCCGCTGAACGCCTACTTCATCGAAGAGGTGATCAAGAAAGAACATCCCGACGGCATCCTGCTCGCTTTCGGCGGACAGACCGCCCTCAACTGCGGCACCGAACTCTACCTGGCAGGCACACTGGCCAAATATGGCGTGCAGGTGCTCGGCACCTCGGTCGAAGCGATCATGTATACCGAAGACCGCGACCTCTTTGTCAAGAAACTCAACGAAATCAATGTCAAGACGCCGCGCAGCATCGCCTGCAACACGATGGACGAGGCGAAGAGGGCAGCCACCACGATCGGCTTCCCGCTGATCATCCGCTCGGCCTACGTGCTCGGCGGGATGGGTAGCGGTTTTTGCTACAACATGGACGAGCTGGTGCCGTTGGCCGAAAACTCGTTCGCCTACGCCCCTCAGATCCTGGTCGAGGAGTCGCTCAAAGGCTGGAAAGAGATCGAGTTCGAAGTGATCCGCGACAAGAACGACCACTGCTTCACGGTGGCCAGCATGGAAAACGTTGATCCGCTCGGTATTCACACCGGCGAGAGCATAGTAGTTGCACCTACGTGTTCCCTGACCCCTGATGAATTAAAATTCCTGCAGGAACTTTCGGCGAAAGTGATCCGCCACTTGGGGATCGTGGGCGAGTGCAACATCCAGTATGCTTTCAACTCGGAAACCAACGACTACCGCGTGATCGAGGTCAACGCCCGCCTGTCGCGTTCGTCGGCCCTCGCGTCGAAAGCTACGGGTTACCCGCTGGCCTTCGTCGCCGCCAAACTGGCGCTGGGCTACGGCCTGGACGAGATCGGCGAAATGGGAACCCCTAACTCGGCCTACGTCGCCCCATCGCTCGACTACATGATCTGCAAGATCCCGCGCTGGGACCTGAGCAAGTTCGACGGCGTGTCGCGCCGCATCGGGTCGAGCATGAAATCGGTCGGCGAAATCATGTCGATCGGCAAAAGCTTCGAAGAAATTATCCAAAAGGGGCTGCGCATGATCGGGCAGGGGATGCACGGTTTCGTGTGCAACCACGACCTCGAATTCGACAACCTCGACGACGAACTGGCCAACCCGACCGACCTGCGGATGTTCGCCATCGCCGAGGCCTTTTCACATGGCTACAGCGTGCAGCGCATCCACGACCTGACCAAGATCGACCCGTGGTTTCTCGGCAAGCTCGAAAACATCTACAAATTCTCGCTCGAACTGGGCAAGTTCAAGACGATCGAAGCCATTACGCCCGAAGCGATGCAGGAAGCCAAGCGCCTCGGTTTCTCGGATTTCCAGATCGCCCGCCTGGTCGACGGCCCCAAAGACCATATGGAAAAGGAACAGATCGCTGTGC
This sequence comes from Rikenellaceae bacterium, assembly GCA_031553805.1. GTDB lineage: Bacteria > Bacteroidota > Bacteroidia > Bacteroidales > Rikenellaceae > JAITVB01. Next base: position 53,965 of record JAVBLC010000004.1, on the reverse strand, counting down.
GCAACCACCGCAAGCAACTGGGCATCCTGCCCTCGGTGAAGCGGATCAACACGGTGGCTTCCGAAAACCCCGACCTGACGAACTACCTCTACCTGACCTACGACCGCTCGGCCCATGACGTGCCTTACTACCAGAACAAGAAATCGGTGGTGGTGCTCGGCTCGGGCGCTTACCGCATCGGCAGCTCGGTCGAATTCGACTGGTGTAGCGTGAACGCGGTGCAGACCGCCCGCAAGCTGGGTTACACCTCGATCATGATCAACTACAACCCCGAAACGGTGTCGACCGACTACGACATGTGCGACCGCCTCTACTTCGACGAACTGTCGCTGGAACGCGTGCTCGACGTGATCGACCTCGAACAGCCCAACGGGGTGATGGTGTCCGTGGGCGGACAGATCCCCAATAACCTGGCGATGAAGCTCCACCGCCAGAGTGTGCCTATCCTCGGCACCTCGGCCCTGTCGATCGACCGCGCCGAAAACCGCCATAAATTCTCTTCGATGCTCGATCAGCTCGACATCGACCAACCCCGCTGGAAAGAGCTTTCGTCGATGGACGACATCAACACGTTCACGAACGAAGTCGGTTTCCCGGTACTGATCCGTCCCTCATACGTGCTTTCGGGCGCAGCGATGAAAGTGTGCTACTCGCAGGAGGAAATGGAACACTTCCTGGCCATCGCTGCCAAGGTTTCCAAGGAATTTCCGGTGGTGGTGTCGTCCTTCCTTGAAAACGCCAAGGAGATCGAGTTCGACGCCGTGGCCCAGAACGGCGAGGTGGTCGAATACGCCATCTCGGAACACATCGAGTTCGCCGGCGTACACTCGGGCGACGCCACGCTCGTCTTCCCGGCCCAGAAGATCTACTTCGAAACCGGCCGCCGGATCAAGAAGATCAGCCGCCAGATCGCCAAGGAACTCAACATCAGCGGCCCGTTCAACATCCAATTCCTGGCCAAGAACAACGACATCAAGGTGATCGAATGTAACTTGCGCGCCTCGCGCAGTTTCCCGTTCGTGTCGAAGGTGCTGAAACGGAACTTCATCGAAACGGCGACCCGCATTATGCTCGACGCCCCCTACGCCCAACCCGACAAGACGGCGTTCGACGTCGACTGCATCGGGGTCAAAGCGTCGCAGTTCTCTTTCGCCCGCTTACTGAATGCTGACCCGATCCTCGGCGTCGATATGGCCTCTACGGGCGAAGTGGGCTGCCTGGGCGAGGATTTCAATGAGGCGCTGCTCAATGCCATGATTTCGGTGGGGTACAACATCCCGAAAGGCAGTGTGATGATCTCTTCGGGCTCGGCCAAATCGAAGGTCGATATGCTCGAAGCGTGCCAGGAACTCGACAAGCGCGGCATCAAGATCTACGCCACCAAAGGCACGGCCGACTTCCTGGTCGAAAACGGCGTGCGTGCGACGGCCGTAGCGCGTCCGGACGAAGACCTGCCGAACAACGTGATGCAGATGTTGGCCGACCACGCGTTCGACCTGGTGATCAACATCCCGCGCGACCGCACCACGCGTGAGATCACGAACGGCTACAAAATCCGCCGGGCGGCGATTGACCACAACATCCCGCTGCTGACCAACGCCCGCCTGGCTGCGGCTTTCATCCACGCATTCTGTACGGTGGAACAAGCCGAGATCGCCATCAAGGCCTGGGACGAATATTAATCTTTAACGATAATTGAAAGAGGCGGCCTTGTTAAAGGCCGCCTCTTTTACGTTATTTTGAAAAATCCCCGGTGCGGGGACGCACCTATTCGTCCTTATCGGTATCGGTATAAGCCTTGAGCAACTTATCCTGCACATCGGCCGGCACCTGTTCGTACGAAGCGAACTTCATCGAGTAGGTGGCGCGTCCGGCGGTCAGCGAGCTGAGTGTGGTCGAGTAGCGGTACATCTCGGCCAACGGCACACGGGCCGTCAGCTTCTCGAAACCGCGGTCGCTGCTCATCCCTTCGATCATCGCGCGGCGGTTCTGCAGGTCGCTCATCACGTCGCCCATGCGGTCGCTCGGTACGAGGATCTCGACCATGTAGATCGGTTCCATGATCTTCGGGCCGGCCTTTCGGAAAGCTTCCTTGAACGCGTTACGTCCGGCCAGTTTGAACGAGATTTCATTCGAATCCACCGGGTGCATCTTTCCGTCATAAACCACTACGCGAATGTCACGCGCGTAGGAACCGGTCAACGGCCCTTCCTCCATTTTCTCCATGATCCCTTTCAGGATGGCGGGCATGAAACGGGCGTCTATGGCCCCGCCGACGATCGCGCTGCAATAAACCAGCTTACCGCCCCATTCGAGGTCGATCTCTTCCTTGTTCTTCACATTGATGACGAGATCTTTGCCGTCTATCTTGTATTTTGCCTGGTCGGACGCTCCCTCGACGTAGGGTTCGATCACCATATGCACCTCGCCGAACTGGCCTGCGCCGCCCGATTGTTTCTTGTGGCGGTAGTCTGCCGCAGCGACTTTGGTGATCGTTTCACGGTAGGGGATCTTCGGGGCGAAGAACTCGATGTCGATCTTGTTGACGTTGTTCAGCTGCCACTTCAGGATGTTGAGGTGGTGTTCGCCCTGGCCCTGGATAATGATCTGTTTGAGCTCTTTCGAGTATTCGACCACGATGGTGGGATCCTCGAAGTTGGCGCGGTTGAGCAGTTCGCCCAACTTTTCGTCGTCGGCCGCTTTGACGGCCTTGATCGCGGTGCGGTAACGGGGGTCGGGCCATTTGATTCGCTCGATTTCTACCGCTTTGTTGCCTGCGTAGAGGCTCTGGTTGGTTTTTGTGCCTTTCAGTTTGACGGTACAACCCATGTCGCCAGCCATCATTTCGGTCACTTTTACGCGATTCTTACCCGCAACGGCAAAGATCTGGGAAATTTTTTCCTTGTTGCCCGTTTTCGAGTTGGTAAGTTCCATTCCTTCGGTCAATTTGCCCGACACCACGCGGAAGTAGCTTACTTCGCCCAGGTGTTGCTCGACGGCCGATTTGAAGACGAACAGCACGCACGGCGCGTTCGAATCGGGAGCGATCTCTTCGCCCGAAGAAGTCAGGAAATTCGGTGCCTTGAGCGGCCCCGGAGCCACGTTGGTGATGAACTCCATCAGGCGCTTGGTGCCGATATTCTTCTTGGCCGAGAGGCAGAACACCGGGATCATGTCGCGTTTGGCGAGGCCGAGTTTCATCCCGCTGCGCATTTCATCCTGGGTGAGGTTGCCTTTTTCAAAATAGAGTTCCATCAGCGCTTCGTCGTTTTCGGCGGCGGCTTCGACCAGGATGTTGTGGAGTTCGGTGGCGGTTTCCAGTTCAGCGTCGGGAATCGGGTGTTCTTCGCGGATGCCGGTGTCGCCTTTGAACGTGTACATCTTCATCATCAGCACGTCGATAAACGCGTTGAAATCGGGACCTGCGTTCACGGGATACTGCACGATCACCGGTTTGGCCTGCGAGTTGACGCGGAGCGATTCGATCGTGGCTTCCCAGTTTGCCTTTTCCGAGTCGAGGTGGTTGACGGCAAAGATGATGGGTTTTTCGTGTTTGCGTGCGTAGCGGGCCTGGATTTCGGTACCCACTTCAAAACCGTTCTGGGCGTTGATGACCATCACGCCCACGTCGGCTACCTTGAATGCCGAGAAGAGTCCACCGCAGAAGTCGTCCGATCCGGGCGAGTCGAAGATATTGATCTTGTAACCGTTGAATTCGGTAAACAGCAGGGTCGAGTAGATGGAGCGTTTGTAGAGGTGTTCCACGTCAGTATAGTCCGACAAGGTATTCTCCGCTTCCACCGCCCCTCTGCGTTCGATCACTTTGCCTTCGAATGCCATCGCTTCGGCGAGGGTGGTCTTCCCGGAACCCGCCCCGCCAAGCAGCACAATGTTTTTGATTTCGCTGGTTTGGTACGTTTTCATAGTTATCTGAAATTAGTTAGTCGGTTTTCAATTTGCTAAATGTATTAAAAATTTTTTGGATTCTTTCTTTTTGCATAAATTTTTTATTTCCCATTTTTTCATTTGTTTGGCGGGGGCGGGGACGGGGCGATAGAAACAAGCAGGGGCGGTTCCAACGGAACCGCCCCTGCTGTTTTCTGGGTGATTTTCAGTCACTAAAAGTATCTGGCACGACCGTCTTTGATATCTGCCAGGCCGAAGATGGCCTGCATTGCGCGTTGGTCGGCATAGTTTTGGTCTAAGGACAGCTGGCGCACGCGCTGGCCTTCGGGTGTAACGTCCTCACGGGTCTCTTTGCCGGTAATTTCGAGCACATAGACGCCGGTCACCCCTTTCACCGGGGTTGATATTTTGCCTTCGGGCAAGCCGCAAACGGCGCCGATCACCATCGGGTCGATCCCGATGTCGGAAATGAAATAGCTGTTAAAGTTCAACTCGGTGATCTCACCCACCGGAGCGCCGAGTTTCTGGGAGAGTTCATCGAGTGACGAGGCGCCGGCCATCTTGGCGGCCAGCATTTCGGCTTTCTTTTCGTTGCGCACGGCGGGAATGATCTCGTTGGTCACCTGTTTCAGGGTGGCGAAACCGTCCTTGCGTTCCGACACCATGGCAGCCACTACGTAGTTGTTGTCGATTTCGAGGATCGACGACAACTTGCCAGGTTCGTTGTTGTAAGCCCACAGCACCATTTCGCGGGCGTTTTCGAACCCGGCCACGCGGCTGTCGGTCGACAGGATGCGGGCCACGCGCTTGTCGTAGGCGTTTTCGGTGATGGCCTGGCTGAACTTGTCATACGATCCGGCCGACGTAGCCACGAACTTGCTGGCCTGGGCGTAGATGGCCTGCTGGGTGGTGCTGCTTGGTTCGACGGTATAGGTGATCGTCGCCAATTGCACTTTTTTGCTTTCCGGGCCGCGGTAATATACGTCGAGCAGGGCGATCCCGCCGGTGTTTTCGATTTTGATGATTTCACCCCGTTTGGTCATGATCTGGTCGGCGATTTCGGCCGGCACCTGGTTCATTGCCATGCGTCCCAGGTCGCCCCCGTTGGCCGGGTTGAGCGAATATTGGGCAGCCAGTTCGGCAAAGTTGCCGCCTTTTCTCATCACGTCCGTCAGGCTGTCGGCCAATGCACCCTGGCCGGGGTTGAGGACGATCTGACGGATGGCTACTGTGTCGGGCATCATCCGGCTGTTGTTGATCCGGGCCATCAAGTAGTCGTTTTCTTTCAGTACCGGGCCGAACATTTCGTTCGCCGCGGTGGCCGAGAAAGCATACGTGGCCAGTTCGGGATCGATCTGGGCCAACTCTTCCTGGTTGAAATAATAGGGGTTGAACTGTCCCTGCGAATTGAGGGTAGCGTATTGCTGCGGGTTTTCGGCCACGGCGAATTCGGCGGCCATTTCAGCCATCTGCGTGGCGGCGTTTTCATAGTCTTCGGCCGAGGGAGCCACGTCGAACAACACGTACTCGATGTCGCGCGAAGCTACCTGGCGGTAGAGGTTCTTGTGCGCGTCGTAGTATTTCTGCATATCGGCCGTCGAAACGGTCACGGTCGAGTCGGCGATCGTCTCATAGGTTTGTGCGACGAACTTCGCGTTGTAATACTGGTTCGTGTTGGCTGCACCTTCTTCGGCTTCGAAATCGGTCACATAGACCATGTTCCGGGCCAGGGCGCCATATTTCATCATAATGGCGTGGGTACGCACCTGTTCCTGCATGTAATCCCATACCACGCGGAGGTTGCCGGTGGGGTCCATCCCGACGTTTTCTACAAACTGCTTGAGCATCGTCTTGTCATACAGCCCGGTTTCGGGGTTGTTAAAGAAACCGGCGTTGAGCAGCACGGGCGAGATGTTTTCGCCATAGACCAGCTCGATCATTTCAGCGTCCGACACGGTAATACCGAGGGCTTCGCATCCGGGGAAGAAGACGCGTTCGTTGATCATCCGTTCCCAGGCGGCGGCGCGCAGCTGGGCCTGTTGTTCGGTCGTGGAGCTTTCCGAACCGGTCATCGTTTTGTTGATCAGGCTCAGGTGGTCGATTTCGCGGGCGTAGTCCTGGTATCCGACTTTCTGTCCGTTGATTTCGCCGACGGTCATTTTCGGGTTGAAAATAGAGTTCTGTCCGGCCAGGTCGCCCAGGAGGAAGGCCACGAGCGATACGCCGATCACGATCGAAACGATCAGCCCGCCCTTGGTCCTCAGTGTGTTCAGTGTTGCCATTATGCGTTAAATTATGGTTTCGAGAAAATAAATTCAGGGAGCGAAGATACGAAATAGTTCGGAAATAAAACCACTTTCGCTAAAAAATAGCGTGAGGGGGAGCGATTTATCGTCGGAATTAATAGGAACGGCAACTTGTGCCTTGCGGCGTTTTAATAAATAGTTGGGTTTTGTGCGCAGGGCATACCACCCTGTGCTTGGGGGAGGATGGCCTGCGCACAAGAGATTTTATGCCATGGAGGGTTACCTCTTTTCGGACCGGATCCGGCATAAAATCTCGGAGGAGTGTGGCCTCCGTGTTTAGCTTCGCGAGGGAACTGGCGCTTTTTATAAAAAGCGCCGCAACCGAGGTCGCGAAGGCGGGTGAGCTCAACGCAGTTAAAAATTTTTCTGGAACCGGAACGAAGTGGGGCTCAGCGAAGCTAAAACTTTGTTTTCCTGTGGTGGCTTAGCTTTGAAAAATCTCCCAGTGCGGGGACGCACCGGGGACGCGCACTATTCTTGCACGGTGAGTTTGACCAGGTCGATCCGCGAGGCGGTGCGCTTGAGCACCTTGATCCATTTGTTCCCGATCTCGAGTTCCTCGCCCTGCGCCGGCAGCCCTTCGTGGTGGAAAAGGATGAAGCCGGCCAGCGTGTCGTACTCTTCCGATTCGGGAATCCCCAGGTCGTAGGTGTCGTTGAGGTAGTCGACCTCCAGGCGGCAGGAGAAAACATATTGGTTCTCGCCCACCAGCTTTTCGACCAATTCGGGCGAATCATGTTCGTCTTCGATCTCGCCGAAGATTTCTTCGAGGATGTCCTCGATGGTAATCATGCCGGCTGTGCCGCCGAATTCGTCGATCACCACCGCGATCGACGAATGGTTTTTCATCACATTGGCCAGTAATCGCTGGATTTCCATGCTTTCGGGTACATAGATCAGCGGCCGCACCACCTCACGCACCGTGGCCGGATGGTTGAACAGGCTCTTGCTGTTGACGTAGCCCACGATATGGTCGACCGATCCCTCGTAGACCGGGATGCGCGAGTAGCGCGTTTCTACAAACACTTTCTGTAAATCTTCGATAGTGCTCTCTATATCCATAGCCTCAATGTCGACGCGCGGCACCATACAGTCGCGTGCCTGCAGGTCGGGAAACTCGAGCGCGTTCTGAAACAGTTTTATGTTTTTCTCCTGGTCGCGTTTCTGGTCGGCGTCGGTGTTTCCTGCCGCCGCCGAGGCTTCCTCGACCAGGTGGGCCAGGTCGACCTTGTCGAACGAGGCGTTGGCCCTTTCCTTTTTGACTTTCATCCCGAACAGGTGCAGGATGCCCCGTGACAAGGCGGTCGAAAATTTGGCGATCGGGTAGAGGATCAGATAAAAGAGGTAGACAGGGATGTAAAAGGCGTGGAAATAGAAATTGGGGTTCGACTTGACCATCGCTTTCGGAATGAATTCGGCGAAGAAGATGATGATCAGGGTCGAGATGATGGTTTCGAGCAGGATCGACTGCGAAAACCCCAGGTGGTAGAACGCGTATCCGGCCCGCAGCAGGACGGTCATCTGGAGCGAGTAGATAACCAGTGCGATGTTGTTTCCTACCAGTAGGGTGGTGATGTATTGTCCCGGGTTGCGGGTGAATAGGTTGGCGACATGGTTAAAGAAGCGACCTTGTTTTTTCTCGATCTCAAGTTTGAGTTTGTTTGAGGATAGGAATGCGATCTCCATCCCCGAAAAGAAGGCGGAGAGTAGCAGCGTGGTTAGGATGATGATGACGGTTGTCCCCATTATTTAAATAGAATAGGCACTGCAAATATAGTGCTTATTTTGTGCGTTCCCGCACAGGCGGATTTTTCAGGGCAAGATCGCCTCTGAAAACGAAGTGCCATTCGGTGAAGCTAAGCCTTCGTTCCGCTTGACTTTATGGATCAGTTGCCGGAGGGGGTCGGGGCGTGGCGGCGCGGAAGACCGGGGCCAGGCTTGCGGTCGGCGGCCGGAGTCAGCGTAGTTTCAGGTTCCGGAGCAGAGACCGGTGCCGGGGTTTCAGTCGCAGTCGAGTCCGACGGCGAGGCATCGACCATCACATGGCCGCTCGGCTGATAGAAATTAATGCTGTCGAGTTTCGAGTCCGATTCGAAACCGATACCGATGATTTCGGTTTCGCCGTCTTTCTGGGTGATTTTGGTGTCTACGCGCGAGTAGATGCGGTCGGCTTTCTGATCCCAGAAGAGTTGTTGGGTTTCGAGCACTTCGCCCTTGTCGTTCTTGGCGACCACGTTGCCGCGGGCTTCCCAGAGTTGCAGCGGTTCAATGTATTTGGCATAGTCGGCCACCAGTTCCGACTCCTTGACGTGGGTCGAGTCGTTATACGATTCGATCTTAACCCCCTTGGTGAACTCGATGTAAGGTTCGTCGGCCAGTTCATACCGTTCGAGGAGCGGTGTTTCGAAACGGTAGGAGAGTTTCCCGTCGACCGAGTTGACGATGGTTAAGTTTTCGCTCCGTTGGGTGATCATTGCCTTCCGGGCTTCGGGATCGAGGCCCGCCGGCGCATTTTTTTTACACGAAGCGAAGGCGGTGGCGCCCACTATCAGGAGCGCCATCGCCTTCACCGTGTATTGAGTCAACCAACGGTTCACCGTGGCCAGATATTTAGCGGATGGTGCGGATGGTCGTACCGCCGCTCAGCCAGCCGCAGTTGACGCGGTAGCCTTGTCCGCTGCTCAGACCGCGGTAGAAGCACTCTTCGTTCGAGGGCCAGTAGCTGCGGTAAGTACCGAGCATCTTGTCGATGTTGGCCACCTGCGTAGCGTCGCCCGAGAGTAGGTTGCGGGCCGTGTTCAATTCGTCGCACACGAGCCAGAAAGCAGCCTGGCGGTCGAATTCGCCGCAACCTGAGGTGCCGGCGGCATAAGCGTTGGCCAGGATCAGGTGGGCATAGCCGCTTTCGGAGTTGATGCCGATGGCCTGGCGGGCCAGTTCGGCCGCTTCGCGGGGCGAGCCCGAAGCCAGGCGGGCGCTGGCGGCGCGGATCAGCAGGTTAACTTTTTCTGTCGGGTTGGATTCTTTGGCGATCGCTTCTTGCAGGTAGTTCAATGCCTTGACGTGGTCGCCGCGGTCTTCGAACGCAGCGGCGAGGGCCATTGCGGTCTGGGTCGACGGGTTGAGTTTGAAGTACTGTTCAGCCACGGTCAGCTGGAAGTCTGTGTTACATCCGCCGCGCGAAAGCATCGCCATGATCTTGGTCACCAGATCCAGGTTGTTCGGGTCGGCTTCGAACTGCGGTTTGAAGAGACGTTCGAGGTTTTCGCAGTCGGCTGCGCCGCTGGCGATCAGAATGGCGTCGAGTTGCTTTTTGGCTTCCTCTTTTTCGGGGGTCGGGCTTTCGTCGAGGAAAGCGGCCAGACGATCGTATTCGGCCATCAGTTCGTCGGTTTCCACCAGGTCCTGCTTGTAGTTTTCAGCGAGCAGGTTGAAGTACACAGCTACCAGGCTCGGGTCGAGGTTGTCGCCGCTGGCCGCGATCGCTTCCTTGTAGAGGCGGAAGACGTTTTCCTGGTCGGCCGGGCGGTAGGCGGCATAGTCGTTGGCTTTCTGCGAGAGGATGTAGCCGCGTCCGCGGGTGGCGTTGTCGCCGAAGTGCTTGGCGCGGGCGTCATAGATCATCATCAGTGAGTCGACATAGGCGTTCCTTTCCTGTACCGACTTGCTGGTCGATATCCGGGTCTTGTAGATGTTGGCCCCGTTGATATAGAGGTTCTGCGAAGCCGAAACTTCGCGTTCCATTAACTTTTGCAGGAAACCCGCAGCCTGATCGTACAGATTGGCTCGGTATGCATCGTTGAAATAGTTGAGCATCAATGCATTTTCCTGTCTTTCCTCCGGGGATTTCCCGTACCTCGGGTCTTGGAGGTAATCCTGGGCGGCGGCCGTCGTAGCAAACGCCAGAGTAGCCAACATACCCATTAAAATTTTTCTTGCGGTTGTCATAGTCGGATGTTTATCAGTTGGTAGTTTTAGAAGAATTTACGCTTGTAGAACCAGTTGTCGTCGCCGAAGAAAGTAAACCCGAGCGACACACGGTAGTAATCGTCCTTGACCAGTCCGTAATCGGTCGTTCCGCGGGTGCCCGCTTCGAAACCGACGCTCACTTCCGAGGGGTGTCCCATCCGGAGCGGGATGCCGATCCCGACCGTCACACCCATTTCGTTGATCGCGTGTCCGTTTTTAATCATGTAGTAGTCGGCGTAGCGGAACCCGGCGCGGTAGGTCCACCGGTTCAACCGCTTGCGCACGTCGATCGCGTTGGGCGTATATTGCAGCCCGACGTTGTAGCTGTTCATCCGGGTGAGGGTCACCCGGTCGACCGCAGGGACGGTGAAGGCCCCTGTCCAATCTTGTGTGGTGTAGTCGGCTCCGAAGCCGAATTTGCCTGTTTGGTAATAAAACCCGGCGGTCACGCGCAGCGGGATGGTGAGGTCCTGCCGCACGGTCTTGCTGTAGATCGAGTCGGTGCTCCCGCTGATCGAGATGTCCTTGCTGATCCGGTTGTTGACCGTGGCCTGGGGTTGGATCGTGGCCCCGAGGGTAAGCATCCGTTTCGGGGTGCGGATCACGTCGTACTGCACGCCGCCGATGAAGAGCATCTTGGTGATACGCTCGTTGTCGACGACGGTCATGTTGTTGACGTTTTCGCTCGTGAGCAGCGGAGTGATCGTCGAGGTGTAGCTCCGGTCGATGTTGCCGTGGTAGAGCACCAGGTCTGCCCCCAGCGAAAGGCGTTTGAACAGTTTCGCGCCTATCCCCGCCTTGTATTGGGTCACGCCGCCTTCGCCTGTGTAGTTGTAGGTCACGTAGCCCAGGTCGGTGATGATATCCGGGTCGCGTTCCTCGATATAGGTTTTGTAGCCCACGCTGCTCACCGGATTGACACTCACCGAAACACCCACGCCCCGGGTGATCGGGAAAGCGACGGCGATGTCGCTGATGTCGAAGTTGTTGTGTGCGGTCGATTTTTCGGTTGTTTTCAGGAAGTCGTTGCGTCCCGAGAGGCCGAAGTCGAAGAGGAATGATTTCTGCGGAATGTTGCTGTAGGCGGCCGGGTTGATCAGGTTGATGTCGAACGCGCCGTTCATCGCCACCCCGATGCCGCCCATCGAGCGGTTTTGTGTGGTGCCGGGATTTTCGAGGTCGCCCAAGCCGTAGAACGTGTACGGGTTAAACGTGTTGATACTGCTATTCTGCCCGAAAGCAAACGTGGCGGCCAGCAAAAACGCGGGGATGAGGACGATTATTTTTTTAAACATTATGCTCCAGAATCTGGTTTAGCCCGTAAACAACTAAATCACAAGTTGCAAATATGGGATTTTTAAATCGTTTGGCAAAGAAAATTCCGTCTCCGCCAGTAAAAATTATTTTAAAATTGCCGCGTTCTTTTCGCAATCGGTCGATGTAACCCTCTATTTCGTAGACGATTCCATTAATAACACCGCTGGTGATGGCCTCGTGCGAGGTTTTCCCGAGTAACTGGGTTTGGTCGGAAAGTTCGAGCAACGGGAGTTTTCCTGTGAACTGGTGCAGGGCTTTGAAACGCGCTCCGGCCCCCGGCGAGATGTTCCCGCCCGAGAACTCGCCGTCGGCGGTGACGAAATCGATGGTGATGGCCGTGCCGAAATCGACCACCAACACGTTCGTCCCCGGGTCGATCGCCGCAGCGCCCACGGCAGCTGCCAGCCGGTCTGGGCCGAGCGTTTCCGGGGTTTCATACAGGTTTTTGATCGGGACGGGCACCGTGTGGTCAAAGCGGATAAAGCGCTTCAACTTGCCGGTCAGGTAACGTTCTACCTCGGGCAACGGGCGGCGGGTCGAAATGACGATCCCGTTCTCGATGTCGGGATAGTGCGAAAAAATGTTTTTTTCGAGAAAATCGACGGTCAGGTCGTCGCTCTTGAAAATGTCGACCACCTGTCCCCGTTCGAAGAGGGCGGTTTTGACGAGCGTGTTCCCGATGTCGATTGCCAGGTTCATCATAATGGCGTTGTCTTTGGGTCAGAGTGGATTGGCGGGGTTCGAACGTTACTCTTTCGTGCTTTGTTCGAGCAGGCGTCCGAGGGCGTCGATCGCTTCGCCGCTTCCCTTTATACTTCTAACTGTCAATTGCAGCCGATTATTGTGCTGCTTGAGTAAAAATTTCGCTTCGTTGCGGGTAACGGTCTTCAGGATGCCGGCGAAAAGCGGCGTCTTGTAGTAGGCGCTCGAGGGGTTGCCCACGAAGTGCAAGATCATCAGCCCGTTTTTCTGGATCAGCTTTTCGAAGCCCAACCGGATGCAAATCCACCTCAGGCGCAGGATGTTGAACAGTTCGAGCACCGGCTCGGGTGGCGTCCCGAAACGGTCAACCAACCGTCCCTCGTACTTTTCGAGATCTTCCTCGTTGGTAATATTATCCAATTCTCGGTAGAGTCGCAATTTTTCCGCAGAATTACCGATGTAAGCGTCAGGCAGGTAAGCCTCGGCCTGGGTTTCGATCTGGCAGTCGGCCACATAGTCCGCCCCGATACCAAAAACCATCGGGGCAACTGTTGCCGTTTCGCCCTTCGCCATGCCTTCGTCCGCTACGCTTTCCATCGCCACGCTCTCTTCCGCAGAACTGCCGGCCGGTTCCTCCACGGCAGCAACTTTTTCGTGCTGCTCCTCGCGCAACTCGCGGATCGCTTCGTCGAGGATTTTTTGATAAGCTTCGAAACCGATGTCGGCGATAAACCCGCTTTGCTCGGCCCCGATGATGTTGCCTGCCCCGCGGATGTCGAGGTCCTGCATGGCGATGTTAAACCCGGCGCCCAAATCGGAAAACTCCTCGATCGCGCGCAACCGGCGCCGGGCATCGCCCGTGATGGCGTCACCTCCCGGAATAAGCAAATAACAGAACGCCTTGCGGTTCGAACGTCCCACGCGGCCGCGCAACTGGTGCAGGTCGCTCAGCCCGAAATTCTGGGCGTTGTCGATGATCATCGTGTTGGCGTTCGAAATGTCGATCCCCGACTCGATGATCGTCGTGGCCAGCAGCACGTCGTACTCGCCGTAGATAAAATCCATCATGATCCGTTCCAGTTCTTCGGGTTTCATCTGCCCGTGGCCGACGGCGATGCGGGCGCGGGGCGCGATTTTTTGGATTTTATCACGCAGGGCTAAAATGTCGTGGACGCGGTTGTGTACGAAATAGACCTGCCCGCCGCGTGCCATTTCGGTTTCGATCGCTTCGCCGATGATCTCCTCGTTGAACGGGTGCACTTCGGTGGCGATCGGCTGGCGGTTGGGCGGCGGGGTGGCGATGACCGACATGTCGCGCGACCCCATCAGCGAAAATTGCAACGTGCGCGGAATGGGTGTAGCGGTGAGGGTCAACGTGTCGACGTTTTCGCGCATCTGGCGCAACTTTTCCTTGCTCGACACGCCGAATTTCTGTTCTTCATCGATGACCAGCAGGCCGAGGTCTTTGAACTCGACGCCTTTGCCCAGCATCTTGTGGGTGCCGATCAGGATGTCGATCTTTCCGTCTTTCAGGTCTTTCAGGATTTCTGTAACCTGTTTGCCCGATTTGGCCCGGCTCAACAGTTCGACCCGCACCGGGAACTCCTTGAACCGCTTCGAGAACGTGCGGTAATGCTGCAACGAAAGCATGGTTGTCGGTACGAGCACCGCCACCTGTTTGCCGTCGACGGCGGCCTTGAACGCGGCGCGCATCGCCACTTCGGTCTTGCCGAAACCCACGTCGCCGCACACCAGGCGGTCCATCGGCGTACCGGCCTCCATGTCGGCCTTGACCGCCGCCGTCGCCTTTTGCTGGTCGGGGGTGTCCTCGTACATGAACGACGCCTCCAACTCATACTGCATGTAATTATCCGGGGAGAACGAAAAGCCCTTGCTCATCTTGCGCTTGGCATAGAGGGCGATCAGTTCGCGGGCAATCTCCTTAACGCGGTGCTTGGTCGCGTTTTTCAGTTTCTGCCAGGCGCCGCTGCCGAGTTTGTAGATCTTGGGCGGTTCGGCCTCCTTGTCCTTGTATTTCGAAATGCGGTGCAGGGCGTGGACGTTGACCAGCAGCACGTCGTTGTCGCGGTAGACGAGTTTTATGGCCTCGACCGTCTTTCCGCCCTCGACCGTCCGCACCAGGCCCCCGAAGCGCCCCACGCCGTGGTCGATGTGCACGACGTAGTCGCCGACCTGCAACGCATTCAATTCCTGGACGGTCAGCGCCTCGCTTCGGTCAATCTGCTTGTGAAGCGTGTACCGGTGATAACGGTTAAAGATTTGGTGGTCGGTGTAGAAATTGATCCGTAGCGCGTGGTCCGTAAAGCCCGCGTGAAGATCGATCGGCAAGCCTTCGAAAGCGACCTCTTTTTGCCCGACCGAATGAAAAATGTTTTCAAGGCGTTCCAATTGCACCTTATTTTCGGTCAGGATGTAGGTGCGGTAGCCCGCTTCGGCCGACTGCATCAGGTTTTCGCCCAGCAGCTTATACTCTTTGTTGAACGCCGGTTGCGGCGCCGTTTCGAACGCCACCACAGCATCGGCCGGCCGCGATGGGAAGCCGCCGTGAAACGTCACGATGCGGTGAGCGCCTAACTCTTCGATGAGCGTCGTGCGCGAAACGATCTCGGCCTCGACCCCGGCGGGTTCTTCACCCCGGGCGGCGCGGTCGTTGAGCAGTTTGACGCGTACCTCGCCCATGCGCTGCAACAGGTGGCCCGGATCGGAAAACCAGACGGTCGCCCCGCCCGAAACCCCTTCCGTGAATTTGACGAGCGACACCCGCTCGCTGTCAGCCCCGCCCCGCAGGTCGGAGACGATCTCGACCCGCTCGACCCGTGCCTGCGACAACTGCGAAGCGATGTCGAACGTGCGGATCGAATCGACCTCGTCGCCGAAAAAGTCGACGCGGTAAGGCTTGTTGTCGGCAAACGAAAAGAGGTCGACAATTCCCCCGCGCCACGAATATTGCCCTGGCTCGTAGACGAAATCGACCTTTTCGAATCCCGTCGCAGCCAGCGATTCGGCCACGAAATCGGGCGACACTTTTTCTCCTACACGCAGCGTCAGCGTATTTTTCTGCAACAGTCCCGGGTCGGCCACTTTCTCAAGGATCGCTTCCGGATAGGTGCAAACAATCAAAAATCCTTTTCCTGAAAAATGTTCCAGGGCGGTGAGTACGGCCGTGCGTTGCACCACCCCCGCCGGATCTTCTTTGCGGTATTCGATCGAGCGTTTGTAAGCGGTCGGAAAGAACAACACCCGCTCGCCCGCGCCTTCCTCGGCCGGGAGCAGGCGGTAGAGGTCGTTATAGAGATATGCCGCCGTGTCGCGGTCATCGGCCACCAGCAGATGCACCCCGCCGCGGTCGCGTGCCGTGTTGGCGCACACCACCGCCGTCATCGACCCGACACACCCCCGCGCTTCGATCGACTGGCGATCGAAGTTTTTCAATAGTTCTCGGTAAGGCTTTTCCTGACGGAATAAATCTAAAAATTCAGTGACTTGCATTTATGGTAATTCTGCGATAAACGTGAGGATAGCCTCGCTCGTCGCCCGCCGTTGTTCGTCTTTGGTGAGGGTGGCCCGGCCGTCGCCCATTTGCGGGCCGTAGTAGCCGAACCCGGCGTGGTTGCCGCCCTCGATTAGCAAATAACGCGTGTCGTCGGGCAGTTTTTCGTTGTTGGCCGCTGATTTTGCCGGCGAAGCCACGCCGTCGTTCGAAGCCAATATTTTCAATACCGGGATCCCGCAATCCGCCAAACTGAAATCACGCGGATGGGTCGTCCCGATCAACACCAGCGCATCGACCACGCCCGGACGTTCGTGCACATATTCCGCCGCCGCGGCGCCTCCTTTCGAGTGCCCGGCCAGGATGTAGCGTTTGGCACTGTCGTTTGCCAACTCCAATTCGTCCATCCTGAAAATGCCTTTTCCGGCATTTCGTCCTGGCATTTTGACGATCACCGCCTCGGTGCCGTTCACGGCAATTTCGTGGCAAAGCGGGGCATAGGCCTTCGGGTCGACCATCGCCCCGGGATAGAAGATCAGTACCGTCTCGGCCGTTGTGGTCGGCACGAAACGGATCATCGCCCGGTCTTCATACACATCGACGTTCCCTCCGTTTTCCAGCGCCGCGCGGTCGAAATTCTTCGCCCGGTAACCGTTGGTCAGCCCCAGGAAGAACAACACGCCCAACCCGATCCAGACCGCGGCGATGATCTTTCCGGCACGTTTCTTTTTAGCCATAAGTTACGTATGAATCAAGCCCGGACTGCTTTCCGGATTTTCTTAAACCGCAGCCGCATCACGCCCCAAAACGCTTCGCCAAAAATGCCGCTGCTCATTTTTGAGGTACCCAGCGTGCGGTCGGTGAAGATGATCGGCACTTCTGCGATCGCGAAACCGAGCCGCCAGATGGTGTATTTCATTTCGATCTGGAAACCGTAGCCTTTCATCCGGATGCGGTCGAGGTCCAGGGTCGCCAACGCTTCGCGCGAATAGCAGACAAACCCTGCCGTGGCGTCGCGCACGGGCATCCGGGTGGCGATCCGCACATAGACCGAAGCGTAGTACGACATAATCACCCGCGACATCGGCCAGTTGACCACGTTCACCCCGCACACATACCGCGAACCGATCACCAACCCTGCCCGTTTCTCGACGGCGGCGTGGAAAAGTCGCACCAAGTCCTCGGGGTTGTGCGAAAAATCGGCGTCCATCTCGAAAATATAATCGTAACCGCGCTCCAACGCCCACAGGAAACCGCTGATGTAGGCTGTCCCGAGCCCCAGCTTTCCGCTGCGTTCGAGCAGGTGGATCCGTGCCGAGAACTCCGCCTGCACTTTCCGCACGGCATCGGCCGTGCCGTCGGGCGAACCGTCGTCGATCACCAGCACCTCGAAACCGCCTTCGAGCGACATTACTTTGCGCAGGATCGCCTCGATATTCTCGATTTCGTTGTAGGTCGGGATCAGGACTACTTTTTTCATACCGGTCGGGAGTGGGATTAAACGGCTGTAAAAATAACGAATTTTCCGGAATTTTCGCACTTTCCCTGCGCCCCGTGCCCGGGTTTTCAAAACAAAGGGTTATTTTTGTCCACATGACACGACGAATTTTTCCGCTGCTCCTTTTCCTGTTTGTGCTTCCAGTGTGGGTTTGCGCCCAGTCCGGGGGAGTTTCCGCCTCGCTCCGCCCGCAGGTGGTCGAACGCCATCCGGGGACGTTTTCGCTTTCCGAAGGGGTGCGGCTCACCGGCGACCCGCAGCTGACCGGCCGGCTTTCGGCCGAAATGGAGGCCCAGGGCGTGAACCTTTCGCCCGCCGCGCGCACGAAGAAGAGCGTTGAGGTAGAGGTCGAAATTGTCCGCGAACTTCCCGGCCTGCCCGCTGCCGCCCGGGGACAGAAGCACGCTTATACCATCGATATTACATCACGCACGGCCACGATCCGGGCCAAGTCGCTGCGGGCCGCCGTGCTGGCCTGCGACGCGTTCAACGGCCTCTACGCCGATCCCGTCGCCGAAAGGGCCGGGCGCCGCGGCCAAGGCATTGCCCTGCCTTGCTACGAAATGGCGGGGTGGGAAACCTCCTCGGCAGCCATGCTGCTTTTCCCGGAACGCTACGAGGGGAGCGACGGCATCCTTGAGCGCGTGGACATCTTCGTCCGCGAGGGAGTCGGCACGATCCGCCTGCCGATGGTCACTGCCGCGGGCTGGCTCACCGAGGGCCGCGTGATGGCGCTCATCAACCCCGGCCAGAAGATTCATTCCGAGACTTATTACAGCTACTCCGAACTTAATATGCTGCGCGACGAACTGTCCCGGTACGACATCAAACTGTGGCCGTCGTTCAACCTCGTCGCCCGCAACGAATTTTTCGAACGGGCCACCGGCCACACGATGCTTTCGCCCGAGGGGATGCGCTTCGTTTACGCCCTGCTGGAAGAGTTTTTCGACTTCACGGCGTTCGACACGATCCACGTGGCGCTGCCCGATGAAATGCGCAACGCCTTCCTCGAACGGCTGGCCGAGGAGTATCCCGAACGCAAAATCCTGTTCTGATGCCGACCGTCGTTCAACTGGTGCTTTCGCCGCGCGAGGCAGCCGACGAACGGGCCTACCTGCCGTTGGCCGCCTGCAAGCTCGGCATCCGCGAAGACCGGATCGCCCTGGCGCGCATCACCCACCGTTCGGTCGATGCCCGCAGCCGCAACATCAAGGTCAACCTCGGCCTCGAAATCTTCGTCGATCCCGAGGGAAAACCGGCCCCGATCCATTTTGACTATCCCGACGTGGCGAACCGTCCGCCGGTAATCGTCGTCGGGGCGGGCCCGGCGGGGCTGTTTGCCGCGCTGCGCCTGATCGAACTCGGTTTGCAGCCGGTCGTCCTGGAGCGTGGTAAGGATGTGTCGGCCCGGAAAAAAGACGTGGCCCGTATCAACCGCAACGGCCCGGTCGACCCCGATTCCAATTACGCTTTCGGTGAGGGTGGGGCAGGGGCCTTTTCCGATGGCAAACTATTTACCCGCTCGAAAAAGCGAGGCGACTACCGAAAAATCCTCGAAGTACTGCACTACCACGGCGCACAGGAGGAAATCCTCTACGACGCCCACCCCCATATCGGCACCGACCGCCTGCCGCGGGTGATCGCCGCCTTGCGCGAGCGCGTTCTCTCCTGTGGCGGCCAGATCTTTCATGGTGCCCGTCTCGAGGATATTTTTCAGAAAGACGAAAAAATTACAGGCATCGCCTATAATGGCGGCCAGCGCATCGAAGCCCGTGCCGTGATCCTGGCTACGGGCCATTCGGCGCGTGATATTTACGAATTGCTCGCCCGAAAAAATATTCGGCTCGAACCCAAAGCGTTTGCGATGGGCCTTCGGGTCGAACATCCCCAGACGGTGATCGACCGCATCCAGTACCATCTGCCCGAGCGGGGTGAATACCTGCCGGCGGCGTCCTATTCGCTGGTGAGCCAGGTCGGCGGACGCGGGGTTTATTCGTTTTGTATGTGTCCCGGCGGCTTCATCGTGCCGGCCAAGACGACGGCCGACGAGGCGGTGGTCAACGGGATGTCGCCTTCGGGACGCCATTCCCGGTTTGCCAATTCGGGTATCGTGACCGAGGTGCGGCTGGACGATTTTGCACATTTGGTGCCGAAGCACGGCGTTTTAGCCGGCCTGCAATTCCAGCGCGAGTTTGAACAAACGGCTTTTGCGCACGGTGGCGGGATGCAGGTCGTACCGGGACAGCGGTTAACCGATTTTATTGCCGGAAAACCCTCGCGGGATCTGCCCGCGACGTCTTACCATCCGGGGGCGGTACCGACGGCTTTCGGTGACTGGTTGCCCCCGTTTATGGCGGAATCGTTGCGGGGAGGCCTTGCCTCGTTCGGCGAAAAGATGCGGGGATTTGTGACGGCCGATGCGGTGTTGCTGGGGGTGGAGTCGAGGACGTCTTCCCCGGTGCGGATACCGCGGGACGGGGCGACGCTCATGCATCCGCAGGTTGCAGGACTGTTTCCGTCGGCCGAGGGAGCGGGCTATGCCGGGGGAATCGTTTCGGCGGCAATGGACGGGGAGCGCTGTGCCGAAGCGGTGCAAAGGTATATAAACAAGTAGCCCGTTTAAATCAAGGTCAGCTAAGCGATGCAAAGCATCGCCGAAAAATTTTTAACTATGTTGAGCTCGTCCGCTGCGATGCAGCGATCTCGGTTGCGGCGCTTTTTATAAAAAGCGGCACCAAAAATTTTTCTGGAAAGCTTTGCTTTCCGGGGGACTGCTCGGCCGTTATTCTACGTATTCGATTTTCACCACGAGTTTCTTCACCCGCTGCTGCGTCCCGTCGTTCAACGACGGCATATGGTAGTCCGACGGAAAACAAAGGAAAAACAAATCGGGCGTACTCTGGTAGGAAACCATCTCCAACGCCGTGTAATACTGCACGTCGCGCACCGGATTATAATCCGAAACCTCCACCGCATACCCCGGCCACGTAAAAGCGATCACCTCGCTCCCCGTCCGGTTATACTGCAGGTCGATATACTTCTTGTGGTGCTCGAACAACGGCGCCTCGGTCGGCATCGGTTTCGTGTTGCCCTCGGTCACCCGCAGCACGCACCGGTCGCCCAGCTCGGCGTTCAGCGGACGTTCGCCCACCGACAGCGTGTCGAGTTTCGTGTCGCGCATAAAAGTGAAAATCGCCTCCCAAACCTCGCGGTTCTTCTGATACTGGTCATAGAATTCCTGGGCATTGACCGACTCGTGGACATTCAGCGCAAACCCCGCCGGAGCCCACGCCCGGCTCGTTACCCAAGCCGCCGCATCTTGCGCCTGTACGCCCGTCGCCAGTGCAAACAAGGCCATCGTGCTAAAAATCAGTTTCTTCATCGTTCGAAAGTTTTATTCGACATAGTCAATCTTAAACGTCACTTTCCGCAGGGGCTGAATCTCGCCCGCCTTGAGGGTGGGCATATGCAGGTCGCCCGGGAAGAAGAGGTAGAAAGTCGCCGGAGAGGTCGTGTAATAAAAGATCTCACGCTTCTGACAGGTGTAAAATTCCACGTCTTTCGCCGCATCGTAGGGTACGGTGAGTGTGGTTTCGCCCGTCGGTACGCCGATCCGCTCCACCCCGCCGAAGGTGTATTGCAGGTCGATTACGCGGTGATGGTTTTCGAAACGCGGGGTTTCAGCCTCTTCGCGGGTCGATGAAGTGCTGGTCTTGAGGATGCAGCCCGGGACGATCTCGACCTGGCCCACGCTCAGGTCGAACGTATTGAAATCGGTATCGCGCATATAGGCGAACACGGCGTCCCACACCGCCTTGTTTTTCTGGTACTGGAGGTAGAACTCGTCGGCATTGACTTCGTCCTGGGGTGAAACGGCGAGCCCTTCCGGCGCCCACATCCGGCTGTTGACCCAGCCGTTGGCCTCGCCTGAGGAGATGTATCCTGGTTGGGCTTTCGTAACCAGGGCCGTCATCAGGAGGAGTGCGGCGGTAAGCATGATCTTTTTCATCGGTTATATCGGTTAGGTTTTGGGGTGGTGTCGGTTTACATTTCGATACGAAATGTAAGCGGTTTTTCGGACATCACCAAAAAATCCCCGTTTCGGGGAAACGGGGATTTTCAGCGTGATTTCCGGTGTGGGCCGGATACGTTATGTTTTTGTGCAGTCGGTTTTGGCTCCTGCACTTTGTTTTTGGCCCTCGCGCAAGAGATTTTTATGCATCGGAAAGCTCACGTTGCTAAACCGGTTCCGGCATAAAAATCTCCGGGAGCGTGGCCCCCGCGCATTTGCCTTTGAGAGAACCGCCGCTTTTTATAAAAAGCGGCGCAACCGAGGTCGCCGAAGGCGGGTGAGCTCAACGCAGTTAAAAATTTTTCTGGAACCGGAACGAAGTGGAGCTCAGCGAAGCTAAAGCTTTGCTTTCCTTGACTAACCTTGCTTTAAACGGTCGGTGCGTTAATTGCAGCCGCAGCCTTCCTTGCCGTCGCCGCAGTCTTCGCAACCGTCGTCGCCGCAACCGCAGCCGCATCCGCCGCCCAGACCCATCATCTTCGCCCGGTCTACGTCGGTTACCTCGCGTACCCCTTCGATCTTGCCCGAGAAGTTCAGCGTCTTGCCTGCCAGCGGATGGTTGAAGTCCATCACCACCACGTCGTCTTTGAGCGCGGTCACCGTACCCACCAACTGGTTGCCCTGGTTGTCCATCATCGGGATGTGGTTGCCCACTTCGAGCATCCCCTCCTCGATCTGGCCGTCGACCATGAAGGCGCTTTTCGGCAGTTCGATCACCGCTTCCAGCATCACTTCGCCGTAGCCGTTGGCTGCGTCGAGGGCAAAGGCAAACGCGTCGCCCGCCGATTTCCCGTCGATATTTTGTTCAAAGGCCGGCAACAGGAAGCCCGCACCGTAGATAAATTCCAACGGAGCTTCAGCTGTAGCCTGGTCAACGATTTCACCGTCCACTTTCAGTTCGTAACTCAGCGACACAAACGTGTCTTTCGCAATTTTCATAATTTTTATCAATTAAATTTTCTTTTCAAATATTTTCGAGGCAGCCCCGCCGATTTCGCTGTGCGGAGAGTGCGTCAGATTTAAATGATCGTTTCGGTTTTCAACCGGAGCGTACTAAAGTACGTGAGGATTGAAGACCGGAAGGATCGTTTAAAGGTGGCGTGCCATACGTGCAGCCTTCGGAAGCCCTACGCCCCCTGGCCGTGGCAGTTCTTATATTTTTTGCCGGATCCGCAGGGGCAGGGTTCATTCCGTCCCACGTGTTTTTCGGCCACCACCGGCATCGGTTTGCCCTTGTCTTCCTGCCCCGCGTTGGTAGCGGCTTCGCTGCGCGAGGTCTGCAGTTTCGACATATCGGTCTTCGGACGCTCGGGCTGTCGCTGGCGGCTTACTTCCTCTTCCGAGGCGTTGCGCATCGGAATGTAGGCCTTGAGCAGGATCGACAGGATCTCGCGGTTGTTCTTGTCCAGCATCTTGCGGAACAGCTCGAACGACTCGAATTTGTAAATCAACAGCGGGTCTTTCTGTTCGTAGGTGGCATTTTGCACGCTTTGGCGCAGGTCGTCCATCTCGCGCAGATGTTCTTTCCAGTTCTCGTCGATCATGATGAGCATCACCACCTTGCTGAACGCCTTGTAGATCTCCTGCCCCTGACTTTCGTAAGCCTTTTTCAGGTCGACCGGCACGTTGAATACTTTCAACCCGTCGGTCACCGGCACGTAAATATTTTCGAACTGCGACGCATTCTTTTCGTATACGCCCTTGATCACCGGGAAAGCGGTGGTCGAGATCATCTGGCGGCGACGTTCGTAGGCGGCCCGCAGGTCGTCGAAGATCAGGTCGGCCAGATCGCCGGTCGAAATGCCTTTGTAACGTTTCGCATCGAACGATGGCTCGACGGCTACGGCGCGGATCATTTCGAGTTTGAAATCCTCGTAATCGACCCCGTCGTTAGCGGCGGCAAAGCTTTCGGCGAAGTCGCCCATCAGGTTGTTCAAATCGACCTCGATGCGTTCGCCGTACAGGGCGTGGCGGCGGCGGGTGTAGATCACCTCGCGCTGCGAGTTCATCACGTCGTCATATTCCAACAGGCGCTTACGGGTGCCGAAGTGGTTTTCTTCGACCTTCTTCTGGGCGCGTTCGATGGCTTTCGACATCATTCCGGCCTGGATCACTTCGCCCTCTTTGAGGCCCATGCGGTCCATCACCGAAGCGATGCGTTCCGAACCGAAAAGGCGCATCAGGTTGTCTTCCAGCGAAACGAAGAACTGCGACGACCCTGGGTCGCCCTGACGACCGGCGCGTCCGCGCAACTGGCGGTCGACGCGGCGCGATTCGTGGCGTTCGGTGCCGATGATGGCCAACCCGCCCGCTTCTTTCACTTCGGGCGTAAGCTTGATGTCCGTACCACGACCGGCCATGTTGGTGGCGATCGTCACCTGGCCCCGTCGGCCGGCTTCGGCCACGATCTGGGCTTCCTGCTGGTGCTGCTTGGCGTTCAGGACGTTGTGCTGGATGCCTTTCAGCTTGAGCATCTTGCTCAGCAATTCCGAAATTTCGACCGAAGTCGTCCCCACGAGCACCGGGCGTCCGGCCTTGACCAGTGTTTCGATCTCGGCGATCACGGCGGCGTATTTCTCGCGCATCGTCTTGTAGATCAAGTCGTCGCGGTCGTCGCGGATGATCGCGCGGTTGGTCGGGATCACCACCACGTCCAACTTGTAGATGCTCCAGAATTCGCTCGCTTCCGTTTCGGCCGTACCGGTCATCCCGGCCAGCTTGTGGTACATACGGAAGTAGTTCTGGAGGGTAATCGTGGCAAAAGTCTGCGTGGCGGCTTCGATCTTGACGTTTTCCTTCGCTTCGATCGCCTGGTGCAGGCCGTCGGAGTAGCGGCGCCCCTCGAGGATACGGCCCGTCTGCTCGTCGACGATTTTTACTTTGTTGTCCATCACGACGTATTCGACGTCGTTTTCGAACAGGCTGTAGGCCTTTAGCAACTGATTGGCCGTGTGCACGCGTTCCGCCTTGAGGGCGTATTCGTTGAGCAACTCGTCCTTTTTTATCGCCTTTTCTTCGGCCGAGAGGCCCGAGCGTTCCAGCTCGGCGATCACCGAACCGATGTCGGGCAACACGAAGAATTTGTTGTCGCCCACGTTCTTGGCCAGCGCTTCGTGGCCCTTGTCGGTCAGTTCGACCGAGTGGTGCTTCTCGTCGATGACGAAGTAGAGCTCGTCGACGATCTCGGGCATCCGACGGTTGTTGTCGGCCATATGGACGTTCTCGACCTTCTGCATCAGGGCCTTGACTCCGGTTTCGCTCAGGTACTTGATGAGCGGCTTGTATTTGGGCAACCCTTTGTGGGCACGGTAGAGGAGCACGCCTCCCTCATCGGTCTTGCCGGCGTCGATCAGTTTCTTGGCTTCGGCCAGGAGCTGGGTGGCGAGATTGCGTTGCAGGTTATAGAGTTGTTCGATCGGCTGTTTATACTGTTCGAACATCTGGTCTTCGCCCTTGGGCACGGGGCCCGAGATGATGAGGGGCGTACGGGCGTCGTCGATCAACACCGAGTCGACCTCATCGACGATCGCGTAGTGGTGTTTGCGCTGCACGAGGTCTTCGGGCGAAATGGCCATGTTGTCGCGCAGGTAGTCGAACCCGTATTCGTTGTTCGTCCCGAACGTGATGTCGGCCAGATAGGCCTTGCGGCGGGCGTCAGAGTTGGGTTGGTGCTTGTCGATACAGTCGACCGACAGGCCGTGGAATTGGTAGATCGGGCCCATCCACTCCGAGTCGCGTCGGGCGAGGTAGTCGTTGACCGTCACCAGGTGTACCCCCTTGCCGGCCAGGGCATTGAGGAACACAGGCAGCGTAGCGACGAGGGTTTTCCCTTCCCCTGTAGCCATTTCCGAGATCTTGCCCAAGTGCAACACGGCGCCCCCGAACAACTGGCAGTCGTAGTGGATCATGTCCCACGTGATCGTGTTCCCTCCGGCTTTCCACTGGTTGACCCAGATAGCCTTGTCTCCCTCGATCGACACGAAGTCCTTGCCTGCGGCGGCCAGGTCGCGGTCGAAGTCCGTAGCGGTCACTTCGATCCGGGTGTTCTGGGTCAGGCGGCGGGCGGTCGATTTGACGATCGAAAAGGCTTGCGGCATGATTTCCAGTAGCTTTTCCTCGATCTTGTCGTCGATCGTTTTGGTGATGCGGTCAATCTCCTTGCCGATGCGTTCTTTTTCGTCGATGGCCACGTCGATGCTTTCCAAGCCGGCTTTGAGTTCGACTACCTGGTCTTCCTCAGGGCGGATGAAATCGGCGATTTCCTGTTTCAGTTTCGCAGAAAGGGCGCGCAGTTCGTCGTTGCTCAAGGCGTCTACCGCGGGGTAGGCGGCCAGTATTTTGTCCACGTAGGGTTGGATCTCTTTTTTGTCTTTGTCGGCCTTGGTCCCGAAGAACAGCTTTAGCAGGCTTGTCGTTAAGCTCATATGGCGTGTAAGTTTATGCTTCTATCGAAAAATATAAAAAACGGGGTAAAGGTACAAAATATTATAGACTTTTCAGCATTCGCGATCCGATAAAGCAATCGCAGCAACGTTTCCGTCCGCAATATTCGGTCGAAAGCTGAATCAGCGCCTGCGAGTAACCGGCGTTTTCTATCTTCATCCGGCCGCCCCACAGGCGGGTATAACGGTTGGCCTCGGGTGCCACCTGGTCCAGAAAATCGAGGGCGCCTTCCTTGAGCGACTCCTCTTCCATGAAGCTGCCGTAGGCAAAAAGGATGGGCACGACGAGGTTGATCATAAAAATGTCGATCGTCATTTCTCCGAGTGCCTTATTGGCCTCTGGCGATTTGCGGTCAAACGAGAAATGTTCGCGCCAATAGTCGCGCAACTCGATGTTGAAGAGTTTCTTGACCTGGGCCAGCGTTTCGCACGAGATGACGTTGTGGAACATAAACTCGTTCGAGTCGATCAGCTTGGCCAACTGGGCGATGCGCGTGGCCGGGAAATTGGCCGGACGCATTCCGTGTGAACTCCACACCCCAAACTTCAATGCTTTCAGGTTGTATTTTTCGCTTAATGCGGCGAAACGTTCCTGCATCTGCAGGTAATAATCGTCCGCAAAATGGTCTTCCAGAAATCCGGCCACCCCGAAAAGCATCGCCTCGACCGCGGCCAACGACCCGCACTCGCGGCATACCGTCGCATAGGGCAGCGCCCGGGCCAGCGCCATATAGCGCCGCTTGCTCTCTGCCGAACCGAGACCCATCGTGCGGAACATCATGATGTAGAAAGTTTCGTACCAACTGCCGTCGACCGACCGCAGGATCTCAAAAATTTCCCCGCACTTTCGTTCCAGGCGTTCGACCATCAGCCGGGTGCAGGCATTCTTGACCACGATGTCGTCCATCCGGGCCATTTCTTGTGCGCACCGTCCGCTACCGGCGCTGGCCAGCAGGGCTTCGTAGAGGCGTTCGATCGAATGGTCGTATCGCATTGTTGCCGCTGGGAGCAATGTGTTGTCGAGCTTGTAGGCCAGGCGGTCGTTGTCCGCCACCGCGTTGAGGATCACCCCGTCGTAGGCCGGGTCGTTGTTGCGGCGCAGAATTCCCCAGTCCGACGCCCGGCGATGGATCGCCACGTTGCCGACCAGGGTTTTGCCGCCGACCGAAATTTCGGCATTCCGAAAAAGCCCTGCGCGCTCTGCGTCGCGGCTACCCGGACGGACGACCGCCACAGCCTCCCCGTCGCGCGTAGCCAACCGGCCGGCGTCGTAGAGGCCGTTTTGCCACACAAAGGAGAGCAGGTCGATCAGTTGTTCGTCGGTCATAAGTCCGGGAATTATTAGGGGGAGTAGCGTCCATGCCTACAGGAAACCGAGTTCCAGCAGCGCTTCGGGCGACATCCGGCTCTTGTCCCACGGCGGGTCGAAGGTCAGGATCACATGGGCGTCGGTAACCCCTTTGACCTCTTTCACCCGGTCGTGCACCTCGTCGACCAGCTGGTCGGCCATCGGGCAGTTGGGGGCGGTGAGCGTCATCCGGATCGTGGCTTCGCCCGCCGGATCGACGTCGATCTCGTAGATCAGCCCCAGGTCGTAAACGTTGACCGGGATCTCGGGGTCGTATCTGTTTTTGAGCACCAGGACAATGTCCTTCTCAATGTCGAGAATCTCCTGCGGTGTCATCTTTCGTGTTTTTTCGTCGGTTTTTGTCATTTGGTTAGTGCGCCGCTTCCGGATTTTTGTCCCCGGTCGCCGCATACGCCATCGCAAAATATTTCATCTGTTTAATCATCGCCAGCAGTCCGTTGGCCCGGGTGGGCGAGAGGTTTTCGCGCAGCCCGATCCGGTCGATGAAGTAGAGGTCGGTGTCGACCACTTCCTGGGGCGTACGCCCGTTGAGCACGCGGATCAGCAGGGCGATGATGCCCTTGGTGATGATCGCGTCGCTGTCGGCCGAGAAGTACATCTTCCCGTCGTGCAGTTCGGCATCGACCCACACCCGCGACTGGCACCCCTGGATCAGAAAGTTGTCTGTCCGGTGTTTTTCGTCGATGGGCGGTAACTCTTTGGCCAGTTCGATCAGGTAGTTGTACTTGTCGAGCCATTGGTCGAAGATCGAAAATTCGTCGATGATCTCGTCCTGTATCTTGTCTTGTTGCATTTTTTCGTCACATTTCGTTAGTGTGCTTCCGTCGGGAAATGCAAGTTCCGTTACCGGGCCGACATCACCTCGGTGATCTCGCTGCCGGTCGCTGCGTCGGGCCGGTTCACACCCGCCAGCCGGGCGAGGGTGGGGGCGACGTCGGTCAGGTCGACCGGCCGGTGTACCTCCGTGGCCCGCAGCCCGCCGCCATACCACAGCAGCGGCACGTGGGTGTCGTATTCATAGATCGATCCGGTGGCCGACGTGCGGTCGTCGTCCTCGATCCACCCCGGCAGCAGGTTGACCACCACGTCGCCCGAGTGTTTCGGGTAGAAGCCGTTCTGGATCTTCTCCAGCGACCCGCCTCCGAAGTGGTTGTTCTGCAGCGACGACCCGGTCACGGCCTGCGCCAAACCCCGCAACTGCAGGGCGAAGGCGGCGGTTTTCTCCTGCATCTCGGCCAGGTTCAGCCCTTTTTCGAAGACCAGCCGGTGGTTGAGGTACAGGTTTTTATTTTGATAGTCCGTCACCCACTCGGCCGCGCCGTATTGCGTATTTAAAAATCCGTTCATCAGCACCTTGAACTGCATCACGTTGAAACGCCCGCCGGGATTGCGGCTCTCTTCGCGGCGGGTGTCGCTCGTGCCGTGGTCGGCGGTGAGGATGAAGATTGCATTTTCCTTGCCAATCGTGTTTTCGACCAGGTCGATCGTCACCTGCAGGTCGCGATCCAGACGGTAGTAGGCGTCCTCGATCTCGGCCGACTCGGGCCCGTAGGCTTCGGCAATGTGGCGCGTCGGGTCGATGGTGATCACCAACAGGTCGGTGTACTCGTCCTTACCCAGGTTTTCAGACAGGATGGTCTGGCGGGCAAGCTCCATCAACATTTCGGTGCCGATAGGCGTCAATCGCAGTCCTGCAAAGTTCGCTTTCTCGGGTTGGCGGCGGAACAGCTTTTCGACCGAAAAACCGATCGTGGCCGCAAGGCCCGACCGGCGGTTCGGCGTGATGGCCTGTCCGCCCTCGGCGTAACGGTAGCGGTCGGGTGCGAGGAACATCGTCCAGTTGCGCTGGTTGTAGGCGTTGGCTGCTCCGGCGTTGTTGTATCCTTCGACCCAGGCCGGCAGGCGGCTGAGGTAATAGGTGCTCGTCCCCCAGCGTCCGCGGTCGGTGTCGAACCAGTAGGCGGCGTCGGCGGCCGTTCCGCCGGCCAGCACGGCCGAGGTCGGGTCGAGCGCCAGGCTGATTACCCGCGAAACGGGGCTTTTGCGCTTGATTTCGTCGCCAATGGTGCTGACGGTAATCTGCGTGGGGGCATATTGTCCGAAGAGTTCGGTGCCGCCCACGCCGTAAAATTTGAGGTCGTTGCCCGCTTCGACGGGCAGGTTGGTCGTGAAGTCGATCCAGCGCGGGGCGATGATGCCGTGGGTCGAGGGATTGGCCCCGCTCACCAGCGTCGAGAGGCCGGCGGGGGTGTTGTTGCCCATATAATTATAGCGCGCGTTGGTGCAGTTGACCCCGTGCTGGGTAAACGTGCGGAACCCGCGTTCATGGAAATTGGCGGAAAAGTGGTCGAGGTAGTCGTAGCGCATCCCGCTGACGACGATTTCGACGATCAGTTTCGGATGGTGCTGGGTTTGTGCCGTGCCTTCCCTTCCTGCCCCGATCAGTAGCACACAGGCGAAAACGGCGAAAAATACTCTTTTTGGCATGGGCCGATGGTTTAATCCGACAAAAATAGGAATTATTTCCGATTTCCGCGCCGCACCTTGCCCCAAAGCACCGCCCGCCGCATCACGAACGAAAAAAAGACGCCCAAGGGCAGGAAAGCCAGTACGGCCAGCGTGAGGGTGACGGCGGTCGTGAAGTAAGCGATCAGCTGCATCGCCGCCCACGCCGTGGCCCATCCCAGCCCGGCGAGCAGCGCCCCCCACTTATAATTAATCTTGAAATGTTGTTTACAGGCTTTACAATAAAAGATTCCTTCGATGCCCAGCACCCAGAAAAAGGGGATGCGCACTTCGGTGCCGCAACGGTCGCACGTGATTTTTCGCAGGCTCATGGTGCTGTCAACAGTTTTTTCTCGTAGCTCCAGTCGATGGTCGGTTCGGCTTTCTCAAGAGCTTCAATTTGGGTCAGCACCAATTGCCGGAATGTTCGAAAAGCGTCGCTGTCGGCCCGGAAAGGCCGGTGGCCGAGGGCTGCGTTGACCTTTTCGATCTTTTTGAACAGCTCGCGGGCCGGAGGGGTAACGAGCTTTTCGCAAAACAGCTCCCAGATGTAACTGACGGCGACTTCGGTGGGATGCACCATGTCGGCTTCATAAAAGCGGTAATCCCGCAAATCGTCCATCAAGATTTCGTATGCGGGAAAATAGTGAACATTCGGAAATTTTTCGGCCAGCCGGTGGGCGGCGACGATGAGGATCGATTTGCTGAGCTGGTTGGCGGGCATTCCGTCGCGCAGGTGGCGGATCGGACTGACGGTCAGTAAGATGTTTTTCGATTGGTAAGCCGGTTGCGAAAACAGCGCATCGTATTCGGCCACGATCGCTTCGGGTTCGATCCGGAAACGCTCGAACTGCGCTGCCGGAATTTTTTGGCAGTTGGCCGCTACGGCTCCTGTCGGTCGGTAACGGAACGCCCACGCGGTGCCCCAGGTGAGGATCAGGTAGTCGCTCTTCCGGAACGCTTCCCTGGCGGCGTCCATCTGCCGGTTGATATTTTTGAGCACGGCGTCGCGGTCCGGTCCCGAAAACGAACCGTGGTGGTCGAGGCTGCACCAAAGGCCGTCGTTCTCGACCAGATCGTCTGCCGCATATTGCCGCCCCGCCTCGGCCGCCCGCAACACCCCGGCCACCGACAGCGGATTGTAAACCACCCCTGCCGGATTGGCCGCCACGGGCATCTTCACGGACACCAGCCGTGCCGCCATTTCGGTGGCAAAGCACGACCCCACGACCAGCCCGCGCCGGTGATGGTCGATCGAGAACGGATAGTCCGGAAGTACGGCCTTCGTGCGAAATTCCACGGTTTTCGTTTTTGTTTTCGCAAAAGTAGAATTTTTCTACCTTTGTTCCTAATTTGCTACGATTACGATGATTCTTTTCCCGAACGCCAAAATTAACCTGGGGCTGCACGTCCTGGCCCGCCGCCCGGACGGTTTCCACGACATCGAAACGCTGATGTTTCCCGTGGCCGGTTTTTGCGACGCGGTCGAGGTGATTCGCTCGGGCGGGCGGGGGGCGACCTTCGCGTCGTCGGGGCTGGCGGTCGACTGTGCGCCCGAAAAGAATTTATGCGTCAGGGCCTACGAACTCCTGCGCCGTGAATTTCCGTCGATCGGCGGGGCGCACATCCACCTCCATAAGATCATCCCTTTCGGCGCGGGTTTGGGCGGCGGATCGGCCGATGCGGTGGCCACCCTCCGTGGCCTGACCAACTTGTTCGGACTCAATCTTTCTGACACACACTTGGAAACCCTGGCTGCTGAACTGGGCAGCGACACCGTCTTCTTCGTCCGTAACACGCCCGCCATCGCCACCGGCCGCGGCGAATTTTTAGAACCATTTCCGGTTGATTTACAGGGGTATTGGTTGCAGATCGTCAAGCCTCCCGTCGGCGTTTCGACCGCCGAGGCCTATAGCGGCATCACCCCCGCCCGCCCCGTTGAACCTCTCCGAAAAACGCTCAGACGCGATCCTGTGGAGTGGCAAAAAACACTTTTCAACGACTTTGAGCCGTCGGTCTTCAAAAAATATCCGGCGTTGGCCGGCGTAAAAAAATCGCTCTGCGAAATGGGTGCGGTTTATGCCTCGATGTCGGGCTCGGGCTCAGCCCTTTTCGGCCTTTTTCGCGAGCGGCCCGCCCCTGGGAATCGCTTCCAAAACTCCTATATTTTTACCTCGAGGATCGGGTAAATGTTACGGAAAACAGACGAAAAGATTTCCGTATCTGAAAAATTCTGTTTAAACTTGCCTTCCCAAATGACCGTTGTCGAGTTACGGCCGGAGAACCGGTTTTTCCGCACCTATCCCCGGAAAGGCCTAATAGTAACCTAAAAACTACTTGTATGCCCATTGACGACAAAATCCAGGAATTAGAAGAACGCAAAGAGAAGGTCTTCAGCGGCGGTGGCGAAAGCGCCATTGCCAAGCAGAAGGCCATGGGTAAGCTGACCGCCCGTGAGCGTATCGTTGCCCTGGTCGATGCAGACACATTCCACGAATACGATATTTTTGTAGAACACAGCGGCCAGGACTTCGGCATGCAGGGCAAATCGCTGCCTGGCGACGGGGTGGTCATCGGCACCGGCTCGATCGCCGGCCAACCGATCGCCATCTTCGCCCAGGACTTCACTGTGGCCGGGGGGTCGCTCGGGTTGATGCACGCCCGCAAGATCACCAAGATCATGGATTACGCCCTCAATATGCGTCTGCCGCTGATCGGCATCAACGACTCGGGCGGCGCCCGCATCCAGGAAGGGGTCAACGCCCTGGCTGGCTACGGCGAGATCTTTTTCCGCAATACCTTGTCCAGCGGGGTGATCCCGCAGATTTCGGTGATCCTCGGCCCGTGTGCCGGGGGGGCGGTTTACTCGCCTGCGCTGACCGACTTCGTGTTTGTGGTGGATAACATTTCAAAGATGTTCATCACCGGCCCCGAAGTGATCAAGACTGTCCTCGGCGAAGAGATCTCGATGGAAGAGCTCGGCGGCGCGCGGGTACACGCCGAACTGACCGGCAACGCCCACTTCTTCGCCCAAACCGAAGAAGAGTGTTTCCAGCAGATCCGCAAACTCATCTCTTTCATTCCCGCCAACAACACCAAGAAGGCTGTCACCGAACCAAGCGACACGTCGGGCAAACACAATATCTCGTCGATCGTTCCGGTCGACCCGACCATTCCTTATGACGTGCGCAACGTGATCCGTGCGCTGGTCGACGACGGCGACTTCATCGAAGTGATGGAACTTTTTGCCGGCAACATCGTGGTGGGCTTCGGCCGGATCGACGGTGAAACCGTGGGCTTCGTGGCCAACCAGCCGCTGGTGCTGGCCGGGGTGCTCGACTGCGACTCGTCGGATAAGGCAGCCCGCTTCATTCGCTATTGCGACTCATTCAACATTCCGATCGTCACCCTCGAAGACCTGCCGGGCTACCTGCCGGGCATCGACCAGGAACACGCCGGGGTGATCCGTCATGGGGCCAAACTGCTCTACGCCTACAGCGAAGCGACGGTGCCCAAGATCACGGTTATCCTGCGCAAGGCCTACGGCGGCGGTTACATCGCGATGGGGTCGAAACACCTGCGTGCTGACTTCGTCTTCGCCTGGCCCAACGCCGAAATCGCCGTGATGGGCCCCGAAGGCGCTGCCAACATCATCTTCAAGAAAGAGATCAGCGAGGCTGAAAATCCGCAGGAGATGCGCAAACTCAAGATCCAGGAATACAAGGACAAGTTTGCCAACCCCTACGTGGCCGCTTCGAAAGGCTACATCGACTCGGTGATCGCGCCGGACGAAACCCGCCGTTTCGTGAGCCACGCGCTCGAGGTGTCGAAAGACAAGACGGTTTACCGCCCGGTCAAGAAACACGGGATTCCGCCGTTTTAATCTGTGGCGTAGCGGCCTGACGGCCGCCAGCTAACTGAGTTGATTCACAAAAAACGGCAAATTATGAGCGACGAAAAAAATACACCCTACGAAATCATCGAAACGCGCCACGGCCGCTTCCTGACGACGGTCAACGAAATGTACCGCCGGCGCAAGAAATGGGAACCCGAAAACCCGAAACACTTGCTTTCGGGCATCCCGGGTACCGTGGTGAGCATCGAGGTCAAACCGGGCGACGCCGTCAGCGTGGGCCAGGAGGTGATGATGTTCAACGCGATGAAGATGAATAACCGCATCACCTCGCCCGTCAAGGGAGTGGTCAAGGCGATCCACGTCAAGGTGGGCGACCGCGTTCCCAAAGGCGGACTGATGGTCGAATTTGAATAAACCTTTTTCTAAAACGGAAGGCCCGGTGATCAGAATCGCCGGGCCTTTCCTTTTTTTATGCCATTTTCAGGCTGGGACATAGGCCCGCGACTCCTTATCGGGGCAAAAACTTTAGCACCGCCGCAATCTTATCGACCACTTGCAGGTCGCTGTAGCCGTCACAGCCCACCACAATCGAAGCCTGCGAATAAAGCGGCTCACGCACTGCGAGCGAATCATGGATAAAGCCGACCAGTTCTTCCGGACTTTTGTTGCGCAAGAGCGGTCGACGGGCCTTGCCGTGTTCGAGGCGGCGGGCGAGGGTTTCGGCGCTGGCTTGGAGGTAAACGGTCACCCCGGCGGCCTTAATCCGTTCGAGATTGTCGAAAAAACAAGGTGTGCCGCCGCCAAGCGATACCACGACGTTTTCGCGTTCGAGCAATTCGCCCAGCACCTCGCGTTCGACCTCGCGGAAACGCGCTTCGCCGAAATCGGCGAAAATCTCGCTCACCGACTTGCTATAGCGCTCGGCAATAACGTGATCCATGTCGACAAACTCCATCCCCAACTGCCGGGCAAGCGGCTTGCCGACCGTCGTCTTTCCACACCCCATATATCCCATCAGGAAGATTCGCATGGCCTTGGACGATATTAAAATAATGCCATCTGCCCGTCGGATTCCTCCTCGGCCGCAGGCAGCGGGGTTTCGGAAACGGGGGCAGGTGCGGGTATGGCTTCAGGCGCCGGCTTTGCAGGCGGTGCAGGGGCCGTTTTCGGCGGCGCCGCAGGAGCGGCTTTTGGCATCGACAACGCAGTGGCAACGACCGGTGCAGCCGCTTCCTCCTTGGGCGTTTTCTTCGCCTGGCGGGCCGGTTTGCGCGAAGCGGGGTCGATTTCAAATTCCACCTCGTGCGGAACTTCGGATTCAGTAACCGGTGCAACTTCAGACGCTACAACAGGCTCGTTGTCAGTCATAACATCTTCGTCGCCGTTTTCATCGAGGGCCGAAAATTCCTCATCCGGGCCCTCCTCTTCCGAGGGAACCGGGCCTTTGTCGAGCGGGACGATGAATTTGAGCGAATCGACGGCCTGGTTGGTCACGCGTTTCCCCTTGGCCCGGTGGCTTTTGACACCGATAAAGGCTTCGACGTCGATCGCTTCGGGCGGACGCACATTGTGTTCTCCCGCAAACGTGACGAGTAACTGCGGATAGTCGTCCGAGTTGATCTCGACCAGGTAAGAATTGGGATTCTCGTCGATAAAATTCTGCATCCGGTCGGCGTCCTCGGCCATAAACCGCTTTACGTAATGGTATTGCTGCTCGGCGTCGTAATAGGTGACCGAATAGACCTTTTGCGGTTCGTAGCGCTCGACGATCATCGTGTCGCTCGGGAAGTGCTGTCCCACGTCGAAACCGGTGGTGTAGTAGCCCCCGCGCGAGGTGATGACGATCAGGCGGTCGTTGCCCGAGAACTCGCCCAGCAACCCGCCGCGTCCGTCGGCGTTCAGGCGTCGGATGTCCTCGTCATACCAGATGTTCTGTCCGCCGAGGGTCGACGCGCCTTTCTCCTTGAGCACGATCTTGTGGATGCCGTAGCGCGAGAAGAGGTTGCCCTGTGACTGGCGGCCCTTGATCGCCAACTCGCTGAAATCGAGATCGACGATCAGTTTTTTGAGCCGCGGCCGCGGCTTGAAATATACTTTCAGCACTTCGGCTTCGCCGTTGGGGTTGACACTCATGTAGAGGATCTCGCTCCGGGGCGTGCCTTTGGTGATGTCGTACTCGCGGTCGCGGGTGACGCCCTTGATCGCGCAGCGTTTCATAT
Organism: Rikenellaceae bacterium; assembly: GCA_031553805.1. GTDB lineage: Bacteria > Bacteroidota > Bacteroidia > Bacteroidales > Rikenellaceae > JAITVB01. The sequence continues at coordinate 18,293 of JAVBLC010000004.1, read as the reverse complement.
AGATGCCGCCGTTTTTGCCGTCGCGGTAGATGACGTTGTAGATCGTGCGGTCATCGTTCTTTTTGAACACGCCGATGTAATGGATATCCTTGTCAAAGAACGCTTTTTCAGAGATTTTAGTGATGATGTAGCGGCCGTCCTTGGTGAAAATGATCACGTCGTCGATGTCTGAGCAGTCGCATACAAATTCGTCTTTTTTCATCTGGTTGCCCATTCCGAAAAAGCCCTCTTCGCGATTGACGTAGAGTTTGGCGTTGGCTACCACCACCTTGGCCGCCTCGATCGTGTCGAAGCCGCGCAATTCGGTTTTGCGTTCGCGGCCCTTGCCATGGCGGTCGCGGATGCGGGTGTAGTAGGCAATCGTATATTCGACCAGTTTTTCAAGATTTTCGCGGGTGCGCTTCATCTCCTCCTCGACACCGCGGATGTGTTCGTCAGCCTTGAAAGCGTCGAAACGCGAGATGCGCATGATCTTGATCTCGGTCAGCTTGATGATGTCCTCGAGCGTCACGGCGCGGCGCAGCAGCTTTTTGAACGGGTCGAGGCCGCGGTCGATCGTTTCGTAGACGGCCTCCTTCGTAGTACACTCCTCAATAAGAGAATATATCCGGTTCTCAATAAAGATCTTTTCGAGGCTCGACATGTGCCAGTCTTCGGCCAGCTCGGCCAGGCGGATTTCGAGTTCCTGGCGCAGCAGGTCTTTCGTGTGGTCGACGCTGCGGCGCAGTATTTCGCTCACGCCGATAAAGTGGGGTTTGTCCTCGTAGATCACGCACGCGTTGGGCGAGATCGACACTTCACAGTCCGTAAAAGCGTACAAGGCGTCGATCGTCTTGTCCGACGACACGTCGGGGGCCAGCTGGATCTGGATTTCGACCGTGGCGGCCGTGTTGTCGTCGACACGCTTGATCTTGATCTTGCCCTTGTCGTTGGCCTTGACGATCGACTCGATGACCGAGGCGGTTGTGCGGCCGTAAGGGATTTCGGTGATCGAAAGCGTCTTTTTGTCGATTTTTTCGATGCGGGCCCTGACCTTGACAGCGCCGCCGCGGATGCCGTCGTTGTAGCGGCTGCAGTCGATCAGTCCGCCCGTCGGGAAATCGGGATATAACGTAAAGGGTTCGTCCTTAAGGTAAGCGATCGCGCTGTCGATCAGCTCAAAAAAGTTGTGCGGCAGGATCTTCGAAGCCAGCCCGACGGCAATACCCTCGACGCCCTGCGCCAGCAGCAACGGGAATTTTACGGGGAGGGTCACCGGCTCCTGGTTGCGCCCGTCATAGGAGAGCATCCATTCCGTCGTTTTCGGATTGAAAACGACATCGAGGGCAAACTTCGAAAGCCTCGCCTCGATGTAACGCGGGGCGGCGGCGCCGTCGCCGGTGAGGATGTTCCCCCAGTTCCCCTGGCAGTCGACGAGCAGCTCTTTTTGTCCTAACTGCACCAGTGCGTCGCCGATCGAGGCGTCGCCGTGGGGGTGGAACTGCATCGTGTTACCGATGATATTGGCCACCTTGTTGTAGCGGCCGTCGTCCATCCGCTTCATCGCATGGAGGATGCGGCGTTGCACGGGTTTCAGTCCGTCTTCTAGGTGGGGCACGGCGCGTTCCAGGATCACGTACGAGGCGTAATCCAGGAACCAGTCCATATACATCCCCGTCAGCTTATGGCGGCCCATCGACGTGTCGTCGGTCAGGCGCGCGTACTTCGGGTTGGCCACCCGGCGGGCAGGAGCGGTTCCGACTTCTTCGGCTTCCACTTCTTCGGCGCCGTCCGTTTCGGGGGCAAAATCGGCCGTTCCCTCCTCTTGCGCGGGGGTGTCGTTTTCGGGTTCGATGGCTTCGGGGTCTATGATTTCGTCGCTCATGTTTCGGGTATGGTGTTAAGAGGCTTTTTCGAGGTTTTCGTCCTCTTCTACGTAGTCGGCCTCGATCTTCAGGTTGTCGATAATAAAGTCCTGCCGCTCCTGGGTGTTCTTGCCCATATAAAATTCGAGCAGGTCGTGGACGGGGTCTTCCTTGGTCATCCGCACCTTTTCGAGGCGGATGTTCTCGTTGATGAACGCGCGGAACTCATCGGGCGAAATTTCACCCAGCCCCTTGAACCGCGTGATTTCGGGGTTGGGGCCCAGGGCGCCGATCGCCTGCTGGCGCTCTTCGTCGGTGTAGCAGTAGCGCGTTTCCTTTTTGTTCCGCACGCGGAACAGCGGGGTTTGCAAAATAAAAAGATGTCCCTGGCGGATGATGTCCGGAAAGAACTGGATGAAAAACGTGATCAGCAGCAGACGGATGTGCATCCCGTCGACGTCGGCGTCGGTGGCGATCACCACCTTGTTGTAGCGCAGGTTTTCCATGTCCTCCTCGATGTTCAGGGCGGCCTGCAGCAGGTTGAATTCTTCGTTTTCGTACACCACGCGCTTCGTCAGCCCGAAGGTGTTCAACGGCTTGCCCCGCAGGGAGAAAACGGCCTGCGTGGCCACGTCGCGGCTTTTGGTGATCGAACCGCTGGCCGAGTCGCCCTCGGTGATGAAGATCATCGTCTGCTCGGCCTTTTCGGCCTTGGCGTCGTTCAAGTGCACCTTGCAGTCGCGAAGCTTGCGGTTGTGCAGGCTCACCTTTTTGGCAAACTCGCGTGCCTTTTTCTGGATACCCGAGATCGCCTTGCGCTCCTTCTCCGCCTCCTGGATTTTTTGCAGCAGGATGTTGGCGGTTTCCGGATTTTTATGGAGGTAATTGTCTAATTGCGCTTTCAGAAAATCGCCGATCGCCTGGCGGATGGTCGGGCCTTCGGGCCCCATGTCGCGTGAGCCTAACTTGGTTTTGGTTTGCGATTCGAACAACGGTTCTTCGACCTTGACGCTCACCGCGGCGATGATCGACGCGCGAATGTCCAACGCATCGAAATCCTTGCGGTAAAACTCGCGCACGGTTTTCACCACCGCCTCGCGGAAGGCGCCCTGGTGCGTCCCACCTTGGGTCGTATGCTGGCCGTTGACGAACGAATAGTAACTTTCGCCGTAGCCCGTGCCGTGGGTCATCGCGATCTCGATGTCGCCGTTGCGGAGGTGGATCGGCGGGTAGAGGGCCGGTTCGTTCAGGTTTTCGTTCAGCAGGTCGAGCAACCCGTTCTTCGACACGAAAGTCTGTCCGTTGATGCGGATCTGCAACCCGGCGTTGAGGTAAGTGTAGTTGCGGACCATTGGCTCGACGAACTCGAGATTGTAGGCATAGGGGCCGAAGACCGATTCGTCGGCGGTGAAGGTCGTCAGCGTCCCGTTTTTGTCCGTCAAGTTGCTCTCCATCACGTCGGCCGTCTCTTCGCCCGCGGCGAACGACACCGTGCGCGCATCGCCGTCGCGCACACTGCGGATCGAGAACGACGACGAGAGGGCGTTGACCGCCTTGATCCCCACGCCGTTCAACCCGACCGATTTTTTGAACGCTTTCGAGTCGTACTTCGCACCGGTGTTCATCTTCGAAGCCACGTCCGAGAGTTTGCTCAGCGGGATTCCGCGGCCGTAGTCGCGCACGCTCACCTGCTTGTCTTCGATCGTGATGTCGATCACCTTGCCGTAGCCCATCATATACTCGTCGATCGAGTTATCGAGGACTTCCTTGATCAGGATGTAGATCCCGTCGTCGGGCGAGGTGCCGTCGCCCAGCTTGCCGATATACATACCGGGGCGGCGGCGGATGTGTTCTTTCCAGTCGAGCGTGCGGATGTGCTCGTCGGAGTAGTTTATGTCTATGGGTTCGTTGCTCATATCTCGTTTCAATCGTTTATTGCTGTTTTTACGGCATCCATCTGCAGGAACAACCGGCGGCTCGGGGAAAGTTGATCACCGTTCAGCGTGAAATAGACGCCCCGGGCAGGGATCAGGATGTCATGCCCGCTGGGACCGTAAATCAGGCTGTCGCCGGCGAAGGTGATGCGCACGTTATCCCGGCCCCGGTTTTTGAGGCGCAGGATGGTTTCGATGCGGTCGTATTCACCCACCGCCCAATCCCCCGTCCGGGGGGCCAGGTCGAGATAGCCCGCGCGGGTGAAACTTCCGTCGGGCAGACCGACATACACCTCGCTGCCCCAGTAGTTCTCCATCCCCCGCGAAACGACGACGACCGTCGGGCGTTTTTTGTTTTTCGGATAGTAGAACGTCGGATAGGCGTCATAACCGTCGTTGTTGTTGCCTTCCGCGTAAATCTCGCTGCCGTCGGCCCCGAGGATTACCGTCGATTGGGCTTTTAGGTAATAGGTCGTACCGTCGATCAGGTAACATTGTCTATAGTCGATCCCGTTATGTGTAGCGGCCTGCGGCTCGTAGTTCACCCGGCGATATTGTCCCGCCCGCCCCTGGTGGATCACGACCGAAGGCGCGAGCTCCTGCGCCGGCAGAACGGCGGGAAAGCACAGGCACAGGCCCGTAAGGAAAAGGCACGCGAAACAGGTTTTCATATCGTTTCCCCTTTCGGATAGCGTTCGGGACACATCGTTTCGTGGGCTTTGGCGATCACTTCACGCACCCGGCCGCGCATCGTGCGCACGTCGGTGGCGGCCACCTCTTCAGCCGGGATTTCGGGCAACACCCGCACCCGGAACGTGTGGGGCATCCTCAGCTTCCAACCGTCGAAAGCGTCGCGCGTACCCTCGATCACGATCGGCAGGATGCCCACGCCCGCTTCTTTGGCCAGCAGGAAACCGCCGTCCTTGAAATTGCCGACACGGCCCGTTTTCGAACGCGTCCCTTCGGGGAAAAGCATGACGCTTACGCCTTTCGACAGTGTTTTCCGCCCCTTCTCAAAAAATGTTTTCGTACCCGAGGCTTCGCCCCGCTTGATCATGATGTCGCCGTGGATCATCAGCGCATGGCCCACAAAAGGCATTTTCAGCAGTTCGTGCTTGGCGACCCAGCGCACGTTGAAACACAGCGCGGCATGGAGCGTCGGGATGTCGAACATCGCCTGGTGGTTGCTTACCATGACGTAAGTTTTCTTCCGGTCGAGATTTTCCCATCCTTCGATCCGTATCCGCCAACCCGGCGCCAACCAGAAGAACATCACGGCGTGTCCCCAGGTGGTGTGCGAGAGGATCACCCGCTTGCGGTCGAAGGGCACCGTCAGCGCCCAAACTATCGTGATGAATACCGCGTAAACGACGAGGTAAACGATCATCACGAGCCAGTAAAATATGGAATAAACAGCGCTCATCCAGTCTAATTCATTAACCGACAAAGGTAACATTTTTTCGGATCATTCCCGTCCGCGAAACAAAAATCGGCCGACAGTTTTTCCACAATCCGCCCTCGCGGAAAGAGGACGTCCGGCGTGGCGATTCGCCGGAAAATTTTTATCTTTGCCCTTGCGAAAACTACCTGAGATATGCAATCTTTCGAAAAACTTTCCGACCGGATCAACCGGGCCGTGGCCGAGCTGGAGCTTCCGGCCGAGCCCGCCACGCTGTTCGGCCCGGTCCGCTATACGATGGACGCCGGGGGCAAGCGCATCCGCCCGGCACTGGCGCTGGCCGCCTGCAACCTCTTTTGCGAGGATGTAGAGCGTGCGGTCGACGCCGCGTTGGGGATCGAAGTGTTCCACAACTTCACCCTGCTGCACGCCGACATCATGGACAACGCCTCCCTGCGTCGCGGACGCCCGACCGTCCACGAACGCTGGAGCGCCAATACCGCTATCCTCTCGGGCGACGCGATGACGATCCGGGCCTACGAACTGGTGTCGCAGGTCGAACCGCGGGTGTTGCCCGCCGTGCTGGCCGTTTTCAACCGGATGGCGATGGGGGTGTGCCAGGGACAGCAGTACGATATGGATTTCGAACAACGCCTCGACGTGTCAAAAACCGAATACCTGCGGATGATCGAACTCAAATGCGCCGTACTGCTCGGCGGGGCGGCCCGCATCGGGGCGATCGTCGGCGGAGCGGTCGAAGCCGAAGCACAAAAACTCTATAATTTTGGGGTAGCGCTCGGCCTCGCTTTTCAGTTACAGGACGACCTGTTGGACACTTATGGTGACCCGGAAACTTTCGGCAAAGCGATCGGCGGCGACATCCTGGCCGGCAAAAAAACCTTTTTGCTGATTCACGCCCTGGAGCACGCCGAGGGGGGAACTCAGGAGCGCCTGTTGCACCTAATACAAGCCCCCGGCCTCGACCCGCAGCAAAAGATCGCCGAAATGCGCGCCCTCTATACCGAAACCGGTGCCGAAGAGGCCGTTCGCGATATGGTCTTCGTTTATTTCCGACAGGCGGATATGATCCTCCATGACATAAAGGTTGACGCCGCCCGGAAAAGCACCCTGCGCGAAATCGCCGACGCGCTCAAAAACCGCAAGAAATGACTTCTGGCCGCAAAGAGATCGAGATCATGGCCCCGGCGGGGTCATACGAATCGCTGATGGGGGCGATCCAGGGCGGGGCCGATTCGGTCTATTTCGGTGTAGGCGAATTGAATATGCGGTCGGCTTCATCGGCCAATTTTTCATTGGACGACCTGGGGCGCATCGTCGAGATTTGCAGAAAACACGGGCTGAAAACCTACCTTACGGTCAACACGATCCTCTATGACGACGACCTGCCGGCGATGCGTGCCATCCTCGACCGCGCTCGTGCCGAAGGGGTCGACGCAGTAATCGCCGCCGACCAGGCCGCCATCTTCTATGCCCGGTCGATCGGGCTCGAAGTCCATCTTTCCACCCAGTTGAATGTTTCCAATATCGAAACGGTCGCCTTCTACGCCGGTTATGCCGACGTGGTGGTGCTGGCGCGCGAGCTGAACCTGCCCCAGGTGCGCGAGATATACGACCAGATCGCCGCCCGCGACATCCGCGGGCCTCGCGGCGAATTGGTGAAAATCGAAATGTTTGCCCACGGGGCGCTGTGCATGGCGATTTCCGGAAAATGCTACCTGAGCCTGCACGACTCGCTGCGGTCGGCCAACCGGGGAGCTTGCCTGCAGATCTGCCGCCGGGCCTACCGGGTGACGGATGCCGAAACGGGAGCTGAGCTTGACGTCGAGAATCCGTATATCATGTCGCCCAAAGACCTGTGTACGATCGATTTTCTGGACGAGGTGGTCGGGGCCGGGGTGCGGGTGCTGAAGATCGAGGGCCGGGCACGTTCGGGCGAATATGTGCGCCGGGTGTGCGAGTGCTACGATGAAGCGCTGCGGGCGGTGGTCGACGGAACCTTTTCGGAAGAGAAGGCCGCGGCATGGAAAGAACGCCTTGCAGAGGTGTTCAACCGCGGCTTCTGGGGCGGCTACTACCTCGGGCAACGGCTCGGGGAGTGGAGTAGGGCCTACGGTTCGAGCGCGACGAAGAAAAAAGTGTATGTGGGCCGTGTGACCAACTATTTCAAAAATATCGGTGTGGCCGAGATTCTAGTCGAAGCTGCGCCCCTGGCCATGGGCGATGAGTTGTTGATCCTGGGCGAAACCTCGGGGGTGATCGAGTTTACGGCCCATGAGTTGCGCCTGGAACTCGATCCGGTGCAGAACGTGCTGCAAGGTTCGGTTTGCTCGGTAGCGGTGCCGGATCGCGTGCGCCGCGGCGACAAACTTTATAAATATGAACAGGCAAAGTGAGCCTTCAGTGCGGGTTTATGTATAAAGGGTAGGGGTTGGCATTGCACAAACCCCACAATATACCTGCCCGTGACAGGACTAATGCGTCGCGGATAAATAAGCCCAGCCTCCTATGTCTTATGAAAAAACACCGATGAAAGCACGGATTGCCGCCCTCTTCTGCCTGTTCCTTGCCGTCCCCGCCCTCCGGGCGCAGGAGGTGACGCCGGTGCGCCTGATCATCACGGTCAATTACCAATATTACCTCCTCGGCCACGATCCGGCCAACGGGTCTTACCACCGCAACAGCCTGTCCCACGCCGCCACGTATATCCGCGAGTACCGGGCCGAAACCGCCCCCGAACGCTTCGCCCTGGTCAATGCCGGCGACGTGACGGCCGCTCCCACGGCCCTTTTCCGGCAGCGCGAAACGTTGGCCCGGATCGACAGCCTGCTGGGTTACGACACCGCCGAAGTGATCCGCCGGGGCGGGCTGACGATCGCCCTGCCCCGCCTGGGGAACGACCCGGCGCAAAACAACGCGTCGATCGCCCGCCTGCGGGCCGGGTCGCCCGATCTGGTCATCGGCCTTTTTGTCCGACAGGGGGTTACGCCGAAAACGATCGCGCTTACCCGCGGCCTTGACGTCGCCATAGCGACACCGGCCGAACTGAAGCCCGAAGTCCTGAAGGTGGAAGACGCCGACAAACGGCAGGTGCTGCTGGTCAACCCCGGTGTTACGGGCCGGTATGTGGGTATGCTCGAGATCACTGCTGCAGACAAGCTCAAGGCCCGGTTGGTCGATGTCACCGGGTTTCCGTCCGAACGAGCCTACACCGAGGCGATGACCGCCTACGAAAATGAACTGGCCCTTTTCCTGAAAATGCCTTTGGCTGCGGTCGCCCACGCCACGTCGGTCAAAGAACCTTTGGCGGGCGGATCGGCCTATGCCGCTGTTTTCCATCGTTTCCAACTCGAGGCGACCGGGGCCGACGTTTCGCTGTTCGCCCCCGCGGCCCGTGGCGTCGTTCTGCCGGCGGGCGAGATCGACTTTTCGGACGTGCTCGACCTGTTTCCTTATGACGATACCCTGGTGGTGGCCGAACTGACGGGGGCGGAGATCAAGAATTACCTCGAATATGTGGCCAATCGCTGGTTCGTCACCATGCAGGGCAACGGCGACGACCTGCTGCGCACGCCTGCCCTGCCGGCCTACCACATGGACACCGGGGCGGGTCTTCGCTACACCATACACTTGGCCCGCAACGCCGGGCGCAAGATCGAGATCACGGCGATGGTCGGCGGCGGGCGGTTCGATCCGCAGCGCCGTTACCGGGTGGCGATGAGTTCGTTCCGCCTGGCGAGCGACCAGCTGGCGCGGGGCACTGGCCTCAGCGCCGGCGAATTGGCCGGACGTGTGGTGTGGCAAAGCGAAGAAGATTTTCGCCTGTTGCTGCGCGAGTGGTTGCTCGGGATAGGTCTGCTCTCGCCCGAAGCTCCGCACAATCCGTCGTTTTCGCCCCCGGTCTGGTACGAAGCGGCCCGAAAAAGGCTTTGATTTTTTCTTCATTCGAGCAATTCGATTACAATCCAGATGATTTTTCGAAAGATAGGCGACGATCTTCCGAAAAATCATCCGAAAAGTACTACATTTGCGCATCAGAAAAATCAAAACAAAAAACCCTATGGCACAGGACAAATATGTCGGCCGCCACATCGGCCCGGACGAAACCGAATTGAAACAAATGTTGGAGGTGATTGGCGCGTCGAGCGTCGACGAACTGATCGACCAGGTGGTGCCCGCCCCGATCCGCCTCACGCAACCGTTGGAGCTCCCGGCCGAAGGGATGACCGAATACGAATTCGCCGCCCATATTCGCGAAATCGCCGCCAGGAACCAGCCCCTGCGCACGTTTATCGGGATGGGGTATTACCCCACGGCTACGCCTGCGGCGATCATCCGCAATATTTTTGAAAATCCGGCGTGGTATACCTCCTATACCCCTTATCAGGCCGAGATTTCGCAGGGCCGCCTCGAAGCGCTGCTCAATTTCCAGACGATGGTCACCAGCCTCACGGGGATGGAGGTGAGCAACTGCTCGCTCCTGGACGAAGCGACCGCCGCCGCCGAAGCGATGACGCTGATGTTGAACCAGCGCTCGCGCGATGCGGTCAAGGAAGGCCGCAACGTGCTGTTCGTCGACCAGAATATTTTCCCGCAGACGATGGACCTGCTGCTTACCCGTAGCGAACCGTTCGGGATCGAATTGGTGTCGGACGATTTTGCGACGTATGAATTCTCGGGCCGCGAATTTGGCGTGATCGTCCAATATCCGGCTGCCGACGGCGAGGTGCGTGACTACGCCGCTTTCACCGAAAAAGCCCACGCGGCTGGTGTAATGGTCACTGCTGTGGCCGATATTTTGGCGCTGGCGTTGCTGAAAGCGCCGGGCGAGTGGGGTGCCGACGTAGCCGTCGGTTCTACGCAGCGCTTCGGTATTCCGATGGGCTTCGGCGGGCCGCACGCCGGTTACCTCGCCACGAAAGACGCTTTCAAACGCAACATGCCGGGCCGCATCATCGGCATCTCGGTCGACCGCCTGGGCAACCGCGCCCTGCGGATGGCCCTCCAGACCCGTGAGCAGCACATCAAACGCGAACGCGCGACATCCAATATCTGTACCTCGCAGGCCCTGCTGGCCACGATGGCCGGAATGTTTGCCGTCTACCACGGCCCGGCCGGGATCCGCCGCATCGCCCTCCACGCCCACGGCTATGCCGCCGCCTTTGCCAAGGCTGTCGAAGCCTTGGGTTACGAGATCGAAACCCGCAATTTCTTCGATACGATCCGCATCAAGGTCGATGCCGCCCGCATCAAGCCGGTGGCCGAAGCCAACGGGGTGAACCTCTTTTACCCATGCGATGCGTGTGTGCAACTGAGCTTCGACGAGGTGACGACCGACGGCGAGTTGGCCCGGCTCGTTCAGATTTTTGCCGAGGCGAACGACGCTTCTGCGCCCACAGTGGGCGTTGTCGACGAAGCGATCGCTTTTGACCGCAGCCTTGCCCGCACGAGCGAATACCTCACCCAGGACGTTTTTAACCGTTACCACAACGAAACCGACCTGATGCGCTACGTCAAAATGCTCGAACGCCGCGATATTTCACTGGCCCACAGCATGATATCGCTCGGTTCGTGCACGATGAAACTCAATGCGGCGGTGACGATGATGCCCCTTTCGCTGGCCGAATTCGGGAATATTCATCCATTCGTACCGGCTGCCCAGGCAGCAGGTTACCGCGAATTAATCGAAAACCTGAGCCGCGACCTGGCCGCGATCACCGGCTTTGCCGCGATGTCGCTCCAGCCCAATTCAGGGGCAGCCGGCGAGTATGCCGGGCTGATGGTGATCCGCGCTTATCATATGAGCCGGGGCGATTATAGCCGCAATGTGGCCCTGATTCCCGCTTCGGCCCACGGCACGAATCCCGCCTCGGCTTCGATGGCCGGGATGCAGACCGTTGTGGTGGCCTGCGATGCCAACGGCAACATCGACGTCGACGACCTGCGCGCCAAAGCCGAACAATACCGCAGTCAGTTGAGTTGTGCGATGATCACCTACCCGTCGACCCACGGCGTATTTGAAAAACGCATCCGCGAAATCGTCGAAATCGTCCACGAAAACGGCGGGCAGGTCTATATGGACGGTGCCAATATGAATGCCCAGGTGGGCCTGACCAATCCCGGATTTATTGGAGCAGATGTGTGTCATCTTAATCTTCATAAGACCTTCGGTATTCCGCACGGCGGCGGCGGCCCGGGCGTAGGGCCGATCGGCGTGGCCGAACACCTGGTGCGCTTCCTGCCCTCGCACCCGATCGTCGAAACCGGCGGCAGCGAGGGGATCACCGCCGTGGCAGCCGCTCCCTGGGGCAGCGCCAGCATCCTGCCGATCACTTACGGCTATATCAAGATGCTCGGGGCGAACGGTTTGCGCCGCGTGACCGAAATGGCGATCGTCAACGCCAACTACATGGCGGCGGCGCTGAAAGGCGAATACTCGGTACTTTACACTGGCGAAACAGGCCGCGTGGGCCACGAGATGATCCTCGACCTGCAACACTTTAAGAAAGAGTATGGCGTTGAGTGCGGCGACATTGCCCGCCGCCTGATGGACTATGGTTTCCACGCGCCGACGCTTTCGTTCCCCGTCCACGAAACGCTGATGGTCGAACCGACAGAGAGCGAACCCAAGGGCGAAATGGACCGCTTTATGGAAGCCCTGGTTTCGATCAAGCGCGAGTGCCAGGAGATTGCTGACGGGCGTGCCGATGCCGACGACAACGTTGTCAAGATGGCGCCCCACACGGCGGTCGAAGCTACGGCCAACGAATGGACGCACGCCTATCCGCGCGAAAAGGCGGTTTATCCGCTCGGCTGGCTGATTGAGAATAAGTTTTGGCCTTACGTGTCGAAGATCGACGCCGGTTACGGCGACCGCAACCTGGTTTGCAACTGCTGATTCGGCATCCTACAAGGGACAATTCATTAGAGTAATTGATAGAACCCGAACACACGTGCGATGTAGGTACTAAAAAAGGTGAGAAAATAGATTATGCCATTAAGTGCAATGGGATGCGCAAAAGACCGGAGTTAAAAAATATGCTTGGAACCGTTACTGAAAACGAAGAGAAGCGATATACATAAATAAAGAGAGCTGGGCCTAAGCCCAGCTCTCTTTATTTATGACAAAATTTATTTCACATAAACCTTGCTTACCGCGCTCCAGGTTGCGCCGGGGGCCACAGCCTGGAAGCCGGTGACTTCAGCCGGCAGCTTGAGGTTGGGGGCGTTGATCGCCCAGGTCTGCGGCTCGGCGCAAGCCCAATTCACTTCGCCGCCGTTGTTCCAGAACGTCCAGTGCTTATACTGGTTGTCCACCTCGTAGAATACCCGCAAGCCCTTGGCTGTGTCGGTAAACACCGCGCCGTGGTAAGGTTTGCCGTCGATGGTGATCGGTTTGGCGGTGAGCGGCCATTCGATAGGCCGGCCCGTGGCGCGCAACCCGCCGCCGCGCAGCTTAGCTTCCTCTTCGGTCAACGGCAACAACTTGCCAGTGGGCAGCGTGCGGTCGTTTACCTCCCATTTTTCGCCCACCGAGAGTTGCAGCAGCACATCCTCGGCCTTGCCCCCTTCGGCAAACGGCACCATGATCGGTGTGTGGTAGCCTACGCCAAGCGGCATCGGGCTGTCGCTCAGGTTGATAAACGAAACCTTATGTTCGAGTCCGGCGGCCGAAAGCTTAAAGTACATCTGGCATTCGAATTCGTGCGGGAAATCGCAGAAAATTGCGTCGTTGATCGCATTCGAGAAGAATGAAGCCACCACTTCGACATAGTCTTTGCCCACGTGGGTGCGGGTGACGGTGAAGGCCTGCTGCTTGATGATCCCGTGGTGGTAGTTGTTTTGGTTGGGAATGGTGATCGGGAACTGGTAGGTCTTGCCGTTGTAGGTGTACTTGCCGTCTTCGATGCGGTTGGGCGGGAAGAGCAGCGGCAGTCCGAAGAGCTGCGCGCGCACGCCGAACACTTCGAGGTCGGCCTCGGCCGGCGTACGGAAAATATTGACTTTCTTCTCTTTGTTGTAAAGTTTGACCATATTGGCGCCCACGGCGGGGATCATCAGGGCTTCATAGCCGCCGGCTTCCATCTCGACGGCTTCGTAGCCGAACCAGGTTGTCTTTGCGATTTTCATAGGTTTTCGATTTTTATGACGTGATTTTGGTTGCTGTTAGCAGTGAGGCTTTTTCGCGGAAAAATGGCGCCGGGCCTACGGCCGAAATTCTTCAAATATAAACATTTTTTCGGATATTTTCCCCATTCTATCCGGGAAAGATGGCGTTTGAGAGGCCGCAAAATTTCCCCTGCATAATTTTTGCTACCTTTGTAGAAGCGAAGTCAAAGTTCCGGGTATCGGGAGGCCTTTGCTACCTTTGTTTGCATTAATATGAATCTGATGAAGAAGATCCTCTTGTGTTTCCTCGCCCTGCTGGCGGGAAGCGTTGCCGCCGCCCAGAGCCAGGCCGATATGCAGAACCTGCAGAAACTGACGCAATTCTACCGTTACCTGACCGGTGCCTACGTCGAACCGATCAACAGCACCGGATTGGTCGAAGACGCGATTGAAGAGATGCTCTCGACGCTCGACCCCCATTCGGCCTACGTTTCGGCCGAGGACATGAAGGGGGTGACCGAAAGTTTCGAAGGTAACTTCGAGGGGATCGGCATCGAATTCAACATCCTGCGCGACACGCTGATGGTGGTCAATACGATCTCCGGCGGCCCGTCCGAGAAGGTGGGCCTGCTGCCCAACGACCGCATCGTGAGCGTCGACGGCGAGCCGGTGATCGGCATCAAGCAGGCCGACGTGCCGAAATACCTCCGCGGCCCGAAGGGGACGCAGGTGCAGTTGGGGGTCGTGCGCCGCGGCGTGCCCGAAGAGTTGTCGTTTCTGATCGTGCGTGACAAGATCCCCATTTATACGGTCGATGCCGCCTACCAGGTCGATCCGCTGACCTATTACATCAAGATCAACCGTTTCGCGTCGACCACCGACAGCGAATTCCGGCAGGCCCTGGGCAAAATGCAGGGCGACAACCTGATCCTTGACCTGCGGGGCAACGGGGGCGGCCTGTTAGACCAGGCGGTAGCCATCAGCAACGCTTTCCTCAAACGCGGTTCGCTGATCGTTTCGACCGAAGGGCGGGCGGTTTCGCCCGAACGGTTCACGGCCCGCAACGCCCCGGTCTACGGACAGGGACGCCTGATTGTACTGGTCGACGAGTATTCGGCCTCGGCGAGCGAGATCGTGGCGGGCGCCGTCCAGGATTGGGATCGCGGCTTGATCGTCGGCCGCCGTACGTTCGGCAAGGGCTTGGTACAACGCCAGTTCCCGCTGGTCGACGGTTCGGCCGTGCGCATCACCGTGGCGCGTTACCACACGCCGACCGGCCGCGTCATCCAACGCCCGTATGAGAAAGGGAAGAGCGACGAATATTACGCTGATTTCAACAGCCGTTTCACCGCCGACTCGGTGGCCGCGCTGCCCGACTCGCTCAAGTATACCACCCTCCACACCCATCGCACGGTCTACGGCGGCGGCGGGATCACCCCCGACGTGATCGTCCCGCGCGATACCTCATCCTACTCCGACTACTGGGCCAACCTCGTGCGACGCGGTGTGATCAACGAGTTCGCCATCTCCTATATCGACCGCCACCGGGCCGAATTCCAAGCCCGCTATCCCGATTTCGGGGCGTTTGACCTCAGCTTCTCGGTCACCCCGACCATCCTCTCCGAGCTCGAGGCATTGGGCAAAGAACGAGGTGTGGAACCCGATCCCGAACAACTGGCGCGCTCCTCGCGCGAGATCAGCGCCCAGATCAAAGCCCTGCTCGCCCAAAAAATGTGGACGACGAGCGAGTACTACCAAGTCATTAACAGCGAGGTCGACGAAGTCTTTCCCGAGGCCCTTCGCATCTTTTCCGAGTGGGAAAAATACAGCAAAAGAATCCTTTATTGATGGAAAATTGTAAATGGTGATGTGGAATGTTATTTTTTTGTATATTTGAAGAACTAATCACACCAATTTACTAAATAAAGGGCAATGGACACATATGTTTTAAAAAGGGATGAGCCGGAAGGCGGAGGCGAAGAGGTATATTCGAAACCGGTCAGGGCCGGCCGCCGCACCTATTTCTTCGATGTGAAGGCGACGCGCAACGACGACTATTTCCTGACGATCACCGAGAGCCGCAAGAAACAGGGTGCAGACGGGAATTTCTTTTTCGACAAGCATAAGATATACCTCTATAAAGAGGATTTTGCCAAGTTTGCGGAAGGTCTTCAGGAGGTTGTCGATTTCATCAAGGAGCATAAGCCCGAATTCTTTATCGAACAGACGAGCAGTACGCCGCTTTCGATCAATTTGCTCGACGAAGAGTTTGACAGGCTATAAGGAATATTTTTAAAATATTCGGATACCGGATGGTTTTTTTTGAAAAACCATCCGGTGTTTGTTTTGTGGAGCGAGGGGCTGGCGGACGGGGCAGGCTTAAACGTCCGGATTTGTGTGCGGATGGATGATTCTGAAAAAAAAATCGGCCCCTGCCACGGTAATTTTAACATGGGGCACGCCCGGTTGGAAGTCATACATTTTATCCGCTGTCTTGCACGGTTTTTGCCGGATGAGCAAAAAAAACTATTTTTGTACTGTCAACCCAACCCCGAAAAACTTTGGACGTACCGCTACAACACATCGTTTTCCATCCGTTTACCGCCCACATATTGGCAGAGATCGTCGCGTTGATCTTCCTGCTGGTGGTGTCGGCTTTGGTTTCGGCTTCCGAAACGGCCTTTTTTTCGCTGACGCCCAACGATGTCAATACGCTGCGCAAGAGCGACGACCGCAAGTCGCAAGCCGCGCTGCGCCTGCTCGGGATGCAGGATTACCTGCTGGCGACGATCCTGATCATCAATAATCTGGTTAATATTTGTGCGGTGATCGTGGCCAACTCGGTTATCGACCACTTGGTCACGTTCACGGGCAAAGGACTTGAGTTCGGGGTCAAGATCGTGCTGGTCACGTTCCTGCTGCTGCTGTTCGGGGAAATCATGCCGAAGATCTTCGCTTCATATAACGCCTTGCGCTTTGCGCGATTTATTTCGTTGCCGCTGTTGTCGCTGCGCAAGCTGCTCCACCCGTTTGCCTGGGTATTGATCCGCTCAAGCAGCCGCATCAACGAAACGGTGACCGTCAAGCGGGTCAACCTGTCGATGGACGAACTGTCGAACGCACTGGAGATCACTACCGACCAGACCCAGGAAGAAAAGAAAATTCTCTCGGGCATCGTCAACTTTATCGGCACCGAGGCGGTCGAGGTGATGCGCCCGCGGGTCGATGTGGTGGCGATCGACCGCGAAACGGGGTTCGAGGCGGTGTGCCGCACGGTGATCTCGTCCGGTTTTTCGCGCATTCCGGTCTATGAGGAGAGCATTGACCACATCCAAGGTATACTCTACGTCAAGGACTTGATCCCCCATATCAACGAGGGCGACGATTTCGCCTGGCAGAAGCTCTGCCGGGCACCCTATTTCGTACCCGAGAACAAGAAGATCAACGACCTGTTCGTCGAGTTCCAGACCAACAAGGTCCACTTTGCGGTGGTGGTCGACGAGTATGGTTCGACGATGGGCGTGGTGTCGCTCGAAGATATTCTGGAAGAGATTATCGGCGAGATTTCCGACGAGTCGGACATCAACGAGTCGCTCTATACGCGCATCGACGCGCACACGTTCCTATTTGAAGGAAAAATCCACCTCAACGATTTTCTAAAAGTGCTGGGTCTCGACGACGATTACCTCGACGAGGTTCGAGGTGAAGCCGAAACGGTGGCCGGGGTGCTGATCGAGATGAAGCATGACTTCCTGAAGGCGGGCGACAATTTTTCGTACGGGCGCCTGTCGTTCTACGTCGAGTCGGTCGACGGCGTGCGGGTCGACAAGATCAAGGTGTTTATCGACCGCAAGGAAACCACCATTCATTAATTCTATCGCTTCGGGAAATGCCTGTTGTGGAACAGCGACATACTGCCGATGGCTTCTGGGCGCTGTGGCGTACGGACGAAACGGAAGCGGCGCTTTTCGAACGTTTTTCGAAATTCGCCCCGTCTGCGGCTGAGTTGCATTGCCTGTCGTCGCTGAAAAATCCGCGGCGGCGGTGTGAGTGGCTGGCGTGGCACGTGATGGTGCGCGAACTGCTCGGGCCGGAGGTTGAAACGACCTATGCCCCGGACGATGCCCCCTTGCTGAAAAACCACGCGGGACATATCAGCGTCTCGCACACGGGCGATTACGTCGCACTCTACCACAGCACAAAGCCTTGCGGGATCGACCTCGAACGTGCGGACCGTGACTTTTCGAAGGCTGCGCCGCGTTTTCTGTCCTCGGCCGAGAGTGAAATATTGGGGGGTGACGACCCGTTTTCGTTGTCGCTGGTGTGGTGTGCCAAGGAGGCGGCCTATAAGTTGGCCCGTCGCCCGTCGTTCGATTTCTTGGCGGATATGTTTCTGAAAAAAGTCGACAGGGAAAACCAAACGATACTCGTCGCGCTTTCCGATGGCACCGAAATTCCGATGCAATACCGCAGCCTCCACAGCCTGACGCTGGTACACACACTCTAGACCAACTCCAAAAGGATTCCTTTGTTCCAGGCTGGGCCACAGGCGCTGCGCCGACGCGGGCCAACCGAGGTCGCCGCAAAGCGGCGGGCGAGCTCACCAACCGAAGGGAGGTAACATTCGGTCCGCGCATCCGCCTCTAAGGAAAAAACGTTAAGAAAATTGTTGGGAAAAGCGTAAGCGGAGTCCACTGTTCGAGCCCGAAGGGCGAGTTGTGGACGCAGCAGCTTTTTTCAACAATTTTTAGCTTTTTCCTTAACGCGGTGACCTTTCTTTGGTTACTTTCTTTGGGTGGCAGCCAAAGAAAGGGACTAACACTAACGGTCGAGAATGACTCAAGCCGTTACGCTAGCGAGAAATCCCCTGTGCGGGGACGCGCCAAAACAGTTGCGGGGGGGGGGTGGCCCCCCCCCCCGCAATAATTTGCCGCGCCCCCCCCAAATGTTTTAAAAAGGGGGGGGGCACCGGAAGGGGGGGGTCCAGCG
>JAVBLC010000006.1:0-77483 GCA_031553805.1 Rikenellaceae bacterium | reverse complement strand
GCAGGTTGCATACGCGTTACGCACCCGTCCGCCGGTCGCCGCCAAAGTATTGCTACCTCGCGATGCCCCTCGACTTGCATGTGTTAGGCCTGCCGCTAGCGTTTATCCTGAGCCAGGATCAAACTCTCCATAGTAAAAAATAGAAAAATTTTATAAATCCTTAGCTACTCAAAGGTATGTTTGTTTACCTAAAAAATAAACTTTTGCTGCTCAAACTATTCAAAGAACTGTATCGGTATACTCGTAAAAGTATTTCCAGTTTCAACGACTCGCTTCAAATTTTCGGAG
The DNA here is from genome assembly GCA_031553805.1 of Rikenellaceae bacterium. Lineage (GTDB taxonomy): Bacteria > Bacteroidota > Bacteroidia > Bacteroidales > Rikenellaceae > JAITVB01. The sequence goes on along the minus strand of JAVBLC010000006.1, from coordinate 77,195 downwards.
CGAATCGGGTTGCAAAGATATGGAGCATTTTTCAATCCACCAAATTTTCATGCAACTTTTTTCTAAAAGAACTTTTTTCGGTACTTCGTCGCAACTCCGTTTTCCTTTGTTGCGGGTGCAAATGTATGGACTTTTTATTATTCTCCAAACTTTCCTTGATCTTTTTTTGCCCTTTTTTGAAAGTATTTTCAAAGCACACTGACTGTCAAGCACATAAAAAATACACCGAAAAATGCCTTCAAGCGGTGGATCCCGAGGAATGACAAAAAAGAAAGCGGCGCGACCCTGAGGTCTCGCCGCTTGTTGCGGTTAAAGCGATGGCGCGGAAGTCCCGCCGGCCTTGCATTCGGTTGTACGGCGGTTATGCCGCCGGCTTCCGGGCCGCCTGGATTTCGGTCGGGGGGATGCCGTATTGAGCTTTGCAGAAGTCTGCAAAATGTTGGTACGAAGAGAAACGGTACTTGCGTGCGATCTCTTTCAACGGGATAATACCCGAGGTGATCTCCATAATAATCCGGTCGGCCTTCTGTTGCAGCATCCACTGGTAGGGCGACTGATTGAAGTAACGCACGAACTTTTTGAAAAAACCCGACGTGGAATACTGGGCCATAGCGGCCAATTCCTGTACATTGCGGGCGTCCATCCAGTGGGTCATCACAAACTGCTTGAACGAAATGTCGCGCCCCAGGATCGGATGGAAGAAAGCCGCCAGATCCTCCGCACTATATAAGGAGAAGAGCAGGTAAAAAAACTCATTCTTCTTCATCTCGAACAGCGAATGGGAGTTGATCCCCATTTCGACATAGGTTTCGAGCAGAGCCAGATGACTATTGATCAGGCTATTGAACGATAGTTTATTGAAGTCATATTCCATCTGTTCGCACAGCGTATTCAGATCGTCGACCGAACACTTTTCGCAAAGGAAGATCTCCTTGTCGAAATAACAATGGATCAATCGTACGTCGGTCGTTGCATCGACGGTAAGCGTCGCAGCCGGGGGCACAAGGATCATCTCCCCGGCAAAAAACTTACGGCTCTCGTACCTGTCTACCGACACGATCGCTTCCCCCTCCACAGCCACCACGATGGTTGCTTGGTCCACTCTCACTTTCGTTCGTCCGTCCCCTTTCGACAAGCGGACGATTTCCCACGACTGTGCGTCGTTCTTTTCGTGCAGATTCTTCATAATACGATTGAGTTTGCTATTCACACTGCGGTCTTTCCTTTGGGGATGGCCAACAGCGACCGCTATCTTTACTTCTAATTATTTTAACTGTTATTTCTCTGCTACAGTAATCTTGTTTCCCGATATCTGGTATGCCCAGGCACCGCCCAGTTTCTTCTGGCTCAACGTAGACATCACCTGGTCGACACTGTGTTCCGGCGGGAATGAGATGCTATAGCGTTTTTTCGTGTTCAGCGAGGCGTTGACTTCTATCTTGACGCCATAGTGATTCTCAATGGCTTTGAAGATCTCGTCGATCGACATATCGGCGCACGAGAGTGAAGACGTCGGTGTGTGCGTTTGTACCGTGGCCGACTGGGACGGGGCGGGGGTCGCCTCCGCGGAAGATCGCGAGGGAGGGGCAGGCTGCCCGGCGGGTGCCGGAACTTCGAGCTTCGCCACGGTCACCGCACCCGTTTCATGGTTGAACGTCAGCTCGTCACCCGGTTCGAGGGTCGTCGTACTGTCGCTTCCGGCGATGCCGACCATCACCGTACCACTTTCAAGTTTCACCAGCGACGCCTGCTGTCCCGGGGCGGCATCCACGTTGAAGCGGGTACCGAGCACGGTCACTGTCAGGCGATCGGTCTTTACCAGGAAAGGCTTGTTGTCAGCCAGATGCTGTACGTCGAAGAAAGCCTCGCCGGTCAGAGAAACCTCCCGGGCGGTCACAAAGTCGCGTTCGTAGCGGATCGTAGAGCCGGCCTCCACCCAGGCGTGCGAACCGTCGGAGAATGTCACCTCTTGAGTTTCGCCACCGGCAGGTACGGTCAATTCGACCAATTGTATCGTATCTTCCACGGCCGAGGGCACGGATTGACGGTCAACAGCCAGATAGATCGCCCCGGCCACCAAAGCTACCGGCAACAGCACGGCTGCCACGCGGAACCAAACCTTTCGGCGCAGCGGAACAGGCTCTTTCCTTTCTCCTTTCTTTTGTACGGACGACAACCCCAGGCGGGCTTCCAGTTCACGATAGGAGTCGTAAGCATAGCTCCCGGGAGCGGGATCGTAATCAACCATCCGGTCAAAGATGCGGAACAGGGCATTTTCTTTCTCTTCGGCGTTATCGCTTTCGACAAACCACGCTTGAATCGCTCCGTCCAATTCGGCAGACAAGCCTCCTGCGAAATATTCTTCGAGGATTGAATCGGCTCTTTCTTGTGCTTCCTTGTTCATGTTCGGTTTTGTTTTAAACACCTGGAGTTTTATGCGTGGACATTATTGCCCTCTTACCATAACTACAGGTTATGTCAGGTTTTCAACTAGTCTGGTGGTTGTTTTTTTATACTTATTTTTTAATATACTATAAATCAGATAATTATTAGCCGACATCAAAAGAGAAAAATGTCTTCGGAGAGGGGGGAGGCACACGACCGTTTGTGCAGAAACCAGGGCCGGTCACCCCGCTTTGCGCAACACAAATAAATCGCTATGATTTCCATTGATACCGGAAGACAGCAGCCGGGCTGTCGACCGAAAAGCCGAGTCCTGAAACACGCTACACGAACAGATACAGAAAAAGCGAAAGGAGGGTCTTAAGTGTCTTCTTGGCGGCAGCCAGGTGGTTGTCGACAGTGTGCTTGCTGATGTCGAGCCGGGTGGCGATCTCGTCATTGCTCAATCCCTCTTCGCGGCTCATCACGAATACGCGGCGGCGCTGATCGGGCATACGCGACACGGCGATCTGTATCAGCAACTCGGTTTCCCGCGCAATGACGATTTCGTCGGACGAAATATAGTCCAGCGTTTGGTTGCGGGCAAAAGCGGTGTAGTTATCGATCGCTTTCCTGTGTCCAAAATGATTCATCGCCAGGTTGCGAGCCACCGTATAGATCAGCCCTTTGACATTTTTTCCGGGATCGATGTCGGCCCGTTTCTCCCACAGCTTGACGAATACGTCCTGGGTGATCTCTTTCGCCTCCTCTTCGTTTCGAAGCAGTATGGTCAGGAATTCTTTCAGCGGGGTGACATAGTGGAGATAGACCATGCGGAAAGCATCAGGATCACCTGCGCGCACCGCAGCCAGAATGGCTTCGGTGATGCCTTCCGAGCGGATCGGGCCGCCCTCTGAAAACGACCGGTTACCCGGATCGTCGGAAAGAAGTTTTTTAGGGGCCATAACGTTACCGTTCATTCTCAACGGAATTCCTGTAATGTTGCAAAAATCGGAAATTTATTTTCAAAAACAAACGGATAAAGTGTGTTTTTTAGTATTTACATAGGCACAGAACGGTTTTTGGGGAAATTTCGACACCCAAAGAAAGGTCTATTTATGTACAGGAAAGGTAATTATTAGGAAACGCCGGTGTAGATATTAGAAATGAATTAGAAATAACGGTTTCTCCGAAACGGTCGTTACCTGCTATTACTTTGACCGATGCCGATGGCGATCTCGGGAACGATCCCCTTGGGTGTGTAACCGTCACGCGCCGCACGGCGGATAGCTGGACGAAAGTACTCGAAGGTCAGGCCGGCCGCAATGCTGATCACCCCCGCAGCGCTGATCACCCATGGCAGCGAGAAAGCTTTCACCGCCACCCCTTGCAACAAAGACCCCAACGGGGCCATGCCCATGAACGATACGGTATAAAGGCTCATCACACGGCCCAGCTTGTCGTGGTCGACCAGCGTCTGGAGTAGTGTGTTGCACGAGGCGAACATCGAGATCATCGCAAACCCGATCGGATAACAAAAAACAGCCGCCATCCACGGCACATGGACAAGCGAAACGGCGATCAGCCCCAGGCCGAACATCAGCCCCGAGAGAGTCACCATCTTGGCCAGACCCTGTACCTTCTTGCGGGCGGCCAGGTAGAGGGCGGCCGTCAGCGCACCGATGCCGATACACGACATCATAATTCCCTGCATCTTGCTGTCCCGGCCTAACACGTCGACCACGTAAGCGGGCAGGATGGTCTGGAACGGCAGCGCGAAAAAACTCTGCACGGCGACGATGACCAGGATCGCCCGGATCGGCAGGTAGTTAAAGGCGTAGGTTACCCCTTCGCGCAACTCGTCGATCATCCGGGTATGCTTCCGGGGCTTGGGCTGATAACGCACGCGCATTGCGGCCAGCGCCCACAGCACGGCGATATAGCTCAGCCCGTTGATCAGGAAACAAAAACCCTCGCCTACCCAAGCCACCAGCAGGCCGCCCACTGTCGGGCCGATGAAGCGCGCTCCGTTGATCATCGCCGAATTCAGGGCGATGGCGTTCGTGAGTTCGTCTTTCGGGACGACGTCTTTATAAAAGGTTTGACGCGTGGGGTTATCGATCGAGTTGACCGTGCCGATAAAGACGGCCAGGACGATGATGTGCCACACCTGGATCGCGCCGGTCAGCACCAGCGTGGCCAGGATCAGCGCTTCGACCATCGAGAGGACCTGGGTAAAGAACAGTATCTTACGGCAGTTCATCCGGTCGATGATTACCCCGGCAAAAGGGGTTACCACCAGGCTCGGGATCTGAGCGGCAAAAGCCACCGTAGCCAACAGCAACACCGAACCCGTGAGGCGGTAGACGAGCCAGCTCATCGCGATCTGCTGCATCCACGTGCCGACCAGCGAAATGATCTGCCCCGAGAAATAGAGCCGGAAATCGTGGTAGCGCAACGACGAAAACGCCCCCAGCACCGCCTGCTTGTTGTTGGGGATCAACTCCACCAACCCCTTGACGCCGCCCAGAAATTTCTCGGATGTACCTGCGATCTTCATCTGCTCTCTGTGGTATAATAAAAAACGGGAAACGCTCAGCGCGTTTTCCCGTTCGGTGCCACACATTATATATAATAGGTACCGACCGGGTTATCCCGTGATCGAATTGTCAATTTGTTGGCACAATAAGGAAAAAACTTCGTCGATCGTTCCACTGCCGTTGACCGGGTGGTATTTCCCCTGCATTTCGTAGTAGTTGGCCACTACCGCTGTTTCGCGCTTGTACACGTCGATGCGGTTGCGGATCACGCCTTCGTTGCTATCATCCTTGCGGCCGCTCTCGCGTCCCCGCAGCAGCAGGCGCGACACGAGCAACTCGTCGGGCACATCGAGCGAAACCATCACCGTCACCTCCTTACCCAACTCACGCAGCATCCGGTCAAACGCCTCGGCCTGGGCCGTAGTGCGCGGGAAACCATCAAAGATGGTACCGTCCACGTCGCCGTGCATCCGCAAGTAGTCGGCGATAATCTCGATCACCAAAGCATCGGGCGCCAACTGGCCCCGTTCGATATAACCGGCGGCTTCACGCCCCAGCTCCGTATTCTCTTTGATCTCGCGGCGGATCACTTCACCCGTCGAAAGGTGTTGGACACCATACCGCTCCATCAATCGCTCCGCCTGGGTCCCTTTGCCCGCCCCCGGAGGGCCGAACAACACAATGTTCAACATAATCGTTCTTTATTTCTCATCAAATATAGTGCAAGGTGAGTGACATTGTGCGAACTTGTTCGCAGAAGATGCCCGAACCGCATCCTATATTGGTTAAATAGAAGCCGCAAAATTAGCTCTTTTCTTTGAATCTACTCTACTTTTTCATTTAATTTTGCAGTTTTTGAATATTTATATTATCTTTATTAGTTTCTGAAAAATTTAAAACAATGGACAACAACATAGCCTCGCTCGGCGAATTCGGCCTGATCGAACACATTACCAGCGAGTTTGCGGCGCAGAATCCCTCGACCGTGCGTGGGTCGGGCGACGATGCGGCGGTGATCGACGCGGGCGAAAAATTTCTGCTCGTGTCGACCGATCTGCTGCTGGAGGGAATTCATTTCGACCTGACCTACACGCCCCTCGCCCACCTGGGCTACAAAACGGTGGTAGCCGGCATCTCGGATATTTATGCGATGAACGGGCGGCCGCGACAGGCGACCATCTCGGTCGGGCTTTCGGCCAAACTCGACCTGCGGCAGGTTGAGGAATTTTACAAGGGGGTGAGGTTCGCCTGCGAACAATACGGAGTGGACCTGGCCGGGGGCGACACGTCGTCGTCGCTGACCGGCTTCTCCATTAGCGTTACAGCTATCGGTGAGGTCGAAAAGGAAAAGATCGCTTATCGAGCCGGGGCTCAGGTCAATGATTTAATTTGCGTGACCGGCAACCTCGGGGCGGCCTATATGGGGCTGCACCTGCTCGAACGCGAGAAGCGGGCGTTGGCCGGTGTCGCCGACCCGAAGCCCCGGTTCGAGGGGTATTCGTATATTCTTCAACGGCAGCTGAAGCCCGAAGCGCAAGCCGAATTGATCGAATCGCTGGACGAAAACGGCATCGTGCCGACGGCGATGATCGACATCAGCGACGGATTGGCATCGGAAATGCTCCATATTTGCAAGGCATCGGGCGTCGGGGCGCGGATATACCTCGACAAACTGCCGATTGCCCGTGAAACGTATGCGATGGCCGAGGAACTCAACGCCGATCCGGTGGTGGCGGCGCTGAACGGCGGGGACGACTACGAAATGTTGTTTACCGTGCCGTTGGCCTTGCGCGAAAAATTGATGAACGTACCGGGGATCGACCTGATCGGGCACATCACGGCTGCCGGAACAGGCGCTGCGCTGGTCACTCCCGACGGCGAAGAGATCGCCCTGCAGGCCCCCGGATGGAAAAACCAGGAATGACAATGAACGGAAAAGAGATAGTAACACTAAACGCTGACACGCTCGGCCAACTGAAAACATGGCTGGCGACACCCCGGAAAATCACCGTCGTGGCACACGCCAATCCCGACGGCGACGCCATCGGTTCGGGGCTGGGCTGGACCCGCTTCCTTGAAAAGCTGGGACACGAGGTGATGTTTGTCGTGCCGAATTATTTCCCTGCCTTCCTGAATTGGATGGAGGGAATCGACAAAGTATGCATTTATAAACGCGATGCGGAAGTGGTGGCTCCTTTCGTGGCGGCTTCAGAGCTGATCTGCTGCCTTGATTTCAATGACCTGAAACGACTGGAAGGGCTTTCCGAGATTATTCTAAATTCATTGGCGCCGCGGGTGTTGATCGACCACCACCTCTCGCCGCCGGACGATTATGCGCTATCGTTCTCGAACACGGGGGCTTCGTCGACCGCTTACCTCGCCTATAAGGTGATCGAGGGGATGGGGCTGGAGGACGTGGTAGACCGGACCATCGCCGAGTCGCTCTTGGTAGGCATCACTACCGACACGGGCAATTTCGCTTTCGGCAACCTGACGCCCGACCTGTTCCGCGTGGTCGGTTCGCTCGTCGGCCAGGGCGTCGACCTGCCGCGGATGAACATCGCCATTTACAGCAATTTTTCGGAAAACCGGATGCGGTTGATGGGGTATGCCCTCGACCGGAAGATGGAGATCGTGCCGGGGCGCAACGTGGCTTACATCTGGCTCGACCAGGCGGAACTGAAGCAGTATAAGTTCGAGCCGGGCGACACGGAGGGGTTTGTCAACCTGCCGCTGGCGATCGGACACATCGGGATGTCGGCGCTCTTTGTCGAAACGCTCGACTGCATCAAGGTGTCGCTGCGGTCGCAGGGTGAGATCGACGTCAACCTCTTTGCCCGGAAGTATTTCAACGGGGGCGGGCACAAGAACGCTTCGGGAGGAAAATTCTTCGGAACGATGGAAGAAGCGCTGGCCACGTTCCGGGCGGCGATCGCAACCGAGTTTCCGGAATAAGTAAGGCTGGCATTCCTTTTTGACTGAATAAAGATTTGATTTTTGAATAAAAAATTCGTATTTTGAATAAAACCTCTTGACAAAGGGATTTTGATATATTATATTTGCGGCATGACTACATGGATAGTCATGCCGTTTTTTTTATTTCTACAAGTTCAAAAATCAAATTATCTATGGTAAAACAAAAGACAGCCGGAGTGGCTCACGACGAAGCCGTCGCCCGGGCCATCGCGTCGCTCGCCGCCGCCCGGGAAAGCGTCGCGCAACTGGTCGAGGTGCGCAAACGCGACAAGCTCTCCTTCACCCGGGCCGCCAACGTCGCCCGCGAAGTCGGCGACCTGATCAAAGTGATCTCGGCACACGCAAACCCTAAAACCGCCTGATGATGAACCTCCTGTTGATCAAAGCCATCAGCGATTTCGCCCACGAACGGGGGATCGAATTCCGCAGCGGGTTTACCAGCCAGATGACCTTGTCGAAGCTCGCCTTCCCGTTGATCTGGCTCGAACCCCTCGCCCTCACCGGAAAACGCGGACGAAAAGAGGTGCGGAGTAGCTACCGTATCAAACTCCATTTACTGGAACTCGACCGCAATTTTCCGCAACAAGAGAAAGACAAAGTGTGGAACGAGTTGGCCGACCGCATCATCGAACTCTATGACACCCTCGGCGAACACCCCCAGGTGACGGCCATCAGCCACCTCGAATGTCGTCCTGACCAGACCCGCTGGACCAATTACGGCGAACTCTCTGTAACTGCCTCGTTCGAGGCCGAGACCCTTTTTTGCAGGGCCGGATAAACACCTCTAATCGTTAGATTCATCTAAAAATCAGTTTTATGACCATTACATCTACGCCGGCGAGGTTTTCGCCGGCCTTCGAAGATGCGCTCTATGCCGTCCGATTGGAATCGGCGTCGGAAACGGCCACGGTCGAGGTATATGACTCGACCGGAAGTACGCGCCTGGGTACTAAACGGCTCTCGGGAGCGGCGACGCACCCGGTCAACGTGTCGGCCTATGTGCGAGGGCAATTTCTCAGTATTGCGCCACTGCCGGTTCAATCGGCGGGTGTTGTCAGCGCCCCGCAGCGCGTTGTCAACAGCCACATCAGGATCGGCGCCACGGCAGCCTCGGCCCCGCACACGGCCGGATGCGCCCAGCCCGCGGGAACCATTTCCGGAAAACTGCTTTCGGAAAACAGCGCCAACCGCGAGCTGGGGCCGGACGAGCAGGACGAATTGTTTTGCATCGCCCCGGCCGGGACACTCTCGGCTGCAGCTGTTTTCTCAGGCACGACGGGCGAACGGGTTTCGGTTTCGATCGGGACGCTTTCACTGTCGGCCGAGGGACCGGTGGCCGTTGTGGTGAACGCGGCTTCACTCGATGAGAAGTTGCAGCGGCAGGGATGGAGATTTTCAGAATTTTCGGGCTTTACCGTGGGCTTGGCTTCGGGCGACACGACTTGCTTCGAGGCCAGCTATGCCATCCGGCCCGCGTGCTGCGACGGGGTACGGCTTCACTGGCTTAACCGCTGGGGCGGGATCGACGGGCACACGTTTCAGCAGGTGATCCGCCAATCGCTCGCTTCCGAAAAAGAGAGGCTAGAGGTGGGCTCGGGCGACCGGATTACCAGAAACCGCGCCTCGGAACATTTTTCGGCGGTTTCGGAACCTCGCGTCCGGTCGTTTAACCGGTGGCTCTCGGCCGTCGCTGCTTCGCCCCGGGTGTGGATGGTGCGCGAAGGGGCGTATGTGCCAGTCGAGATCACGTCGGACGAGATGGAGATTCACAACGACCGCCTGGGGGCGCTGAAGATCGGCTTCCGCACGGCCAAGGCCAATTACCAAAACCTGTAAGCGTATGATTAAATTTTTCATCGACAACCGGGCATTGGAACTGGCCGAAGGCACCGAGGTGCTGATTTCGTTCTCAACGACCCGGATGAGCCAAATGGACGCACGGAAAGAGGAGGTTGTCCGGGAGATCCGGGTGCCGATCACGCCTGCCAACCGGACGGCGCTCGGATATACAGAGCAGATCCTTTCGCCCGACCTGTTCAACCAGACCGCCCATCCGGCGCGGATCGAAGCCGATGGCGTGCCTGTCGTCGCGGGCGAAGCCCGGATAGCCAGCTGCGAAAACCGGGGTGTGGACGGCGGGTGGTATCACTTCGAAGTAGTCGAGGAACCTCGCGACTGGGTGCTCGACGCTTCCGAAAAGTTGATGCGCGAATTGCCTATCACCTACCAGCGGACAATCTCGGCAAGCCTTGTTCGGGAAAGTTGGACCGACTCGTCGCCGGTCAAATTTTTCCCCGTCGAGCGCAACCGGTATGACGAGGCCGATTTTGAAAACGAGATACCGCCTACCCGGACCCTTACTTACGAAGACTACCATCCTTTCGTAAACATCCGGGCGGCAGTCGATGCCATTGTCGGAGCGACGGGCTACACGATTTCGTCGGCCTTTATGGACGGAGCCTATTTCCGGTCGCTCTACGTGAGCGGGTATTACCCGTCGAAAGAGATCGACCTGATCAAGCTGAAAATGAACTTTTTTGCCGGGCGGTTCCAAGATACGACGACGACGGCCAACCTGTTCGGGGTGGTGTTCACCTCGCCCTACGAACTGTTCCACTCGGTGGGCAACCTGGTCGACACGGCCGACCCGACGCTCTCACACAACGGCCACCGGCTGGACGGGTGTTTCAACAACGGCGGCTGTTTCAAAAAGGTCGACCAGCGGGTGGCTTTCGTGCCGAGCGAGGCGGTGACGGCCGGATTCGAGTATCGGCTTCGTTACCGGAGCGATTTTGTGCCCGACTCGTCCTCGACGATGAAAGGATTTACGGAAATCGACCTGGGGGACGGGGTTACACACCATGTCTATACGGCCAATCCGCTGACCGATTATCAAGGCTATGTGACTTATGCGGGCAGTTATACGGTGGTGAATTTCCACTACGACGTGAGCGTCGAGGCGCGGCTGCGGATCGTTGCGGGCGGGGTGTCGGACACGATTGCCGTTACTGCCCGCGAGCAGGTAGTGAATCTCGCTTCGGGAACGACCTCGGCCGTGCTGCAGATCAAGGCGCTCTCGACGTGGATCGACGCCCAGGGGTGGGCCATCTACAAAACGCAGGATTATACCGAAGCCACGCGCAATGTTGAGATGGACGTTACGCTGCGCACCACGCCCAAACTGCTGTCGCGCAACCAGCCGATTTATTTCGACCTGGTGCGGTTCAGCGGGGCGTATTCCGGGACGGCTTTCACGCTATTGAAAGACACCACGGTGCGGCCCGTTTTCTACCAAAACCCAATGGAGGGATCGACCGTGACCACGGCCGAGCTGTTTGCCCACGAGGCTTGCCAGATCGAACTGATCGAGGGGTTGCAGCAGTTGTTCCGGCTTTGTTTTTATACAGACAACCTGACCAAGACGATTTACGTCGAACCTTACGATTCGTTTTTTCGCAGCGACCGCGTGGTCGACTGGCGGGGAAAGACCGACGAATCGCACGCCGTGTCGGTCGAAGAGTTGGGGGCCGACCGGGCACGGAGCGTCGCCCTGCTCTACCGGGACGGCGACGGGGCGGTAATGCGCTGGAACGAGAACAACAAGAAGAAGTATGCCCGTTGGCGAACGTCTATCCTGAACTTGTCGGCCAGAGCCACTGAAGAAAATGATGTAAACCCGTTCTTTTCGCCGTCGATCAACATCACCCGGACTTTCCCGCAGGCCCGCAGCGCGTCGATACTGCAAGCCGGCGACCGGGCGCAGCGGGGGGCCAACTATGACGACGGCGACCTCAATTTCCCACCGAAGATCGTGCGCTATCTCGGGCTGAAATCGTTGCCGGCGGGCGAGGCGTGGGGGTGGCCGGTCAATGCAGGGTATTACCCGCTGATCGCATTTCACCGCACGGCGGCGGGCGAAAATTTCACGCTTTGTTTCGACGACTTCGAATCGCAGGCCGGGTTGCACAGTTATCATGACCGCTACTTTGCGACCATCAATCACGGGAAGCAGATCACCGCTAAATTCTTCCTCGGCCCGGACGACGTCGATCCGATTCTGCACCCCGGAACGGCGGGCGATGATTTCCGGGCGTTGTTCCGCCTGCGGATTTACGGCGAAGAGATGCTTTGCCGGCTGAAAGAGATCGTCGACTGGAACCCGGCGTCGAACGAGGCAACCACTTGTATTTTCATCAAAGAAGAATAGCAAAAAATGACTTTATACGAAAAAGAGCTCGAAAAACTGATCGAAAGCCACTTCGGAGAGCTCTCCCCTACCCTTGTAGGTCGAAAACTGGTCGAGATGGGATTGATCGACCACACGGCAATGAAGGTGCTCGTGATCCGCGAATTTGTCAAGGAGCAAGTGCTGGCCGGGGTGTCGAAACTCAGCGCGATGTGGACGGCGACCGAAATGTTCGCCTGCTCTTACGAATACGTGCGCAAGTGCCTGTATTACTACAAGGATGTCAACCTGGTCCCCGTCGGTGCGAAATCCGTATAAAACCGCCCGCAGCCCATCCATCTACTTTCGAACCAAATTTTACAGTATATGATCGGAGAAATCTTTATTAAAAACCACTCGGAGAAAGTGACCGAGATCGATATCGAGGGCATCGTCGGCGTGCCCGAAAACCAACAATTCGACAACGAGGGTGCAGAAATCGCCACCTATCAGAAATTCAAAAACACGCTGCGCGAGATCGAGGCGATCGACACCCGCAAGCTGATCGTCAACATCCGCTCGACGGGCGGCAACGTGAACGACGCGTTGCTGATCTACGAAGCGTTGGCGGGGTTGCGGGCCGAAGTGACCACGCGCTGTTACGGCTATGTGGCTTCGGCCGCGACGATCATCGCCCAAGCTGCTGCAAGGGGCCGCCGCGAAGTGTCGGCCAACACGCTCTACCTGATCCACCGCTCGTCGTCGGCGAGCGAGGGCAACACCCACGAGCTGGCGCAGACGATCGAACTTTTAGACAAGACCGACGGGCAGATCGCCGCCGTCTATGCCGGGCGTTCGGGCCGTCCTATCGGCGGATTTATCGAGTTGATGAACGAAAACGACGGGCGCGGACGTTGGCTGACCGCCAAGGAGTGCGTCGCCGCCGGATTGGCCGATCGGGTGATTGCACCGGCTACCGTTTCAAATGATGCGGCGGAGGCGGTGCGGGAACTTTGTTTGCCCGAGATTCCCGAAGTGATCCTTCGCAAGGGGAAAGACCGTAGCTTGAAAGAGCGTATCCGCAACGCGATCGGTTTTATCATCGGGCGCAACTCCATCGTGGAAGTCGCAGCAGAAGACCTAACGGTTGCGGATGAAGAGGCGGCGACACCTGAAACTTCCGCACCGGAAGCGGGCGAAATTGTCGCAAAAGCCGATGCCGCCGCCGAACTCGGTCAGCTGATCGACGCCTGCAAAAATCCCGGCGAGGAAAGTCCCGCCACAAAAGAAATCGAAAAACTCCAAAACCGGATCGTCGAACTCGAGGCGTTGAACGCCAAGTTGCGGGCCACGCCCACCGCCACCCTCCCCAAAGAGGACCCAAGCACAGGGGAGCTGCGGCAGCGGGGCAACGCCGGCGCCTACGACAACGACATCCAAAACATCAAAAACCTTTAACCGAACACTTATGTCAAAACTGATCGAAAATCCGAAAACCTACGCAGGCAAAGAGCTCGACACCATCTTTTTCCGTCCGCTGTTGAGCGGCCCCGACGCGACAAACCTCGGCATCCGCGTGCTCTACAATATGCCGGTGCCCACCACCCTTCAGTTCTGGAAGCGTGCCGCCGATGTGCTCAAGCGCTACGGCAAAGGCTGGGCGGGCGGCGATCCAGCCCAGAAATTCCAGAAAAAGATCGAACTCTTCAAGGTGAAAGCCGAGCTCGGTTTCTCGGCCGAGGACTATTTCCAGATGGTCTACGAGGAAATGGCCGGCAGCCCTGAAGTAAACCTCGACGACCTGACCGGCAGCGCCTTGGAGGTAGCCGAAACCGCCCTGTTCAAGGAAGCTATCGCTGAGTCGATCCGCGCCACGATGTGGGTTGGCGACAGCTCGCGTGTCGACGGCCTCAACACCTTCGACGGCCTGTTGAAACGCATCATCACCGACGCCGACGCCCCGGGTTCGGAGCTCAAAAAAGTGACGATGCCCGCGATGGGTACGGCCGACGCCGCCGAAGGCCTTTTCAAGAATATGTGGGAAACCGCTCCCGAGGTGTTGCGTCAGTTCAAGAACCAGGGCGAACTGGTTTGGCTCGTCACCTCGGACATTTTCAACAATTACGAAGAGTCGCTCGACAGCATCACCGTGGAGAGCGCCTACCTCGCCAAGCAGAATGGCCGCAAGGACATTTTCTACAAGGGGATTCCTGTGGTGGACGTTCAGGTGACAGGCTATCTCGACGGCCTGGCCGGTATGCCCAAGTCGTTCGCCCTGCTGACCGAAAAGCACAACCTGGCCCTGGCGGTCAACACCAACGACTTCCCGGGGATGGAGGTGCGGATGTGGTACAACCCGGACGAAATGGAAAACCGCCAACGTGCTGTGTTTATGGCCGGTTGCGACTACCTTCTGCCGGAATTGATCGTAGCCTCGTTCAGTACCCCGCAGTAAACTGCGCTCGAACTCAAAACTCCTAATTCGTAACTCAAAACTCAAAAAACATGTCTCTAACCGGTTATATGCATCTTTGCGGGAAGCGGAGCGGCGGGGTGAAATCCATCCGGCTGGCGGAACGAAACGATATCACCGCCGTGGCCTATGACGAATCCTGCGATGCTTACACGGGCATCACCCTCGCATCCGGAAAAAGTCCCGCTACGTATTCTTTCGGCGAGGAGCAGGCGACCTACCGCGAGACGACGAACCTGGACAACGGGGTGCGGATCGTTACCCACTCCTTGCGTTTTTCCCTCGACAAATTAGACGCCGACGCCCGAGAGGCCCTTTGCGAAATCGCCACCGCATCTTTATGCGGACTCGTCGCGCTCGTCACCACCGAAAACAACGACACACTGCTGGTCGGCTACTCCCGCGAGATGGCCGGCGAACGGCCGCTGCGCCTCGCCGCATCCGACGCCTCGACAGGCACCAAACAGACCGACCCGGGCACGGTAGGCCTTGCGCTTGAATCGTGCGACACCGCCCCGGCAAGAATCTTTACAGGGGATCTCGGATAGGCGTCCTCAATTTCCCTCCTGAGAAGTTCGTCTCAAAGGAGGTTTTCCTCAAAGGGCAAATCGAAAAATCCAGGCCGGGCAGGGGGCGGTTGCCCCCTGCCCTTTTTAGTTAACGTCATTTTATTGATTACAGCACAAATGACACATCCGAAAAATACTTTACAGACGGCTCCGGCCGGGCGACAGCGTTCATTTGCCGTGACCCGCAACCGGATCGACCCCTTTGTCACCATCGGGGCGGCGGCGGCCGAAAACACACAATACTGGCGATGGGGCGACGACAATTTGTTTCCCTACGCCCTCTCGCTCCTCTCGCGCCGGTCGACCATCCACCGCCGCATTGTCAACGACAAGGCCGATTACATTGCGGGCAAGGGGATCGCTTTCGACCGCGACAACGTGCGGCTGGCCGCTTTGATCGAACCGGCCAACGGCACCGGCGAAACACTGCGCGAAGTGATCGCCAAACTCGCTTTTGATAAATGCTTGATGGGCAACGCTTTTCTGGAGATCGTCACCGACGAGAACCATTCGTTTCTCGCCTTGTTCCACCAGGACGCCACCCGTTGTCGGCTGGCCAAGGAGAAACAGCACGTAATCCTGCACCACGACTGGATGGCTTTCGACCCCGATAAGGCCCGGCGCCTGCCGCTTTACCCCAATTTCGAAAAGGCGGCCGACGGCACCCTGCGGGCCGTGATCCACTATAAGGATTACGAACCGATGTTCGAGAATTACGGTGTGCCAGCCTACCTGTCGGGCATCAACGCCTCGGCCATCATGTATAAGACCGACCGGTGGAACATCAGCCGGCTCGACAATTCATTCCAGCTCTCGGGCATCATGATGCTCGACGCCGAGATCGACAACGACCGCGAAGCCGAACAGATCCTGCGCAGCGCCGAAGCCCGTTTTGCCGGCAACCCGGGCCAGGTAATGTTTCTGGTCAAGGGGATGAGCGAAGGCGAAAGCTCGAAATTCATCCCAATCTCGACCACCCACGAAGGCGATTGGAAAGACCTCCACAGCCAAGCCGCTTCGGACATTGTGGTCGCCCACTCGTGGTTCCGGTCGCTGAGCGGGTTGGACTATGCCGCCGGGTTTTCGGCCGAACGCATCCTGCACGAATATGAAATTGCGCTCAACACGGTGATCCTCGCCGCACAGGGCCAGTTGCTCGACCCGATCAAGGGGGTGATCGAACACCTTTTCGGCGTCGACACGACGTCGCTCGAAATCGTCAACCGCCCCCCGGCGAGCGTCAAACCCGCCTACATGAAAGTGTGGGAAGCACGCAAAGCCGACGGCCTCGACTACGACCCGGCCGACCCGGCACAGCAGCATTATATCGGTAATCTCTCAAAATTGTCCGCATTATGAACCTGTTGATTTCTGCACGCGAGGTGATCGCCCTCGCCTTCGGCCCCCAAGACCAGATCGACGACCGCGTGGTCAACGATTTTAAGATTGAAGCCGCACAGGCCAAATTTATTGCACCGGCACTCGGGGGGCTGTATTTTGTCTGCCTTGACGCACGCTACCATGAGTTCTTACAGAATTTCATAAAACCGGCGCTGGCCCATTTCGTGAAATACAGCCTGCTGCCGGACCTGCATCTGAAAGCGGGTAATGCCGGTATCGTGCGCAACCGCACCGCCCAAAGCGATTCGGCTTCGGACCGCCAGGTGGCCCTGTTGCGCCGCGAAGCGCTCGAAGTGGGCAATGCGTTGTTGCGTAAGGCGATCGAACACGTCGAGGCCTCGCCGGAAACCTTTCTGGAATACAGCCCCGACGAGCGGTTGCGCCAGCGGATCTTCAACGGGGGCATCATCCTGTGACGGCGATGGAACACTTTTTTTCGTATCTGCTCGCCCCGCTGGCGACCGGGTTTGCGGGATGGTTTGCCAACGCCCACCGCAACCGACAGAAGAAAGAAGCCGACCGAATCGAAGTCGCCCGGCAATACAAGGCCCTGCTCGACGATGCGCTCGAAGACAAGCGAAAACTCTATGACGAGATCGATAAGTTGCGCGAAGAGTTACGCGAGGTGCGGGACGAGATCGCCGTGGCCCGCGAGGAGCGGACGATGCTGAAAATCGCTATTTCGCGCGCTACGAAGTGCGAACACCGGGCCGTTTGCCCTGTGATCGCCGACATGAAGACCGACGCTCCGGCCGAAAAGCCGAAAAGCACCCGCAAACCGAAAAGCGCATGAGCAGGGGATTACGCAATAACAATCCCGGAAATATCCGGCAATCAGGCGTGCGTTACCTTGGCGAGGTGACGCCCTCGACCGATCCGGCGTTCAAGCAATTCAAAACCATTGTCTGGGGTTATCGGGCGATGTTCGTCCTGTTGCGGACCTACGAGGTAAAGCACCGGTTGCGGACGCTTCGCGGAATGATCGCCCGCTACGCGCCGCCGGTGGAAAACAACACTCCGGCCTACGAAAAGGCCGTCAGCGTCCGGGCCGGGATCGACCCCGGGCGCATCATCAGCACCCTCGACGGGTCGGTGATGATCCCGCTCGTGGCGGCGATGAGCCGGGTCGAAAACGGCATCGAAGCCGTCGAAGCCGACGTGCGCGCCGGCTGGGACCTTTTTGTGGGGACGGCGACGGCCGAGAAATGATCTTACGCAAAAAAAGCGGGGCTACACGTTGAAGTGTAGCCCCGCTTTCTTATTTTCAGTCGTTGTTAAAAGCGTTTGATGCCCATAATCTGGCGTACCTCGGCGATCGTCTTGTCGGCGCTTTCGGCCGCACGCTCGGCACCCCGACGGGTCACCTGGTGGAGGTACTCCTTATTATTATAGATGTCCTTGATGCGCGAACGGATCGGGGCCACCACCTGGATGATGTCTTCGGCCAGCTGCTTTTTCAGGTCGCCGTAGCGGATTTCGCACGAGGCGTATTTTTCCTTGAAGAACTGCAACGTGTCGGGTGACGACACCGCCTGCATGATCGTAAAGATATTCTGCACGCCTTCCGTCACGGGCGAATCGGGCACCGTCGGGCCGCTGTCGGTCACCGCTTTCATCACTTTTTTGCGGATCACGTCGTCTTCGTCGACCAGGAAAATGCCGTTGCCTTCCGACTTGCCCATTTTTCCGCTGCCGTCGAGGCCGGGAATTTTTACCAGTTCGTTCCCGAAGTTATACGGTTCGCTTTCCGGAAAATATTCGACGCCGTAAAAATTATTGAAGCGGCGGGCAAATTTTCGTGTCATTTCCAGGTGCTGCTCCTGGTCCTTTCCGACAGGCACCTTCGTGGCGCGGTGGATCAGGATGTCGGACGCCATCAGCACCGGGTAGGTCAGCAGGCCGGCGTTGACGTTCTCGGTCTGTTTGCGCACTTTCTCCTTGAACGAGGCGGTGCGTTCCAACTCGCCGATGTAGGCGTGCATATTGAGCAGCAGGTAGAGTTCGGCCACCTGCGGCAGGTCGCTCTGAATGTAAACCGTCGCCACTTCGGGATCGATGCCCGCGGCGAGGTATTCGGCCAACACGTTGTGAACGTTGGGGTGAAGCTGCGCCGGATCGGGGTGGGTGGTCAACGAATGGTAATCGGCGATGAAGAAGAAGCAGCGGTTTTCGTGCTGCATTTTGACGTAGTTCTTCAGGGCGCCGAAGTAATTGCCCAGGTGGAGGTTACCGGTCGACCGGATGCCGCTCAAAACTGTTTCCATAGTTGCTTTTGATTCTTTTGACCGACAAATTTACGAAATTTTCCGTTATCCTGTAATACAAAAGTAATGCGAAGAGTCGAGCCTCGCATTACCGGTAACGAGTCGAATAATATCCAAAATATATTTTTCTGTAAGGCACCCTATCCCTTTTTGACCGCTAGCCATAAATAACCGGGAAGCAGCACAGGACAACAGAGCCCGGCCCAGGAGGCAGAATCGGGCGCAGGGTAATAAAAGGGGGCTGTGCGTCGCACAACCCCCTCGAGGATACAAAATGCGCCAACAGGCGGATGCCGCCCCTCAGGGCTTATTTCCCATAAAGTTCTTCGATCACCGCGGGTTTTTCCGTGCGGAGGTCCGTCACCCGGCCGATTTGTCCGTCTTTATACCACGTTTCCTTGAGCAATGCGCCTGTGCGTGAATAAAGCTGCGCGCAACCCTGGGCGATGTTGTCGCGGAAGGCAGCCACCGATTTGAGTTTCCCGGAGTCGTCGGGATAGAACGTACGGTACACGGCCAGACCGTCCGGCTTGTAGTCCCACTCCCAGATAGGGGCGCCGGCTTCAGTATAGTAGGCATAGCGGCCGGAGCGTTGGCCCAGGACGTAATTGCACTCCATCTTCATCACACCCGAAGGGTAATACCAACGTTCGGGGCCGTGGAGCAGGAAGCGACCGTCATCGGCCGTACCACCCGAATATTCGTATTGCACCTGTTTGCTCGACGGATAATTTTCGCTGTAGGTCTGAACCTTATCGATCCGGCGGGCGGTATTGGCCATCAGCGTGGCTTCGTCAGTCCGGGCAGGACGCCAGCCGTAGCTGGTGGCGGGTGCTGCATCGGCGTCGGGATCGAGCAGCCACGCCTCGTTGAAGGAGAAGTGGATACACGGCTTCACTCGTGATGTGATGAGGTGGATCATGCCGTCTTCAGACTGCTGGAGTGCGCTGTAACCCACCGTATGATAGCTTCTGTCAGAGCTTTTGTTGGGCTGCGAACCGGGAATGGTTTTGAACGTCCAGGTAGCTCCCTCATCGCTGGAATAAGCGGCGTAAATGCCAGCCCGAGGCTCATCGGCCGGATAAGGCGTAGCCCCGCGGCTGCCCCGATAATCACCGCACATCACCAACAATCCGCTCTGCAGGCGGGTGATCGAAGGCCGCTGCCCGCCGGCAAGAGCCGGAAACACCGATTGGGAAACTTGCCATGTGTCGCCATGGTCGTGCGAAATCGACTGGGGCATGAAGCCGTTGATCTGCGAGTTCTTGCCACCCATCCCCAGCAGGCCGCCGTCTTTCAGCTCAACCACCGTAGTGTGGCGGCCGCCCGTGCGTCCTTTGGGATTTTCCCAGGTTTTCATGTCTTTCGTGCGCCAAAGGACGGAACACGATTCGGTGCCGCAGTTCCCGTCGGCCGCCATATAAAAGTAACCGTCCCTGGCCAGAAAAGCCGAATTGATGGGCTGACGGTCGAAGCGGTCGGCCACGTTCGAGAAAACAGGGAAATTGACCGGCCCCCAAGTAGCGCCGTTGTCGCTCGAGGAGATAAATTGGAACGGATAAGACCGGGATTGTTGTTCCCAGCCCCAGAAATGGTAGATGGTTCCGTCAGGGGTCGTCGCGATCAGCGGCGCGTGGTCGTTTACACCGACCGGGTTGATGAAAATACTGGACATATCCCATTCGTCTGTCCCGTAGCGGAGGCGCATGGTCACCAGGCCCACTTCGGCGTCGTATTCGTGGTAAGATGAGTAATAGGTCACCAGCAAGTCGCCGTTCGGGCAAACCGTAAAGCCCGGCGAGTGGTGGTGGTGGCGGAACAGCGGGTCGAGCCCCATCGAGACGATCTCTTCGTGGGTGGCATTGTCCGGCGGGGTGGTGAAGATATAACGCTTGTGGAAATACGGAGTTGCGCTCGAGCCGGAAATCCGAGTGTTGCTCTGGTTGTTTTCCTGCTTGACAAACAGGGTAGCCAAGGGCTTGGCAGCGGCTATTTCGGCGGCCTGCTCAGCAGAAGCCTTATTGGCAGCCAACGGCGCCTTGGCCCGCACCAGGCGAAAACCGATGTTGTGGCGTCCGAAATCGTTAAATTTATCCGTCGGATCCTTTTTGTAATTGGGGGGCAGGGCACCCCGGCGCCACAGGTCAAGGGGATATTCGTTGTAGCGGTTCGGATCGTCCAAGTAACCGCCGCGGACCACCTTGTACATCCCTTCCGGCGGGCCCTGCGGGTCGGTCACCGCACGGTCGGTGTAGGGAGCGTACCAGTCCCAGCACCATTCGCGCAACATGAGGTCGCACATACGGTCCACACCGAAAGGCTTTGCGCTGCGGGCGCAATATTCCCATTCCGCCTCTGTAGGCAACCGGTAAACGAAATTTCCGGTAACGCCGGCGGACTTCAGATACGCCGCACCCTCAGAGGTATTCAACCAGTCACAAAAAGCCTTGGCGTCATACCAATTGACACCAACGACATATCCCCGGTCGTTTTCAAATTCGACAGCTCCTTTCTTTGTTTTTTCACAGAAGACCTTATAATCCTCATAAGCAACTGGTTCCACAGAGATCTCAAAAGCGCTCGACAGCGTTACTCCATGGCGCGGAAGGGCATCGGCCACGACCTCTTCCACACCGCCGCCTATCGTAAAGGTTCCCGACGGAATTTGCACAAACCGGATGTTTTTTTGAGGCGCGTCACCGGCCGGTAGCACCGGCGCATTGGACGAAGAGAAGGCCTGTCCCATAGGAAGCAAGGCCGCAACACAAGTGGCTACGACCACTCTAGTTAAAGAATTTTTAAGAAATCGATCCATGTTTCCCAATTTTACAAAGGTTCAACACAATTAAGTTTGGGGGTTTGTAGCTGTTTTTTGGAGAAAGGGTATAAATTTATTTCAAAAATCACGTTCAAACAACAAGTCCGGAATGAACAGACTAACCAAGGCTTATGGGGATTTGGGCAGTAGAAACACTTGGGGAACGATGGGGAAACCGTTCTTACTTCCGCATTTTGCGGTGTGCGATACCGCGAAATAGTTCGCTCACCTACAAATATAAATATATTTTTTCTTCTTTTTACAAAAATCGAAATTTTTCGAAACCAAAGAAGAAAGAAAAGAAAAAACGACCACCGATCTTTGCCATGCCCGAGGCCGAATAGACGACAGTATAAGCCGGCTGATTCTTACGAAGCTGCATATTGCATCTCGAATAGGAAGCCGTATTCTTTAACAACGAGAAGAATATTTGAGAAAAATCACGATTTCATCCGGCCCGCGGCCTAACGATCGATCCATTTGCCGCATTTTAACCAAATCCTTGGGGGGGTCGAAAAAAAGTTGAACAGAAAAAAGATAAAATGCGTACCTTTGGGGTCTTAAAAACCGCATCCGACTATGCTGACCTTAAAACAAATCCGCGATAACCGCGAGCAAACCATCGCCCGCCTCGCCGTCAAAGGCGTCGACGCCAACACCGCCATCGAAAAAATCATTGCCCTCGACGACCAGCGCAAAGCCACCCAAGCCGAGTTGGATCAAACCCTGGCCCAACTCAACCAACTGGCCAAAGAGATCGGCGACCTCTATAAGCAAGGTAAAGCCGCCGAAGCCAACGCCGCCAAAGAGCGTAACACGGTACTCAAAGACGCTTCGAAGCAACTTGAAGAAAAACTGGCCGCCACCGAAGCCGAGCTAAACGCGGTGATCGTCACCCTGCCCAACCTGCCCCACACCTCGGTGCCCCTCGGCAAAACGGCCGAAGACAACGAAGTGGTGCGCAGCGGCGGCGACATCCCGACCCTGGCCGCCGACGCCCTGCCCCACTGGGAACTGGCCAAAAAATACGACATCATCGACTTCGAACTGGGCGTGAAACTGACCGGCGCCGGCTTCCCGGTCTACAAAGGCCAGGGCGCAGCGTTGCAGCGTGCATTGATTACCTATTTCCTCGACAAAAACACGGCTGCGGGCTACATGGAAGTGATGCCGCCGCTGATGGTCAACGAAGCCTCGGGGTTCGGCACAGGCCAGTTGCCCGACAAGGAGGGCCAGATGTACCACGCCACGGTCGACAATTTCTATTTAATTCCTACTGCAGAGGTTCCCGTAACGAATATTTACCGCGACGTGATCCTCGACGAAAAGGATTTCCCGGTGCAACTGACCGCCTACACCCCTTGTTTCCGCCGCGAGGCGGGCTCCTACGGCAAGGACGTGCGGGGCCTCAACCGCCTGCACCAGTTCGACAAAGTGGAGATCGTGCGCCTCGAAAGCCCCGAACGTTCTTACGGCGCACTGGAAGAGATGGTTTCGCACGTCGAAAACATCGTCAAAGAGCTCGGCCTGCCCTACCGCATCCTGCGCCTTTGCGGAGGCGACATGAGTTTTACGTCGGCGTTGACCTATGACTTCGAGGTCTATTCGGCGGCTCAGGGACGTTGGTTGGAAGTGTCGTCGGTATCGAATTTCGAATCGTTCCAGGCCAACCGACTCAAGCTGCGTTACCGCGACGCCGACCGCAAGCCCCAGCTGGCCCACACGCTCAACGGCAGTTCGCTGGCCCTGCCCCGCATCGTGGCCGCGCTGCTCGAAAACAACCAGACCCCGGAGGGTATCCGCATCCCCGAGGTCCTGCGGACTTACACCCGCTTCGACGCGATCAAATAACCGAAATAGTTTTACCCGGAGAGGTACGTAATGGCTACGTACCTTTTCCGTTTTTAACTGCATTTTTAAAAATCATGAAAACAATCCCCGTACTTTGTAAAAAATTGACAGAATCCAAGTGGTTCGAACTGCTGATCGTCGGCATCATCCTGGCCAATTGCGTGTTGATCGGGCTGGAAACTTACGCCCACCACCACTGGATCAAGGTAACACAAAGCATTATCCTGTTTATATTTACGTTCGAGATCATCGTCCGCCTTATTGCAAGCGGCAGCCTCAAGTCGTTTTTCCGTTCGGGATGGAACAATTTCGACCTGTGGTTGGTGGTGATCAGTTATGTGCCGGAAACGCTGTTCAGCAATGTTTCGCTGGTGATGGTGCTGCGGGTGTTGCGTGTGTTCCGGGTGCTGCGGTTGTTGCGCACTTCGCCCGAGATCAAGTTGATCGTGTCGGTGCTGACCAAATCGTTCAGTGCGCTGTTCTATAACGGGGTGTTCTTTTTTATTTTCCTGTATCTGTTCTCGATCATCGGGATTTCGTTGTTCCGGCTGCCCGCTTACAACACGCTGGACGATGCCGGCAAGGCCGCTTACGAACGGTTAATGGCCGAGGCGCCCAACGCTCCGCAGTGTTCGCCCGAGCCTTACGGGACGCTGGGCGAGTCGATGTTCACGCTGTTCCGCACGCTGACAGGCGAGGACTGGACCGACCTGCGGTATAACCTACTCAAGGCAAAGGAGTTTGGATTAATCCAGACAAGTTCAGTGGCGATCACTTCGTTCCATGTGGTTTGGTTTATTTTGTCGGCGTTTTTGCTGTTGAACCTGGTGGTGGGTGCGATTGTGAACAACTACCAGGTGATTATGGAGGAAACGCGGCAGAAGAAGCGGTTGGCAGAGGCGGCGGCAGAGGCGGAAGCCGGCAACTAAGTGCGTCCATCAAAGTCACCCCAGAGAAACGAAGTTTCTCAGAAAAATTTTTGCGTCGCTTTTTATAAAAAGCGACAGTTCCCTTAAAGGGAAAAGTGCGGTGGCCCCGCTTCCCGGAGATTTTTATGCCCGATCCGGTTATGGAGCCTGACCTTTCCAATGCATAAAAACCTCTTGTGCGCGGGCCAAATAAATAAAACGCGGCGGGCAAATTGCCCGCCGCGCCTGTTTTAAAAAATTGGCCCCCGCACAGGGCAGATTTATGCAGCCAAAGACAACCTCTACCAGGCCGGATCAGGTATAAATCTGCCTGGGAAAGCCGGCCACCACGCAAGAGAAAGGCTCCGCGAGAGAACTGCCGCTTTTTATAAAAAGCGGCACCAAAAATTTTTGGCGATGCTTTGCATCGCTGAGATCTACTTTGTTTTGGAAAATCCCCCTGTGCGGGGACGCACCTTAATAGCCGGGCTTGCCGAGCAGGGCAAACATATTCTTCTTATACGCCTCCACGCCCGGCTGGTCAAACGGATTCACCCCAAGCGCATACCCGCTGATCCCGCAAGCCTTTTCGAAAAAGTACAGCAGCGCACCGATCGTATACGCGTCGATCCGCGGCAACTCGATCCGCAGGTTCGGCACCCCGCCGTCCACATGGGCCATCGCCGTCCCTTCCTCCGCCTTATGGTTGATCTCCGTCAGGCTTTTTCCGGAAAGGAAATTCAGGCCGTCGAGGTTTGCCGGATCAGCTTCGACCATCACGCTGTGGCAAGACTTTTCGACGTGGATCACCGTTTCAAACAGCATCCGCTCACCCTCCTGAATATACTGCCCCATCGAGTGCAGGTCGGCGGTCAGCGTCACGCTCGCCGGGAAAATCCCCTTACCCTCCTTGCCCTCGCTCTCGCCGTAAAGCTGCTTCCACCATTCGGCAATGTATTGCAGTTTAGCCTCGTAGCTGGCCAGAATTTCCACCTTTTTCCCCTTGCGATACAACGCATTACGGGCAGCAGCATACTGCATCGCAGGATTCGATTCGAACGGCACATCCGGGCAAGTGGCCTTCTCCATATCGACCGCCCCGCGCACAAAATCGCGGATGTCTACGCCCGCCGCCGCCAACGGCAGCAAGCCCACCGGGGTCAATACCGAGAAACGGCCGCCCACGTCGTCGGGAATCACAAAAGTCTTATAGCCCTCTTGCGTAGCCAACGTGCGCAACGCCCCGCGGCTGGCGTCGGTCACCGCCACAATACGTTTGGCGGCCTCAGCCTTGCCGTAGCGGGCTTCGATCTCGGCTTTGAAGATGCGGAAAGCGATCGCCGGCTCGGTCGTCGTGCCCGACTTCGAAATCACCACAGCGGCGATCGAGCGGTTTTTCAGCACGTCGAGCAACTCGTACATATAGTCCTCGCTCAGATTCTGCCCGGCGAAGAGCACGAGGGGCGCCGTGCGCTGCGCCTTCAGCAACTCGAACGAATCGGAGAGCGCCTCGATCACCGATTTGGCCCCGAGGTACGACCCTCCGATACCGATCACCACCACCACCTCGGCCAGTGAAGCCAGGCTGCGGGCTGCGTCTTGTATTTCTTCAATCTCGGACGCCGCGATCGATGAGGGCAGACCGACCCAACCCAGGAAATCGTTCCCCTTGCCGGTCTTGTCGTGCAACATCCGGTTGCAACGTTCCATTTCGGGTTTCAGAGCGGAAATTTCCGCCGGGGACACGAAACCCGCCATCCGGTCTAAATTGAGTTTCAACGTTTCCATTTTGTTTTCCGGTTTTAGATTAAATGTTGGGTCAGCGCCGCTACGGTCGACGAGGGAACCGCCTTTTCGTACAGGATTTTGTAGACGGCGTCGGCAATAGGCATACTGACCTGATGACGTTTGTTGATGTGTGCGATGCAGGCCGAGGCGTAATATCCCTCGGCGATCTGGCTCATTTCAATCTGGGCCGTTTTCACGGAATACCCCTTGCCGATCATCTGACCGAAAGTGCGGTTGCGGCTGAACTGGGAGTAGGAAGTCACCAGCAGGTCGCCCAGGTAGGCCGAGGCGGTGATGTCGCGCCCGCAGGGATAGGTTTCGGTCATGAACCGCGACATCTCCATCGCGGCGTTGGCGATGAGCACCGCCTGGAAATTGTCGCCGTAACCCAACCCGTGGCAGATGCCGACGGCAATGGCGTAGATGTTCTTGAGCACGGCGGCGTATTCGGCACCGTAAATATCTGTCGAACAACTCGCTTTAATGTAATCCGTCCGGAATTTTTCGGCCAGCACGCAGGCGTTGTCCATACTCTTGCACACGAGGGTCAGGTACGAGAGTTTTTCGAGGGCCACCTCTTCGGAGTGGCAGGGCCCCGAAATGATCCCGATCTGGTCGTAGGGCAACGCGTAAGCCTGATGCAGGTATTCGGCCACCGTGACGTAATCGCCGGGGATGATCCCCTTGATCGCCGACACGACAAATTTTTCTTTTAGCGAAACGGTCAATGGGGTCAGGACGTCTTTCAAAAAAGCCGACGGCACAGCCAGGATTACCACGTCGGCCTCCTTGACCACCTGGTCGAGGTCGGTCGACATCCGCAGCCGCGAGGGCGTGAAGTGCACATCACGCAGGTAGCGCGGGTTGGTTTCGTTCTTCTTGATGTATTGCAACACCTCGGGGTCGCGGATAAACCACCCCACGCGCTTCTCGTTCTCGAGCAGTATCTTGACCAGGGCCGTAGCCCAACTTCCGTAGCCGATCACGGCACAGCGCGCATGTTTATCAATCGTGTAACTCATATCAATCAGTGCCTCCCGGCACTCGGAGTTTTTTGCTTTATTTAGACAAAGGGACTTTCGGCGCCCGGAATTTTTCACTTTACTTAGACAAATATAGTGAAATATTTCAGACCGCTGCCTCCCGGCTGTAGGTCCCATCTCCCGGGCCGAATCTCCGGCAGTCCGGACAGAAGCAATCCAAAGCGGATTAATCGCCTTGCGGCGGTTTTTTATTTAATTTTTTTTGATGCATAATTCCGAAAGAATACCTACCTTTGTACATTAAAACTGTGACGTAACCGAAATTTTCCGTGAAAAAGATCAAAAGCGCCTTAATTTCAGTCTATTATAAGGACGGACTGGACGAAATCGTAAAACTGCTTTCCGCCCAGGACGTGACCCTCTATTCGACAGGCGGAACGCTCGAGTTTATCAACGGCCTGGGCCTGCAGGCAACGGCCGTGGAAACCCTCACCGGCTACCCGTCGATCCTCGGCGGCCGCGTGAAAACGCTCCACCCGAAAGTGTTCGGGGGCATCCTCGCCCGCCGCGAGAATCCGCAGGACGTGGAACAACTCGCCAGCTACGAGATTCCCGAGATCGACCTGGTGATCGTCGACCTCTACCCTTTCGAACAAACCGTCGCTTCGGGCGCCGAAGAGCAGGCCATCATCGAAAAAATCGACATCGGCGGCATTTCGCTCATCCGCGCTGCCGCCAAAAACCATAAGGACGTGGTGATCGTACCCTCGGTCGACCAATACGCCCCCCTCTACGAAATCCTGAAAAGCCAAAACGGCGAAACGTCGATGGAACAGCGCCGCTGGTTCGCCGCCCAGGCGTTCAACGTGAGTTCGCACTACGACACGGCGATCTTCAACTATTTCAACCGCAAGGAGAACATTCCGGCCTTCAAGCTGAGCTACCAGCAGGCCGCGCCGCTGCGCTACGGCGAAAACCCGCACCAGGGGGCCACGTTCTACGGCGACCTCGACGCGATGTTCGAAAAGCTGCACGGCAAGGATATTTCCTACAACAACATGCTCGACATCGACGCGGCGGTCAACCTGATCTCGGAATTCACCGAGCCGACTTTTGCGATCCTGAAGCACAACAACGCCTGCGGCGTGGCGACGCGCCCGGCGCTGGTCGACGCGTGGAAAGCCGCCCTGGCGGGCGACCCGGTGTCGGCTTTCGGCGGGGTGCTGATCTGCAACCGCGAGATCGACAAGGCTACAGCCGAAGAGATCAACCCGTTGTTCTGCGAGGTAGTGATCGCCCCGAGCTACGCAACCGAAGCACTCCCGATCCTCGAAAGCAAGAAAAACCGCATCATCCTGCGTTTGAAAGATGTCGACCGCCCGGCCAATCAGTTCCGCTCGCTGCTCAACGGCGTAGCGGTGCAGGAACGCGACGCCAAGGTCGGCGGCCAGGACAGCGAAGCGAAGCAGATGACCGACAAGGGCGTCACTCCGGCCCAGATGCAGGACCTCGTCTTTGCCAACAAAATCGTCAAACAGTCGAAATCGAACGCCATCGTGCTGGCCAAAGGCAACACCCTGCTGGCGAGCGGCATCGGTCAGACCTCGCGCGTCGATGCGCTGAAACAGGCCATTGCCAAGGCTAAGTCGTTCGGCTTTGACCTCCACGGCGCGGTGATGGCTTCCGACGCCTTTTTCCCGTTTGCGGATTGCGCTGAAATCGCCCACGCGGAAGGGATCGACACGATCATCCAGCCCGGCGGCTCGGTGCGCGACCAGGAGACGGTCGACTACTGCAACGCCAACGGGATGGCGATGCTCTTCACCGGCCTGCGCCACTTCAAACACTAATCGAATTTTAAACCGCATATAAAAAATATCAGCAGATGGGCCTATTCTCATTCCTGACACAAGAGCTGGCGATGGACCTCGGTACGGCCAACACGCTCATCATATACAACGGCAAGATCGTGGTCGACGAACCCTCGATCGTAGCCGTCGACCAACATTCGGGCCGCCTGGTAGCCATCGGCAACAAGGCCCGCCAGATGCACGGCAAGACCCACCAGAACATCCGTACGATCCGTCCGCTGAGGGATGGGGTGATCGCCGACTTCAACGCCGCCGAACTGATGATCCGCGGCATGATCAAGATGATCAAGGCACGCGGGACGATGTTCGCCCCCTCGCTGCGGATGGTGATTTGCATCCCGTCGGGGAGCACCAACGTCGAGATCCGCGCCGTGCGCGACTCGGCCGAACACGCCGGGGGCCGCGAGGTCTATATGATCTACGAACCGATGGCCGCCGCCCTGGGGATCGGCCTCGACGTCGAAGCGCCCGAAGGCCACATGATCGTCGACATCGGCGGGGGGACGACCGAGATCGCGGTGATCTCGCTCGGCGGGATCGTTTGCAGCGAAAGCATCAACGTGGCGGGCGACGTCTTCACGGAAGACATCCAGACCTACATCCGCCAGCAACACAACATCCGCATCGGCGAGAGTACGGCCGAAGAGATCAAGAAACAAGTCGGGGCCGCCGTGTCGGAACTCGACGAAGCGCCGGACAACCACACGTTCACCGGCCCGAACATCCTCACCTCGCTGCCGTCGACCGTTTCGATCTCGTACCAGGAGATCGCTTACGCGCTCGAAAAATCGCTGATGAAGGTCGACGCGGCCATCATGAAAGTGTTGGAACAGATCCCGCCCGAGTTGTATGCCGACGTCGTGCATTCGGGGGTTTACCTGGCCGGCGGGGGGGCGCTGCTGAAGGGTCTGGCGACGCGGATGCAGCAGAAGACCAATATCCCGTTCCACGTGGCCGAGGATCCGTTGCGCGCCGTGGCAAGGGGCACCGGCGTGGCCCTCAAGAACATAAACCGCTTCCAATTCCTCATGAAGTAGTGTCGCTGCGCGTATTGCACGCCATCCTTAAACGATCTTTCCGATTTTTAATCCTCACGTACTCCTGTACGCTCCGGTTAAAAACCGGAAAGATCGTTTAAACCTGACGCACACTCCGCACAGCGACGCGAAAGCCTCGACGCTGCCGAACCACTCCAAAAACCCTTTTGCGAAAAAATGTATAAATTCATCCTGTTCCTCAAGAAAATACAGTTTCTGCTGTTGTTCCTGGTGATCGAGGGGGTGGCTTTGCACTTTTACGCCAACGGGTCGAGTTACAACTACGCGAAATTCGTCAACGTGTCGAACTACCTGGTCGGCGACATCTACGCCGGCATATCGCGGGCGAAGCAATTCTTCACGCTGGGCGAAGAAAACCGCCGCCTGAACCGCGAGGTGGCCGAGTTGCGGGCAACGCTCGAACACTACCGCAACACGATGCCCGAGGTCGATACCCAGGACCGCCTGCTCGATTCG
This sequence comes from Rikenellaceae bacterium, assembly GCA_031553805.1. Classification (GTDB taxonomy): domain Bacteria; phylum Bacteroidota; class Bacteroidia; order Bacteroidales; family Rikenellaceae; genus JAITVB01. The sequence continues at coordinate 46,692 of JAVBLC010000006.1, read as the reverse complement.
CTCCACTATGCTTACGTACCCGCACGGGTGGTCAACAACAACCTCAGCAGGCAGCAAAACTACCTGACTCTGACGGGCGATATGCGCGAGGTGACGCCCGACATGGCCGTGGTGGCGGGTGGCAACGTGGTGGGTTACGTGGTCGAATGCTCGAGCCGTTTCGCAGTGGCCGTATCGATCCTCAACACCAAGTTCAGCACCGGCGGCCGGATCAAGAAACAGTCGAACACCGAAAAGGAGAATAGCTATTTCGGCTCGATCCGCTGGGACGGCCTCCGCACCGACGAGGTGATGCTGACCGAGATCCCGAAATACGCCGAAATCGTACCGGGCGACACGGTGATCACGACCGAATATTCGTCGATTTTCCCCCCGGGCCTGAACATCGGCACGGTGGTCAATTCGGAATTGATCAACGCCACGTATTACGACGTGCGCGTAAAACTCTTTGCCGACATGGGCGCACTGAACAACGTGGTGTTGGTGCGCTACACCCTCAACCGCGAAAAGACCGACCTCGAGGAGCGGGCCCGCCAGCGCATCGAAGGCGCCTCGGGCGACACGAGATAAACACACAACCGGAAAAAGAATGCATCGGATACTGGAATATTTGCTGTTGTTCGTGGTGGTGATCCTGCTGCAGGTGTTTGTTTTCGACAACCTGCAACTGGGCACCTTCTTCAGCGCATTCGTCTACGTGGCGTTCGTGATCCTGCTGCCGATGGAACTCGACCGCTCGGTGGTGCTGCTGCTCGGGGCGGGGCTCGGGGCGGCGATGGACCTCTTCATGGGCACCCCCGGGATCAACACCGCCGCCACGGCGCTGATGGCCTTCTGCCGCCCGGTGATGCTGGGCGCCTTTGTCGGCAAGGACGAAACCGCCGGGATACCTAACATTGCAGGGCTGGGCTTTGGAAAATTCATCCGCTACGCCGCCGTGCTGATCCTGATCCACCACACGGCGTTCTACTTTCTCGAATCGCTCAATTTCAACGATATCTTCTTCACCGTGCTGCGCATCCTCTCGGGGACGCTCTGCACGCTGGTGGCGGTCTACCTGTGCCAATTGCTCTTTGTGGTCAACCGATCCAAGATTTAACCGATGAACGGCAACCGTGTACCTATCCTGCGCTTCGTGGTGATCGCCCTGGTGGTGGTGGTCCTCGGCCGCTTGTTCTATATCCAGGTGGTCGACCGCCGCTACAAGGCTTTTGCGGACAATAACGTGCTGCGCTACGAGGTGCAATTTCCCCCGCGCGGCGAGGTTTACGACCGCAACGGCGAATTTCTCGTGCAAAACCGCGAAGCCTATGACCTGATCACGGTCCCGATCGACGTCAAGGCGTTCGACACGACCCAGATGTGCGAAATCCTCGGGGTGAGCAAAGAGTTTTTCGTGAAGGAATACCGAAAGGCCGTCCAATTCTCGCGCCGCCGCCCCTCGGTGATCTTCAAACAGTTGCCGAAAGAGATAAAGATAAAGCTCGACGAGCGCCATTTCCCCGGATTTTACACGCAATACCGCACCATCCGCTCTTATCCGCGCAAGGTGGGCGGCAACCTGCTGGGCGACGTGGGCGAGGTGAACGAGCGCAACATCGAACGCGATCCCTACTACAAGAGCGGCGACTACATCGGCACGAGCGGCGTCGAACAGGCCTACGAAAAAGAGTTGCGCGGGGTGAAAGGCGTCAAAGTGCAGATGGTCGACGTGCTGGGCATCGTCAAGGGGAGTTACGGCGACGGGGTTTACGACACGCTCGCCTCACCCGGGCTGGGCATCACCTGCACGATCGACGCGAAATTACAGTTATTGGCCGAAGAGTTGCTCACCGGCAAGGTGGGCAGCGTGGTGATGATCGAACCGGCGACGGGCGAAATCCTGGTGATGGCTTCGAGCCCCACCTACGACCCCGACGAACTGGTGGGCCGCGAACGGGGCAACAACTACATGAAGCTGCTGCGCAACCCGCGCCGGCCGCTTTACAACCGGGCGGTGATGTCGTCCTACCCGCCGGGGTCGACCTTCAAGCTGGTCAACGCCCTGATCGGCCTGCAGGAAGGAACGCTGACCGCGCAGACGACCTACGGCTGCTCGATGGGCTACCACGTGGGCAACTTCAAGGTGGGATGCCACAGTCACGGCTCACCGCTCGACCTGACGGGGGCGATCCAAACCTCGTGCAACGCCTATTTCTGTAACGTCTACCGCAATAGCCTCGACAACCGCAAGTACGGCGGAGTGAAAAACGGCTTCGAGGTGTGGCGCGACTATGTGGTGAGCCTCGGTTTCGGACGCAAGCTCGACTCGGACTTCATCGGCGAACTGAACGGCAACGTCCCCACACGCGAGTATTACGACCGCGTCTATCGCGGCAGCTGGAACTCGCTGACCACCGTGTCGCTGGCCATCGGCCAGGGCGAAATGGGGGCTACGCCGCTCCAGATGGCCAACTTCATCGCCACGATCGCCAACCGCGGTTTTTATTACATCCCCCATGTCGTGAAATCGATCCAAGGGAGGGATTCGATCGAAGCCCGTTTCTACGAGAAACACCACGCCAAGATCGAACCCAAGTATTTCGAGATCGTCGCCAACGCGATGTACCGCGCGGTGAACGTGAGCGGCACGGGCGGCGGCGCCCGCATCGACGGGTGGGACGTCTGCGGCAAGACCGGCACCGCCCAAAACCCCCACGGGAAAGACCACTCGGTCTTTGCCGCCTTTGCCCCTTACGAAAATCCGAAGGTGGCCATTTCGGTCTATATCGAGAACGGGGGCTTCGGGGCGACGATCGCCGTGCCGATCGCCCGGTTGTTGCTCGAACAATACCTCACCGGGGCGGTCGCCAACCCGGCGCTGGTCGAACAATACAAAAACATGCCTCTGGCTTATCCGCGTTATGACCGGCAGATCATACAATAACAACCTGTCGCTCGGCCGGGTCGACTGGTCGATGATCGCCATCTACGCCGCGTTGGTGCTGATGGGGTGGATCAACATCTACGCCGCCGTCTATGACCCCGATCACAGCAGCATCTTCGACATGGGCCAAAGCCATGGCAAGCAGCTGATGTGGATCGGCATTTCGGCCTTTATCGCGATCTCGGTGCTGCTGATCGACGACAAGTATTACCACGTCTTTGCCTACCCCCTGTACTGGCTCAGTATCCTTTTCCTGCTGGGGGTTTTCGTCTTCGGCAAAGAGATCAACGGCGCGCGGTCGTGGTATGAGTTCGGATCGGTACGCGTGCAGCCGACCGAGTTCGTCAAGGTGACCGCCTCGCTGGCCCTGGCGCGATGCATGAGTTCCTATGCGTTCAACATCCACAGCCCCCGGTCGCTGCTCAACGTGGGATTGATCCTCGGCATTCCTGTGGCGATCATCATCCTGCAGAACGACACAGGATCGGCACTGGTCTACACGTCGTTCTTCTTCATGCTCTACCGCGAAGGGGCCAACCGGTGGATTTACATTACGGTTTTCCTAATGTTGTTACTTTTTGTGTTGTCGTTCCTGGTCGAACCGGTACCGCTGCTAGCGATCCTGGTGCTGATCTGCGTGATCGGCGAGGGGTTGACCAACGGACGGTGGAAAACCAAGATCATCTACCTGGCCGGGGTGGCGCTGGCGGCGCTGGGCCTCTATTTCGGATCGCTCGCGCTTGGACGGCCGGTATCGGCCGAAGCGGCGGTAATCGCCGCGGTGGCTGTTTCGCTGATCTTTGTAGCGATCTACGCCTACCGCAGCCGGTTGCGTAACGTGTGGTTCTTTGTCCTGCTCTTTTTCGGGTCACTGGCCTTTACACAAACAATCGATTACGTGTTCGACAACGTGTTGCAAATTCACCACCAGAAGCGCATCCTTGACCTGCTCGGTATCGAATCCGACCTCAAAGGCTGGGGCTACAACGTCAACCAGTCGAAGATCGCCATCGGCTCGGGCGGCCTCACGGGCAAAGGTTTTTTGGAGGGTACGCAAACCAAGTATAACTTCGTGCCCGAGCAAAGCACCGACTTCATATTCTGCACCGTGGGCGAAGAGTGGGGGTTTCTGGGCAGCCTCGTCGTGGTGTCGCTTTTCGGCATGCTGATCCTCAAACTCATCGCCATGGGCGAACGGCAACAAGAGGCTTTCGGCCGGATCTATTGCTACTGTGCAGCAGGCATTCTCCTGTTCCACGTGGCGATCAACATCGGAATGACTATCGGGCTGATGCCTGTGATCGGCATCCCGCTGCCTTTCTTCAGTTACGGGGGGTCGTCGCTGATCGCCTTCACCCTGCTACTGTTTATCGCGATCAAACTCGACACTTCCAAGAAAGACCACATTACCCGGGTCTGACCGATCCGGCACAATATTCGTACACATCCTTCCATCCCCGAAAACTCCCCGTATGGAAACAAAAAAGCGATTGACCGGCCTCACCGCCGAGGCCGTCCAGGCCAGCCGCACCGCACACGGCGAAAACCTGATCACCCCTCCGCCCCGCGATTCGGTGTGGAAACTATTTCTCGAAAAATTCCAGGATCCGGTGATCCGGGTGCTGCTGATCGCGGCATTCCTGTCGATGGCCATTTCGTTCGTCGAGTGGGAATTTGCTGAAACGATCGGGATTTTTTGTGCCATTTTGCTGGCGACGGGGGTGGCGTTCTGGTTTGAATACGACGCCCAGAAAAAGTTCGACCTGCTGGGCCGCGTCGACGACGACACTCTATATAAAGTGATTCGCGATGGAATGGTGCAAGAGGTCGCCAAACGCGAAATCGTGGTGGGCGACGTGGTGGTGCTCGAAACGGGCGAGGAGATCCCGGCCGACGGCACGCTCGAAGAGTCGCTCTCGCTGCAGGTCAACGAATCGACCCTGACCGGCGAACCGGTCACGGCCAAAACCGTCGATCCGGCGGCGGGCGACCCGGAAGCGACCTATCCCTCGAATATGCTGCTGCGCGGGACGACCGTGGTCGAAGGCCACGGCACGATCACCGTCACTGCCGTGGGCAACGCTACCCAGTTCGGCCAGGTGGCCCGGGAAGCGTCGGCCACGACCGACGAAAAAACACCGCTCAGTAAGCAGCTCGAACGACTGGCCAAACTGATCGGCGTGGTGGGTTTCGGACTGTCGTTCCTGACGTTCGGTATTCTCATGGCCAAACACCTGATCGAAGACTGGGCGACATATTCCCCGGAGCAACTCTACTATCTGGCTGCTTTTATCGTAGCTGCCGGCGTGATGTCGGCCCGGGCCTGGATGCCGACGATCCGCGACACGCTCGAATTGGCCGGGGTGATGAAAGAAGGCCCCTGCCCTGTACGGCAGACCGACACCTTTGCTTTCGTCGCGATGGGGGCGATGCTGTTCGCCATCCTGTGCGGTTTGGGTTACTGGGGTTTCGGTTGGTCGCCGGCCGACCGCGGGTCGTGGCTTTCGCTCCACCAGGCCAACGACATCCTGCAAGCGTTTATGGTAGCCGTCACCCTGGTGGTGGTGGCCGTACCCGAGGGGCTGCCGATGAGCGTCACGCTCTCGCTGGCGCTCAATATGCGCCGAATGCTCAAGGCCAACAACCTGGTGCGCAAGATGCACGCCTGCGAAACGATGGGCGCCACCACGGTGATCTGCACCGACAAGACAGGCACCCTGACCCAGAACCGGATGAGCGTTCACGACACCCATATCTTCGGCATGTCGGGCAACACGCTGTCCGACGACCTCCCGAGCAACCTGATGCGCGAAGGCATTTCCCTGAACAGCACGGCGTTTCTCGACCGAACCGACGCGCAACACCCGAAGCCGATCGGCAACCCGACCGAAGGCGCCCTGCTTCTGTGGCTCCATCGCCAGGGCACCGATTACGAAATGCTGCGCAGCGACGTGGCGGTCGAAGACCAGCTTACGTTCAGCACCGAACGCAAGTTTATGGCAACCATTGTGAAGTCGAACGTGTTGGACAAACGCGTTCTATATATAAAAGGTGCGCCGGAAATCGTCTTTTCGAAGTGCGTGACCGTGCTCGGCCCTACGGGCGAAGTGCCGGCGGCCGGCTACCGCGAAACGATTGAAAAAGAGCTGCTCGGCTACCAAAGCCGGGCGATGCGCACGCTCGGGTTTGCCTACGTCGTGCTCGACGACACAGCACACACATGGGCCGAAGTGGCTGCCTCGGCCAAACCCGTATTCCTGGGTATCGCCGCGATCGCCGACCCGGTGCGCGAAGACGTGCCGGGCGCCGTGTCGCGCTGCCTGAGCGCCGGGATCGGAGTGAAGATCGTCACAGGCGACACCCCCGGCACCGCCCGCGAAATCGCCCGCCAGATCGGCCTGTGGGACGACGCTTCAGACAAAGAACTGGCCCACATCACCGGCGCCGAATTCGAAGCCCTCACAGACGAAGAACTTCTCACCCGGGTGCAGGCCCTCAAGATCATGTCGCGCGCCCGCCCGAGCGACAAGCAACGCCTCGTGCAACTGCTTCAGCAGCAAGGCCAGGTGGTGGCCGTCACCGGCGACGGCACCAACGATGCCCCGGCCCTCAACTTCGCCCAGGTGGGCCTGTCTATGGGTTCGGGCACCTCGGTGGCCAAGGACGCGAGCGACATCACGCTGCTCGACGACTCGTTCAACAGCATCGCTTCGGCGGTGATGTGGGGCCGCTCGCTTTACCGCAACATCCAGCGTTTCCTCGTGTTCCAGCTGACGATCAACGTAACGGCGCTGACCGTCGTGCTGCTCGGTTCGCTCTTCGGCACCGAGCTGCCGCTGACCGTCACCCAGATGCTTTGGGTCAACCTGATCATGGACACCTTTGCCGCCGCCGCCCTCGCTTCGCTGCCGCCCGACCCGCGCGTGATGAACGACAAACCGCGCAAATCAAGCCAGTTCATCATCACCCGCCCGATGGCCGGGATGATCTTCGGAATCGGGGCGTTCTTTGTGGTGACGCTAGTCTGTTTACTGGCCTATTTCGGGGAAACGATCACGCCTTATGAGTTGTCGGCATTCTTCACCTTCTTCGTGTTGCTGCAATTCTGGAATATGTTCAACGCCAAAGCCTTCGGCGCAGGCAGGTCCGCATTCCGCGAACTGTCGAAGTGCAAGGCGTTCCTCGGCGTGGGGGCGTTGATCCTCGTGGGACAGTTCCTGATCGTGACGTTCGGGGGCGAGGTGTTCCGTACGGTGCCGTTGCGGGCGGCCGACTGGGGACTGATTTTCGGTGCCGCTTCGGTGGTGTTGTGGGTGGGTGAAATCGCCCGCGCCATCGGCCGGAGCCGCAAAAAAACGGCCGGGGCGTAAAAAAATCGCCCCCGCGTGAAACAAAATCTTTTTTTCTACGTAGTATAAGTCCATTCTGTTGACTCAAAACGACACCCCGATGAAACTCTCGCAGTACAACTACGACTTTTCACCCGACATGATCGCCAAGTACCCGGAAGAAAACCGGGACGAATCGCGACTGATGGTCATCGACCGCAAAACGGGCAAAATTGAACACAAGGTCTTCAAGGACATCCTCCAGTATTTCAAGGAGGGCGACGTGATGATCCTCAACAATACCAAAGTCTTCCCCGCCCGCCTCTACGGCAACAAGGAAAAAACGGGGGCCGAGATCGAGATCTTCCTGCTGCGCGAGTTGAACCAGGAGTTGCGCCTGTGGGACGTGCTCGTCGACCCGGCGCGCAAAATCCGCATCGGCAACAAGCTTTATTTCGGCGACGACGACCTGTTGGTGGACGAGGTGATCGACAACTCCACTTCGCGCGGCCGCACGCTGCGCTTCCTGTTCGACGGCACATATGAAGAGTTTAAGGAGGCGCTCTACAAAATGGGCGAAACCCCGCTTCCGAAATGGATCCGCGAAAAGGTCGAGGAGCTGGATGCCGAGCGTTACCAGACGATCTTCGCCAAGCACGAAGGCGCCGTAGCGGCCCCAACGGCCGGCTTGCACTTCAGCAGGCACCTGCTGAAGCGCCTTGAGATCAAGGGGATCAACACCGCTGAGATCACCCTCCACGTCGGCCTGGGCAACTTCCGTACGGTTGATGTTGAAGACCTCACCAAACACAAGATGGACTCTGAGCAGTTTTTCATCGACGACCAGGCGGCGGGGATCGTCAACGACGCCCGGGACAAGGGCAAGCGCGTGTGTGCAATCGGCACCACGGTGATGCGGGCGATCGAAAGTTCGGTATCGACCGAGGGACGCCTGAAACCGTTTGCAGGGTGGACCAACAAGTTCATTTTCCCGCCCTACGAGTTCAGCGTGGCCAACGCGATGGTGACCAATTTCCACCTCCCCTACTCGACCCAACTGATGATGGTCGCCGCCTTTGGGGGATACGACCAGGTCATGGAGGCCTACAAAGTGGCCAAAGCCGAGAAGTACCGCTTTGGAACGTACGGCGACGCTATGCTGATCCTATAATTTGTTCCGGTAGTTTAGCACAATTGCGGCGTTGCCGTTTCCCAGGCGTGCGGTCACGTACTTAAGTACGCGCTCCCTTCGCCTTAGAACCGGCGCCTTGCACTTGCACCGTTTCTGAAACAAACTATCTGAACGTTGTCGCATTTCTGATCCACCTGAAAAAAACTCAGGTGGATTTTTTCTTTCGTTCTGATTCCAGATGCCGGAGAACAGTAAAATTGTGATACTGACAAATATTTTGTATCTTTGTGTCGCCGTATTTTGTTTTTTTACTGACGGCAATTAAACCCATTGATCACAATGAGCCACAAGAGGATTCTGTACGTTTGCCAGGAAATCACACCCTACCTTCCTGAAAACCACATGTCGAAAATTTCCCGGAACCTGCCCCAGGCGATCCAGGAAAAGGGCTTCGAAATCAGAACGTTCATGCCTCGCTACGGCTGCATCAACGAGCGCCGCAACCAACTCCACGAGGTGATCCGCCTCTCCGGGATGAACCTGATCATCGACGACAACGACCACCAGCTGATTATCAAGGTCGCCTCGATCCCTTCGGCCCGGGTGCAAATTTATTTTATCGATAACGAAGAATATTTCCAGCGAAAATACGTTCTAACGAATGAGGAGGGCGAATATTTTGCGGATAACGACGAACGGGCCATCTTTTTTGCCCGCGGGGTGATCGAAACGGTCAAGAAATTGCGCTGGTCGCCCCACATTGTACACTGCCACGGGTGGTTTTCCGGATTTATCGCCATGTACCTCAAGCGTTTGCTGACCGACGACCCGATTTTTGCCGGGGTCAAGGTGGTGGCTTCGCTCTACGCCGAAGAGTTTCCGGGGCGGCTCGACATGAACCTCCGCAAGAAAATCGTCAGCGAAGGGATCAAAGACAAAGAGGCTGCTGTGTTGGACAACCCCGATTATCTGAGCCTGATGAAGTTCATCGCCCAGTATGCCGACGGGGTGATTTTTGCCGAGGAAGGTATCTCGCCCGAGGTGAAGGCGTTCTTTACCGGACAGGCAGGCTTTCCGGTCCTGGAGTGTACCGGCGATGAGAACTATGCGGACGAATATGCCCGATTTTATGACCAGATACGCCCTTAACCGGGTGACCGAAATGAAAAAAATGGAAAAAAACATAGCTCGTTGGGGAGCCGTAGTGACGGCAGTGGGTGCGATTTTCATGGGAGGAGTTTCTTGTAAGGCGGTGGACGATACCTTCGGCACCGAATTCATTCCCGAGAACCAGGTCGTGTCGATCGCGATGGACTCTACGTTCCAGATCAAGACCTACAACATCACCACCGACTCGGTGATCAGCAGCCACCAATCCTCCGGCTACGTGGGAACGGCCGTCGATCCGGTGTGCGGGCTGACCAATGCGTCGCTGCTGTTCCAGTATGCACCGATGGACACGTTTGCCCAAAGCGATTCGCTCTACGGGATCAGACCGACGATCGACTCGGTTTTTCTCTCTTTGAGCCTCAAGAGCGGATTCCAGGGCGACATCGATGTGGCGCAAACTTTCGATCTGTATGAGTTGAGCGAAGAGATCTACATCGACTCGATCTACTATTCCAATTTCAACCCGGCGCCGATCGTCAAATCGACCCCGCTGGCCACGGTCGAGTTCGAAGGCGGGGCCACAAGTTCGGGATACCTCACCACCCGCATCACCGACCCGGACTATATCGCCCGGCTGATCGACACGACGGGATATAACAATCCGAAGGCTTTCCACAAGCGTTTCAAGGGTTTTTACTTGAAGCCCCGGGTGAGCAACCTGGCCGCGGCCACCCTGCACGTGGACCTCGACAACTCCTATATGCAGATAAACTTCCACAACGAAAATCCAACCCCGGACACAACCTATACCTACTTCTTCTTCACGACCAACTCTTCGACCTATCAGAACCAGAGCATCTCGGTAATCAACTACGATTACACGAACGCCTCGCCCGCCCTGCGTCTCAACGACAAGAGCGTGCCGGTCGAAACGACTTACGTCCAAGGGTTCGGGGGAATCACGACGTTGCTTGAATTCACTAAGGAGTCGGTCGAACAGATCCGCAAAAGAGTCCTCACGGCCGGCTTCACCGACATCGTCATCAACAAGGCAAAACTGCAGGTCAACATAGCCGACCAAACCGCCGCCGGAATGGACCGCGATTACACGCGGCTGGGTATGTACACCAGTTTCACCGACTATTACAACTACACCCCGATCCTCGACTACAGTCCCTCGATGGAAAACCAGGGCTACAGCACCAACTACGACGGGAACCTGAACCGGTCGAGATACCTCTTCGAAATGGACATCACTTACTATGCCCAGCGTCTTTTCCGGCAGGATTACGACCAGCAGGAGATCGTCCTGGCAACGTCCAACGAATACTTTTACTACCTGCTCAACCCGATGGCGCTCCACGGCTACGGATCCGAGGCGCCGCTGAGATTGGTCCTGACATACACGATGGTCAGGTAGGGCCCGAAAAAGGAAGCTGCTCGCAAAGAGCAGCTTTTGTCTTTCTTACCCGAAACGGAAATCGCCGCCGCCTTATCGAACGCGCACGGACGAAGCCCCTGAAAAATTGAAAAAATTGTAACAACATACCCGTCAAGATGCAAGAAAATTTAGTCATTGTCGAGTCCCCGGCCAAAGCGAAAACGATCGAAAAATTCCTCGGAAAGGATTACCTGGTCAAGTCGAGTTTCGGCCATATCCGCGACCTGCAGAAAAAAGGACTCGGGATCGATATAAAGAACCACTACGAACCGGCCTATCTCGTCTCCGACGACAAAAAGGCGGTGGTGGCCGAGCTTTCAAAACTGGCCAAGGAGGCCAAGACGGTATGGCTTGCGTCCGATGAAGACCGCGAGGGAGAGGCTATCGCCTGGCACCTCTATCAGGTACTGGGGCTGACCCCTGAAAAGACCCGCCGCATCGTGTTCCACGAGATCACCCGCAACGCGATCCTCAACGCGGTGCAAACCCCGCGCGAGATCGACATGAACCTGGTCAACGCCCAGCAGGCGCGACGAGTACTCGACCGTTTAGTTGGTTTCGAGCTTTCGCCCGTGCTGTGGAAAAAGGTAAAACCGTCGCTCTCGGCCGGACGCGTGCAGTCGGTGGCGGTCAAACTGATCGTCGAACGCGAGAAAGAGATTATCTCCTTCACCCCGAGCGGCTATTTCCGGGTGGTGGGCCAATTCCTTAACGCAGCGGACACCCCCTTCACCGCCGAACTCAACAAGCGGTTGGCCGACGCCGACCAGGCGCGCAAGCTGCTCGAGGGCTGCCGCAAAGCCCGTTTCACGGTGCGCAGCATCGACAAGAAACCGGCCAAGAAATCGCCCGCCCCGCCTTTCACCACCTCGACCCTGCAACAGGAGGCGAGCCGCAAGCTGGGGATGTCGGTAGGACAAACGATGTCGGTCGCCCAACGCCTTTACGAAGCCGGGTTGATCACCTACATGCGTACCGACTCGCAAAACCTCTCGCGCGAGGCAATCGGCGCCATTGCAGCTGAAGTGAAACAGCATTTCGGGGAAAAATACCTTGAAATCCGCCAATACAAAACTAAGGCGAAAGGGGCCCAGGAAGCGCACGAAGCGATCCGCCCGTCGTACATCGACCGCCCGTCGATCGAGGGATCGCCCCAGGAGAAACGCCTCTACGACCTGATCTGGAAACGCACCGTCGCCTCGCAAATGGCCCAGGCCGAGATCGACCGCACGATAGCCGAAATCGACATTGAAAACAACCGCGAATACCATTTCACCGCTACAGGCGAAGTGATCACTTTCGACGGTTTCCTGCGCCTGTACATCGAATCGTCGGATGACGAACCGGGCGACAACCAGGAGGGCATGCTCCCGGCATTGAACGTAGGCGAAGCGGTGACCGAAAACGGCATTACCGCCACTCAGCGTTTCACCTCGCCCGCGGCACGCTACAGCGAAGCGGCGCTCGTCAAACGGCTCGAAGAGCTGGGTATCGGCCGCCCATCGACCTACGCTCCGACCATTTCCACGATCATCCAGCGCGGCTATGTCATCAAGGAGAGCCGCGAGGGCAGCAAACGTACATTTTCCGAAATTTCCCTCAAGAAAGACGCGATCACCGAATCCGTAAAAGCGGAAACATTCGGCGCCGAAAAGCAAAAACTTTTCCCGACCGACATCGGGATCGTCGTCACCGACTTCCTCCAGGAACAGTTCCCCTCGATCCTCGACTACCACTTCACGGCCAACGTCGAGGAGGAGTTCGACCACATCGCCGAAGGCGAACTGGCGTGGCCCGAAATGATCGACCGGTTTTACCATCCGTTCCACGATACGGTCGAAAACGTTACAGAAAACTCCCAACGCGCCACCAGCGCCCGCCTGCTCGGCAACGATCCGGCCTCGGGATTGCCCGTCTACGCCCGCATCGGCCGTTTCGGCCCCTATGTGCAACTCGGCGAGAACGAGGAAGAAGGTGGTAAAAAACCCCAATACGCCAACCTGGCAGCCGGGCAGCTCCTGGCCACGATCACCCTCGACGAGGCGCTGCACCTCTTCCAACTGCCCCGCACCGTCGGCCAGTACGAAAACAAAGACGCCGTGATCGGCGTCGGACGCTTCGGCCCCTACGTGCGCCACGACGGCAAGTTCGTGTCGCTCAAGAAAGGCGACAACCCCTACACCATCACCATCGAACGCACTATCGAACTCATCGAGGAAAAACGCAAACAAGAACGCGAAAAAGTCATCAAAACGTTCCCCGAAGACCCGAAACTCCAGGTTCTCAACGGCCGCTGGGGCCCGTATATCTGTTACGACGGCGAAAATTACAAACTCCCGAAAACCGCCGTCCCCGCCGACCTAACCCTACAAGACTGCCTCGACCTAATCAAAACGCAGCAGTCATCCCCCAAACCCAAAGCCAAACCCAAAGCTAAACCAAGAGGGAAGTAAGAGGGTACTGGCACTTTTTGTAAAAAGTGCCTCAAAAACTTTTCTGGAAAGCTGCGCTTTCCTTGACTCACCTTGCTTAGATTTTAAAAGGGTTTATAAGAAGCCCCCCTCTCTGATGTAGCGCTCGAAATATCGAGGCAGTACCAGGAAGGGGGGCCTTCTTATAAACCCTTATAGGGTCCGAGTAAAGTTAATCATGGGAAACGAAGTTTCCCAGAAAAATTTTTGGTGCCGCTTTTTATAAAAAGCGGCAGTTCTCTCCTTACCTCTCTCCTCGGCTTAGTCCTTGAACTTGGCTGCGAGGAATTCGCGGTTGAGGCGGGCGATGTGTGCGATGGAGATGCCTTTGGGGCATTCTTGTTCGCAGCCGCCGGTGTTAGTACAGTTTCCGAAGCCTAATTCGTCCATTTTGGCGACCATGGCTTTGGCGCGGCGGGCGCCTTCGACGCGTCCTTGCGGGAGCTTGGCGAGCGACGATACGCGGGCGGAAACGAAGAGCATAGCCGAGCCGTTTTTACACGTGGCTACACAGGCGCCGCAACCGATGCAAGCGGCGGCATCCATACTTTCTTCGGCATCGGGTTTCGGGATAGGGATCGCGTTACCGTCGGGCACGCCGCCGGTGTTGACCGAAACGAATCCCCCGGCCTGGAGGATCGAGTCGAACGCCGAACGGTTTACGACCAGGTCCTTGATGACCGGGAAAGCGGCCGAGCGCCACGGTTCGATATAGATCGTTTCGCCATCCTTGAAGCGGCGCATATGGAGCTGGCAGGTGGTGATGTCGTCGTCGGGCCCGTGCGCGCGTCCGTTGATGTGGAGCGAGCACATCCCGCAGATGCCTTCGCGGCAGTCGTGGTCGAACGCCACCGGCTCCTGCCCGCTGTGGATGAGGTCGTTGTTGAGAATGTCGAGCATTTCGAGGAACGACGTGTCGGGCGAAATGTTCTCCACGCGGTACTCTTTCAATTCCCCTTTATCTTTTGCGCTGTTTTGGCGCCATATTTTTAATTTCAGGTTCATTTTTCCTTGTTTTAAACGTTACACCCCTTATTCCTTGTAGTTACGTTGCGCCAGGTGAACGGTTTCGAACTTGAGCGCTTCTTTGTGCAGCTCGGGTTCCTGGCCGTCGCCTTTGTATTCCCACACGGCTACGTAGGCATACTTGTCGTCATCACGCATCGCTTCGCCTTCGGGGGTCTGGAACTCTTCGCGGAAGTGGCCGCCGCACGATTCGTTGCGGTTCAGCGCATCGCGAGCCATCAGTTCGCCGATTTCGAGGAAGTCGGCCACGCGGAGGGCTTTTTCGAGTTCCTGGTTGAAGTCGCCCTCAACGCCCGGTACGTATACATCTTTCCAGAATTCGGCGCGGAGTTTCGGGATTTCGGCGATCGCCTTTTCGAGGCCCTCTTTGGTACGGCCCATCCCTACGTTCTCCCACATGATGTGGCCGAGTTTGCGATGGAAATCGTCGACCGACTGTTTCCCCTTGATCAAAAATAGCTTTTTGATTTTTTCTTCAATGGCTTTCTCTGCGGCGGCAAATTCCGGGGCTGCGGTGTCGACCTTAGGAGTCTGGATATACTTCGACAGGTAATCGCCGATCGTATACGGCAGCACGAAATAGCCGTCGGCCAGCCCCTGCATTAATGCAGACGCTCCGAGGCGATTCGCCCCGTGATCTGAAAAGTTGGCTTCACCGATAGCGTAGAGGCCCGGGACAGTGGTCATCAGGTTATAGTCGACCCAGATGCCGCCCATCGTGTAGTGCACGGCGGGGTAGATCATCATCGGTTCCTGGTAGGGATTCACGTCGGTAATCTTTTCATACATCTGGAAGAGGTTGCCGTAGCGTTCCTCAATCACGGGTTGGCCGAGGCGTTTGATCGCGGTCGAGAAATCGAGGAAAACGGCCAGCCCGGTATCGTTCACTCCAAATCCGGCGTCGCAACGTTCCTTGGCGGCACGCGAAGCCACGTCGCGCGGCACAAGGTTTCCGAAAGCCGGGTAACGACGTTCCAGGTAGTAGTCACGATCTTCTTCCGCAATCTGCGACGGTTTTAGCTTTTTAGCCCGGATCGCCTCTACATCTTCTTTCTTTTTCGGCACCCAGATGCGGCCATCGTTACGCAGCGACTCGGACATCAGGGTGAGTTTCGACTGCTGGTCGCCGTGTACCGGGATGCAGGTCGGGTGGATCTGCGTGAAACACGGGTTGGCGAACATCGCCCCTTTCTTGTAGCTCTGCCAGGCGGCCGAACCGTTCGAGTTCATCGCATTGGTCGAAAGGAAGAAGACGTTGCCGTAACCGCCCGAAGCGATCACCACGGCGTGCGCCCCATGACGTTCGATGGCGCCGGTGGTCAGGTCGCGGGCAATGATGCCGCACGCCTTGCCGTCCTTATCGAGAACCACGTCGAGCATTTCGTGACGCGGATAGCTCGTTACGCTGCCCTTGTTGATCTGGCGGTTGAGCGCGGCGTAAGCGCCTAAGAGCAGTTGCTGGCCGGTCTGACCGCGGGCGTAGAACGTACGCGACACCTGCGCGCCGCCGAACGAGCGGTTGTCCAACAGCCCGCCGTAATCACGGGCAAACGGCACCCCCTGGGCCACACACTGGTCGATGATGAGGTTCGACACCTCGGCCAGGCGGTAGACGTTCCCTTCTCGGGCGCGGTAGTCGCCCCCTTTGATCGTGTCGTAGAACAGGCGGTAGATCGAATCGTTGTCGTTCTGATAGTTCTTGGCTGCATTGATCCCCCCTTGGGCCGCGATCGAGTGGGCGCGGCGGGGCGAGTCGGAAATGCAGAATATTTTTACGTTATAGCCAAGCTCACCCAGTGAAGCCGCTGCTGAAGCCCCGCCGAGGCCGGTGCCTACGACGACGATTTCGAGCTTGCGTTTGTTGGCCGGGCTGACGACTTTGATGTCGGCTTTGTGCTTGCTCCATTTCTGGGCCAACGGCCCTTCGGGAACTTTCGAATCCAATATGCTCATAGTTTTCAGATTTTTCGGTTGGACATTAAGCGCAAAGGCTGATCGCGTAATAGTAAACCACCACCAGCGCAAAGCCCAGGCAAACGAGCGTGGCAAAGACGTTCGACAGCCATTTCAGGCGACCCAGCCACACGCCGTTGGCCATCCCCGTCGACTGGAACATACTCCAGAAACCGTGGGTCAAGTGGAACCACAGCGCCCCCAACCACACCAGGTAGATAATCACGTAGCCGATGTGCGAAAAGAGTTCGCGGATCAGCACCGAGCCACAGGGTTCGGCACCCGGCAGGTGAAGCAATTCCGAAAGCTGCATCTTGTACCAGAAGTTGACCAGGTGCAACCCGAGGCCGCCCAGAACAATCAGCCCCAGCACGAACATGTTGCGCGAAGCGAAAGCGACGCCCTTGTTCTGTGCCACGGCGTAACGCTGTTTGCCGCGTGCACGCAGATTCTGGAGCGTAAGCACCGTCGCATAGAGGATGTGCAGCACAAAACCCAGCGCCAGCACCATCGTCCCTGCCAGTGCATACCAGTTCACACCCAGGAATTCGCAGATCATGTCATAAGCCTCGGCCGAGAAAACGGCCACCAGATTCATCGACATGTGGAACAGCAGGAAAAGGATCATAAACAGGCCGGTAATCCCCATGAAGAATTTTCGTCCGACCGAAGAGGTCCACAAATAGCTCATATTAATTACGAATTAGAAATTGCTGATTCAGTGTGCGCCGGCCCCGCCGGCATCCCCTTTTATGGGGATTTTGCATGAAAAAATACGGCACAAATGTACCGTATTGTTTTTGAAATAACAACCCTTTTCGGGACTATTTTTTCACAACAGCGGCCCCAGCCGAAACCCCGGTAGATTTCCTCGTCAGGCCAATCCGCGGGCTTTGCACGCACGGAGCAGGCGGGCCATCGCCTCTTCCATCACCGAGCGGGGCGAGGCGACGTTCAGGCGCATGAATCCGACGCCCTCGGCACCGAAATGTTCGCCGTCGTTCAACCCGAGGCACGCCTGGCCGGTCATAAACCGGCAAAGCTCTTCCTGGCTCATCCCCCACGCCCGGAAATCAAGCCACAACAGGTAAGTGCTCTCAGGCCGGTAACAACCGATCGACGGAATATTTTTGTGCAGGAAATCCACTACGTAATCGAGATTCCCGCCCGTGTACGCGTTCATCTGATCGAGCCATTCGTCGCCCTGGCGATAAGCCGCTTCGAGGGCCACCGTGCCGAAGATGTTCCCCTGGTCGAGGTGGAGTTTCGAGCAGGTGTGGCGGAAGCGGCGGCGTAGCGTGTCGTCTGAAGTAATGGCCAGCGCTGTAGAAAGGCCCGCGATATTAAACGTTTTGCTCGGGGCGACGAGGGTGATCGTTCGGGCGGCGATTTCACCGCCGAGCGAGGCGATATGAATGTGTTGGTAGGGTTTTTGCACCAGGTCGGAGTGGATCTCGTCCGAAACGATATATACGTTATGTTTGACGCACAACTCGCCGATGCGCTGCAACTCTTTGCGCGTGTAAACCCGCCCGGTCGGGTTATGCGGATTGCACATCAAAAAGGCTTTCGCCGTGGCCAGTTTGCGGTCGAGGTCGTCGAAGTCGATGGTGTAGGTCGAGCCGTTCCACACGAGCGGGTTGTCGACCACCCGGCGGTTATTGAGCTTGATGACACGGGCAAACGGCGGATAGACCGGCGGTTGGATCACCACCCCGTCGCCTTCAGCCGTCACGGTTTGCAGCGCAAAGGCCAATCCGGCCACCACGCCGGGCGAGTAGTCAATCCATTCGGGACGCACGTTCCATCCCCCGCGGCGGGCCAGCCAACCGGTGGCCGCTTCGAAAAATCCGGGGCCGCGGAACGTGTAACCCAGCACCGGATGGTCCAGGCGGCGGCGAATGGCGTCCAACACAAAGTCGGGCGTAGCAAAGTCCATATCGGCAATCCACAGCGGGAGCAGATCCCCGCAACCGAACACCTGAGGGCAGTTGTCAACCTTTTCACAACCCGTCCCCGCACGGTCGATCACTCGGTCGAAATCGTAAAGCATACTTGCAGAATCGTTTAAAAACGCAACAAAGATAATACTATTCACCAAAAAAACATTCGGAATCATTATCAAAATTCACCGAAACGACAAAATCTGTTATTGCTATTTCCCATATAATACCTATATAAAAATCATAAAACGGGCTACCCCTGCGTTATTCCAGAAAATAGCCCTACTTTTGCACCGCAAATAACCCTAAAATGAAAGACGAAAAGAAATTCGACAACGCAGCCGGCGACGACCGCAAGGAAGAAAGACCCCGGCGCAAGAGCTTTTTCAGTCGCGACGACTCAAAAGCATCGACCGACGGTCCCGACCGGCAGCCCGCTGCGGGCGAGGACCATGACAAACCCTCGTTCCTGAAAGACAAGCGTCCGCGCATCTCGACCGCCGAACCGGCGCGCCGCGACGACCGCAACCGCGACCGCGACCGTGACAACAAATGGAGCGCTGATAACAAATGGAACCGCGACGACCGTCCCCGCGAAAACCGCAACAGCGACCGCAACGACGACGACCGCTGGAACCGCTACGACAATCACAACGACAACCGGAACAACCGCGACAACCGGGGAGCAGAACGCCCCGCCGGGCGATCCTTCGCCCCACGACGCGACGGCGACCAACGCTACGACAACAATAACCGCGACAACAAGGACCGCGATTCGGGGTTCCGTCACGACAACCGCGATGATCGCGGTAACCGCGACCGCAACGACCGCAACGTTTCGGCCCCTCGTCCGGAAGGGGGCGCCCGCCGTTCGTTCAACCCCAACTTTGACGCTGAAAACCGGCCCCGGTTCGACCGTAGCGACAAACCCCGGTTCGACAAGCCCGGTTACAACAAACCCGGTTACAACAAACCCGGCTACGGCAAGCCCGGCTACGATAAAGACAATCGCCACTCCGGCGAAAAACCCTACGAAAAAAGCCGTTACGGCAAGGACAAACCGGGCGGCCGCTTTTCGAAAGAGAAGCCGTTCGGCAAAGGCCGGGACAAAGATGCCCGAAAACCCTTCCCCCCCGGCGGTTTCGACAGCGACTACAAGCCCGAGAGCTACCCGACGTTCAACGCCCCGGCGATCCACGATCCGCTGCGCCTGAACAAGTATATCTCGATGTCGGGCGTCTGCTCGCGCCGCGAAGCCGACGAACTGATCAAGGAAGGCCAGATCACCGTCAACGGCGAAGTGATCACCGAGATGGGCTACAAGATCAACCCCGGCGATGTGGTCAAGATGAACGGCGAGCAACTCAAAGGCCAGAAGAAGGTCTACATCCTGATGAACAAGCCCAAGGGCTTCGTCACCACGGTCGAGGACCCCAATGCCGACCGCACCGTGATGGAGATCGTCAAGAACGCGTGCAGCGAACGGGTTTACCCCGTCGGCCGCCTCGACAAGAACTCGCTCGGGGTGCTGCTCATCACCAACGACGGCGAACTGACCAAAAAGCTTACCCACCCGAGCCACCAGATGCGTAAAATCTACCAGGTGTCGCTCGACAAGCCGATCACCGAGGCCGATATGGAACGCCTGTGCGAAGGCGTGGAACTCGAAGACGGCAAAGCCGTAGCCGACGAAGTGAGCCGCGTGGGCGAATCGCGCAAAGAGGTCGGCATTGCCATCCACTCGGGCAAGAACCGCATTGTGCGCCGGATGTTCGAAGCCGTCGGCTACCGGGTCGACAAACTCGACCGCGTTTTCTTCGCCGGGCTCACCAAACAGGGCTTGCGCCGCGGTGCGTGGCGCTACCTCACCCCCCGCGAGGTGGCGATGCTCAAATCGGGCAGCTACGAATAGCAACGCACCGAATCATTCTACAAAAGGGAGCCTTCAAAGGCTCCCTTTTTCATTGTCCTCCCCACACCAAGGGAATGAAAAAGGAGCCGTTTTCACGGCTCCTTTTCCCACTTAAATAATTTAACTAACCAAATGGTAAGGTTCCTTGTCGGGAACAGTACGATTCTTTCTTATCTCACGTATCCGGGATTCTGCGTGATCACACTGCTTTGAGTGATGATATCCAGCGGAATCGGAAGAACGAGGATGTCAGTGGTCAGGGTCTGGTTCTTGCCCGAAGCTTTCATTACGTCAATGGCACGGCCGGTACGTTTGAGGTCGAAGTAACGGTGGAATTCGAGGGCGAGTTCTGCGTTACGTTCATGCTCGACAGCCAGCGCCACTGTGCTGTACTTCGACGAAGGGTAGCCCGAGGTACCGTAGAGGGGCAGCCCGACGCGGGCGCGCACTTCGTTCAGGTACTTGGCGTCGCCGGTAGCTTCGGACAACATCAGCAGCACATCAGCATACCGCAACACCATGAAGTTGTTGCCCGCGGCTTCGCGTGCACCGTCGAGTTCAGCGCCCGTATGTACCCATTTCTTTGCGAAACGGACCGGGTTGGTCGTTCCGTCGGCACGGGTGTAACCGTCGAAGATCGACAGGTCGCGGCGCGGGTCGTTCGCTTCGTACTCGTTCCACAGGTCGTCGGTCACCTGGTTCATCCCGGCGCCCCAAGCGGTCACGATGCGGTTGTCTAGCGGCGAGAACATCGCCCAGTAGCGGCTGTAAGGATTAGCCTTGCCGGCCACGTACTGAATCTCGAAGATCGACTCCTTGCCGTTCTTCTTGCTCATATCCCACAGGTCGGCATAGGTGTTGGCCAGGGCGTATTTCCCGTAGACTTTATTGAGGGCGGTCGTGGCTTTGGCCTTGTCGCCCATCGTCAGGTAAACCTTACCCAGCAGGGCGTTGGCTGCGCCGCTCGTCGCCGCACCCGCCTTGCGGGGAGTGGTTCCGAGCAGTTTTGCCGCATCCTCGAGGTCGAGGACAACCTGAGCGTATATTTCCGCTTCGGTAGCGCGCCCTTTGGCGTAGGATTCAGCTACGGTCAGGGGGCCGATTACCAGCGGCACCCCGCCCCAGGCCTGTACCATATTGAAATAGTAAAGCCCGCGGAGGAACTTAGATTCCCCTTCGTGAACCGCCTTGTTGGCATAATCGAGGGGCTGCATCCGGAAGAGGATGTTATTCACCCGGAACAGTGCCGAATAGTATTGTTCCCAATATCCTTTGACAATCCCGTTTTCCGGGCCCAGTTCGTGGTTTTGGAACTGGAAGTAGTCGGATACGGTACCGGCCGTGTTGGTCGTATAGCAGTTGTCGGACATCAGTTCGCCGAAGAACGACGACAGGCCTTCCGGACCATAGAGCGTATAAAGCGAGGCATAGGCGCCGTCGAGGGCGTTCACCACGTCGGCTTCCGCTTTGAAGAAGTCGTTCTCGTTCGCATTTGAGATCGGCGAACGATCAAGGAAGTCGTTCCCGCAAGAGCTAAGCGCCATCACGAGGAACATCGGGATGATATATTTGATCTTTTTCATCTCTGAATATGTTTTAACGGTTAATGGCGATTAAAAGTTAAGGTTAATCCCGATGGTCCAAACGGTGGGGTTGGGATAAGCGCCATAGTCGAGCCCGACGTAAGCACCGGTCTGATAGGTACTGCCTTCGGGGTCGTAGTTGGGATAGTCGGAGAACACGTAGAGGTTTTCACCGTTCACATAGAACTTGGCTGCACCGACTCCGATCTTGTTGGTCCAACGCTGCGGCAGGGTGTAACCCAAGCGCAGGTTCTTGATGCGGACGAACGAACCGTCTTCGATCCAGTAGGTCGAGCTCAGGTGCTGCACGGTGTTCTGGGTCACGCGCGGTTTGTTGATCTGGCCGTTGCCGGGATCCGATTCCGATTTCCAGTAGTTGGTCACGAACTTGTAAGCGTTGCGGTCGCCGTTGAACGACTTGCTGAAACGGGCCTGCTGGTTCATGATTTCGCCACCCTGCGAACCGGTGAGCATAAAGGTCAGTTCGATGCCTTTCCAGGTGAAGGTGTTGGTCAACCCCCAGGTGAAGTCGGGCTGATAGTTCCCGATGATGGTGCGGTCGTCGGCGGTAATCTTGCCGTTGCCATCCACGTCGCGTACTTTCGGGTCGCCGGCCTCGCTACCCGGCCATACCGGATATTTGCTCAGGTCGGCCGTGGTCATGATCACTCCGTCGAAAATGTAACCGAAGAAGTTCGACATCGGCTGGCCCACTTCAAACTTCACGTATGCGTCGTTGAACGTCTTGATGAACGGCGCGTCGTCGGCCCCCAGATGGAGGATCTTGTTGCGGTTGCCCGAGATGTTGAAGTTCGTGGTCCAGTTGAACTTGCCCACGATGTTGCGGCTGTTGATGTTCAACTCCATCCCCTGGTTCTGCAGTTCGCCGATGTTGGTCTGGGTCGAGGTGAAACCGGTAAGTACCGGAATGGGCACGTCAAGCAACAGGTCGCGGGTGCGCGAGTAGTAGTAGTCGTACGAAACATCGACACGGTTCCACAGCGTGGCGTCAAAGCCGACGTTGATCTGGCTCGTCTTTTCCCATTTCAGGTTCTTGTCGGGGAAAGTGCGGGTGTACATCCCGGTCGAAACGGTCCCGCCCGAGGCGTAAGTGGTGTAACCGAGGAGACCGATCGCACCGTAGTCGGCGATCTGGTTGTTCCCGGTCACCCCGTAGCTGACGCGGAGTTTGAGGTTATCCATCCAGTTCGAAGCGCCCGACATGAATTCTTCTTCCGAAAGGCGCCATCCGATCGATGCCGAGGGGAAGTAACCCCAACGGTTGTTGGCACCGAAACGCGAACAACCGTCAGCACGGAGGGCTGCCGATGCCAGGTATTTACCTTTATAGGAGTAGGTGCCGCGGGCGATGTAAGAGATCAGGGCCCATTCGGTCGACGAAGTCGAACCGCTGCTCACCTTACCGGCATTGAACGTGTGTACCAGGTCGTTAGGGAAGCTCGCAGCGCTCATCGAAGCGTCGTCGGTGCGCGATTCCTGTACGGTGTAACCCAAGAGGCCGGTCACCGAGTGGTCGCCGAACGATTTGTTGTAGTTCAACGTATTCTCCCATACCCAGTTGAAGTTCTGGAGCATGTTGGCCGAACCCTGAGCATCCATCACGGCCGAATAACCGTAACCCTGCTTGCTGTTCCAATACTGCGAGTAGTGTACATCGCGGAGGTCGCCGCTCAGGCTGGTCTTGAACGAGAGGCCGTCGATGATGTTGAAGTTGAGGTAACCCACAGCCTGCATGAAGTTCGTCAGCTTGTTCTTTTCCATTTCGCGGGTGAGCGAATAGGGGTGCCAGAGCTGGAAGTTGTAGTTCTGGAAAACACTCCATATCGAATTGTTGTCTTTGAACCCGAGGTTGCCGGTTTCCACGTAGAGCGGGAAGATCGGGTCGTTCTGCACGGTGAGCGAAACGGCGTCGGACTTACCGGCGGTACCGTATTCGGCTGCGTTCATGCGGGACATCGACATGTTCAACCCGACGTCAAAACGGTTCGAAATTTTATGGCGTACGTTCGAGCGCACGGTCATGCGGTCATAGCGGTCCTGGTCAACCACCCCTTCGGCATCGAGGTAACCGGCCGAAAGCATGAATTGGGTCTTTTCATTCCCCCCCGAAGCCGAAACCTGGATGTTGTTCGAATGGGCGGTGCGGAAGAGCACGTCCTGCCAGTCGGTCCCGTAACCGATCCGGTTGAGCCATTCCTGGCCGTAAGCGGTAGTACTGTCGAATTCAGCCGGAATGATCGTGCTACTGGTCGGCTTATAGTTGGGGTTTTTCGCCCGCTCGGTAGCCTGGGTATTGGTACGGGCGGCAACGTCAAATGCTATCCATTCCTTGGCATCCATCACGTCGATGCTGCGGTTCACGGTCGAAATGCCGTATTCGTAATTGACATTCACCTGGGTTTTCCCTGCACGGCCCTGCTTGGTGGTAACGATCACCACGCCGTTGGCCCCTCGCGAGCCATAGATTGCGGCCGAGGAGGCATCCTTGAGGATGTCGATCGACTCGATGTCGTTCGGGTTGATGTTGTTCAGCGGGTTGATGTTAAAAGAGAGGCTGGCCGAACCGTCGGCACCGCTCGATTTGGAGGCGTCTTCCATCGGGACGCCGTCGATTACGTAAAGCGGCGTGGTCCCGGCGTTGATCGAGGAGCTACCGCGGATCTTGATCGAGGGAGCCATCCCCGGAGTACCCTGGCTCTGGGTGATCTGCACCCCGGCCATCTGGCCCTGGAGCGCCTGCAACACGTTGGGATAAGGACGGTCCTGGAGTTTGTCGGCCCCGATCGTGGCCACAGCCCCGGTCAGGTCGCGCTTGCGCTGGGTACCGTAACCGGTCACCACCACTTCGTCAAGCTGCATCGCGTCTTCACGCATCACGACATTGACGAGCGTACGGCCGCCCACTTCCACTTCCTGGTTGAGGTAGCCGATAAAACGAAATTCGAGCGTGCCCGTGCCGGGAGCCGAGATGGTATACGAACCGTCGGCA
The DNA here is from genome assembly GCA_031553805.1 of Rikenellaceae bacterium. Taxonomy (GTDB): domain Bacteria; phylum Bacteroidota; class Bacteroidia; order Bacteroidales; family Rikenellaceae; genus JAITVB01. Next base: position 21,857 of record JAVBLC010000006.1, on the reverse strand, counting down.
CCGGTAGTCACCCCGCGCGTGGTCCCTTTGACGAGGACGCTCGCACCGTAAATGACATTACCCTTTTCGTCGGTCACCTTACCGGTCACCTCGATCGATTGGGAATAGGCAAAGCTTCCCATCAAAACAGCAGCCAGCAGGAGCAGCATGCCGCGGAAGGAACCCCTCCGGCTGCGAGCACTCGCTGAAGCACCTGTCGCCATTTCTTTCTGGTACATCTTCTTCATAAATTAAAGTTTTGGGTTAATAATTTGATTGTGGGTTTTTTGTTTTTCATTCGTTAGCACCGGGAGGCAAAGGCACACATAACATAAAGACATTCATTTCTCACTCCTGCCGATCCCACAAATACCTCTCTACTATCCAAAAACTCTTGTCCCCCGTAAATACACAAGACCGTCAAAGAACATTAAACGATAAAAGTAGAGAATAAAACAACAACTATCATTCGTTTTTTGACATTTTTCATTCGTTTTTTGATGTTATTGAAAAATACCGGAAAAAAACGAAAAGAGACGCCCGTTTAGAAAACAACAAACCCGCCTCGGAAAGTTTTCCGAGGCGGGTTCATCCACAGCCGTGCTCTGCTGTGCGTTACTTCATCACCACCAGCGAGTGGCCGGTCATGGCGGCGGGTTGCTGAAGCCCCATCAGGGCGAGGACGGTGGGGGCCACGTCGGCGAGGACGCCGTTGTGGACTTCCTTCACGTCGTCGGCAATGAGCACAATGGGCACGGGGTTGAGCGAATGGGCAGTGTTGGGCGACCCGTCGGGGTTGAGCTCGTAGTCGGCGTTGCCGTGATCGGCGATGATGATGACGTCGTAGCCGTTGGCACGTGCCGCGGCAACGACTTCGCCGGTGCATTCGTCGACGGCTTTGACGGCTTTTTCGACGGCTTCATAAACGCCGGTGTGACCGACCATATCACCGTTGGCGAAGTTGAGGCACACGAAATCGAGCGTCCCTTTGTTGAGTTCTTTGACAATGGCGTCCTTAACAAGGTATGCACTCATTTCGGGCTGCAGGTCGTAAGTCGCCACTTTCGGCGAAGGAATGAGAATGCGCTCTTCCCCGGGGAATGGTTCTTCGCGTCCGCCGTTGAAGAAGAAGGTGACGTGGGCGAATTTCTCGGTTTCGGCAATGCGCAACTGCTTCAACCCCTTTTTCGACATATACTCGCCGAGGGTGTCTTCGACGTTGTCTTTGTCGAAAAGGATGTGCAGGCCCTTGAACGAAGCATCGTAGGGGGTCATCGTGCAGTAGTAGAGCGGCAGGGTGTGCATTCCGGCTTCGGGCATATCAGTCTGGGTGAGCACCTGGGTCAACTCTTTCGCGCGGTCGTTGCGAAAGTTAAAGAAGATGACCACATCGCCCTCGGCGATTTTTCCGACGGAATTGCCGGCGCCATCGACCATCACGACGGGTTTCACAAACTCGTCGGTCACCCCTTCGGCATACGATTTTCCCATCGCAGCAACGGGATCGGTGGCTTTTTCGCCGACGCCGCCGACCAACAGATCATAGGCCAGTTTGACGCGCTCCCAACGTTTGTCGCGGTCCATCGCGTAGTAGCGGCCCACGATCGAGGCGATCTTTCCGGTCGAGGCTTTCAGGTGATTCTCCAGTTTCTGGATAAAGCCGGCACCGCTGCGGGGGTCGGTGTCGCGGCCGTCCATAAAGCAGTGCACGTAGGTTTTTTCAATGCCCCACTCTTTGGCCAGGTCGCACAATTTATAGAGATGGTCCATCGAGCTGTGTACCCCGCCCTCGGAAACGAGACCCAGAAAATGGACGGCTTTGCCGTTGGCCTTGGCGTAATCGAAAGCGGCTTTCACCTCGGGATTCCGGGCGATCGAACCGTCGCGGCAGGCGATGTTGATCTTCACCAGGTCCTGGTACACGATGCGGCCGGCGCCGATGTTCTGGTGGCCTACCTCGGAGTTCCCCATCTGGCCGTCGGGCAGCCCGACGCTTTCGCCGCTGGCGCTGAGCTGGGCGTTGGGCCAGCGTTCCATCAGGGCGTTCATGTTTTTGGGCGGGGTGTTGTAAATGGCGTCCGAGCGCGAGTGGTCGCCGATGCCCCAGCCATCGAGGATCATCAAGAGTGTCTTTTTCATATCTTTTTGAGTTTGATTTTCTATCTGAAAAACGGAATTCCGGACAAAGGTAATATACTTTGAGGCAAAAAACGGTCCGTTTTTTTCGGTATTTTTCGCTGCGGGAATTACCGGGACTGCTTCGACTGGCACTTTTTGTAAAAAGTGTCTCTGCCACCTTGTTCTGCGATACTACACATCGCCCGACTCATTGCTTAGGAAAAATCTCCCTGTGCGGGCACGCACCTTTTTATAAAAAGCGGCAGTTAAAAGCTGACTGATATCCCGAACGAGAATCCGAGGTCGGGCGAATCGCTCGGTTTGTAGAGCGACATCGTCACCCGCACCCCGCTGCCGACCATGCGCGCCGGGTCGACGTCGATCAGCGCCTCGACACCGTAGGAACTGGCGTTCTTCCATTCGGTACTCGTCCTCGAGACGGGTTTGTAGCGGGCGTAGTCGAGGATCAGGCCGGCGCTGATGCGTTTGAAGTAGATCCACTCGGCGATCCCGCCGTCGGGATAGGCCACCGGAAAACGGTAGCGCACCGACACCGCCGCGAGGCGTTCGGGGGCGAAATCATACTTGCACCCCTTGGGAAAGAGGACGTTGTTACGCATATTATAGGTCGCCGTCTGCTGGTACTGTACGGCGGCGTTGACCCGCAGCGAGTGGTGGATCAGCGCCCCGGGGGCGTACATCCCGGCCGTGAGCGAGTAAAGCTGCCCCAGCTGGTCGCGGAACGGGTCGCCCTGCCAGGTAAACTTTCCGCCAAAACCCCAGCGGGGGTAGAGGTCGCGGTAGGCCGTGCGCACGTTCTGGGCATAGGCCAGGCTGCCTTCGATCACCTGATAGCCCTCGTCGAAGACACGGGTCGCCGGGTCATACAGAAGCGCATTATAGTAGTCAACGCCCACCGACGGGGTCAGCTGGCGCAACTGCCGCCCGCGCGAGAGGTTAATGGGCAGCGACAGGTCGGCCGACAGCGACAGGTAATCGTCGCCTGCATTTTCGGGTTCCGGGGTGTCGTCGGGGTCGACGCTGCCCGGGATCAGCACCGAGCGGCTGCCGCCGCCGTATTCGAAGCCCACTTCGATTTTCGGCGCCAGGCCGTAGTAGCCGAACTGGCCTTTATACAGGTTTTCGCCGTCGACCCGCCCGTAACTCAGAAAGCCCATCGCGCTGCCCAGCACGTTCTGGCTGATGACGGTCGCCCCGAAATTGAGGTCGAGATTGCGGTCGTTGGTCAGTTCGAAAGGGTCGAAGGCAAAAGGCGCCCAACTGTGGATGTTGAACAGGTGGCCCCACTGGCTGTAGCGCTTCGATTTTTTGGGGGCGGCCGGTTGTTCGGCAAAGCGGATCGCCGATCGAATGTTCAGCGTATCCCACTCCGGATGCTCGGGATTGAGCAGGTTGACCGGCAAGCGGCTGTAAGGCACTTCCGTGAGCGAATCGCGATCGAGCGCCTGCCGCGAAACGAAGTATCCGTCGCGGCGGTAAGTCAACTGGAACACCTCCTCGCCGTTCAGGTCGGAATACGATGGTTGGATCGACCCGAATTTCGAGGTCGTGACGCGGTATTCTTTCTTTTCGGCCAGGTCCAACAGATGTGTTTCATCCTTCCCCGAAGCGATGGAGTTGAAAAAGAGTTTGCCGCCGCCGGCCGTCAGGTTGTTGATCGTCACGAACGACGGGCGAGTGATCGGGTGTAAAGTTTGTGTCACCTCGTCCCATTGTTCGATCGCCATTCCATCGGCCGTAAGGGTAATCAGGGCGAGGGTTTTTGTCGAGTCGTCCCACGCCATGCCGTGATAGGTCCGGTCTTCGGGCAGGGGAATGGTGCGATCCAACTCGAAAGCCGCATCGAATTTCTTCAGCGAATAGATTCCCGCCGGGTCGTAGGCAAGGGCTAAGTAGAGTTCCTGCTGATGAGGCGTGCGCGGGATGATCGTGATGTAGAATAGGTTGCGATCGTCGCCGGTGTCGATCGTCCGGACTTTGTACGTCCCGTTTTTTGACAGCCGTTGGAGGGCGATGGTGCGCACGACCGAAAAGTTTTCGCGTTCCCAGAACGTGCTCGACCGCCCTTCGGTCCAGAAGATGCGGCCATTCTCAGTATCGACGGCCGGACGCGAGGTGACGTTGCCCGTGTAGGCCAACACCCGTTCTTCGTTGTGGCGCAGGTTGACCGCCACCAGACGCGTCGCCCGGTCGAAGTCGGTCTTGAAAGCCACCACCGCGTCGTCGTCGACCCGCACCGGGTAGGCATATTTCGTATAGGCCGTCGCCGGCGACCCGACGAATCCGGCGCTGTTCTCGACCTTGGGCAACGACCGCCAATAGTCCTGCAACTCGCCGAACGACTCGCGCATCAGGTTCGACGACGAGGTTTTGTAATAACGTTGCATCGCGATCGCCTTGGGCACGATCAGGAAAGGATAATAGGCCGTGAAACGGGTCACGTCGTCCCAAAACGACTGCCCGAAACGGCGGTAGGAGTAGTCGACCATCTGGTAGCCCTGGGCGTACCAGTCGGGAATATAGTCGCGGAACGAGCCGCAATACCATTTATCGATATTCCACTGGTCGACCCCCTCGTGTTCGAGCATCGCCCGGTATTCGATCGTGTAGGACGGTTGCAACGCGCGGCCGAAAGCGGCCAGGCGGGTTTCGGTGTGCACGGCGTCGCCCTCGAGGAACCATTTCGGCAGCAGGCCCGCCCCGGCGCCGATGATCTGCTGGCCGAACACCCAACTGGCGTATTTCAGCGTACCCTGGCGCAAGTTGCTCATCTGCACTACGTGGCGGTATTCATGGGTGGTCAACTGCTCCAACCACGGCCAGGCGTAAGTCGACCGCTCAGGCGTGACGGTCAGTTCGACCCGCTTCGGGGCCCAGACCACCTCGCCGTTCGAATTGAGGTCATAGGCGTGCATGATAAACGGCAGTCGTGCCGGCGGCATCGACAGGCCGAAGCCCACTTCTTTGCCCAAGGTGTCGATGATCGAAGCCACGCGCAGGGCGTGGTGTTCATAGCCCGCCGGAAAGATCAGCCGGTAACCCGGGTCCTTGATCTGGCGCCAACGTACCGACGCCGGGTCGACCCCCTGGTCGTAGTACTGGGCATGGCCCGTTGCGGCCAACGCCCAACAAGCCAACAATATAAAAAGATATTTCACGCCGCCTCGCCCCATCATCCTCCGGCCTTTTTAGCTTTGTAGCCCGCTTTGAGCAGCAGGTCGAGCACGCGGTCGCGGAAATCGCCCTGGATCAGGATTTCTCCGTCCTTGGCCGCGCCGCCCACGCCGCATTTCGATTTGAGTTCGCGCGCCAGTTCTTTCAAGTCGTCGTCGCTCCCGGCAAAACCGGTAATCAGCGTCACGGTCTTTCCTCCGCGGTGCTTGCGGTCGAGCCATACCTTTAGGTTCTGCTGTTGTACGGGCAGCGTCTTTTGCGACGACGCCCGTTCGTTCTCATATTTGAAATCGGCGTTTGTCGAGTAGACGACGCCCAATCGGCTTTTCCAGTCGTTATCGGCCATAGTGTCCTTGTGTTGAGCCACAAAAGTAGGGATTTTTTCAGGGATGAGGAACAAGTTGCGGGCCGAATTGATTTTTTCCGTATTTTGCAATATTTTTGTGGGAATTCCGTTAACGATAACATAGTAAACATACGTACATACTTAAACACTCAATCCTATGAGCGAAGCGGTGAATATCAAAGAATTGAACGAGCGGATCGAGCGCGAGAGCGCTTTCGTCGACCTGCTTTCGATGGAGATGGGCAAGGTGATCGTGGGCCAGAAACACCTGGTCGACAGCCTGCTGATCGGCCTGTTGTCCAACGGCCACATCCTGCTGGAAGGAGTTCCGGGGTTGGCAAAGACCCTGGCCATCACCACACTGGCCCAAGCCGTCGACGCCCGTTTCAGCCGCATCCAGTTCACCCCCGACCTGCTGCCCGCCGACCTGCTGGGTACGCTGATCTACAGCCAGAAGACCGAAGAGTTCTCGGTCAAAAAGGGACCGATCTTCGCCAACTTCGTGCTGGCCGATGAAATCAACCGCTCGCCGGCCAAAGTGCAAAGTGCGCTCTTGGAAGCGATGCAGGAGCGCCAGGTGACCCTCGGCGACACGACTTATCCCCTGCCCCAGCCATTCCTGGTGCTGGCCACGCAGAACCCGCTGGAACAGGAAGGGACCTACCCCTTGCCCGAAGCCCAGGTCGACCGTTTTATGCTCAAGGCGAAGATCACCTACCCGAAAAAGGAGGAGGAACGCGCCATCATCCGCATGAATATGCTCGGCAACCAATTCCCGAAAGCGAACAAAGTCGTTTCGCCCGAATCGATCGTCAAAGCCCGCAACGTGGTCGAAGAGGTCTATATGGACGAAAAGATCGAACGCTATATCCTGAACATCGTTTTCGCCACGCGCGAACCCGAAGAATACGACCTGTCGAAACTGAAAGACATGATCAGCTACGGCGGTTCGCCCCGCGCCAGCATTTCGCTGGCCAAGGCGGCCAAGAGCTACGCCTTCATCAAGCGGCGCGGCTATGTGATCCCCGAAGACGTGCGGGCCATCTGCCACGACGTGCTGCGCCACCGCATCGGGCTCACCTACGAGGCCGAGGCGGAAAACGTCACCTCGGAAGAGATCATCACCGAGATCCTCAACACGGTCGAAGTACCTTAAAGGATGGGACGCGCGATCCGCATACTGGCGGCGGCCTTGCTGCTACTGTTGCCGCTGGCCGCCGGAGCCCAGGTCAAGACGTTCGACGATCTCTACAGCGTCTATTCGAAAAAGGCGGGCATCGAGTCGAAAAGCGTAGGCAAACTGATGTTGGCCACGGCCCGGTTGGCAAACAATGACATACCAGAAGGACTGGTTTCAGTTAAGGTGCTGGCCGTTAAAGAGCCATCCAAATTGGCGGCAGGAATGGCGGCAGTTCTCGAACGCGATTTCCGGACAGTGGTAGCGGGTTGTACCCTGTTGGCCGAAAGGTCGGAGGACGGCAGCACGGTCAAGGCTTATGGCCACTCGATCGCCGGCAATAAGGTCAAAGACATAATCATCTACGGCACTGGGGCCGACGGGGCGCTGTTCGTGATGCTGATGGGCGGCGAATTCTCGAAAAGCGAAAAATTCGTGCAGGAATTGGGAAAAAAGAAGTGACGAAAATGACAGATAGTGCGGACATACTGAAGCGCGTCCGGAAGATCGAGATCAAGACCCGCGGGTTGAGCAAGGAGATCTTCGCCGGGAAGTACCACAGCGCGTTCAAGGGTCGCGGGATGGCCTTCAGCGAGGTGCGCGAATACCGCATCGGCGACGACGTGCGCGACATCGACTGGAACGTCACCGCCCGCAACCGCACCCCCTACATCAAGATCTACGAAGAGGAACGCGAACTGACCCTGATGCTGCTGATCGACGTCAGCGGTTCGCGCTTTTTCGGCACCACCGACCGGCTCAAGCAGGAAGTGATCACCGAGATCGCCGCCGTGCTGGCCTTTTCGGCGTCGCAGAACAACGACAAGATCGGTTGCATCTTTTTCAGCGACAAGATCGAAAAATTCATCCCGCCGAAAAAAGGGCGGCAACATATCCTGGCGATCATCCGCCAACTGCTGGAATTCCAGCCCGAAAACAGCGGCACCGACCTGGGCGGGGCCCTGCGCTTCCTGACCAATGTGAGCAAAAAGCACTGCACGTCGTTCATCCTTTCGGATTTTTTAGACGTTGACGATCAGAAAGCTCACTTCGAAGACGCCCTGAAAATCGCCTCGCGCAAGCACGACCTGGTGGGCATCCGCATCTACGACCCGCGTGAGGAAGAACTGCCCGATGTGGGCATCGTCGAACTGCTGGACGGTGAAACGGGCCGCAAGGTGTGGACCGACACCTCGTCGTCGCGCACCCGCCAGGCGTGGGCTGCGTGGTGGAACTCGTCGAACCGGTTGATCGACAAAACCCTCAACCGCAGCCGTGTCGACAACGTGATGGTATCCACCGGCGACGACTATGTAAAAGCATTGCTGAAACTTTTTTCGAAACGATAGAACGATGCGCAAGCGACTGATCCTCATCCTGACCGCCCTCGTCCTGCTCGCCGCCCCGGCGGTGCAGGCCCAGAATCCGTCCGTGCCCGTGGTGCGGGCGCGGGTCGTGCCGGACAGCATGGCCATCGGCGACCGGTTCCGGATCGAGGTCGAGGTCGAAAAAGATCTGGTGCAGGTGGTCGAATTTCCCGGCTACGAAGGCACCATCGCCAAAGACATCGAGATCGTGAGCGAGTCGCCCGTCGACACTCTCGCCCGCGACGGCCGCCGGGTAACGATCCGCAAAACGTGGACGCTGACCACTTTCGAGGAGGGGCTTTATTCGATCGGCCGTTTCCCGGTACTCTATGCCGACAAGAACGTGATCGACACGCTGCGTTCGGTCGACTCGCTGTCGTTTATGGTGACCACCTTCCCGATCGACACGCTCACGCAGACCATTTATGACATCAAGGCGCCGTTGCGCGCACCGGTAAAATTCGCCGAGTTCGGGGGGTACCTGATCTTCGGCTTTTTCATGTTGCAATTGCTTTTTGCGATCGCTTACGCCATCGTCAGGAGCCGCCAGCGCCGCCGCCGGGGCGAACGGACAGCATTGCGTCCAACCGAGCCGGCCCACCTGCGCGCCATCCACGAGCTCGAACGCCTCGAAGCCGAAAAGCTGTGGCAGAACAACCGCCACAAACTCTATTACACCCGCCTGACCGACATCGTGCGCACCTACATCGAAGAGCGTTACGGGATAGACGCCCCGGCGATGATCTCGGACGAGATCCGTACTGAAATGGAGGCGCGCATCACCAACAAACGCATCCTCACCCAACTTTCGCGCCTGCTCTCGACGGCCGATTACGTCAAGTTCGCCAAGTACATCCCCAGCCCCGAGGACAACGAAATGTCGTACCACGACGCCTATTACTTCATCGAGGAAACCAAACCTGCCGCCGTTGCAGAAGAACCTGCGGAGAGGAAGGAGGAGGGCGATGCGTAACCGACTAATCCTTACCGTTCTAACCCTGTTCGCAGGTTTGAGCGCAGCGCAAACGGCCGATGCCCAGGCGTTGCCCGAGCGCCGCTTCATCCGCCGGGGCAACGAGGCGTTTCAGCAGGGCGATTACCCGGCGGCCGATGTCAGTTACCGGCGTGCCCTTGAAAAAGCACCGTGGTCCTACGAAGCCAGCTTCAACTTGACGGACGCTATCTACAAACAGGAGCAATACGACGAAGCCGCCCAACAGTTCGGCCAGTTGGCCCAGGCGTTGGCCGACAACCCCGAACTCCAGGCAAAGGCTTTTTATAATCAGGGCAACGCGCTTTTCAAACAGCGGAAGTTGGAAGAAGCCCTCGAAGCCTACAAAAACTCGCTGCGGGCCAATCCCGACGACCAGGAGGCGAAATTCAACCTCGCCTACACCAAAAAACTGCTCGAAAAGGACAAAAACCCCGACGATCAGAACCAAAATCAAAACCAACAACAAAAACCGGATCAGCAACCGCAGGACCAGGAACAAAAACCGCAGGACCAGCAGCAGAAACCCGAACCCCGGATGAGTCCCGAAGAGGCGCAACAACTGCTCAACGCGATCCAGAACAACGAAGACCGCACCCGCGAACGGGTCGACTCGCAACGCGTAGCCTCGCCCGTGCGTTCGGGTAAAAACTGGTAACCGACTATGTATATCGAACGATTCGCCCATCCCGAACTGCTGTGGCTGCTGACCATCCTCGTGCCGATGGCAGGCTATTACGTCTTCCGCACGCGGCAGGGCGGGGCGACGATCCGCGTGTCCACCACGGCAAGCCTGGCCGGGGTGCGCCGCGGGGCGAAACGGTCGCTGCGCCACCTGCCGGCCGTCCTGCGGGGACTGGCCGTGGCGGCGATCATCGTGGCGCTGGCCCGCCCGCAGACGAGCGAATCGAACCAGACCTCGACCACCGAAGGGATCGACCTGGTGATCGCCCTTGACATCTCGACCAGTATGTGGACGCGCGACTTCACTCCCGACCGTCTGGAGGCTGCCAAAGAGGTGTCGCGCGACTTTATCGCCAACCGTCCCAACGACCGCATGGGCCTGGTGGTCTTTGCCGCCGAAAGTTTTACGCAATGCCCGTTGACGACCGACCGGGCAACGTTACTCGGCCTGCTGGCCAACGTCCACAGCGGCATGGTCGAAGACGGCACCGCCATCGGCAACGGCCTGGCCACCGCGATCAATCGCCTGCAGGAGAGCCAGGCGGCGAGCAAGGTGGTGATCCTGCTCACCGACGGGGTCAACAACCGGGGCCAGATCACTCCGCTGACGGCGGCTGAAATTGCACAAACGCTCGGCATCCGCGTCTACACGATCGGTGTCGGCACACGCGGCACCGCTCCCTCGCCCGCCATCGACCCCTGGGGCGCCCTCACCTTCGTGATGGCCAAGGTCGAGATCGACGAAGAAACCCTCAGCCAGATTGCCACGATGACTGGCGGCGAATATTTCCGGGCCACCGACAAAGAGAAACTCAAAGAGATATACGACCGCATCAACGAGCTTGAAAAGAGCAAGATCGAGGTCGACGACGTGACGCTATACCACGAACGCTTTTTGATTTTTGCCCTGGCTGCAGCGTTATTACTCCTGATGGAGTTCTTGCTGAAAAACTTTTATTTGCGACAAATTCCGTAAGCGATGTTCCGGTTTGAATCTCCCGAATACCTGTTGTTCCTGGCCGCAATCCCGCTGCTGGCGGCGATCTTCGTGCTGGTACGGATCGGGGTGCGGCGGCGCCTGGCGCGGTTCGGCAACCCGGCGACCCTCAGACCGCTGATGCCCGAGGCGTCGCCCCGGCGTGTGCGCAACAAGTTCATCCTGCTGGCCGTCGCCCTGGGACTGGTCGTTGTAGCGCTGGCGCGTCCGCAGTTCGGGTCGAAGCTCCGCGAAAGCACGTCGCAGGCGGCCGAGATCATCCTCGCGGTCGACGTGTCGAACAGTATGCTGGCCGAAGATTTCTCGCCCAACCGGTTGGAGCAGGCGAAATACGCCATCACCCGGCTGCTGGGCCAGATGACCAAAGACCGCATCGGGTTGGTGGTTTTCGCCGGAAAGGCTTACGTGCAACTCCCTCTGACGGCCGATTACACCACGGCCCGCAACTTCGTCAAGAACCTCTCGCCCACCATGGTGTCGCACCAGGGGACGGCCCTCGGGGCGGCGATCGACCTGGCGGCGGCTTCGTTCTCGCCCGGCACCGAGGGGAGCCGTGCGCTGATCGTCATTTCCGACGGTGAAAACCACGAGGACGACGCCATGGCTGCCGCCCAACGCGCCACGGAAGCGGGCATCCGCATCTACACGATCGGAATGGGTACCCCCGAAGGCGCCCCGCTGCGCATCGGCGGCCAGATGCTCCACGACGAGGAGGGCAACCTGGTGGTGAGCAAACTCGACGAAAAAACGCTCGAAGAGATCGCCATCACCTCCGGAGGGGCCTACATCCGCGCTTCGAACCAAAGCGTAGGGCTGCAAGAAATCGTCGCCGAGATCGACCAGATGGAGAAGAAAAAAGCGACCGCGCTCAACTTTTCCGATTTCAACGACCAGTTTCCCTACCTGCTGTGGGGAGCGCTGGCGCTGCTGTTGATCGAATTCGCCATGATCCCGCGCAAAAACCGCATCCTGGCCCGGTTCAATATTTTTCGGTAGAGCGGCGACATAATCCTGGTTATCAGCACAGAAAAAACCGATCGACCGGTGGTCGATCGTCCCCATCGCCCTATTTTTACCTCCCTCTTTCGAAAAGTTCCAATTCTTTTTCTACTTTTGGAGGAACGAAGCGGGGGAGATTTTTCTCTTTCGCCGGGAATTATCGCCCCCGGACGAACGGAGGGGCCGACCGCAGACGACAACTTATGGCTGTTAAATATTTTCATTCCGAAAAACCCTTCACCCTGGAGAACGGCGAAACGCTCCACGGCCTGACGATTGCCTACAACACCTTTGGCAAGCGGCGGGCGGCGGGCGATAACGTGGTGTGGGTGTGCCATGCGCTGACGGCCAACTCCGATGTGGCCGACTGGTGGCCCCACACGGTCGAACCCGGAAAATTCCTCGACCCGAACCGCTATTTTACAGTTTGCGCCAACATTATCGGCTCGCACTACGGCTCAACCGGGCCGTTGAGCACCGACCCCGCCACGGGCGAACCTTATTACAACCGCTTCCCGTTCATCACCGTGCGCGACATTGTGCGTGCCCATATGCTGTTGGCCGAACACCTCGGCGTCACAAAATTGCGGGCGCTCATCGGCAGCTCGATCGGCGGCTTCCAGGCGATGGAGTGGGCCATTATGCAACCCGAGTTCGTCGAACGGCTGGTGCTGATCGCCACCGCCTCGCGCAGCCAGCCGTGGGCGATCGCGTTCAACGAGTCGCAGCGGATGGCGATCGAGGCCGACGGCAGCTACGGCGCCGACGACCCCGAAGCGGGCAAAAAGGGGATGCGCGTGTCGCGTTCGCTCGGCCTGCTGAGCTACCGCGGTTCGCTCGCCTACAACGCCACGCAACAGGAAAACGACAACATGTATAAACTGGTCGGCTTCCGCGCCGCCACCTACCAGCAATACCAGGGCGAAAAACTCTGCCGCCGGTTCAACGCCTACTCCTATTACCGCCTCACACAAACCTTCGACTCGCACAACGTGGGCCGTTTCCGAGGGGGGATCGAGCACGGGCTGGCGATGATCCAAGCCAAAACGATGGTGATCGGCATCTCGACCGACATCATTTTCCCGGTCACGGAGCAGATCTTCCTCTTCCGCCACATTCCGGACGCAGAGATCCACCTGATCGACTCGGAGTTCGGCCACGACGGTTTTCTGGTCGAGCACGAAAAACTCAACCTGCTGCTCAAACCTTTTTTGGCAAGTAATATATAATTACGTTGAAAGAGCAAAACCGATCTGAATTTTTCGTACTTTTGTACTTTAGTTTTTACGAATCGAACACCATCCTCAATCTATGAAATTACCGAAGTCAGTCAACGTACTGCTGCTGGGATCGGGCGGACGCGAGCACGCTTTCGCCTGGAAAATCGCCCAAAGCAGCCGCCTGGCCAAATTATACGTCGCACCCGGTAACGCGGGTACCCGTGCCCACGGGATCAACGTCGACCTTAACCCGAATAACTTCGCGGCGGTCAAGCAGTTCGTGCTGCAGAACAACATCAATCTGGTGGTCGTGGGTCCCGAAGAGCCGCTGGTGAAAGGCATTTTCGACTATTTCCAGAACGACGACCAGATTCGCCACGTGCCGGTCGTAGGACCCTCGCAGGAAGGCGCGCGCCTGGAAGGGAGCAAGGATTTTGCAAAAGAATTCATGGTGCGCAACAACATCCCGACAGCGGCCTACAAAAGTTTCTCGAAGGCGACCCTCGCCGACGGGCAGGCGTTTCTGGAAACCCTGGCCCCGCCCTATGTGCTTAAGGCCGACGGCCTGGCCGCAGGCAAGGGCGTGCTGATCATCAGCGACCTCGAAGAGGCCAAGCGCGAACTCGAAACGATGCTTTCGGGCAAATTCGGGGCCGCGAGCCAGAAAGTGGTGATCGAAGAACACCTGTCGGGCATCGAGGTATCGGTCTTCGTGGCCACCGACGGCAAATCCTATAAGATCCTGCCCGAAGCGAAGGACTACAAACGCATCGGGGTGGGCGACACCGGCCCCAACACGGGCGGGATGGGCGCTGTTTCGCCGGTTCCGTTCGTCGACGAAGTTTTTATGAATAAGGTGCGCACACGGATCGTCGAACAGACTATTGCCGGCCTGAGGAACGAAAAGATCACTTACAACGGCTTCATTTTCATCGGCTTGATGAACTGCGACGGCGAGCCGAAAGTGATCGAATACAACGTCAGGATGGGCGACCCCGAAACCGAGGTGGTGCTGCCCCGCATCGAGAGCGACCTGATCGACCTGTTTGAAGGCATCGTCCACGCCAGCCTGAACGAAAAAGAGCTGGTTATCAAACCCGAAACAGCCGTCACGGTGGTCTGCGTTTCGGAGGGATACCCGGGCGACTACCCCAAAGGGTTTCCGATAACGGGGCTGGACAATCCGACCGAAAGCCTCGTGTTCCACGCCGGAACCGCCCTCAAGGGCCGCGACGTGGTCACCGCCGGGGGCCGTGTGCTGGCCGTCACCTCGTTCGGCGACACGATCCGGGAAGCCGCCGGACGATCGTTCCAAGCGATCGAAGGCATTGCCTACGACGGAAAATACTTTCGGACCGATATCGGGGAAGACCTCGCCGCCCGGTAACCGACGACATCACATCTCCCCCGGGCCTACCCCGGGGGATTTTTTATAAATCACGAAACCCGCATATCCCGATGAGCATAGACCATTCCCGCCTGCGCCTGCTGCAAACCTTCGTCGGTTTTGCGGCGCTGTTCGCGCTTTTTGCGTGGGGGGCGAGTTTCTCGGGAACCGGGGCCGAAGCCGGGCGTTCGGTGCTGGCCGAGGGTCTACGCATCCCGACCGAACAGGCGGGACTGCGGATGGCGCTCGTTTTTGCGCTGGCGCTTGTCAACGCAACGCTCGTGGTGCGCATCGCCTCGCGCAACCTGATGTACCGCGAACGGAACTACATGCCGTCGATCCTCTACCTGATCATCAGCCTGGGGTGGGCCTGGCCGGCCGACAACAGCGCGCCGCTGACGCTCTTCGTGTCGTTCCTGTGCATTTACGCGTTCGACACGGTGATTTTTTCCTATCACAAGGAGGGGATGTACGGCTACTTTTTCAACGCTTCGGTAGCCATCGGGACCGCAGTATTGCTTTTTCCTCCGGCCATTTTTTTCGTGCCGGCGATCCTGATCGGGCTGATCGCGCTGGGGCGCGACTCGCGTGAGTGGGTGGTTTCGCTGGTGGGGCTGCTCTTGCCGGTTTTCCTCTGCTCGTATGTATTCTGGGCGCTGGGTAACGATTCTTCGATGGTCGTCCGACAAGGGGCCGCGTTGCTGGTGGAGCCCGCTTCGCCCGACGGTTTTCCGCCGATGGAACCCTTGGCGCTGGTTGCACCGGTGCTTTTTGGCATAGCCCTGCTGCTGTCGTTGGGCACCTGGATCAAACGCCGCAAGGGAATGCGGCAACGCACCCAGAAAGCCTACCTCGTCATGCTTTGGGCAACCGTGGCCGCTGTGGCGATGGTGGCCGTGCTTCCGTGCCGCAGCAGCGCGATGATGCCGCTACTGGCCATGCCGCTCGCAATCTTTACCCCGGCCTGGTTCGGCACCCATTCCGGCTTGTTTCCGAATTTGGTCTATGCGCTGATGATTGTCTCTATCCTGTTCCACAACCTGTTGCCCCTGTTGTAATGGAACCTATCGACATCCGCCGCTACCGCTACGACCTGCCCGAAGAGCGGATCGCCAAATTCCCGCTGCCGGAACGCGACGCGTCGAAACTGCTGGTCTACCGCAACGGCGAAATCGCTGAAAAAATTTTTCGGGAGATCGGCGAAGTGATCCCCTCCGATTCGTTACTCGTATTCAATAATACGAAAGTGGTCCGTGCCCGGCTGCAATTTTTCAAAGCGACAGGCGCACGGATCGAAATTTTTTGCCTCGAACCCCACGACCCGGCCGACTACGAACGGGCGTTTTCGCAAAAAGGCAGCTGCGTATGGCAATGCATCGTCGGAAACCTGAAAAAGTGGAAAGACGGCCCGCTGCAAATCCCGTTTCCACATGACGGCGGCGAATACCTCCTGATCGCCGAGCGGGCGGGAACGGCCCCAGGCGAGGGCGGCGAGGGAGAAAAAAGCGACCCGCTGATCTGTTTCACGTGGACGGCCGACCTCACTTTCGGACAGTTGTTGGAACTATTGGGAACGATTCCCATCCCTCCCTACCTGCGCCGCGAAAGCGAAATGTCGGACAATGAACGTTACCAGACCGTCTACTCGCGCTGGGAGGGTTCGGTGGCCGCCCCGACGGCCGGGCTGCACTTTACTCCCGCGCTGATCGACCGCCTGCGGGCCGGGGGCATGGCCACAGCCGAGGTCACCCTCCACGTGGGCGCCGGCACCTTCCTGCCGGTCAAGGCCGACGACGCCACCCAACACCCGATGCACACCGAACACTTTTCGATAGGGCTCAGCACGCTTTCGCAACTTATCGAGAAATCGGGGCACATTATTGCCGTTGGCACAACCTCTGTCCGCACGCTCGAATCGTTGGCCGTACTGGGCTATCGGGTGTTGACCACAGGCGACGCATCGCCCCAAACCCCCGTCGGCCAATGGGAAGCCTACGACATCCCGCCCGTAATCACCGGCAGCGAAGGGCTTGCCGCCCTGCGTACCTGGATGGAGGAACGCGGGCTCGACGTGCTAAAAGCATCGACCCGTATCATGATCGCTCCCCGCGGCTACACGTTCCGCGTGGTGTCGGCCCTGGTCACTAATTTTCACCAGCCGCAAAGCACGCTGCTGTTGCTCATTGCCGCCCTCGTGGGCGAGGGCTGGCAGCGGATCTACGATTACGCCCTCGCAAACGGCTTTCGTTTCCTGAGTTACGGTGACTCATCGATCCTGTTTCCCGGAAAATGATTATCTTTACCGTCAATGGATCCGCTATTGACGCAAAAAATCGAATACCTTGCTGAGTTTATGACCCGGGAGCGTTACGATGCATTACGAAAATGCCTCGAGAACCGCACCCGTTACGTGACCGTGTGTATGGAGAACACATTCCACCCGCAGAACGCGAGCGCGGTGGTGCGCAGTTGCGAGGCGTTCGGGGTGCAGGAAATCCACGCGATCGAAACCCTCACCCGCTTTTCGCCCAACCTCCACATCGTGCGCGGCACCGACAAGTGGGTCGACATCCACCGCTACAGCAAACACCATTTCGAAAACCCGACCAGCGAACTGATCGGCCGGCTGAAAGGCCAAGGCTACCGTATCGTCGCCACCACACCCCACCGCGACGACTCGACGCCCGAAACGTTCGACGTCGCCCGCGGCCCCTTTGCTCTCTTCTTCGGCACCGAACACGCCGGCATTTCGGACGAAGTGATCGCCTCGGCCGACGAATTCCTGCGGGTACCGATGGTGGGGTTCGTCGAGAGCCTCAACATTTCGGTCTGCGCCGCGATCATCCTGCACCAACTCACCCAACGGATACGCAACTCGGATGTCGAGTGGCAACTCGCCGACGACGAAAAAGCGGAAATCCTCTACCGGTGGATGCTCTCGTCGGTACGCGATCCGAAAGGCATCATGAGCCGTTTTTCATCGATTCCCTGACCTCGCTTATGGAAACTCTGCGGCAACTTTTTTTACAGCACGTCGGACAAACGTCGGACAACCCGATGGCGATCGAAATCGCCCGCGCCGAAGGCATCTATTTATATAGCCCGGACGGAAAACGCTATATCGACCTCATCTCGGGGGTGTCGGTGAGCAACGTGGGCCACGGCAATCGGGCGGTGGTCGAAGCCGTGTGCCGCCAGGCCCGCGAGCATATGCACCTGATGGTCTACGGCGAGATCGTGCAGTCGCCCCAGGTGCTTTTTGCACAAAAGATCACCTCGCACCTGCCCGCGCCGCTCGATGCGGTCTACTTTGTCAATTCGGGGAGCGAAGCGGTCGAAGGCGCACTGAAACTGGCCAAGCGCCATACCGGCCGCACTGAGCTCATCTCATTCCGCAACGCTTACCACGGCAGCACCCACGGGTCGCTGAGCATGATGGGGGGCGAAGCGTTCAAAAACGCTTTCCGGCCGTTGCTGCCCGATACCCGGCAACTTGAGTTCAACCACTTGCCTGATCTCGAAAAAATCACTTCGCGCACAGCCGCCGTACTGATCGAACCCGTGCAAGGCGAGGGAGGCATCCGCCTGCCCGCCCCCGGATTTCTCGAAGCGCTCCGGGCACGATGCACCGAAGTGGGCGCGCCGCTGATCTTCGATGAAATCCAGACCGGCTTCGGACGCACGGGGTGCCTGTTTGCCTGCCAACGCTTCGGAGTGACGCCGGATATTCTGGTGATGGCCAAGGCGATGGGTGGCGGGATGCCCCTCGGGGGATTCGCCGCTTCGGGTCGTGTGATGTCCTGCCTGCGGAACGATCCGCCGCTGGGCCACATCACTACGTTCGGCGGCCATCCGGTGTGTTGTGCCGCCGGCCTGGCTGCGTTGGAATTCCTCGAAACAAGCGGCTTGGTCCAGCAGGTCGAAGCGAAATCCGACCGGATTGTCCGGCAACTTTCGGAACACCGGCTGATTAAAGAAATCCGGCGGGCGGGACTGATGATGGCCGTCGAGTTAGGCGATCCCGATCTGACCGTGCGGGCCATGCAGAAGTTCATCGACCAGGGGCTGCTGCCCGACTTTTTCCTGTTCTGCGACACAGCGTTCCGGATCGCTCCGCCGCTGACCGTCACGGACGAAGAGATCGACGAAATTTGCACGATCGTCAGCCGTTGCCTCGACGAACTCGTCTGACGCCACCGCGGTTTTCGGCCTGTACCCGAACCTGAAAACGAACTGATCTTTCCGGTCTGTTCGTCCAACTCCTCCCCTTTCCGGAAATTTTATCGGAAAAAAGGTGAAAAATAAAAAAAAGCATTATCTTTGTCCCCGCCAAACGCACACCAGCCCAGATGGCGAAATTGGTAGACGCGCTCGTTTCAGGGGCGAGTGTTGGTGACAACGTGCAGGTTCGACTCCTGTTCTGGGCACAGCAAAAATCGCTTAATCAGTTGTTAGTCAACGATTAAGCGATTTTTCTTTTGTCTCCGTGGGCACATTTTGGCCACAATCTTCGCGAAGTCTTGTTTTTTGGTAAATATTTTTACTCTTTCCCAAAGAGAAATCTCATAACTATTCACCTATCGGATTCTGAGAGATTCAGGATGGGTTAACAAAGATACCCGTATATCTGGAAAATCACTAACTTGATGGCGTAATTGTACCTGGAAGGACTGCACACACAATGAAAGATTACAAAATATACCGATACTACAAAGGGGAGCCTGAAAACCCGTTCGATAAAGAAAAGCAAAATACTGCTCACAACTTCTGGGGGTATGAGTCGCTTTTTGAGGAAAAGTTCAATAAGGGGGATTACTCGCTGGCCGCCTGGCAAATCCCGTCTTCACTCAAAGGCGACTGGGAATTCGCCCTTAAGCCCCCCGTAGACAAAGAGGAAATGTTCAAAGTTTGGCTATACGAGTTGTTTGAGCGGCTTGCGGACAAAGCCGGAGGCGGTGCTAATGAGTTTAGTTGGTTTAATCGTATGTACTGGGATACTGATAATAGTCCACTGCCCCAATCTGATAATAACATTTACGGCTTAATTACAGACAAATAGGTTCTGTGTAAGTAGTGTCATCTGATGGCATACTCCCTATTTCTCAAATCTTTGTTAACTTTGTCAGAGAAAATCATTGTACATATCTTGTTAGTAAAATAAACGTTATTTAAATGAGCAATAGACCATACTCCATCAAGCTTTATATGCCTAACGGGAATCCCAATTCTATTAAGGTCATTGAGAAAATGAATTGGACCGGAGTCGGCGTTGAAATGTCAAGAGACGATTGGAATTCTCATAAAAATAGAAAAGAATTTGACCAGGCAGGTATTTATATCCTAATAGGTTATGATGAGAATTCTGATTTGCCCAAGATTTATATAGGGCAGGGAGATGGTATAAGAAAGCGAATTGAATCGCATTACAAGGAGAAACCATTCTGGGAAAAATTAGTAATATTCGTATCCAGTAATAATGGCCTCAACAGGGGACACATAACGTGGCTTGAGTACGCTTTAATCAATCTTGCACAAGAAAGAAATCGTTGTATTCTTGATAATTCCGCAACTCCAACAGAACCTGTATTAACAGAATCTGAAAAAGCAGATACAAAAGAATTTCTATATGAAATTTTGAGCATCCTGCCTTTGGTTGAGATCAAAATCTTTGATAAACCAAAAGTAATTGATGTCGATAATTCCCATAAATCTATTATAATACAGAAATCGACCAATCAAGATACCATAGTAGTTCCCGCGAATGAAGGTGGATTTGTGGAGGCATTCTTAAACCAAGACTGTTGGTATGCTATCAGAATCAGTGGCGGGAAACTGAATGAGATTAAATACATAGCAGCTTATCAGACATCCCCTGTCTCGGCCATAACCTATTATGCTGAAGTTGACTCGATTGAAGCATATGGCGATGGGGCTAAATATAAACTTAACTTTAAGGGGAAAGCCATTAAACTGGAACAGCCTATACGTTTTATCGGTGCAAGGCAAGGAATGATGCAAGGCCCAAGGTACACAAATCTGCAAAAACTATTAAGTGCGAAAACTTGGGAAGAGGCATTTTAGATTAGCCATCTTATTTGATATATAGACCGCCGTCCATAATCCCACCTACATATTCCATATCCGGAGTCGCAACCTCGCCCTCCCCGGGATAGATGGCAACGAGCCGCCGCCTATCTTTTATAGTACGCTCAAGTATGGCTGCCGCCTTATCAATATCGTGGAGGCAGGCGCAAGGGAGCAGCGCTACGACGCTGGCATAGTCTCTGTTTGGATGGTCGTTTATGAAATAATTATATAAATCCCAGCCCTTGAGCTTTTTATAGTCAAAATCCATTATCGCACGAGTTTCGTCCGGCGAGGCAATCGTTGCCTTATTTTCTTTGTCTACAAGGATAAACGTAGGATAACCCACGCACTCGTAGTTATCCGATTTATTGCTCGCCCAAAATACCACATACCCAAAGCACGACTTCTTGTAGCGGATAGTATCAAAACCATTTTCGGTAGCCAGTTTTTTGGCTGCTATTCTTGAGCTTGTTTTAATGGCCATTATTTGTTTTCTTATGTGGGCTCTGATCAAATACACTTTGTAGGACTATTTGTGATTAAAATAACGTTCGTAGCCAGCCTCGTACTCCTCGTGGGAGATGCCGTGCCTTTCAAGTGCTGCCTTTATTGGAGTCCCACGCTCAACCGCCCCGTAAATTTCCCATATGACAAGCTCTTCCGGCGAAACTTCATCACCGAGAAACTCCGCATGCATCTTTGCGGTTAACTCATCTTTCATTACCCGTCTAAATACAGTATCCCCGACCTGGCGCTCGTCTATTTGGTCGTGAATTTTGTCGCCGGATAGATATTCGTCGGGGATTCCTGCCGGAAACGGACGGCAAAATAATTCATCCTCTTCATAATACCGGCACTGGCAACATTTCGACTTGTAGACATTAAGCACCTCATGCCTGTCGTCAAGCACAAGATATTTGTTGTTAGACGTTGGGGTATCGTATAGATTATCGCTCATTCTGTTGATAAATACATGTAATTCATGCAGTTCAATTTAGAACCTATTCTTCTGTATTACTTGGCTTCAGTTTTGGCCGCAACTTTCTAATGGGTTCTTTGAATGTTTTCTCCAGCCTGATCATCGCATCAACCATGAAATCGATCATTTCAGGCCAATTTTCTTTGTTAAAATAGTCCATATTACTCTTCTCGTACTTTATTCTTGATGCTTTTTTGTCAGGCAATTCTTCCCATATCAACTCATCTCCGAATTGTGTTTCTATTTCTGCTTTTTTATCCAATAAAGAGTTAAAAATCAATTTGTTTTCTTCCTTTATTGCTCTGCTCATATACACCTCTACCCGGGCATA
>JAVBLC010000012.1:0-95220 GCA_031553805.1 Rikenellaceae bacterium | reverse complement strand
GCCCGGGGCGCTGCGATCACCGTTTCGATCCTCGCATTTGCACAAACTATGGTATTCGATGCACAATAACCCCGGCGGGCTGTTTCGTAAAAAAGCACCGCAATTCGCCGGCCGGGACCTCGTACGGTCCCGGCCGGTCGGTGCGTCCCCGCACAGGGAGTTTTTTCCCAGGTAAAATAAGGCCCCGGAGTTCGCTCTCCTTTCTTTTTTCTTGCCGGGGCCGACTTGGTACGCTATTTGATTCTTTCCGGGTCAGACAAATTTTATCATTATATCCCAAAAAATTATGGAAGCATTGTACACAGCCGTAGCTACATCGGTAGGCGGCAGAAGCGGACACGTCAAATCATCGGACGGCATCATCGACCTCGAAGTGCGTCCCCCGGCGGGGATGGGGGGGCCGGCGGGCAAGTATGCCAATCCCGAACTGTTGTTTGCCGCCGGTTACTCGGCCTGTTTCGGCAGCGCGCTGGCCCATGTGGCCCTGCAACGCAAGTTGCCGCACCTCGACTCGTCGGTCACTGCACGGGTAAGCATCGGCCGGAACGATGCCGGCGGTTTTCAACTGGCGGTCGAGATGGATGTTGAGATCAAGGGCGTCGACCAACCCACGGCCAACGATCTGGTGCAGATGGCCCATCAGGTGTGCCCCTATTCCAACGCCACCCGTGGCAACG
Organism: Rikenellaceae bacterium; assembly: GCA_031553805.1. GTDB lineage: Bacteria > Bacteroidota > Bacteroidia > Bacteroidales > Rikenellaceae > JAITVB01. Next base: position 94,543 of record JAVBLC010000012.1, on the reverse strand, counting down.
TCGAGGTGACGCTCAAGGCAACGGCTTTGCCCAAGTAAGAGAGATGTAGCAAAATGGGTGCGGCGGGCTTTTGTCCGCCGCACTATGTTTATTGGCCTTCGCACAAGAGATTTTTATGCAGAGGATGGTTTATCTCTAAGGAATCGAAGTGGCATAAAAATCTCCGGGGAGCGAGGCTACCACGCATTTGCCTAATGTTACCTCTCTTCGCTTGATCCGCCCACGCCCTTTGGGCGACGGCGGGCTCCGGTCAGTGAACTTGGCCGTTGCGTTACAACGGCCTCGGTTGAGAGGACTGGCGCTTTTTATAAAAAGCGCCGCAACCGAGATCGCTGCGTAGCAGCGGGCGAGTTCAACGTCGTTAAAAATTTTCTGGAACCGGAACGAAGTGGAGCTCAGCTCAGCTAAAAACTTCGTTTTTCTGGGGGGGGACTTTGCTTAGAAAAGAATTTCCCAGTGCGGGGACGCACCGGGGACGCACTTAAAATTGAAAGTAAATAAACGGCTGCACCTCGCTGCTCTTGACCTGGACCACAAGCCAGATCATAAAAGCCAGCACCAGCACCTTGACTACCATCGGCGCCGCCACCGACATCCGTTTGCCCCAATCCTCAAGCCGCGACGGCATAAAATGCAGCAAATACCCGATCAGGATCAACCCGGTCACCAACCGGTATCCGGCGAAGAATTGCGGAATCACCGACGGCGAAAACACCCGGCCGATCTGCCCGAGCAGCATCCATGCGTCGGATATCGACTCGGCCCGGAAAAAGATCCAGCAGAAACACACCAGGTGGAACGTGATCAAAATACCCAGAATGCGCCCCCAACGCCCCATGCTCGCCCCATCTTTCTTGAAAACGGCGGGGCGGAAAGCCATCAGCGCCTTGTGTCCGGCAAGCATCACCCCGTGAAGCCCGCCCCACAACACGAACCGCCACGCCGCCCCGTGCCACAATCCTCCGATGAGCATTGTCACAACCAGGTTGAAGTACGTGCGCAGTTTCCCCTTGCGGTTGCCGCCGAGCGAAATATAGAGGTAGTCGCGCAACCAGCTCGACAGCGAAATATGCCATCGTCGCCAGAATTCGGTGATCGTGGCCGACTTATAGGGCGAATCGAAGTTGATGTTGAATCGGAAACCGAGCAGCAGTGCAATCCCGATCGCCATATCGGAATAGCCCGAAAAGTCGCAATAGATCTGCAACGCATAGCCGTAAACCCCCATCAGGTTCTCAAACCCTGAATAGAGCGCGGGGTTGTCAAAAATGCGGTCGACGAAATTGAGGCTGATATAGTCCGAAATGATGGCTTTTTTGAACAGTCCGGTGACGATCAGGAAAAAACCGGTGCCGAACATTTTGCTCGTAACCTGCGGGTTGCGGTAGACCTGGGGTAGGAAATCGCGTGCCCGGACGATGGGCCCCGCCACCAGCTGGGGGAAAAACGAAATGTAGAAAAGGTAGTCGAACCAACTGCGCACCGGATCGACCTGTTTCCGGTAAATATCGACCACATAACTGATCGACTGGAACATAAAGAACGAGATGCCCACAGGCAGGAAGATGTTCTCGAACGCCAGCGGGTTTGCCCGGAAGTTGTTGATGATCTCGATAAAGAAGTTGGTGTATTTGAAATAGCCCAGTGTTCCGAGGTCGATCGCCAGGCTCAGGGCCACGAGCCATCGACGGGTTCTACGATGGTCGCTGTGGTGTATGGCGCGTGCGATCAGGAAATCGGAGAACGACACGGCCATCAGCAGCAGGAAATAAAACCCGCTCGATTTGTAATAAAAGTAAAGCGAAAAGAGTACCAGCCAGGCAATACGCATCTTCGGCCGCTTGATGATCAGCGAGTAAACCACCAGAAAGCCAAGGAACAGGAACAGGAAGAACCCGCTGTTGAACAGCATCGGCGATGCAGGGTCGTATCGGAAGAGTTCGGCGAAGCGACTCAAATCTACAGGGTTAGAATACATTATTCCAGGGCAAGAAAATGAATGTGCAAATATCCCCCATTTTTTTTTATTTACAAGGTTTTTGCTCGTTTTTTTTGGTATCGCACCTTGTCAGAAAGGGAGCAAAGGTAAATTCCCAGGGATTGGGCGTGTCCTTTCTATAGGATAAAATTGTATCCGTGGGATAACGGGAATATAAAATTGTCTGTTCCGATAAAATATTTTAATTAATTGACGGAAGAAAGCAATCTGCCGGATTATCCGGCAGTTTGTTCTTGTCGGACGAATAGGGCTTCGCAAAAAGATATTCAGCAGCCTAAAGTTCGATTTTTCCGATCCGGGCTACGTGGCGTCCTCCTTCGAAAGAGTTGGTCAGGAACGCATCGACGATCGAGCGGGCCAACGCCTCGTCGGTATATTTGGCTGCGAGCGAGCAGACGTTGGCATCGTTGTGGCGTCGTGCCAATTCGGCGAGTTCGGGTTGCCAGCAGATGGCCGCACGTACGCCGCGGTGGCGGTTGAGCGCCATGCTCATCCCGTTGGCCGTGTAGCACACTGCAATTCCGCACCGGCACGCACCGCTTACCACCGCTTCGGCCAGCGGATGGGCATAGTCGGGGTAGTCGCACCGCTCGGGCGAGTGGCATCCGAAGTCTTTTACCGAATATCCCTGCTCCATTACATATTCCACCATTTTCTCTTTCAGGGCAAACCCGGCGTGGTCGCTTGCAAAACCGATCGTAAACGTCTCCATGGGCAAATGATTACAACCGCAAATGTAATGTTTTTTGCCGCTTGGGAAAAGAAAAAAGGGAGGAATCCCGTTTTTATTAAAAAATCCCTACTTTTGCGGTAATCTTAGAAACTGTTTAAATTTCCCGGCGAGATGGAAGAACAAAATCAATCGGTCAAAACCCTCAAAGGATACAAAATCATTATCGTCATCCTGGCTATCGTGCTGTTGGCCTTGGCTTTCCTGCATTTCCGGCAGGTGGGCACGATGCAGGACCAGTTCGATGTGGAACGTGACACGCTGGTCAGCCGGCTGGGAGTGATGCGCGACGGGTTGAACAGTCTCCAGACCGAGAACGACACGATCAACCAATACCTCACCGTCGAACGCCACAAGGCCGATTCGCTGATGGATCGCCTGGTGAAGGAGCGTTCGCTGAACATCGGCAAGATCCGCGCATATGAACGCGAATTGGGAACCCTGCGCACGGCGATGACCGGTTTCGTGCGTACGATCGACTCGCTCGACCGGGTGAACCAGACCCTGGCTTCGGAAAACGTACAGTACCGCCGCGAAGCCTCTACCCTGCGCCTGCGGGCCGAAACGGCCGAGGAACGTGCCACCGAGCTCGATACCAAGGTGCGCAAGGGGGCGATGATCCTGGCCCGCAACATTTCGCTCAAGGCAATCAGTAATTCCGATGCAGAAGTGACCCGCGCCACCCGTGCCACGCGCCTGCGTGCCGATTTTGTGCTGACGGCCAACGAACTGGCTACGCCGGGTAACCGCGAGGTCTATATCCGCATCACCGGTCCCGACGGCTACCTGCTGGCTTCGTCGAGCAACAACGTTTTCGAAAGCGAGGGCGAACGCCTGACTTATTCGGCTTCGCGCCCGGTCGATTACGAGAACCGCGACCTCAATGTGAGCATCTATTACAACGGTGGTGGCATTACGAGCGGCACGTACAAAGTAGCCGTTTACATGGACGGCCGCCAGGTCGGCGCCAGCGAGGTCATCCTTAAATAATCCCGAAAAACGACTCATCCGCGGCATGAACCATGCGGAGGAAACTTACGTACACCCCGAACTGGGCGAGTTGACCCTGCGCCGCTCGGCACGGGCGGTGCGGCTGTCGATCACGGTCCGGCCGACGGCGGTTATCGTCACCTTGCCCCACGGGGTGTCGGTGGGCGATGCGCTGGCGTTTGTCGAGAGCAAGAGCGATTGGATCGTGAAAGCGGTTGCACGCAGCCGCAAACGGGCGCCGGTGCAGGCGGTGATCGTGCCGCCCTTTTCTACGCGGCTCCATACGCTCGTTTTGCGCACGCATGGTGAGGCGCGTTACGACATTCGCATCCGGGGGGGCGAGGTCGTGGTGACCTATCCTGACTGGATGAAACCCGGTGCCGATGGGGTGCAGAAGATGGTGCGAAAAGGCTTGGAAGAGGCCTACCGGATCGAGGCGCGGCGGCTGTTGCCGGGGCGGGTTGAGGCGTTGGCCGAGGAGCACGGGTTTCGTTACCGGGGGCTGACGTTCCGCAATTCGGTGAGCCGGTGGGGGAGTTGTTCGGCTACAGATGGGATTTCGTTGAGCATACACCTGATGACGCTGCCAGACCGGCTGGTGGACTATATTATTTTGCACGAGTTGTGCCACACGGTGGAGAAGAACCACGGCACGCGGTTTCATAAGCTGTTGGACCGGGTGACGGGCGGACAGCATCCCGTGCTGAGAAAAGAACTGAAAAAGTACACGACGCGCTGGTAAACGCACCGACCGTTTACAGCAAGGTAAGTCAAGCGATGCAAAGCATCGCCGAAAATTTTTTAACGACGTTGAGCTCGCCCGCTGCTACGCAGCGATCTCGGTTACGGCGCTTTTTATAAGAAGCGCCACTTTACCAACTAGTTTAAATGAGAGGTGGCCGACTTTCCCAGGCAGATTTCAAAGAAATCTGCCCCATACGGTGTCCAATAAACAAAGGCGGCGGAAGCATTTTGCTTCCGCCGCTATATTTTGAGCCCGCGTACAAGAGATTTTTATGCATTGGAGGGGGCACATTACAGAACCGAATCTGGCATAAAAATCTCCGGGGAGCGAGGCCACCATGCATTTGCCTTTGAGAGTACTGGCGCTTTTTATAAAAAGCGCCGCAAAAATTTTTCTGGAAAACTTCGTTTTCCTGGGATTACTTTGTGGGTTCTAATTCCACCGTAAAATGCCGCATAATCGGCGCCTCTTTCGTAATCCGGTAACCACTCGTAATCCCCTCCCGCCGGTCATAAATATTCTTCATCGCCACCGCAATCACGTCCATGTGGTTGTCCGTATAGCACCGCCGGGGAATAGCGAGCCGCAACAACTCCAACGCAGGATAACGGTTCTCGCCCGTATCCGGATCCCGGTCGGCCAGCATCGCCCCGATCTCCACTCCGCGGATCCCCGCTTCGAGATACAGTTCGATCGCCAACGTCTGCGCCACAAACTCCTCGCGCGGCAACTGCGGCAACACCTTTTTCGCATCCACGAAAATAGCGTGTCCCCCCGCCGGACGCTGGTAAGGGATTCCATACTCGTCCAACCGACGGCCCAGGTAAGCCACCTGCCTGATCCGGCAATCCAACTGCTCGAACTCGGTATTCTCCCACAGCCCCACAGCCAACGCGTCCATATCGCGCCCGCTCATTCCGCCATAGGTCACAAACCCCTCGAACATGATGTTGAAGACCGTCGCTTTGTCGAAAAGCTCCTTGCTGCGCATCGCCGTGAAACCGCCCATGTTGACCATCCCGTCCTTCTTCGCGCTGATGGTCATCATGTCGGCCTCCTTGTAAACCTCAGCCACGATCTCGCGGATCGTTTTCCCGGCATAACCGGCCTCGCGCTGCTTGATGAAATAAGCGTTCTCGGCAAACCGCGCCGAGTCGATCAGCAGCGGCACCCCATACTTGCGCGCGAGCGCTCCGACCTCTTTCACATTCTGCATAGACACGGGCTGCCCCCCGGCTGTATTGTTGGTGATCGTCAGGCAAATAAACGGGATCTTCTCCCGCGGATTCTCCTGTAAAACTTTTTCGAGCTTCGCGCAGTCGACGTTACCCTTGAACGGCACCTCCAACTGCGTGTCGTTGGCCTCGTCGATCGTGCAGTCGATCGCATGGGCGCGGCGGAATTCGATATGGCCCTTGGTCGTGTCGAAGTGCGAGTTGCCCGGGATCAGGTCGCCGGCTTTGATCAGCGCCGAAAACAGCACGTTCTCGGCCGCCCGCCCCTGGTGTGTCGGCAGGAAATGTTCGAACCCGAAAATTTTCTGCACGGCGTCTTTCAACCGGAAAAAAGAGGAAGCTCCCGCATAACTTTCGTCGCCCGTCATCATCGCCGCCCACTGGCGGTCGCTCATCGAGCCGGTGCCCGAGTCGGTGAGCAGGTCGATGAACACCTGGTCGCTGTGGAGGTTGAAGAGGTTGTAGCGCGCCTCGCGGATCCAACGCTCGCGTTCTTCGCGGGTGCTGGTGCGGATCGCTTCGACCATTTTGATCTTGTAAGGTTCGGCGTAGGGCAGTTTCATATCTTTTGTTTTTTAGAAAAATCAATAAAAATCGGTAACAAATTTAATCGGTTTTTCCGGGAATAAAAACAGAAAGCACGAAAAATGCCGGATCGTGTTTTGATCCGGCATTTTTCGTGCTTCTTTTTGAAGAAACTATTTCAGTCCGCGGTTCTTCATCAGCGGTTCGATCGAGGGGGTCTTGCCGCGGAATTCGCGGTAGAGGTCCATCCCGTCTTCGGTGCCGCCCTTAGATAATAAGGTACGGAAGCGTGCCGCGATCTCGGGATTAAAAATGTTGCCGCTTTCGGTGTAGGCTTCGAATGCGTCGGCGTCCAGCACTTCCGACCACAGGTAGCTGTAATAGCCCGACGAATAACCGCCGCTGAAAATGTGCTGGAAGTAAGGATAGCGGTAACGCGGTTCGATCACCGAAATTTCGCCGATCTTGTTCAGATTTTCCGCCTGATAGGCGTTCACGTCAAACGGCGCATAGCTGTTCTTGGTGTGAACGTCCATGTCGAGCAATGCCGCTGCTGCCAATTCGTTCGTCATAAATCCTTGATTGAAGGTGCCACTCAGGCTGATCTTTTCGATCAGCGCATCGGGAATTGCCTCGCCGGTTGAATAATGTTTGGCATACATCTTCAAAAATTCGGGTTCTACGGCCCAATGCTCCATTACCTGCGAGGGGAGTTCCACGAAGTCGCGCTCGGTGCCGCCCATGCCGCGATATTTCACATCGGCAAAGAGGCCATGAAGCGCATGACCGAATTCATGAAAAAAGGTTTCCACTTCGTCCAGCGACAACAGGGCCGGGGCGTCGCCCGAGGGCGGAGTGAAGTTGCACACGATCGTCTTTATCGGAGCTACGCGCACGCCGTTTTCATAGGACTGAGGAACAAAGCTGCCGCACCACGCCCCGCCGCGTTTACCCGGACGGGGGAAGAAGTCCATCGTCAATGCGCCCAAGTGGCTGCCGTCTGTGTCTTTCACGTCATAGACCATCACGTCCGGGTGGTATTTCGGGGCTTCCGGAGCCGCCACGAACGTGATCCCATACAATTTGTTCGAAAGCAAAAAGATCCCGTCGCGCACAGTTTCCAACGAGAAGTAGGGGCGGGTCATCTCTTCGTCGAGGTCATACTTGGCCTTGCGCACCTTTTCGGCGTAGAACCACCAGTCCGACGATTTGACCTGGCCACCCTGCTCTGCATCGGCCACTTTTTGTAATTCGGCCAGTTCCTTTTTCGACTGGGCGAGGGCGGCGGTCCAGATCTGGTTCAACAGGTCGTAGACTGCGGCCGGCGTCTTGGCCATCTGGCGGTCGAGCACGAAATCGGCCCAGGTGTCGAAACCCAGCAACTGCGCCTTTTCGATGCGGTATTTAACGATGTCGTTGATCACCTGTTTGTTGTCGTTCGCATTGTCGTTGTTGCCCTGCATCAGCCAGCCGTTGTAGAGTTTTTCGCGCAGGGCGGCGTTGGTCGAGTATTGCAGGAAGGGGATCCAGCTCGGTTTGTCGAGCGTAAAGAGCCACTTGCCCGCCATGTCGCGTTTCTGGGCTGCGGCAGCCGCACCGGCGATCACGCTCTCGGGCAGCCCGGCCAACTCGGCCGAATCTTCGATGACTACGGTAAAGGCTTTTGTGTCGGCCAACAGGTTCTTGCCGAACTGGAGCGAGAGCATCGACAGCTTTTCGTTGATGCCTTTCAGTTTTTCCTTGTCGGCGTCCGGCAGGTTGGCCCCCGAACGTTCGAAACCTTTATACATTTTGTCCAGTAGACGCATTTGGATAGAGTCCAGGCTCAACGATTCGCGTTTGTCATAGACCGCCTTGACTTTGGCAAAGAGGGCGGGGTTCATCGCGATCTCGTTCGAATGCTGAGTGAGCATCGGGGTGAGCTCTTCGTCCAGCGCCTGCATCTCGGGGTTGGTGTCGGCCGAGTTGAGGGCGCCGAAGACCATCATTACCCGGTTGAGGAACTGGCCGCTGTTGTCGTAGGCCAGCACCACATTTTCGAACGACGGTTCTTCGGTGTTGTCGATGATGGCCTGGATTTCTGCGCTTTCGCGTTTGATCCCCTCTTCGACGGCAGGTTTGTAATGGGCTAATTCGATCTGATCGAACGGCGGCATCCCGAACGGGGTGTCCCACTCGGCAAAGAACGGATTGGTTTCCGCTTTTTGTCCGCACGAGGAAGCTAAAACTGCGATTCCCATGGTGGCAATTAATAAAGCTCTTTTCACGGTAAGATTGGTATTTGGGTTAATTTTCTTACATTTGCCGACAAATATACGGTTTTTTCAGGAAAAACCCGCTGACCCGAACCCGATGCAATTATTTTATACTCCCGACATTAGCGGTGACCGTTATGCGCTGAGCGAGGAGGAGTCGAAGCACTGTGTGCGCGTACTCCGCCTGGGCCCGGGTGCGCCGGTGGCGCTGACCGACGGGCGGGGCAACCTCTACCGGGGGCGCTTGGCGTGCGTGGCCAACCGCCGGTGCGAGGTCGAGATTACGGGCGTAGAACGGGAATACGGCCGGCGCAATTATTACTTGCAACTGGCCGTTGCGCCGACCAAGAACACCGACCGCTACGAGTGGTTTTTGGAGAAAGCGACCGAGATCGGCGTCGACCGGATCACTCCGCTGCTGTGCGAACATTCCGAACGCCGCGTGTGGAAAACCGACCGGGGCGGGAAAATTATCACCGCCGCCGTTAAGCAGTCGCTCAAGGCTTACCATCCTGTTCTCGATGAACTGACTCCCTTTGACCAATTATTAAAAACGCCTTTTGAGGGCGATAAATTCATTGCCCATTGCCACGAAGGCGTTTCTCGAAAATTGTTGCGCGACGTGCTTGCGCCCGGCGGTAACGCACTGGTGCTGATCGGTCCCGAGGGCGATTTTTCGCCCCGCGAAGTGGCGCTGGCCCTTGAGGCCGGCTTTACCGGAATTTCGTTGGGACAGGGCAGGCTGCGTACGGAAACGGCGGCCATTGTTGCCTGCCACACCTTTTCATTAATGAACGAAGTTACTCACCCGAAACCTCACGAAAGATGCTGATCCTGCTGGCCATTTTGTCGTTGTTCGTTTTCGTGGTCCCACGCAAGTTCAAGTACGGGTTTACGCTGGGCGTTGTGGCTTTCGGGGCGGTGATCGCCGTGTTGGAAGCGGTCAGAGCGTTCAATGACGATTTCGGCCTGACCCGCCACGTGAACAGTTACAACAACCTGTTCGGCAACGACTATCCGGCGGTCGATACCCTTTCCGCCATTTTCCTGATTATCATCGCCATCGCTGCGGTGAGTGTGACGATCTACTCTCGCGATTACCTAAAACCTTATCTGGCTAAAAAGTCGGCCGCCCACTTGTCGATCCACTATGCGGCGTTGGCCGTGATGTTCTTTTCGATGGTCTTCGTGGTGACGTTCCGGGGGGGCTATTCGTTCCTCTTTGCGTGGGAGCTGATGACGATCGCCTCGTTCCTGCTGATCCTGTTCGGAGGCGAGAAACGTGAGGTGCGCCGTGCGGCCATCAACTACCTGCTGTTGATGCACGTGGGGTTTGTCGTGATCCTGGCCGCCTTTGCCATCGCTTCGCAGGGCGGGCCGTTCGACGGTTTCGAATCGCTGCCCGGCTATTTTGCGGAAAATAACCCGTTGCCGCTTTTTATTCTGTTCCTGATCGGTTTCGGCATGAAGGCGGGGCTTTTCCCGTTGCACGTGTGGTTGCCCGAAGCCCATCCGGCGGCTCCGTCGCACGTGTCGGCGCTGATGTCGGGGGTGATGATCAAGATGGGGGTCTACGGCGTGCTGCGCGTGCTGACCACGATCCATACCGGCCTCTATGCGATCGGGATGATCATCCTGGTCGTGGGCATTATTACCGCGCTGTGGGGTATCCTTTTCGCTGCGCTGCAGAACGACCTGAAAAAACTGCTGGCCTACTCCAGCATCGAAAACATAGGCATCATCTTCACCGCCATCGGCGTAGCGACGATCGGCCTGGCGACGGACAACGTGCGCCTGTCGGTGCTGTGTATGGCGGGTGCGCTGTTGCACACGGCCAACCATTCGCTCTTCAAACCAATGCTCTTTATGGGGGCCGGTTCGATCCAAAGTTCGACCCACACCCGCAACCTCGACGAACTGGGGGGGCTGTTCCGGAAAATGCCCGTCAGCGGAATGCTGTTCCTGGTGGCGACACTGGCCATCTGCGCCTTGCCGCCGTTCAACGGGTTCGTATCTGAATTTCTGATGTACCTCGGCCTGTATCATGCCATCGGGGCGCAATACGACGTGTTGGTCAGCGTGCTGGCCCTCGTGTCGCTGGCGTTGGTGGGCGGATTGGCGGTGCTGGTCTTTACCAAGGCGTTTGGCGTCGCGTTCCTCGGTACGCCCCGCTGCTGCAAGGCTGAACAGGCCCGCGAAGCCGGCGGTTGGATGATTGCCGGGCAGGTGCTGCCGCTGGCGGCGATCTTGTTGATCGGCCTTTTCCCGGCTCCCTTTGCACAAGGGGTGATCCGGGTCGTGGGGCAAAGTTTTACCGGGCAGGAGATTTCGCTGTCGGCCTATGCCGATGCGTTTGTTTCGCCGGTGTGGAACACGATGATTTATGTTTCGGCCGTGGCGCTGATCTTTGTCGGATTTGCCTGTGCGATCTATTTCCTGAAGCGCGCGCTGCTCAAAAAACGCACCGTGGCTGAAGGGCCGACCTGGGGCTGTGGTTTCACAGCGCCCAACAAACGGATGCAGTATACCGGCGAATCGTTTGCCGAAGGCATTCATGAGCTGACCTCTTCGCTCACTTCCTCCTCGAAAAAGGCACAGGCGGTCGACAAGGACGAAATTTTTGCACAACCCCGTCAGTTCGGCGTCAAACGGCGTGACCGGATCGACTCGGTCGTTTCGGCCCGCTGGGTGCAGCTCGTGCAGAAGATCAACGCCAGGATGGCCCTGTTCCAAACGGGCAAGATCAACCATTATGTGCTCCATGCGCTGGTGTTCCTGGCGCTGGTGCTGTTGTTGTCATTCACCGGAATAATCAGTTAGTTATGGTGTCGTTTCTCTTCGTTCTGTTGGCGGCTATGCTGGTTCCGGGGGTGATCAACCGGACACGGGCCGTGCTCTCCGGCCGCAAGGGGATCCGTTTCGGACAACACCTGTGGAACGTGCAACTCCTCCTGCGCAAGGGAGCGGTCTACAGCACGGCAGCGGGTCCGGTCTTCCGTGCGGCGCCGGCCGTTTACCTGGGGGCGATCCTCACGGCGTCGCTGTTCGTGCCGTTGGGCGGCTACGACGCGCTGTTCCATTTCGACGGCGACGTGGTGATGTTTGCTTACCTGCTGGCCGCCTCGCGTGTGGCACTGATCCTCGGCGCCTTGGATACCGGCAGTAGTTTCGAAGGGATGGGGGCGAGCCGCGAAGCGTTATACGGCGCATTGATCGAACCGGCGCTGTTCCTGGTGGCAGGAACGCTCGCCCTGATGACGGGACACACGAGCTTCAGCACGATCTTCCAGGCGATCGGCAGCACCTCGACCGAGATGGTGGTCGTCACTCTGCTGCTGGCTTTCATCGTGGTCAAGATCATGATCGTCGAGACGGGACGCATTCCGGTCGACGACCCGCGCACGCACCTCGAACTGACGATGATCCACGAGGTGATGATTCTCGACTACAGCGGCATCGACCTCGGGCTGATCACCATCGGCGGATGGATCAAGGCGGCCTCGCTGGCCGTGATCGCTGCCGGAACGATCGCTTCGACGATCGGTTATGCCGGGCTTTCGGCGGTGGTGATCCTGCTGATGGTGGTAGTGATTTCCATCTTCATCGGCGTCGTCGAATCGGCCGAGGCACGTAACCGCCTGAACCGTAACCCGACCTATGTGCTGACGGTCACTTCGCTGGCTTTATTCGCATTCCTGCTTGTATATGTACTAACGCTGAACATAGAGATACTGTAAAGACTATTCTGAAAAAATGCTGTTTGCGCTGATCATACTCTATGTCGTGACGCTGGTCTACTTCTCGATCACCGAGCGGTTTCGCTATTACACGATGCTGGTGGCGGCCCAGGGAGCGATCCTGTTCGGGATCGCGCTGCTCAGGCTTCACGCGGTCAATTGGCTCGAACTGCTTTTTGTATTGGCTGAAACGCTGATCTTCAAGGCGGTGGTGGTGCCGGCGCTGCTGTTCCGGATCATCCGGCGCACGGGAGTCAACCGCGTCCACAAGGGATCGGTCAACACGTTCGGTTCGCTGTTGCTTTATGTCACGGCGCTGGCGGTGAGCATCGGTGTGACTTATTACATCGCCGACCCGACGATCGACCTCGTTTTCTTTGCCGTCGCCCTCTATGCCGTGATCTGCGGGCTGATCTTGATCACCACCCACAAACGCATTTTTTCGCACATGGTGGGTTTCCTGGTGATCGAGAACGGGGTGTTCCTGTTTTCGATCGCCGTGGGGGTCGAGATGCCGGTGCTGATCAATGTGGCGGTGCTGCTCGACATTCTGGTGAGTGTGCTGATGCTGGGCATCTTTATGACCAAACTGGGCGAAAAGCTCCATACGCTCGATGCCGATACCCTGACCTCGCTTAAAGACTGATCCCTATGACCCTGCTGCTACTCCTGTTCCTGTCGTTGGTTGTCATGCTGCTGGTATTCCGTTCGGGCAGCCGCAGGGAGGTGAATAAGTTCCTTTCGCTGTTTTATGGCCTTCAGGCGGCTGTGGTGTTGTGGATATTGCTCGGCGACCTGGGCGAAACGTCGCTGGCGTTCTTTACGTTCGACAACCTGGGGCTGATGTTCCACATGGTGCTGGCTATCGTGTCGACGCTGGTTTTCTATCAAAGCACCACCTACCTCGACCGCGAATCGTTGCGCCATTACAAAATCTATCATATTTCGCTGATCGCCCTGTGTCTGGCGACTACCGGGGTCTATTACGCCAACAACGCGGTGGTGACCTGGATTTTCCTCGAAGCGACGACGCTGGCCACGGCCGGGCTGGTCTACCACCGGCGTTCGGTCCGGAGCCTGGAGGCGACGTGGAAATATGTATTCGTGTCGTCTGTCGGCATCACCATCGCCTACCTGGGCATCCTGATGCTTTCGACGGCGGTCACCAACGAGCAGGGACTTTCCTATGCCGCGCTGGCCGAGGCGGTGGCCGGGGCCAACCCGCTCTACGTCAAAATGGCTTTCCTGTTCGTCCTGCTGGGCTACAGTTGCAAGACCGAAACGTTTCCGCTCTATACCGTGGGGATCGACGCCAATTACGCTGCGCCTACGCCCGCTTCGGCGCTGATCTCGACGGCGCTGGTCAACGCCGGCTTCGTGTCGGTGTTCCGTATTTACCAGGTGGTCGCTGCCGCACCCGGGGTTTTTTCCTGGGCGCGCGGGGTGCTGCTGCTGGCCGGGTTCGTTTCGGTATTGATCGGGGCGATCTACCTGCGGCGCACGAACAACTATAAACGCCTGTTGACCTATTCGACGGTCGAAAACATGGGTATCGTCCTGATCGGCCTCGGGGTAGGGGGTGTCGGGGTGTTTGCCGCGCTGTTCCATGTGCTGGTCCACTCGCTGCTCAAGGGCGGGATGTTCGCCCAGATCGCTCAGGTGGGCCGTTTGTACGGCACCTACCGCATCAACCGGGCGGGCGATTACCTGAATCTTTACCCCATCGGCGGGGTCACGGTGCTGCTCGGCACGGTGGGGCTGCTCGCTTTTCCGCCTTCGGGCCTTTTTGTGTCTGAGGTGCTGATCCTCAAGGAGCTGATGGTCGAAACCCATTGGGCGCTGCTGACGGTGTTCATCCTGCTGAGCTGCCTGATCATCTACACGCTGGCCCGCCGCTTTTCGGGGCTGACCCTGCGCCCGTCCGACACGAGCCGGGCCAACCGGGCGCCGATCAGTGTGCTCTCGACCTGCCTCCAGTTGGGGCTTATCGGGTTGGCTTTGGTGCTGGGGATGTGGCAACCGCGTTTCCTAATCGAATTTTTGACTGAAATCATCGGGTAGGGTATGAGCTTTTTTGTGACGAAAAACAGGTGTGGCGGCGTGCCGTTGGCGGATATTCCGGTGATGCCCTATGCGCGCTTCCACGACGAGGTGCTGCTGCGGATGGGCGAGGCCGGGTTTCATTGCGCCAACTACTTCGGTGTGCCCTCGGGCCGCGGCCTGATGTTCTATTTCATCGGACTGGACGACACCTCCCACGAGATTTTTATTACTTCCTGGGAATCGGATTATTACGACGAAGAATCCTATCCCTCGCTCACGGCCCACTGCCCGGCCCTGCACGGGTTCGAACGCGAGATCACGGAGAACTACGGCATCCGTTTCTCTGAAAACCCCTATGAAAAACCGTTGCGCTTTGCCCACGACCGGGCCGACACGTCGCGCACGATCAATAACTACCCTTTTTACACAATCGAGGGCCACTCGGTCCACGAGGTCAACGTCGGCCCGATCCACGCCGGGATCATCGAGCCGGGGGCGTTCCGTTTCCAGTGCAACGGTGAAGAGATTCTTCACCTGGAGATTGTGCTCGGTTACCAGCACCGCGGGCTCGAACGGCTGATGCGCGAAAGCGCGTCCGGTTTCCGCCGCTGCCTGCTGGCCGAAGGGATTGCGGGCGATTCGACGATAGCCCATACTACTGCTTACGTGCAGAGCCTTGAAAACCTGCTCGAATTCTCCGACCGGGGCCTCGACCGCGACCGGCTGATCGCCCTCGAACTGGAACGCATTGCGATGCACCTGGCCGACACGGGCGCCCTGTGCATGGACGTCGGTTACCAACTTGGGCAAGTGGCCTGCGAGGCGCTGCGCACGATCGTGATCAACACGACCCAACTGTGGTGCGGCAACCGTTTCGGTCGTGCGCTGATCCGGCCTTTCGGCACGAACTACCCGCTGATGGCCGAATTGGCGGTGCAGGTCATTGACAATGTAAAAGAGGTTCGTCGCCGTTATGACGAAGTATGCCGCGACGTTTTTTCGTCGCCGTCGGTGTTGGCGCGTTTCGAGGAGTGCGGCACGGTCAGCCGGCAGCAGATGTTCCGCATCGGCGGGGTAGGGATGGCGGCGCGGGCGTCGGGCCTGGTGCGTGACCTGCGCACGACACATCCCTGGGGCGTGTGGGAGAGCATGATCGAACACACGCCGGTGGTCGAAGAGAGCGGCGACGTGCAGGCCCGCGCCATGGTACGCAGCCGTGAGGTGCTGCAATCGGCCGACTACATCACCAAATTGCTTTACACGTTCCTCGATGAAGACTCCGTTTCGTGTGAGCCGGAATTTGACCGTGCGTTGCCGGCCGAAATGCTGTCGGTATCGCTCGTCGAGGGCTGGCGGGGCGAGATTTGCCACGTGGCGTTGACAGGCGCCGGCGGCGAATTGGCCCATTATAAAATAAAAGACCCGTCGTTCCACAACTGGTACGCCTTGTCGTTGGCCGTGCGTGGGCTCGGGATTTCCGATTTCCCGGTCAACAACAAGAGTTTTAATTTGTCCTATTGCGGATTCGACCTTTAAATCAAGCGTTATGTTGGGGAGTAAATTAAAAGTGCTGCACAGCCACGGGATCCAATACATCAAGGACCTCGAGGCGGCCACCCTGCCCCCGATCTTCCGGGGCCGTCCGCGGATCGCACCGAAGATGCCCGCTGCGCTGGCTGCGGAGTTGGCGGCGTTGTGCCCGACCGGAGCGATCGCTGCGCGGCCGGTGAGCCTCGATATGGGCCGTTGCCTGTTTTGCGGCGAGTGCGCACGCCGTTCCGAAGGTTTCATCGAATTTACGAACAACTATAGGATGGCGTCCAACACCCGCGAGGCACTTGTTGTCCGCGAGGGCGACGATTCCGACGCGCCGATTTTCGACCAGGCGCTGGTGTGTGCTGAGATAAGCGTGTTTTTCCGCCGTGCGCTCAAGTTGCGTCAGGTTTCGGCCGGAGGCGACAATGCCTGCGAGATGGAACTCAACGCTTCGGGCAATGTCAACTTTGACTTCGGACGCTTCGGTGTCGATTTCGTTGCTTCGCCGCGCCACGCCGACGGGGTGGTGGTTACCGGGCCGATTACGCAGAATATGGCGCTGCCGTTGGAAATCTGTTACAATGCCATTCCCGATCCCAAGATAATCATCATGGCCGGGAGTGAGGCGATCTCGGGGGGACTTTATGCCGATAGCCCGGCCGTTGACCGCCGGTTCCTCGACGGGCGCGTGGTCGATCTTTATTTGCCCGGCCATCCGGTGCATCCGCTGACGTTTATCCACGGGGTGAGCCTGCTTCGGTCATCCGGTTTGAAGCCAGCAAAGAACGAGATGCTGGCTGATAGTTCCGATGTCGGAATTATTCTTTTCCCCATCCATAAAGAGTAGGTTGCGTTTTCGTAAAAGGAAATTTTATTGACGCCGAACTCCGGAAGATTTCGTATCTTCGAAGATACTTTTGCGGGAGAAAAGCCCCCGATCAACCTAACCCTAAATACCCCGTTATGAAGAAACTGTCCTTTTTGGCCGTTGCGCTGCTCGTATGCTGCGGAGCGTCGGCCCAATCGACCCAGACCAAGGCCCAGCTGATCATCAACGCCGACCAGGGCCAGACGACAATCAGCCGCCACATCTACGGCCATTTTTCAGAACACCTCGGCACGTGCATCTACGGTGGCCTGTGGGTGGGCGAGGATTCGAAGATCCCCAACACGGCCGGCGTACGCAACGACATCATCGACGCCCTGCGACACATCCAAATCCCGAACCTGCGCTGGCCTGGCGGCTGCTTTGCCGACGAATACCACTGGCGCGACGGCATCGGCCCGCGCGAGGAACGTCCCCAGATGATCAATACCCACTGGGGCGGCGTGGTAGAAAACAACGCCTTTGGCACTCACGAATTCCTGAACCTGTGCGAAGTGCTCGGCACCGAACCTTATATTTGTGGCAACGTGGGCAGCGGCTCGGTCGAAGAGATGTCGAAATGGGTCGAATACATGACCTTCGACGGCCAAAGCCCGATGGCCGACCTGCGCCGCCAGAACGGTCGCGACAAACCGTGGAAGGTGCAGTACTGGGGAGTGGGCAACGAAAACTGGGGCTGCGGGGGCAACATGACCGCCGAATTCTATGCCGACCAATACCGCCGCTACGCCACCTATGCCCGAAACTACGGCGACAACCGCCTGTTCAAGATCGTGGGCGGCCCCAACACGGCCGACTATCACTGGATGGAAGTGGCGATGCGCGACATTCCCGCCGGGCTGAAAAGCGGCGTTTCGCTCCACTACTATTCCGTGCCCAACGTGTGGAGCAACAAAGGGTCGGCCTATGAATTCGGCCCGGACGAATACTACCGCCTGATGGGGGCGACCTACTACATGGAAGAGCTCGTGTCGCGCCACGCCACGGTGATGGACCGCTACGACCCCGAGAAACGCGTCGGTCTGATCGTCGACGAATGGGGCGCGTGGTACGATCCCCATCCGGGCTCGAACCCCGGTTTCCTGCAGCAGCAAAACACGCTGCGCGACGCGCTGGTGGCCGGCATCAACCTCAATATCTTCAACAACCACGCCGACCGGGTCAAGATGGCCAACATCGCCCAGCTGGTCAACGTGTTGCAGGCGTTATTTATGACCCAGGGCGACCAGATGATCCTTACGCCGACGTATTACATCTTCGATATGTATAAGGTGCATCAGGATGCGACGCTGCTGCCGATGAACCTCACGGCCGAAATGCTGAAGGACGACCGCGGCCGCCCCTTCCCGCAGGTGAGTGCGTCGGCTTCGATCGACAAGAACGGGGTGATCCACCTCTCGCTCGTCAACACCGACCTGACCAATGCGATCGACCTGGCCTGCACCCTTACCGGTGCGGTTTCCTCCGGGAAAGCTTCCGGCCAGATCGTGACGGCCAAGAACGCTACCGACCACAACACCTTTGCCGATCCGAACCGGGTGGTGATGTACGATTTTTCGGGTTTTCAGGTCAAAGACGGACAGCTTTCCGTAAAACTTCCGGCGATGTCGGTCGTGACGATAGCGATTCCTACCAAGAAATGATACTGGTTAGTAAAGATAGGACGGGCGGAGGAAATACCGCCCGTCTTTTTTTATTCGTTCCACTTTTTTCCTGTTGTAAAAAGTGGCGCAACCGAAGTCGCCGCTTCTCCGTGAAGCTGAAGCTTCCTTTTCCCGGGATGGCTTAGCGTTGGAAAAATCCCCCGGTGCGGGCACGCACTACGGATAAATGTTGTAGCTTTGCACCATCGGTTCCGCGACGCAAGGGCCGAAACGGTTTATGAAAAAAATCTATCACTGGATCCTGCATTGGGCCGATACGCGCTGGGGAGTGCTGGCGCTTTTTCTGATGGCGTTTGCCGAGTCGAGTTTTTTCCCGATCCCGCCCGATGTGCTGCTGATCGCGTGTTGTTTGGGGTGTGCCGTCAAATCGTTCCGCTATGCCGCGGTCTGTACCGTGGGATCGGTCCTGGGGGCGATGGGGGGCTATGCGCTCGGTTATTTTCTCTGGCTTACGCCCGGAGGCGACTATACCGGGGTGGCCAATTTTTTCTTCGACGTCATTCCCGGATTTACATCCGAAAAATACTTGGAGATCAGGCAACTCTACAACGATCATAATTTCTGGGTGATCTTTACGGCCGGGTTTACGCCGATCCCCTACAAGTTGTTTACGATCACGGCCGGGGTGTTTAAGATCAACTTTGTGATGTTTGTCGTCGCGTCGATCATCAGCCGCGGGATGCGGTTTTTCGTGATCGCGTGGCTGATCTGGCGTTTTGGGCCCCCGATCAAGGCTTTTATCGAAAAATATTTTAATTGGCTGGCGATCGTCTTCACGGTGCTGCTGATCGGCAGCTTCGCCATCGTCAAATACATCGGCTGATATGCGCAGGTTTGGACTCATAGGCAATCCGGTGGGACATTCCTTTTCCCGCGGCTATTTTTCGAAGAAGTTTTCGGACGGAGGGATTACTGATGCCGTGTATGAAAATTTTCAACTCGAAACGATCGATGAGTTGCCCGGCTTGCTCGAACGCTACCCCGACCTGGCGGGGCTGAACGTTACGATCCCCTACAAACAGCAGGTCTTTAAATATTTAGATCAGGTAGATCCTGAGGCCGAGGCAATCGGCGCAGTCAATTGCGTTCGCATTGACCGTCGTTCCGGAAAACTGTTTTTGACTGGCTACAACGCCGATGCGTATGGGTTTGAAGCGTCGCTGCTGTCGCTCACCCGCGGCACACGTCCCGAGGCGCTGGTGCTGGGCACGGGCGGGGCGTCGCGTGCCGTGAATTTTATATTGGCCAAACACGGTATCCACCATCAGTCTGTTTCGCGGACATCCTCGGTCGATGCGCTTGCTTACGAAAAACTTAGCCCGGAAGTGATTCGGGCACACAAGTTGATCATCGACACGACGCCCTTGGGAATGTTTCCGAAAATAGATACCTTTCCGGAACTTCCTTATGAAGCGATCGGCCCGGAACATCTGCTGATCGACCTGGTCTATAACCCGGCCCAGACCGAATTCCTGCGCCGGGGGCGCGGATGCGGGGCGACGGTGATGGGGGGCTACGTGATGCTCGTTGTCCAGGCCGAACGATCCTGGGCGATCTGGAACAATAAGTTATGACAGCATGGAACACTACGAAGAACACCATAAAGAGCAACACGCCGACAGCGCCCTAAAGGTCAACGCCGGCATCGAGCAGCCCCCCATCGTAAACCCTTATTTCAAAAAGCGGGCGCGGCGGGTGCTGACCACTGACGATTATGTCGAAGGCATCCTGGCGGGAAACATCACGATCCTGAGCCGGGCGATCACGCTGGTCGAAAGCCTGTTGCCCGAACATTACGCCCAGTCGCAGGAAATCATCGAACGCTGCCTGCCTCATACGGGACGTTCGGTGCGCATCGGCATCACCGGTGTGCCGGGCGCCGGAAAATCGTCGTTCATCGAAGCGATCGGTAACCAGATCACCGGTCTGGGCCACAAACTGGCCGTACTGGCGATCGACCCAAGTTCGGAGCGCAGCGGCGGCTCGATCCTGGGCGACAAGACCCGGATGGAAACCCTCGTCCACAACCCCGACGCCTTTATCCGCCCTTCGCCATCGGCGGGTTCGCTGGGGGGCGTGGCGCGCAAGACGCGCGAAACGGTGGTGCTTTGCGAAGCGGCCGGGTTCGACGTGATCTTCATCGAAACCGTCGGGGTGGGGCAGTCTGAAACGGCTGTGCACTCGATGGTCGACCTCTTCCTGATGCTCCAGATCTCGGGTGCGGGCGACGAGTTGCAGGGCATCAAGCGCGGGATCATGGAGATGGCCGACCTGGTGGCGATCACCAAGGCCGACGGCGCCAACGTCGAACGCGCCGACCTGACCCGCCGCCAGTTCCTCAATGCGCTGAGCCTCTTTCCGATGCCCGAGTCGGGCTGGAAACCGCGGGTCTACACCTGTTCTTCGCACCAGAAAATCGGCCTGACCGAACTTTGGGGCGGCATAGAGGATTTTCTGAAGTTTACGAAAAGGAACGGTTTCTTTGAACTCAATCGTCATCAGCAGGCCAAATACTGGATGTACGAAACGATTGACGAGGCGCTGCGCGAAGGATTTTATCACAACGAGCGTGTTAAAACGGCTTTGGATGCGATGGAACGTGAGGTGTTGGAAAACCGCCTGAGTTCGTTCGTTGCCGCCCGCCGCCTGCTCGATCTTTATTACGAGTCTGTCTACCAGGAAGAATAACCCACCCACTCCCCCCATGGCATCGAAAGTCTATTTTACCGATATGAAGACCAACGGGACGATCAACCTGTTGGATAAGATGGAACGCTTAGTGAAAGCGGCCGGCATCGAATCGCTCGATTGCAAGGACAAATTTACCGCGGTCAAGATTCACTTCGGTGAGCCGGGCAATCTGGCCTACATCCGTCACAACTATGCCGCCCGGATGGCCACGATCCTGCAGGGCCTGGGCGCCCGCGTCTTTTTTACCGACTCGAACACGCTCTATTCGGGCCGCCGGTCGAACGCGATCGACCACCTCGAAAGCGCCCAGGAACACGGTTTCAGCGCCCTTACGCTCAAAGCCCCGGTGATTATTGCTGATGGGCTGAAAGGCACCGAATACCGCGAAATTTCGCTCGATCTGCCGGTGTGCAAATCGGCCAAAATCGGTTCAGCCGTAGCCGACGCCGATGTGATCGTGTCGATGACCCACTTCAAGGGCCACGAACAGGCGGGATTCGGCGGCGTGCTGAAAAACCTCGGCATGGGAGCGGCCAGCCGCGGCGGGAAACTCGACTTGCACTCGTCGTCGAAGCCGATTATCGATCAGAATAATTGCACCGGTTGCCGCCAGTGTGTGAAGGATTGCAACTACGGAGCGGTGACGCTCAACGTGAAAAAACGGGCCGAGATCAATTACGACCTTTGCGTGGGATGCGGCCAGTGCATCGCCGTGTGCCGCTTCGATGCGGCACAGCCCGTTTGGGAGAATTCGTCGGAAGTGATGAACCGCAAGATCGCCGAGTACACCTGGGCTATTCTCAACGAAAAACCTCATTTCCACGTGAGTTTCATCATGAACGTGTCGCCCAACTGCGACTGTTTCGACTGCAACGATATCCCGATCGTGCCTGACCTGGGGATGGCGGCCTCGTTCGACCCCGTGGCTTTGGACCAGGCCTGCGCCGATCTGGTGGCGGGGGCCCCGGCGGTGCGCGGCAGCGCTGCCAACCCGCAAGGCAAGGCCGACCTGACCAACATCGACAAATTTAAAGTCGTGCATCCCCACACCGACTGGAAAGTCGGGCTGGTCCATGCCGAAGCGATCGGCCTTGGTACGACGGGATACGATTTGGTAAAAGTATAACTCGGACTAAATATGAAAAAAGCCGCACGATATTATCATGCGGCTTTTTTGTTTGGCTTCCGCCGGATTATTTCAGTTTTACGGTCAGCGGCGCCAGTGTGTCGCCGTGGGCGGCCGGTTTGCCGTCGAGCAGGACGGTCAGGCCTTTCCCTTTGTTATATTTCGTTCCGGTTTTGTCCCAGATGATGGTTACCATCCGGCCGCGGTAATTCACGTTGTCGAGGCAGAACCAATCCCACTTGCCATCGGGTACCAGCGGCGCCACGCGGAAAGTGTCGCCCTCGGCCGGACGCAGGCCCATCAGCCCGCTGATCATCAGGTCGGCAAAGGTCGAGTGGTTGTAATAGCGGCTGCGTTCCTGATCGCCCTTGAGCCAGTAGCCGGTCGTTTCGTCGAGGTACTCGCCGATGTAGGGACGACCGCGGTAATATTGCGACTCGACGTATTTCTGCATTTGATTGAAATACGACGTGTCACGGATCGTGGTTTGCTGGTAATTATTCAAAAAGTTGGCCAACGCGGTGAGCGTTTGCGAGCTGGCGAAAGGCCAAACCGCACCGTCCCATTCGCAACTGCAGCAACCGTGGCTGCGGAACAGCGGGCTGCGTCGTTCGCAGGTGGTCAGCCCGAAGGGGGCGTTGAACCCGCGCGGATCGTCGAATTGCAACCAGGCCGCGTCATACTTCCCGCCGTCGGGCAGGTTGAAATACCACGGAATGAAGCCGATCGCCTCACGCACCTTGGCCAACGTGTCGCCCTGCTGGAACGTTTCGAAGAATTTGCTGTCGTTGTTCCACAGCTTTGCCTGGATCAGATTCTTGAGTGTATCGGCCTTGTGCTGGAAATAAGCCACATCGGTTTTGTTGCCCATCAGGGCGGCGGTTTTCGACAGGGCCACCGCGTTGCCGTACATATAGCTGTTGATCGTCGGGCGTTTGTTCTGCACGTTGCGCCCGCCGCTGGCCGACTCTTCCATCCCGTCCGACACGTCGCGCTGCCAGAACAGGCCGTCGCTCAGGCGTTTTTCGGTTTCCCACCGCGCATAATCCGTCTTGAAGAGCGGATACATATAAGTCAAAAAGTCTTTGTCGCCGTTGACCAGGTAGGCGTTCCACAGCGCATCAGGCGCCCAGCTGCTAAAAGCGTGGAGCTTTGACATCGGTTTGCCGTCGTTGCCTGTGTACCAAAAGTTCAGGTAGTCTTCGAGGTAGGTTTTGTCGTGCAGCCAGCGCATCTCGTAGACGTGGTGGCCGATGGCGCAGGCGATGATGTTGTACTGGTCGGCATAGGGCCGCTTGATCAGGAATTCGCTCACCACATAGCCTTTGGGCGTGCTGATAATATGCTTCCGGAACGACCACCAGCGAAAATAGTAGATTTCCCGAAAATTGTCCTGCGGGCAGTCAAACAGCGGGATGTTTTTCTCCATCCATCCCCACGCTTCTTCGTTCGAGATGGCGTTGGTGATGTTGGGGGTTTCCATGCGGTTGAGGTAGTCGACCAGGCATTTGTAGTCGGCCGTTTTCAACACGGCGGGTTCTTGCGCGGTTTGCGCCGCAAGGGTGCCACCGACCAAGGCGAGGAGAGCGGTAAGGCAAAAATTCCGGAAATTTTTCATTTCGTAGGGTTTTTATCGTTCTGATTACTCGGTGGGGGCAGTGGTAGATTCTTCGGCAGGGAAGAGGCTCGGTTCGTCCAGGCTTGTTACATCGCCGGAGAATTCGGAAAATTCGTCGGGATCGGGTTCGATAGTGTCCGATGTGTGGCCGAAAATATGTTGCACATCGATCTCTTCGACACGACCCAGGGCAAAGCGTAGCGTGCGCGAGGGGAAGTTGTGGATGTTGGTGATGTTGTGGGTCGCCATCACCACCGAGCAACCCGTGGTGCGGATCGCGTCATCGAAGATGCGCATAATCAGTTCGGCGGCGGCCGGGTCGAGGTTGCCCGTCGGCTCGTCGGCCAGGATCACCTCGGGGTGGTTCAGCAGGGCGCGGGCGATCGACAGGCGTTGCTGTTCGCCGCCCGAGAGCTGGAACGGCATCCGGTAGGCCTTGTGGCCGAGGTCGACCAGGCCGAGGACTTCCTCGATGCGCCGCTCGATCTCCGATCCGTCTTTCCATTCGGTGGCCCGCAGCACAAACCGCAGATTTTCATACACATTGCGATCGGCCAAAAGCTGGAAGTCCTGGAAAACAATCCCCAGCCGGCGGCGCAGGCAGGGCACGTCGCGCGACCGCAACCGGCGCAGGTCGAAGCCTGCGATCTCTCCTGCGCCTTCGCGCAGGGGCAGGTCGGCGTAGAGCGTTTTCAGGAAAGAACTCTTGCCGCTTCCCACCCGGCCGATCAGGTAGACCAGCTCTCCTTTGCCGATCGATACGTTGACGTTCGACAGGATCAGGTCGCTCCCCGGATCGCTTTCGCGGCCTGAATCCCCCGGGTGATAGATCGAGGCCCCCTTCAGTACTATTACGGAATCCATTTCTTTTAGTTAGGAGTTACGAGTTAGGAATTAGGAGTTGCAAGTGGCAACTTGGGAGTTACAAGTTATCAGGGGCGAAGCCCAACTCCGAACTCTTAATTCCTAACATCCAACTGAATCTATGCGTCGATGTTGGCGTACTTGGCGTGCTTTTCGATGAACTCGCGGCGCGGGGCCACTTCGTCGCCCATCAGCATCGAGAAGATGCGGTCGGCTTCGGCGGCGCTCTCGATCGTCACCTGGCGCAGGATACGCGCTTCGGGGTTCATCGTTGTGCTCCACAGTTGTTCGGCGTTCATCTCACCCAGCCCCTTGTAGCGCTGCACGTGCAGGCCCTTGGCGCCCCATTCGTCGGTGATCTGGCCGCGTTCGTCATCGGTCCAGCAGTAACGTTCGTTTTTCCCTTTTTTGACCAGGTAGAGCGGCGGGGTGGCGATGTAGAGGTGGCCGTTCTGGATCAACTGGTTCATGTGGCGGAAGAAGAAGGTCATGATCAGCGTCGCGATATGGCTACCGTCGACGTCGGCATCGGTCATGATCACGATCTTGTCGTAACGCAGCTTTTCGAGGTTGAGTGCTTTGCTGTCTTCCTCGGTGCCGATCGTCACGCCCAATGCCGTGAAAATGTTTTTGATTTCTTCGCTGTCGAAGATCTTGTGGTCCATTGCCTTTTCGACGTTCAGTATCTTCCCGCGCAGGGGGAGGATAGCCTGAAAATTGCGGTCGCGGCCCTGTTTGGCGGTACCGCCTGCCGAGTCTCCTTCGACGAGGAAGATTTCTGTGATGCTGCGATCGCGCGAGGAGCAGTCGGCCAGTTTGCCGGGCAAGCCCGACCCCGAAAGCACGGTCTTGCGCTGCACCAGTTCGCGCGCTTTGCGGGCGGCGTGGCGGGCCGTGGCAGCCAGGATCACCTTCGACACGATGGCGCGGGCGTCCTTCGGGTTTTCTTCGAGGTAGTTGCTCAGCGCAGCGGCGATGGCTTGGTCCACAGCACCGGCGATTTCGCCGTTGCCGAGTTTGGTCTTGGTCTGTCCTTCGAACTGGGGCTCAGCGACCTTTACTGAAATAATGGCAGTAAGCCCTTCTCGAAAATCGTCGCCGTTGATGTCGAATTTCAACTTGGCGAGCATGCCCGAGTCCTCGGCGTATTTCTTGAGCGTGCGGGTCAGCGCGCGACGGAAGCCGGTGAGGTGTGTCCCGCCCTCGATCGGGTTGATGTTGTTCACATAAGAATGGACGTTTTCCGAGAAGCTGGTGTTGTATTGCAGCGCCACTTCCACGGGTACCCCCTCTTTTTCGGTGTCGATGTAGATCGAGTTTTCGATCAGTTTTTCACGGTTTTGATCCAGGTATTCAACAAATTCCTTGAGTCCCTCTTTCGAGTAAAATTCCTGGTGGACGAATTCGCCCTTGTCGTCTTTCTCGCGACGGTCGGTCAGCGTGAGGAGAATGCCTTTGTTCAAAAAAGCCAGTTCCCGCAAACGGGTCGACAGGATTTCCTGGCTGTATTCCGATACGGAAAAGATCGTTGGATCGGGATGGAACGTGATGATCGTCCCGGTATCGGTCGCCTCGCCCAGCACTTCGAGTTTGGTGATGGGGGCTCCCTTGCTGTATTTCTGTTGGTAGATCTTGCCGCCTTTATGCACTTCGGCGATCAGCAGGTCGGACAACGCGTTGACGCAGGAGACCCCCACGCCGTGCAGCCCGCCCGACACCTTGTAGGAGTCCTTGTCGA
The DNA here is from genome assembly GCA_031553805.1 of Rikenellaceae bacterium. Taxonomy (GTDB): domain Bacteria; phylum Bacteroidota; class Bacteroidia; order Bacteroidales; family Rikenellaceae; genus JAITVB01. The sequence continues at coordinate 68,161 of JAVBLC010000012.1, read as the reverse complement.
ACTTGCCCCCGGCGTGCAGCACGGTCAGCACCACCTCCAGGGCCGAGTTGTTCTCTTTCTCGTGCCAGTCGACCGGAATGCCGCGGCCGTCGTCGACCACCGTGATCGAATTGTCTTCGTTGATCGTTACATCGATGCGGGAGCAGAAGCCGGCCAACGCCTCGTCGATCGAGTTGTCGACCACTTCATAGACCAGGTGGTGGAGCCCCTTGACGCCGATATCGCCGATATACATCGCCGGGCGCTTGCGCACCGCTTCGAGTCCTTCGAGCACCTGTATGCTTGATGCGGAATAGTCTTCCTGCACGTCTGTTTTCTTGATTTCTTCGCTCATATAAGTCTTTAAAAATACAAAGTACAAATGTAGTTATTTTTTTCGGAAAAACCGCGACAAAACTCTCCTCGTTTTCCTCCTTTTTCAGCGCCGTGCGAGGGTCATTTTCCGCAGGTCGCGGCGGTAGCGGCGGATGAAGAGCACGGCGGCCGTGGTCAACCCGAAGACAAAGCCCGCCCAGAGTCCTACAGGCCCCAATCCCAGCGGGAAAGCCAGCAGGTAAGCCACCGGCAGGTTGATCGCAATGTAGGCGAAAAAGGCGACCACCATCGGCCCACGCACGTCTTTGATCCCGCGCAGCATCCCCAGGGTGACGGCCTGCAGCCCGTCCGAGATTTCGAAGATAGCGCCCACGATCAGCAGCTGTGCCGCCAAGGCGATCACCGCGGGGTCGGGCGTAAACGCCGCCGCGATCCAATGCCGGAAAATCACAAAAATCCCGCCCATCAGCGCCATGTAGGCGATCGTCAGGTGGTAGGCCGATGTCGACACCCGGCGCACGGCCCGCAGGTCGCCACGGCCCGCCTCGTGGCTGATGCGGATCGTCACCGCCGAGGCGATGCCGCCCACGGTGAGGAATGACATCGTCACCATCTGCAGCGTAATCTGGCTCGCCGCCAACGGTACCGCGCCGAACCAGCCCATCATAATCGCTGTGAGCGAGAAAGCGGTCACCTCCATCAACATCTGCATCGCGATCGGAAACCCCATTTTTCCAAGCGCCATCACCCGCGCCAGCGAAAAATGGTCGCGGCGGAAAAAGGCAAAATAGCGGCGGTAAGAGTTTTTGTAAAGCATATAGATCCAGAAGGCCACAGGCATCAACGCGCGCGAAACGAACGTCGCCAGCCCGGCCCCGGCCACGCCCATCGCCGGCGCGCCGAAATGGCCATAAATGAAAGCGTAGTTCAGTATGATATTCAGTACGTTGGCACTAAGGGTTATCCACATCGCCATCCGCGTGTTCCCCAGTCCCTCGAAAAACTGCCGGAAAGCGTTGAACAGCATAAAGGGCACGATCGACAGCAGCAGGTAGCTGTAGTAGGGCGTCGCCAGTTCGATCACCCCCTCTTCCTGTCCCATATAAGGGAATGCACGTGAAATTCCCCACAGGACAAGGGCAAGCGCCACACCCACCAGCAGGTTAAGCAGGAGTGAGTTCTGGAAGAAATGGGCCGAATCGCGGCGTGTGCCGCGTTTCACGAAGAGTTGGCCGATGATCGGCGTCAGTCCGAACGACACGCCGATGCCGAGTACCATCCCGTTCCAGAAGATGGCTCCGCCAAAGGCCGCCGCTGCCAGTTGCGTCGCGCCCAGCCGGCCCACCATCACGTTGTCGGCGATCTGCACAAAGACCTGTCCTGCCTGGGCCAGGATCACGGGCAGCGCCAGCGCCAGCGTTTTTTTGTATTCGGGGATATATTTTTTGAAGTTCATACGGCCGGCAAAGGTACGAAATTTATAGCGCATTGCTGAAAGATGTGCCGCATTTCGTTCACTTACAGTCGGCAATCCAAAGAAAGGGAATGGCAGCCAACCGAGGTCGCCGCAAAGCGGCGGGCGAGTTCACCGACCGCAGGGAGGTAACATAAGAAAGTGACGACGCAGTGATGATTGAGCAATAGTTAGACTGGTGCGAAAACACATCATATTGACGGGGGGCAGAGCCCGCCGCACTGTTTAGGGGCCTCGCACGAGAGATTTTTGTGCATTGGAGGGTTTGCCCTCTAAAGGGCCGGATCATGCATAAAATCTTTGGGAGTGTGGCCATCGCGCTCTTTGGTTGCGCCGAGAGACGTTCCGCGAAAGGACTGGCGCTTTTTATAAAAAACGCCGCAACCGAGATTGCTGCCCGTCCGAAGGACGGGAACTTGCGTTAAGCAAGTAAGCAGCAAGCGAGCTCAACGTCGTTAAAAATTTTTCTGAACCGGAGCGAAGTGGAGCTCAGCGAAGCTAAAAACTTCGTTTTTCCGGGGTGATTTAGTTTGAAAAAATCTCCCAGTGCGGGGACGCACCTATTTGATGGCGGTCGTGGGCTTATGATAAACTTTCGAGCCGGCAGGCGTCGATTCGGTCAGCCAAACGTTTCCTCCGATCACCGTCCCGCGGCCAATCACCGTGTCGCCTCCAAGGATCGTAGCCCCCGAATAGACAATCACCCCGTCCTCGATGGTCGGATGGCGCTTTATTCCGGAAAGATCTTTGTTTACGTAATGGGCGCCGAGGGTTACCCCCTGGTATATTTTTACATTTTTGCCGATTACGGTGGTTTCTCCGATCACGATCCCCGTTCCGTGGTCAATGTAAAAATGCGGGCCGATCGTCGCCCCGGGGTGAATGTCGATTCCCGTTTGACTGTGAGCGTATTCCGAGATCACGCGCGGCAGGATCGGCACCTGCAGCTCGTAAAGCACGTGGGCAAACCGGTAAACGGCAACCGCATAAAACCCCGGATAGCAAAGTATCACCTCCTCTTTGCCATGCGCCGCCGGGTCGGAAGCACAATACATGTCGGCATCCTTCATTAATTGGGCATAAAGCAGCGGCACAGCCTCGAAAAATTTCCGCACCACTTCGCCGCAAGGCAGGTTTTGCCCCGCGATCAGCGGTTGCAAGATCTCCAGCAACTCCGTCTGCAGTTCTTCCCACCGCACCTCAACCTGCTTGAGGGTGATGTGTTTGTTGTCGCGCACGGGGAAAAGCGTGTTGACCAGTTTGTCGACAAACGCGCGGGTTTTGACCATCGAGGGCACTTCCTGGTAAAAGGCCTCGGTCATCTTGTGCAGGCGTTTCGGGAATTTTTCGATGATCTCACTCATGGCGGTTAACGTTTTTCGAGAAAACTTCGGAAATCGGCATATTCCCGGCTCATCGGGATGCTTTGTTTTTTGCCTTTCATAAACTCGGCCAGTTTTGCTGGCACCTCGACGGGTTGGCCGATGATTTTTTCGACCGTGTCGAGGAACTTGGCCGGGTGGGCGGTTTCCAGGAATAGGCCGGTTTCGCCCGCTTCGAGGCCGTCGGCCAGCGACTGGTAACCGCATGCCCCGTGGGGATCGAGCAGATAATGCGTTTCTTTGTATGTTTTTTGCAAAATACTGGTTATCTGATCGTCGTCATACCTGCATCCCGAAATGTCTTGCACGATCCGGGCGTGCGAATTGTCGTATAAATCGAGGATCCTGACGAAGTTGCTCGGGTCGCCGACGTCCATCGCGTTGGCCAGGGTGGCGACCGATTCGCGCGGTTCGTACAACCCTGTGCGGAGGTAGTTCAAAAAAATGTCGTTGCAGTTGTTGGCGGCGATAAAACGCCGGATTGGCAACCCCATCCGACGGGCGAACAATCCTGCAGTGATATTTCCGAAATTTCCGCTGGGTACACTCACAACCAGGTCGTTGGCTTTGCCGATACGGTCGAGTTGGGCGTAAGCCCAAAAGTAATAAAAGGCCTGCGGCAGGAAACGAGCCACGTTGATCGAGTTGGCCGACGATAAATTAAAGCGCTTGTTTAAGTCATCGTCTAAAAATGCATATTTTACAAGGCGTTGGCAGTCGTCGAATGTTCCGTCTACCTCCACGGCGGTAATGTTCCGTCCGAGCGTCGTAAACTGCTTTTCCTGGATTTCGCTCACCTTGCCCTTAGGGTAGAGCACCACCACGTCGATGCCCGGCACGCCGAGGAATCCATTGGCTACGGCGCTCCCCGTGTCGCCCGAGGTTGCTACGAGTACGCTCACCCGCTTCTGTTGGCCGCTCTGCTCGATGAAGTAGGCGAGCATGCGTGCCATAAAACGCGCGCCGACGTCCTTGAACGCGAGTGTCGGGCCGTGGAACAGTTCGAGGGCGTAGATGTTGTCGCTCACCGGCACGACCGGCGTGTCGAAATCCAGCGCGTCGTAAACGATCTCGTGCAGTTTTTCAGGCGGGATGTCTTCGCCGAAAAAGGCCGACGCCACGTCGTAGGCTACCTGTTGGAACGTTCGGTTCTTTATTTCCCCGAAAAACGTGTCGGGGAGCCGTTCGATGCGCTCGGGCATATAGAGCCCCTTGTCGGGAGCGAGGCCCTTGATGACCGCTTCCGACAATGAAACTTTAGGTGATAATCCGTTGGTGCTATAGTATTTCATGGCGTTATCTGTTTTTCTGCTTTATATTCTTGACTCTCGCTATTTCCCGAAAAACAATTTTATAAATTGGTCGCCGTGCAACCGGCCGTAGGCGCCGGCGCGGGCCGAAAATTCGTCGTATTGCGTCATTCCGTCGGGTGCTTCGCCCGGCCGGCAGATCACGAACGGCACCGGGTCGGCCGTGTGCGTTTTCAGGCGGCACGGGGTGGGGTGGTCGGGCAGTACGGCGATCGTTACCGGTTCGTCCATCTTTTCGACCGCTGCCATAATCGGGCCGACAATCCTCGAATCGAGGTTTTCGATCGTTTTGATCTTTAATCGAAAATCGCCCTCGTGGCCCGCTTCGTCGCTGGCTTCGACGTGGAGGTAGACGAAATCGTCGGTCTGCAAAGATTCAATCGCTGCTTGAGCTTTCCCTTCGTAATTCGTGTCGTATAAGCCAGTTGCTCCTTCGACTTCGATCGGTCGCAAGCCGGCATACACCCCGATTCCCTTAATCAGGTCGACGGCCGAAATGACGGTTCCGCTGCGGATGCCGTAGAGCGTCTGCATCGTTTCCATCTGCGGTTTGTAGCCCGGCGACCAGGGCCAGATGCTGTTGGCCGGGTCTTTCCCGGCTTTTCTTCGTGCTTCGTTGACCGGATGATTTTCGAGCAGGGCCTGTGATTTGAGGATCAACTCGTTCAACAGGTCGGCCGTCGCTTTACCCTCAGGCCCGGCGGCCCGCACCAGCACCTCCCGGAACGGCGTACCTGGCACGTCGTGGGGCGGGGTGCAGGCGAGGTTTTTCTTGCCTCCCTTGACTTTCAGCAAGTGGCGGTATGAAACGCCGGGGTAGAACGACACACGGTCGTCGCCCACTTTTTCCTGCAGAAATCCGATCAGTTCGTGTGCCTCTTCGGTCGAAATGTGGCCGGCCGAGTGGTGTTTGATTTTTCCGTTTTCGATCGTGATCAGGTTGCAGCGCATCGCCATTTCACCCGGCGCGATCTCGATGCCCATGCTGGCTGCTTCGAGCGAGCCGCGGCCTTCGAACACGCGGGCCAGGTCATAGCCCAGCAGCGCCAGGTTGGCGATCTCGCTGCCCGGCGCAAACCCGACAGGCACCGTGTCGAGCAGTCCGCTGCGGCCGGCAGCGGCCAGGCGGTCCATATTCGGCGTGTGGGCCGCTTGCAGCGGGGTTTTGCCGCCCAGCTCGGGGATTGGCTCGTCGGCCATCCCGTCGCCCAGGATGATAATGTATTTCATTGTTTTCTTCTTTTCGAGCAAAGTCCATTCTCCCGAATGCTGGGAGGTACCCCACTTTTTTCTTGATAAAAAAGTGGGCAAAAAATCAAGCGCTTTAAACAAATGGCTAAAAAATATTCCACAAAGCTACTTCGTCCACAACTCGCCCTTCGGGCTCAAACAGTGGACTTCGTTTACGCTTTGCTACATATTTTTCTTCACACCATTTGTTTATATGCGCGTTGCAGGGTTTTCGCCCTGCGCCTATCGGCACTTTGTGAATGCAGAGAATTTTTGTTGGCCTTTCCTGCAAAGTCAAAATTCCGTGTGCGGGGACGCTCCACTGCCGCTTTTTGGGGTGTGCGTAGCGTGCGGTAGATTTGTGCGATTGTTTGGGTTTTTATACCGGAGCGTACTTTAGTACGTGAGGATTAAAAATCCAGACAATCGTGCAAAGATGCCGTGCGATACGCGCAGCCGTAGGTTAGCGTATGTTGGCGATGCTTATGATGTCGGCAAAAACTCCGGCGGCGGTCACGCCTGCGCCTGCGCCGTAGCCCTTGATCTGCATCGGATATTCCTTATACCGCTCGGTGGTCAGCAGCACGATGTTGTTGCTTCCCTCGAGGTGGTAGAACGGATGGCTGGCGTCGACTTCTTGCAACCCGACCTCGGCCGCGCCGTTTTCGAACTTAGCCACGAAACGCCACCTTTTGCCTTGTGCCTCAAGGGTTTTTCGTTTTGTCTCGAACTCAGTGTCAAGCGTCACAATGTTCTTCCAGAAATCATCGAGCGTGCCCTCGAAGAACTTCTCGGGTACGAACAGGTTTTTCTTTACGTCGGATTGTTCTAATTTGTAACCTGCTTCACGCGAGAGGATTACCAGTTTTCGCACCACATCCATCCCGCTCAGGTCGATCCGCGGGTCGGGCTCGGCATAACCGGCTTCCATCGCCAGACGGATCGTTTCGCTCAACGGGATCGCTTCGCTCATCTCGTTGAAGATGAAGTTCAACGTGCCTGAAAGTACGGCTTCGATCTTCAGGATGCGGTCGCCGCTGTTGATCAGGTTGCTGATCGTGTTGATGATGGGCAAGCCTGCGCCGACATTGGTTTCGAAAAGGAATTTCACGCCGCGCTTGCGGGCGGTCTGCTTCAATCGGTCGTAGTTTTCGTATGACGACGAAGCTGCCACTTTGTTGGCCGCCACCACCGAAACGTTGTGTTCCAACAGGTCGTGGTAAATCGTCGAAACGTCAGCGCTTGCGGTACAATCGACGAATACCGAATTGAAAATGTTCATCGCCAGGATCTCGTCCCGGAAAATCTGCGGCGACGATGCCTTTTCAGAGCTTTTTAACTGTTCGCGATAGTTTGCCAGGTCAATGCCTTCGCGGCTCAGCACGCACCGTTTCGAATTGGTGATGCCTACCACGCGGATTTGCAGCGAGTTGTCTTCCAGTAACTTTTTCTGCTGCTTTTCGATCTGGTCGAGCAGGTTGCTGCCCACCAGGCCCACGCCGGCCACGAACACGTTCAACACCTGATACTCCGACAGGAAAAACGAGTCGTGAATGACATTGAGCGCCTTGCGTAGGCTTTCGAGCGTGATGACGAACGAAATATTGGTTTCCGACGCCCCCTGGGCACAGGCGATCACGTTGATCCCATTTTTGCCCAGCGTGCCGAAAAGCTTTCCGGCGATCCCGGGGGTGTGCTTCATGTTTTCGCCCACGATGGCGACGGTGGCCAGGTTGCCCTCTTTCTTGATCTTGTTGATCTCGCCGAGGTCGATTTCTTGTGAAAACTCTTCGGTCAGCACGGCGATCGCGGTGTCGGCATCGCCGTTCTTGACGCCGATCGACGTCGTGTTTTCCGATGAGGCCTGTGACACGAAGAAAACGCTGATCCCGGCTTTGGCCAGCGCTTTGAAGATGCGGTAGTTGACACCGATTACGCCGACCATCCCAAGCCCCTGAACGGTAATCAGGCAGGTGTCGTTGATCGACGAAATGCCCTTGATCGCCTTGCTTTTGTCGTTGGTTTTGTCACGCGAGATGTAGGTGCCCGTCGACTCGGGATTGAACGTGTTCTTAATAAGGATCGGAATGTTGTTGTGGAACGCCGGGAAGATCGTCGGCGGATAGACCACCTTCGCTCCGAAGTTGCACAACTCCATCGCCTCCACAAAGCTCAGTTTCTCAATGACGTAGGCATTGTTGATAACCTTCGGGTCGGCGGTCATGAAGCCGTCGACGTCGGTCCATATCTCCAACTGGCTGGCGTGGAGCCGTGCGGCGAGGATGGCGGCCGTGTAGTCGCTCCCGCCGCGCCCGAGGTTGGTCACTTCGCCTGTTTCGAGGTCTGAAGCGATAAAGCCCGGCACGATAGCCACCCGCGGCAATTTTTCGAACTTTTCAGCAATTAGCTTGTCTGTAACTTCGAAGTCTACGATGTGTTTGTTGAAATGCGGCCGCGTCTTGATGAATTCGAGCGGGTTATAGAGCACGCTTCTTTCGATCGTCGCGTTGACGATCAGGCACGAAAGCCGCTCGCCGTAGCTTACGATAATGTCGGTCGTCTTCGGCGACAAATCCTTGATCAGGAAGACGCCCCGAAAAATATTGCCCAGGTCGTCCAGCAGGGCTGTAACTTTCTGTTGTACCTCTGTTTTCCGCCCCGCGTCGACCACCTGGTCGATCAACCGGTGGTGGCGCTCGGCCATCGCGTTATAATTGTCGTAGTAGTTCGCCTGGCCGGCAGCGGCCTCGCGTGCGGTCAGCAGCAACAGGTCGGTCACTCCGCCCAAGGCCGAAGCCACCACGACCACCTCTTCGGTCTGCGACTCTACGATTTTCTTGACATTCAGGATCGCTTCCGCGGAACCTACGGACGTTCCGCCAAACTTTAAGACTTTCATACTTTTCGTTAAAATAAGGTTTTTTGTACGGCCTCCGGGATACTTTTCCGGGACGATACACTAAAACGACAAAAGTAGCATTTTTTTCCCGAAAAGCGCTTTCCGCCAAGGGGCAAAAACAGGGCGTTGTTTGACAAAAAGCGGGCGTTTGGCGGGAAAGTTATTACGGATTGATTCTGTTCAAGGTGTTTGTCCGAACATTTTGGAAATTTGTCCGGCTCTCGCTTTTAGATGGTAACCGGCTGAAAAGGGTGAAAAATTTAAAAAATATCGCTATTTTTGCATCACGATAAAAACTTAAACGGACAAGACCATGGACTTGAAAGAAATTCTGGCTATCTCGGGCCAACCGGGCCTGCATAAATTCATCGCACAGAGCACCCGCGGGGTGATCGTCGAGTCGCTGATCGACGCCAAACGGATGAACGTGCCTCCCACGGCCCGCGTCAGCTCGATGGGCGAAATCGCTATATTTACCGAAACCGAAGACCTCTCGATCACCAAAGTGTTTCAGGAAATCTTTAAATATACGGGCGAAAAGCCGGCTATTTCGCACAAGGCGGATCAGAAAGAGTTGATCGCTTTCTTCGAAAAAGCGCTGCCGGCATTTGACCGCGAACGGGTGCATGTTTCGGACATTAAGAAAGTGGTGCAGTGGTATAACCTGTTGCTCGACAGGGGGATGATCGATCTCAAGGACCCGGAGGAAGAAACCGCCGCTGAAGCGAACGAAGAACCCGCTGCCGAAAAGAAGGCTGCAGCCAAGCCCAAGGCCGAAAAGAAACCGGCCGCCAAAACCGCGAAGCCCCAGGCCCCGAAATCACAGGGTGCCAAAGCCGCGCCGCGCCGCATCGCGCCCAAGGTTTAATTGGGTATACGACAACAAGGGAAGTGATGCGGAGCGCTGTTCCGTATGGCTTCCTTTTTTATTAAAATCGTTTACTTAGTTGTCTTTCTGAAATTTTTCAGGAGGGACTTTGCCTTGAAAAATCTCCGGTGCGGGTACGTACCTTTTTTGAAAAATAACTACCTTTGTAAGCTAATCGCGGAAAATGGATATTCAATCGGTCAAACAACGTTTTGGTATCATCGGCAACAACCCGGGCATGAACCACGCCCTGGAGGTGGCCCTGCGTGTGGCGCCGACCGACCTGTCGGTGCTGATCACGGGCGAGAGCGGGGTGGGGAAAGAGTTTTTTCCGCAGATCATCCACGCCTACAGCCCGCGCAAGCACAACACTTACATCGCGGTCAACTGTGGCGCGATTCCCGAAGGGACGATCGACTCTGAACTCTTCGGCCACGAAAAAGGTTCCTTTACGGGTGCTTTTGAGGCCCGTAAAGGCTATTTCGAAGTGGCCGACGGCGGGACGATTTTTCTGGACGAGGTGGCCGAATTGCCGCTGACGACCCAGGTGCGCCTGCTGCGCGTGCTGCAAACCGGCGAATTTATCAAGGTCGGCTCTTCGAAGACACAAAAGACCAATGTACGCGTGGTAGCGGCCACGAATCTTGACCTGTTGCAGGCCATTGCCGAGGGCAAATTCCGCGAAGACCTCTATTACCGGCTGAACACCGTGCCGATCGTGGTGCCCGAATTGCGCAAGCGCAAGGAGGATATCCACCTGCTTTTCCGGAAATTCGCGACGGATATCGCCGCACAATACCGAATGCCGGTGATTACGCTCGACGACGGCGCCCGCCGGTTGCTCGAAAGCTATGCCTGGCCGGGCAATGTGCGCCAGTTGAAAAACGTGGCCGAACAGATCTCGGCCGTCGAGGAGGCCCGCACGATCACAGCCGACATCCTCAAAAAATACCTGCCCGAGGTGCGTTCGAACGTCCCGGCGATCTATCAGGGCAACCCCGAAGATCACCACCGCGAGAGCGACCGCGACCTGCTTTACAAAGTGCTGTTTGATATGCGGGGCGAGATCCACGACCTGAAACGGTTGATCGTCGACCTGGCTTCGGGCAAGGAATACGACGCCAAGCCGGAGGGGTTCAACCCCAATTACGCGTTGCCTACGCCGCCGGCCTATTACGCCCCGCCGGCTGCCGCGCCGGAGTTTGCCGAAACCGAAGAAGTGGTCGACGACGCTCCGGCAGAAGGGATGACGAAAGAAAAAGCCCAACGCGAACAAATTCTAAGAGCGCTCAAACGCCACGGCGGCAAACGCAAGGAGGCGGCCAAAGACCTCTTTATCTCCGAGCGCACGCTCTACCGCAAGATCAAGGAACTGGGCATCGACGAAACGGAAACGACATAAGAATGGATAAAATGACAAGGATAATGGGACTGCGGGCTGTGGCCGTAGGGGCGTTGCTGCTCCTGGTGATGCTTCCTGCCTGTAAGGTGAAATATGGCTTTAGGCAAGGGGCCATCGACCCGTCGATCAAGACGGTGTCGATCCCTTTCTTCCCGAACAGCGCCACGCTGGTGGCGCCGATGCTGAGTCCGACGCTTACTGATGGTTTGCAGGACCGTTTTGCCCGCCAGACCAAGTTGCAATTGGTGCGTGAAGACGGTGATATGGCGTTCGAGGGCGAGATTGTCGGCTACACGACCGCCCCGTCGGCGATCAGCGCCGAGGAATATTCGCTGCGTAACAAGCTGACGGTTACGGTCCGGGTGAAATTCACCAACCGCCTGCAGCCGCAATTCGATTTCGACCGCACGTTTACCGCCTTTACGGAATACCCGACCACGAGCCTGCTCACGGATGTCGAACCGCAGTTGATCCCCGAGCTGTGCGAAATGCTGATCGACGATATCTTTAATGCCGCCACTTCGACCTGGTAATGGATTTTTCTGCACTGATCGATAACTGGGCGGACGCTTCGGCCGCCGACCTGCCGGAACTGGAACGGACGGTGGCGGACTGTCCGTGGTTCATCCCCGGCAAGGTACTGCTGCTGCGTCTTTACGAACGGTGCGGGCGCAAGGCCGACAGCCAGCGGGTGCGGGCCTCGATCGCGATGCACCTGGCGGCCTGTCCTGCATCGGAGTGGATGCTCGAGGCGCCGGACTTCAAAAAGTTGCAACGCCAGAGCAGTTTTTCGATCATCGAAACGTTTCTCGCCTCCGAAAGTTACCGGATCGTGCCCGACGAATCGTTTGCCTTGCGTGAGGAGGTATCCCCCGCAGCCGCTCCGGACGACGACCTGGTGAGTGAATCGCTGGCCGAAATTTACCGCAAGCAGGGCCTCGTCGAAGAGGCCAAAGCGATATATCGCAAATTAAGTTTGAAATTTCCCGAAAAAAGTGTTTACTTTGCGGGGATTTTAAAGGAAATCGAACAAGGGAAATAATTGTAAACATTTAATAACAATACCAAGATGTATATTTTTTGCATTGTGTTGATCCTGATCGCAAGCGCGCTGATCATCCTGACCGTGTTGGCCCAGAATCCCAAGAGCGGGATGGCGGCGAACTTCGGCGCTTCGAACCAGGTGATGGGGGTGCGCCAGACTTCGGACTTTCTCGAAAAATTCACCTGGGGGCTCGCTGTTTCGATCGTGGTGCTGAGCCTGGCGGCTACGATGGCTATGCCTTCGGCTAAAATTTCGAGCAGCAAGAGCGCTCTCGAACGCGAAATCCAACAGTCGGTGGAAGGCAACCAGAACTTCGGCCTGCCGATGCCCGCGGATGCACCCGCCCAATCTGCCCCGGCAGCCAGCGACTCGACCGCCAACTAAAGCGGCCCCGGGCCGTCACCGATAAACACAGGGGAGAGATCGCAGCAATAGGCGATCTCTCTTTCCTGTTTTTGTGATGTGTTAATTTACAAACGGATGCGCGGAATTTTCGGGAAAAATGCTATCTTTGTTTTCTATTTGCGTAACGTTCGGGAAACGACCACATTAAACTAAGCTTAACATAAAAATTTTTCAAAAAGAGATGACTAAGCAAAAGAAATTCATTACTTGTGACGGTAACTATGCCGCCGCGCATATCGCGTATATGTTCAGCGAAGTGGCCGCCATCTACCCGATCACTCCTTCCTCGACGATGGCTGAATACGTCGACGAATGGGCGGCCAATGGGCGTAAAAACATTTTTGGCGAAACCGTCAAGGTAGTCGAAATGCAGTCCGAGGCCGGTGCTGCGGGTGCGGTTCACGGTTCGCTCCAGTCGGGCGCGTTGACCACGACCTACACGGCTTCTCAGGGTTTGCTGCTGATGATCCCGAATATGTACAAGATCGCAGGTGAACTTTTGCCCGGCGTGTTCCACGTGTCGGCCCGCGCCCTGGCTGCCCAGGCCTTGTCGATCTTCGGCGACCACCAGGACGTGATGGCGGCCCGCCAGACCGGTTTTGCGTTGCTCGCTTCGGGTGGCGTGCAGGAGGTGATGGACATCGCCGCTGTCGCCCACCTGGTATCGATCAAATCGCGCATTCCGTTCCTGCACTTCTTTGACGGTTTCCGCACCTCGCACGAAATTCAGAAAATCGAAGCCGTTGACCAGGAAGACGTAAAAGGCCTGATCGACCAGAAAGCGCTGGCTGCTTTCCGTGCACGCGCCATCAACCCGGAACATCCGGTGACCCGCGGTACGGCCCAGAACCCCGATATTTATTTCCAGAGCCGCGAAGCGTCGAACAGATTCTACGACGCGGTGCCCGATATGGTCGAAGAGGCGATGGACCAGATGGCCAAGATCACCGGCCGCAGCTACAAGCCGTTTAACTATTACGGTGCCGCCGATGCCGAACGCGTGATCATCGCGATGGGCTCGATCACCGAAACGATCCAGGAAGTGGTGGATTACCTCAATGCCAAGGGCGAAAAGGTGGGTCTGCTTTCGGTACACCTCTACCGTCCGTTCTCGGCGAAGCACTTTTTTGCAGTAATGCCGAAGAGCGCCAAACGGGTTTGCGTGCTCGACCGCACGAAAGAACCGGGTGCTACCGGCGAACCGCTTTACCTCGACGTGAAAGACCAGTTCTACGGTACAGCCAACGCCCCGCTTATCGTCGGCGGCCGCTACGGCCTCTCGTCGAAAGACACCACTCCGGCCCAGATCATCGCCGTGTATGACAACCTGAAGCTCAACGAGCCGAAGAACGGTTTCACGGTAGGGATCAACGACGACGTGACCTTCAAGTCGCTGCCCGTGGGTAAGGAGATCAGCCTCGCCAAACCGGGGACCTACGAAGCCGTGTTCTACGGCCTGGGTGCCGACGGTACGGTGGGTGCCAACAAGAACTCGATCAAGATCATCGGCGAATCGACCGACAAATATTGCCAGGCTTACTTCTCGTATGACTCGAAGAAATCGGGCGGTTACACCTCGTCGCACCTGCGCTTCGGTGACAAGCCCATCACTTCGCCTTACCTGGTGACCACGCCCGACTTCGTGGCCTGCCACGTGCCGTCGTACGTACACAAGTACGATGTGCTGAAGGGCATCAAGCCCGGCGGTTCGTTCCTGCTGAACAGTACCCACGACGCCGAAACGACCAAGGCCACGTTGCCCGACGCGTTGAAGAAAGTACTGGCCGAAAACAAGATCAAATTTTACATCATTAACGCCACCAAGATTGCAGAGGAACTGGGGCTTGGCGGCCGCACGAACACGATCATGCAGTCGGCGTTCTTCAAGATAGCCAACGTGATTCCGTTCGACGTGGCCGTTGACCAGATGAAGAAAGCGATCTACAAATCCTACGGCAGCAAGGGCGAGGACATCGTGAAGATGAACAACGCCGCTGTCGACAAGGGTGGCACCGAAGTCGAAGAGGTGAAAGTTCCGGCCGAATGGGCCAGCATCACCGTGAAACCGGCCGAGGTCGACACCAACCTGCCGCAATTCATCGCCCAGGTGGTGAACCCGATCAACGGCCTGCGCGGCGACGACCTGCCCGTGAGCGCTTTCCTGGGCCGCGAAGACGGTACGTGGGATAACGCCACTTCGCAGTACGAAAAACGCGGCATCGCGTCGCACGTGCCCCACTGGCTGCCCGAAAACTGTATCCAGTGTAACCAGTGCGCCTACGTGTGCCCCCACGCTGTGATCCGTCCGTTCCTGATGACCGAGGAAGAGGCTGCGGCCGCTCCGGCAGGCACCGTTTCGCTCCAAGGCTTGGGAGCCACGAAAACCTATAAGTTTAAAATCCAGATCAGCCCGATGGACTGTACGGGTTGCAGCAACTGTGTCGACGTATGTCCCGCTCCGACCAAGGCCCTCGAAATGAAGACCCTCGAGTCGCAGATGGAAGCCGGCGAACAGGTGCGTTGGGAATATATGACCGAAAAGGTGGGCTACAAAGACACCGTGGTCGATAAGACCAAGACGGTGAAAAACAGCCAGTTTGCCAAACCGCTGTTCGAATTCTCGGGCGCTTGCGCCGGTTGCGGTGAAACGCCCTACCTGAAGGCGATCAGCCAGATGTTCGGCGATCGGATGATGGTGGCCAACGCTACGGGGTGTACCTCGATCTATAGCGGCTCGGCTCCGTCGACCCCCTATTGTACGAACGACAAGGGCCACGGTCCGGCCTGGGCCAACTCACTCTTCGAAGACAACGCCGAATTCGGCCTCGGGATGCACCTGGGCGTGGAAAAACTCCGCGACCGCATCGAGGACAAGATGAAAGCGGCCATCGAAGGTTGCAACTGCTGCTCGGCCGAACTGAAAGCCGCCATGGGCGAATGGATCGCCGGCCGCAACAACGCGGAAGCCAGCGTAGCTGCCTCGGCCAAAGTGCTTCCGATGATCGAGGCCTGCGATTGCGACACCTGCAAGGAGCTGCTCGAACTGAAGCAATACTTTGTGAAAAAATCGCAGTGGATCATCGGTGGTGACGGTTGGGGCTACGACATCGGTTTCGGTGGGGTAGACCACGTGCTCGCTTCGGGCGCCGACGTCAACATCCTGATCGTCGATACCGAGGTTTACTCGAATACCGGCGGCCAGTCGTCGAAATCGACCCCGGTCGGCGCGGTAGCGAAATTCGCCACTGCAGGAAAGCGCATCCGCAAGAAAGATATCGGTGCGATTGCCATGACCTATGGTTACGTTTACGTGGCCCAGGTAGCGATCGGCGGCAACCAGAACCAGTACCTGCAGGCGATCAAAGAAGCTGAAGCTTATCCCGGTCCGTCGTTGATCATCGCCTACGCTCCGTGTATCAACCACGGTATCAAGGGCGGCATGACCCGCACGCAGACTGTTGAAAAACAGGCTGTAGAGAGCGGTTACTGGCACCTGTGGCGCTTCAATCCGCAGCTCGAAGAACAGGGTAAGAACCCGTTCACTTACGACTCGAAAGAGCCGGATTGGACGAAGTTCCAGGATTTCTTGATGAAAGAGGTTCGTTACACTTCGCTGTTGAAATCGTTCCCGGGCGAGGCGAAAGAGCTTTTCGCCGCGGCCGAGGAGAATGCGAAATGGCGCTATGCTTCATACCGCCGCATGGCTGAAATGAACTGGGAGAAAAAATAATCTTCCGGATAATGAAAAAAGAGGGGACGTACGTACGTCCCCTCTTTTTTGTACGTCTCCCGTGCCGGGAATCTTTCATAGCAAAGTAAGTCTCAGCGATGCAAAGCATCGCCGAAAAATTTTTAACTACGTTGAGCTTGTCCGCTGCGATGCAGCGATCTCGGTTGCGGCGCTTTTTATAAAAAGAGCCAGTACCCTCGGCGCAGCCCTTTCTCTTGCGCGTAGGCCGGCTTTCTCAGGCAGATTTATGCCCGATTCGGTTCAGCAACCTGATCCTTTCGTTGCATAAATCTGCCCTGTGCGCGGGCCAATCTTTAAAAATGGGCGCGGCGGGCTTTTGCCCGCCGCGCTATATTTATTTGGCCACCGCACAAGAGATTTTTATGCATTGAGAGGTTACCCTATGCTGGGCCGGATCTGGCATAAAATCTCTGGGGAGCGTGGCCCCCACGCATTCTCCTTTGAGGAAACTGCCGCTTTTTATAAAAAGCGGCGCCAAAAATTTTTCTGAGAAACTTCATTTCTCTTGGGAAACTTTGCTTAGAATAGCGATTCGGCGATCCTTACTACCTCGTCCGCATCCGGCTCAAGCCCAAAAACGTGTGACGGTTTCAGATAAGAGAGCGTTTTCCCACTCTTGAACCGCTCCTCGCCGCCACCGGTAATATTCAGCATAATCACCGCATCGCGTTCAACCTCGCCGTTGGCTACAGCCTTGAGCAACGTTGCCACCGCCACCGCCGGAGCCGGATGAATATCAATCCCCTCCAGCAGTTCAAACAGTGTAGCAGCCTGCCGTGCCTCATCGTTGGTCGCATAAAGCACGTCGCCCCGGGTAGCCTTCACCGCGTCATACATTCCTCCCGCGATCGAGTAGGGCGGCTTGCGGTTCGAGAGCACCTTGGCGTCAATCTCCTCGACGTGGGCCCGCGCCTGGTCGTCGTCATAGGGCAGCATCGCCCGCGAACCGGCCCGCCACGCGTGGTGCATCGGCAAGAACGGCGCGTTTTGCGACACCATCAGCCGCGCGATGTGCGACCCGAAACGCCCGTCGGCAGTCAGCCGCAGGTTGGCCTCCCACGCCGCAATAGCGCCCGTGCCGCTTCCCACGGCCTGGAAATAATAATCAGGAATCCGCCCGATCGTCGTCGCAGCGGACAGGAACGTCGTCCCCATCCCGTCGCGCCGGGCTATGTTTTGTGCTCCGCCTTCGGCCAGGAAGCGCGGAGAGTGTAACGCTAAATTACTCAGGTGAATGGCATCGAAATAGTCGCCCCCGCTCTGGGCGGCGATCAGTTTTACGCAGTCGTTCAACGGTTGTTCGAACCACAACGCGTCGAGGTTGTCCTCGGGTACACAAAGCAGCAGCGGAATCCGGTTTTCGGAACAAACCTTTGCAAATGCCCGCGCCGTATTTCCGGCCGAAGCCACGACCAACACCTTTTCGGATTTTTCGTCTAACCGTCCCCCGACGGCATAGGCTTCCGTTTCCTTGAACGAACAGGTGGTCATTGCCGCCCCGCGTTCCGGGAAATAGCCGTTGAACGTGATCCACAGGTTTTCGAGGCCCATGTGCCCGGCCAGTTTTTCACTCTTGTAAGTCACGGGCGAAGCCGATCCCCGCAGCATCCGGTGTACGGGCAACCAATCGGCAAAACGATAGATGCCGTAGGCCGTCTCCTTGACCTCCAATTGCCGCTTTTCGTAAACGGCACGCACGAGCGCAGGCTCGCCGCCTTGCGGGTCTTCGAGCGTCCAGCCTTCGTCCGGAAAGATGCGGCCGGTGGCGACGTTTTCGAGTTGATAGCGGGTGGGGGTGATCGGTTCCATCTTGACTGGTTTTTCGTTATTGCTGCAAATTTACGATGCCCGGCGCGGAGTTCGATAAGTACAAATACTTATTTTCCGGTTCCCAATTCGCCCCCTCCCTCGCAAATGGGCCTTTGCCCCGCCGCTTCTGTCTGAAAGGCTTGCTTCTTCGCAAAATTTTCGTTATTTTTACCCAAACGTAAATTTTCAAAACCCCGTATGATGAAACGCCGTTGTATCCTTTTTGTGCTGATTGCCTTGTGTGTGTGTCCGGCCGCGCTGACGGCCCAACAACTGCATGACTGGGAGAATCCCAGCGTGCTTGAAATCAATCGCCTGCGTCCCCGCGCTTCGTTCGTTCCCTATAACGAGGGAGAACGCCCGGGCCAGACCGCCAATAAAATCTCGCTGAACGGCACCTGGCGTTTCCACTGGCTGCCGACGCCCGACCAGATGCCGCCCGAATGGGGTTGGCAGGAGCCGGGCTTTGAAGACGACGGCTGGACCGATTTCCAGGTACCCGCCAACTGGGAAGTCAACGGTTTCGGTACGCCGATCTACGCCAGCGCCGACTACACGTTCATCAAAGATCCCCCGCGGGTGACCGCCACTCCGCCCACGCGCTACACGACCTACAAGGAGCGCAACCCGGTGGCCAACTACCGCCGCTGGATAGAGGTGCCCGAGGGATGGAGCAAGGGACGGATCATCCTCCACTTTGGCGGCGTGCAAAGCGCTTTTTATGTGTGGATCAACGGCGAACGGGTCGGTTACAGTCAAAGCAGTATGGATGCTTCGGAATTCGATGTGACCGAGTACCTGCAACCCGGCAAAAACCTGATCGCCCTCGAAGTTTACAAATATTGCGACGGCAGCTACCTCGAAGATCAGGATATGTGGCGCTTCGGCGGCATCCACCGCGAAATCTTTCTGTATACCACGCCCAAGTTGCGCATCCGTGATTTTGCGGTGCGCACGATGCTCGACGAAAATTTCGAGAACGCCACCTTTCTCGTCGAACCCAAGCTGGAGGCGATCGATGACGTTTCGGCAAAAGGATATGTGCTTGAAGCCCAACTCTACGATCCTTCCGGGGAAAACGTGTTCCCCGAGGCGCTGACCCAGGACGCGGTGCCGGTACTCAATGCCAACTACAGCGCCTCGGTCCTGGTCGAACGCACGCCCCAGCGCGGCCCGGCTAAATTCGGCTGGTTTTCGGCCGAGATCAAATCGCCCCTGAAATGGACGGCCGAAACGCCCTACCTCTATGAATTGGTGTTGACGCTGAAAGATCCCGACGGGAAAGTCACCGAAAAGGCCTCGTGCAAGGTAGGTTTCCGCGACGTGAGGATTGAAAACGGCGTGTTCAAGATCAACGGCCAACCCGTGAAACTGCGCGGCGTGAACCGCCACGAGCACGACCCGTGGCAGGCCAAGGTGGTGGGCGAGGAAACGATGGTCCGCGACATCGTGCTGATGAAACAGGCCAACATCAACGCCGTGCGCACGGCCCACTATCCGCACAACACGCGCTGGTACGAGCTTTGTGATGAGTACGGCCTTTACGTGATCGACGAAGCCAACATCGAAACCCACGGCCTGCGTGGCTGGTTAGCACAACAGCCCGAATGGGCGGCTTCGTATCTCGACCGCGGCATCCGCATGGCCGAGCGCGACAAGAACCATCCTTCGATCGTCATCTGGTCGCTCGGCAACGAGTCGGGCTACGGGCCCAACTTTTCAGCATTGTCGGCTTGGATCCGTGAATTTGATCCGACCCGCCCAATCCATTGCGAAGGGGCGCAGGGTACTGTGACCGATCCGTCGGGGGTAGACTTTACCAGCCGTTTCTACGCCCGCGTGCTGGCCGATTACCTGAATCCGCAGCGCGAAGGCCGCGAAGAAGCCGAGCGCCCCGAAAACGCCCGCTGGGAACGTTTTTCGTTGCTGGGCCAGCGCACTGATAATCGTCCGGTGTTGCTCAGCGAATACGCCCACGCGATGGGCAACGCCGTCGGCAACCTCCAGGAATACTGGGACGAAATCTACGCCAATCCCCGCCTGTTGGGCGGCTTTATCTGGGACTGGGTCGACGAAGGCATTTTTACGCGCCTGCCCGACGGACGCATTAAAGTCAACTACGGCGGCGATTTTGGCGATATTCCCAACCTGGGCGCCTTCTGTCTGAACGGCATCGTCTTCTCTGATCGCACGATCCCGCCCAAATATTGGGAAGTCAAAAAGGTCTATCAACCTGTGTTGTTTGAGGCGGGGATGCTTAGCCCCGACCGTTGCCGCATTACGATCACGAACCGTTTCAGCCACATCGACCTCGACGATCGCTTCGTGTTGGCCTACGAGTTGATGGGCGACGGCGCGGTGTTGCAGCGCGGCGTGTCCGACGGCGGTTTCCGGATCGCGCCGGGCGAAAGCAAGCAGCTCGAATTTGGACTGGCGAGCCACCCCAAGCCCTGCCGCGAATACCATTTCCGGCTGAGCTACCGCCTGCGCGAGGCCACGTCGTGGGCGGAGGCCGGACATGAGTTTGCTTCTGAACAATTTGCGATTGCCGGTCAGGTACCGACAGCTACTCCTAAATCGATAGCGATCACCCAAACCCTCAAAGCCGCCGAAGCGGGTGGCACGCTAACGATCACCGGTAAAGGTTTCTCGCAAGCATGGTCGCTCGCCAACGGGGCGCTCGTTTCGTGGAAAGATCGCGGCAAGGAATTGCTCGTTATGCCATCCGACCTGCCGCCGCAACCGTTCTTCCAGGGCTGGCGGGCGCCGATCGACAACGACAAAGGTTTTGGAAACTGGCTGGCCGACGATTGGAAAAAAGCAGGACTTGATTCGTTGAAACGTACGGTCGACGCTGTTCATTGGACACAGACCGATCCGAAACGGGTCGAAATCGAGATCACCTCGACCTACGCCGCCCGCAGCGGTGGCTCGTTTATCCACCGTGCCCACTATGTCGTGTGGGCCGATGGCAGCGTCGACACCGACCAGTGGTTCGAACCTCAGGGCGCGTTGCCTGACCTGCCCCGCTTGGGCCTCGGGATGGTCTTCGACAGCCGCCTCGAACGTGTGGATTGGTACGGCCGCGGCCCGCACGAAAATTATTCCGACCGCAAACGTTCGGCCTGTTTCGGCCTATGGAGTGCGACGGTCACCGACATGTACGTACCCTATCCCCGTCCGCAGGAGTGCGGCCACCGCGAAGACACGCGGATGGTGCGCCTGACCGATAAGCAGGGCAATGGTTTGGAAATCTGTTCGACCGGCGCCGCATTCTCGTTCTCGGCCCTCCACTATTCGGCCTGGGACCTGGCGGCCAAGGCCCACGCCTGCGATTTGGTTCCGCGCCCCGAGATCGTCCTTTCGATCGACGCCGCCCACCTGGGCCTCGGTAATAGCAGTTGCGGCCCGGGCGTGCTGATGAAATACACCGTGCCGAAAACCGTCCACCAACTTCACCTCGAATTCAAACCCATCCGGAAATAACTATGAAACGTTTTTTCGTATTGATCGTTGTTGCGCTGACGATCGGGAGTGCTGCTTCGGCCCAAACCCGCGACGCCCTGCTCCTGAAATTCGAAAACCCGGGCTACGATGCCGCCCCGTGGGCCATCTGGTACTGGATGTACGGCGCGGTGAGCGAAGCCGGCGTGCGCGCCGACCTCGAAGCGATGAAGGAAGTGGGCATTGGTGGAGCCTACCTGATGCCGATCAAAAGTTCGACCTTTGCCGCGGCACCCGCTTTCGAACCCGTGGCCGACCAGCTCACTCCGCAATTCTGGAAAGTGGTGCGGGCGGCAGCCGGGAAGGCCGATACCCTGGGCCTGAAATTGGGCGTACACATCTGCGATGGCTTTGCCCTGGCCGGCGGCCCGTGGATTACGCCCGAGCTGTCGATGCAAAAGGTGGTGTGGAGCGACACGACCGTGACGGTCGACAAAAACAGTAGCGGCCTTGCCCTGGCCCGGCCCAAAGCTGTTCGTGATTTTTACAAAGACATTGCTATTTACGCTTTCCCGGTTCGGGATGCTTCGTGGACCGGCCGTTCGGACAACCGGGTGAAGGTCAGCGTCAGCACCCCCGAGGAGCAGGAAGCCCCCGGCCGTTTGCTCGATCCGGCCAACCGCCAGACGTTTCGCAGCGAGGACCCTTGCTGGGTTTTATATGATTTCGGAAAACCGTTTACGGCCCGTTCGATCGAGCTGGTGATTCCGGGTTATACGTTCCAGGCTAACCGGATGGTGATCGAAGTGAGCGACAACGGCGCCGATTTCCGGCCCGTCCGCCAACTCGTCCCGCCGCGCCACGGGTGGCAGGATGCGGGGATCAACTACACTTTCTCGGTACCGGCGACCACGGCCCGCTATTTCCGTTTCCGCTGGACGCCCGAAGGCACCGAGCCCGGAGCCGAAGACCTCGACGCGGCGAAGTGGAAGCCGGCGTTTTCGGTCAACGCCATCCTCCTTTCCGGCGCACCGACGATCGACCAGTATGAAGGCAAGTCGGCCGCCGTGTGGCGCATTTCGCCCGACATGACCTCGGCCGAAATGCCCGAGGCGCTGTGCGTAAAGCTCTCGGAGGTGGTCGATCTGACCGACAAAGCCAAGGCCGGCCTGGTGCCCTACTATGAACTGCCCATCGGCCGCTGGCGCATCCTCCGGATGGGGCACACCTCGACCGGGTACATCAACGCCACGGGTGGCGCAGGCCGGGGACTGGAGTGCGACAAATTCAACCCCGTCGCCGTCCGCACGCAACTCAACGGCTGGTTCGAGGAGTTCTTCCGGCAGGTGGGCCAACCCGTCGCCGGCCGTGTCTTTAAGACGATGCACGTCGACAGTTGGGAGTGCGGAAGCCAGAATTGGTCCGAAACATTCCGCGAGGAATTTATGAAAAGGCGGGGCTACGATATCCTCCCGTATATGTTGCTTTATGCCGGTATTCCGGTGGAGAGCGCCGAGCGTTCCGAGGCCGTGCTGCGCGACATCCGTGCCACGGTGGCCGAGTTGGTCCGCGACGTCTTCTACGAAGAACTTTCGGCTTGTGCCAAACGTTACGACTGCCGCCTGAGCGCCGAGTGCGTCGCCCCGACGATGGTCAGCGACGGGATGCTCCACTACGAAAAAGTAGACCTGCCGATGGGCGAATTCTGGTTCCGCAGCCCGACCCACGACAAGCTCAACGATATGTTGGACGCCATTTCCGGCGGCCGCATCTATGGAAAACAAATCATTCAGGCTGAGGGTTTTACACAGCTTCGTACGATGTGGGACGAGAACCCGGGGATGCTGAAAAGGCTTCTCGACTACAATTATGCGCTGGGCATGAATAAATTGTCGTTCCATGTGTGGGTGCAAAATCCGTGGCTCGACCGCCAGCCGGGGATGACCCTCGACGGCATCGGCTTGTATATGCAGCGCGACCAAAGTTGGTTTCCGCTGGCCGGGGCATGGGTTGACTATATAAAACGTTGTCAGGCGCTGTTGCAGTCGGGCGATCCGGTCGTCGACGTGGCGGTCTACACGGGCGGCGATTTCCCGCGGCGGTCGGTGTTGCCCGACCGGTTGGTGTCGTCGCTGCCTGGCATTTTCGGGCCCGAACGCGTCGAAAGCGAACGCCTGCGCCTCGAAAACGCCGGCCAACCCGAGCGCACGATGCCTGTGGGCGTCGACTACTCGGCCGGAACGTTCAAACCCGAGGATTGGGTCGATCCGCTGAATGGCTACGCCTACGATTCGTTTAACGAGGATGTTTTCCTGAAAGCCACGGCGGTCGACGGGCGAATGGTGTTGCCCGGCATGTCTTACAAGGTGGTGGTTTTTCCGCTGCCCGACCGGATGACGCCCAACGTCATATACAGCGATGCGGTGATCCGCAAGATCGAAGAGTTGCGCTGCGCGGGTGTGATGATCCTTACGCCGGATCGGTTGCCTTATACGAACGCTGACTTCGATCCGGCCGTCGAACCCGATCTGCTGGCTACCGACGATGAAGGCCGCCCGGCCCGGAATGTTGCCTGGACCCACCGCCGCGAGGGAGCGAACGACATCTATTTCGTTTCGAATCAGGAAGAAACCGCACGCGAAGTCACCCTGTCGTTCCGGATTAACAAGGAAATTCCTGAATTCTGGAACCCGGTGACGGGCGATGTGAGCGATGCCCCGCGTTGGCAGGTGACGAACGCACGCACGGAAGTGCCCCTGCGCCTGGCTCCGGGCGAGTCGATGTTTGTGGTTTTTCGTACGTCGACCGACCGGACGCGAAGCGTGGCGCTTCCGCCGTCGCGCCGGACGGTGACGCCGCTCGAAATGCCTTGTTCTGTCATTTTCCAGCACAATGGCGAAGATTCGTGGTGGAAACAAGAGATTTGGCATCGTTTCCAGGACTGGAGCCAAAGCGCCGACGAACAGATCAAGTATTACGCCGGTAAGGCGGTTTACACCGCTGATATGGCGGTTAAGCCCAAGCTCGGCTTGGCGCGCTACTACATCGAATTCGAAGATGTGTGCGTGATGGCTCGTGTGAAAGTCAACGGCAAACTTTGCGGCACGGCCTGGACGCCGCCCTATAGGGTCGAAGTGACCGACGCCCTGCGGTCGGGCGACAACACGATCATGATCGAGGTGGCCAGCACCTGGCTCAACCGTTTGCAGGGCGTCCGGCAACACGGGGTCGACGACCTGTCGGTCTGGACCAACGCCCCTTTCCGCTCGCAGCAGATGCCGATGCAGAAGTCGGGTATTTTCGGCGTCACCCTGGTTGAAGAAACGATTCCCCTGATCCTATGATAAAACGCCTTTTTTCATATTTGGTTGTTGCACTGCTTATCGGCACCACGGCGCAGGCTCAAATATCCCCATACAACGTCGTGTGGGACACGCCGAGCCAGAACTCCGCCGGGTCGATGCCCTGCGGCGGGGGCGATGTCGGCCTCAACGTTTGGGCCGAGGACGGCGACCTGCTGTTCTACATCGGCCGCAGCGGCACGTTCGACGAAAACAACGCGCTGTTGAAATTGGGCCGTGTGCGGTTGACGCTCACCCCCAATCCCCTGGCCGACACGACAGCTTTCCGCCAGGAACTTTTGTTGGAGGACGGTTACGTGAAAATCACGGCAGGCAGGGGAGCGATGGCGACCGAGATCAGGGTGTGGGTCGATGTCTTCCGCCCGGTGATCCACCTCGAAGTGGATAGCAAATCGAAACTCACCGCCGAAGCCCGTTACGAAACGTGGCGTTATCGCGACCGCCCGACGCGCGGTTCGGAGAACAACCAGAATTCCTACAAATGGTCGGCCCCCCGCAACCTGGTCACCCGTGCCGACTCGATCCGCTACGACGGCGACGGCGTACTCTTTTATCACGCCAACCGGGCGACGACGGTCTTCGATGTCGTAGTTACCCAGCAGGGGTTGGACGAGGTGAAAGACCAAATGATGAATCCGCTCAAAAGCCTGACTTTCGGCGGTATCCTCACCGGCCAAGGGATGAAACCCGCGGGGACAGGCGAGGGGAAATACCTCGACACCGATTTCTGCTGGTGGGCGTTACGGAGCGAAAAACCGGCCGCATCGCACCGGATCGAAGTTGTGCTTCACACCGCGCAGGCGACCTTTCCTGCATGGTCGACCGGCCTTGAACAGGCTCGCAAGGAAGCCGCACGGTGGAAGAAACCGCACGAACCAAGTCTGGCCTGGTGGCACGCTTTCTGGCAGCGTTCGTTCATCGTGATCGACCCGGGGCGCGGAGCTACCGATCAGGCGTGGCGCGTAGGGCGTAACTACCAGTTGTTCCGCTATATGCTCGGGTGTAACGCCTATGGCGATTGGCCGACGAAATTCAACGGCGGTCTTTTTACCTACGACCCCGTTTTCACGAACGAAAAAATGCCCTACAGCCCCGATTTTCGCAATTGGGGTGGGGGCACGATGACCGCCCAGAACCAGCGGCTGGTCTACTGGCCGATGCTCAAGAGCGGCGACTGGGAGATAATGCTTCCGCAATTCGACTTTTACGACCGTGCGCTCCGCAACGCCGAACTTCGCACGAAAGTTTACTGGGGACACGCCGGAGCTTCGTTTACCGAACAGATCGAAAACTATAGCCTGCCTAACCCGGCCGAATACGGTTTCGACCGTCCCGAAGGGTGGAACCCGGGAGTGGAATATAACGCCTGGCTCGAATACCAATGGGACTCGGTCCTCGAGTTCTGCCTGATGATCCTCGAAGCGGGGCGTTACAAGGGCGATGCTGCCATCGGCGGTGTCGACATTCACCGCTATTTGCCGTTGATCGAAAGCTGCCTGACTTTCTTCGACGAGCACTACCAATACCTCGCCCGCCAACGCGGACGCAGGGAACTCGACGGCGCAGGCCACCTGGTGCTTTTCCCCGGCTCGGCCGCCGAGACGTATAAGATGGCCTATAACGCCACTTCGACCGTCGCCGCACTGCAAACCGTTACTCGCCACCTGCTTGAACTCGATGGTTTTATGAATGAGGAACGGCAGGACCGCTGGTCGGAATTCCTGAAACGCATTCCGCCGCTGAATTACCGCGAGATCGACGGCCGCCGGATGCTTTCGCCCGCCGTCGTATGGGAACGGGTCAACAACACCGAGGTGCCGCAGCTTTATCCGGTTTTCCCGTGGAGGATCTATGGGGTGGGGCGTCCCGACCTCGAAACGGCGATCAACACTTACCTCTATGATCCCGATGCCCAAAAATTCCGCGCCCACTACGGTTGGAAGCAGGACAATATCTGGGCGGCCTGCCTCGGCCTGACCGACGAAGCCAAGCGCTTGGTCCTGTTGAAGATGGACGATGCTGCACCCCGTTTTCCCGCTTTCTGGGGCCCGGGTTTCGACTGGACGCCCGACCACAACCACGGCGGTAGCGCTATGATCGGCCTCCAGGAAATGCTTTTACAAGAAGATGGCGATGGGAAGCTGATCCTTTTTCCCAGTTGGCCCGCCGACTGGGATGTCCACTTCAAGCTCCGCGCCCCGGGACAAACTACCGTCGAAGCCGAACTGCGCGACGGGAAGATCCAATCGCTGACCGTCACCCCCGCTTCGCGCCGGGCCGATATCGTGCTACCGAAAACCTTTGAAAACTAACCCCATATGAAACGCATTTTAGCATTTTTTGTTTGTGTGCTACTGGCCGGGAGTGCCGGAGCCTACCAACCCGAAACCTCGGCCGCAGGCTTTTTCGATTTGCCAGGCAACGGCCGCACGGTCTATAACTTCAACGTCGGCTGGCGTTTCTCGCGCGGGGCGAACCCCGACGCCTTCCGCCCCACGTTCGACGATTCGAAGTGGAACATCGTCACTACGCCCCACACCGTCGAACTAGTCCCGGCCGAAGCGAGCGGCGGACGCAACTATCAAGGCCCGGCCTGGTACCGCAAGTTTTTCGAAATTCCCGCCGATCAGGCCGGTAAACAGGTTTCGATTTATTTCGAAGCCGCAATGGGGCGTGCTGACGTTTACGTGAACGGCCAACTTGTGCGCCAACACTACGGCGGCTATCTGCCCTTCGACATCGACCTGACGATGCTGGGCATCAAGCCGGGCGAGAAATGCCTGATCGCGGTGATGGTCGACAACAGCGACGACAAAACCTATCCTCCCGGGAAATTCCAGAACGTGTTGGACTTCACCTATCACGGTGGTATCTACCGCGACGTGTGGATGGTGGCGACCAACCCCGTTTATGTGACCAATCCCAATCGTTCGACCCGCGTGGCGGGCGGCGGCGTTTTTGTGCATAGCGACAACGTTTCGCAGCAGCAGGCCGACCTTTTTGTCGATGTCGAAGTGGCCAATGCTACGACGGGAAAATACAAGGTGCAGGTTGAAAATACGGTCTATGATCCTACCGGAAAAAAACTCTTTACCCGGAAAAGCGCCATGAGCCTCGACGCCAAAGGCAGCGCACAAGTATCCCAGAAATTTACCATCGTTGCCCCGAGTCTGTGGGAACCTGACGCCCCGCATCTTTACCGGGTCGAAACCCGCATCCTCGATACGAAAGGAGCCCCCCTCGACGGCGTAGCCACCCGTGCGGGTATCCGCAGCATGGCATTCGATGCGCAAAAAGGGTTTGTTCTCAACGGTAAACCGTTTGGCCAGCTGATCGGTACCAACCGCCACCAGGACTTTGCCTACGTCGGCAACGCCCTGCCCAACAGCGGCCAGTGGCGCGATGCGAAGACGATCCGCGACGCCGGTTGCCGCATCATCCGATCGGCCCACTACCCCCAGGATCCGGCCTTTATGGACGCTTGTGACGAATTGGGCATCTTCATCATCGTCGCCACCCCCGGCTGGCAGTATTTCAATAAGAGCCAGGAGTTCGTTGATCGGGTGTATGACGATGTGCGCCAGATGGTGCGCCGCGACCGCAACCACCCCTCGGTGATCATGTGGGAACCGGTGTTGAACGAAACGCCCTATCCTCCGGGCTTCGCCCTGCGCACGAAGCAGATCACGAATGAGGAATTCCCCTATCCCGGTTGCTTCGTAGCCGGTGACAACCATTCCGAAGGCGTGGCCGAAAACTACGACGTGCTCTACGGCTGGCCCGCCGACGAAGGCAAACTCAAGAAGCCGATCTTCACCCGCGAGTGGGGCGAAATGGTCGACGACTGGTATGCCCACAACACCCCCAACCGCGCCTCGCGCAGCTGGGGCGAAGGCCCGCAGTTGACCCAGGCCCTCGACCTGGCCCGCACTTACGACGAGATGTACCAATCGACCGGCCAGTTCCTCGGCGGGTCGCAGTGGCACTCGTTCGACCACCAGCGCGGCTACCACCCCGATCCTTATTGGGGCGGCTTTGTCGACGCTTTCCGCCAGCCGAAATACGCCTATTATATGTTCAAGAGCCAGGTAGCCCCGACGGTCAGCCTGCCGCTCTCCGACGTCGGCCCGATGGTCTTTGTAGCCAACGAGATGGGGCCTTTCTCGGGAGCCGATGTGGTGGTCTTCAGCAATTGTGACTCGGTGCGGCTCATCGCTTACGAACGCGACACGCTGGTGCTGCCCGTCGTGCGCGGCAAATACGGAATGCCCTACGCCCCGACCGTGTTCAAGAATGTGTATGATTTTTATGACCTCCGGAACCTTTCCTATACCCAGAAAAAACCGCAACTGGTCAGCTTCCTCGTCGAGGGGATCATCAACGGCCAGGTGGTATGCTCGGAGAAGAAGATGCCGTCGCGTCGCTCGACAAAGTTGCAACTTTCGCTTTCGCACGCCGGGCAATCGCTCGTGGCCGACGGATCGGACTTTGCCGTGGTGGTGGCCGAAGTGACCGATGACGACGGCAACGTGCGCCGCCTGGCCAAAGACCGCATCCTGTTCAGCGTCGAGGGCGAAGGCGAGATCATCGGCGATATGATCCTTGGTGCCAACCCGCGCGAGGTCGAATTCGGCTCAGCCCCGGTATTGATCCGTTCGAGCCTCACACCCGGAAAGATCCGGGTACGGGCCCGCGTGCTGTTCGAGGGCGACCACACGCCGACCGAAACGATGATCGAATTCGAAAGCATCGCCCCGGCCCGCGACCTGGTCTACACCGACCGGCCGCAGGTGAAGAACGCCGGTGCGCTTTATGACACGGGCCGCAATGACGATTCGTCGCAGGACGCCGAGCGCAAGCGCCAGCAGCTGATGGAGGTAGAACGCCAGCAAACTGAATTCGGCGTCCCGACGGAATGATAACGGGAATCAAAAAGATCGCGGAACAAACGGCCGAAGCGGTGGCCGACGGGCCGGTGTTCGCCGAGGTGCAGGATGCCCTCGATCTGATCGGGAATTGTTTCTATCGTGAGATGGACCGGCTGATCCTCAGGCAAGAGCAGATTGCCCCCGATTTTTTCGATCTGAAAACGGGCATTGCCGGTGAAGTGTTGCAAAAATTCACGAGCTACAATTTCCGTGTGGCGATCGTCGGTGATTTTTCAGCGGTCACGAGCCGCAGCCTGCGTGATTTCATACGGGAAAGCAATCGCACGGGCCAGACCGTCTTTGTCGGCTCGGAGGCCGAGGCGCTGGAACGGTTGTGTGTCTCCGCACAGGGGGATTTAGATACTACGAAAGAATGAGGATGAAACGACGAAGCCGCCTGGAAATCCGGGCGGCTTTTTTATTCTGCGTTTTTGCCGGGTTCCCACAACGATATGCCGATTTCCGGCCGGGCTTTTTCCAATCGCAAAAGCCGTCGAACGTTTTCACGCCATCGGCGATCGCCGCCTCATAGACCTCGGTCCCCATCGCTTTCTCGCCCCGTAGGTCGCCTTCCCATTTGACCCGCAGGTTTTTGTAAAGCACCTCTTTCACCTTCGGGTTCCGGCTGATCCGGGCGATGGAGCGAAAACTTTTCTCGATCGAAAAATCATCCGAATAAACGTGGAAGTCGATCTCGAGGTGATTCATCAGCAGACCGTTGGCTACTGATCCGACCAGGTGGCACGCAGAATCTTCACCCGCCCACGCTTCCCGGACTTGCAACTCGTCGATGATTCGCCGGGCTTCGTTGTCGTTTCGCCGGTAAATTTCTAAAAATTCGTTGGCGTCTATTAATATTCGAATAAGGCTTGCGCTTCGAGTATCCGGATGTCGGGGTTGATCCTGCCGATAAGTTCCTTGATCAGTTTCGAGTCGGCAGCCTTGATGGCCCGTCCGAGGATGATCTCTTCGACGTGAACATTGACATACTGCTTGCGTTCGACAAATACCCTGACCTCTTTTTCATAATCCCACACCTTGAGTTTGTGGCTCAGGATATCGATGGCCGAGGCCGAAAGCCCCTGCTGCCGGATGGTGGGCAGGCCGCTGTATTCGATCGGGCGGACGGTGTATTTGCGTTCATCGACCATGACGCCGATCGCAATACCGCGTTGCCCGTCGGCATAATGTGACCACATCAGCTCGTTGTTGTTGACCTGCGACAGTGAGCAGATTCTCAGTACCTGCTTGTCGCCCAGTATTTTTTCGCGGATCGAGAGATCCAGTTCGCCCTCCTTGTAGTAATACTGGCCTTCCATCGGGTCGTTCAGGTCCTGGTATTGGGCTGCATACAGCCTGTTTCTCAGGAGGATGTCGACAAGGTCCCTGAAGTTCTTCAGGCTGCGGTATTTATACAGGATTCCGGTCATAGTTTCCAAGGGCGGGTGTTCGTCAATATTTCTCGCCCCAGAGGCGTTTCATCCGGGCGTCGATCTCGGCCTCTTTCGCGTTGTTGCCCGGCTCGTAGAACTTGTGGCCGACGAGTCCCTCGGGCATAAATTCCTGTTCGGCGAAATTTCCCTTGAAACTGTGGGCGTATTTGTAATCCTTGCCGTAACCGATGTTTTTCATCAGGCGGGTGGGGGCGTTGCGCAGGTGCAAGGGCACGGGGCGGTTGGTCGTGTCGTTGTTCACAAACCCGATCGCGCGGTCGATCGCCTCGTAGGCCGCGTTGCTCTTGGGGCTGGTCGCCAGGTAGATCGTCGCCTGAGCCAACGGGATCCGTGCTTCCGGCATCCCGATCTTGTGCACCGTGTCGAAGCAGGCGTTGGCCATCAGCAACCCGTTGGGGTTGGCCAGTCCGATGTCTTCCGAGGCGAGGATCACCAACCGCCGGGCAATGAATTTCGGGTCTTCGCCCCCGGCCAGCATCCGCGCCAGGTAGTAGACTGCCGCGTTGGGGTCGCTGCCGCGCACCGACTTGATGAAGGCTGAAATGATGTCGTAGTGCTGTTCGCCGTTCTTGTCGTAAAGCGCGATGTTCTGCTGCAGGCAATCGGTCACGTTGGCGTCGTTGATTACCAACTCGCCCTCGATGGCATTGTTCAGGATGTCGAGAATATTGAGAAGCTTCCGAGCGTCGCCGCCCGAAAAACGGAACAGCGCTTCGGTTTCTTCGACCTTCACCGTGCGCCCCTTGAGGATCAGGTCTTTCGTGAGCGCCCGATCGAGGAGGATTTTCAGGTCGTCGTCCTCCAGCGATTTTAGAATATACACCTGGCAACGGGATAACAACGGAGAAATCACCTCGAACGATGGGTTTTCGGTCGTCGCCCCGATCAATGTCACAAGCCCCTGTTCGACGGCGCCTAAGAGCGAATCCTGTTGCGACTTGTTAAACCGGTGGATTTCATCGATGAACAGGAACGGTGAGGGCGTATTGAAAAAATGCTGCTGCCGCGCTTTTTCGATTACTTCGCGCACCTCTTTCACGCCCGAACTCACGGCGCTCAGCGTAAAAAACTTGCGGTCGAGCGACGTAGCGACCAGCCGCGCCAGCGTGGTTTTACCCACCCCCGGCGGTCCCCATAGGATAAAAGAAGGCACGTTGCCCGATTCAAGGAAACGCCGGAACACGCCGTCGGGCCCCACCAGGTGGGCCTGGCCGATGTATTCGTCGAGGTTTTTGGGACGGAGACGCTCCGCCAGCGGAATGTTGCTTTGCATAATCAAGGGATCACCAATCGAAGTGCCTCCCGGCACTCGGGATTTTTGGCTTTGCGTAGGCAAATATAATACTTTTAAGTCAAAAAATCAGGGGGTGACGGAAACAGGCTAAGGAAAAAAACATTACCTTGCACATCCATAACCCAACCTGATAATACGATGAGCAAATTGAAAATTCTGGCCCTGGCGGCCGTTCTGGGCATGATCTCGTGTCAGTCACACGTTGCTTTGCCGCTGCTTTCGGCCTCGGCGTTCGACACGACGGTCAACGGCCAGGCCATCTCGCTTTATACGCTTACCAACCCTTCGGGGGCAACCGTGCAGATTACCAACTACGGTGGCCGCGTGGTGTCGCTGTGGATGCCCGACCGCGACGGAAATTTCCGTGACGTGGTGCTCGGCTTTGACAACATCGCCGACTACCTGAGCTCGAAATCGGGCAACCAGGGGGCCGTTGTAGGCCGTTACGCCAACCGCATCGAGGACAAGAAATTCACGATCGACAGCGTCGAATACCTACTTGCTGGCAATAAAGACGCCCAGATCGCTCCGATAGGTGTGCCTGATTTCAATCGTGCCATCTTCACCCCGAAATTGACCACCAACGACCAGAAAGAGTCCTCGCTCGAACTGAGCTACCTCTCGCCCGACGGCGAAGCCGGTTTCCCGGGCAATGCCGACGTGACGGTGATCTACACCCTCACCAACGACAACGAGCTGAAGATCGAATACATCGTCACCACCGACCGCCCGACCGTGGTCAGCCTGACTAACCACAGCTTCTTTAATTTGCGTGGCGGGGAGGGTGATATCTCAGACTATGAACTCTATGTCAATGCCGATTCTTACCTCGAGATCAAGGAGGGGACGATCCCCACGGGCAACATCGTGTCGGTCGAAGGCACCCCGCTCGATTTCCGCACGCCGACCCCGATCGGGGCACGCATCGATGACGATTTCTATGCGTTGAAGATCGGCGGCGGCTACGACCAGTGCTTCGTGCTGAACGTGATCGACGACGAACCTACCCATGTCGTGACGATGTACGACCCGGTGAGCGGCATTAACGTCGACGTGTCGACCAACCAGCCCGGGATGCAGCTCTATACGGCCAACAAGCTCAACGGTCTGGTCGGCAAAGGCGGTAAATCGTATGCCCGCCGCGCAGCCGCCTGCCTTGAGATGATGCATTTCCCGGACAGTCCCAACCACGACAATTTCCCGAGCACGGTACTCCGTCCCGGTGAAGTTTACGATTATCAGACGATCTATAAGTTTTCTGCTCGATAAGGTTTTCGAGAGATTCCTAATAAAAAACGGCTCCGTTATCCGGAGCCGTTCTTCGTATTTCTTACCGCTTCACTATTTGTACGATTTGCGGTAAATCGCGAGGGCTTCCTCGTCGGTCATCGCGACCGGATCGAACCGGAACAGGTGGCCCATCGTCGTCCGGGCGTTTTCCACGAATTTCGGCAATTCCGATTCCTGGATCCCGTAATCCGACATCTTTAGGTTATCTACGCCACACGCAACCTGGAGTTCGCGAAGGGCTTCGACAAACGCATAAGGCCGCTTGTCTTCGGGCATTGCGTCGACGTTATAGCCCAACGCCCGTGCCATGTCGATCATCCGCGCCGGGGCCTTTTCAGCAAAATGGGTGTAATAAGCCAACGAGATCATGATCAGCCCGGCACCGTGGGGCAGGGCGGGGTAGAACGCGCTCAGCGCATGCTCCAGCGAGTGTTCCGAAGTGCAGCTCGAGGTCGATTCGACCATTCCCGACAGGGTGTTGGCCAACGCCACGTCGGTGCGTGCGTCGATGTCCTGCCCGTTCTTCACGGCCTTCGCCAGGCTCTTTCCGATCAGGGAGATGCTCTTCAGGGCGTATATGTCGCTCATCGGGTTGGCGATCGACGCGATGTAACCCTCGGTGGAGTGGAAAAGCGCGTCGAATCCCTGGTAGGCGGTCAATGCCGGGGGCACGGTCACCATCAGTTCGGGATCAACGAATGACAGCACCGGAAAGGTCTGCTCGTTGCCGAAACCGATTTTTTCGTTGCGTTCGTCGTGAGTGATTACCGTCCACGGGTCGGCTTCGGTGCCTGTACCGGCGGTCGTGGTGATCGCTACGATCGGCAGCGGCGGGTTCTCCATCGGTTTGCCGGCGCCAGTGCCCGAACCGATGTAGTCCCAGTAGTTGCCGGGATTGGTCGCCATAAAGGCGATGCTCTTGGCCGAGTCGATCGGGCTTCCGCCGCCGAGGCCGACCACGAAATCGCATCCTTCGGCTTTGCACAGCGCCGCGGCCTCCATCACGTGGCTCAGCACGGGGTTGGGCAGCACTTTGTCAAAAACGACCGAAGTGACGTTGTTCGCTTTCAACAGCCCGATCACGCGGTCGAGGTAACCGTATTTTTTGACCGAGCTTCCGCCCGTGGTCACGATCAATGCTTTGCGGCCGGGCAGTTGCGCCTTGGCCAATTTCTCCAGGCATCCCGCGCCGAAGTAGATCCTGGTCGGGATGTAATAGCTGAATCTTTCCATAGAATTTGGTTCGGAAATAAGGGGTTACTTAACACGTAATCTGCGGCCGATCGAAAGGATCGTGTTGCGGTTGATCCCGTTCAGGCGGCAGATCTGGTCGATCGACACATGGTATCGCCCGGCGATCTTACCCAGTGTGTCGCCGCTACGGATCGTGTAGTATTGGGCTGCGTTGGCGCGTGCGGCAGCTTCCTTGGCCGCCTGGACCTTTGCCTCTTGTTGGGCTACGAGGGCCGCGGCTACGGTGCTCCTGGCAGTCGAGTCACCCATCTCGGCCAACAGGCGAATATCAGGATCTATCGTCAGCATCGGATCGTCGTCATCGTCCTCTTCAAGGATTTCAGATGCGCGCGAGTGGATATTGAAATAGCCTTTAGCCAGCAGGAAATTATCGGTTTTCAACTGGCTGCCGTTGTTGAAGTCGACCAGGAATTCGGGGTCGAAAGTCTGGTCGCAATAGCGGATTTCGTAGTGGAGGTGGGGCCCTGTACTGCGCCCGGTGCTGCCGCCGTAGCCGATGATCTGGCCGGCTTTGACGTAATCGTTCTCCTTGACGTTGGGCAGTGCGAGGTGGGCGTACCACGTTTCGAGGCCGTTCTGGTGGCGGATGATCACCAGGTTGCCATAGCCCCCGAGGTTGTACTTGGCGTAACGCACCTTACCGTCGAAAGTGGCGTAAATCGGATCGCCGGTGCGGAGCGGGATGTCGACCCCGTTGTGGTTGCGGCGTCCGCGGATGCCGTATTTCGAACGCACGAGCCCTTTGATCGGGAAGTGGTATGCGCTGTTGCCGTTCAGTAGGTTGAGCGTCACCTGGTCGGGCAGGTCGGTCAGGGGAACCGATTTATACGAAAAGATCTGGGTTGTGTCCCAATGTTCGGCATAGATTGGCAACTGGTCGTAGCGCACCATTGCCGGGCGATAGTATGACCACGTGTTATTGCTATACAGGATGAGTTTGGTTTCGGGATCGGCCGTATCGACGGTGTCGATGGGGAGTCGCGGCAGGTCTTCGATCTTGGGTGGAATGTAAGTGCTTTTTTTCTTTTGGGCATTTGCCGTCGCTACGCAACAACAACAGGCCAAAACAATGATTGCTCCTTTCAGATTCATGGTTTTGCTGGTTTTTTGCGGTTGAGATTTTTACAAAATTAGCACTTTTTTCGGTTTTAGCAATTTAAATTTTCATTTTTTAATGCTAATTCGCTCTCTTTCAGTGCATTAAAGAATTCTTCGCCGAATTTTCGGATCAGCGGCTCGCGGAGCATTTTGTAGATCGGGATGCCCACTTCGACACCTTTTATGACGGCGGGGCGGCAGACGTCCCAGCGGTGGTAGTTCAGACCGTAGGAGCCGTCGCTGAACCGTGCCACGCGGATCGGGTAGAGGTGGCACGATATCGGTTTTCGGAATTCGGTTTCCCCGGCTAAAAATGCTTTTTCGATGGCGCAGAGGGTGATTCCGTTTTCGCAAATCGCGTATGCACATTCGGCGTCATCGACCAGCGGGGTGGTCAGGTCGCCGTCGATGTCGATCACCGCCGTGCCCTGTTCTTCGATGGCCCGCAGGCCTTCGGGGGTGAGGTAGGGGCGATAGGCTTCGAACTCCGTTTCGAGCTCGGCGATCTCTTCTCGTTCGAGCGGTGCGCCTGAATTGCCCTCGACACAGCACCTGCCTTGGCACGCCGCTAGATCACAGCAAAAATGCTCGGTCAGGATTTCGGCACTAATGATTTTATCGTCGATTTGCAGGATCATTTTTCGTGTATTTTCATAATAAAGTCAATATCTTCGTGTGCCGGGAGGCGCCACCTAATTGTCTTCCGGGTCTTCGGGCACCAGTGCCCAGGGACTGTAATCGCCGCTGGCCTCGACCACTTCGTACCAGAGCGTCCGGCACGGTGAAAAAAGCTCACGTCCGTCATAGGGCACCACCCCCCAACCGCCGCGGGCGATCTCGTCCTGCAACTGACCCCGGCTCCATCCCGAGTAGCCCAGGAAAAATTTTATGCTCTCTTGCGGCACCAGACCGGCTGAGATCAATTGTTTCAGATTCGAAAATTCGCCGCCCCAATAAAGGTCGCGGGTGATGTGGACCGCTCCCGGCAGCAACACGTCGCCCAACGTGTGGACGTAGTGGAGCGTCGATGGGCTCACCGGCCCGCCGAGGCAAAGCGAATATTCGGTTTCGGGGAAATTTTCGACCAGGTCCGAGAGGTTCATTGCCAGGCACTTATTGAGAATGAATCCCACCGCGCCGTCTTCGCGGTATTCGGTGATCAGCACCACCGCCCGCCGGAAATAGGGATCGTCGCCGTAAGGCTCACTGACCAGCAAGCATCCGTTTTTCAGTAACGAGATCGGATCGTTTCCCATGTCGTAGCGGGTTTATTTGACCAGTTTACACCGGTAGTGGGCCTTGTGGTTGCCTTTCGATAGCGATATCAGTTTCGATTTGAGCAGCGTTTTTCGCAGCGGCGAGAGATGATCCACAAAAAGCTTCGCTTCGACGTGGTCGTACTCGTGTTGGATGATGCGGGCGGCGGTGCCGTCATAGGCTTCGTCGTGCTCCACGCCGTTTTCGTCAAAGTAGCGGATGCGGATATTTGACGGGCGCAGCACGTCTTCGTGGATGCCCGGCAGGCTCAGGCAACCTTCGTTGAAAAGCACATCCTCGCCCGTGCGTTCGTAAATGTCGGGGTTGATAAATACTTTCTTAAAACCGTCGAGGTGCATCTCTTCGCCCTCGGCGAACGACGAGGCGTCGACCACGAACAGTCGCAGCGATTTGCCCACCTGCGGGGCGGCGAGGCCCACGCCGTCGGCGGCATACATCGTTTCGTAGAGGTCGGCCACGAACTGTTTCAGCCCCGGTTCGTCCAGAGCGACGTTTTCGCTCGGTTGGCGCAGGATGGCCGAACCGTATAAGTAAATGGGGTATATCATAGCGTTTCGTTTGTTCTGTGTTGCATGATGTCGCGGGTTTCGAGGTACGATTGCAGGATGATCGTTGCGCTCACCCGGTCGACGAGTCCTTTGTCGCGGCGGTCGCTTTTTTTGACGCCGCCGTCGATAATGGCCCGTTGTGCGATCTTGGAAGTAAAACGTTCGTCGACCCACTCTATTTTGATGCCGGGGTACTTTTTTTGCAGTTTTTCGACAAACGGTTTGATGTAGGTGAACGATTCCGACGGGCTGTTGTCCATCTGGCGGGGCAGCCCGACGACAATCGTATCGACTGTTTCTTTGTTCAGATAATCGGCTAAAAATGCGTCCAGACGATGGGTTTCGACGGTTTCCAGCCCGTTCGCAATCAGTTGCAGGGGATCGGTCACCGCCACCCCCGTACGTTTGCGTCCATAGTCCAATGCCAAAATGCGTCCCACACCACAAAGGTATAAAAAAACAACGGTGCGTCCCCCGTACCGGGGGATTTTTTTACCATTTTTGTGTCCTTACGAAAGTGCAGTAAAGCATCTTATTAAAAGCAAAAAGAGGCGGGTGCATTTTTGCACCCGCCTCCCTTAGGTAATTGTACACAGTTTATTCGACAGGCTTCTTAAAGGCCTCGCGAACTTTCGCCTCAAGTTCGTTATACAGCTCAACGTCGGTTGAAAGCAGTTGCTTTACCGCGTCGCGGCCCTGACCAAGTTTGCGGTCGCCGTAAGCAAACCACGAACCGCTCTTCTTGACGATCCCGTATTCGACGCCCAGGTCGATGATCTCGCCGATCTTCGAAATTCCTTCGCCGAACATAATGTCGAATTCCGCCCGGCGGAAAGGCGGAGCCACCTTGTTCTTTACGACTTTCACCTTGACGCGCGAACCGAGTTGTTCTTCACCGTCCTTGATGCTGGCCGTCTTGCGGATGTCGATGCGGATGCTGGCGTAAAATTTCAGTGCATTACCGCCGGTGGTGGTTTCCGGGTTGCCGTAAACTACGCCGATCTTGTCGCGCAACTGGTTGATGAAGACGCACACGGTACCCGTCTTGCTGATGCTGCCTGTGAGTTTGCGCAGCGCCTGCGACATCAGGCGAGCCTGGAGCCCCATCTTCGACTCGCCCATTTCGCCTTCTATTTCGGCCTTGGGCGTCAGGGCGGCGACGGAGTCGATCACCACGATGTCGATCGCGCTCGAACGGATCAGGTGGTCGGCAATTTCGAGGGCCTGTTCGCCGTGGTCGGGCTGCGAGATAAGCAGGTTGTCGACATCGACGCCCAGCTTCTGGGCATATGAACTGTCGAACGCGTGTTCGGCATCGATGAAAGCTGCAATGCCGCCCAGCTTTTGGGCTTCGGCAATGGCATGAATCGCCAGGGTGGTTTTCCCCGACGATTCCGGTCCGTAAATTTCGATCACACGGCCGCGCGGGTAACCGCCTACGCCGAGGGCGGCGTCCAGGGTGATCGATCCCGAGGGGATCACCGGCACGTTTTCGATCTCTTTGCTGTTCATGCGCATGATGGAACCTTTGCCGAAATCTTTTTCGATCTTCTCCATCACGGCGTTGAGTACTTTCAGTTTGTCCGGGTTGACGTCCGGTTTCTTGGTTTCTGCCATATCGTTTGGTTTTGAATTAGCTGTATGAATCGGCTATCTGTTGAAAATGGTCTTTTGTGCGGACCTTGTCGAAGATCTTTTCGATCTTGCCGTTTTCGTCGATGACGAACGTCGTGCGCAGGATGCCCATGTAGGTGCGCCCCATAAACCGTTTCTCACCCCACACGCCGTAGGCCGTGGCGATCGACCGGTCAGTGTCGGCGATCAGTGGGTAGGGGAGGTGGTGTTTCTCCCGAAAGCCTGTGTGTGATTTTTCCGAATCAGGGCTGACGCCCACAACCGAAAAACCCATCCGGCGGAGTTCGCTGTATCCGTCGCGGAGGCTGCACGCTTCGGCCGTACAGCCGGGGGTGTTGTCTTTGGGATAAAAATAGAGGATCAGTTTCTGTCCCCGGAAGTCGATCAGGCTGAGCGGGTTGCCGTCCTGGTCGGTACTTGTGAAGCCGGGGGCTGTATCGTTAATTTTCAACATATTTCGTTTTATCGAATTGTTGGTAAAGGTAATTGAAAAATGTTGTTTGGGCAACAACATTTCTGCTGAAAATTTATTCGGGCCGACTTTTTACGTGATAAAAAAAGTGGCAAAAAGATCGAGGTTTTTTTCTGGCCGGCTAAAAGTGCGCCATTCTGCTTTTGTAAGGATGTAAAAGCCCGTCGCCGGCGAGAACCCGGTCCAGGGTAGTGTTGAGAGGCGTCGGGTCGCGCTAAAAGCAAAGGGCGGCCTGAAAAGGCCGCCCTCTGTTTTGCAAGTTCCGAAACTATTTTTTGGTAACAGGAGCCGCCATCCCGGCATTCGGGAACGAAGCCATGATCTTGGCTACCGCGTCGCCGATCGCCTGGTCGGGGTTGCTCACCTGGCTGTCGATATCCTTGTTGCCGGTGCCTTCCCAGAACAGTTTCTGCGTTTTGGCATCGACCATGTCGATGATCAGCGAACCGTTTTGGTAGTGGTCGACATTGAACTGGGTGTTGGCCGAAACCATTCCCGGACCACCGCCCCAGTAACCGTAGGGACGATACATGCCGCCGTAACCGTAGAAATCGGTGTTGGCGCTCACCGAAGCCTGATCTTTCACCACGCCGTTGATGTTGACGTAGAAGTCGGGATTCGAAGTTGATTCCGTATACCCCTTGGCCACGAGCTGGCTGCGCACGGCGTTGACGATGCGCTCTTTGTTCAGCGAGCTGATCGTTGCGCTCTCGACCGTGTTTTGGTGCAGTGCGAAAGTCTTCATCGTCGAAAAATTCTTCGTGTGGTCATAATCGCTGGTTACCTGCACCGTGGCGCACGACGACAGGACGAAAGCAGCAACGGTCACTGCCAGGATGTTTTTGATGTTTTTCATGACGGTAGGATTTTTAATGGTTAAACCTATAAATTTTGTGATAGTTTTTATCTGTCCTTACCTTTAACAATATCTGTGCTAAACTTTTCGGAGAGAATAAAAAATCCGTCCCGGCATTCCGGAACGGATTTTTCGTCGGGCGATACAGCCCTTGTTTTATATGCATCGTAGCGTTACTTGTCTGTGCTTACCGCAATAAGATTTTTTTCTCGATTTCGTCGATCTGACTCCGGAAGTCCTTGTCGGTCTCCATCAGGTTGCTGATCGCTTTGCAGGCGTGGAGCACCGTGGCGTGGTTCTTCCCGCCGATGGCCGTGCCGATGGCCGTGAGCGACGCTTTCGTGTGGTTCTTGCTCAGGTACATCGCCACCTGGCGGGCCTGGGCGATCTCGCGCGTACGCTTTTTCGAGTTGAACTTTTCGGCCGACAGGTTAAAATGGGTGCAGACGCAATCGCAAATATTTTCGATCGTAATCTCCTTGCGGCTGTATTTCACATAGACCTTGAGGATTTCTTTGGCCAGGGCCACCGTGATCTTGCGGTTCAGGAACGACGCGTTGGCCACCAGCGACGACAGCGCGCCCTCGATCTCGCGTACGTTGGCCGTGATATGTTCGGCCAGGAAGTGGATCACCTCGTCGCTCAACTCGGCCCCCATGCGGAGCGATTTGCTCCGGATGATCTTTACTTTAGTCGCGTAATCGGGCACTGTCAGCTCCGTGGTCAATCCCCACTTGAACCGGGTGATCAATCGCTGCTCCATCTCCTTCAGCTCTACCGGCGGTTTGTCCGAGGTAATAATGAGCTGTTTAAAGGAAAGGTGCAGATGGTTGAATATATTAAAGAAGGTGTTCTGTGTCTTTTCCTTGCCGGCTAACTCCTGGATGTCGTCGACGATCAGCACGTCGATCATCTGGTAGAAATGGATGAAATCGTTCAGTTCGCCCTTCGTGGCGGCATTCTGGAACTGTGCCTGAAACTTGCTCGTGCTCACGTAAAGCACTTTCAGGTCGGGATGGCGTTGCTTGACCTCCATCCCGATGGCCTGGGCCAGGTGGGTTTTCCCAAGGCCCGAGTCGCCATGGATAAACAGCGGGTTGAAAGGCGTTTTCCCTGGATTGAGCGCAACGGCCAGGCCGGCCGAACGGGTCAGTTTGTTGCAATCACCTTCGATGAATGTGTCGAAACAGTAGTTCGGGTTCAGCTGCGGATCGATAATGATCTTGCGGATGCCCGGAATGATGAACGGATTTTTTATATTTGTGGCATCGGTCCGGTTGGCATAAGCGTTGACCGGAGCGCCATCGGCCTCGGGGGCAGTGTTTTGCGCCTCTACGCGCGGAATGGCGTAGCGCAATCGGGTTTTCGGCCCGAAGAGCTGGTGGATGATCGGGCGCAGGAACGGAATGAAGTGCTTCTCGATGTGGTTGACGTAACTTTCGTTCGGTACGCGCAGGCGAAGCGTCGTCCCGTCGAAGTCGAGCGGCACGATCGGCTTGAACCATTTCACGAACACCTCTTCCGAGGTCTGTTCCTTGATACGGATCAGGCAGTTTTGCCACACGTCGTTATAGCTGTTCGGAGAAGCGGGTAACATTTTTGCAGGGTGGGGTTTTGTTGATTTTCAGTTGTTTAATGGATTTTGTCAGGAGTATGCTCGTTTCTCCGTTACGGTTCCGGGAAATTCTCCCCGGTGATTTCCTGTGATGCAAAATTGTACATAATTTTTTCAAAAAAAGAATCTTTTTAGGTTGTTTCTTTCAATTAAAATTCTATGCGTTTCATAATAGAAAATTACCCCAAAGTTTTAATCTTTTGATAGTGAGAATTAAAAAAAAATCACTTATATTTGTTTATGAGATACACCCTGTGTTGTTATTCTTATAACAAAAAAACAGATCCCATTTTTTAATCTGAAGAGTTATGGATAAATCGTTAGATGTCTTGGTTGTTGAAAATGCAAATCGTTGGTTGAGTGGAAGCTACAATGAAGATACAAAGGCCGAGATCCGCCGGATGATGGCCCAGTCCCCGCAAGAGTTAGTCGAGTGTTTCTACCGAAATCTGGAGTTTGGAACGGGTGGTTTACGAGGCATTATGGGGGTCGGCACGAACCGCATGAACACCTACACCGTGGCAATGGCTACCCAGGGTTTGGCAAACTATATTTTAGGGCAATTTCCGGGCCAGGAGATCCGCGTGGCGGTCGCTCACGATAGCCGCAACCGGAGCGACGAATTCGCCCGCACCACGGCCCAAATTTTCGCCGCCAACGGATTTCGCGTTTTTCTTTTCGATTCGCTCCGGCCGACGCCCGAGCTGAGTTTCACGGTCCGCGAACTGGGCTGCAAGAGCGGGGTGGTGATCACCGCTTCGCACAACCCCAAGGAATACAACGGCTACAAAGCCTATTGGGACGACGGCGCACAGGTGACCGCTCCCCACGACGTGAACATCATCGCCGAGGTCAACAAGATCGGGTCGATGGACCAGGTGAAGATGACCGGCGGCGAGGAAAATATCGTGATGATCGGTGCCGAGATGGACGAAACCTACCTCGGTAAGTTGCAGACCCTGATGCTCTCGCCCGAAGCGGTGAAAGCCAACGCCGGGATGCGGATCGTCTACACGCCGCTTCACGGGACGGGCTACAAGCTGGTTCCCGAATTTTTACGCCGGGTGGGATTTACAGCTGTGTCCGTAGTCCCCGAGCAAGAGATT
Organism: Rikenellaceae bacterium; assembly: GCA_031553805.1. Lineage (GTDB taxonomy): Bacteria > Bacteroidota > Bacteroidia > Bacteroidales > Rikenellaceae > JAITVB01. The sequence goes on along the minus strand of JAVBLC010000012.1, from coordinate 24,637 downwards.
CCCGACGGAAACTTCCCGACGGTCAAATCGCCTAATCCCGAGGAACAATCGGCTCTGCAAATGGCAATCGGCTTGGCCGAAAGGGAGGGGGCCGAACTGGTGATGGCCACCGATCCCGACGCCGACCGTGTGGGGATCGCCGTGCGCGATGAAAAAAATAATTTCATCCTGATGAACGGCAACCAGACCGCCTGCCTGCTGACCTACTACCTGCTGCGCCGGTGGAAGGAGCTGGGCAAGCTCAAGGGCAAGGAATATATCGTGAAGACGATCGTTACCAGCGAGTTGATGGCCCGCATCGCCCAATCCCACAACGTACCTTATTATAATGTACTGACCGGATTCAAGTTCATTGCCGAAGTGATTCGCGAGCAGGAGGGCAAGACGACGTTTATCGGCGGGGGCGAAGAGAGCTACGGTTTCCTGGTGGGCGATTTCGTGCGCGACAAGGATGCGATCATCAGCTGTGCGATGGTGGCCGAAGCGGCCGCCTGGGCTAAGGCCAAGGGTTTGACGCTCTATGGGTTGTTGCAGCAGATCTATGTTGAGTATGGCCTGTTCAAAGAAGGCATCGTGTCGCTGACCAAGGCCGGCAAATCGGGCCAGGAAGAGATCGCTAAGATGATGGCCGACCTCCGGGCCAATCCGCCCCGGACGATTTCGGGTTCGCCGGTGATCGAGATCCGCGACTACCAGTTGCAGATGGCTCACGACCTCAAAGCCGGTGCGTCGACCCCGATCACACTACCAAAAAGCAATGTGCTTCAGTTTATTACGGAAGATTGCACGATCGTTTCGGCCCGTCCTTCGGGTACGGAGCCGAAGATAAAGTTCTACTTCGGGGTGCGCGAAGAGTTGACCCATGTCGAAGAATTCCATAAGGCCGAAGCGGTACTCGACGCCAAGATCGATGCCATCAAACGAGAGCTGAACCTGGTGTGACCGGTGTGCAGTGAATGATATACGGAGGGGGCTTTGTGCCCCCTCGTATTTTTGCACCGTGCCCCGGGAGTTGTCAATTTTAAAAGAGGGTCCGCAATTACCTTCAAATCTTTAGAACAAGGCAATTATTTCTAATTATTTTTAATAGTTTTGAAAAATTATTTTATTAATCGAAAACACAAGTAAAGTGCGTAGGATTTTTTGTCTTTTATTGGTGCTGGCCGTAGCCTTCGATGCGATGGCCCAACGCATCTCCCGTGAGGAGTATATCGTTAATTACAAGGGATTTGCCGTCGAGCAAATGGAGAAATTCGGCATTCCGGCCAGCATCACGATGGCCCAGGCGCTGCTTGAGTCCGACAACGGCAACAGCCGCCTGGCCCGCGAAGGGAACAACCACTTCGGGATCAAGTGCCGCGACTGGACCGGGGCGACCATTTCCCATACCGATGATCGCGCTAACGAATGTTTTCGGAAATACGACAGCCCGGAACAATCCTATATAGATCATTCTGAATTCCTCGACAATTCACCCCGATACAACTTCCTGTTCGAGCTCGACCCGTATGATTACCGCGGGTGGGCCGAAGGGCTGCGCCAGGCGGGTTATGCCACCAGCCCCACCTACGGCTCGGCGCTGATCAAGATCATCGAAGATAACAAGCTTTACGAACTCGACCGCGGCGTGAACCTGACCTACGAAGAGTTGACCAAGGCCGAGGCCGAAAACCCGCTCCTCATCGTGGCGCCTGCCCCTGCCCCTGCCGCGCCTGCCGCCGCTTCATCCACGGCCGTTCCCGTAACCCCCGCCGTAACCCAATCCCAGACCCAATCCCAAACCGTCGGCACACTGATCGACGCCGACGCTTACCAGGTGTCGATCGACCCGGCCACCGGCCTGCGCGTGGGAACCAATAACGACGTGCCTTACATCATTGTTCGCAGCGGCGATTCCTTTGCTTCGCTGGCCCGCGAACTGCGGATCAATTACTCGTCGCTGCTGAAATTTAACGACTTGTCGACTGCCATACCCCTTTATGACGGCGACGCCATTTATATTAATAAGAAGAAAAAGCAATCGGAAGACGGTTCGACCCTCCACGCCGTACGCGAGGGCGAAACGATGCACTCCCTGTCGCAGAAATACGGCATCCGGCTCGCCAGCCTTTATCGCCTGAACCGGATGACGCCCGGCCAACCGGTCCGCGAAGGCCAACAGATCCGCCTGCGCTGATTTTTCGTTTTCACCGAAATTTCGTATATTTGTCCCAATAAAGTCAAAATTTCGGGTGCCGGGAGGCATCTGGCCAATACTCACAAAAAAACGTAATGATGGACGGTGATGCCGGCTTGCGGGAGGGAATCCTGCGGATGATCAACGAAAAAACCACGCTCAAACAATTGGTTTACGATAACACGTTCAACGTGTTTACCGAGCTGAAAGAAGTGCTGCACGAGATGTCGGCCGAGCTGAACGAAGCGACCGAAGAACTCGACCGCCGCATCAAGATCGAATACCGCGACCGCGGCAAGTTCGAGGCGCAGCTCCAGGTTGCGGGCGACACGCTGATCTTCAGTATGCACACCAACGTGTTCGAATTCAACCGCGAACACATCATCTGGCAGAACTCCTACGTCGAAAAAGACAAAGACAATTCCTACTGCGGGATCATCAATATCTATAACTTCCTGTCCGACTCGTTCAAGTACAACCGCAACGCCGACGAGGGCTATCTGATCGGGCGCATTTTCATCAACCGCGAATACCAGTATTTTGTCGAGGGGAAACGCCAGGTGAGCCTGCGCCACAACAATTTCGGGTCGGCCCGGTTAGACAAGCAGGCCTTGGTGGGCATCGCCGAAGCAGCGGTCAACTATTCGCTCGACTTCGACCTGCTGGTGCCGCCTTACGATGCGGTGAAAATCGTTTCGGTCGACCAGATGAACACCAAGATCGAAAACTCAAAAATGCAGACCGGCAAACGCCTCGGCTATCGGTTTAATTCCGACGATATTTAAAACAGTCACCTGTTCAATGAAAAAGCGGCACCCGATCGGTTGCCGCTTTTGTTTTCAGACGCCTTGCCGTTTATTCGGCCTGGGTTTCGTCAGGCACATCGGTGCTAACTTCTTCCTCGTCGTCGTCATCCTTGCCCTTTTTTCCAAAGCCCCAGATGCCGAAGAGGATCACGCCGCCCCAGATGATCTTGCCGCCGATCTTGTCCCAGAAGGGGATCGAGGGGTTTTTCTCGGTGTCGATGCCGTACTCTTCCTTCAGATAGGCCAGGTCTTCCCCGTCGAGGATATAGGCGTTCTCCTCGTCGTCCGAGATCAGCGCATACTCGGTGTCACCGTAATTCCACATCGGCACCCACATCAGAGCAAACTGGTCGAAACTCACCCCGAAATTGACGTGGCGGCCGTCGATTGTCACGCTGTCGGGCAGGGCCTGCTGCGTCACAAATTTATGTCCGGTACTGTAGAAAATGGGGATCCCGGCTTGGGCGGCATTGGCCGTAAACAGGAAGCCGACTACGAAAAGCAGTGTTAGTAGCGTTTTCTTCATAAAAAATTTGGGTTTTTGTTTAAAATGTAGTTGTTGGATAAAGTAAATTTTTATCAAAATTATTTATTTTATACTTGTTTACAAGTGGCGGGTCGCTTTGTATTTAAAATTTATAATTATTCATAATAAAAAAACCGCCGGTCAGGAAAAAACACCTGCCGGCGGGTTCTAAAGAAGAGAGGTTGGCGTATAAGCCGGGTTCTGTAGCTTCCGGCGGTCACCCGCCGAAAACCGCCTGTCATTAATCTTGCCTGCGGGTCACCCCGACAGGTCATCAGCGACCTACCCTCCGGCTCGGGCGAGCAACCCTCAATCGCCGGTATACACGGTCTTGCAACCCGTTAGACGTACGGCCGCCAGCGTCACCGCCAGCGCCGGTGGGCCCTTACCCCACCTTTTCACCCTTACCGCAGCCCGAAAGCCGCGGCGGTCATTCTCTGTTACGTTACTGCGCCCTCACGGACGTCTTCCCATTAAGAAGAACGGAGCTCTGCGTTGCCCGGACTTTCCTCCACCCGCAAAAGCGAACAGCGACAAGCCCACCAACCTCTCTGTAGCCTGGTATACCCGGGCCGGTTCTCGCGGCGTAGAACTGAGCCTTTTTATAAAAAAGCGGCAGTCCCAGGCTGCGTATACAGGCCTGGTTATTTCAAGAATACCATGATGGCGCCGTAGCCGTATTCCTTGAATGAAGCGTCTTGGAATTTTAGTCTGGGGTACTTGGCGTCCATTAGTTTTTTGATTTCGTATTTTAGTTTTCCGCTGCCTACGCCGTGTATAAAGACGATGCGGCCGTGTTTTCCGCTGCTGACGGCGAGGTCGAGGGCGATTTCGAAGCGCGAGAGTTGTGCGCGGAGGATTTCGCCGTTGCTCATATCGGCTGTACTGTCGAGGATCTCTTCGGCGTGCAGGTCTATGATCTCGGGTTCGTCGCCGTGCGAGAGGCCTTTTGATTCACGGACGTCGATCTTTTTCGGCGTGTCGACGGGCTTCGGGAAGATCGAGAGCGAGGGGACGGCCGGAACGGGCAAGGTGGCTTCCTCGCGGACGGCGCTGCTCGATGCGATCGTGAAAAGCACGGCGGGTTCATCGAAAAAGTCGTTTTCAATGTAGCTACCGCGACGAACGAATTTCATTGGCGATAACTCCAACGAAAAATCTTCGGCGGGCTGGGGGACGTAGGCGGTCGGCTTGTGGAGCACGACGCTCACCTGCAACTTTTGCAATACAGAGAACTCGTTGCGTTTCCACACGCCGAGCGACACCTTGGCGTCATCGGCCAGGGTTCCCGTACCGATGGGGTTGACGTAACGGTCGCCACTCCAGCGGGCAATGCTGTAGAACAATTGGTAAGAACCGTCGTTGACCAGGTAAAGCTCCAGGTCGGAATCTTCGGGCTGGCTGGCGTCGCGCGGCACAAAACACAACTTTACGTCATAGTCAGTCAACTCCAACGGCGATTTCCGTTTTTTGGCAGCTTCCGTTTCTTTCGCCTCTTCGGCTTGTTGTGCCGCGACCTGTCCTTTTAAAAAATTCTGTTTGATATAGGAGAGGTCTACATCGTCCTCGTCTTCGTAGTCGTCACTGAGGGCGATACGGCCGTATTGCGGTGCTTTATGCTGTTGCGGTTTGCGTTCTTTTTCGGCCCGGGGCGGGGTTTTCGAACCGCCGCCGCTACCGGGACGGTTCACCGGGGTGCCGTCGCTCACACCCATCCGGCGCATGGCGCTCGACTCCTCGTCGGCCTCGACAGCCACCAGGTCGGTCAGCAGCGCGGGGATGTCAAAACCGTCTTCGACGGACACCGTGGCGATGGCGCCGTTGATGGCCGTCACCGTGCCTACGCCGGTATCGCTGATGAATTTGACGCGGTCGCCTTTTTTTATCATAGGTGTCGTATTTGCATAAATACAGAATGTTCCCTGCTTTTTACTATATTTGTCAGGGCAAAGTTAAGATTTGCTAGAGCAAAATCAAAATTCCGGATTCCGGAAGGCACCAAATTAACACACCGTATGAAAATTATCATCGCCGGGGCCGGTGAGGTGGGAACCCACCTGGCCAAGATGTTGAACAACGAAAATCACGACATAACCGTGATGGACAACGATCCGAAACGGATTGAGGAGATGGAGGGAATTTCGGACATCATCACCATCGAAGGCGATTGCACGGCCTTTGCCGTGCTGAATAAGGCTTCGGTGCGCAAGGCCGACCTGTTTATTTCGGTGTTGCCCGAAGAGGCGTTGAATATCATCGCTTCGATGCTGGCCAAGCAGCTGGGAGCCAAGAAGGTGATCGCCCGCATCGACAACAACGAATACCTCGTTCAGAACAACAAGGAAGTCTTCATCAATATGGGGATCGACTACCTGTTCTATCCCGAACAGGAGGCGGCCAACGAGGTGATCAACCTGCTGGGCCATACGATCACCACCGAATACGTCAATTTTTCGGGCGGCAAACTGTCGCTCGTCGTCTTCAAACTCGACGAGTCGTCGCCGTTGGTCGACAAAACGCTATTGGAGGTCACCACCGACCGCGAACATCTCCAGTACCGCACCGTCGCCATTTCGCGCGATGGGGTGACGATCATCCCCCGTGGGGCGGATTATTTCCGCAATGGCGATATGATCTACGTGATCGTCAACGAGAACGCCCTGAAAGAGGTAATGGCCTTCTCCGGGAAGACCAACATCGACGTCAAGAATATTATGATCCTCGGCGGCAGCCGTATCGGGATCGGCGTAGCCAAAGCGCTGCAGGACGAGGTCAACGTGAAACTGGTCGAATATATCGAAGAAAAAGCCTACCGTCTGGCCGAGCTTCTCGAAAAAACGCTTATCATCCACGAAGACGGCCGCAACACCGAGGCGATGCTCGAAGAAGGCCTGGTGAATATGGACGCTTTCGTGGCCGTGACCGGCCGTTCGGAAACCAATATCCTCACGGCGATGCTGGCCAAACGCCTGGGCGTGAAAAAAGTGATCGCGGAAGTTGAAAACCTCAACTACATCAACCTGGCCGAAAGTATCGGCATCGACACGATCATCAACAAGAAACTCATCACGGCGAGCAGCATTTTCCGGTTTACGATGGACACCGACGTGCAGGCGATCAAGTGCCTCACCGGATCGAACGCCGAGGTGCTGGAATTTATCGTCAAACCTGGTTCGCCGGCCACCAAGTCGCCGATCCGCGAACTGAAATTTCCCCACGATGCGATGATCGGCGGAATTGTGCGCGGTGAGAAAACGTTTATCGGGGTGGGGAACTTTGAGATCAAGGCCTATGACCGCGTGGTGGTTTTCGCCCTTCCGTCGGTGATTGCCCGCATCGGCGAGTTTTTCAATTAATAGTCTTTCGGCGGGTTTGTCGTTCCGGCATACTCTTATACAGCCGGCCTTTGGGTCGGCTTTTTTGTTATGTCTTGATAATGTGCATTTTAATTGCTTTTTTGTGTCCTATTCTTTTTTCCTGATTATTGTGCAAAATATTTTCATATTATTTTCAAGAAAACATTTTCGTAAATGTAAATATTAATTAAATTTGTCATGGATGGGAGTGATATTCCGCTGTCCAGCGGAAGTGTTAATCAGTTATATGCTTGATAATCAATAGTGAATCCTTATGTGCGAATTCGCTTTTTACATAATGTAAGTTATATAACGATGACAGGACGAACTGTTAATTAATGATTAACCATATTGTAAATCAGACTGATGTGCCGAAATAGGGGTGAAGATTTGGAACAAAATGAAATTATCCGCCGGATTTTTTTCGGCGGACAATTAAAAAACTCTCCGTTAATTTTTAACGGAGAGTTGAAATAATGAATCGATTTTGATAAATTCTTGCGAATCGATTGATTTACCGGGCGGAGGTTATATAACTTACATTATGTAACGATGCCGTCCGGCCAAAAAGACGACGAAAATACCCACAACTAATGTTTAACCCTAAATTTTAATCTATGAAGAAGATGTACCAAGAACGGTTGGCCGGCCGTTTGGCAAAAAGGATCTTTCTGCTGCTATGCCTGGTAGGAATATCCGCGGCTTCTTGGGCGCAACAGCGGATCACCGGACAGGTGACCGAAACTTCCGGGGCCCCGATCTACGGCGCTTCGGTTGTGCTCAAAAACAACCCGTCGGTGGGGGCAAGTACCGACAACAACGGTAACTTTGCGATCAACGTCCCGGCGAATGCCACCCTGGTGGTTTCGTTCGTGGGCTTCAACACCAAGGAAGTGCCCGTGGCCGGGCGCACCTCGGTGGTGGTGATCCTCGAAGAAGATTCTGAAATCATCGACGAGGTGGTGGTAGTCGGCTACGGCACGCAGCGCAAGAGCGACGTGACCGGCTCGGTGACCCAGGTCAAACCGGGCGATCTGGCTGCGGTAACCACCATCAACCCGCTCGAAGCGCTGCAGGGCCGTGCCGCCGGTGTGGCCGTCTTCTCGAGCAACGTGCCGGGTGCCGAACCGGTGATGCGTATCCGTGGTTCGGGCTCGATCACAGCCAACAACACTCCGCTGTTCGTGGTCGACGGTTTCCCGCTGATGTCGGGTAACCTGAACGACATCAACACGGCCGACATCGCATCAATGGAAATCCTTAAGGACGCCTCGGCTACCGCGATCTACGGTTCGCGCGGGGCCAACGGCGTGGTGCTCATTACCACCAAGTCGGGCTCGGCCGGGCGCAGCAACCTCTCGGTGACGGCTTCCGTCGGGATCCAGACCCCCGAAGGGCTGATCGACCAGCTCGAAGCTTCGGAATTCGTAGGATATATCAACGAACAATATACTTTCCGCGGCGGCAAGGCTCCTTTTGCCGCGGGCTTTGTGCCGACCGCCAACACCAACTGGCAGAAAGAGATTCTCAAGAGCAGCGCCCTGGTGCAGAACTATGCGGTGTCGATGGACGGCGCGAACGAACGCACGAGCTACATGCTCTCGTTTGGTTACTACGATCAGGACGGACTGGTAGCCGGGACTGACTTTAACCGCCTGACCCTCCACAACAACCTGAACCACAAGTTTAATAAGTGGATCACGATCGGCAGCCACATCCAGTTGTCCTATTCTGAACGCAACGACGCGATGGGCGGCAACGTGATGTCGGGTATTTTCCAACGCGGTTGGCCGACGATGCCGCTCTATAACGCGGACGGCAGCTATTTCATTTCTTCGCAGGATGCGTTCTACGGCACCTACATCGAGGGCGACTTCAATCCCGTACTCGAATCGCAGACCAAGACCAACTCGTCGAAACCCCTGCGTGTGCTTGGCGACATTTACGCTGAATTCCAGTTGGCCAAAAACCTGAAATTTCGCACCAACTGGGGGATGGATATCCGCGATAATCGGGGGTACAACTACACTACTTCGGAAGCTCCCTCGAACGTCAAGAAGGGTACTGGCAACGGTGGTAACAACTACAGCCGCGGGATCAGCCGCATCACTGAGAACCAGCTTTCCTACAACAACCAGTGGGGCCAGCACCGTTTCTCGGCTGTCGGTGTTTACTCCTACCAGGACTACACCAACGAAAGCCTGAGCAACTCGATCGCCGGTTTCCAGAACGATCAAACAGGCGCCTGGGACGAAAGCCAAGGCGACAAGGGGACGATCTCTTACAGTTCGACCAAGAACAGCAATAAGCTGGTGTCGGTAACGGCTCGTGTCACCTATTCGTTTAAGGATCGTTACCTGCTGACCGCTACCGGACGTTACGACGGTTCGTCGCGCTTCGGAGAGAACAACAAGTACGGGTTCTTCCCCTCGCTGGGCCTCGGCTGGCGCATCGACCAGGAAAACTTTATGAAGAACGTACACGCCATTTCAGCGCTGAAAATCCGTGCCAGCTACGGGGTGACCGGTAACCAGGAGATCGGGAACTACCAGTCGTTGCCGCGTCTGACCGCCGCTAACTACATCTACAACGACGTGATCCTGAAAGGCTATACCGAAACGATCGGTAACTCGGACCTGAAATGGGAACGCACCAAGCAGTTTGACCTCGGGTTTGACCTTTCGTTCTGGAACCGCCTGCACATTAACTTCGACTACTATAACCGCATCACCAGCGACTTGCTCTACAGCGTGCCCATTCCCACCACTTCGGGTTTCTCTTCGATCTTGAGCAACGTGGGTGAGGTGAAGAACAACGGGGTGGAACTGACCGTGGGCGGACGCGTGATCGACCGCGCTTTCAAACTCGACGCTTCGGTCAATATGTCGCACAACAAAAACGAGATTTCGAAGCTCTACGGCAATGTCAACCAGATCCCCTCGTTTACCTCGCAGAGCGGGATCGGCCGATTCCTGACGGTGGGCTACCCGGTGAACTCCGTTTGGGGACGTGAATCGGCGGGCATCATCCGCACCCAGGATCAACTGACCGACTATACCAGCCGTGTGACCAGCGAATCGTCGCACCTGGGGGCTGAAATGTACAAAAACCATTCGAACCCGAACGCCGACCCGAGCGGTGACAAGATCATCAATGCCGACGACTTCATCTGTTTCGGCTCGGTCGAACCCAAACTCATCTACGGTTTGACGGTCAATATGTCTTACAAGAACTTCACGCTCGATATCTTCGGCCAGGGTGCCTACGACTATGCTTCGGTACTCGGCGGACAGGCCGACCAATGGAGCGAATCGAGCGGGGCGTTCTCTTACGGGAACATTTCGGGCTACTCGATGTGGGGCGACAACCAGATGATCAACCGCTACCTCAACTGTTCGAAAGAGGCTTACGCCAAAATGTGGAGCGAAACGAATCCCAACGGTTCGCTGCCGCGCGTGGGTGCCAAGAACGTCTATGCTTCCGACCGCACCAATGCCCACTGGAACTACTTTATCCTGAAAAATATTCAGTTGAGCTACCAGTTTAAGGCCGGTATGCTGAAAGATATGCGGGTCTATATCAATGCCCAGAATTACGTCAGCTTCAGCAACCACGCCGGGTATAACCCCGAAAACGGGGACGACAGCTACCCGTGGTCTAAGATCATGACCTTTGGTATCAACGCAAGATTCTAACCTAATTCCGAAAAACAATGAAAAACATATTGAATAAAACAGCCAACGGGAACCGGCTATGGAAGAGGGCCAAACGCATTGCGTTGATCGCCCTGGCTGTTCCCGCCCTGAACGGGTGTTTCAATCTCGATGAAGAGCCTTATACTTTCATCGACCCGAACAGTTTCTACAAGGATGCCAACCAGATGGAGATGGCCGTGCGTTCGGTCTACGAACAGTTCGGGCGTATGATCAATAGCTCCTACATGATGGCTATCGAATCCGCCACCCCCTACGGCGCACCGACCAACACCAAGGGCGATATGCCCAAGACCAAGGCCTGGGTCGGGGTCAACAACCCCGATATCGGCTATGGCCCGTCGCGTTGGGCCGATGGTTTCAAGGTTGTCAACGAAGCCAACATCGTGCTGGCCCGCGGCGAAGGCGTGAACATGGACGAAACGAAGAAGAAGCAGATGTTTGCCGAAGTGCGCTTCCTGCGTGCCTATGCCAACTATATTCTGGTAAAGTTGCACGGCCCTATTCCCATCCCGCAGGGCATGACCACCAGCCTGAGCGGACTGGAGATTCCCCGTGCCGCAACGGTGGCCGAGAACTACGAACAGATCATCGGCGACCTGAAATTCGGTGTCGAAACACTGCCTTCGAAAACCCAGTATTCGGCCGACAACGTATGGAAAGCCTCGAAAGGCGCCTGTCAGGCCCTGCTGGGCGACATCTACCTCTGGCGCGGTTGCATGGAGAGCAACACTTCGTTCTTCACCGAGGCCAAGAAGTACCTGGGCGACGTGATTTCGTCGGGCATCTATGACCTGCAACCCGATTTCAAGGACCTGTGGTATTGGTTCAACACGAAGAACAAGAATGGCATCGAGTCGATTTTTGAAATCCAGTACGGCGTGGACCGCAACAACGGGATTACCCTCTACTTCGGGGTGGTGAATGCCCAGCTCAAGGAATTGGGCAGCCTCCACTACTTGCGTACCGGCCCGTCGATCTCAGCCTACCTTTCGTATGGCGATAATGACGTGCGCAAGGAGACCTACCTGACTGAGTTCTACGCGTCGAACGCCAATAAGGTGATTACGTTTGTGCCCGAGGACAAGGGGGTTTTCCCCGGTTCGAAAGGCTGGCAGAGTTCGTGTCCCGGCTACCTGAAGTGGTATGACCGTACCGACCAGGCCTTTAGCAATAATTGTTCGAAAGTAAATACACCGATGATCCGTTTTGCCGACGTGCTGCTCGACTATGCCGAAGTGGTGAATCACCTCGAGGGCCCGACGGCCGACGCCCTGGCCAAGCTCAACAAGGTCCACACCCGCGCCGGCCTGGCCGCTTTCGGTACGCTGACAAAAGAAGCGTTTGACGATGCGGTCTACCAGGAGCGTGCATGGGAATTCGTGGGCGAGGGACAACTCTATTACGACGGGTTGCGCACCGACCGCCTGGGCAAGCTGGTCTACCAAGAAGTCCGTGCTGGCAACGCCGCCAAGGTCTACCAGTACCTGCCGCTTGAATTTGTGCCGCAGAAGAGCTTCCTGTGGAAGATCCCGACCAATGATATGAAATCGAATCCGGCGCTGGAACAGAATCCGGATAACGTCACTGATTCGCGCTACCCGTTGTAGCCGCGCTGTAAAAGGGAAGAGGGATGTCCCACCCTCCCTCTCCCTTCAAAACTTCTGGTCGTACGGCTTGCCGGCCGGCCAGAAGTTTTTTGCAGGAAGATTTTTCAACAGGATTGGATCGAAAATAATCGAAAAATTCTCTTCCTTTGTAACGATATAAAACTTTAATCAAAATATGATGAAGACAAAAACAGGAATGAAGTGTAGCGTGATCGTGGCGTTGGCGGCCGTTCAGTTGGTTTGTGGAAAAATCTCGGCACAGGAGGTGTGGGGTGTCGATCGCTCGAAACCCGTGGCGACGATCGACCAGGTCGGGGCCGGTGTCCTGCCTGCCGAGATCGCGCCCATCAAAGCGCCGTTCGATATGCCCCAGTTGCAAAAACCGGTCTTCCCGGCGCTGACCTTCGATATCTCGAAACGGGGCGCCAAAGCGGGTGTTAACGCCACCAAAGTGATCCAGAAGGCGATCGACGACGTGAGCAAACGCGGTGGCGGGACGGTGCTCGTCCCGGCCGGGGTGTGGCAGACGAGCCGCCTGACCCTCAAGAGCAACGTCAACCTCCACCTGGCTACCGGCGCCGAACTCCATTTCGGGGGCCGCGCCGAGGATTTCCTGCCGGCGGTGTTTACCCGCGTCGAGGGGATAGAGGTGATGTCGTCCGGCGGTTTTATCTATGCCAACGGCGCAGAGAACATTGCCGTTACGGGCAAGGGAAAGATCGTCGGCCCGCCGATGGATGCCCCCGTGCGCACGTTGCCCGGCCCGAAAGGGGTGGTTGAGGTCGCCATCGACCAGAATAGCCCGGTCGAAACCCGTGTCTATGACGGGGTCAACGGCCATTTCTTTTATAAGCCGAAAGTGCTTTGCCTGGTCAACTGCAAGAATGTGCTGATCGAGGAGATCTCGATTGAAAAATGCGTCACTTGGAACATCGTGCCCATCTATTGCGACGGGGTGATTATCCGCGGCATTTCGGTCGAGTCGGTCGGAATTCCCACGGGCGACGGCATCGACATCGAATCGTCGCGCAACGTGCTGATCGAGTATTCGACCCTGAGCTGCGGCGACGACTGCTTCACGCTCAAATCGGGGCGCGACCAGGACGGCCGCCGGGTGAATCGTCCGACCGAAAACATCGTGGTGCGCTACTGTCTCGCCCGCCGGGGCCACGGAGCGATCACCTGCGGCAGCGAAACCGCCGGTTTCATCCGCAACGTTTACCTCCACGACTGTGTCTTCGACGGCACCGACCGCGGCATCCGCTTCAAGACGCGCCGTCCGCGTGGCGGTGGGGGCGAGAACCTCTATTTCGAACGCATCCGGATGACCCGCGGCGGTTGTTCGATCGAGTGGGACCTGCTGGGCAGCGCCACCTACGTCGGCGAACTGGCTGCACGCACTCCGCTGCGGGCCGTCAACGAGTTGACGCCTTCGTTCAGCAACACCTTTATCCGCGACCTCGACATCGAATCGACCCGCCAATTCATCGTGGCCAACTGCATTCCCGAGATGCCGCTGACGAATGTGCTGATCGAGAACGTGAAAGTCAACACCGGCCGCACGTTCCGCATTCTCGACGTGAAAGATTTTACGCTGCGTAATATCCAGATCAACGCCCAGGACAAGACGATGGAAGCGACCAACGCCCAGAACCTGAAATTCGAAAACGTCACGTTCAACTTCGCTTTCGAATAAGTGCGTCCCCGCACAGGGAGATTTTTCAAAACAAAATCCCCTTAGGCCAATGCCTAAGGGGATTTTGTTTTGGGAAGTTGAGAACAAGTAAGCTATCGAACCCCAAAGGAGTAGCAGATTTTGAGTGTTTGTACTTGGTTTTCCCCTTTGTCTTTCGGCCTTGATTTAATTGACAAAATAGTCCATATCGCCATGGACATCTTTAAACCCGTACTTTTCATAAAGTGGTTTGCCCATATCAGTAGCGTTTAACGTTATCTTTTTATAGCCAAGCTGTTTAGCCTCCTCGACAATTTTTTTGAATAATTCTGTTCCAATCCCTCGATTGCGATACGTTGGAAAAGTGTAGATATTCATTATAAATGCAACTTTTCCGTCGGGAATACGAAACAAGGGTGGAATTACTGAAAAAGTCAGTCCGCTTGTCGCTATAATTTCTTCGTTGTCAAGCGCAATCCATGATATAAATGTATCATCGGAGAGCGCTTTTTTGAAATATTCAAGACTCGTTTGTTCAACGATAATTCTATCCTCTTCTGATGGCACGTTATTGATTTCTTTCAGGAAAATACTGCGTATTTCCGCAAGTTTTTCCGCATCTGATACAGCGGCTCTTCTGTATGTAATCATTCCATTTGTGATTTCTTATTTGCTTTCATGTCAGTTTGGGTAACATCAGATAATCTTCACAGTCTTCTCTTAAACGTCAAGCCCCGATCTTTTTCAGCCTCCGCAGGCAACTCTGTATCCCTGGCGAGGGGTCGATCCGCAAGGTTTCGATGATGCCCGGCCACTCTTCGTCGATCCACGCCACGCGGCCGCGCAGCAGGAGCAACACCTCGAGTGACCACGCTCGTACCGCCACCCGCAACCGCGCGTCGATCAGCCGCACACAGGCCGCTTCGGCCACCTGTGTCGCTTCGTCGTTGGTGAGCGTCAGCCACTTTCTTTTCAGCGACCAGGCCATCATCTTTCCGTAATGCCGAAAAACGCTTTCGTCGGTCGCCGCACAGAAATCGCGGACAAACCGCCGGTGGTAAGGCGCAAACCCGTCCGGGTTTTCAAAAAACGCTCCCTCGAGTGCATAGCTCGCCCGGAAAGGCACGGGTGGTCGCTTGCCCAACGCAAGGTCCATCGCCCCGGTCCACAGGTCGTGGTCGAGGATCAGGCGCGCCCAGTGCGTCTTGCCCCCCGGCTCAAACCTTGTTTCGAGTTCTTTTTGAAATTCTTCCCGGGTCACGCGGCGGGTTATTAGAACCAGATCGTCCGGCCCGTTTCGTGGCTTTCATGGGCGGCTTCGAGCACGCGCAGTTCGTCGATCACCTCGGCCGTCTTGACGGGTTCGGGCGCTCCGTTGCGAATGCAGTCGTACACGGCTTCGTAAAAATCCATATAGTTGCCCGCCACGGTTTCTACTTTCCCTTTGATGTGGATGCCGTCGGTCGTAGTGTTGAGGATGCCCCATGCCGATTCGGGCTCTTCGCCCCAGCCGGGCGAACCGGGCATTTCGCCCAGCTTCAGCCGGTCTTCCTGCGGGTCGAGGCCGCACTTGACAAACGAGCCGTTGCGGCCGTTGACGATGAAACGCGTCGTGTCGCCGCGCGAAACGTAGGAGCCTTTTACAATTACCCTCAGGCCGTCATACAACATATTGATCGTAAAATAGTCGACGATGCGGCTGCCGTCGCGCATTACTTCCATCGTCGACCAAACGCCTTGGGGCATCCCGAAGAGCAGCAGTACCTGATCGACCAGGTGTGACCCCAGGTCGTAGGTCAGCCCGGTGCGGCCCACCGGATCCTCTTTCCAGATGTCGCCCCGCAGACCACGGAACAGCAAGTAGGAGGTAATGAACTCGGTCACCTTTCCCAGCGCGCCCGATTCAATTACTTTTTTTGTGGTCAAAAAGTCGCCGTCCCAACGGCGGTTCTGGAAGACGATCAGTTTGCGGCCCACTTTTTCGGCCAGTTCCTTGAGTTCGACGGCGTGTTCGACGCCGAAAACAAACGGTTTTTCGACCACCACGTGCTTGCCGGCTTCGAGCGCTTTTTTGCAATAGTCGAAGTGGGTCGGGTGGGGGGTGTTGACCACGATCAGTTCGAGCGACGGGTCGGCGATCATCTCTTCGACCGAGCGCGCGATCCGGACATTGGGGTAGGTCGCTTGCGAGAGGTTTTTCGTGCGTTCGACGATGGTCGCCAACTCGTATTTCGGGTTTATTTCGAGGAATGGCGCGTGAAAGACGCTGCCCGACATGCCGTAGGAGGCGATACCTGTCTTTATTTTTTTCATATGGGTCAGATTTAACGGTACCAAAAATACGAAAAAATAGGAACTTTTTGCCTGTTGTCGGATTTTGTAATGGAAAGTCTGTGGTAAAACACGTTGCTCCTCCGCGACCCAACCCGTTGCACCAACAAAAAATCCCCTTGTGCGGGGCCGCATCAAGGGGACTTTTTGAGGATTAGCAAAAAGATTAGGACTGCCGGTAGATCGGTTTTCCTTGGAATTCGACTACCCAGCGTCCATTTTCGCTGCTGAGGCGGTAGATTTCATTGCCCTGCGGGGTTAGCCATTCGGATTTCCCTGCATCGGGGCGAACCAGCAGTTTGCCGCCTGCCGATCCGGGCAGGAACAACTCGGCCTGCGACGAATCGGAGCTGAAAACCAGGTATCCGACCGACGTCGCCTGTGGATTTTCGACCGAAATCAGTTTTGTCCCGACTTCAAAAATACGGATGCAGTCGTTTTTGACCTGCGACCATTGGTAACCGGCCGAACCGATACACCCGTGGTCGTCGCGGTCACCGCCTGCCAGTTGTTTGTTCTCCGGTTCCGAAGCCTTGGTTTCGGCCGTCTGGCCCCGTTGGCTACCGCATCCGACCGCACATATTGCGGCGGCCACAAGACACGCAAAAATCATCTTCTTCATCACACAAATCGTTTTTAATAGACTGCAAAGATAACAATTCTCTCTGTTCAAGTATCTTGCCGGAAAACGAAACAACGATTTTTTGCTCTTAAAAAATCGTTGTTTTTTGTTTTGGTGCGTTTCTTGCTCTTTTGCATTAAGTTTATTTCAATTAACTATTAAAAAATCAAGATTATGAAAAAGTCAATGAGATTGATAGTTGCGGCTGCGCTTCCGGTTGTGGTTTCCTTGTTTGTGTTCGCTTCTTGCGGCGGGGCTCCCCTGCACGACAGTGAAGTTCGATTTACCGCACTGCCGCTGCCTGCCCAGGAATTCATAGCAGCCCATTACGACCTCGAATTGATCATCTCGATCAAGGGCGGATTCGATTATGAGGTGACGATCCAGGATGGTACGGAGATCGAATTTACCCGCAGCGGCCGATTGACGAAAGTCGACGCAGACCAACATCCTTTGCCCGAAGGCATTATCGCGATCCTTCCCGCTACGCTGTTAGGCTACCTGGCCGACAAGTTTCCCAACGAACAGATCAAGTCGATCGAAGTGGAACGCACAGGTTATGTGATCGAGATGTCAGTTTTCGATGAAGACTTGTTGTTTAACAAGGACGGCGGTTTTGTAGGGCTCGGCTAAAATGTATAAATATAAATTGACAGGTAACAACTAAAACCCAAGACAAGAGATGAAAAAGAAGGAACGATTGACAACGGCCACCGGCACTCCGGTGGCCGAAAACCAGAACATCCTTACTGCCGGTGAACATGGTCCGGCGCTGTTGCAGAACGTCTGGTTTCTCGAGAAACTGGCCCACTTCAACCGCGAGCGCCTTCCCGAACGCGTGGTTCACGCCAAGGGGAGCGGCGCTTTCGGCACGTTTACCGTGACGCAGGACATCACCCGCTACACCAAAGCCGACATCTTTTCGAAGGTCGGTAAGAAGACGAGAATGTTCACCCGTTTTTCGACCGTGGCCGGCGAACGCGGTGCGGCCGATACCGAGCGTGACGTGCGCGGTTTTGCCATGAAATTTTATACGGACGAGGGCAACTGGGACCTGGTGGGCAACAACACACCGGTGTTCTTTCTGCGCGATCCGTTAAAGTTTCCGGACTTCATCCACACCCAGAAGCGAGACCCGAAAACCAACCTGCGCAGCGCCACTGCCGCGTGGGATTTTTGGAGCCTTTCCCCGGAAACGCTCCATCAGGTGACCATCCTGATGAGCGACCGCGGCATTCCGAAAAACCTGCGCCAGATGCACGGGTTCGGCAGCCACACGTTCAGTTTCATCAACAAGAACGACGAACGTTTCTGGGTAAAATTCCACCTGCGTACCCAGCAGGGGATCGCCAACTTCACGAACGAAGAGGCGGCCGAGGTGGTGGCCAACGACCGCGAATACTCGCAGCGCGACCTGTTTAACCACATTGCCATCGGCGAATTTCCGCGCTGGACGATGTATGTGCAGGTGATGCCCGAGGCCGAAGCGGCGACGTACAAACACAACCCGTTCGACCTGACTAAGGTGTGGAACCACGCCGACTATCCGTTGATCGAGGTGGGGGTGATGGAGCTGAACCGCAACCCCGAAAATTATTTTGCCGAGGTGGAACAAGCCGCTTTCAATCCGGCCAATGTGGTGCCGGGGATCGGTTTTTCGCCCGACAAAATGTTGCAGGGGCGGCTGTTTGCCTATGGCGACGCCCACCGCCATCGCCTGGGGGTGAACTTCGAGTCGCTGCCGGTCAATGCACCGAAATGCCCGATGCACAACTACCACCGCGATGGAATGATGCGTTTCGACGACAACGGCGGTGCGGCGGTAAACTATGAACCGAACAGCTTTGGCGGGCCGGTCGAAGACCGTTCGCTGCTCGAGCCGCCGCTGGCGTTGCACGGAGCGGCTGATGCTTATCCGCAGGACAAGAATTACTATAAGCAGCCGGGTGATCTGTACCGTTTGATGCCGGAAGACGAAAAGCGTCGGTTCGCTTGTAATGTGATCGATGCGATGGACGGGGTGCCGGACGAGATCCGGATCCGGGCGATTGCGCGGTTCTTCCAGGCCGATCCGAGGTGTGGGGAAGAGATTGCGTCGTGTGGACAGATTCCGCTGAAGAAAGTGCTGAAAGAGGTGGAACGCCAGCAGAAAGAAGGCTAACCGTTTACAGCAAACTTATCCCAGGAAAGCGTAGCTTTCCCCCAAATTTTTTTGCGGCGCTTTTTTATAAAAAAGCGCCGGTATCCTCAACGGGAAATGTGTGGTGGCCAGCTGTCCCAGGCAGATTTTGAAAAAATCTGTCCCGTGCGCGGGCCAATAAACAAAGCGCGGCGGACTGCAAAGTCCGCCGCGCTCTTTTATATTCCAGGATTAATGCCCTCCGGCCCCTTCCGGCACGAGGATCACATCGCCGTGGTCTTCGACCACCGCACGTTTCCATTTTTCGTTATATCCCGGAAAATCGGGCATCAGCGGCGTCTTGCCGCCCAAACCGTTGTAGAGGAACCCGTCGGGGCCTTCTTTCTTGACGTTGCCGTCCATGTATTTCACGAGCAGGTATTTGTCCAACGCGTCCCACGTTTCGAACAACTGGTTGGCGCGTTGCACCGAGTAGTTGGTCAGGTAGTTGCGGGCCAACTCCGGATCCTTGTCATAAAGCATCTTGGCAGCGGCATCCACGGCGGGGATCTCGGCCAGCGACTCGTCGGTGAACTGTTTGACCGCCTTGAGGATGTCGGCGCTGATCATATCGTAACGCATATAGGCGAAATTGGTTACGCGCGTAAAGAGCCAGAACGCCGAAGTGGGCGAGTAGGTCAGGATGTCGCCGTTGCCCTCCTGGAAGCACAGCGGCACGCGGTTCGACGAAGAATAAATAGGCGTCAAGCAAGACGTACCTGCATCGTCGACCCCGAACCAGTTGAGTCCGCCGATCATGTCGGGCAGCCAACTGCGCGACTCGGTCACGAACCAGAAACCGGTCTGCTGCGTGGCGATGGCGCGTTCGTTGACATATTGCTTACCGTCGACTTCCCACTGCATCGGACGCCAGCGGTAGGGCTTGTTATGGCCACCCGCGCCGATGTCGTTGCGCATATCCATCGGGGTGCCTTCATAGTGGTCGCGCATGAAGTTCATTACATCTTCAACGCTTAGTTTCTGCTGCGGTTTCACCCACAGGGGCATCCGGTTCTTCGGGTTGTGGCCCATCGCATAGTCGATGTATTTGTCCATCCCCTGCGTCACCTTGTTGAATACGCTCCATACACGGGCTTCGCAACCGCGCATCGCGCTGAAGGTCAGTGGGGCATAGGTGTCTGAGAAACTGAAATCTTTATCCGTCCCATTATAAAAACCGTTTTCGCGGGCA
Organism: Rikenellaceae bacterium; assembly: GCA_031553805.1. Taxonomy (GTDB): domain Bacteria; phylum Bacteroidota; class Bacteroidia; order Bacteroidales; family Rikenellaceae; genus JAITVB01. The sequence continues at coordinate 4,451 of JAVBLC010000012.1, read as the reverse complement.
AACGTGATCACGTCCTTCGAGAAAAGGCAATTCTGCGGGTCGTTCATCGGGAAGGTGGTGATGCGGGCCTGGTTGGCGTGGGCCGAGATATAACCGTCCGGAATGCGCAAGGCTACCCACACGGCGCCTTTGTTCGCATTCTTGCCGTTGACCATTTTCGTCCCCTTGCCGATCAGTTCGAGGATCCACACCTCGTTCGGGTCGGCGATCGAGACCGATTCGCCGCTTGAATAATAACCGTACTGTTCCACCAGGCCGGTCATCACGGCGATCGCTTCGCGGGCGGTTTTGGCGCGTTGCAGGGCGATGTAGATCAGCGAACCGTAGTCCATCAGGCCGGTCGTGTCGACCAGTTCTTCGCGACCGCCGTAGGTGGTTTCGCCGATGGCCAGCTGAAATTCGTTCATGTTGCCGATCGTCGAGTAGGTCTGGGCCACCTGGGCGATCTGGCCGAGGTAACGGCCGCTGTCCCATTCGCGGACGTCCATCATCGTCCCGGGGGCGTATTTTGCCGCCGGTTTATAGTAAAGTTCGCCGAAGAGCTGGTGCGAGTCGGCCGAATAACTGATCATCGTCGAACCGGTCTTCGAGGCGCCCTTGGTCACCAGTACGTTGGTACACGCCTGCAGACGCGGCGCGGGCAACAGCAGCAGCGCAGCCAGCATCGGGGCGAAAATCATCTTTTTGTTCATATTGTAAGAAATTTATTTAGTTTTGTAGATGGTGTCTCCCCGCACTCGGGAGAGTTTACTTTGCTTGGACAAAGGTGCCTCCCGGCATTTGGGAGAATTTACTTTGTATGAACAAAGGTGCTTTCCCCGCACTCGGGAGGGATGATTTTGAACAGACGACAAATATATAACAAAAATTACGGTAATCCATAAAAAAATGTCAATCCGGGAGCGTTTGGAAGAATTGCGGCGGGAGTTGCCCGCAGGGGTGGAATTGGTGGCGGTGAGCAAGACCCATCCGGCCGGGGCGATACAGGAAGCCTATGAAGCCGGCCAACGGATCTTTGGCGAAAACAGGGCGCAGGAGTTGCGGGATAAGCACGAGGCGTTGCCCGCCGACATTGCGTGGCATTTTATCGGTTCGATCCAGCGCAAGAACGTGAAATATATTGCTCCTTACGTGGCGATGATCCATTCGGTCGACTCGCCCGCACTGCTCGAACAGATTGACCGCGAGGCCGAAAAATGCGGCCGCCGGATCGACGTGCTGATGGAAGTCTTCATTGCCCGCGAAGCGTCGAAGCACGGCTGGGGTGGGGAAGAGCTTGATGCCTACCTCGCTTCGGGCGCGTTCCGTGCGCTCGCTCACGTTCGCATTCGCGGGCTGATGGGGATGGCGACCTACACCGACGACGAGGCGCAGGTGCGGGAAGAATTTTGTGCGCTGAAGGCGCGTTTCGACCGCTATCGTAGCACGGTCTTTGCAACCGACGAGACGTTCGATACGTTGTCGATGGGCATGACCGGCGACTGGAAGTTGGCCGTAGCCTGCGGCAGCACGATGGTGCGCATAGGTACCCGCATCTTCGGCGAGCGTTAAGGTTGCACGTATGGCGCGCCACTTTTAAAAGATCTTTCTGGTTTTCACTCCTCACGTACTAAAGTACGCTCTGGGTGAAAACCAAAACGATCTTTCGAAATTGACGCACCCTCCGCACAACCGGCCAGTCCCTGAACTGTATGGAAGAAACTTAAAATTGAAATAGTATGGAAAAACAACTCAACGTTAACTACCTGGGCTTAAATCTTAAAAATCCGATCATAGTTAGTAGCTCGGGGCTGACCGCTTCGCTCGACAAGATCAAGGCGCTCGAAGCCGCCGGTGCAGGCGCCGTTGTCCTCAAGTCGCTCTTCGAAGAGCAGATCATGCACGAATCGGCGGCGATTAATTATTATGACTATCCCGAGGCGGGCGATTATCTGGCCGAGTATACCCGCCAGCACCGCCTCGAACAACACGTGCAACTGATCGCCGATGCAAAGAAAGCGTGTTCGATCCCCGTCATCGCCAGCATCTGCTGTGTGACCAAAGGCGAGTGGGTCGATTTTGCAAAACGGTTGGAAGAAGCCGGTGCCGATGCGCTGGAACTCAATATTTTTCTTCTTCCCACCGATAAGGAGCTGAGTGGGGAAGAGCTTGAAAAACGCTACTTGGCGATCGTAGCCGAAGTGGCCAAGTCTGTAAAGATTCCTGTAACCGTGAAACTTGGACGGCAATTTACCAACCTGCTCAACATCACGGCCGAAATCGCTTTTCGCGGAGCAAAGGGCGTGGTGATGTTTAATCGTTTTTATGAACCCGACATCGACATCGACACGATGAAACTCGTTTCGTCGTCGGTCTACAGCTCGCCTGAAGAGCTGCGCAGTATCCTGCGTTGGCTTGCGCTGGCTTCGGCCCAGGGCATCCGGATCGACTTTGCCGCATCGACCGGTATCCACGACGGCCAGGCTGTCGTGAAAGCATTGCTGGCCGGGGCTTCGGCCGTCGAAATTTGTTCTTCCATCTATAAGAATGGTCCCGAAGTGATCCAAAAAATGTTGGCTGACATTGAGGGGTGGATGGAAACACATAGCTATCCCCGCCTGTCGGATGCGATCGGAGTGCTTAACTATAAGAACATCGAAAATCCGGTAGCCTACGAACGTTCCCAGTTCATGAAGTATTTTGCGCAACATGCCTGATTGCGCAACCTTGTGCACGTCAATATGAAAAATGCTCGAATTTAAAAAGATAGCCCTTGGCGATGCAGCGACGATTGCCGCCGCTGCTCGTCAAAATCCTTCGCCGCAACTGATTGACTGCTTCGAAGCCTTTTTCCTGTGGCGCAACCTGTTGGAGGTTGCATGGGCGGAGTGGGGCGGTTTCCTGATTTTTCGGGTCAGTTATGACGATACCCCAACTTTCCTGTTTCCGTGGGGCGCGGGCGACCTGGCCGCAGTGATCCGTCAGATGCAGGATTATGCCGTTGCCGAAAATTTTCCGTTCAGGATCAGTAAGGCGACCGGTGCACAGGCCGCCCGGCTTGATGCGATTTTCCCCGGACGTTTCCGCGCAACCTACGATCCGAATCGTTCCGAATACCTTTATTCTGCGGAAAAATTCCGCTGCTACCGTGGTGATCCCCTCAAAGCGAAACGTAATTTTGTGAATTACGCGAAAAAGAATTTTTCGTGGGCTTACGAAGCAATCACGCAGGAGAACCTATCGGAATGCCTCGATTTTGCCCGCGACTTCTCGGGCGACGACACGTTCGAGGTCGACAACGAGGCGCTGATGGAGCTGTACGACGCGTTTTCGCAACTGGCTGTCGAGGGCGGTTTGATCCGCATCGGGGGGCGTGTGGCTGCCTTTTTGGTCGTCACCCCGCTGGGCGATCTGAAAACTGCGGCCGGACTTTTTTTGAGGGGCGATCACGAACTCAAGGGGGTAATCCCCCTATTGTACCAGGAATTTTTCCTGCATCACCTTGAATTTGAGCGCATCAACCTGGCCGAGGATCTCGGACTTGAGGGTTTGCGGCGTAACAAACAGTCGTATCATCCCGATGAAATGCTTGAATTATGTGAGATAACTCCGGTCGAAGCGTAAAAAAGTTTTTGTAAAATAATTTTTTCGCTTTATCTTTGCTCTCCCGAAAGGGGATGAATGCCAAACCGGAGCCGCTGGCAGGTGTCGAAGTTCATCGAACCAAGCCCGTTGTCGCCCGTGGGGAGCGGAGCGGAAAAGCAGAGGGAGGTAAGTAGTTTGGTTGGTAGAGTGAGAGGATAACGGTTGCCAACCGTTGATATAATTGCGGAAATAGCTCAGTCGGTAGAGCATTAGCTTCCCAAGCTAAGGGTCGCGAGTTCGAATCTCGTTTTCCGCTCGTGGGCCGGGTAGAGGAAGCGGCTGTTAAGAATAGTGGGGGATTTTCCCTTGATGAATTGACACAATTGCGGAAATAGTTCAGTTGGCAGAGCACAACCTTGCCCCAAGAGTGGAACACGAATCCAACCTTGGCAAGGAAAGAAGAAAACGAGCCAACACATTGAAATAATGCGGAAATAGCTCAGTTGGTAGAGCACAACCTTGCCAAGGTTGGGGTCGCGAGTTCGAGTCTCGTTTTCCGCTCAGGCGGCCAAGACAACGCAAGACAGCGTTAGGCCAAAAATCAAGAAAACCCTTTGAAACGATGTTTCGGAGGGTTTTTTCATGCCTTCCCCCAAGACATCACCGGACATCGAAAAGCCATTTCCGGACACCTTGGCGTCCCAAAAGTGTCCCACCGGTTCGATATGAACCTAAAAGTGGGACACTTTGAGAAAAAAGGTGGGACACTTACGCTTTTTTCAAACTGTTCTTCAACGGTTTACCTAATCTTAATGACAGGTAAATAGTATGAAAAGCACGTTTAGAATCCTCTTCCTTGCGAGGTGGGAATTAGAGAAAAATGGCAA
>JAVBLC010000016.1:0-51369 GCA_031553805.1 Rikenellaceae bacterium | reverse complement strand
AGCGCCAAAATATTGAGTTATGAAAAACGACCAGGAACGCATTGCGCTCGGGCGGCTGGCGCTTATCCGGAAATTGATCTCCTTGGCTCACGTCTATGAGCACGACAAAGAGTTGTTCTACAAAAAGTTTGTAGAAACAGTAGACACCTCCACGCTTCGAAAGCACGAAGTCATTGAGATGGTTGGCCAAGACCAAAACAACCTCCCAACCTCATCCATCGAACCCAAAGACGTCGAGCTATTCTGCCTAAAGGAACAGGGCTTTACAACCGAGGAATTGTGTGTGATCTTTGGATTGAAAAATCCAAACTCACTTTACGTGAAGCTGCACAAACTGCGGAAGAAACTAAATCAGAAGGTGAACGGATCGGCGAGCCCGGTGTCTTTGGTGCTTGGAGTTGCTTTTCTTCTACTGATCTCGATCATCGTACATATTATTAAATAGGAGTGCTCCCATTTTCTCGCAGGATTTTATACCTTTGTATTGTCTCAAACAGATTGCCTATGATAAAATAATAAACGATACATAGAACATAAGCCTAATGCCGTCTAAACTACCACTTTAATACGCAATATAGGCTCAACCACTTATTTGGCAAGGTTCTCTCGCTTCGGCGTGAGGTCTTTGTTAAGTGGTAGGGTGTGGTAGCCCTTGACGGCAGCAAGGATTCTTGCGCCGTTTTTTATTTTGTAACTAACTGAACATTATGACGTTCAATTAAGGGCTATTAAAATCATGAGAACATCACCAGCGATTACCTTGATTCTGATTGCATCAGGAGCTATCACGGCTGTAATGGTCGGAACTGAAATGAATACGTTAAAATATGCAATTACCGGTAGGTTGTCGGTAACTTCTTTTCTTCCACTTGTTTTCGGTATAGTTATGAGTATCGTTGTAGCGGCGCTGAAAAAAGACGACACGCCGGCGGATAAGCGCTAGCACTCTCAAATAGGTCGCTACGTATACCCCGTTACGGTCTAACGTACATGATGAATTCTTACGTTTCACGCCGATAAAGGGGGGATACAAATTTAAATAACTGTCAATTTCTAAAGATATGGGAAGATTACTCCTGTTAATATTTATTTTACTCTGCGTTGGGTGTACCTCCCGGCCCGGGAACAATGCAAAAAAGGAGAATGCCGATAGTTTAACTATTGAAGAGCTTCTTTTGCAATCTGCAAAAGATTATATGGATTCTGTAACTAAGGCACGAAATTATTACAAGCAAAATTTAGGATTTATTCTTCCCGAATGGGAGCAGGACTTAAAACAAAAGATGCAAAACCCATCACTGTCATCACTCCCGCCGATAGAATTGGTGAGAATCACTTACTCCGTTTTAGAGCATAGTACAACTGTATCAGCGTGGAATAACCAGTTGAAGAAACAAGGACACGACATATCTGATTCTATTCTCAAACAAGACGCTGTTAATGACGAAGAACTGGCAAAACTACAGATTACCACTTTCCCAAGCATCCGGCTATCCTTTGCCCGAGCGTGTAAAGAGCATTATTAGATAGATGATATCGACATAAAGATATCTGGGAGCAAAAATCAATACATCCATTTCATCGGCACGCGGTTCACTACGAACAAAAATATAAAAGCGCTCCACGATGAAATTGGTTTAACTTTCGATGTATTGCGTTTCGCACAGGTAAGATACAGTTGGTACGAAGGGGGGAACTATGAATATTTCAATATACACGACGGAAAAGATAGCGACCCGATTCCAACTATTTTAGATGAGGGATATTTGTGGGGTACGTTTCCAAATACGTTTTAATACGACACCTTCCCACGAAAAGCTGATGACGGACTTGTTGCCCAGATAGTGGGAGGCGGTAAGCAAATATTTAGCGTAAAAACACCTTGAAATTTTTTTACGATTTCACTGTGGTTCGGAGGCCGGTCAATGCGAGACCCCCTGCCGCCTGTTTGGGTTTGAACTTTAACGACGAGGCGCCGAGACGTTGTTTAAACACGTTTCGGCGGCTCGGAGTCGGACATCTTGCCATTTTTAGGGCAAAAAAGCGCAATATGACTCAAATTCGCACATAACAATCTGAAAATCAAACAACTAATCGCAATACACTGTTCGTCTGCGAATTACAATATCACTTATCTACAATTGGTATTATAAGATCATTATTTACAGCGTATTGGTTAAATATCTTCCCTATGGGAACTCGGTCGTAATGATACCGAAGAACTTTGTTGTATTCAAAATCGGCCTCATTGGGAGTATAACCGTCATAATTCTTACTTAGATCGTGGAACATGGTACGACCGGCTTCACCGAATTCACCTGCGATTGCACAGGCTATGTTAAACCAGTCACTATAATTCTCAGTAATGTCTTTGTCCTGTTTGTCAAGTGAAGCCGCCAGCAACCCTATGTGGTATGCGTTAGTAATTTTATCAGCCGGAACGGATTCTCTATTGACCATATCTCTGGTTGGGTTCTTGTTGAGGTCAATAATACGGTCATAAACAACAGCGTCGAGGTTAATATATGGCTCTGGGTCATAAAATGCATAGCGCAATCGATTGATATCCTTGCATGATCGATCCACCAAAATACCAGCTCTCTGGAAATCGCGTTCCAGACTTAGGAAATGTCCAAGAAATTTCTTGTGGTCGGCTATCTGGATAATGCAGAAATATCCCTTGCCACGTGCCGAGTGAGCACAGAACAGCACATAAGGACATTCTACAATTCGTTCTTTAAGGGTATCGAGATCCAAAATGTCGTTATCTTTAGCATCTATATCTATGCAAATCAGGTTGGTAGCAGACATCAGAGAGTCGGCGCTTCGACCGCTGAACAATCCCGAAACCGTACACGCCGGCAACACGCCTTTTATCGCACGCTGAATATCTGGGTCGGATTCGTTTCTGAGAGTTAGAACTTGCTCTTTAGCCCGTCCGTCGATTAGAAATTCGTATAAATTGACCTCTTTCGGATTCTGGTCTTTATGGCTGTAGAAGTAGCTAACAGTAACGTTCAATGGATTTTTATCATTCTTCATGGTTTCAAATCTTTAAATTATTGATTTTCAATTAATGTTCTTGTGCATTTAGGGTGCAAACGGTAGTGTTGCATCCATCCGGTCAGTATCAGTGCATTATTGCGTTCCCCTATATAATAGGGAACGCACATTGCACTAGCCCAACACTACGAAACCTCGACTTCAATATCCAGAGGGGCATATGCCCTATAATAATACAGATTGTCTCGTTTCCGTAGGATATTATCATTTGTGGCATCTGTAATATGTTTTTTGGCCGCCCTCTCTTTACATCCATACTCTACGACAAATGCTTCCCATAATTCTGTATGAGTATAGAACGACCGTTCTTTAAATATCGCGGCAAAACTGTTATCTCGCCTCAATTTAGTGGCATTGACATAAGAGACGGCTTGCTGTTGCGGCACACCACCTTCGCCGATAGAGAAAGCCCACTTTTCAATAGGCTCATTTCTGCAAAATGCCTGATCCACAGATACAATACCAGCCCCTTTATCCAGTTTTACCTTAAATATTTCCGTACATTTATTACCTAGCTCTGTTCCCAAATGGCCGCGCATATCTTCGTTCGCTTTATTCTCGTGTAGCACGCACATTATGCCGACCCCATATTTGCTGCACAACCCCAGAAGCTCATCTATTAGGACGAAACTCTCTTTAGTGTCATTAAAGTCGCCCAATAGGTCACGTATGCCGTCAATCAGTACAAAATCAGGGGTAAATCTCTCAATGGCTTCGACAATCACCCCTAATCTGTCAGAGCAGTCCCGTAAACTGATTGTCCGATAGCGCTCATCATTTTTATCTATCGGCCAGTCGCACATGGAATGTACAGTTTTAGCCCTCTTGGCTATAGTAGCTATACTTTGTTCGGTATCTACATGAAGTATTCGGATATTCTCTTTTAGAGCCTCAAATCCCATAAAATCCCCTGTCAACATAGCCGCTTCCAGACACGAACAGGCAAAACTTTTCCCATTCTTCATTTTGCCAGTCATAGCCTGTAGGTCGCCTTTGGGAACGCAACCAACACCATTGTACTGCAAAAGGAAATCTACGGGCGGGTAGCTCTTCGTCATGTCAACAATGTGCTTTTCGAGACCCGTATTACGAATATCAACTTGATCGGCATCCCAATCACAGAATCGGCTAAAATCTATAGTACTCATAGCTTGTCTCCTTTCTTACCCTTAGAAATGTAATCATTGGCTTCGGCTAGGACTTCCATATTGGACTTCCTTTTACCGGCTTTGAGATAATCAATAAGTTCAGATTTGGAGAAGTAGAGCCGGTTACCCTGTTTCATCACGGTTAGCTCGCCTCTGGAGACCTTACTGTAAACAGTAGGTACAGAGAGCCGGAGGAAAGCGGCTGCTTCCTCTGCTGTCAGAAATTGGTCTTGTGTTGGTGCTGGTTGCGGCTCGATACGTTGAGCCAGCATGTTTTGAATGATGTCTAATTTGTCGCCGAGTTGACTTACTGCTCCCGGCAGATCGTCGAATGTAATTTTACTTTGCATAACAGCATAGTTTAAAGGTGAAACATGCTGCAATGCTATCGGGGGCATTTTATGGCAAAAATATGGGAGTACTCCCTATTTTAGTTTCTCATAGTCTATTGCTACACTTTCGATATGTTTATAAGCTGTATACCTCCCTTTGTTTTCTTTTGTCACTTCGTTAAGTGTCAGCAAATTACCTTTAACAAATCGTCCCGTAGAGTCTGACCCCAACCATTTAGACATTTCTTTGCATGCTAATGATTGTGTTTTAAGGTGATTAGCGATTAGATGCTTTACGAATCCAAGATAATCGAACATTGCAATAGCATAAGGAACACCGTTATTCGCAATTAGTTCTATCAATTTAATTTTGGATGTCTCTGAAAGGTTTTTTGTCTTAGGTAAGGCCAAAAAGCCGTATGGTGTAATATTACGCCCCAGAGTTTCTGCTTTTGTTTTCGGGCTATTCACTAAATTTTCATATTGACGCAACTGGAATTCTCTATATTCCCTTTCCTGTACAAGACTTCGAATTATTTCATGGGCTATATATACTTCCCGTATTTCTTTCACAACTTCTTGGGAGTCGTCTATTAGGTCATTATCCGCAATGGTAAAATCACAGCCACAAAGCCAAGTCGAAATATGATTTATATAATCTTCGTAGTACTTTTCATCCTTGTCAGTTGATTCATCGGCTATAATATCGCCATTAGTATTAACTTTGAGACGAATGTATGCAGAATCAAATCTGACAATAGTTTCAACTATTTTATTATCACGAAGCAAAACCTTTCGGTATTTATTAAGCACTTCATGTTTTGCTTCATCAATAGTGTAGCCCCTTTGCTCAAACCATAGGATTGATTCATATTCCTCTTGCCCTATATCGTAGCCTGAAATACTGCTGAGCATCTGGATTAAATATTGTTTCTTTATTTCTTGCTCGTTATCCATAACTATAAATCAAGTTTAATTTTATCCGCCGCTTCTCGCTTGGCTTTATCCATAACTTTAACGTATATCTGAGTTGTTTTGAGTTCACGATGGCCGAGCATTTTTGAAATAGTAACTATATCCGTACCGCCGGACAGCAATAGGGTCGCATTTGTGTGCCGGAAGCAATGAAATGTGATGTGTTTGGTTATGCCGCCGGCATCGAGCCACTCTTTTAATGCTTTCTTATGATATGGCGCTGATTTAAGTCCCGCAAATATTTTGGCCGCCGGTTGTTGTGGCTCGCCGAGCAAGTCAAATGCTTGATCGGATATGGGTAACGTCTCGACTCCCTTAGTTTTCTGTTGCTGAAACTTTATGAAATATCCTTGCCCCTCAACATACTCGACCTCGCTCCACGTCAATTTCTCAATATCTGAAAACCTCAGGCCGGTCAGTGCAGAGAATAGAGCGGCACGTTTCAGCGTGCCGTCGATACATTCGGTCTGAGCCAGCTTGTTGAGCTCTTCCAAAGTCAAATACTCCCTCCGCGTTTCCTCAACCTTAATGGATTCAACCCGGCCGCTTAGATCGGCTTGTATAACTCCCTCTTTGAAAGCCTGTTTAAGTGTAGCCTTGATCTTATTGAAATAGGACACAGCCGAGTTTTGCGACAGCGGGTCTTTCTTCCTCGTGCTCTTAATACTCTGGGTCGTTAATAAATAGTCCTTGAAATCTTCCAGAAACTTTACATTAACATCGGCAAACTTGACCTTGCCGGCGGTGAAGTTTTCCAGATAGGCCAGCGCCGACATCCAATTACTGTGGTTAGACCCTTTGCGCTTGCCGGCTACTTTACGGAAATACTCGACGAAATCTATCTCGCCGAGTTCTTTCTTGCGCAACTGCTCTTTCTCGTATTCGCTGTATATCTCCGGCTTGTTGAGTTCGTTTTCGCGTTTCTGGCGTATCGCTTCGCCGAGTTTCAACTGCTCCGCATTATGCTGTTTTTCAATAGCAGTACGGGGCTTCTCATATATATACATTTTCAAGAAATCCCTACGTGTCATCTCGCCGGTCGCCGGATTAGGGATTGCCGGCCAAAAGTCGAGATAAAGACTCTTACGCCCTTTGGATATGGGCTTTTGCAATAGTTTAACTTTGATCGCCATAGCTATAAAGTTAGCTAAATATCTTATCAATCAGTTCTTTCGGAACGTATACGAATTTGCCTTTTTGAAACTTCGGCACATCGTTACGTTTTATTATATCATATAGTGCCTTGCCGGATATGCCGAACTTGGTTTGCGTTTCACCGATGGTGTAACATTCCTCAGCCGTATATTCTTTGGGCTTCTCCGGCTCTGTAACATTTAATAGCTGGTCGATGTCGGCGCGGTTTATTATGGTTTTCTTCTTCATAATATTCGTGGCTTTCAACTGTCCGGCGTCGATTAGATAGTAGATATTGCGCCGAGAGCATCCTATTAACTTGGCCGCTTGTGTAACGGTCAAAAACTCCCTGCTCTCTACATCGACCTCAACAACGTTTCGCGGCTTGGCTTTTCTTGTATCCTCATTGCAAGCCTCTACTTTCTCTTCACGCTTCCGAACTTTATATGCACGTTTAGAACATAACGGACTACAGTATTGCGTTGCGGTTGTCCGAGCCGTAAACTCAGTACCGCACATTTTGCATATACGCTGTACCTTAATATAAGAAGTCATTTATCCCTAAAAGTGTATTAAAGTGCTGAAAAGTGTATCAAAGTGAGAAATATGTGAAGTAAATAAATGCAAAAATTATGGTTTTTCTCTGTGAAGTACAACAAAGGTACAAAAACAATCAAAACAAACAACTATTATCGCAAAATAACCAATAATTTCATTTCAAAATAAAAGCACTCAAATTGAGTGCTTTATTACAATTATTACATGTTTGCTATTTGACCGTTTTGCGATGCTTACTTTCCGATACAGAATTTACTAAAAATGGACGCCAGGATATCATCGGTGGTAATATCTCCTGTTATCAGACCAAGGGCGTGGATCACGCTGCGGAGATCTTCCGAAAGCAGGTCGCCCGGGAGGGACGATGTCAAGGCACGGCGGACGCCGTCGAGCGACTCGGATGCGCGCGTAAGCGCTTCGTAGTGGCGCGTGTTCGATACGATCACGTCACCACGTTCGACACGTTCGTCCTGTACCGACGCACACAAATGGCCGGTCAACGATGCAAGGCCTTGCCCCGAACGGGCCGAGAGGGCAAAAAGAGGCACGTCGCCCGAAAAACGGCGCCACTCCCCTACCCGTGCCGGTAACTCATTTTCCGGGAGGCGGTCAGCCTTGTTCAGGACAACGGCCAACGATTGGCCAGAGGAGAGACCGAGTGCATCGACCCGCACGGGCAGGGTAGCAGGATCGTCGGCGACGTCGGCCACCAACAGCACGATCGAGGCTTGTTCCATCCGGCGCAGGGTGCGTTCGATGCCCATCGATTCGAGGGTGTCGTCGGTCGCGCGGATGCCGGCCGTGTCGATAAACCGGAAGCGGATGCCGCCCAGGGTGATCTCCTCTTCGATCAGGTCGCGCGTCGTGCCGGCGATGTCTGAAACCAACGCCCTGTTTTCTTTGAGCAGGGCGTTGAGCAAGGTCGATTTTCCGACGTTGGGCGGGCCGACGATGGCTACCGGGACGCCGTTTTTGATCACATTGCCCAGCGCGAAAGACGATTTCAGCGAGTCGATCTTTTCATCGATCGCATCGATCAGAGCGAAAAGTTGGTTGCGGTCGGCAAATTCAACCTCTTCTTCGCCGAAGTCGAGTTCGAGTTCGACGAGCGACGCGACTTCGATCAGGCGGTCGCGCAGCGTCCGGAATTCTTCAGAATAACCGCCCCGCATCTGGTTAGCAGCCAAGGCGTGCGACGCGCGACTGTCGGCAGCGATCACGTCGGCCACGGCCTCGGCTTGCGAGAGGTCCATCTTGCCGTGCAGAAAAGCGCGAAGGGTAAATTCGCCCGGCGTAGCGGCTACGGCACCTTCGCGCAGAAGCAGGCTCAGGATTTCCTGTTGGACGTAGGACGAGCCGTGGCAGCTGATCTCGGTCATATCGTCACCCGTGTAGGAGCGGGGGGCGCGGAAGACGGAAACGAGGACGTCGTCGACCGTGCGGCCGCCGTCGCGGATATCGCCGTAGGTGATCGAGAAACCGGGCCGATCGGTCAACCGCTTGCCACCGCGAGGCGAAAAGATGCGGTCGGTGACAGCAATGGCTTCCGGGCCGCTGACCCGGATCAGCGCCAGCGCCCCACCAGGGCCGGTGGCAATAGCTACTATGGTTGTGTTTTTATGCATTCCTTAAAAATTCGGGCAGAAGCTATTCGCCAGGTTAGCTGTGCGTAGCGTGCGGCAGGTTTGGGCGATCGTTTGGATTTTCACACCGGAGCGTACTTTAGTACGTGAGGATTGAAAATTCGAAGGATCGTGCAAAGATGCCGTGCGATACGCACAGCGGCCCTATTTTGTGCGGAGGACCTCAAAGCCCTGGCCATATACGCCCATCACGCTACCGACTGTTATGAAGGCTTCGGGGTCGACCTCCTTGATCACTTTGTAAATAGCCTGGGTGTCGGTCTTGCGGCAGACGACCATCAGCACTTTTTGCGGTTTCTTGGAGTACCAGCCGCTGCCGTCGAGGACCGTCACCCCGCGTTTGACGTCGAAAGCGATCCGGTCGGCGATCTGTTCGTACTTTTTCGACATGATGAAGATCTGCGACGACTGTTTGTTGCCGGCGATAATCGCGTCAAGCGTGTAGCCGAAAATACCGACCAGCACGTAACCGTAGATCAACACCGACACATCCTTGAACAGGAAGAACGACGAGCCGATGATGACCGTGTCGCACGCCATCAGAATGCGGCCATAGCTGATGTTGCGGTATTTGTTGATGATCATCGCGATGATGTCGGTGCCGCCGCTGCTGCCTCCCTGCGAGAAGCACATCGAAATCCCGGCTGCGGCGATCGCCCCGCCGAGGATGGCCGAAAGGAGTTTGTCCTGGCTCAGCCCGAGCAGGTCGGGCGGAACAAATTTTTGCATCACCGACATCAGCACCGAGATGCAGGCGATGGCATAGATCGTCTTTGCTCCGAACCGGGGCCCGATGATGAACGAGGCCGCCGTGACCAGGATGGCGTTGATCACGAAGAACGAGTATCCGATCGGGATGCCCCCGTCGGCCCCGCCCGTAGCGTAATAGATGATCATCGCGATCCCGCTGGCGCCGCCGCCCACAAAATCGGCCGGGGCGACCACCGCTGTGTAGGCAAACGAATAGAGCGCCAGACCGAGCGTGATGATCGCATAGGAGCGGATCTCTTTCAAGGCTTTCGTAAATACCGGATGTGGCATATCGCTTGGGGTTTAACGATTAAGCGTATCTTCAATGATAATGTCGAACAGTTCGGTAAGCGGAAGACCCATTTCGCGGGCTTGTTTGGGGATGATGCTGCCGCTGCTCATGCCGGGAACGGTGTTGATCTCGATCATGTGGGGCGCCTCGTCGCGGATGATGAAATCGACGCGTGCCACACCCCGGCAACCGAGGAGTTTGTAGATATTCATCGTCTGCCGCTGGACGGCGCGGGTGACTTCGGGCTTCAGGCGGGCCGGAGTGATCTCTTCGGACATTCCGGGGGTATACTTGGCTTCGTAATCGAAAAATTCCTTCATCGACACGATCTCCGTCGGCGGGAAAAGATATTCTTTGCCGCCGGCCACCATCGCGCCGCAGCTCACCTCGGTACCGGCCATAAATTCTTCGACCAGCACCTGATCGCTCTCGGTCAGGGCGGTTTCGACGGCGGGCAACAATTCTTCGACGGATTTCACCTTGCTCACGCCGAAGCTGCTGCCGCTGGCATTGGGTTTTACGAAGAGGGGCAGGCCGAGCGTGGCGACGATCTTCGCCGGGTCGACCGCCTCGCCCTTGCGGACGAGTACCTCGCGGGCCATCGGCACTCCAGCCCCGGCCACGACCTTTTTGGTCAACGACTTATCGAACGTCAGCGCCGAAGTCAGCACGCCCGAGGACGAATAGGGGATGCCCATCAGTTCGAAATAACCCTGCAACAGACCGTCTTCGCCCGGGGTGCCGTGGATCAGGATAAGGCCGTATTCGAGTTTCAGCTTTTTGCCGCTGACAGTGATCGAGAAATCGTTCTTGTCTACGTCGGCCTCAACGCCTGCCGCGTCGCGGTGAAACCAGCGCGAACCCTTGACAAGGATCAGGTAAGGTGTATATTTGGTGCGGTTGATGATCTGCTCGATCTGGGCCGCGCTGCCGATCGACACGTCGTACTCCGACGAATTGCCGCCTGCCAAGATGGCTATGTTTTTCATTCTTACAGTACTTATTTACCCCGCAAAGATAGCCAGAAAGCAATAAATTCCGAGAAAAAGGCGTTGAGTATCGTAGATTCACACGAAAAAAGATTGCCGGATGAAAACTTTGGCGTAGCTTTGTGCCGCTTATGGGTAACTGTTTCGTAATAATACGGGCCGCAGTTATGGTGTGAGGAGGATTTAACGGTTACTTGCTATCACGATGAAAAAACTGAAGATCGGGGATTTAACGATTCCCGTACCTATCATCCAGGGGGGAATGGGTGTCGGCGTTTCGCTTTCGGGGCTGGCTGCGGCTGTGGCCAACGAGGGCGGAGTCGGCGTCATTTCGAGTGCGGGCATCGGCCTGCTCTACAAAAACCTGGCACGCGAATATGCCGCAGCCAGCATCCTCGGGCTTAAAGAAGAAATCCGGAAGGCACGCGAAAAAACGCGCGGCATCCTTGGCGTCAACGTCATGGTGGCGATGAGCAACTTCTCGGATATGATCCGCACGGCCATCGCCGAAAAAATCGACATCATCTTTTCGGGGGCCGGGCTGCCGCTCGACCTGCCGTCGTTCCTCACCAAAGAGAGCAAGACGAAGCTCGTGCCGATCGTTTCGTCGCCCCGCGCGGCACGCATCCTGTGCGAAAAGTGGCAGGCAGGCTACAACTACCTGCCCGACGCGATCGTGGTCGAAGGCCCCAAGGCCGGCGGACACCTGGGCTACAAGGCAGAACAGATCGAAGACAACAACTTTTCACTCGAAACCATCGTGCCGCAAGTGATGCAGGAAGTCAGGGTTTTTGAAGAAAAATACGGAAAAACCATCCCGGTGATCGCCGCCGGAGGGATTTATACCGGCAACGATATTTACCGGATGATGCAGCTCGGCGTGTCGGGGGTGCAACTCGGGACGAAGTTCGTCACCACCGAGGAGTGCGACGCCTCGCCGGTCTTCAAGCAAAGCTATATCGACTCGAAAGCGGGCGATATGCGCATCATCGCCAGCCCGGTCGGAATGCCCGGACGGGCGATCGACGGCGAGTTTATCCGCCGCGTGGGCCGGGGCGAGATGCGGCCCAAGGGGTGCCCTTATCACTGCATCAAGACGTGTGATTACGAAAAGAGCCCCTATTGCATCATCATGGCGCTCTACAACGCCGGCCGGGGCGATCTGACGAAAGGCTACGCCTTTGCCGGAGCCAACGCCTGGCGATCGGAAAAGATCACTACCGTGCACGAAACGATACAGGCGCTTATCAAAGAGTACAATTCGGAAGAGCGCGAAACTCAATAAAGAATAACCACAAAAAGCGGGTGATCCTGTTGAGGATCACCCGCTTTTTCATTCACTAATTTACGCTATTATTTGGCGAAGAAGCGTTTGTAGAGTCCTTCGAAAGCCTGGCCGTGGCGCGCTTCGTCCTTGCACATCTCGTGCACGGTGTCGTGGATCGCGTCGAGGTTGAGCTGCTTGGCACGAGTGGCGATGCGCTTCTTGTCTTCGCAAGCGCCGCTTTCGGCTTCCATACGCATCTTGAGGTTGGTCTTGGTGTCCCACACCACTTCACCCAGCAACTCGGCGAACTTGGCGGCATGTTCCGCTTCCTCCCAGGCAATGCGCTTGTAGGCTTCGGCCACCTCGGGATAACCTTCGCGGTCGGCCTGGCGGCTCATGGCCAGGTACATACCCACTTCGGTACATTCGCCCATAAAGTGTGCTTTCAGGCCGTCGAGTACTTCGGCGTCGACCTCTTTGGCTACGCCCAGGCGATGTTCATCTGCCCAGCTCAGGGCGCCGTCGCTCTCGATCATCTCTACGAATTTCGAAGCGGGTTGTTTGCACTGCGGGCAAAAATCGGGGGCTGCATCACCGGTGTGGACGTATCCACAAACCGAACATTTGAATTTCTTCATAATCTCACGTGTTTTTAATGGGTTTTTACAATTTTATTATCAGGTTTATTCTTTTGTCTGGGGGTTGCATTTCCCGCAAAGGCCTTTCAGGTAGAGGGCAGCTTCGGTGACGGCCAATGCACCGGTTTGCTCATAATCAAAGAAGACGTTTTCCTTTAGGTACAGGTCGAGGATCGCGCCGCACTTTTTGCACATAAAATGAGCATGGGGCGACGTATCGCCGTCAAAACGCAGGTTGCGGTCGTCGATCCCCACCGGAATAGCCGCACCGTGCTCGATAAACAGCTTCAGCGTGTTGTAGACGGTCGTGCGCGAGAGGGTCGGCATCGAGGAGTGCAGCGCACCGTAGATCTCATCGACCGACGGATGGGTCTTATGCACCGAAAGGTATTCCATAATAGCTACCCGTTGCGGCGAAGGCTTTATGCCTTTCTCTGTAAGATAGTGTTGGATTTTTTGCATTTTTCTATAATTATTACATAATTGTAATCATTACAAATATACGCGTGTTTTTTGAAATTCCAAAATTTTTCGGAAAAAAGTTTTGGTGAATTGGGATTTATACGCAGGGGTCGCTTGTTTCAGTAGGCCCCGTGGGCATAAAAATCTCAGGTGTGGATGACAGAAGAGCATTACATAATTTTTCATACCGCTTGCAACGAACATATACTATGACAAAAAACAAC
This sequence comes from Rikenellaceae bacterium, assembly GCA_031553805.1. Classification (GTDB taxonomy): domain Bacteria; phylum Bacteroidota; class Bacteroidia; order Bacteroidales; family Rikenellaceae; genus JAITVB01. The sequence goes on along the minus strand of JAVBLC010000016.1, from coordinate 37,894 downwards.
AGGGGCATCATTTAAATAGATCCTTTATTGAATAAAAAAACGAGGCTGCTTCTCGGCAGCCTCGTTTCCTTTATCAATAAGAGTGATTATTTGCTCAGGTCGGCAATAAGCTTTTTCGCCTGGGCCACGTTGTCACCGGCAGTCACATTCTTGAACGCTTCGATGGCCTTAGCCTTATTATCGGTGTTCTGGTATGCGGCACCCACCAGGAAGTAAGCCGTCGACTTCTTCACCGGGTCGGTCTGCGCTTCAATGGCGGCCGGGCCGTATTCGATCACCTTAGCGTAGTTCTTGGCATTGTTGGCCACCTGTACACGCAGTAGGGTCGCATCGGCATTCGCCGGATCGAACTCCAAGATATCACCGGTGTATTTCACCACACCGTCAAGATTGTTCGTGCCGGCAGCGGCAGCGGCACGGGCCAACAGCGTGGTGGCCAGTTCGGTTTTGGCTTTTTCCACGTCGGCAGCATAACGACTGTGGGTCAGCGCCATAATACCCTTGTAGATCTCCATCGCCTGGCTCAGGCTGTCGACCTTGTCATAGCTTTCAGCCAGGTAGAGGGCCAACTGGGTGTTGTTCGGCGCAGCTTCGTAGCCTTTCGAGAAAACCTCGATCGCCTTGGCATAATCGCCCGAGTTATAAGCTTCGCCCCCCATCATCAGGTAAATCTGCGAGATGGTGTTCGAAGCATTGTTTTTGGCGGCGGGCACCCCGTAGAGTTCGCCGTAATCTTCTGCTTTCTTCAGGTTGGCAATAGCGTCGTCAAACTTCTGTGCACCGGCCAACTGGCGACCGTAGGTCAGGTAGAGCGTCGGCAACAGTTTCTGGCATTGTTCGGTGGTTTCGAGGGCTTCGGCCCCTACTTTCTGGCCCATATCGATCACAGCTTCCAGCGCCGGAATGGCTTCGGCATAATTTTTAGCGTTGATCAGCGCGCCGGCTTCGTTGAATTTGGCGTTTACTTCGTCGACGGTCTGGGCCGACACAGCCGTACAAAGGAGCATCGCAACGGCCAGCAAAGAAAATTTCAGGTTGTTCATAACGTCTTCAGTTGGTTATCTATTATTAGTTTGAGAATGCCTCGTTTCGGTCCCGGCGTCGGAATCCTGAATTCACACGACAGGCCGGTTTGCAAAATTATGCGTTTTTCTGAAATTTCAAAGTTTTTCTACTTCGCGTTGCGAATTTTTTGAAAGAAGCGGGTCATGATTTCGCCACATTCGGTTTCGCAAACGCCTTTCATGACAAGGGTTTTGGGGTGGAGCAGGCCGGCACCCACATGCGAAAAACCGCGCTTGGGATCGTCGGCGCCCCACACCACGCGTCCGACCTGGGCCCAGTAACAGGCCGAGGCGCACATCGGGCAGGGTTCAACAGTGACATAGAGCGTACAGTCGGGCAGGTATTTTCCGCCCAGAGCTCCCGTGGCGGCGGTGATGGCCTGCATTTCGGCGTGGGCCGTCGGATCGCCGAGGGTTTCGGTCAGGTTGTGGGCGCGGGCGATCACCCGCCGCACCCCGTTGCTCTCGCTGACGATCACGGCCCCGATAGGGATCTCTTTTCTTGAAAACGCTTTTTCGGCCTCGGCTATTGCCTGGCGCATAAAAAAAATGTCGTCGTTTTGCGGGTTGTTCATCAGAAATGAATACCTTTGAGAAAGTTTTCGTAAATTTATTTTGCTGGCGTTCCGGGCGGAAGAAACAGGCCGCCGACAGGAAAACCACCGTTCAAAAGTAATAATTTTTTATGTACAGAACACATACTTGCGGCCAGCTTCGCAAAGAAAACCTCGGCCAAACGGTCACCCTGGCCGGTTGGGTACAAAAAGTCCGGAACCTGGGCGCGATGACCTTTTTCGACCTGCGCGACCGCTACGGCATCACCCAGCTGGTGATCGACAACAAGGCCCCCAAGGAGTTGCACGAACAGGCAGCCCATCTGGGACGCGAGTTCGTGATCCAGGCGATCGGCAAAGTTGTCGAACGCGCCTCGAAAAACGAAAAAATGGCGACGGGCGAGATCGAGATCGTCGTCGAGTCGCTGCGCGTGCTGAACGCATCGGCCACGCCGCCTTTCACAATCGAGGACCAGAGCGACGGGGGCGACGAGCTGCGGATGAAATACCGCTACCTCGACCTGCGCCGCAATCCGCTAAAGAACGCCCTCGTGCTACGCCACGAAATGGCCCGCATCGTGCGCAACCACCTTTCGGACAATGATTTCCTCGAGATAGAAACACCCTACCTGATCAAGTCTACGCCCGAGGGGGCACGCGACTTCGTGGTGCCTTCGCGGATGAACCCGGGCGAGTTCTACGCCCTGCCCCAGTCGCCGCAGACCTTTAAGCAGCTACTGATGGTGGCCGGGTACGACCGCTATTTCCAGATCGTGCGCTGTTTCCGTGACGAAGACCTGCGCGCCGACCGCCAGCCGGAGTTTACGCAGATCGACTGCGAAATGTCGTTCGTCGAACGCGACGACGTGCTGGAGATGTTCGAGGGACTGGCAAAAGCCTTATTCGACCAAGTATTAGGAGTCCGCTTTGCTGAAAAATTCCCGCGGATGAGTTATGCCGATGCGATGGAATTTTACGGGAGCGACAAACCCGACACGCGTTTCGGGATGCTGTTCAACGACATTACCCCGCTCGTACAGGGCAAGGATTTCGTGGTGTTCGATTCGGCCGAGTACGTCGGTGCGATCGTGGCCGAAGGTTGTGCGGACTATACCCGCAAGCAGATCGACGAACTGACCGACTTCGTGAAACGGCCGCAGGTCGGAGCAAAAGGGTTGGTCTATGTACGTTGCGACGCCGACGGGACGCTCAAATCGAGCGTCGATAAATTTTTCACACAGGACGACCTGGCGAAAATCGCCGCTGCCACGAAAGCCAAAGCAGGCGACCTGATCCTGATCCTGGCCGGGACGAAACGGCAAACCCTCAGCGCCCTGTCGACCCTGCGCCTCGAAATGGGCCAGCGGCTGGGGCTGCGCGATCCGAAAAAGTTCTCACCGCTGTGGGTGGTCGACTTCCCGTTGCTGGAGTGGGACGAAGAGTCGGGACGCTTCTTTGCGATGCACCATCCTTTTACCTCGCCCAATCCCGGGGATATGGCGCTGATGGATACCGATCCGGGGGCTGTACGCGCCAACGCTTACGACTTCGTGGTCAACGGCGTGGAGATCGGCGGCGGATCGATCCGTATTTTCGACAGTGCGCTGCAACAAAAAATGTTTGCGATATTGGGTTTCTCGCCCGAAGAAGCGGAAGCGCAGTTCGGATTCCTCACCAACGCGTTCAAATTCGGAGCGCCGCCCCACGGGGGGATCGCTTTCGGGTTCGACCGCTTCTGCTCGCTCTTCGGCGGGGCCGACTCGATCCGCGACTACATCGCCTTCCCGAAGAATAATGCCGGACGCGACACGATGGCCGACTCGCCCTCGCCCATCGCCGCAGCCCAGTTAGACGAACTGATGATCGACCTGCGCACGGCACCCAAGTAAGCCTGCGTTAACCTTTACATATCCCGGTCGGAGCGCATTTCCGGCCGGAAGTTTACGAAAAACGTTCGCTACGATGGATTTCATCCACTTCAAGATCACGGATTTTCTCGACATCTTCCTGGTGGCGGTGCTGTTGTACCAGCTCTGGCGGCTGGTGCGGCGCACCAATGCAGTGAGTATCTTCGTGGGGATCATCACGTTGTACCTGCTGTGGGTGGTGGTGCGGCTGTTCAACATGGAATTGCTCTCGTCAATCCTCGGGCAGATCATCGGGGTGGGCGCCATCGCGTTGATTGTCGTATTTCAGCCTGAAATCCGTAAATTCCTTTTCTTGTTGGGCGACCGCTATGCCCGGCGCAAGGATTCGTTCTGGAACCGTTTCTTCTTCGGAAAAAAACAGGCCGAAAACCTCGACTGGATCAAGGAGCTGTGCGAAGCGTGCCGCGACATGGCCACTACACGCACCGGGGCGCTGGTCGTGATCGCGCGGCGGAGCGACATGACGGCTTTCACCGAGCGGGGCGACGCGATCGACGCAGTGATTTCCCGAAGGATGATCGAAACCATTTTCTTCAAAAACTCGCCGATGCATGACGGGGCGATGGTGATCGAAAAGGGACGCGTCCGGGCGACACGATGCCTGTTGCCCGTGAGCGAACGGGCCGACATTCCGGCCTACTTCGGCACACGCCACCGAGCGGCGATCGGGGCGGCTGAATCGTCGGACGCGCTGGTGGTGGTGGTGTCGGAAGAACGCGGCCAGATTTCGTTTGTCGATAACGGCAACATCCGCAGCGATATCAGTCCCGAACACTTGGGCGAACTGATCCGGGACGGCATGGAGAGGTAACAAAGAACTAGTGGAATGAAAGAGATAGCGTTGATCCTGGTCACGGCCCTGTTGGCGGTGTCGTGCAGTACGGTTTTCATGGCGTCAAATGTACGCAAACTCGACGTGGGGATGACCAAGATCCAAGCCCTCCACGTGATGGGGAAAGACTATACGGTTGTTTACGCCGATGCCAGACAGACCATCCTGGCGTATACCAATCCGGATCCTTCCTCACGCGAGCGGTACTTCCTGACCTTTGAAAACAATGTGCTGGTAACGATCGAAACCCTGCTCGAGCCACTGCCTCCGCAGTATCCGGCCCCGCATCCGCACAGATAACCTACAGGCCCCGAACCGACAACCGAATGCAATGAATACGTTTGGCAGAAAATACCGCATCACGATCTTCGGCGAATCCCACGGCGAACGCATCGGTGTGGTCGTGGACGGCGTCCCGGCCGGAATCGCGTTTGCGGAAGAGGATATGTTGGCCGACCTGACCCGCCGCCGGAGCGGTGCACGCGGCACCACACCCCGCAAAGAAGACGATGCTCCGCAGATCGTTTCGGGGACGTTCCGGGGCGTGACAACCGGCGCTCCGCTGACCATCCTGTTCGAAAACAAAAACACCCGTTCCGACGATTACGAACACCTGTTGGCCCACCCCCGCCCGGGACACGCCGACCGGGTGGCCGCTCAAAAATTCGGCGGGCACAACGACCCCCGTGGCGGCGGACATTTTTCGGGGCGCATCACCCTGGGGCTGGTAGCCGCCGGGGTGTTGGCAAAAAAAATACTCGGCGGAGCGACGATCGGGGCCGAGATAAAAGAGATCGGCGGTTGCGCCGACCCGGCCCTGTTTGCCGAAGTGATTGAAAATGCCATGGCTGCGGGTGATTCCGCAGGCGGCATCGTCGAATGCCGGGCAACCGGACTGCCGGCCGGATGGGGCGAACCGTTTTTCGATTCGGCCGAGTCGTTGCTGGCCCACGCCGCCTTTTCGATCCCCGGTGTGAAAGGGATCGAATTCGGCAGCGGGTTCGAAGCCGCCCGCCTGCGTGGATCGCAAAACAACGACCCGATCACGGACGCCCGAGGCACCACTGCGACCAACAACGCCGGCGGCATCAACGGCGGCATCACCAACGGCAACGAGTTGGTTTTCCGTATCGCCGTCAAGCCGACGCCCAGTATTTCGGCGCCGCAACAAACGTTCAACATTGCTTCGGGCACGGTCGAAGAGTTGCGGGTCAAGGGGCGCCACGATGCCTGCATCGCCCTGCGTGTGCCGGTCGTGATCGAAGCGGCGACGGCCATCGTGCTGGCCGACCTGGCCCTGTTGGCCGGGGATTGACAGGAAAGCGAAATACGATTTCTTTGGAGAATTAAGATAAAAGAGTTACCTTTGCCTGATCTTTCGACTGAAAAAAATGGACGTTCTGAACCGTTACAAAATCGTTTTTAACGGGTTATCGCTGGGCGAGCACGCCTACCGATTCCGGGTAGACGATGATTTTTGGGCCGCTTTCGAGGGTTCCGAGATCGGGCGGGGAACAGCCGACGTCGAAGTGAGCCTGCTGCGCGCAGCCAGCATGCTGACCCTCGATTTTATGATCGAGGCCCAGGTGTGGGTGGCGTGTGACCGTTGTCTGGAAGAATTCCAGCTGCCGGTTCGCTACGAAGGGACGCTGTACGTAAAATTTTCGGAAGAGGAACAAGGCGAAAGCGACGGCGAAGTGATGTGGATCGCACCGGGCGAAGGGGAACTCAACCTGGCCCAGTACATCTACGAGAGCATCAGCCTGAGCCTCCCCTACCAGCGGGTTCACCCGACGGACAAGAACGGCAAGAGCACGTGCAACCCCGATATGCTCAAGCGGTTCAAGATCGTTTCGGACGAAGAGTTCGAAAAGATGTTCTCGGAAGAAACACTCAAGGAAGAAGAACCCGAAGAGTGGGAAAAGTTGGCCAAGCTCAAACAGGAGATGGAAGGCGCTTCCCAACCGGAAACTGCCCCCGCTCAGGCAAAAACAGTAAAAAAAACGACACATAAATAATTACGAAAAATGGCACATCCTAAACACAAGGTCTCGAAGACCCGTCGGGACAAAAGAAGAACTCACTACAAAGCGGAAGTACCTACTCTGTCTACCTGCTCGAACTGCGGCACAGCAACGCTCTACCACCGGGTTTGCCCGGAGTGCGGCTTCTACCGTGGCAAACAGGCCGTAGAGAAAAAGGCGGAATAGTTTCCCGCCCAGTGTACACGCTAAGTAAGGTCAGATGAAGATAGGATTGGATGCGATGGGCGGCGATTTCGCCCCCGAATCGGTTGTATTGGGCGCCATTCTGGCAGCCGGGCAGACGATGCCCGAAACCAAGATCGTTCTTTTTGGCGATCAGGCGCAGATCATCTCCATTCTGGAGCGCGAAGAGTGCCCTGTCGAGACCTTCGAAATCGTTCACACCACCCAGACGATCGAAATGGGCGAAAACCCGGCCCAGACGTTCGTCAAGAAACCCGATTCGAGCATTTCCGTCGGATTTTCATGGCTCAAAGCCGGAAAGATCCAGGGATTTGCTAGCGCCGGCAGCACCGGTGCCATGATGGTCGGGTGTATGTACAGCGTCAAACAGATCGAAGGGGTGATCCGCCCCGCCATCTCCACCGTGGTACCGACCGAATCGAGCCGCGGTGCGTTGTTGTTGGACGTGGGCCTGAACGTGGACTGCAAACCCGACGTGTTGTACCAGTACGCAAAACTCGGTAACCTTTACGCCAACGCGATGATGGGCGTCGACCACCCCCGGGTGGGCCTGCTCAACATCGGTGAAGAAAAGGAAAAAGGCAATTTGGCTACCAAAGCCGCCTACGAAAGTATGGACGGTTCGACCGAGTTTGATTTCGTGGGCAACGTCGAAGCCAAACACCTGTTTGATGACTCGATCGCCGATGTGATCGTGTGCGACGGCTTCACGGGCAACACCATCCTCAAGATGGCCGAAGGGTTTTATGGGCTGTCGCAGCGCCAGGGGCTCTCCTCGCCTTTTTTCGACGCGCTGAACTACGAAAAAGTCGGCGGGACACCCGTGCTGGGCATCAACGCGGCGGTGGTTATCGGCCACGGCTGCTCAAGCCCCGAAGCGATTAAAAACATGGTCCTCCAAACGGAAAAAGCCGTTGAGGTAGGACTGGTAGAAAAATTCAAAGAGGCATTTAAATAATGGGAAAAGTAACCGCAGCAATCACCGGCGTCGGGGGATACCTCCCGGACTACATCCTTGACAACGAGGAGTTGAGCCGGATGGTCGACACGTCCGACGAATGGATCATGACCCGCATCGGGATCAAAACCCGCCATATCCTCAAGGGCGAAGGGCTCGGCACTTCCTACCTCGGCGAACACGCCGTGAAGGACCTGCTCGAAAAAACCGGCACCGACCCGATGGATGTCGACCTGGTGATTTGCGCTACTGTAACCCCCGATATGTTCTTTCCCTCGACCGCCAACCTGATCTGCTACCGGTCAGGAATGATGAACGCGTTCGGATTTGACGTGTCGGCAGCTTGCAGCGGCTTCCTGTTCGCGCTGTGGACAGCATCAAAGTACATTGAAACACAGACATATAAGAAAGTAATCGTCGTCGGGGCCGACAAAATGTCGTCGATCGTCGACTATACCGACCGCAACACCTGTCCTATTTTCGGCGACGGCGCGGGCGCAGTGATGCTCGAAGCCAATACCGAAGGGCTGGGCGTGTTGGACGCCATCCTCCACTCCGACGGCGGAGGCGCTCCCCACCTCTACATGAAAGCGGGGGGATCGGCTTATCCGGCCACCCACGAAACGGTAGAAAACCGCTGGCACACCATCCACCAGGACGGCAAGACGGTCTTCAAAGCAGCCGTCTCGCATATGGGCGATACGTCGGTGGAACTGATGGAACGCAACAACCTCACACCGGACGACATCCGCTACCTGGTCCCGCACCAGGCCAACCTGCGGATCATCAGCGCTACCGCCAACCGCATGGGGCTGCCCGAAGACAAGTGCATGATCAATATCGACAAGTTCGGCAACACGACGGCAGCTACGCTGCCCCTGTGCCTGTGGGACTATGAACAACGGCTCAAGAAGGGCGACAACCTGATCCTGGCGGCTTTCGGCGGCGGATTTACCTGGGGAGCAGTTTATCTGAAGTGGGCTTACGACGGCGATAGTTTCTCGAAATAGGCCCGGCAGGCACGGCTTGGAATGACCGGCACGGAAGGATGGGGCTTTTCTGATAGTTCTCCGCAAAAACGGAGGTCCCATAGTTCAAGGGATAGAACGGAAGTTTCCTAAACTTTAAATCCGTGTTCGAGTCACGGTGGGACCACACAGGCGAGGCGTTGCAATGGAAGTTCATTGCAACGCCTCGCTTTTTCGTCCTCAAGACGTGATGAAGAGAGGTGTTTTTAGTATCTTGTGGATTATTCTTTTTTGACATGAAAGATCAGACATTTCCCCCCGTGCGCCGGCAAGACCGCCTGCTGGATGACGCCCGCGCCCTCGACCTGCTCGAAAACAGCTTATACGGTTTTCTGAGCCTGGGCGAAGAGAACAACGGATACGCCTATGGCATTCCGATCAGCTATGCGTATGACCGCGAGAAAAACACGCTTTATTTCCATTGCGCTCCCGAAGGCGAAAAGCTCGACTGCCTGACGCGTAACCCGCGGGTATCGTTCTGTGTGGTGGGGGGCGTCACAACCCAACCCGAGAAGTTCACCACACTTTATGAAAGCGTGATCGTTTTCGGCACGGCCGACCTCGACCCGACCGACGAAGAGCGGCGCACCGCCCTGCGCAAACTGGTCGCCAAATACTGCCCCGACCACAAAACGTTGGGCGAAACGTATATGGAACGGTCGTTTCACCGCACACAAACTTTCACCTTGCGAATCGAGCACATCACGGCAAAATGTAAACGTTGACCCCCTACCCCCCTGGTCGCTGCCAATGAGGCGGACTTGGGTAAACCATATGAAAAAGGCGGTTGTCGGATGACAACCGCCTTTTTTACGGGGTAAGGATCAGTATCTGAAGACGATCATCCGGAACGATTCGGCTGCAGCCGTGGTTTGCAGCACGTTCCCCTCGAGGTGCAGGCTGGTGTGTTGCGGAACGACCGCATCGGGACGCTCAATCGTATTTTCCGTTTCTTTCGGCGCAACCAGTTCGGTCACCTCGGCCAGCGGTTGCAGGATTGCCTTTTTGTCCAAGCCCGCAACGGCAAGTCGGATCGGCAACGGTTCGGCTGACATATTGACCAGTTTGACAATGACTTCCTTCTTTTTAGTGTCGATCACGGCGCTGGCGTAAAGGCCGTCCTGACCTGTCAGAGGGGTTCCGTTGGCTGTGAGCGACACCACGTTCGTGCCGGGGTTGTGTCCATACAGCTGTTGCACGTAATAGTTGGGCGTGCGCACCGTGCGCAGATTATCGAACCAGATCAGGTCGGGCCGCCACTGCCACCCGTCGACGTGGGCGAACAGCGGAGCGTAGGTCGCCATGCGCACCACGTCGGCGTTGCGTTCGAGGCCGGTCATAAACGCGGCTTCGCACAGGGCCGACTCGAAATTGTTCTTACGGCTGGGCAGGTGGCAGGCGTATTCGCCGGCAAAGACTTTCGGCCCTGTCCGGTCGTAATTGTCGTAGCGTGTCGCCTGGTTCAAAAACCATTGCGCCGGGCGATAGTAGTGTTCGTCGACCAGATCGACCTTCAAACGCTTCATTTCGGGCCACAGGTAGTCGAACTGTTCGCCCTCGGAGCTGGGCCCCGAGCTGCCCACGATCTCGATCGCGGGGTAAGCTTTGCGGATGGCGGCCGTGAATTCGGCCAGGCGTTCGGGGTATTCCGGGCCCCATTGTTCGTTGCCGACGCCGATGAATTTGAGGTTGAACGGCGCGGGGTGGCCCATCTCGGCCCGCACCCGTCCCCAGGTACTCGTCGCCGGGCCGTTGGCAAACTCGATCAAATCGAGAGCGTCCTGGATGTAGGGCTGCAGGTCGACGACCGCCACATGGGCGCCGGGATCGCCGTTCTGGAACTGGCACGCCAGTCCGCAGCTCACGATCGGCAACGGCTCGGCCCCGATCTCTTCCGACAACAGGAAAAACTCATAGAACCCCAACCCGTAAGATTGGAAATAATCAGGAAAAAAGCGGTGTGCAAACGTGTAGTGCCAGCGGTTTTCGTTGAGCGGGCGATTTTCGACCGGACCGACCGAATTTTTCCAATTATAGCGGGTGTCGAGGTCAGTGCCCTCGACGATGCAACCGCCCGGAAAACGAAACACACCCGGCCGCAGGTCATAGAGTGCCTGAGCCAGGTCGCGGCGCAGGCCATTCTCGTGCCCCATCCAGGTGTCGGTGGGGAACAACGAAATGTGGTCCATATCGAGGCTGCCGGAAGAGGTCAGGAAAATCCGCAGGCGGGCGTTGGCCTCTTCTTTCGGAGCCGTAAGAATCACTTCGTATTTCTTCCAATCGGCACCGGTGACTGCCAATTCTTGCTTCACAAACGGATCGTTGTTACCGTCTACCAGTTCGATACGGATTGTTTGCGGGGTGGCTTGCGGGCTACGGGCCCACACCGAAAAGCGGTATGTTTTGGCCGCCTCGATCCCTATGCCGAAAAAACCTTCGTTGTCGAGGCCGGTATGTTTGTGGGGGTGGCCCGACGAGCCCAGGCGCACGTAGTGGGGGTTGCGGTCGAATGCGGGACTGTCGCTACGAACTTCAACGTTGCCGAAAATGTTCCAGCCCATCAAGGCTTGCGGAAACTCGAACGAGCGGTTTTTGACCAGTTCAGCGTAGAGGCCGCCGTCGGCGCCGTAGTTGATGTCTTCGAAAAAGATGCCGTACATCGTCGGGGCGATCGACGCGCCGGGCCGGCCGGCGTCGACCGACAGGTCATAAGACCTGGCGGTCAGCGTGGTAGCCGCCGCCAAGGCCGTTAGGCTTAAGAAGAGTTTCTTCATAAGTTATTTTGGTTAGGTTCTGGTCTGTCGTTTTCGACTTTTTGCAGGACTGCACCCCGCTTTCTTTTGTTACCTCCCTATTGGCCGGTGAACTCGCCCGCCTTACTTGCTAAATGCAAGTTCCCGCCCTATAGGCGGGCAGCAATCTCGGTTGGCTGACACCCAAAGGTGGGTTCCCGCACTCGGAATTCCGCCTTTACTTCGTCTTACTTTCTTTTGCTACTATCAAAAGAAAGTAAGCAAAGAAAACTCACCGCTTTAAGAAAAACACTAAAAATTGTTGGAAAAAGCTGCTGCGTCCACAACTCGCCCTGCGGGCTCAAACAGAGGACTCCGCTTACGCTTTTTCCAACAATTTTCTTAACGCATTTTTCTTATAGGCGGATACGCAGGCCTTCGGCCCGCGTCGGCGCAGCCCCTGTAGCCCAGCCTGGAACAGACGAAGCACTACAATAATTCCGAGCCGGAGCGCACTATCCACCCGGGTGTGCGGAGGGTGGGGCAGGTTTGGAAGATCCTTTCGGCTTTCACCCGCAGCGTACTTTAGTACGTGAAGACGGAAAGTCGGAAGGATCTTTCAAAGATGGCCTGCCATACGCGCAGCCAACTAAAGAGTGATACCGGTTTTGAAGATGGCGACCTCTCTATAGTTGTTCTTTTCGTTGTTCACCCACTCGCCGCTGGCTACCTTGAGGACATATTCAATAAATTTGTCGCAGGTTTCCTCGATCGTCTTGTCTTCGACGATCACCCCGGCGTTGAAGTCGATCCAATTCGGTTTGTTTTTGTAGAGGGCCGAGTTGGTCGAAATTTTCATCGTGGGCACGAACGTACCGAACGGCGTGCCGCGTCCTGTGGTGAAAAGCACGATCTGGCAACCGGCGGCCGCCAGCGCCGACGCCGCCACCAGGTCGTTGCCCGGCGAACTCAACAGGCTCAGTCCCTTGGTCTTGATCCGGTCGGCATACATCAGCACGTCGAGCACCACCGCCTTGCCGCACTTCTGGGTACAACCCAACGATTTTTCTTCGAGGGTCGAAATTCCGCCCGCCTTGTTACCCGGCGACGGATTTTCGTAGATCGGCTGGTTGAGCTTCGTGAAGTACTCTTTAAAATCGTTGATCAGGTGGACGGTTTTGTCGAACGTCGGACGGTCGACGCAACGGTTCATCAAAATGGTTTCGGCGCCGAACATCTCAGGCACCTCGGTCAGGATCGACGAGCCGCCGTTGGCGATCAGGAAGTCCGAGAAAACGCCCAGCAGCGGGTTGGCGGTGATCCCTGAAAAACCGTCGGAACCACCGCACTTGAGGCCGACTTTCAGTTCGGAAATGGGCACTTCGGTGCGCACGTCCTTCGACGCCACGGCATAGATTTCCCGGAGCAGTTTCATCCCCTCGACGTGTTCGTCGTGAACTTGCTGGGTGACCATGAATTTCACGCGCGCGGGATCAAATTCGCCCAGGAATTCACGGAACGCATCGGGTTGGTTGTTTTCGCAACCCAAACCCACCACCAGCACACCGCCGGCATTGGGATGCTTCACCATATCGCGCAGGATCTTTCGTGTGTTCTCGTGGTCGTCGCCCAACTGCGAACAACCGTAGTTGTGCGGGAAAGCCACGATCGCATCCACACCTTTGCCGCCGGTCTCCTTGCGGAGCTCTTCGGCCAGGTCGTTGATCACGCCGTTGACGCAGCCCACAGTCGGGATTACCCAGATCTCGTTACGGATGCCCACTTCGCCGTTGGCGCGGCGGTAGCCCTGGAAAGTAATGCCTTTCTTATCGGAATGCACCTCTTCGAGTTTCGGTTCGTAGGTATAGTCAAGCAGCCCTTCGAGGTTGGTCTTGATGTTCTTTTCGTTGACCCAGGCGCCCTTGGCGATGGCATTAAGCGTGTGGCCGATCGGGTAACCGTATTTGATCACGTCCTGCCCCTGGGCCAGGTCGGCGAGGGCGAATTTGTGGCCTGCGGGAACCTCCTCGAGCAGGGTCACTTCACTGCCTTCGATGGTCATCTTTTCGCCTGCGGGCAAGGCCACGATGGCGACGGCCACATTGTCGGCCGGATTTATTTTCAGGAATTTGGTCGTCATTTTTCGGTGTTTTTACGTGAGTGGATAAAAAACAGCTATTGCCACGCGAGGCGGCAATAGCTGTTCGACGGTCAGTGGTTAGAGGATGCCCTTGACGGTTTCAAGCATACCTTTTTCCTGGATCGAGGCCAGGTAGCCGGTCAGCTTATCGGTCAGGCCCGGCACGTTATTGAGGTCTTCGCCCCAGATAAAGTCGGCCGCCAGCACGCCTTTGGCTACACACTCCACGCAACCCTTGCCCCAGAGTTCGGTCAGCAGGGCGAGGATCTTCGGGTCGTCGTTGGGCACGATTTCGTCTGCGCCGCGCTTGCCGCCCTTATAATAGGTGATGATGCCGGCCAGGCCGAGCACCAGCGCCGAAGGCAGTTGGCCCTTGCGTTCGAGGTAAATTTTCAGCCCCGGCAAATCGCGGGTCTTGTATTTCGGGAACGAGTTGAGCATGATGCTCGTCACGAAGTGTTTTACGAACGGGTTGCGGAAACGGTCGAGCACGTCGTTGGCGAACGCTTCGAGTTCGGCCTTGGGCAGGTCAAGGGTTTCCATCAGTTCGCCGAACATCGCCTGGTGTACGAATTTTCCGATCACCGGGTCTTCGACGCACTCGCGCACGGTGTTCAGTCCCGAGAGGTAGCCCACGGGCGAGAGCACGGTGTGCGGGCCGTTGAGCAGGGTCACCTTGCGGTCGTGGTACGGTTTTTCGCTCGGCACGAAGAGCACGTTCAGCCCTGCCTTGTCGGCCGGGAATTCGGCGGCCACCGACTGCGGCGCTTCGATCACCCACAGGTGGAAGATTTCAGCTTTCACCACCAGTTTGTCTTCGAACTGCACCTTGTCGAGGATTTCGTTGATCGTGTCCTTGGGGTAACCCGGCACGATGCGGTCAACGAGCGTACAGTACACGCCGCAAGCGCTTTCGAACCACGCCTTGAACTCGGCGCCCAGGTTCCACAGGTCAATATACTGTTCGATACATTTCTTCAGCTCCGTCCCGTTATGAAAAATCAACTCACACGGCAGAATGATAAAGCCCTTGTCGGCCGCACCTTTAAATGTTTTGAAACGGTGGTAGAGCAGCTGGGTCAGTTTACCAGGGTAGGATTTGGCCGGTTTGTCGTCCAGCTTGCAGGCCGGGTCGAAAGCGATCCCCGCTTCGGTCGTGTTCGAGATCACGAAGCGCATGTCGGGGTTTTCAGCCAGTTTCAGATACTCGTCGAACTGCTTGTAAGGGTTCAGGCCGCGGGTGATCGTGTCGATCAGCTGGATGCTGTCGACCTTCTGGCCCTTGTCGATCCCCTGGAGGTTGAGGTGGTAGAGGCCGTCCTGGGCGTTGAGCGTGTCGACCATCCCGTTTTCGATGGGCTGCACGACCACGACGCCGGTATTGAAATCGGCCTTCTGGTTCATATTCCAAACGATCCAATCGACAAATGCGCGCAGGAAATTGCCTTCGCCGAATTGGATGATACGTTCGGGATAGAGTTTGGCCGCCGGGGCGTTCTTTCTGTTCAGTTCTTTCATGGTCTGTTATTTTAAGTGATTTTTGATTTTTGCACGTATCTACAAAGATTGCGTTTTTTCCGCAATAAAACAAGCCCCGCGAGCGGAAAGATGCACCGGGCAACCTCTCTTCTCCCGCTTCCGAACGACGGGGTTCTTTCGGGGCCGAAAATCGGCGGGGCGATTTGCTTTTCATTTCTTTTTTGCGTAGGTTTGTGAGTATCGCCTTTCGTTTTTGCACCGAAAGCGGCCTGACAAGTCTTTAATTATTAACCAAATCATAACCGACGATGAAACAGTTTATGGACAAGGACTTCATGCTTGACAGCGACGAAGCCCAACAACTCTATCACGACCACGCGGCCAAAATGCCGATCATCGACTACCACTGCCACCTGATCCCGAAGATGATCGCCGACAACTACCAGTTCAAGAACCTGACCGAAGTGTGGCTCGGCGGCGACCATTATAAATGGCGTGCGATGCGCGGCAACGGCATCAACGAAGAGTACATCACCGGCAGCAAACCCGATTACGAAAAGTTCGAAAAATGGGCCGAAACCGTGCCCTATACGATGCGTAACCCGCTCTACCACTGGACCCACCTCGAACTCCAGAAAGTCTTCGGGATCGACAAAATCCTGAAACCCGAAACCGCCAAGTCGATCTACGACGAGTGTACCGCCAAGCTCCAAACCCCGGAATTCCGCGCACAGGGCCTGATGACCAAATTCAAGGTGGAAGTAGTCTGCACGACAGACGACCCGATCGACACGCTCGAATACCACAAACAAATCCAGGAAAAACCGTTCTTCACCAAGGTGCTCCCGACCTGGCGTCCCGACAAGGCGATGGCGATCGAAAACCCGGTGGCCTACAACGAGTATATCGGCAAGCTCGAAGCCGTTTCGGGCGTGAGCATCAAGAAATACGACGACCTGCTGGCCGCACTGCGCGTGCGCCACGACTTCTTCGCCACGATGGGGTGTAAACTTTCGGACCACGGCCTCGAAACGTTCTACGCTGAGCCCTATACCGCTGTCGAAATCAACAATATCTTCGAAAAGGTGCGCAACGGAAAGAAAGCGAACCTGGAGGAATTGCTGAAATTCCGTTCTGCTATGCTGTATGATTTTGCTGTGATGGATTATGAAAAGAACTGGACACAACAATTCCACATCGGCGCCATCCGCAACAACAACAAGCGGATGTTCGAGCGCCTGGGTCCGGATACGGGCTACGACGCGATCCACGACGAGCGCTGCTCGGCCGCCGGCCACCGCCTACTCGACCGGCTCGACTACAACGGCACACTGGCCAAAACAATCCTCTATAACCTCAATCCGGGCGACAATGAAGTGCTTGCCACAATGGCCTATACGTTCAACGACGGATCGGTAGCGGGCAAGATGCAGCTCGGTTCGGGCTGGTGGTTCCTGGATCAGGAAGTGGGCATGAAGGCGCAGATGAACGCCCTGTCGATGCTCGGCCTGCTGAGCCGCTTCGTAGGGATGCTGACCGACTCGCGCAGCTTCCTGTCGTACCCGCGCCACGAGTACTTCCGCCGCATTCTGTGTAACCTGATCGGCAAGGACATCAAGAAAGGCAAACTGCCGCAAAGCGAAATGGCTTTCCTCGGCCAGATGGTGGAAGACATTTCCTACAACAATGCCAAACGGTTCTTTGAGTTTTAAGAACTGACACTGTTTGAGAAGAGGGTGACCGATTACGGTCACCCTTTTTTATTATGAGAGATTCTTTTTGCGGCAGTACGCCCCCCTCTATGTTTATTGGCTGACGCACGGGGCGGATTTTCTCAAGATCTGCCCGGGAAAGCTGGCCTACGCGCTTTTCTCCTTTGAGGAAACTGTCGCTTTTTATAAAAAGCAACGCAACCGAGGTCGCCGACGGCGGGCGAGCTCAACACAGTTAAATGATTTTTGGAAAAACTTCGTTTTTCTTAGACTTACTTTGATTTGAAAGAGGCGGCACGACCGTTAATACTCGCCCCGCTCGCACTTCTTACCCACCACGTAGAGCATATCTTCCGTCATATCGCACAATGTCCACTTGGGATTCCAACCCCACTCCTCGCGGGCGCAATGGTCGTCCAACGAGTTGGGCCAGCTGCGGGCGATCGACTCCTTGAGCGGATCGACGTGGTAATCCATTTTAAAATCGGGAATATGCTTGCGAATCTCGCCCGCAATGATCTCGGGTGTAAAACTCATCGCCGTCACATTGAACGCATTGCGGTGTTTCAGCCGCGCCGGGTCGGCCTCCATCAGCTGCACACAGGCGTTCAGCGCGTCGGGCATATACATCATATCCATATAGACGTCGGCCGGGATAGGGCAGGAAAAACGGCCGTCCTTGACAGCCTCATAGTAGATTTCGACGGCATAGTCGGTCGTCCCCCCGCCGGGCAGGGTAACATTGGACACGATCCCCGGAAAACGCACGCTTCGGGTGTCGACCCCATAGCGGTGGTAATAGTAGTCGCTCAGCAATTCACCCGTCACCTTGCACACGCCGTAGATCGTCAGCGGACGCATGATCGTGTCCTGCGGCGTGCAGTCCTTGGGCGACTCGGGCCCGAACGCCCCGATCGAACTCGGGGTAAACAGACGGCATTCATACTGTCGGGCCACGTCGAGGGAGTTCATCAGCGCCCCCATATTGATATTCCACGCCAGTTGCGGGTCTTTCTCGCCCACCGCCGAAAGCAGGGCCACGAGATTGAAGATCGTGTCGATGCGGTATTTATTGACCACATAGCCGAAAGTCTGTGCATCGAGTGCATTCAGCACCACAAAGGGGCCGTCGGCCCCCAGGTCCTTGCACTCGCGCACGTCAGCCGCCACGACGTTCGAATTGCCATATAATTTACGCAATAACGAGGTCAGCTCCGAGCCGATCTGCCCCCCTGCCCCAACGATCAGGATCCTTTTCATAAAATAGCATTTTTACGAATCACACGCAAATATAGCTATTTCGCAAGAAATTGAAATTGTTTTTCGGAAATTCGCAGAAAAATCTACTTTTTCTCTTCTCTTTGCTGCAATTCCCTCAACAGGCGCAGGCAAAGAACGACCAGATAGACCAATGCGATGACAAGTACGCCAAAACCGCCCCAAACCCCTATGGTTTTCAACGGAATGTGGGTCAACAGCAAAGGCAACTGAAAGGCGAATATCGCGACAATAAACCAGACAATTTTTCGGAAGGCTTTGATTTTTTCGAGCCAGTTTTCCATAGTCGAGAAATGGGTTGAGTTGTGGTGTAAAAGAACAAAATTACGTAAAATTTTCAGGTTTGGTTTGCAGATTAAAAAAAACGCATTACTTTTGCCTCACCAAAAAGCTACGCCGATGTAGCTCAGTTGGCCAGAGCAGCTGATTTGTAATCAGCTGGTCGGGGGTTCGAATCCCTCCATCGGCTCAACAAAAAACGCGGCATCGAAGATGCCCGGAGCGATGGGGGAAATTGACTCCGAGTTCACTCGGGAAGGCAATTTCAGCCATCGAACCGAAAGCCAGCAAAGCGGGCGGCGTTTTTTGTCGAACGCCACCCCACTAAGGGACGGGCGACTGCAAGGAGCCAATCCCAGAGGGGTAAAAGAAAGTTCTTACACAAGAATAAAAAGTTTGGGGAGATACCAAAGTGGCCAACTGGGGCAGACTGTAAATCTGCTGGCGTACGCCTTCGTAGGTTCGAATCCTGCTCTCCCCACAAAAGAAAAAATCCTGCGCAGCAGGCTGATCGTATGAAGAAGCTTTTTTGAAAGCTTGCTTTCAGAAAAAGATTATTCGGACGAGCAGTAGCTCCGAAGGAGCGTATTTTTTTCTTTTGTGCCAAGGGTCACCCCTGAGGATGGGCAACCAAAGGGAGCCCATCCGATTCCCAAGGCAAAAAACTGCGGAAATAGCTCAGTTGGTAGAGCACAACCTTGCCAAGGTTGGGGTCGCGAGTTCGAGTCTCGTTTTCCGCTCCAGACGTTCCCAGATTGGGAGACGGGCCGGGTCCCTGGCGGACACGGAAACCAATCCGGGAAATCACAAAAATGTTGCTGATGTGGCTCAGTGGTAGAGCACTTCCTTGGTAAGGAAGGGGTCATGGGTTCAATTCCCATCATCAGCTCGAAGGAAGAGTGCTTAGCGGCACTCTTTTTTTGTTTGTCCCAACCCAAAAACAACGCGAAAAATGGTCGGAACGCTGCTCAATGCCGGGATGATCGCTGCCGGAAGCCTGGTGGGCATGATGATCCGGTCGCGGTTGCCCGAGAAGATGGTCGGAATCATTTTCCAGGGGCTCGGGCTTTTCACGATGGCTATCGGCATCGCGATGTCGCTGCGGTCGGACAACCTGATCCTGGCCGTGATCAGCATCGTCTCCGGGGCGGTGATTGGCCAGTGGATCGACCTCGACCGGCACCTGAAGCGTTTTTCGGAATTCCTGCAGCATAAGCTTCCTGGACGAAAACGCCGGGCGGCGACAGACGGCGATTCGGGCCGCCTTACGGAAGGGTTTGTCACGGCGACAATGCTCTTTTGCATCGGGGCGATGTCGATCCTCGGACCGATCGAAGACGGGCTGGGAAAAACACCCAACATCCTCTTTACCAAGTCGATCTTGGACGGCATTTCGTCTGTCGCACTGGCGGCGTCGTTCGGGGCGGGCATTCTGTTCTCGTCGGTACCGGTGCTTTTCTACCAAGGAGCAATCACGCTCTGCGCAGTGTTCGTGTCGCGGTGGATGAGCGAAGCGATGATCGCCGACCTCACTGCGGTGGGAGGTATCCTGCTGATCGGAATGGGCATCAACATCTTAAAGATCAAACGGATCAACATCACTAATATGCTACCTGCACTGGTGATCGTGGTGCTACTTTCCTATTTCTGGGGGTAGGCTCCTTTTCTTAAAACTTATACGAAAATCCCTGGACGATACCGTAGTCGATCTTGCCCGTATTGGAGTTGTCGGGCGGACGGCGGTCGTAGTTGAGGTAGAGCGAGATCGAAAGGTCGAGGTTGTTGATGATCTCCCACGAGAGGGTGTTGGTGTTGTCATACCGGATACGCCCCCACTGCGAGAAGCTCAGGTAAAACGTGTTGCTCGAGGTAAATTGCAGGTTGGGGTGCGAAAACTTGAAGAAGTTGAACTGCAACCCGAACGGCATTTCAATCAGCAGGTTCTGTTTTTCGCCCGTGGTGCTCAACTCCTGGTTCATACTCATCCCCGAAAAGGCGATCAACTGGGTGCTGGGGTTGAAAACGAATTTCCACGCCGGGCCGAAAGTCTGCTGGAAACGGCGCTTGATCGAGAGTTGGAGGTTGCGCTGGTAGTCCAACGTACTGAACAGGTAGAGTTTGCGATGAAGGTTGTAATAGCCCGACAGGGTCACCTCGTCGCGGTCGCGCGAATACCTTGATGTGTCGATCGACCCCATCGAGGTGGCGCTCAGCCTGAGTTCGAATTTCGGCCGGATGTAGTTGACTTCGGCACTCACGTTGAGCTGGCCGATCCCGCTCGAATGGGAGTAACTGAACCCCGAGGTGACATTGCCCTCAAGGTTGTTGACAAACCGCCGGTGGAGCGAAACCATGTAGTTGATGTTTTTTAGCTCAACCAGGTAACGGCCATCCTCGGTAACGACGTAAACTTTTCCGTTCTCGTGGGTGGGCCTGAGCGCACCGTAGTAGACGGCCATGCTGGTGGTTTCGATGCGCAGGGTGTCGACATTCGAGTTGATTGTCCGGATCTTGTCGACGTTGAGGTTAATCTGCCCCATGCCGCGGGAGTTGATGTTGATCACCCCCAGGTTCATGCTCTGTATCTGGCCGATCACCACTTCGCCGTTGTAGAGGAACAGGGTGTCGCGTTTGAGGTCGTCGCGTTTCGGCGTACCGGATGCCACCGTGCAAAGCGAAGAGAGCAACAGAAACAGGAATAAGGCGGGCAGCAGTCGCATAGTTTTTTGACAGGTGGACTTTTCGTGGTGTTGGAGTCTTTAATTATCCAAAAATCATACCAAGCACCACCGGGAATACATAAACAAAACGGGGTAGTTTTCACTTCCCCGTTCTGCTTTGTGCTGTTTGGACTTATTGGTCTTTGGGACGGTATTTTTCGTCGGCCGGATTCCAGCCGTCGGCGCCGCCGAGGATCTTTTCGACAGTATATTCGGCTGCCTGGGCAGCAGTCAGCTGGTGCGACCACCGGGCGCGTTTCGCAGGGGCAGCGCCGGGACCTTTGCTGTTGTATTCGGCGTAGAAGGCTGTTTTTTCTGCCTCGGGCTTGCCCCAATTGTTCCATCCTTCGGCAAGGATATGGCTTCCCATTTCGCAATTCACGAAAACGGTTTTGGCGTAGTCGCGCCACGGGCGGCCCAGGGCTACATCGGTCACACCCGGATCGGCCGTCAGTTTGCAATCGAGAAACACGTAGCCGTAGGGGATTGATTCGAGCGTCGATGCGGCAGTCAGGTAGCCCCCGCTGCGCTTGGCGCGGATCTCGCAGTTGCGGAACACGGCGGTCGACCAGCCGAAGATAAAGTCGACCGTTCCCTCGATGTAGCAGCCCTCGTAATACTGGCGGCTCGCGTTGCCGTGGGTGTAGAGCGTGTCCTGGAAGCCTAGGAAGCGGCAGTTTTTGAAGACGATGCGGTCGCCTTCAACAAAAACAGCAACGGCCTGGCCTACAGGACCCGCTGTATTTGAAAAAGTGATGTTTTCGGCGCGAAAATCGTTGCCGTAGATGTAAAATCCCGACGAACCGGAAGTACCCATATTGGCGCCGAAGCGGTTTTTCTTCGAGGCGAAATCGTCGCACGAGAGGATCGTTTTTTCCACGTCCTCACCGATGAACGATACTTCCATCTTGCTGCCCGGCAGGTTGAGTTTTTCCTGGTATTCACCGTTGCGGATATAGATCGTCGTGCGGGATTTTCGAATATCGGGCACGACGTCTATCGCTTCCTGCACGGTGAAAAAGTCACCGCTGCCGTCTTTGGCTACGACCAGATCGTAATAGCGGACGAAGGGGGCCAGGTCGGGCACTTTTTCCGCGATCTCCCGGATAGCCAGCCCGGCTACGGCGCGGCCGCCGGCCACGCTAAGGTGAGTGTTGTCTTCCAGGCCGTTGGGATAAGCGGCCCAAATGCCTTTCGGAATCCACATGAAGTAGTTTTTCGACTGCTCTTCGGGCATCGACTTGATCCATTCGGTAGTCGACTTGTTCATGTCGATCACCGGCACGTTCATCTCTTCGCCCACTACGAAGACGGCCTGGATGTATTCGCCGTGGGTATCGACAAGCTGTCCGTCGACAAAGTTGCGGCGGGCGATGGCCGTACACAGGATCGGGATGCCGCCCTTGGCGCGGGTTTCGGTGATGTAGCGGCGCAGGTTGTCGCGGAAAGTGGTTTTGGGATCGGTGCCACGGGTCGAATCCTGGATCTTTTCGTCGTTGTGGCCGAACTGGATGATGACGTAATCACCCGGCTTCATCTTATCGAGGATGGGCTGCCAACGCCCTTCGTCCCGAAAACTTTTCGAACTGCGGCCGTTCATGGCGTGGTTGTCGACCGTGATCTTCGCGTCGAGGTAACCGGGGAGCATCATGCCCCAACCGCGTTCAGGACGGTTGTTTTCGATGCTTTTGTTGGCCATGGTCGAGTCGCCGATCATGAAAATGACAGGATAACGCTGGGGGGCGGCGGCGATGAGGATCGCAGCAGCGGCGAGGACGGCTGCGCCGGTTAATGCTTTCAGGAGTTTCATTTTTTTCATCGTTTGGAAGTAGGTAGGATTTTCGATTAGCCCAAAGATAACATTTTCAAAGCAAGGTCACCCAGGAAAACGAAGTTTTCCAGAAAAATTTTTGGGGCCGCTTTTTATAAAAAGCGGCAGTTCCCTCAAAGGAAAAATGCGTGGTGGCCACGCTCCCCGGAGATTTTTACGCAGGGACGGGCTCAGAAATGTGTTCACTTCCAATGCATAAAAATCTCTTGTGCGCGGGCCCCTATTCCAATATGCAGGACGAAGCCTTACGCACAAAGCAATCTTTCAAGAGCTAAGCCTCAACTTCCCGTTCTTGTCCTGCACAAGTTTTCCGTCAGCAAGAAGCGACTGGACGACCTCAAGAATTTCCTTGGCCTCGCCCCCTACCCGACCGACCAGGCTGTGAAGATCGGTTTCGCCCGAAGCCAGCGCGGCAAGAATTTTTTCGGAGAGGGCAATCGGTCGGGCGCCCTCCCGTTTTCGTTTTTCGCGGCAGACGTCGCACTTGCCGCACTCGCGGTCGGTTTCCTCCCCAAAATAGCGCTGCATATACAGACTGCGGCATTCGCTTTCGTTCACCGCATAGGCCGCCATCGCCTCCAACCGCCCGGCCGCCACCTCGCGCCGGATGCGGTAACTCTCGGGCGAAATCCGCACCGCCTCGGCCGCCAACCGCTCCTCAGTGAAAAAGAGCAGCGACGAACGGCTGCCGGGAATATATTTGATGACGTGCAACTGCCACAGGCGTTTGAGCAATTCGTGCACCCGTTCGAGCGTGTAGCCCGACAAGTGGGCAATCTCGCTCACGTTGACCGGCACGGTTTCCGTAAAGATCCCCGTGTAGGTGCGCAGCAGCACCCGGATGATGTGATCCAACTCCTCGCGCTGGATCCGGATCTTATAGAGGTCTTCGCGGCTGACCGTAAACAGGATGCGCGGCGGATGGTCGGCCTCGTCGGTCAACACCACATAACCGTTCAGCTGCAGTATCTTGATCGCATTGAGCACCACCGGAATGAAAATCTTGTAGCGCGAGCAGAAATCGTAAACATTGAACTCGCGGCCCTCGTTCTTCCCGGCGCCGATGGCAATCTGGTAATAATTAAAAATCGCTTCGTAGACTTCCCGGATCTTTTCGACCGGGGGAAATTCGAGGGCGATGCGCTGGCCGGCGCTGCGGCGGTCTTCCTCGCCGTGGAGCAGCACGGCGTAGGCCGGACATCCGTCGCGCCCGGCGCGGCCCGCTTCCTGGTAGTAGGCTTCGATAGAGTCGCACAGGTCGTAATGGGCCACCACACGCACGTCGGCCTTGTCGATCCCCATCCCGAAAGCGTTGGTCGCCACCATCGCCCGGGTGCGGCCGGTGAGCCAGTTCTCCTGGCGAATGCTGCGCATCTGGTAGCCCAGGCCGCCGTGGTAGAACTCGGCCGCCACGCCCTTTTCGACCAGCAGCGCCGCCAGTTTCTCGGCCCGTTCGCGGGTGCGGACATAAACGATGGCGGTACCGGGAACGTGGTCGAGGATGCGCATCAGGTGCTCCAGCTTGTTTTCGGTGTGGCGCACCAGATAGGACAGGTTCTCGCGCGAAAAACTCATCCGCAGCACATTTTGTTCCCGGAATTCAAGCTTTTCGAGAATATCGTCGACCACTATCGGGGTGGCGGAAGCCGTCAGCGCCAGCACCGGGGCGGCAGGAGCCAGGGGGCGCAGGCGGGCGATTTTCAGGTACGACGGTCGAAAATCGTAGCCCCATTGCGAAATGCAGTGCGCCTCGTCGACCGCAATCAGCGACACGTTCATCCGCGCAAAACGGGCGCGGAAGAGGTCGCTCTCGACCCGTTCGGGAGAAACGTACAGGAATTTATAGTCGCCGTAGATCGCGTTGTCGAGCGTGATGTCGATCTGGCGCGGGGTCATGCCGGAGTGGATCGAGAGCGCCTGGATGCCCCGACGGCGCAGGGCGTCGGTCTGGTCTTTCATCAGCGCGATCAGCGGCGTGATCACCACGCACACGCCGGGGCGGACCATCGCAGGAACCTGATAGGTAAGCGACTTGCCCCCGCCCGTAGGCATCAGCACCAGCGCGTCGCGCCCGGCCGCCACCGTCGAGATCACCTCGCGCTGCAAGGGCCGGAACGTGTCGTAGCCCCAGTAGCGTTTCAGTATTTTTTCGAATTCCGGCACCCGGTTATGTGGATTTACTTAGGCAAATATACAAAAGAAAGTCGTGCAGATGCTGTTCCGCACGACTTCCTCTTATTTAAACCGACCGCTACAGGGCGAATTTCAGGCACGAAGGTTCTTTCACTTCAATCCGGTTGGGGGTGAGGGTCAGCAGGCCGGTCGCCGGGTCGAGGGCGTAGACCACAATGTCGTTGCCCTTCTGGTTGGCTACCAGCAGGAATTTCCCGCTGGGGTCGATCACGAAGTTGCGCGGATAGTCGATCCCCTCGCGGACATTGCCCAACGAAGTGATCGTACCGTAGGCTTCGTCGAAAGCGTACATCGCCACGCTGTTCTCGCCGCGGTTAGAAGCGTAGAGAAATTTCCCGTCGGGGGTAAAGTGGATGTCGGCCGCCGTCGTTTCACCGTCGAACCCGCCCTCGGGCAGCGTCGAAACGGTTTGCAGCAACTGGGTGAAACGTTTCACCGAGTCGCGGGCGAAAAGGGTCACCGTGTTGTTCAGCTCGTTGACCGTCACCAGGTAACTCCCTCCCGGGTGGAACGCCAGGTGGCGAGGGCCTGCGCCGGGGATGTAGACGATCTCGGCCTCGAGCGCCAGCGAATCGTTCAGCAACGAAAAGATCATCGTGCAGTCGACCCCCAAGTCGGGAACGTAAAGTTCGCCGGTGACAGGATCCTGTTCGATCGAATGGGCGTGTGGCGCATTCTGCCGCTGCGGATTGACGTTGCTGAAGGCCGTGTGGACATAGATCACCGGTTTATCCAGCGCAACACCCTGGGCATCGAGCGGATAGCAGAGGGTTTTCCCCTCGCTGTAACTCACCGTGCCGAGCGATTTGCCGCCCTCGATCACGGCGACATAGCTGAGGGTCAGCGCCGGGACTTTGAAACGGGCCAGTTCGGTCAGCGTACCGGCCGCCTTGTCGACCGCGTAGGTCAGCAGTTCGGCCGTATCGGGACGCAGATTATTGTAAGTGTAGAGCCGGCTGCCGTCGGCCGAGAGGGTGAGGTAATTGGGGTTCTTGAGCGCCGCCACGGTTTGCAGACCGCTCAGGGCACCGGTCACCGTGTCGAGGCGGCAGGCGTAAACGCCATCGCCACCGGCATCTGTAAAGCTGCCGACATACATCAACACCGTCGTGTCGGGCTTGGGGGAACCGCAGGCGGCCAACACGGCTGCCATCGCGGCAAGTGCCAACAAACGTAAATTTTTCATTTTTTCGGATGTTTTTAGTTAATTACCTTATTGTTTCCGGGGGTAGACCGATAAAAACCATCCGTCACCACCGGGGCGGAAAACTATCTCGGTGTCGCCGGAGCTACTCTCGATGTCGGCGGAACGACTTTCGGAGCCGGCGGAGCGACCCGGGGGCGACTTATTTCACCTCCCAGGTTTCGCCGTAATTCAGCAAATCGTCCATCGACTGGATCTTGGCGCCACCGCGGATCTGGTCGACCTGGCGCTGCACGTTCTGGTTATACGTGCTGTCGGGCACCTGGCGGATCACGCCGAGGGCCACCGGCAATTCCGGATAACGCATATTGACCAGCATCATGTGGATCCCGGCGTTGGGCGTGTAGGCGTCGTGGGTCAGCACGTCGTCAAGCGTCGCGCCGTCCTTACCTGGCTCGATCACTTTCAGTCCCAAGCCGTTCATGGCCAACCCCTTCTCTTTGTTCTTGCCGAAGAGCATTTTTTCACCGTGTTTCAGGACGATCGTGCGCTCTTCGCGAAACTCGCGGTCAGTCACACTCGAATGGGTTTTATCATTGAAAATCACGCAATTTTGCAGAATTTCAACCACCGAGGCGCCGTCGTGGATCGCGGCGGCGACCATACAATCTTTCGACAGGTTGATGTCGACGTCGATCGCCCGGGCGAAGAACGTCCCACGGGCACCCAACACCAGTTCGCCGGGAGCAAAGGGGTGTTCGACCGTCCCGAAAGGCGAGGTTTTCGTGATCTTCCCCAATTTCGAGGTCGGGGAATATTGGCCTTTGGTGAGGCCATAGATCTCGTTGTTGAACAGTAAGATATTCAGGTCGATGTTGCGCCGGATGGCGTGGATAAAGTGGTTACCGCCGATGGCCAGCGCATCGCCGTCGCCGGTCACCTGCCACACGCTCAGCTTGGGGTTGGCCACTTTCACACCGGTGGCGATGGCCGTGGCCCGCCCGTGGATGCTGTGGAACCCGTAAGTGTTCATGTAGTACGGGAAACGCGACGAGCAGCCGATGCCCGAAATGAACGCGTAGCGTTCGTGGACATAGTCGAGCGCTTCCGAAACCTCGGGTAACGCCTTCTGCACGGCGTTCAGCACGGCGTGGTCGCCACAGCCGGGACACCATTTGACTTCGAGGTCGGCCTTGAAATCGGCCGGGGTGAAATTATGGATGCTCATAACGTTTATTTCGATAACAGTTTTTCAAATTTTTCAACCAGTTCAGCCACGGTGAAGGGCTGGCCCTCTACTTTATTATACTGCAGGTAGTCGAACTCCGGAAAATTCATGCGCAGGTAGTTGGCAAATTGACCGAGGTTCAACTCACAAACCACGATCTTCTTGAATTTTCCGAATACCTCCGCCGTATTCTTCGGCAGTGGGTTGATGTAGTTGAAGTGGCACAGCGAAACGCTCTTCCCCTCGGCCTGCAACGCTTCGACAGCCGACAGCAGGTGGCCGCGGGTGCCGCCCCAGCCCACGACCAGCAGGTCGCCTTCGGGTTCGCCGATCACGGTTTGTTCGGGAATGAACTCCTCGACGCGCTTTACTTTGGCGGCGCGGATGTCGACCATCTTCTGGTGATTGGCCGGATCGTGCGACGCCGATCCTTTCAAAAAGTCTTTTTCGAGGCCGCCGATGCGGTGTTCGAGGCCGGGGGTGCCGGGCAAGGCCCAGGTGCGGGCCAGACGTTTCTCATCACGCTTGTAGGGTAAGTATCCGCCCTCGGGTGCCGATGAGATAATCGGGGGGGTAATCGCCGGAAAATCTTTCATCGACGGGATTTTCCACGCTTCGCTGCCGTTGGCGATAAAGCCGTCGGTCAGCAGGATGACGGGGGTCATGTGCTCCATCGTGATCTTGCCCGCGGCGAAAGCGTATTCGAAGCAGTCGGACGGGGTGCTGGCCGCGATCACCACCACCGGGCACTCGCCGTTGCGTCCCCACAGCGCCTGCATCAGGTCGCTCTGTTCGGTCTTGGTCGGCAGGCCCGTCGAGGGTCCGCCGCGCTGCACGTCGACGATCACCAGCGGCAACTCGGCCATCACCGCCAGGCCGATCGCCTCGGATTTCAAAGCAAGGCCCGGGCCCGAGGTGGTCGTCACGGCAAAGCTGCCGGTATAAGCCGCACCGATGGCGGTACAGATGCCGGCGATTTCGTCTTCGGCCTGCAACGTTTTTACCCCCAGGTCTTTGCGCTTAGCCAATTCTTCGAGGATGCCGGTGGCCGGGGTAATCGGATAAGAGCCGCAAAACAGCGGGCGTCCCGATTTCTCGGCGGCGGCGATAAATCCCCACGCGGTGGCTTCGTTGCCTCCGATAGTGCGGTATCGTCCCGGGGCCTGTTTGGCCGGAGCCACGTGGTAGGTGTTGGCCGTGGCGTGGGTGTTTGACGTATAGTTGAACCCCGCTTTCAGCGCCATGATGTTGGCTTCGGCCTGGTCGGGGGTTTTGTTGAATTTCTTGCGGCAATAGTCGATCGTATGTTCCAGGGGCATATCGTAGAGGTAGTAGCAGATGCCCAGCGCAAACATATTTTTGCATTTGACCACGTTCTTGTTGTCGAGCGGCATATCTTTCAACGTCTCCTTGGTCATCGAGGTGATCGGGGCGGCGATGATGTTGTAGTCGGCGATGCCCAGCTCGGCAAACGGATCGGCGGTCTTAAAACCGGCGCGTTCCAGGCCGCGTTCGTTAAACGTGTCGACGTCGCACACGACGGTCGCCCCTTTCTTCAGCCACTTGACGTTGGCTTTCAGCGCAGCAGGGTTCATCGCCACGAGCGTGTCGCAGTAGTCGCCCGGGGTGTTGATCTTGCGGTCGCCGAAGTGGACCTGGAAGCCCGACACGCCGGCGATCGTCCCCTGCGGGGCGCGGATCTCGGCCGGGTAGTCGGGAAAAGTCGACACCCCGTTGCCGATCATGGCCGAGGTATCGGTAAAGAGTGTGCCGGTCATCTGCATCCCGTCGCCCGAGTCGCCGGAAAAACGAATGACCACCGTGTCACGTTCGATGGGTTGTTTCATTTCGTAAATATATCAAGATGTTTAATTTTGCAAAGGTAAGTTTTTCCTCCCGATTTCAAAAGGCCTTTTTTGTGGAATTTCACACACCCGGTTGGCGAAACGACTATTTTCGGGCAAGCGGACGGAAGCTGCGAAAAAACCATTATTTTTGCTTCGTTACAAACGGTTATCGCTATGAGTTTTCGATACAAACGCATCACGGTCAAGATCGGCAGCAATGTCCTCACCCGACCCGACGGCACACTCGACGTCACCCGCATGTCGGCCCTGGTCGATCAGGTGGCCGCACTCTGTAAAGCGGGGGTCGAGGTGATTTTAGTTTCATCCGGCGCAGTGGCCTCGGGGCGCAATGAGTTGAAAGTTTCTAAAAAACTCGACGCCGTTTCGGCACGGCAGCTCTATTCGGCCGTGGGGCAGGCGAAGCTGATCAACCGCTATTTCGAACTTTTCCGGGATCACGGCATGGCGTGTGGGCAGGTTTTGACGACCAAGGAGAACTTTTCTACCCGCGACCAGTACCTCAACCAGCGCAACTGTATGCGTACGATGCTCGACAACGGCGTGATCCCGGTCGTCAACGAAAACGACACGATCTCGGTCACCGAACTGATGTTTACCGACAACGACGAGCTTTCAGGCCTGATCGCCACGATGATGGATATGGAGGCACTTGTGTTGCTGTCGAACATCGACGGCATCTACGACGGTGACCCGGCGTTGCCTGCCTCGCAGGTGATCCGCGAGATCGAACCCGAAAAACAACCCGATATTTCGCAGTTTATCCAAACCCGAAAATCGTCGTTCGGCCGCGGGGGGATGACCACCAAGTTCAATACCGCCCGCAAGGTGGCCGACGAAGGCATCGCCGTAATTATCGCCAACGGCAAGCGCGAAAACATACTGCTCGACCTGCTGCGGCGGGATAGTGACATGGTCTGCACCCACTTTATCCCCTCGCCCCACCCGATTTCGGGCGTAAAAAAATGGATCGCCCATTCCGACGATTTTTCGAAGGGCGAGGTGGTGATCAACGCCGGGGCGTTCGAAGCGCTTCAGAAAAGCCGGGCAACGAGCCTGTTGCCGGTGGGAATCGTCGAAGTGCGGGGCGAGTTCGAAAAAGACGATATCGTAAAAATCCTTTGCGACGGCCGCCAGATCGGCGTAGGGCGCATCGCCGCCGACAGCGTGAAAGTACGCGCGATGATCGGCACCAAAGGCGGCCGGCCTGTGATCCACTGCGATTATATGTACCTTGATTTTTAGTGAGATGGACTTGACGAAAACATTCGAAAAGTCGGTTGAAGCCGGCCGGGCGCTGGCCTTGGTCGATGACAAAACGATCAATAACGTGCTGTTGGCGCTGGCCGACGAAGCCGAGGCGCAGACTGCCGCCATCGTGGCCGCCAACGAGAAAGACCAGGCGCGGATGTCGCCGGACGATCCGATGTTCGACCGGCTGGTACTCAATCCCGAACGCATCCGCGGCATCGCGGCCGACCTGCGCGCGGTGGCGGCTCTCCCCTCGCCCGTGGGCCGGGTGCTGGACAAAAAAACACGGCCCAACGGGATGACCATTACCAAAGTGAGCGTGCCGTTCGGGGTGATCGGGATCATTTACGAAGCGCGGCCCAACGTGACGTTCGACGTCTTCTCGATCTGCCTCAAATCGGGGAATGCCTGCATCCTCAAAGGCGGATCGGATGCCGCCGATTCGAACGAAGCGATTATCGGCATCATCCACCGGACGCTCGAAAAATTCGGTCTTGTACCCGAGATCGCCACCCTGCTGCCCAACGACCGGGTGGCAACCGCGGCGCTGTTGGGAGCGGTGGGTTACGTAGATCTCATTATTCCGCGGGGCAGCCAGGGGCTGATCAATTTTGTGCGCGACAACGCGCGGGTGCCGGTGATCGAAACCGGGGCGGGCATCGTCCATACCTATTTCCACACGAGCGGCGACCTGGCTAAAGGAGCCGCGATTGTGAACAACGCCAAGACCCGGCGGGTGAGCGTGTGCAACGCGCTCGACTGCCTGATCATCGACCAGGCGCGGCTGAGTGATCTGCCCGCGCTGTGCGAAAAATTGGCGGCGAGCGACGTCATTATTTATGCCGACCCCGAAGCGTATGCCGCGCTCGAGGGACACTACCCCGCACAGCTGTTGCAACACGCTACGGACGAAAGTTTCGGTACAGAATTTCTGGATTATAAAATGTCTATAAAAACCGTCGGCAGGATCGACGAGGCGATCGCCCACGTGACCCGCCACTCGTCGAAGCACAGCGAAACGATCATCGCCACGGACCGTGCGGTGATTGACCGCTACCTGCGGCAGATCGACGCGGCATGCGTCTACGCCAACGTGTCGACCGCTTTCACCGACGGCGCACAGTTCGGCCTGGGCGCCGAGATCGGAATCAGCACCCAGAAACTCCACGCCCGCGGCCCGATGGCCCTCGAAGAACTCACAAGTTACAAATACATTATCGAAGGCGACGGGCAGATACGAGCCTGACACTTTAACGGTTTCCCATGAAAAAACAATTCTTCACCTTTGCGCTGGCATTTGCCTGCCTGGCCGCCTCGGGCGCCCGCCCTGCAACAGACGGCGACCCGATCGCCGCAGCATACGCCGGCATCTACTCCGCAGGCGGTGGAGGCGATCCCATGGGCGGGGTGAACCTGATCCTCTCGCCCGATCATGTGTATGCGTTCACTTTCTTTGGCGGGATATCTGTCGGGACGTGGAAGACATTCGAGAACTACGTGATCCTGCAACCCGACACCACTGCCAACGAAGATTTTTACTTATTCGGCCTGCAGAGCGACACGGTCAGCGGTGTTGCGCTCCAGTTCGACGGATTTACCGACAAACCGGCCAAGTACCGGTTCGACGACGACCCGCAAGAAGTAATGCATCCCGTATTCAATCCCGACCCGAATTACCTCTCGTATCCCTACCGAATTCGTTTCGCTGCGGGCGAGCACCGGCAGGTCGAGCTGGTCTCTTTCGTCGACCTCGAGTGGCACGACTATCCCGAACCGGGCGAGGAATATACGGGCACGGTCTACACCTTTACGCTCGACCCTGAGCTGAACGATTTCAAGCTGTGGCAGGTGGTGCCACAAGTACCCCTTACTCCGATCCTGGGCGTGATAAAAGGCGGAGAACTTTACGTCGACGGCCACCTCATCGACCGGCGGCGTGGATGGGACGAGGTCGAAGCAGACGAGCGGGAGTTCATGGAGCAGGTCGCTCTGGCGATCAGTCAACCGCTGATCTCCAAGCATTTCGGTTCTATGGACGAGGACGGCAACTGGGTCGAGGTGCCCTACCCCGTCATTCCCTATACGAAGAAAGAGGTGCGCACCGTCCGGTTCGACAACAACAACCTGTTCGAAGCCTCCGAGGAACAGTACGAGGATCTCTATAACGATCCGACGCCCGATTTCCAACCCTACCAAGAACCGGAAGAGGCGACCGTCAAAAAGGGGAAGCGCGACCGACAAATCCGGAAAAATAATTACCTTTAACCCGAAGAGCGATTCATTTTCGCAATATCCGCAGGCATGAATTTCTGGCTTCCTTTTTGGCAAGTGATTTTCGGAGCGCTGTTCATCGCTGTGGCCCTCATAGATCCCGAAGAGCGCATCCGGCGGCACAAACTCCGGAAGCGGGGCGAGGAGATCACCCCGCAAGATCGAAAATCGTTCCGGATGCTGATGATTACGTTAGGCATACTGCTTATCGGGCAGGCTGCGTGGCGTTATTTCAAACCTTTCTGACGATGAAAATCCTGACCGGCCCCCAGATCCGGCAAGCTGACCGGGCGACGATCGAGCGTGAACCCATCGCTTCGATCGACCTGATGGAGCGCGCTTCGGTGCGGATGGCCGGCTACCTGGCCGGACGCTACGGCGTCGAACACGAATTCCTCTTCTTCGCAGGCAAAGGCAACAACAGCGGCGACGGACTGGCGATGGCCCGCATCCTGGCGCGGCGCAAATACCGGTGCCGCGTCTGCACGCTTTTTCCGTCCGAGGCGGGCAGCGAAGATTTCCGGATAAATTTTGACCGGTTGCCCGACACGGTCGAGGTGACGGCCTTTTCAGCGGAAAATCCACCGAAGGTTTCGCCCTCGACCGTGATCGTCGACGCCCTGCTCGGCACTGGCTTTGCGGGGCCGTTGCGCGAACCGTTTACGGCGGCCATCGGGTGGATCAATGCAAGCGGGTGCGAGGTGGCGGCGGTCGATATTCCATCGGGACTGACCACCGAATTTGACAACGCCGGGGCGCTGGCCGTGCAAGCTACGCTGACCTTGACCCTCGAATTCCCAAAAATCGCGTTGCTGTTGCCCGAAGCAGGCCAGCTGGCGGGCGAGGTGGTCGTGATTCCCCTCGGGCTTGACCGGGCGTTTCTCGACGAGGCACCGGACGACTATTTCTATGTAACCGAGAACGATTTACCTGTTCTCGTGCGTCCGAAGTTCGGGCACAAAGGCACTTTTGGCCACGCGCTGCTCATCTGCGGCAGCTGGGGCATGGCCGGGGCCGCCGTGTTGTCGACCCAAGCCGCCCTACGATCGGGATGCGGGCTGGTGAC
This sequence comes from Rikenellaceae bacterium, assembly GCA_031553805.1. Classification (GTDB taxonomy): domain Bacteria; phylum Bacteroidota; class Bacteroidia; order Bacteroidales; family Rikenellaceae; genus JAITVB01. The sequence continues at coordinate 4,113 of JAVBLC010000016.1, read as the reverse complement.
CGTCCACATACCGGCAGACGAGCGTGCCGCGATTCACACGACTGCCCCCTCGGCCCTGGTCAGTTGCGACAGCGGAAGTTGTTTCTCCGCCCTGCCCGTCGGATTGGAAAAATATACGGCCGTCGGTATCGGCCCCGGATTGGGACAAGCCCCGATCACCGCCGAGGCATTCAAGACCCTGTTGCGGGCCTGGCGCACACCGATGGTCATCGACGCCGATGCGCTCAACCTGGTGGCCGCCAATCGGGAACTGCGCGACCTGCTACCGCCGGGTTCGATCCTGACTCCCCACCCCGGGGAATTGCGGCGGCTGATCGGGGCGTGGGATGGAGAGCGCGAAAAATTTGACCGGCTGCGGGCTTTTGCCGCTGAAACCCGGTGCATCGTCGTCGTCAAAGGGGCGTACACCGAAATATTCACCCCCACGGGCGCCGTCTGGTTCAACCCTACCGGCAACCCCGGCATGGCCAAGGGAGGCAGCGGCGACGTGTTGACCGGGCTGATCACCGGCTTGCTGGCACGCGGCCTCGATCCATGGCAGGCTGCGTTGGCCGGGGTGTGGTTTCACGGGCGGGCGGGCGATGAAGCGGCTTTTGCCCTGGGGGCCGAGTCGATGAACGCCGAAGACCTGATCCGCTTCCTGGCCTTGAAATAAACCCATCTCTCAACCCATTCCGGGAACAGCACAAGCGGTTCGAAATGATCTACCTGCTTCGGTCCGTCTTCGGCGAACTGAACAAAATCGAATGCGGGTTTGGAGATTTGTGCAAAATAGTGTAAGTTTGTCGCTCGAAAGTCTACGGGCAGCAGCCGCTGCCGCGAACAAAACGCCCGGATGGCGGAATTGGTAGACGCGTTGGTCTCAAACACCAATGGCTGTAAGGCTGTGCCGGTTCGATCCCGGCTCCGGGTACTGTTAAAAACGCTTAATCGACTAATTTATAGCGATTAAGCGTTTTTATTTTTCTCTCCGCGACCGCACCACGACCGCAGGTCTTCGTTTTTGTGAAAATATTTTTGAAAAAGTTGGATTGTGCGCCGACTCACGACCACACCTACCCATTGCTCGTTGGTAGCGTTCAGCACTTGTATTTCCATAAGCTATGCAAGGCTTCCGTAGGAACCGGCGTAGCCGGCCCCGGCCTTTCATAGCTTATGGAAATACAAAACCTTTGCGAACAACGGGTGATGGGATGGAACTAGGTTTTATTTTTGTTTATGATAAGTCATATTGGCTATCTTATATGTCCCATCATCATTTATAGTTAGACTATGCACCATTGATTGCCAGAAGAAATTATTATTCTTAAACTCAGGTTTATTGACACATTGCTCTAGCGCAACCTCGAATCTATTGTCATCAATCTGTCGAACAATGGGCTTTCTAAATATCATATCACGAGCATAAAATTTATAAAAGTCTGTAAGGTAATCTAATGCATCCGCATTTGTATACTGTTTTCTTGCATTTCGTTGCATCTCAGCGATTACATAAGCCTCGTATCGTGGTTTAATAATATATAATTCTGCTTCAAGGTTCTCAATTTGAGATTTCAGAGCAGCATTTTCGTTCTTAATTCGATCATACTCTGGCTGGGAAACACATCCCGTCAAAATAAATGACAAGCATATAATTGAAAATTCAATCCTCATATCTCTATATATTAATGATTTGCTTAATTTATTGCTTTGTGTATGTCGTGATGCTCTGTCTGCCACACAATCCGACCATCCTTATCGAAGTATCCATCAATAACCAATGAATTATGATTAATGGTAAATGTCGCCAAGCCTCGGTAAAAAAGGCCGCAATCATCATATTTGCACGGTATTACGAGATTGAATGATGTATCAACAACACCCCACTTACCGTTTTCTTTTACACTCGCCAAACCATCGGAAAATGGCTTTACCTCATCGAAGAGCCTAGACCGTACTTTGCCAAATTTATCCATAAAGACCCACTTACCATCATTTTGCTGACCACCCGCGAATCCATCTGCAAATCGAGTTACATCGTTTATGTATCCATCCGGAAAGAGGTAATTACCTTTCTTGTCTATAAAATTCCATCCTATGCTAGGCCCCCATTGATGGAATTCTACAGGGCAATAACCATCTGCGTAGCTATATAATCTATGAGAACTTCCGTCAAATGGACCATTTACCATATTCCCAGATGTATTAATAACCAGCCAGGTGAAACTTGGAGTTACGACAATTGACTCATTAAGCTCAATTTTCTCTATTTCAGGAACAAGCTCTGCAAGATTACTAATGCATACACTCGCAAGGCCCTCAGAAAAGTCTTTAGCCATACTATATTTAGTATCTATCACAAGAACACCAGCTTTATTAATATACCCTCTCCTTTCAACGGTGTTTTTCTCTGCTATATTAACTGAGGCTAATCCCTCACTAAACTGTGCAGCGTTCGTATACGTGGGTGCAATGATTTCATTGCCATGAGAGTCTATGTAGCCGTACTTTCCCGTACTAGAAGATTGAAATACGGCTAAACCCTCAGAAAATAATAAAGGCTTAATATTCCAATCTCTATTTGCATTTTCCAGAGAATCAAGACGCAGTTCTAACATTGTGTCTATTACCAATTTGCCATTAAGGTCGATAAACCCATACTTTAAGATATGTGTATCCGGGTTATTCATATCCTTGCTTGAAGGATCCACAATAACAAGTGCCAATCCCTCCTTAAAATCAGATGCATACAGATATTTGGGTTCAATGGATACCCTACCTAAACTGTCGATAAAGCCATATTGTCCATTTACATTAATTCTATAAAGATAAGCCGGTGTATTATTGTCGCACGCATTCAGCAATAGGACAAGGATTGGAAGAATGTATATGAGTTTTTTCATAGCTATTTGGTTACTACTCGTAATATTGGATGCCCTTTTTCGGTTGAAAACTCAAATAGTTTTCTGGATTTAAGAAATGGTTGTAGTTTAGAACACCCAAAATCATGGTAATCTACTGGGGTATATGTCTGCAAATACAAACCTACCGCAGCAATTCTTGCCCAGCCATTTGTGGTTGCCACACTTTGGACTGCCTTAATTAGGTATTCATCAACCTGTTCGGGCGTCAAAGGCTTTTTACTACCGTCTTGAATAGGGTGAATAGTTGCTGCAACAATGATTGTTTTGCTTGGTTCAGTTATAATTTCCTGATCTGTAGCGACCTCTTGCTTATCTTCAGCCTTATTGATCTCTAGTGCCGCATTAATAGTGTTACTTATGTTTATGCTTAACTGGCGAGAGAATTTTTGGCGAAAATCGTGAATATTTTGATAAGACTCTGTTAGGCCTTGTAGCCTCATTTTCTCTTTAAAAGCCTTCAATATTGTGAATTGACTAAGCTCTATCTTATCTGGCTCTACTGGGGCTTGAGAAAAATACAACATAACAGGCTTCTCTAGCTCAACGAATTGTTCAATTTCTTCGGCCGTTCCACTTATTGCGACACCTGTATGCGTTCCTATCCTTGTCCAAAATATACCAACAAGCATATCGCAATCTTGAACTAATTGCTTGTTGATTACGGCTTGAGGTCTATCCCCTAATAATGGAGCCGAATGCGTTTCCCATTTGACCGGCATTAGAATTACCCTGCTGCTGGCGGCATTAATAGCGTTCCATTCATTAATGACTTCAGGAACGACATTGCGTTCCTCTCCAATATCTGCAGGAGAGGCTACTAAGACCTTAAAGACTTTTGCATCAAATGCCATAATTTCTATTTGTTACAAGGCTAATGCCTCTAATTAATGATTGCGTTATGACAAATGTAGCAAATAAGTTGTAACATAGCAATATGCTACATCTTAATCCCCTTATTCGTATTAGGTATATGGTGCAGACTCACCCCTAGTTTTTGTTGCAGTTCGTCGAACTTCTGTCTGAACCATTGGATAATATCTGTCCCATTGATGGTTAGCCGGAAGCGGCCGGAGCCGTCGGGGTGTTTTTCGATTTGGGCGGTGGAGCGCTCGGCAGGGAAGCTCTTTTTATGTTCAGCGGAATACAGCTCGCCGGAGAAATGGACGGGCCGCATATTGATTAGCTCCACTACCATAGGATCGGGGAAGCC